>CAVOKT010000007.1:0-267624 GCA_963696575.1 uncultured Acidobacteriaceae bacterium
GTTGCTGAGGATCGTTAGCAGTAAAACTAGTAAAGAGTCCTGTGAGGTCCTTGCGTTGGCGGCTGGCACCAACGATTTTATGCGCAACGTCGTCAAGGTCCTGCAGAGTATTGCGACCGAGGTCCTGCAATTGAAATTGAAAACCGCCGAAGCTGCCGATGCCTTGAATAGCAGGCGGCTCGAAAGCAGCCACGATCGCCCCCGGGATCCCAAAGAGCTTAGGAGCAACCCGCGCAACAATGTCACTGGCGGCGTGCCCCTTGGCTTTGCGCTCGTCGATTGACTTCAGCGGAGCGAAGATGAGTCCATAGTTCGACGCACTGCCGCCGGTCAGCGAGAACCCTGGTATGGCGAACGTGCCGAATACATCCGGGTCGGCGAGCAGAATCTTTTCTGCTTCCGTCGAGATTCTCGACGTATAGGAAAGCGATGCTCCAGGTGGTGCTTGAACTACGACGATGAAGTAGTTCTGGTCTTCTTGCGGCACGAACCCGGTAGGAACGTGAACGTACATATAGGCCGCGGCGGCGAGCCCAGCGACGAACAAAACTATCATCACGTACCGATACTTCAACGTCTTGGTAATGGCTTTGCCATAGCCTGAGGCCAAGCCGCGGATGCCGCGATCGACGCCGTGCGCAAACTTGCCGTAGGCCCGCGTGAGCCAGCCGATGTGCGTCCAATCGAAGGCCGAATACTTGTACTCCTCACCACGCAGGAGGATAGCTGCTAGCGCAGGCGAGAGCGTGAGCGCATTGAACAGCGAAATCGCGATCGCAAACGCGATCGTCAACGAGAATTGTTTGTAGAGAATGCCAGTTGTGCCCGGGAAGAATGAAACCGGCACGAACACCGAGATCAATACCAGTGATGTTGCCACCACTGCGCCCGACACTTCCTTCATCGCTGCCGACGTTGCCGTGCGCGGGTCAGTCTTGTCTTCATCGATATGGCGCTGCGCATTTTCGATGACTACAATCGCGTCATCTACGACCAGACCGGTCGCCAGCGTGATCCCGAACAGCGTCAGCGAGTTGATGGAGAAATCGAAGATCTTGACGAACGCAAACGTTCCGATCAGCGAGACCGGGATCGTAACTGCCGGGATAATGGTTGCCCGCCAATCGAGCAAGAACAGGAAGATCACCACGATCACGATCGCGATCGCTTCCTCCAACGTGGTCACGACTTCCCGCACTGAATCGCCAACAACGGTTGTGGTGTCAAACGCGACCACATAACTGATTCCTGGTGGAAATGATTTTGCCAGTTCCGCCAACGCCGCTTTCGCGTTCTTGTCCACTTCCAATGCGTTGGCATCCGAGAGTTGCTGAACACCAATGCCGACCGCCTCGTGCCCGCTGTACATCAGGTTCGAATCGTAGCTCTCGGAGCCGACCTCAGCCCGCCCTACGTCTCTCAATTGCACGATGCCGTTGGGAGTGTTCTTCAGGATGATATTCTCAAATTCGCGAGGGTCCGACAGCCGCCCTATGACCCGCAGGGTTACCTGAAAATCCTGCTTGGGGTTGGAAGGAGGACGCCCCAATTGCCCAGCTGGGATCTCGACGTTTTGCTCCTGTAAGGCGGAAACCACGTCAGCGGCAGTCAGCTGGCGCGCCGCCAACTTCGAGGGATCCAGCCACACCCGCATTGCATACTTGCGCTCGCCGAAGATCACGACGTCGCCCACACCGGGAACACGCTTCAACGCGTCCTTAACGTAAACGTCGAGATAATTAGAGATGTACTGGTCGGAGAGGCTGCCGTCAGGCGAATAGAAGCCGGCGCCAAACACGAAATTCGGATTTGCTTTGGTGATGGTAACGCCGGTGTTCTTGATCTCCTGAGGAAGCCGTCCCAGCGCGGTGGCGACGCGGTTCTGCACGTCGACCGCTGCGATATTCAGGTCGTAGCCCGTACGAAACGTAACGTTGATGCTGCTCGTCCCGTCGTTGGAACTCGTCGACGTCACGTAGTGCATGCCCTCGACGCCGTTGATCTGCTGTTCCAAAGGAATGGTGACAGCGGACTCGACTACCTGCGCATTGGCCCCGACGTAGTTGCTCGAAACGTTGACTTGCGGTGGGGCCAGGTTTGGATAGAGCGCAATCGGCAGAGTCGGAATGCAGACCGCTCCGGCAAGAATAATCAGGAGCGCGCAGACCGTAGCAAAAATAGGCCTTTGAATGAAAAAATCAACCAAGCGAGTAATTCCTCTCTTGCACCGCCCGTCACGGGAGGCACGTGCCTATCGGGTTGTGGCTAGCTCGTTGGTTGAATGGGCGTTCCGTCCACCAGGAACTGCGTTCCCGAAATGATGACTTGGTCGCCGGGCGTTAAGCCACCTGTAACCGCGTAGTTGTTTCCAATCGTATCCCCGAGAGTTACCGCGCGCTGCTTAGCGACGTGGCCGTCTCCCTGCTGAGTAGCTACGTAGACAAACGGCTGACCGCCGATTCGCGTAACCGCGAGCACGGGTACCGTTGGAGTGGGAGCGGTGCTCCATATGACCCGCGCCTTAACCAGCTGTTCGTTGCGAAACCGATCGAGCGAGGCATGGATCGGTGCTTTCACCAAAACGCCTTGCAGGGAGTTGTCGACCTGTGGCGAAACAAAATAGATTTTTGTGCTTTCGATTAGCTCGCCGTCACTGGTCACAATCTGTATCGGCAGCCCCATACGAATATCGCCAGCTCGCTCCGTCGGTATGTACACATAAGCCTCAAGTTCTTTGTTCTCGTTCACTGTGGTCAACAGGGTCTGTGACGAGACGTAGTCCCCCAAGTGCACCGGGATATCGCCCACAACGCCGGCAAAGGGGGCCTCAAGGTTGTAGTAAGCGAGCTCGCGCTGTTGCGTTACTCGTGCTGCCATGGACGCTTCCCAGTCGGCCTTGGAATTTGCGTACGCCTGCACTGCCTGATCGTAGTTCTGCTTACTGGTAACTCCAGACTCGAACAACAGGCGCTGGCGGTCCAACTCGATCCTGTTGTAGTCGTAGACGGCCTTTTTCTGTGCCTCGGTGCTCTTCTCCTGATCCACCGTTGCTTGCTGCTTCAGCGGGTCGATGGTCATCAAGGCCTCTCCAGCCGTCACATGGTCGCCCGATTTCACCAGAATACGGGTTAGTGTGCCGTTGACCTGGGGCTGAATGCTGGCCGATCGCCGTGACTTAATGGTGGCCACATACTCATCCGCCCTGGGAACCGGTTCGAGACTGATCGTCTGCGTCTTCACCGGCATCGCGTGCTGTGCAGGCTGTTTTGCCTCCGTGCTGCTGCACCCCGAGTTTGCCAGGATTGCAGACAAAGCCAGACAGGACTGCGCTAAAAGTGCAAGGGTTTTCAAAGGTGCTCCTCGACTTATCAGGTATTGCTAAAAAGATGCTTTTTGGGCAGAGAAGGGTTCATGAGTTTCGTGACAAGTGCCCCTCAAATATAGCCGTCTCCACCTCAACCATTACAACCATAACCGCCGATTTGAGCACGTCAAGCCAGTGTTACTAAAGATAGCGGAGAACGTCGGCTCTTCATAGCCCACGGTCAGTCGTCGTTAGACTGGGCATGGTACGTTTCATCTCTCCAGCGAAGCGAATTCCGCTTGCAAGCGATATTAAAGCGGCGGTTGACACTCTCCCAAGCTGCCTTGGATGCTTCGCCGGATTACTGCCTTCAGTTTGGAGTGATCATTGCCACCATGTTCATCGCGCTCTCGCACGAACGCCTTCTGATCCGTTACTTAGCAATAAGAACCAGCACGGCGCGTCCGCCGAGGTCATAGGTCGCGCCAGCCGCGCCGATCCTCTCTTCCGTTCCGGGAACCGTCATATTCCCGCCAGTTTCGAGAAATGGAGAGGTATCCATTGCGCGATACCAGCTCTTCCCATCGCCCGGCGAGGGCAACGTAAATGTCACATCGCCGGACCACGCGTTATAAGCGATGTAGAGTGAGCTGTTTGGGTCCTGGAACGAGGTTCCGTCAATCGTCCAGGCAATCGCGTGATTATCAGGGTTGGTGAAGTAGGTCGAATCGGCGTTACCGCCGTCCGGCCGATACCATAACACCTGTGAGGCAGTGTAGTAATCCGCGGGACGAAGCGCCGGATGCGCTTTGCGGAAAGCGATCAACCGTTGAGCAAAGGTCGTGAAGGTCTTCTGCTGATCGTTGACCTGGTAGCTCAGCCAATTAAAAGCCGTGTCCAGGTTATAAGCATTGTTATTACCGTTCAGCGAGCGCAAAAATTCATCGCCCCCAGTCATCATCGGTGTGCCCGCGCTTAGCATCAGCAGTGCGAGTCCGTTGCGAGCAGCTTTGCGCTGGTCGCTCGCGTTTCCGCCCTGGTCCCAACTGATGTTGTCATCGGTTCCTCCATCCGACGGGCCGGCGGGAAAAGCCTGGTTGTTGTTCTTGGCGTTAAATTGGTACAGATCGGCGAGCGTAAAGCCATCGTGGGCCACCACGAAGTTGATAGAGTTCCATGGACGACGGCCGCTGTTCTGAAACAGGTCCGCTGAACCCGTAAATCTCGTCGCCAAGGTTGCGGTGGTAACGGGAGCAACGCCGAGTTTGTTTTGGCTGGTGCGAACGTCGTCGCGAAACTTGCCATTCCATTCGGACCAGCCCGAAGGAAAATTGCCTAACTCATAAGCCCCATCACCTGACGCGGCCCATGGCTCGCCGATCAAATCAACGCCTGCCCCGCCAGTCGGAGGACGTGGGGACAAGTCGCGCGCTATTCGGTTCAGCGCAGTTTGAGGAGACATTTTGTCGAAGTTGAAACAGCCGCGCTGGCAGGTATTACCGAGAACGGCACCCAGATCGAACCGGAAACCGTCTACCCCAAGTTGATCGCGCCACCACGCCAGCGAGTCCACGATCAGATCCTGCGCCACCGGATTGTCGGTGTTGAAATCGCCGCCCACACCCGTGTTGTCATAGGAGGATTGAGCGTCATTCGTCAAAACGTAATAGGTTTGATCGTCCAAGCCGCGCCACGACATAAGGTTGTATGTTGTCGGGTCCGGGCCGTAGGCATAACCTTCGCCGGTGTGGTTGTAGACAACGTCAATAAAGACCTTAATTCCCTGATCGTGAAAGGCCTTCACCATGGCTTCGAACTCGCGGGTTGGACCTCCCGCCGACCTGTCAGACGAGTAGCGTCTATCGGGAGCGAAATAGTTCAGCGTGGAATATCCCCAATAGTTATCGCCGTCTGGACCGGTAGGATCCAGACCGTTGGCGTCATTCTGAGTCTCCTGCACGGGAAGAAATTCCACGGCCGTAATTCCAAGGCTTTTCAGAGCGGGTGCCTTGGCGGCTGCGCCAGCATAGGTTCCACGCAAGTTCGCGGAGATACTGGGGTCGGCTTCTGTGAGTCCTCGAAGGTGCACCTCGTAGATGATGTCGTCCTTCAGCGAGCGCTGTGGCTTGGTCCCGACATCGGCGGTCAGGCTAGTAAGGACGATGCCTTTGGGCGCGTCTTTTCCCGTGTCGCGAAGAAAGTGGTCGGGACCCGAGGCATAGATAGTGCCGTCACGCTGTTGCGGAGTAATCGGATCCTGGCTAAGTTCGCGAGCGTAGGGATCGTACAGAAGCTTGTTGGGGTTGAACCGGTTCCCATCGGCGTCCACATCGCTCACGAATCCTGCCTTGCTTCCTTTCGTCCAACTCGGATCGAAAGTCCAGTTCGGCCCCCAGGCGCGATAGCCGTAGTAGATCGTTCCGGGAATACCGAACTTCTTACGAATGCGCTTAATTGGCACAGTGGCGGACCAAACCGAAGTGGCCGAGTCCCGAACCAATGGGACACGAGCAACTTCATCGGCGGTCGTGGGGAGCGCATACAGATACAAGTCAATCCGCGTGGCATGAGATGAATACACGCGAAAGGTCAATTGCGAACCGGTCGCGTCGAATCGCGCACCAAGACTCAGACGGTCGATTTGCGCCAGCGCCAACGTGTCGCTCACTAAGACCAGGGCGAGCACGACGAGAAGTTTCCTCGGCAATTCACAGCAAAAGGTAAACCAGCGGCGATGATGGACGAAGGGTGTTTGCCTCTGCACGATGACCTCTACTTTTTGCAATTAACGGGTGGCTGGATAAGTTGCCGAGTTTACGTCGGTGCGAGGCGGCGAGAGTTGAAAGGCCAACCGCCCCTGCCGGTCATTCGAGTAGTTGGTATTATGCGCGCGTTACGGCACAGGTCAAGGGCACCTTCGGGGAATAAAAGAGCCGAAGGTCCGAGTTCTTCGTTACGTGCCATGAATGGAAAGCGCCCGATGCAGTGATGTTTTTGCCGATAAATCTTAGCGTTAGCCAGCATCGTCCTCGCCAATCGAAACGTCGATTGCGTTCGCTGGGTTGGCGATTCCTTGCGTGTTGCGGATCGGGTCGCCGAGTTTGAACCTACCCCAACCCGATAAATTTTCGCCATCGGCATCCCACATTTGCACGAAAGTAGAGTCACACGAGACCTGAGCTGGTTTTGAAGAATCAGGCACTTACGCCGTCCAACATCATTATGGCAAGAGCCTTGCTCTTCAATGGCGGAGCAGTAAGCGAAAATTCTTGGGAGGATTGTAATGAAGAGGTTGAAGTTGTCAACGCTCTTGCTTACGCTGGCGCTCGTTGCTGGATTTTGTGTGGTCCAACCGCGCTTAAACGCGCAGCAGGATCAGCCGACGGCTCAGCAGCCGCAACCGGACTCTGCCAGGCAGCCTGTAAGGCAGATGTCTGATTCACAGACATTCGTCGGCAAAGTCGCGAAGTCAGGCGGAAAATTCGTCCTGCGGGACGACACTACCAGGGCCATTTACATGCTTGATGACCAGGCCAGAGCGAAGAAATTCGACGGTCAAGCGGTCCAAGTCACCGGAACGCTGGATCCGTCAACCAAAACGATTCACGTTTCCAGCATTGCACCTGCATCTTAGTGCTCAAGCGGCGTGGCGAGAGACGCCCCTGTGGTCTCCTGCCACGACTCAATTCGACTTCTGCCGCCTGGCCAACTGTAACTCATCTCGTCGGTCGGTTGTCGGAAATGCATTGTCAGTCGACCATGCAGCCGCGTCCTTGCCACCCAACTTGTACCACTTTCCCTTCCTCGACCAGGACTGGAACCGTACGCAAGGTCACGGCCAACGACCGCAAGTGCTCACGAGCAGCACGATCATGCTCTACGTCATACTCAACAAAATCGTGCCCGAGCCATTCCAGCCATTCCCGCATCTCCTTGGTGTAAGGGCAACTCGCCGAGCCGAAGAGTTCAAGCTTAGCCACGACCAGCGACCTCCAACATTTCGCGAATGATGTGATAGACAGATGCCTGCACTTCCTGGATGCGCGGGATGTAGTCGCAGTGCACCACCAGCGGCCAATCTGCAAGGCCGCGACGCAGGATCTCGCCTCCGTCGTAACCCAGGAGCGCTACCGTCAGCATCCCTCGCTTGCGAGCTTCTTCCAGGGCCATGATGATGTTGCGCGAGCCTCCGCTGGTCGAGATGCCGATGGCTATGTCTTCGGGGCGGCCTTGCGCAATCAGTTGTCGCAGGAAGATGACTTCAACCCCGACGTCGTTGGCGACCGCAGTCAGATTAGCGGGCTCCATCGAGAGTGATACCGCGGGCACAGCTTGATAACCTTCGGGCGGCAATACGCAATCGATCGCCCAATCGTTGGCGTCAGTAGCCGAGCCCCCGTTGCCGAAAAGAACCAGCTTCCCGCCCTTTTGGACGCGCTCAAAAATGGCTTGGGCCGTGTTGCTGATTTGTTCGGCCTCTTCGTTCGCCACTCTCTCACGCAGCTCGGAGTCGTTCTTGACTTTCATCAGGATGGACGACGCAACTTCGGAGCTGACGTCATCGGTTTGCTGCTTTTCCTGGCCTAGAAATGGATACAGAAATCCGGCATCTCCGACATCGTGTCCCAATTCCCGATGCTCGAAGTAGACGTGCACCGTCTCCCACAATGTGTGATAGAGAATTTCCATCATTTCTTGGTGAATAAAAGGGTGAGCCGTAGCTGCTTCGACGGAGTACGACCCTGAGGTGCCGGGGAGGGAGAAGGTCATGGCCCCGTCGGCGCGCGGCATCTTCCAATGCGCGAGACACTTCGGGGTCAGATTCCGGCGGGCCGAATCCCATCGCGATATCTTCTGGGCGAAGAACACTACGAAGCCACGGCTCGAAGAGCAAGGACAAATCCAAGGCTGGAAGGGCCCGTTTACCGACAATTACGGGATGAACAAACTCGACAGAAACATGCTGTGCGTCCGTGGCATACGGACCGCGACCGAAGGCAAGCAGGCGCCCCCCGCGCAAGAAGCGTTCCGACATTTCCCGACACGCCTCGGCCAGCCTGGGCGCTTCCCGCGAAAAGAAGGACTCGCACAAGCGATTTCGTTCGAGCAGCCGCTCTTCCACGAGAGTCGCGAATTCGCAACTGGCCGGCATCAAACTAACTCCTAACAGATTCTCGGCAGAGGATCGCCCACCAGCATGTCGACGATTCGGCTACCGCCATAAAGTGACTTCACCAAGACCGAGCCGGCAGGATGCTCCTGCACTTCGCCGAGGATCTTAGCGCCTCCGCCGTCGATGCTCACATTCAACGCGTTCAACGCGGCATCTGCGTACTCGGCGGCAACGACCGCAAGGAACTGCCCTTCATTGGCAATGTGAAGCGGATCGAGGCCAAGAAGTTCACATGCTCCGCGTACCGTATCGCGAACTGGGATTTCCTCTTCGAACAGATGCATGCCCAATCCGCAATCGCGAGCAAGCTCGTTAAGCGAAGTGGCGACACCGCCCCGCGTGGGATCGCGCATCCATCGGATGCCCGGCGCGGCTTCAGCAGCCATAGCTTGCACCAACGGAAATACCGAACGCGTGTCGGAACGCAAATCTGCTTCAAAGTCCAATTCACCCCGGGCCAACAGGATGGTGACGCCATGATCGCCGATTGGTCCCGAAAGCAGAATTTTGTCTCCGGGCCTGACTGAGCGCGCATCAACGCGCACGCCGCCCAGATACGATCCGACACCAGTGGTTGCTATGTACATGCCGTCGGCCTTGCCATGCTCGACGACCTTGGTGTCGCCACCGACTATTGCAACGCCCGCCTCCTTCGCGGCTCGTGCCATGGCGCGAACTTCGGCCTCGAGCACCTCTGTCGGCAGACCGGCTTCCAGTACGAAGCTGACAACGATTGCTTCGGGCTTCGCGCCAGAAACCGCTAGGTCGTTCACCGTGCCATTGATCGCTAGTTCGCCGATCGAGCCTCCGGGAAAGCTAAGCGGCTTCACCACGAAACTATCCGTGGTCATCGCGAGACGAACGCCGCCGATGTTGAGTGACGCCGCATCGTTTAAATCCGGCCGAGCTGAGCGAAATAACAGCGGGGCGAACAGACCCTCGACTAGGCGGCGGCTCGCGATGCCCCCAGCGCCGTGCGCCATCTCGATTTGCGGCTCGCGGAACTTAACTCGCGGCGGCACTCCGTCGCTGACGACTGCCGGCTTTAAGCTGGCCACGCCAGGTTGCTCGCCACTGTCTTGCGATGTTCGTAGTTGTGATACGCTGCGCACGATCCCTCCGAAGAAACCATCAATGCGCCCACGGGATTTTCCGGAGTGCACTCTTTCCCAAACAGTTTGCACTGCGCGGGCTTAAGCACTCCTTTCAGCACTTCGCCACACTGCGCCGCTTTGGGATCCGTAACGCGTACGCCCGGCACGCTGAACCGCTGCTCGGAATCCCACTCAGCGTAACTGTTGCGAACCCGAAGAGCCGATTGCGAGATGAAGCCTAATCCACGCCATTCAAAATACGGCCTCAACTCGAACACTTCGGCCATGGCCTTAAGCGCGGCGCGGTTCCCTTCCCAAGGCACAACCCGCTTGTACTGGTTCTCGACTTTGGCTTCGCCCGCCTTCAGCTGACGCAGAAGCATGACGATCGATTGCAACATGTCGAGCGGTTCAAAACCCGAAACGACGATGGGCTTCCGTTCGTTCGCTGCGATCCATTCGTACGGACGGCAACCAATCACCGTGGACACATGGCCCGGACCGATGAATGCGTCGAGACGCATATCAGGTGAGTCGAGAATCGCGCGAATGGCGGGAATGATTGTCACGTGGTTGCAGAACAGCGAAAAATTGCGGATACCCTCCGCCTTGGCACGCATGATCGTCAGCGCGGACGATGGGGCGGTCGTCTCGAAGCCAATAGCGAAAAACATTACGTGCTTGCTCGGATTGGCTTTGGCTAGTTTGAGCGCATCCGAGGGCGAGTACACAATGCGGACGTCCATGCCACGCGCCTTGCGTTCCAGTGGAGAACCGTGCACGCCGGGAACGCGCATCATGTCACCAAAGGCGGCGAAGATGACATTCGGGTCCTCAGCTAGCGCCAGCCCATCATCAATCCTGCCCATCGGCAGCACACACACCGGACAGCCAGGCCCGTGAATCAATTCAATATTGGCGGGCAAAATGTCTTTCAGTCCAAAGCGATAGATCGCATGAGTATGTCCGCCGCAAACTTCCATCAGACGATAGTGCCGATCTGGGATCGGCCAGTCGGCGAATTTCGTCGGCGGTCTTCGCGATTACTTCTGGGTCACGAAACTCATCTACAAATTTCATTGCGTGGACTCCTCGCCATCCTCCAGGCCATAACCTCGCACCTCCTGCATCGCCTGGTCGCTTTCGCCCAGCATAATAAGCGTCTGCATTTGGTCGAGTGCATCCTTCTCGCTGATCTTGCTCATCGCGAAACCAACGTGGATCAATACCCAATCGCCCGACTTCGGCATGTCGTTCTCCAGCAACCCGAGATCGACCTTGCGGCGCACGCCTGCAACTTCCACCGTCGCCAGGTACGGCATTCCAGGAAACAGTTCAAGCACTTTTCCCGGTATGGCAAGACACATTCGTTACCTCGTTTCTCCGTCGCAACTCGTATCATCGTCCACTTTGCTTGCGTGCCACGATGTCAAACGTGAACTTCACTTCGTCCTTAACCTTTAAGCCGCCGCCCACCGCAGAAACCGGCTTGATGTTGTAATCCGTCTGGCGCAAAGAGAATTCGCCGAAAGCGCGTAGCATGTCTCCAGACTCGACTAACGTCGCTGGGACCTTTTGCGACCGAGCCACTCCGTGCAAGCTGAGCTGACCGTTCAACGTAGCATTCGTTTGGCCGCCATCGTTCTTGATCACAGACACGCCAGAAACGTCGAAAGTGATCTCGGGATACTTGGATGTCTCCAGTACCTTTTCTCGCATGTCGCCCTCGATATCTCGCCGGTCTTTGTCGCTGATGTTGTCGGTTACCGTGAGCGAATCCGCTCGGATCACCAGGTGCATCGTCGACTTCTCGATCTGAGTCGGGTCAAACTGAATTTCTCCTTTCAGGTCACGAATTGCAATCTTAGGATTGTGCCCGAACGCCGACAGCAATCCGCTCGCGAAGGCTTGCACCGTAAACCGGCTGACCGTCGCATTGATTACATATCGCTCTCCTGCCGCGGGACCAGCGGCGCCTCTGGCGATTCAACTTCCTGATGAGTACCTGTAGGTTCGGACAAGCGAAAACGCCTCCTTTTTGCGGAGTGGCAGTGTGGTGAGTCCGAGGAATCTCTACATGTTCCGCAATCGCAAATATCGCTCGAAATCAGGAAGAGCACCCTGGGCCAACCCTGCGATGCCGACTTGCTTTACATACTTCTGCACCGTGGGATTCGACAGAATCAATCCCGCCCCGAATACCATGAGAGCGATGCCACTCAGCATGAACAAGGTGTCTCGGTCACTATTAGATCCATTGGTGTCGCGCGTCAGTGCTGCTGTTGCCACAGATTTACCCTCCTTGCCAGAGTCTTATCGTTCCGAACCTGGCCATTCGCCTGCCAGAACCCGGTTAACCACCGATTCAACTAAATTGGCCGCTTCCGTCACGGCTCCCCGAACTGGATCGCTCAGGCCCATCAGCCCTTCCTCCGGGCCTAACGTTGCCGGCTCACATCCGACCAGCAACACACGCTTCAACGAACCCCCCATCGACGACGCCAGTCGCAGTATCTTCAGTGGATCCATTGAGTGCGCATCCACGTCTGTGCCATCTGCCTGTTCCTTGTCAAGTGTCGCCAGGTCGGGTTCGACGACGTAGAGCGTCCCGGGTTCCCGCCCCGTGGACAGGCATCGATGAGGATGGTCGTCTCATATCCATCTTGAAGTGCGTAGGCGAGATCGAAACCCCGAATGCCAAAATCTGTGACGCGCACTTGCGCAGGCAGGTCCCGCTGGGAAAGTTGCCTCGCCACCTCGACCCCAAACGCGTCGTCGCCCATGAAAATATTGCCTATGCCGGCAATTAGAATGCGCGGCTTCTCAATGGCCTTCGTTCGTTCCTGCTCTTCCGGCGGCAGTGGCTCCACTTCCTCGACATCGAAGAAGAACCGATGCCCAGGCTGGCGAAGCAATCCCAGGTCACGGCCGGGATCGTCATCCAGCACGACGCACGCGTGAATCTTACCTTCATAGTCCTGCTCGATGGCCTCGATAGCCGCAGTTTGTCCCGCCAAAGCAATATCGAGCACGTCGCCGCCTTTGCGGGGGCGAAGTCTCACGCGATCTCCGGGACGGACGGTTACCCCCGCAATTTCAACGCTCTCGATAGGTGACTTGTCTTCCAGCAACTGCCACTCCCACTCGTTCATCGTGCATCCTCCTTGAGTGGGCGCAATCCACGTAACACGCCGTGCAGCTTCATGAACTGCTCCTCCGGCATCGTCTCCGTGCGTTCCAGCAACTGGCGCGCGCGCTCGTCTGATTGGCGCATTTCGTTCTTTTCTTCCTCTGTCATCGTCAGGATGCGCAGAGAAAGTATCTCGTCGATTTCGGTGCCGTCGAAAAGGTCTCCCGCGCTCTCGGGCGCAATCTGTGGATAGTCATACAGGATGATTGGCGATGCGAGGACGGTGTCATGTTGACCTTCCGCTCCCACCAGGACCGGGAATACGCCTTGGTTACGGCATTCCGCTGCGATCGATTGCAACGACGCCGGTGGGTCCAGAAGGGAAACGAATTTCCCGCCCTCAACCCCGAGCACGATGTGTGTCGACACCAGCGAACGCATCAAGACTTCATCGCGACTGATTCGAGAGACTTCGCGAATCCAGGTAATGTTGCGGACGCTCACCCTGACCTTGAATACGCAGTCGGCGATTTGCTCAGCTTGCACCTCGATAAAGCCATCGACGGAGCGCTGGGTCCGCAGGATGCGTCCCTGCACTACGCCCTGGGAATCGCGCAGGTGTTCTTCGGCGGCGGTCGCGGGGAGGTGAAACGGGCGGAGCACCGACCGCCGGCTCATTGTCCCCAGGTCGGAGGCAGGGATATCGAGTTGCCGTTCGACTGCTTCCTGCCACGAGTAAAACGTCCGCCCGTCGACCGAAAGACTCTTTACCTGACGAAACCCATCAACCGTGCTGTTCGCCTCATTCCCCGGCCCTCCGGCGGCTTCAACCGATCGCTCCACGAGTTGCAGAAAGCGAACGTGGGCTTCCAACTGGGTGTCATGGCTTCCCTGCACCAGGCATTCGGTCTGCATGATCCAGGGATCACTTTCTTTACCCATCCTGCTGAACGGCTGGGGGTAGACCACGCCGAAATTGAAGCGCTGTTGATTCTTCACGGCCGAAGGCCGGTAGGGATACAACATGTATCCCTCATAAAGCACGGCTTTGGCGATGCGATCGGCAGCGGCCGCGTTCATGACTTCACTTCCTCTTCCGCGGCACGAAGCAAACTCTCGAGCGCTCGCTCCCAAGTCGGAATTCCCCGCTCCACTTTGTACTGGTGTAGCTGTTCGAACGCATCGCGCTCTAGACACAACCAGGCCGTACCGGGGTAGTAAGCGTCCATCAGGTCTTTCCAGGCCTTCACCGGCATACGAAAATGAATCTCCTTATCCCAGGGAATCGGACTGACCTGCAGCGGCCCTCCATCGTGCGCGTAGAAGACCGTGCCGCTGAATTGCACGCACAACGGAACATCGCCCTCGTCGAGGCCGGCGAAATACTTCGTGGCAGCAACATTGAAGTCGAAGGTACACGGCACTGGTAGATTGACCACAATGTTGTCAGAGAAAGTGGGCACGATGGTACTGGCATGTGTCCACAGAAAAGTTTTCAGGGTCTTGGCCCACCGCTCCGGTTCGCCGAAGAGGTCGCGTAAGTTCTCCTGCTCATGCGGGTTGTACTTACGCCGCGTGGACTCGAGTTGGATTTGGGCCCGCAGCACAACACTATGGATCGTTTCACCAGGCGTAACATTCGCCAGGCGCAGCTTGAATGTGAGTTGGGGCGTTACTGCGTACGGTTCAACCTCGATTTGCTCGAACGAGAACTGGAGCTCAGGCATTACCCCGTCCTCCGATCACGAGGGCGTTGGCGCGCAATCCTGCGAAAAACTCGGCAATTTGTTGCCACACCTCTATACCACCCGAGAACCCGCGCCACTGACTCCGGATGACGCCGACCAGCTTGAAGCATTGGTCGATGGGCAACACGTAATACTCAGCCTTGTGGAAGCCACGGGCCTGACCAATGCGATTGACTAATAGCGCTTCTACGTCCGGCTGAAGCATCTTGATCTCCGGATTTTCTAACTCAATCTCACTCCACGCTTCCAGTTCAAGCAGTGATTCGGTCGCTCCGGCCGGGCTGGGGTACATGGCGACCATCCGCTCCTGCGGACTGCTGTGGAAGAAGAACGCCATGTTGATCGGGATCATCAGACTGTCCCACTGGGCCTCGGACAATCGAAAATTCTGCAACTGCTTTATCTGCCGAGGTACTCGCTTGAATCGCGTGCCTGCCTGTCCGCTAAATAACACGGCGCAGGCGTCGCACGAGCAGACCAGCTTACGCGCAATCGGCTCGATCAGATGGGGGTGGTCAGGAGCGATCTCTAAACTACACAACTCGCAGTGTTCTACCGCGCGGCGTCGCTGTGCAAACTGCCGCAATATCCCAAACGCGCTCTCGGTTGTGGGCGATTCGTTAGTCGCCATAGTTTGCCACCGTTGGTGCGGACGCGGGGACATCGACTTTCATTTCACCCGGCCCTGTCGCCACCAGTTGATTGAGCGGCACGAAACCGCTCGCCGGTTTTCCCTCCAGACCTTCAACGGAAAGGCCGTGACATCCGGCGCCGCTTCGTAAATAGCGTCCTCGACCGCCGACTGCAACGCTTTGCTGGTCGAACCGCAGGCATGTTCTCCCGGAGTAACTCTTATTCGAACCGCGCCATCCTCGAATGCCTAATAATTCAGCGACAGCGCCGTCACGCTGCAGCTTCGGCGCAAGCCGCTCCACAGCATCGATTACGCGAGCCTCCAGGCTACGGGGATGTAGTCCGTACAGAACAAGCAAGCTACTCACCAACGGATCGCGGCCCAGTTTTTCGATGAGCGCCATCCCTGGCTCGCCCGCCTCGGCCAAAACTTCCATGCGTGCGGTCTAGCCCAGTGCCGTGAAACTCCATGATGAGTTGCACCAACTGGGTGGTGGAAGCTCGCACCGCGGGATCCGCGATGCATTCGATTTCCCGGACCAAGTCACCGATCCGCTGAACCCGTTGCCGAAATTCCGTTTCGTTTGACATGCGTCTTTCGCCATCAACACCAAGTAGAAAGGAGTGAGATTGCAATTGCAGGACGTCGAGCGCCAAAACCGCGACTCACAACTGCCTCCTCACTCCTCCTGTATCGACGTGCCGCCCCCTACCTGGGCACGCCAAACATGGGAGAGTGCCGTGTCTCCAGCACCTTCCCATTCCCTAAGTACATGTGGACCCCACACGGCAGGCACGGATCGAAACTCCGTACAGTGCGCATGATGTCAATCCCCTTGAAGTTGTCTGGCCCATTCTCCTCGAACAGAGGTGTGTTCTGGACCGCATCTTCGTATGGACCGGGTGTGCCGTAGACGTCGCGCGGATTGGCGTTCCACGGGGTCGGCGGATAAGGATGGTAGTTCGCGATCTTTCCATCGCGAATGACCACATGGTGCGACAGCACGCCACGAACTGCCTCGTGGAAACCGCAACCAATCGCCTCTTCGGGAACCTTGAACTCGTTCCAAGTTTTGGTACGCCCGGCGTGCAGTTCTCCCAGCGCTTTCTCCACGAAGTGCAGCGCGGCCGCGGCTGAATACGCCTGGAAGTAAGTCCGCGCCCGGTCCCGCTCAATGGTGTTGCTCCATTTGGGGATCTTCCACTCGAACTCCATCTCCGGCAGTGACATCGTCTTGGGCAGGTAGATCTTCACACTTGATCCAGTCGCCTTGACATAGCCGATGTCTACCTTGCCGGCTAGCGCCGTGGCCCAGAAACGCGCTAGCGGACCGCCGCCCGTGTCGAGCGCAAGATAGTCGCCATTGTGGAACCATCGCGGTGACATCACCCACGTATACTTGCCTGCAAAGTCACGTTTCTGCGGCTTTGGAGTCGTGGTCTGGTTCCACGGATGCCGTTTGTCGACCGGATTCCCCAATGGATCCTTCGTAACAAAGGTCTCGCCATCTTCCCAGTCGTCGTAGTAAGAGCTACCCAGCAGGATTCGAATATTGAGGTTGATGTCGACCAGGTTGGTGGTCACTAGCTTCCCGTCGACCACTACCCCGGGGGTGACGAACATCTTGTTGCCCCAGGCATTCATGTTCTTGTACGTGTAGTCGCAAACGTCGGGATCCTGGAACGACCCCCAACAGCCTAGAAGGGTGCGTCGCAACCCGACCTGCTCGTACCCCGGCAGCGCCTGGTAGAAGAAGTCAAATAGGTCGTCATGCAGCGGCACAACTTTCTTCATAAACTCGACGTACTTCATCAAGCGCACGAGATAATCGGTGAACAGCTGAACCGTTGGGACCGTGCCGACTCCACCGGGATAAAGCGTTGACGGATGCACATGCCGGCCTTCCATAAGGCAGAACATCTCGCGCGTCATGCGGCTCATTTGCAGCGCTTCGCGATAAAACGCGCCGGTGAATGGATTCAGGGCGCGCATGATATCGGCGATGGTCCGATAGCCGTGAAGATTCGAGTGCGGCGAGTTCGTCTGTCTCCGCTTTCGCGAGCACGCTGGGATTCGTTTCCTTCACCATCTGCTCGCAGAAGTCCACGCCAACCAGATTGTCCTGGAAGATATTGTGGTCGAACATATACTCCGCGGCTTCGCCAAGGTTGACAATCCATTCGCCCAATGCTGGCGGCACCACGCCGAAGGCCATGTTCTGCGCATAGTTGGCGCAGGTCGCATGGTTATCGCCGCAAATTCCGCAAATGCGGCTGGTGATGAAATGTGCGTCCCGCGGATCTTTGCCCTTCATGAAAATGCTGTACCCGCGGAAGATCGACGACGTGCTATGACACTCGACGACGTGTTTGTTGGCGAAATCAATTTTCGTAAAGATGCCCAGGCTTCCGACGATTCTGGTGATCGGGTCCCAATTCATCTCCACGATCTGCTTCTTTTGGCTAGGGGCCTCTGTATGAGTAGCCGTAGTTGTGCCCATCGCGATCGCTCCTTCAACTTGAAATTAGGACCTGCCGTGATAACCGGTCGTCAGTTCAGCTCGGGTATGCCGCCACTTCGGTTCTTTGTTGAGAGTGGACTGGGTGATCGACCGCAGTGCTCTGATCCCACGCCCAAAAGCGCTTGACCCTCCTGTGGAAACCCGCGCTCCTGGCGGCTCATCCATGAACGGCATGAATTTGTCGGGGAAGCCCGGCATCGTGCACCCAATGCAGATGCCGCCAACATTTGGGCACCCGCCGATTCCAGCCATCCAGCCGCGCTTGGGAACGTTGCAGTTCACCACCGGCCCCCAGCATCCCAGTTTCACGATGCACTTGGGAGAACCGTACTCGCTGGCGAAGTCGCCTTGCTCGTAATAGCCCGCCCGGTCGCATCCTTCATGTACGGTCGACCCGAAAAGCCAAGTGGGGCGGAGCTGCTCGTCCAGCGGAATCATCGGAGCCATGCCCGCTACCTGGTACAGCAGGTAAAGCACCGTCTCCATGAAGTTATCGGGTTGGACCGGACATCCCGGAACGTTGACGATCGGGACCCCAGCCTTGGATCGCCAGCCCCAGCCGAGATAATCGGCCAGTCCCATACAACCGGTCGGATTGCCCTGCATGGCGTGAATGCCGCCATAAGTAGCGCAAGTGCCGATCGCTACCGCGGCGACAGCTTTGGGCGCCAGACGATCAATCCATTCCGTCGTCTTAATCGGCTGCCCTGTGATGCTGTCCGTACCCATTGCCGCCCAGTAGCCGTTCTTATCGCTATGGATCTTCTCATTTGGAATTGAGCCTTCTACAACCAGCACGAACGGACCGAGCTTTCCTTCTTCCGCGTCGTAAAACGCCTTAAGAAAAGCTTCTCCGGTTTCGTAGGCCAGCACCGGATTGTGCAAATGAACTTTCGGAAGACCTGGAATTGCGCCCAGCAATACGTCTTCGATACTCGGCTGCATCGCGGCTGTAATTGAAACCGAATCGCCATCACAACCCAGTCCGGCAGTGATCCAGATAATGTGGATTTCTGCCACCGCCGGTTGTTTTTGTGTCATCCGACCATGCGGAACCGCTTGCGCTGTCATAGCGGAACTCCTTTCAAACTCAATTTCGAAGGTTAACCACGGGCCCGCAAAAGCCCGCTTTTTCGCGCCTCAGCCGCCCTCGCGACCAAAACCTGCAAATTTCATGGACACAGCGATTCGCTGACGAACCGCTGCGTTGGTACCCCAAGCACCTTGAGAACAGCATCGTCCATGAAATTGCGACCTGACAACCTGATTCCCATTTCGGGAAAACCAGTAGTCACCGCATGGGGGATTCCCCTACGACAAAGGGGCTACGTAGCAGGACGTCGAAATTACTCGCTGAAGACTCTGGAAGGGAATTCAGGCTCAGTTCGGTCGCACAGACAATCGCGCTAACCTACGCGACGTTCTCTGAGATGTTCCACTGAATCGCGCGCTGCACCAACTCGCGTCCATTTTTCAGCGCAAGTTTTTCCTTGATGTGCGCTTGGTAGGATTCAACCGTTTTTATGCTGAGGCGAAGTTCTTCGGCGATGGTGCGAGTACCGTGTCCTTCACCGATAAGGCGAAATACCTCAAGTTCGCGATCAGAGAGTTCTGCAATCGGCGACTTCGCCTCGTTCACAGATCCCTTGATGTACTGCTGCAGCATGCGATTGGCAACACGATCGCTGACATACACCTTCTTGGCAAGGATCTGGCGTATCGCGACCAGTACTCTCTCCGTGGCCTCCTGTTTCATGATGTAGCCGTTGGCGCCGGCACGCAGCGCTCGTTCCGCATAAATCGATTCGTCGTGCATGGAGAGAATCAGAACCGGCAAGCTGGGGTATCGGGTGCGGATGCTTTTCAGTAAATCGAGACCGTCGGGACCCGAAAGAGAGATATCAACGATGAGGAAGTCTGGGTGGTGGACAGAAATCGCCTGCAATGCGCGAGTGGCCTCCTCAGCCTCACCGCAAACCATCATGTCAGGTTCGCGGTTCATCATCAAAGCTAGCCCCTCGCGAACGATCGGGTGATCGTCGACGATAAAAATCCTGGTCTTGCGCGCAGACTCTTCTTTTGTCCTATTCGACATCGACGTTGAGGTGCTCGTTCTCAGTATTTAGTGCGAATCGGAAAAACGCAGGTTACAACCGTACCATGGGGCGAGGATGACTGCAGGTCCAATGTGCCTCCAATCATTTTTGCCCGGTGACTCATGATGTGATGGCCCATCCCCTTGCTATTCGCCGGAATCTTCTTGCAGCCTATTCCATTATCCTGGATCGTCAACACGCCCCGGCTTTCGCTTGCTGCCAGGGTAATCGAAATCCTTCCTGCCTTTCCATGTTTAATCGCGTTACTGATCGCCTCCTGTGAGATGTGGTAGAGGTGCGTCGCCAGGCTGACATCGTCAATCAAGACCGGGCTGTCGCATTGCAACTGGCACGACACTCCGAACACGTCCTCAGCTTCCGTGCTCAACTGCTGCAACGCCGACATCAGGCCATGCGATTCTGAGACAACGGGACTCAATCCTCTAGCCAGTTCGCGGGTCTTGTTAATGGCTTCATTGACCAGCTTCACAATCTTGGCCGCATCGGCTGCATACGGCAAACGCTTCTCTTTCAGTTTCTGTTCCTGCACCTTCGTCATGAACGCGATTCCGGTGAGGTGCTGCCCCAGACCATCGTGCAAGTCCTGCCCAATGCGCCGCTGCTCGCGTTCGCTGATTTCCAGAATCGCTTTTTCCAGGTGCTTGCGTTCGGTGATGTCGATCCCTGTGGCAATAACGTATGCCGGAGTACCCTTCCGTCCACCCAACGAAGTACCTGACCATGCGATCAGCCGTCTGCTCCCGTCGCGCGCCAGCCACTGACATTCATAGTCCTTCTGCAAATGGCCTGCCCGCATCTTTTCGAAGTTCGTTCGGAACCCGTCCGCCTCCTCAGGAGGAATAAACAGGTCCCATACCAGTTTCCCTGCCGTCTGTGCAAACGTACAGCCAGTACTGCTTTCGCAGGCGCGGTTAAAACGGATGATGCGCCCTGTCGAATCCAGCACGATCACCAGGGCGCCAACCGTGTCGAGAATTGCCGTGACGACGTTGCGTTCCTCCTCTAGAGCCTCTTCTGTTCGCTTCAGGTCCGTGATGTCGAATCCCACACCATGGATGAACCACGGTCGCCCGTCTTCATGACGGATCATCTTGGCTTCGCAATGAAACCAGATCACGCGCCCATCGCGGGACAATACTCGATATGCCGAACGCAGCGGCTTGCCCGACAGAAACAACTCGGCCGCTTCCAAACTCCAGCGCTGTTTGTCGTCGGGATGAACTTGCGAATACCAGCGCACCGGGTCCTGCAGCCATTCCTCTTGCGTGAAGCCGAGCACGGCTTCTATCTGCGGGCTGACGTAAGCCTCGCCCACTGCCTCATCGAGATAGGCCATGAAAACGACGGCTGGAATTTGCTCAACCAGGGCCCGGTACTTCGCTTCCAGGTTGAGTAACTGCGAGCCGGACTTTTGCGCCGGCTGTACGAATGGACCGTGGCTTGTGAGAAGACTGGTATTTTCGAAGAAGACGCGGGCTAGGTTCTCCAGGACGTCTTCGGCCTCAGCATAGGTCGTAGCCGCCTGCAGCAGGCCCGCTTCGCTGCTCCTGGGATCGTCGGAAACTGGATTGCTTTCGGACCTCAAGGCCATCCTCGACTCACACTCGGCGCGACGCCCGTGCCCGTCCACAGAGCCTGCCTGCGAGGCATTACTTTATCACTTCATCACTTCTTGGGCACCTCGCGGCGCCGCCTCCAGCTCGGCTCGTTATTGAGCGAGGCCTGGGTAAACTTCCGCAATGCGTGAATCGCTTTTCCGTATGTCTGCACCGCACTGGCTGATAGCAATGAGCCTGGTGGCTGGTTCATGAACGGCATGAACTTGTCGGGAAACCCGGGCATTGTGCATCCGATACAGATCCCGCCTACATTCGGACAGCCACCTATTCCGCCCATCCAACCACGCTTCCCGACATTGCACTGCACGACTGGCCCCCAGCATCCCAACTTGACGATGCACAGGGGAGAGCCATACTCGTCAGCAAAATCAGCCTGCTCGTAGTAGCCGCCGCGATCGCAACCTTCATGCACCGTCTGCCCGAACAGCCACGTCGGGCGCAGTTGCTGGTCCAGCGAAATCATGGGCGCGCGGCCAGCAGCCATATAAAAGAGATAGAGCAACGTCTCCATCATGTTGTCCGGCTGGACCGGGCACCCCGGCACGCACACAATGGGGATGTTGGCGCGCGATTTCCATTCCCAGCCGAGGTAATCTGCAAGCCCCATCGCACCGGTGGGATTGCCTTGCATTGCGTGGATTCCGCCATAAGTGGCGCAAGTCCCGGCCGCTACTACGGCCCACGCCCGCGGAACCAGGCGATCGATCCACTCGCAGGTGGTAATCGGCTGTCCGCTGGCCGGGTCGGTTCCCATCGAGGCCCAGTACCCTTCTTTCTTGTTGGTCTCGTCCGGGACGGATCCTTCTACTACAAGAATGAACGGCCCCAGCTTTCCCCTCGCCGCTTGATAGAAAGGCCTTAGGAAGTCATCGCCATTGGCCATCGCTAGAAAGGGATTATGGAAGTTGACTTTTGGGATCCACGGAATTCCACCAAGGACGATGTCTTCAATACTGGGCTGAGTCGCAGCGGTCATCGCGATGGTATCGCCGTCGCAGCCGAGGCCGGCCGTTATCCAGAGAATATCGATCTCCTCGATCGACTGAGTCTCGTCATTCTCGGCTGCCGACTCCCCCATACCTGCGCTCCCTGAGCGGTCGTCCTTCCTGATCGACATTCGGCGGAATGAACGGTGTAGGCGCTCCAGGCGATAACAGTCGCCCGATCACCGTGCTCGTCTATATCGCCAGAATGCCGCGTATTGTAACCCGTTTAAGTCTTATTCACACTGAACCATCTTCTCTATCTGCCTGTACCTCACTACCTATCCACGAAGGAGAAGGAGCGCGATAGGCAGTTCTATCTCTTGTCGCTATCTCTTCATCGGCATACTTTTGAGCTTCAGACGAAGCGCGACGACACTGGATGCTTCGGACACAAGGAGTGAGGCGGTGAATCTAAGCTTTCTATTATCCGCAATCGCCGCAATCGTAATTCACGAAGGCTCTCACGTGCTCGCAGCCGTGGCGCTGGACGTTAAGGTCAAGCGCGTCGGTCTGTCGTGGCGAGGTCCGTACATCGTACGTGAGCCCGGAACGCCGGCACAGTGTATCGCAATCGCATTGGCGGGACCATTAGCAAACTTGTTGACCGCTGCCGTGTGTCTTGTTGTCGGACAGGGCGTGGATCTCTGTACCGCAAGCCTCGTGCTTGGCGCTTTCAACCTGCTGCCAATTCCTTCGAGCGACGGACGCAGAGCGGCTCGCCTGTGGTGGAACATGACAACAAAGACTTCTCAGATTCCTGCTCCCGACGTTGCATAACGAAGGCCGCATGACACACACAAATCAGGCGGTCTCGACAGCCACAATCACCCGCAATGCTTGTTATGCGCTGCGCAATCGCATTTAACTTGAAACCGGAGAAATCATGAAACGAATCGCACTGCTTTGTATCGTATTGGCAACAGCAATGTACGTCTCGGCGACTCCCGTCGATTATCAGTTTAGCTATGCCATCGGAAACGGAACCGTCAGTGGACTTTTGAACACGATCGACCAGGGCAACGGCGCTTACCAAGTGATCGATGCCACAGGATCCTATCTCGGAACCCCCATCACCGGCGTTTTCGACCCAAGCCAAAGCGGGAACGTCTTCTTGTTTAATAATCTGCTCTACTTCCCAGGTCTTCCTTCCGTTGATCTAGGCGGCATCGTGTTCGAGTTGAACAGCGACACCAATATCGCATCGGGCATAAATTTGTATTGGGACGGAGTAGGTTATCGAAGCATCGATGGCGGAAACAACGGCCCGTATGTTCAGTTGTCGATTACGCCGCTTGATCCTTCCGCTCCGACTCCTGAGCCCGGCACACTGCTCATGTTAGGGTCAGGTACGCTGGGCTTGGCGGGATTTCTGCGCCGCAAGTTCCACTCGTAGGAGTTGCGGAAACTAAACCATTCCATGCCAGTGGCGGCGTAAACGTAAACCTGAAGCTAGCTATTGCTGGATCGTCTGGATGGCCTTGGGATGCACCTGCTCATTCTGAATCTGCGAGGCATCCCAACCTCCACCCAGGGCTTTGACCAGATACACCGAAGTGACCATCTGCTGCCCAACGAGCTGTGTCGCCAGACGTTCATTGGTCAAGAGTGCTGACTGTGCAGTAATCACGTCGAGGTAGCTTGTGACTCCGCCGACGTAGCGGTTGTTGGCCAGCTCCAGTGCACGCCGGGCATCGGTTACCGCCGCATCCTGGGTCGAGACTGCTTGCGATAGCGTGTTGAGCCCTGACAGTCCGTCTTCCACCTGCTGGAAGGCCGTCAGTACCGATTCGCGATAGTTGGCTTCTGCTTCGCCGTACGCGGACTTCGTCGCCGCCAGGTTGGCGCGGTTGCGGCCTCCCTCAAAGATTGGCTGCAGCAGGTCGCCACCCACCGCCCAGATCGCGCTCGGGGCCGTGAATAGTGCGGTAATGTCCGTACTTTGAACTCCACCACCCCCGAACAGCGTGAGCTGTGGGTAGAACGCAGCGGTGGCAATTCCAATTTGCGCATTCTGGTAAGCCATCTGCCGCTCCGCCGTAGCTACGTCAGGACGTCGCTCCAAAAGATCCGACGGCACTCCTAACGGAACGGGAGGAGGAGTCGCATTGAGCGGCGCTACAGGAACGCTGAAGGTAGAGGCGGCATTGCCTGTCAGCACGGCGATCGCATGTTCAAATTGCTGACGTTGCTGCTGTACCAGATAAAGTTGTGTCCGCGTCGAATCGAGCAGCGTCTTCTGTTGCGCCAGATCGAGTCCCGAGGCCACGCCCCCTGTGTGTCGAGCGTCTACCAGCTGCAGCCCCTTTTGCTGGATCGTCACTGCTTCCTGGACGACTTGTGTTTCCGCGTCGAGTTCGCGCAGGCTGAAATAGTCGGCCGCAAGTTCGGCCGTGAGCACAAGGGTCACGTTGTAGTAATCGGCCGCTGTCGCCTGCAGTGATGCGTTCGAGGCCTCGAGCGTGCGCCGCACTTTGCCAAAAAGATCAGGCTCGTAATTCAACAGGAATGGGATGTCGAAAGTGTTTTGCGTCAGCGGTCTACCGATGGTCACGACCTCCGGGCGATTGCCCGAATACCTTTGGCGCGAGGCGTTGGGATCGGTGCTGACCGTTGGGAAGTATCCCGCAGACGCGACCCTCGCCAGTGAGCGCGCCTGTTCGAGTCGATCTTTTGCTGCCGTCAACGATTGATTAGCTTTGAGCACTTGCTGCTCGTACTCGTTCAACTGGGAATCGTGAAAGATCTCCCACCACGCGCCCTTGGGAATCGAGTCCTTGGGCACTGCAGTACGCCACGGCCCTTCCGACTTGTATGCCGGAGGAGCCGGCATCGCTGGACGATGGTAGTTGGGGCCCACCGTGCATCCCGCCAACAAGCCGGTGGCGATGAGCCCCGCCGCCAGTGACCGACGCATCACGACGCCTGGCCTCCCTGGTTCTCAGGAGCCACGTTTACCTGCTGGCCTTCTTCAATGGAATCCGCAGGATTGACGATCACGCGATCGCCAACTTCCAATCCCCCTAGAATTTCTAGCGTCGTGCCATAGTCTTTGCCAATCGTGATCGCCCGCAGATGCACTTTGCCATTGCTGTCGACAACGGCGACTCGCGGGCCTTCCTGGCGAAACAACATCGCATTGACCGGGATGGTTAGTTTCTGCGCGTTGATGCCCGTGGTAAAGTGCACTTCCCCGAACGAGCCGGGCAGCAGCCGTCCATCGCGATTTGGCACGTCCACCTCGGTCAACAAGGTGCGCGTTGTAGGGTCAATCGACTCTGCCGTGCGAGCCACGGTTCCCTTGAACTTCTCGCCCGGTAGCTCTTGCAAAGTGACCCAGGCATCCATTCCGTTCTTAATTGCCGGCGCGTAATTTTGGGGGACGCTGACATACACCCGAAGTGGATCAACCTTGGCGACATCGAATAACTCTTTGCCAGTTCCTCCCGCATTAATTAAGGCGCCCGGATCAACGTTGCGCTTCGTCAACACGCCGGAAAACGGTGCATACACATGTTTGAATGACTCAAGCTGCTCGAGCCGCCGGACAGTTGCGTCGGCCGCGTCAAGATTGGCTTTGGCTTGCTGGTATCCGCTGGACTGCTGGTCCGACTCCTGCTGCGACACGGAGTCAGTCTTCCGCAATGAAACGTAGCGATCCGCATTGATCTTAGCCAGGTCCATTTGTGCAACAATTTGCTGGCGGTTAGCCCGGACCTGGTTCAGTTCCTGGTCCACTTCTGGAGTATCGATGTCAGCCAGCAGTTCGCCTTGGGTGACACGGCTGCCAATGTCCTTGTACCAACGCAGCAGATAGCCATTGGTACGGGCGTAGATTGGTGACTCTTCGTAAGCCTGCAATGAGCCCGGCAACACCAGCTCCTCATCAGGCTTCTCCTGAGTGGGATGGACCACCGCAACCGTTGGTATCGATTCGCGCGCGGTCTCGTCAGCCAACACCCGGCTGTCGCGCATTCGACTGAGCGTGACGAACAGGGCACCAACCAACAAGAGCAGCAGTACCAGGCCGATCAACAACAACGCTTTCCGCGGTGGCGCGGGAGGTAGTTTAGGCGGAGGCGTAATTTCCGGCGCCTGCCGGTCGTCGTTCAATTCTGCCGCTGGGTTTGAGCGCGAGTCCATATAAGTTTCGTTGTCAGTTTCTATCATTCTATGACTGTTTCAACTGAGCTTGCCTTGCTTCCCTATGGCCATGAATCATCGCAAAGATCGTTGGCACGAAGAACAAAGTCGCCACCGTCGCGAAGAGCAGCCCACCGATAACGGCTCGTCCCAGCGGGGCATTCTGCTCGCCGCCTTCGCCGAATCCCAGGGCCATCGGCAGCATGCCGATGATCATTGCGAGTGCCGTCATCAACACCGGACGGATGCGCGTGTAGCCGGCTTCCAGCGCGGCTTGAGCGGCAGGAATGCCTGCGTGCATACGGTCGCGCGCAAAGGAAATCATCAGAATAGAGTTGGCCGTCGCAACACCCATGCACATCACTGCCCCCGTGAGCGAAGGAACGCTAAGCCGGGTACGCGTCAGCAGCAGCATCCAGCAAATCCCGGCCAACGCTCCCGGCAACGCAGTAATAATGATGAACGGATCAAGCCACGACTGGAAATTCACCACAATCAGGAAATACACCAGGACTATGGCCATCACCAGTCCGATTCCCAGGCCAAGGAATGACGATTTCATCGTCTCCACTTGCCCCCGCACCACAATGCGCGTACCCCGTGGAAGATGCTGCTCGAAGGGTTTCAACGCATTCATCGTGTCCTTAGCCACGGCTCCCAGGTCGCGTCCCTGTGTACTGACGTAAACGTCAATCACCGGCTGCACATTGTAATGCGAAACCACCGCCGGCTTCGCGGTGGCGGTCACTTGCGCCAGGTTGCTGAGGACCTGAAAATCCTTGGTGGCGGGATCGTCGATGGGCATCTCCATCAAGTCCTGCAATGATGTCATGCGGTATTGCGGAGACTGCACCGCTACCTGGTAGCTCACGCCGTTCTTGGGATTCAGCCAGAAGTTCGGCGCCGTCGCGAAGCTGCCACTCAGCGAAACCAACACGTTCTGCGCCACGTCGCGGGTATTCATGCCAACCTGCGTTACCTTGGTGCGGTCAATGTGGAGATGTAGCGTGGGCAGCGTCAACATCTGCTGCACGTGCACGTCGGCCGTGCCGGGAATTTGCCTCAGCCGGTTCGCGATTTTTTGCGCGATGAAATAGTTGCCCTGCATGTCGGCGCCGGTCACTTGAATATCGATGGGGGCCGGGATCCCAAAGTTCAGGATCTGCGTCACGATGTCTGCCGGCTGGAAGAAGAACTCCACTCCTGGAAACCGGCGAGGCAGTTCTTCGCGCAGGGTGCGAACATAATCTGCAGTCGGGTGGTGGTGTTCCTGATTCAAGCCCACAAGAAGTTCCGCGTCGCTCGATCCAATCACCCCAGAATTGCTATAGGAGAGGTTGATGCCGGAATTCGGTAGCCCAATATTGTCCAGGATGGTAACCAATTCATCCTTTGGGATTTTCTGATGCAGATATGCTTCAATCTCGTCGCACAGCCGCGCGGTCTCTTCCACCCGTAGCCCGGCACGCGCCCTCACGTGAAGTCGCATCAGGCCGGCGTCAACCGACGGGAAAAAGTCTTCGCCCAGCAGGAACACGATGCCCACCGACAACACACAAAATGCTAGAAAACAGGCGGCGAATACTTTGCCGTGTCCCAGGGTGGTTTCCAGCAATTGGTAATAACCCAGGCGAAACTTTTCGAAACCGTTCTCGAATCCTCGCTGGTAGCGCCCGAATATCGTCTTGGGGCCCGCCGCCTTATGTTCATGGCCCCGCATGATGTACATCACCAGGGTCGGGATCAGCGTTCGCGACAGGAAGTACGAGGCCAGCATGGCGAACACCACGGCTTCCGCCAGCGGCACAAACAGAAATCTGGCGACGCCGGTAAGAAAGAACATGGGTACGAATACGATGCAGATGCACAGTGTGGAGACGAACGCCGGGACGGCAATCTGCGCCGCGCCATCGAGAATTGCTTGTTTCATCTCCTTGCCTTGGGCAAGGTTGCGCTCAATGTTCTCAATTTCCACCGTCGCATCGTCCACCAGAATGCCGACCGCGAGCGCCAGCCCTCCGAGAGTCATGATGTTGATGGTTTCGCCCAACGCGCTCAGGAGGATAACGGACACGAAAATCGAAAGCGGAATCGAGATTGAGATCACGATGGTAGGACGCCAGTCGCCCAGAAACAGCAGGATCATGGTTGCCGTTAGCGCGGCAGCGATGATTGCTTCGCGGATGACGCCATTGATGGACGCTCGCACGAATAGCGACTGGTCGAACAGCGGCTTGATCGTGATGTCCCTGGGCAGCGACTGCGCGGCGATGGGGATGACGCCCTTCACCGCAGCCACAATGGTGAGGGTGGACGCGCTGCCGATCTTGTACATCGACATGAGCGTGCCACGCACGCCGTCCTGGCGCACGATGTTGGTCTGCGGCGCGAAGCCGTCGCGCACGTGCGCGACATCGCGCATGTAGATGGTCGAGCCATTGACCGTTTTTACCGGCAGATCGTTCAACTCCGCGATGGTCTGCGGCGAGCTGTTCATCTCTACTTGGTATTCGAGCGAACCGATTTTTGCCGAGCCCGAAGGAGTGATCAGGTTCTGCGCGTTGATCGCTGTGACAATGTCGGCCGGAGAAAGCCCGTTCGCCTGCAGCCTCGGGATGTCCAGGTCTACCTGCACCTGTCGGATCTTTCCGCCATAGGGGTAAGGGGTAGCCGCTCCGTGCACCGTCGCTAGCTGGGTGCGCAGGAAATTCTGGCCAAGGTCGAACAGTTCCTGCTCGGGCAAGGTCTTGCTGCTAAGCCCAAGCTGAACGATGGGAGTTGACGACGCCGAGTAAGTGATGACCAGCGGCGGCGTGGTTCCCGGCGGTAGCCCGCGCACCGTGGTCTGTACGATCGCGGTGACCTGGGAAAGCGCAGTCTGGATGTTGGCCTGCGGACGGAAAAAGATCTTGATTACGCCCACACCATTCACCGACTGCGACTCGATGTGTTCGATATCGTTGACCGTGATCGTAATGCCGCGTTCCGAGTTGGTGACGATTCGGTCCGCCATTTCGCTCGGCGCGAAGCCGCCATAGTTCCATACCACACTGATGACTGGAATGTTGATGTCAGGGAAGATATCGACGGGCGTACGCAGGATGACGATCGGCGTTAGGATGATGAGCACCAGCGCCATCACGACGAAGGTGTAGGGACGCCTGAGCGCGAGTGCAACAATCCACATCGGTTGAAACCAACTCCAATCGGGGTCGGGTCAGTGCTCCACTTGCACTGCCACAAACAATAGGAACAGGAAATGATAATTACACGATTCGATACGGTACGTATTGGATTCAATATATGCTATGGTGACGTTATGCGGCAAATGGTTGCTGGACCATTGCGATTGCAGGCGAATAACAACGGAGCTAAGCGCCTTCCCGGCCGCCCGCGTAGCGAACAGGCGCGTCGGGCAATCCTTCACAGCACCATGGAACTGCTGCTGCATAACGGCTTCCCCGGCCTTTCAATTGAAGCCATCGCCTCCGATGCCGGTGTTGGCAAGGCAACCGTATATCGCTGGTGGCCCAATAAAGGGGCTTTGGTTGTGGACGCCTTCGCGTCCAGCTTGGAACACCAGCTGCACTTCCCCGATACCGGATCGATCTACCAGGACATGAGCCTGCAGATGAACGAGTTTCTGGGTATCCTGCGCACTCGCCGGGGACGCATTGTCGCCGAACTGCTGGGCGCCGGACAGTCCGACCCAGAATTGTTGGAGGCTTTCCGCGACCGGTTCCTGCGGCCGCGCCGGCAGGAAGCCTACAAAACCCTGCGCCGCGCTATCGAACGCGGCGAGTTGCCTAAGAGATTGGACCTGGACCTCGTCCTAGACATTCTCTACGGCGCCATCTACATGCGCTTTCTCATTCGTCACGACGAGCTCAGTGAAAGTTATGTGAAGGAAGTGTGCCGGCTGGTGCTGGGCAATGTCGCGGCTAATTCGCACACCGCGGGTCAAAACCACGCACGCAAGAAGCTCCAGCTCTCGATTTAGTCGCAGGAATTTATCCCGCCAGACACTGGCTGGTTAGCCTTTTCGTTCTCCAGCACAAAAACCACGATCGGCAGCGGGATTCCCGCGCCCGATCATGGTCTCCGGATCTTGGATTTGAATTGCTGTCCGATTACTGCTGAGGCGGCTGGCCTCCGCTCGGCGGCGGTGGCTGACCCGGCCCACCCATACCGCGCCCTCGGCCCCGGTTCATCATTTCGTCATATTGCTTCTGCTGATCGGCGTTCAAGATTGGCTTGATCTGGCCCGACGTCTCCTGCCGGATCTGCATCATCTTGCTCCTGCGGTCCTCTGGCGCAACCGAGGAGTCTTCCCGCAACGCCTGCATCTGCTTGCTTTCGTTCTCCAGGATCGGTTTGATCTGCTGCTGCTGAGCTTCGCTCAGGTTTAGCTGCCTGGTCATGTTCTGCAACCGCTGATCGGCGGTCATGGGTTGCCTCTGGCCCTGGCCCCACTGGCCACCGCCCTGTTCTGGAGGCGCCTGCGCGTAAATCGCCGTCCCGCCCGCCAATAACGTGAAGATCACGACTGCGTTTAGTATGCTTTTCTTCATTGTCCAATGCTCCTGGACACTCGTTGCACGATGGATGCCGCCACAAACACAGTGGCTGCGGTGAGCGGTGCGTTCGACGTCAACATCGTCATCCAGAGACTTCCGAGTTTTCGCAAAATGCGCGCCACACTTCCTCATTTCCAATCGAATGTCAATCTGACTACGAGCGAGGAAACACGTTTGACAAGCATATGTTTCTCGCGTTCTTCTTTACAAAAGTAATGGAACTTGTCTTCACAATCCGGCGAATACCCCCAACAGTGATTTGGTTCTCCTGCCATCGTGAATCCAATCCCACCGTAACTCTTTCATTGGAAAATGCAGGAGAATGATGTTCCTCAGTAGAGGCGTGCTCAGGGGCGTTGCTGCCGTTTCTTTGCTTTCGCTGATGGCGTCCGCGCAAAGTGATCTGATCGATCAGATGACCACGCCCGAGCGCTTGCAAAAGCACGCATGGTGGCCCACCAAACTCTCTACCACTGCCGGTCAATATGTGGGAAACAAGGCATGTGCTGCGTGTCACGCAAGCATCTCGCGGTCACAGGCAAAGTCAGAGATGGCCCAGACGCTGATGCCTGCCGACCAGTCTCCATTTCTTACAAGTCAATACGGGAAGCAAATAACCGTCGACGGGTACGTCTATCAGATTTTTCACGATTCCCACGGCCCTGCTTTCCGCGTTACCTCCACCACGCCCCCTATCACCAAGCCGCTGACTTGGGCGTTCGGCTCGGGCAAGATCAGCCAAGTCTATTTGACGCCCGAAAACAGCGGTTATAACGAAAGTTATAACGAGAGCCATTTCAGCTACTTCGAATCCATCGACGGCTTCGATCTGACCCCAGCGCAACCATCTGTTCGTGGTGCTTCGACCAATCGAGAATCAAGCCCTGAGGCGGGCAAGCGCGCGGGCGGGCGCACTGTCGAAATGCCGGAGGCACGCCGCTGTTTTAGTTGTCACGCAGCGGATGTGCCGGCAACCGGTCCGATCACGAACGTTATTATTCAAGGGGTTGCGTGCGAGGCATGCCATGGTCCTGGCAGGGACCACACTGTCGCGATGCAGGCTGATTTGCCCGAAGGCCCTGGGCTCATCATGAACCCAGCGCACCTTCGGCCAGTCGACCTGGTCGACTTCTGCGGCGCCTGTCACGCTACCTCCATGGACATTCAGATGGGCGGAAGTCTAGGGCTTCCGTCCGTGCGTTTCACTCCTTACCGTTTGCAGAACAGCCGATGTTGGCGGAATGATCCGCGCATTCAATGCACAGGCTGCCACGATCCCCATCAGCCATTAGCGCGTGAAGTGTCCGTTTATGACCAGAAATGCCTGGCTTGTCATGTAGCGGACAAAAATGCCAAACCCACAGCCGAACGGCCTGGCCATGCCTGCCTGGTGAGCACCAAGGACTGCGTTAGCTGTCACATGCCGAAATACGAACTTCCCGGCATGCACCACAAGTTCACCGACCACGACATTCGTGTAGTTCGCGCGGGTGCGCCCATTCCAGAGTAATTGCAGCTTTCCCCACGGCCATCTTTCGGAACCCGCGCAAGCCTTTCAGCGAATATCCAATAAGGAAACAGGGTTTAAGTTGAACGTGTCTGCCGGATAGCCCGCAGATCGTATCCGACCTCCGAGGTACCCGTCACCATCGTTCACGAGCCAAAAACCCGAGTCTCCGGTCCGGTATTCGCTGGGCGCAGGTTTCTAGTTCTGATTTGGGTCATATTCCTGTGTTCCGCATGCCTGAGCGCGCAGAATCCCGGATCGCCGCAACCTCCCAGCAATTCAACCCAGTCTGTCGCGCCTGAGGCTCAGGCGGCACCGGAGGTTGGCCAACCCAAGCCACCGAACACTGCTGAAACCGCCTTTGCGGGCACACTCGAAGGAAGGGTCAGATCCGGCAACACGCCGGTGCCGGGAGCGACGGTCGATGCCACCAATCCCACTACCGGCCAGAAAGTGGTTGGTTGGACTCTTCCGGATGGCAGCTACAAGCTCGCGCTCGCTGCGGCTGGAGAGTATGTAGTTCGCGTTCAGATGGCTGGCTTTGCGGTCGCGACCCAACGCGTCAACGTGACTGCGGCCAACTCCAATCCCAGGCTCGACGTGCAAATCACCCTGCTTTCACGAGCACAGAACGCAGGGGGCGGCGCCTATGCACGCGGAGGCGGAGGAGGCACCGGCGGCGCCGGCGCCCGCGGCTTTCAGGCGATCTCCGTGATGGCGGCTGAAGCCGGTGCGGGCAATGGCAGCGCGGAAAACGGCGAGTCAGTGGCTCCCTCGGGCCTGCCGGTCCCGGGGATTCCTCCTGCGATGGCGACTGAATCGGTGGCTGTGTCAGGATCGTCGGCTTCCGGAAATATCTATTCCATGAACAGTGACGAGATGCGGGCGCGGGCCCAGGAATTTCGAAACCAACAGAGCGGACCGGGAGGACTTGGCGGTCCGGGTGGCGGGTTTGGGCCAGGTGGTGGAGGCTTCGGCGGACTGGGAGGCGGGCTTGGTGGCCGTCGCGGCAGCTTCAATTTCAACCAGCCCCATGGCATGGTGTACTACTCGGCGAATACGTCGAGCCTCGACGCCACGCCCTATGCGTTAACCGGCGCGCCGTCGGAGAATCCCGGGTACCTGCAGCAGCGCTTCGGAGCGTCTATAGGCGGGCCTCTCAATATTCCTCACATCTACCATGGAGGCTCAAAGACATTTTTCTTCCTGAATTACAACGGCACCTACGGTGACACACCGTATGACTTCTTTACCACTGTACCGACGGCGCTGGAACGCGAGGGCAATTTTTCGCAGACGCTGGTCAACGGACAACCCGTGCAGATTTTCAATCCGGCTACCGGCCTGCTGTTTCCTAACGCAATCATCCCGCACAATATGATCAACTCTGCCTCAACGGGGCTGCTGAATTACATCCCGTTGCCCAACCTGCCGGGAACCACGCAGAACTTCCAATACATCACGGCGGCTACTAACAACACCACCGACCTCAACTTCCGGCTGAATCAGGCTTTGGGAGGATCGTCGGCCACGCCGGGTAGAGGACGGGCACGCGGGCCGCAGAACAATTTGAACTTCGGATTCCACTATCACAATGTCGATCAGACCCTGATCAGCGCATATCCCACGGTCGGGGGACACACCACAACAAATGGCTACGACATTCCCATTGGTTATGTTCGAAGCTTCGGCAAGCTGGTCAATAATTTTCGATTCGACTTCAACCGCAGCACCATTGCAACCAACAACCTATACGCCTTCAACACTGACATTGCTGGGAACCTTGGCATTAACGGCGTGTCAACCAATCCCTTTACTTGGGGTCTGCCCAATCTCTCGTTCACGCATTTCGGCGGCATCAGCGATACCCTCCCGGTGAACGATCGGAACCAGACCTGGACTTTTTCCGACAACCTGATCTGGTCGCACGCCAAGCACACGGTGCGCTGGGGGGGAGACTTCCGTCGCATCCAACTCAACACCCAAACCGACAGCAACCCGCGCGGAAGCTTCGTTTTCACTGGCGCGCTGACATCGCAGTTCATAAATGGCACGGCTGTGCCTGGCACGGGCTATGACTTCGCCGACTTTCTCCTCGGTGTGGCGCAGCAGACATCGGTGCAATACGGATATGACCGCTACTACTTTCGCGGAAACTCCTGGGACCTCTACGTGCAGGACGAATGGCGCGCGCGCGGCAACCTGACCTTCAACGTCGGCCTGCGTTACGAATACGTGTCGCCGTTAAGCGAAAGCAACAATCGCATCGTTAACCTGGACACGAACTCCACTTTCACCGCAGTTGCTCCCGTGCTACCGGGACAGGTTGGCCGGGTTTCGGGAATGGTTTATCCCATCACGCTGGTCAATCCCGACCGCAACAATTTTGCGCCCCGCGTCGGAGTGGCGTGGAAGGCGGCAAAGAATACGGTGGTGCGTGCGGGATATGGAATCAACTACAACACCGCCGCCTATCAGAACATTGTGCAGAACATGGCGTTTCAGCCGCCATTCTCCAACACGCAGACGAACGTCGCTTCGCCCAGAACGTTCTGACCTTGCAGAACGGTTTCCCAGTGACTTCGGGAGTGACCAACAACTATGGCATCGATCCCAACTACGGCCTCGGATATGTGCAGATCTGGAACCTCGATATCCAGCAGGAAATCAATCCGACACTGATCGTGAACCTTGATTACACCGGCACCAAGGGCACCCGGCTTGACGTTCTCACCGCGCCAAACTCAACCGCGAACGGAGTCCTCATACCAACCGTGCAGCCCTATTACTACGAGTCTTCAGAAGGCGACTCGTCGGCCAACGCGGGAACGCTGCGAATACGCAAGCGCCTTAGTCGAGGAGTTTCTCTCGGAGGCACATTTACCTGGTCGAAGTCACTGGACGACGCGTCGACGATTGGCGCGGGGTCGTCCATCGTCAGCGCCAATGGCAAGATCACGGGGGTTACGGTGGTAGCGCAGAACGCCTTCGATCTTGCCGCGGAGCGCGGGTTGTCGAGCTTCAACCAGGAGTTCCGATTTACCGGCGACTACCTCTGGGAGTTGCCCCTGGGCAAGGGCCGGAGATGGCTATCGAGTTCGGGATGGAAGCAGAATCTTCTCGGCGGCTGGCAATGGAGCGGCGACTGGACAATTGCGTCCGGACTGCCCTTCACTCCGCGCATTCTGGGTTCGTTTTCCAACGTTAACAGCGGCGTAAACGGGACACTGCGCGCCGACGTTACCGGAGAGCCAGTCAGTGTTCCGAACCCCAGCATCGCTGAGTGGTTTAATACCGCGGCGTTCGTCATTCCGCCGACGGGCCAGTATGGAGACGCCCGTCGCAACAGCATCATCGGTCCGGGCGAGGTACTGTTCGACATGGCGATGACGAAGCTCATCCCGCTGAAGGAAACGCGCAACCTGGAACTGCGCTTCTCGTCCACCAACGTATTCAACCACCCGATCTATTCTTCGATCGACACGGTGTTGAATTCACCTACGTTTGGCCGGGTGATTTCAGTCAGCTCGATGCGCGCGGTGTTGTTGACGGCGAGGTTCCGGTTTTGAGAGTGCCAGTTTTGAGCAGCCCCGGCTACGCAGCCATTCGCCGAACTCAGACAGAAGTTCACGGCGCTATTGGCGATGGCGGGTCTGCTGTTCCCCACGGCGGTACTGGCGCAGCAGTCGCAGGCGGGTTACACCTTCAAAGCGCAGACGGAACTGGTGCTGGTGAACGTCACCGTGCGTGATAAGAACGGCAATCCGGTGCGCGATCTCAAACCAGAAGACTTCACCGTGCTCGAAGATAACAAGCCGCAAAAGGTCGCGACCTTCGACATCGAGAACACGCAAAATGTGGCGCAGGTCCCGATGCAGCAGGCCGACCTACTGGGCGCTCCGGTGAAAAAGTCCAAGACCGGCGAAGCCGGCGCCGCCGTAGCGAGTGCACACGAGTCGGCAATTAAGGACCGTCGTTTAATCATCCTGTTCTTCGATCTGTCGGCGATGCAGCCCGACGAGATTGAGCGCTCTGCGAACGCAGCGCAGGATTACCTCAAGAAACAGATGGAGCCTGCCGACTTGGTTTCGGTGGTGTCGCTGGCAAATACCATCACGGTCAACCAGGACTTCACTTCCGATCGCGATAAACTGAAGGCAGTTCTGGAGTCGTTCAACTCGGGCGCGAACGCCGGATTCGAACTGGGCTCGACCGGCACCACCGAAGGAACGCCCGACACCGGGCAGTCTTTCACCGTCGACGACACCGAGTACAACATCTTCAATACCGACCGGCGACTGGAGGCGTTACGCGCCGTCGCCGAGCAGGTGGCCAATGTGCCGCAGAAAAAGTCGCTGATCTATTTCTCCAGCGGAATGCAACGCACGGGCATCGAGAACCAGTCGGAGTTGCGCGCCGCAATCAACGCGGCGGTCCTGGCCAACCTATCGATCTACACCTTAGACATCCGTGGCCTGCAGGCGCTGCCTCCGGGCGGCGAGGCGCAGAACGCCAGCCTGCGCGGAACCTCCGCCTATTCCGGGCAGGCGCAGTTGAATGCCTTGAACTCGAACTTCCAAACGCAGGAGACGCTGGTCACGCTGGCATCGGACACCGGCGGAAAGGCGTTTCTCGACTCCAACGATTTCGGGCGAGTGTTCAAGGGCGTGCAGGACGATACGTCGATGTATTACATGCTCGGGTATCACAGCACCAACACCAACCGCGATGGCAAGTACCGGCGCATTACGGTAAAGGTGAACCGTCCCGGTGTAAAGATTGACTTCCGGCGCGGCTATTACGCTGAGGCGGACTTCCGCCACTCGAACAAAGACGATCGCGAACGCCAACTGCAGGAGGAACTGGCGTCTGAGTTGCCGAGCACCGACCTGCCGGTCTACCTCGCGACCGCCTACTTCCGCGTCGCGGATAACAAGTACTATGTCCCGCTTTCACTGATCGTGCCGGGGTCGGAAATTCCTTTCAGCCGCAACGGCGACCAGGACAAAGCTACGCTCGATGTCCTCGCGCTCGTCACCGATGAGAAGAAATTTCCGGTCGGCGAGATCCGCGAAACCGTGAAGCTGGCAGTGAATGCTTCCAATGAGGTGAAGCGCAAGAATGTGCAGTACGATACCGGGCTGACCCTTTCCCCGGGCAAGTATCACCTCAAGGTCGTGGTGCGGGAAAACGAAGCCGGACGACTGGGTTCGTTCGAGACTGACTTCACGATTCCGGATCTCAAGACCGCGCCTCTGAAGATGAGTTCCATCGTGATGGCCAGCCAGTTGCAAACTTCACCCAAGAAAGACACAGGAAATCCCCTGGTGCAAAATGGACAGGAGATCGTGCCCAGCGTCACCCGGGTATTCTCCTCCAACCAGCATCTCTATCTTTACTATGAAGTGTACGATCCGGCGAAAGAGAACCGCGTCCGAAGCCGGTGCTGACCCTGCCGAAAAGAACGCCAAGCCCGGAGTACGAGTGATGAGCAATGTTGCTTTCTTCCAGGGTGACACCAAGGCGTATGAGACTCCGCTGGTGAGAGTGCAGCAGGTGACAGTGCCAAACCGCAAAGCAGCGGTGTTCCAACTCGATGTGCCGCTGTCGCAACTGAAGCCCGGCTTCTATACCTGCCAAGTCAACGTGATTGACGATGCGGCTGGACATTTCGTGTTTCCACGTCTCGCCATGCTGGTGCGGCAGTAGGATGTTTTCGCCACGCTGCCTGTCGGTCACTACTCCTTGCCGACGCAACTTCCTGATTTGCAATGTGTTCTTTGCTTAGATAGCTTTATGCTTTGCGCAATAAGCTCCTGTGCACCTGCACCGACGCGGTTCGTTCAGGAAAGCGGTATCCAGAGCTTGGGGAGGCCATGTGACGACCTCTGTTTTGCGCCCTGAGATCCAGCATTTTAGATTTGAGGTTTATGCGTCCACCGCACTTCCGGATGATCGGCCTGGCAGCTTTGGCTTGCCTGTTGTTGCTGGCGACGCTTGTCGAGGGGCAGAATCCAACGCTGATCACCCTGGATCAGGCGGAAGATCTGGCGCTCGCGCACAATCACTCGCTGAAGGCGACGCGCACTCTTATTCTGCAGAACCAGGCGCAGGAAATCACAGCTAACTTGCGTCCTAATCCAACTCTGAATTTTGATTCCCAGTTCTTGCCGATTTTCTCGCCCTCCAATTTTTCGGCTGACAATCTGAGCGAAGTCCAGCAGTTCGACGCCGGCATTGGATACCTGTTTGAACGCGGAAGAAAGCGCCAGCACCGCTTGCAAGCCGCGCGCGATCAGACGGCCGTGACCAGTGCCCAGGTTGCGGACGCCGAACGCACGCTCACCTTCAACGTGGCCCAGCAGTTCGTCGCCGTGTTGCTGGCGGAATCCACTTTGCGGTTTGCCGAGTTGGACCTGAAGAGCTTTGAGCAAACGGTCGATATCGCCCAGGCGCAGTACAAGGCGGGTTACATCAGCGAAGGCGATTACCTGAAGATCAAGCTGCAATTGCTGCAGTTTCAGACCGACGTTTCCTCCGCGCAAGCTGGCGCGGGTGCAGGCGCTGGTCGCGTTGCGGGAATTGCTGGGCTATGAAGCGGTGCCGGCCAATTACGACGTAGTTGGCGATCTGACTTATCAGCCGGTGCAAACGAAGTTGGAGGACTTGCAGGCCAAGGCGCTGCAGGAGCGTCCCGATTATCGCGCGGCCGAATTAGGGGTAACCGCCGCGCAAAGCCAGATAGCACTGGCCAAGGCGAATGCCAAGCAGGACGTGGACGCTACCGCGGCATACTCACACGTGTCGGACCAGAGCAGCGCTTCGTTCTTTGTGAATTTCGGATTGCCGATCTTCAACCGCAATCAAGGTGAAATCGCGCGCACTGGCTACGCGCTGACGCAAGCCCAGGAAATGCAGCAGTCGGCGAGCGACACGGTGCTGTCCGATGTCAGCGATGCTTATGAAGCGCTGCGCAGCAGCGACGAAGTGGTACAGCTTTATACTTCCGGATATTTGAAGCAGGCGCAGGATTCACGCGATATCAGTGAGTATGCTTATCAACGGGGAGCCACCAGCCTGTTGGATTTTCTCGATGCCGAACGCAGCAACCGGGCAATTCAACTGGCCTATCGCCAGGCTTTGTCCACATACATGACCGCACTCGAGCAGCTTAAAGCAGCCGTCGGAACAAGGAACTTGCCGTGAAGATGAGACAAGGTCGCATGCGGCACGTGGTCGCGCTGACGGCTCTATCCGCGCTTGCTGCTGGCGTTCGCCGGCTGCAGCGGCGCCTGAAACTGCCTCCAAGAACCACGCCAATAACTCGAACACGGCTGAGCTGTTCACCATCCCGTCGGACCAGATGGCGCACGTGCAGGTGCTGACGATTCAGCCCACCAGCCTGACGCGCACTCTCCGGCTGACCGGAGCCGTGGCCTACAACAGCTTTCACACCACGCCGGTGATTACGCAGGTCAGCGGCCCGGTGAGCCGGATCGTGGTGGTTCCGGGCCAGCATGTGCAGCGGGGCGAGCCGATGTTGTACGTGGCCAGTCCCGACTATTCTCAGCTACGCACGAATTATCTGAAGGCCAAAGATGCGTATGTGCTGGCGCAAAAAGCGTATGCGCGCGCCCAGGATTTGTACCAGCATCATGCCCTCGCCGAACAGAATCTGGAGCAGGCGGAGTCGGCCCAGACCCAGGCCGAAGGGGATTTGGCGGCAGCAGAAGCCGCTTTGAAGGTGCTGGGAATCACCAATCCCGAAGCGCTGGTGAAGGCGCCTCCTTCGTTCGAGGCGCTGGTGAAGGCTCCGATCAGCGGCGAAGTGGTCGAGCAGAGACGTGGCGGTGGGACAACTTCTGCAGACGGGCGTGACCCAGTGCTTCATGCTTTCCGATACCAGCACCGTTTGGGTGCTGGTGAACATTTATCAGAAGGATTTGCCTTACGTGCGCGTCGGCGATGCGGTCACGATTCAGACTGAGTCTTATCCCGACGTGTTCCATGGCCGTATTTCCTACGTCGCGGCATCGCTGGATCCGAACACGCGCACACTGCAGGCGCGCATCGAGACCAGCAATCCCGGTCTAAAGCTGAAGAAAGACATGTACGTCGTCGGCGACGGTGGATGCGGGAACCATCCAGAACGCCATCGCCGTGCCGGATTCCGCCGTGCTGCGCGACAGCGAAAACCAGCCGTTCGTCTACGTTGAAGATCTGGCAACCAGTTTGGCAGGCGCACCGTCACTCTCGGGGACAGCATGAAAGGACAAACGCAAATTACCGCTGGGTTGAACCCCGGTGATCGCGTCATCGGAGATGGCAGCTTGTTCCTGCAGTTTGCGAACTCGCTGCAGCGTTAAAGTTTCGCGACCGACACTCGACTAAGAAACCGTGATGACAACCATGGCGTCCAAACCTGAATGATCCATCGAATCGTACAAGCGGCGCTGCGTCAGCGCTTCCTGGTGTTGATGCTGACGGGCTTCATGATGATCGCCGGCATCATCTCGTTCCGGCGCATGCCGGTGGACGCCTATCCCGACCTCTCGCCTCCGCAAGTCGAACTCATCACGCAATGGCCCGGCCACGCTGCCGAGGAAGTCGAACGCCTGGTCACGCTTCCCATCGAACTGGAGATGAATGGCGTTCCGCACATGGTCGTGATGCGGTCCATCTCGCTGTACGGCCTCTCCGACGTAATCCTGACCTTCGAAGACAGTACCAACGACTACTTTGCCCGGCAGATTGTCTTCGAGCGAATCGCGCAAGCCGCCTTGCCCGCGGGAGTGACCCCGACCATGGCTCCGCTGTTCAGTCCCAGCGGCCTGGTGTATCGCTATGTGCTGGAGAGTCCCGATCGCAGCCCGCAGGAGCTGAAGACCATCGAGGACTGGGTGGTCGAGCGGGCTTACCGCTCCGTTCCTGGTGTCGCCGACGACTCCGGATTCGGCGGCACCACCATGCAGTATCAAGTGCTGCTCGATCCCGCCAGGATTTATGGATATCACCTGACCGTTCCGCAGGTAATGACGCGTTGGGCGCCAACAACTCCAATGCGGGCGGCGGATTCTACTCCCAGGGCGGGCAGTTTTATTACGTACGCGGCATCGGACTGGTACGCAACACCAGCGATATTGGCAACATTGTCGTCGGCAGCAGCAACGGCGTTCCCATTCGCATCAAGGACATTGGCGATGTCGTGATCGGCCATGCGCCGCGGCTCGGCGAATTCGGCTATCAGAAGAACGACGATGCGGTTGAGGGCGTCATCCTCATGCTTCGCGGCGAGCAAACACAAAACGTTCTGAAGGGAGTGGAAGCCAAGACCGAGGAACTGAATCGGAGCGTGTTGCCGCCGGACGTCAAAATCCATCCTTATTATGATCGCAGCGAATTGGTGAAGCTGACCACCGACACGGTGGAAGACAACCTGCTCCGCGGCATGGTCCTGGTGCTGGTCGTTCTGATTTTCTTCCTGGTAAGTTTTCGCGCGGCGGTCATCGTTGCCCTCACCATTCCGCTCTCGCTATTGTTTGCCTTCATTATTTTGCATGCGCACGATGGCGCCGCCAACCTGCTCTCCATCGGAGCGATCGACTTCGGCATCATCATCGACGGCACCGTGGTCATGGTGGAAAACATCTACCGCGAACTCGCGCTGCGCGAAGGACAGAGCTACAAACTGAACGAAGTCATTCTCGCGGCGGCGAAAGACGTGGACCGCCCAATCTTTTACTCGGTTGCCGTGATCCTGGCGGGCTATCTCCCGATCTATGCGCTCACGCGGACCTTCGGCGAAGTTGTTCCATCCCATGGCCGAGACCATGTCGTTCGCGCTTGGTCGGCGCACTGATTCTCACCCTCACGCTGGTTCCCGTCCTGGCTTCGTATTGGTTCAAGAACGGAGTACGCGAGCAAATCAACCGCGCCTTCGAATGGATGAAGCGCAAGTACGCGACCCAACTGGATTGGGCCCTGGCGCGGCCCAAACTCACCATGTTGATCGCGCTGCTGATCTTCGGCGCAACTCTGCTGCTGGTTCCCTTTATCGGCGGCGAGTTCATGCCTCACCTCGACGAGGGCGCACTGTGGGTGCGCGCCACCATGCCGTACACCATTTCGTTCGAAGAGGCGAGCAGAATTGCTCCGCAGGTTCGCGCCATTCTGATGTCGTACCCGCAAGTCACCGTGGTCGGCTCGGAGCTGGGCCGTCCGGACGACGGAACCGACCCCACCGGCTTTTTCAACTGCGAGTTTTATGTTGGGCTGAAGCCCTACAAGGACAAGGCCTGGAGCGGCGACATCAATACCAAGCCCAAACTGATCGAAGCGATCAACAAGAAGCTGAGTGCGTTTCCCGGAATCGTCTTCAACTACACCCAGCCCGCGGAAGATGCCGTGGACGAGGCGCTGACCGGGTTGAAGAGTTCGCTGGCCGTCAAGATTTATGGCGAGGATTTGACCGTACTTCAGGACAAAGCCATCCAGATCAAGAACACGCTGGCCAAGGTTCCAGGATTCACCGACTTGACGGTCGTGCGCGAACTGGGCCAGCCGAGTTTGCTGATCGATGTGGACCGCGACAAGATTGCCCGCTACGGAATCAATGTCGCCGACGTGGAAGCTGTGATCTCCGCAGCCGTGGGCGGGCAGGCCGTGACGCAGGTCATCCAGGGCGAGAAATTGTTCGACCTGGTCGTCCGCATGCAGCCTCAATTCCGCAGCAGCGCTCACGAGATCGGTGAGTTGCTGGTCGGCACTCCCGATGGAAAGCAGATTCCCTCTGAGCCAACTCGCGGACATCCGCGTGGGCAATGGCGCATCGTTTATTTATCGCGAGAACAACTCCCGCTACATCGGAGTGCAGTACAGCATTGAAGGACGAGACCTGGAGCGCGCCGTGCGCGACGGGCCAGAAAGCGGTCGATAAGGCCGTCGCTCTTCCCCAGGGCTACTGGCTGAGTTGGGGCGGCGAGTACAGCCAATTTCTGGAAGCAAAAGCGCAGCTCATGTTGATCGGACCACTCGCCGTCGTCCTCATCTTCATGATCTTGTTCGCGCTGTACGGGAACTTCAAGTTCCCGGTCACGATCGCGCTCGGCGTCATTATTACCGAACCCGTGGGTGCGCTGATCGCACTCAAGCTCACCCACACTCCGTTCAGCGTTTCGTCCGTTTTGGGATTGCTGGCGCTGTTGGGAGTCTCGGTGGAGACCGCCGTGATTCTGGTTTCCTACATCAACAAGCTTCGCCAGGAAGGAATGGACATCCGCACGGCCACTCGCGAAGCGTCGCTGCTGCGGCTTCGTCCGATCATGATGACTGCGCTGGTCGCCTGCCTGGGTCTGCTCCCCGCCGCACTCGCCACCGGCATCGGCTCCGATACACAGAAGCCCTTCGCCATCGTGATCGTGGCAGGCTTGATTTCCCGGCTCTTCATCGGATTCTTCGTCAATCCGGTGCTGTACCAGATGGTCGCCCGCGAAGGGGATGTACTGCAGGTATAGGGCACCGTAGCCCAGCACCCTGAACATCCGGACCGTTACGGTCACCGTGGCGTCGGCAAAGCAAGGCAATGGTCACTCTGATACTTCATCCCCGCCAGAACGAAATGATCGCGCCTCCGAGCACGATGAGCGATCCTCCCACCAAAATCGGCGGAGTTGGAGCCTGGTTGAACCTGACCTTCGCAAGAATCTGAGCAACGAGGAAGAAGAGGACAACGTACAAACCCAACAGTTTGCCGAACTCCCATGGAGGCGTGTTTACCACCAAGCCGTAGAGCGACAGTGTAATTACACCCCCCGCAAAGGCAAGGTAGCGCACCGCTCCTGACGAGCGGTAGAGTCCGGTCTGGAAACACGAATCTCCATAGGCTTCGAGGAAAGCGGCCAGCAGCAACACGGCAAACGTGCCCGCACGATTGGCGACGATTTGGTTCAGGATGTCTTTCATGAGGTCTTTGGACCGACGTAACGGCGGTAAGGTCAATAGTAGCAATCAAGTTGCCCGGGCGTGTCGTGGTTAATGCTTCTACGCCGCATCAAAAAAATCGATTGGACGCATGTACAGGCACGCCATACCCTCTAAGATTGCTAAGCTGTCAAGGTAACCCCAACGACGGCACACTTGTCTTTCGCAAAGCTGTGCTGATGTTCACATAACCATGAAACTTTCTGGCATCTTATTTCTGCTCGCGGGCTGGGGTATTGTCCTGTCCGCCCTTGTGCTGCTTCGGTCAGCGCCGGCGCAGACTGCATTTGTCCTGGCCGGTATTGCCGTGGAATTGATGGGAATGTTTCTCCTGTTCCGTTCCCATTTGCTCCCAGGTGAGGAGAGTCAGTGATTCCTGACTTCGTGCCCGCATTTTCTGACACTTCCGCCGGCGCCGTCTGTCTCTTCTTAATTCTTCTGGTTCCTCTCGCCATGGCCGGCTTGGCGCTGATGAACAGTGGTCTGGGTCGCTCGCGTAGTGCTGCGCACGTTATGCTGGCGTCGTTGTGCGCTATTTCGGTGGCGGCGATCGTCTATGTCGTCTGCGGATTCTCCTTGGATGGTTTTGCCGGTGGACCAGCCCACGCATGGCTGATGGGGGGAAAGGCATGGAACTGGATCGCGGCAGAGCCTTTCTTTCTCCGGGGCATAGAGCTCAATGGTTCGCCAGCGTCTCTGGCGGCAGTGTTGCAGATGTTTGCCGTTGGACTCGCGGCCTTGATTCCGGTGAGCGCAGCAATGGACCGGTGGCGACTGGGCGCGATTTGCGCCTCCACGGCCATACTTGCCGGCTTCACCTATCCGATTTTTGCCCATTGGGTGTGGGGCGGGGGTTGGCTGGCGCAGTTGGGCATCAACTACGGGCTGGGGCAAGGTTTTCTCGATAGCGGAGGCGCCGCAACCATCCAGGTGCTAGGCGGATTGACCGCGCTCTCGATGGTCTGGATCCTGGGTCCGCGGCGCGAGAAGTACTCATCCGAAGGCATGCCCGCCGCTATTCCCGGTCACAGCCTCGTCTTCGTGGTGTTCGGATGTTTTCTTACGTGGCTCGGCTGGATTGGCCTCAACTCCGCGGGAGCATTGCTCTTCAGTCACATTCCACCCGGGCGCGTTGTGCTGGTGGCGGTGAATACAACCCTGTCAGCGGCGGCAGCAGGCTTGGTTGCCGTCGCGATTACGCGCATTCGCTTCGGCAGACCTGATGCCTCGATCAGCGCCAATAGCTGGGTTGGAGGATTGGTCGCAAGCAGTGCAGCGGCGGCATTTCTGAACCCGGCGGCCTCCTTACTTATCGGATTCATCGCGGGCATCCTGGTGACGCTTGGCGTCGAGTGGTTCGAAATGTGGCTCAAAGTTGACGATCCGGGAGGAGCGATACCTGTGCATGCCGTGGCCGGACTGTGGGGATTGCTGGCGGCCGGTTTGTTTGCCCGGATCCCCGGCCATACTTCTGCCGACGGGCAATGGCTGGCCCAGGTGATCGGAATCGCAACCTTACTGGGTTTCGTGTTACCACTTACCTATTCCCTGAACTGGCTTCTTAATCGCGTATATCGGCAGCGGGTCGATCCAGACGGAGAGCGTCAAGGTATGGATCTGCATGAACTCGGCGCAGGCGCCTATCCGGAGTTCGTGTTCCATACGGAAGAGTTCATACAGAGATAGTTCATCGCGTCGGTCGTGGCATTTTGGACACTTGATGTGGCAAATTTGCAGATTCGCCACATTTTTGCTGTTCACGTGTTGTTTAGAATCAATGGGTTAGGCGGAAATTGTTCGCAAGAGATTGATTCTATATACAGTTATAGCTATCCATGTCATTCGATAAGGGACTTAGCTGGCTTGGATTTGGGTTCCGAAAACCCCCGCCGGAGTCGGCAGCGCTGCGCAGTTGGAGTTTTCAAAGAGCCGATTTCGTCCGCAACCTTGGTGCGGGCCGGCAAGAGACACCATTCCCTCGCCTCATCAAGTGATTTCATAGACCAACGTGTATTGAGCGCGAAAGGACGTAGGACACGTGGCGCTGTGATAAGAGATCGCTGACAGAAGGTGAAATACAGGGTCCGACGGGGAGGACAACCTAGGAGTGGGTTGATCGTTCGGGACAAAATGCAGGTCCCTCCGCTCCGCCACCGAAGCGGTGGCTCCGGTCGGGATGACAATTCTGAGTAAGAGCGGCAGCCGCGGTCAGCATGACAATTCTGAGGTAAGAGCGGCAGCCGCGGTCGGCATGACAACTCGGGAATGGCAGCGGTGGCCGGGATGACAAGAAATCATGATGCAGTCCGACTGCGCCGGACTAGCTGTGGCGGGCCACCCAAAGCAGAAGGGTAAACACCACGACCGGGATAAGAGCCAGCGCGACGTAGAAGGCGATTTTCTTGGGCCATGGGCTGCGCCGGGTTTTCCAGTCACGCATCTCAGGGCGCTCGGCCACGCCAACCTGGTCGAGGTGCTCGAGGTCCCAGGCGAATTCGCTGGCGCGAGCATAGCGATTCTTCCAATCGCGTTCCATGGCGCGATAGATCACTTCCTGTAACTGGGGCGAGATTTCCGGATCGATCTCGCGGGGCGGCACTGGATTATTGAGCAGCCGGTCATTCATGACGAGAAAAGGATTGGTCCCAGTGAACGGGACTTTTCCGGTCAGCATTTCGTAGAGCATCACGCCCACGGAATAGAGGTCGCTGCGCGCGTCGCCGCGTTTGCCCTTGACCTGCTCGGGCGAGATGTAATCGGGCGTTCCCATGGTTTGCGACAGCTTGGCGAACGTCAGGCGGCGGCCATCGAAGATCGGACGCGATGCCAAAGTCGATGAGCTTGATGTTGTCCTGGTCATCGACCATCACGTTTTCCGGCTTGAGGTCGCGGTGCACGATACCGTGGTCGTGGATGTACTGCAACGCGTCGAGAATGCGAGTCGTGATTTTGATGGCGCGCTCGGGCGGCAACTTTTTTTGCTTGATTCAGGATTTCGCGTAACAGCCGGCCGTCCACCCATTCCATGACCATGTAAACCTGGCTGCGGTCGGGATCGGCGAAGACTTTCATCACGCCGGGGTGCTCCATGTTTTTGCCGATTTCCTCTTCGCGCTTGAACCGGTCGTAGAGGAGCGGATCGCTCTCCATCTCAGGATGAGGAATCTTGATGGCCACCTTGCGATCATTGCGAAGATCGGTGGCGCGATAGATCGACGCCATCCCGCTACGCGCGATGAGCTGGTCAATGCGATAGTGATCGAGTTGTTCGTCGGTGCGGACTGAAGTCATGCGACCTGGGCCACGGGTTTCCTTTAATCGCGAAGATCGGACCAGACGTGCCCGACAATCGCGAGCGCATGTCAATCATGCCAGAAAAATCAGAAGCTCGGCATAAAGAATCCATAAGGAATACGCCAGTATCAGATCGAATAATCCTGCTTCTCTCCGGCTTGCAAACAGCAATGCGCGGCGCAACAAAACAGGCGTTACCGGATCTTGTAAGGCCGACCGCGATACATGCCGGTGCTCTCAACGTCGTGAATCCGGATCAGCTGCACGCTGACGTTGTCGCTGCCATCGCGCTGGTTAGCGAGAGCGATCAGTCTTTCCGCCGCGGTGGACAGATACTGATTTTGCGATACGATGCTCGCGATGTCCGACTCCGGCACAGGGCCGTGAAGTCCATCCGAACACAGGACCAGCACATCGTCCTTTTGCACCTGGACGTCGTTGATGTCCACGGCGACGAACATGTCGTTGCCCACCGAGCGACTCAGCAGGTGCCGCTTGTCCGATTCCGCTGCGTCGCGCCCGGAAATAATTCCCAAACGCGCCTGTTCGTTGGAAAATGTGTGATCGCGCGTGATCTGCCTGGGCTGGCCGGAGCGAATCAGATAACAGCGCGAGTCTCCCACGTGCGCGACGACTGCATGGTCGAGCCGCAGAGCACAGGCCACGAGTGTTGTGGCCATGGCGTTTCGCGCACCGGACGAGCTACCACTCTCATACACTTCAGTGTTCGCCGCTTGTACCAGTCGGGTCAACAGCGCCTTGTGCGGCTCCCCGGCACGCGCGGCAACGAAGCCCTCCAGCACGCTTTCCACCGCCATCTGCGAGGCGACTTCCCCTTTCTGCTGTCCTCCCACTCCGTCCGCCAGCGCAAACAAGCAACCATGAGAACGCAGTTGCTCCGAGACGTGCGGGAGTATATAGCCCAGATAGTCTTCGTTGTGCTCGCGGGTACGTCCTGGGTCCGAGATTTGTGTGAATTCGACGTCCAGCATAGAACCTTGAAAGACGTAGGAAATGTGAACCCGGTGCGGCGCCCGGCGACATCATGGAAGGTTTATTTTAGTACCTGCAAGAGGAAAGGCGGGCCGGCGCCCGCCCTCTACCTTTTGGCTAATTGCACAGATTTAGGTTACGCTCGCGACTCCACTCCTCTCGATCAGCGTAGTCCGCCCCTTGGTTTTGCTGGTGCGGAGAAAATAGATTCCTCCGTAGAGACCCCAGACGATTGCGATTCCCAGCGCAAGCAAAGGCTCCATTTTTGTGCCGTACCCCATGAACGGGCCGACTAGGTAGAAAATCATGCAGGCCAGGTTGGCAAGCAATCCGAAGACTGGGATAAGGAGGTGACGGACAAACTTGAACTGAGGGTGATTGTGGAAACAAACAATACAGGTGATGCAGCTCAGCATATACAGCAGGAACGTACCGAAATTCGAGGCCAGCGTTATGGTCAAGAAGGAATTCGGCAATGCTGCCATCTTGTCGTGGGTCAAGTACCCAAAGCTCGACCAGAAGCCGTGCGGCAGAGCCTGAATCGCAGTGTCCGCCGGAGCCGAGCCATCGCCAAAGTACATCACGACGGTGAGACAACCCACAATGGCGGAAATAAATGCCAGCATCCAAATTGCGCGATGCGGTGTCAGGTTCCGGGAGTGCAGCATGCCCATTGAATCCGGCATCTCGTTGTCTTTCCCCATCGCGTAGGTCACACGCGCTCCAGTATTCATGCAGGAAAGCGTGGTGCCGATGAGCGCGAGAAACACAGTGGCCGCCTCCACCAGCATGAAGGTGCGACCGTGCCCTCTTCCGAACAAAGCATCGCCCACAAGGATCATGAGATCACCGATAGGCGCTGCCGAGCCTGCCGCGTTCTGCATGCTATAGCCGCTATTGAGCACGTAATTCGCCGCGAAATATTCAAATAGGTAACAGAAGCAGCCCTGCACCAACAGCGACGTGATCACCGCGATGGGCACATCACGTTTGGCATTCTTGGCCTCGCCACCCATCGAAGTGACCGATTCGAATCCCACCAGGATCAGGATGGCGATGGTAGCTTGAACGAACATCCAGCCGAAGTTGTGCATCTTGATCACAGAACCGGCGCTGGGATGGGTCAGGAATCCGCCGTTGGCATCGCGCTCTGGATAACTGATGTGATATGGCACGGGGTTTGCAGCTGCGTCCACTGCACACTGGGGCGTGCCATCAGCCGCGCGCACGATTGTGTCCGTGGCTTGACCGTTCACCATAGTTTTCGTGGTAGCAAACTCGCAGGTGAAAGTGGCTCCCGTCTGCGCGTCGAACTGTGCGGCTACGCTGCCGGGCGGATGGTTCATTCGGTAACCCAAGGCGACTACCGCAAACACCAGCAGGGCGCTAATCTGGATGACGTTGATGGCAATGTTCACCGAAGTCGATCCGTTGACGCCGCGATGCGCGATATACGCCACAGCGAACGCGAACACAACTGCGATCGCCATCATGAACATGGGGCCTGGGTTGGAGGCGTTCATGAAGTTCGGCCAGATCGTTCCTACCAGGTAGCCCGAGATGACGCCGATGACACCGACCATCACGCCGGGATAGATCCAGTAATAGAGATGTGAGCCCCAACCTACGATGAACTTGGCGAGCCGGGCATACGGCCATGCCTTCTCGTGATTCAGAAAGGACTGCTCGGCGAAGTAGTAGGAGCTTCCGGTGCCGGGATAGAGCTTGGCCATTTCCGCATAGCAAACCGCAGTGGCAAGGCACAAGGCTGTCGCAAAAAGAATTCCGATCCACATCGACGGAGCCGTTGAGCCGGCAGCGGCCTGTCCGGCAAACGTCAGCCACAGGAACGCGCCCGGCGCAATGAGCGCCATGGCGTTCATCGTCAACCCGGTAAGGCCCAGGGTTGCTTTCATTTCAACTGAAGTATTCTCCGCCATAGATTCTCCTTCTCCTTCTGGATTGTCGCGAATCGAAACACTCCTGGCACCGTCACCAGTGGAGTAAAACTACCGGACGGTCTTTGCAGCGTCCAACTCATATTTTTTATGGGCACGATTAGAAAGATCGCGACAAGTTCTATTTATGCCGGCAATAAGAAAGGCTTATGCAGTTGCAGACGATTCGCAATCTATACCCGAAGACTCTGAGGTTAGAATGAGGTTTCACCGAAGAGGACAAACGCACGATGATGACCAAAGTTGAAGCGATCATTCAGCCCAATCGATTTGAATCCGTCAAGGATGCCCTGCACGAGCTGGGCGTGGAAGGAATGACCATCTCCGAGGTGCGCGGCCACGGACGTCAGAAAGGACACACCGAACACTATCGCGGCCGCGAGTACAGTGTGGACTTGCTGCCGAAAACCAAGATTGAATTGGTGGTGGAGGATAAACTCGTGGAGCAGGCCGTCGCGGCAATCCTGAAAGCTGCGTCCACCGGAAGGATCGGTGACGGGAAGATCTTTCTATCGAAGGTCGACGAGGCTATCCGCATCCGCAATCAGGAACGCGGAGTAACGGCGTTGTAGGCGCGCGGCCGATCCCCCTCGATTGGACTATTGCGTCTTCTTCAACACCGCGCTGGCGAATTCATCGTCGCCGATGACCGCCTCCAGTTTCTTCAGGTCAGAAAATCGGTCGGGGCTAACGTACGGGTCCCGGACCACATACTCGCGCGAATAGTGCAGTATGTCTCCTTTGGCCTCAATCTTGCTTGTATAAGTCGCAAAACCAATGTCGATTTGTTTTGGTTCCGGAAGGTCGTCGACGGCATAACCGGGCGGAAGCTGAATTTCGTAGCTGTCCTTCTCAGAAGTCGCACCCGAGAGTTGAATTGGAAATTTCCGTTTCGTCCAGTTGATATCGATCACCTTTTCGCCTAGTACTCGTGTCCTTACCAGGACAAGTTGACCGGCCTTCTGGGCAAAGTTCTGCGCGGTGATTTGGTAGGTGAGGGTGAGGTCCTTGTCGCGGGCGGCAAGATCCTGCACCTTGAGTCCTTGAACACTGACGGTCTTGAGCGACTCACTCAGACGATGGTCGAGCGACTTGGCCCGTTCACTGTCATTTTCTCTGGCAAACGACGCTCGTTGGCGAGCCGCATGCGTACCGGAAAGCCGTTCGGTAACCGTGCCGCTAAGAGACCCGTCAGCCTGCAGAGTAAACTTGCCCTCGCGATCAAGCCGGTTTGTACCGGGCGCCAATACTGGCAGCTTGATCAACTCGCCGCCCGACTTCGTCACCAGCAAGCCATAGCTGCCCTGTAACGCCGCGCGCAGATCGCCAACTGGCGAGTATTCGTCCGTGGGATCGAAAATGAGATACCGCGCACCAGTCGTCGTTGTGCTGACGCTGTCATACCTGTCAGCTGGGATTTCCTTCGGCAGTTCAATCGCCACGATAGCGTGATTGAACAGCGTCGAAGGCACATCGGGCTTGACCACGCCCCTCTCGGTATCGACCAGTACATATTCGGAGTTGATTCCTGCCTCTTTCAGCATCGCACTCAGCAAGGTGACTTTGTCCTTGCAGTCACCATAGCGGTATCGAAAAACGTCTGCAGCAGGATGGGGCTGATAACCGCCAATGCCGATCGAGATCTCGACATATCGCACATCCGATTGCAGAAATGTCGTTAGTACACGGACCTTTTCGTCGAAGCTGGATACGCCCGCGGTGAGCTGCTGGACCCGCGCAGACACCTCTGGCGACGGATTGCGTCGGCCATCGACAAGCTTGTAGTACCAGTCGCCAATCGCCTTCCACGATCCCAGGTTCGAGGCAGCGGCGGGCTCAAAAAACGCCAGTTCCAGGTGGCTGGCGAGGGCCTCAGTAGTCGGGCGCAGACGCTCTTCAGTAATCGCCGGCAGATTCTGGCACGTCCATTGCCAGCGGTTCGGCCCAGCCTGCGTGGGCGGTTGCGCCGCCTGGTTAGCCCAACTGGCTTTGTATTCCCAGGAGGCGGGTAACTGCAGCGTCAGGCTTGTCTCTTCAACTGGAATGTCTTCCTGCGCAAACCAGTGCCATTCGTCCATCCAGATGCGGCGGCGAATTGTGTACTCCCAGCCAATGACGCTTCCCGGATTACCTGCCGGAGCCTCGGCCGCCCTATATCGAACATCGGAATACAGAGCTTCCTGGTAGGGGCTGATCTCCAGAAATTCCTTGTCTTTTACTTCGTATTGCACCCCGGAGCTATCAATCGTCCAGGCATGAATCCCTTGCACTTTGTCACCTGGACCGAGATAAACGTGCAGCTTGGATTCATCTCGCCCTTGCGGACGAAGGATCCGCACGATGCGTCGGCTAGTCTCATCCGCCTGCCCCGGGCCGGTTACGGTCAGCGTCACATCGTCGAGCAGGACAACGGCGTTGGTCTCCGGCGCGTACTTTCCCAGCGGCTTCGACGCAGCTTGATGCAGCCAATCCGGAGCGCTAGGAGAGGAACCGAGGAGTGGTGCGCCGCAAAAGAGGGCAACGGCCACTGTAAGGACAAAGTTAGTTTTGCGCGACATGGGCCACCTGCTTCAGCAGTACCTGTTCGTCGTCACCTTCCTTCACCTGGTCGAAGAAGCCCTTCAGCTTCTTGTACTCGGTCGGGCTGAAGAAGAAGCCGCCAATCGCCAACTCTCGTTTTACGTCGATTTCGTTCTTTTCCTGCTTGCGGCTGGCGCGGTAGACTGCGTATCCGATTTTGATCTCCTGGTTGGCCGGCAGGCTCTCGACCTGCAGATTAGCGGGTAATGTAATGTGGACATCGTCGACTTGCCCGCTCGGGTATTCGAAGTAAATCGGCTGTGTCCGGTCAGGATGAGCAAACATCGGCGGCCGGTTGAACTGAAAGATATTCGTCGGCAACAGCAGGCGCTTCCCGCCCGACATGAGCATCGGCGACGAGATCTTGAACTCGGCCACCAGCGGAGTCTCTACCGCGTCCCATTGGGGCGGCTTGTTTAGAGTGATCTCGGCGTTCGACGGCAGCCAGCTTTTGACCTCGTCCTCAAGCATCTTGGTCCGGCCGACGTCGTCCGTTCGGGATCCCTCGATCCTTCGGGTCAACGCCTCTTGTCCGAAGTACCCGACCGCTAGTGATCCTTCCACTTGTCCCTGGTCATTCATCTGCAGCCTGGCTACTCGCTTGGTGATCGCCTTCGAATAGTCAGGCTCGGGAGTCTGCGCAATCTCGGTTCCTCCGCCTGGTAATTGCCGGATGCCCTGGGTTCCGGTGTACTTCCAGTCCATGATGCCGTACGGGCAAAACTTGGTACCGGGATCGAGGAACACATCTTTTCCATCGATCGGCACGATGGCGATAAACGCATCCAACTGATCCCGACTGAGGTAGGTCTTTTCGAAGACATCTTCGCTGCGGTCGCTGACGTACATGACGTAGGCTGGTATGCCTGCTGCCCTAACCATAGCGACAAACAACAGAGTGATCGCCTGACGGCTTCCCGATTTCTGCCGGAGCACGTCTTCGACGCCCCGGTTATCTTTCACGCCAAGAACCTTTTGTTCTTCTGTGGTGCGTTCCGGCTTGAAAGTGAGGTTATCGATCCCGGCAACATAGGCGTAGATCTTTTTTACTTTCTGCTCGGGAGTATCGCTGGCTGAAACAATTCCAGCGACCGCGTCAGAAATCCCTTTCTTCTTGCCTAAGAAACTCTCAACCTCGGAATTCCAATATTTTCCTTCCTGCTTCCAGAACTCGTCAGCATTATTCACCTGCCTGTAGTAAAAGCGAACATAGTACTTGAACCGCAGCGGCGGCGGCATATGTTCTTCCTCGGCGAATGCCGGTATGTTGCTGACGTCGAGTTCGTAAGTATCTTTGTGCTGGTTCACGGTCACACCCTTCGGCAGCATCCAGCCATAAGCCAGCCCCGTACTTGTGTCCCCGTGCTCGGTCATCACTGTCCCGGTGTAGGAGACAAACTTAAAGTGCTCTTTGCGCTGGAAAAGATCGGACTGCACTGTCCACCGCGGTGGCGCCAGCCATTGTCCTTCATAGTGCAACGTGTACTTGTATTCCAGGATGCTCCCTACCTGGACGTCAGGCAGGGTGAAAGATTTTTCCTGCACTTTTACTGACTTGCTTTTCACCACCATCTTGTCGAAGGGCTTCCCCTGAAACTCGACCACGCTCCCGTCGGAATGAATAGTTCGGCCATGAACGTCGGAAACATTAAATGTTCCCCGGTAATAAGGAATCTGCACATCCGCGTACTTGCGTCCCGCTTCATTAAGGACCTTGATACGCATATATTCTGAGTGGAAGTGCATGTGGTCGTCGTCGATCTCTTCGTGAAAAAGCACGAATGCAGGCGCGCCCGGCTGCTCAGGCAGGTCCTTCATTTGCAGTTCGGCGGGATCCACCGGCGCCCAATCGGAACCGGCATGAAGCAGCAAGGGTCGAGTGAGGCAAGCTAGAAATATGAGCAGCCAGAGACGTATGACACCAAGACGAGTGGTCACAAGGCCTCCTGAATGTCAGGATGAAGCCGCTTTATAGCTCAGGTGAGCGGCTATTAGCAAGGACATAAAGCCTAAATTCCACTTAGATGCCAAAAGGACACTGACATTGGTCATCTGACTGCTCCCTTTGGATACGGTGCCGGAGTGGTCAAGCTCGTAGGAACACAAGAAAGCCGGAGCGGGTTGGCTCCGGCTTCTCAGCTTGGGTTGGAGTTGGCAGTTCTTAGTTAAGAGCAACTACCACCTCTTCGTACCCGCCTGAGTGCCCGTTCGCTGCCTGCAGTTCCTTTTCCAGCTCCTTCTCCTGTTTGGAGGTCGGGACGATCATTCCGTCGTTGTCCGCGCCTCGCCAGATCTCAGCAAGAAAGTACTGGTTGCCGACACGATGAAACACTAACTTGGCGCCGGTGTTACGAGGATACTCATGCCGTGCCGTCGACAACGCGCTTTCGCTGGTCTCGTTGTTCTGGATCATGATCGCTCCCGCACCCATGGTAGCGATCTTGACCTCGTAGGTGCCGGCCGGCAATGGCGCCGTTCCTACCTTGAAAGCGAAGGGCACATCGGCCTTCGCATACGCCTGAGCGTAGGCGCCGGTGGAGCTGATTAACACTGTCATCACCACTAGCGTCAGGATCCCGATAAGGTTGCGTTTCATAACATCCTCCTTGGGGCTCCTTGCAGTGGAACCCAACTGAAATTTGTCTTTGAGCTTCGCTTCACCATCTCTGGCAGCTTGCTGTGACGCATTTACATAGAGCAAGCCTCGTGCCAAACCCAAACCACTTCGCCTCTGTCGTACCACTCCCTGTATTTGCAACAAGATCGATGCCTGCGCTACGCATTGGCTTCTCTGGAGCTGACGAAACGGTAGCCTATCGTCTCCCTGCGAGTATCTTTTTGGTTCCTCGATCGCTGCAGACGATTCGGCATCGCTTCCCGCGTAATCTCGGCTACACTGGTCAGCCGGAGGATTGACTTGTTAAACCCCAGGCTGACGGCGATTTCCGGCCCTCTCGAAGGGCGGGTGCAGGCCGTAGTGGATGGTCCTCTATCTCTCGGACGAGACCCTGCGAACCAGTTGATGATTGGTGATCCTGCGGTTTCGCGGAAACACTGCACTGTCTCCGAAGTCTCGCCCGGGACTTTTGAAATCACCGACCACGACAGCCACAATGGGACGTTCGTCAATGGCGTTCAGGTTAGCCAAACGGCGATTAAGCACGGCGACCGGGTTCGCATCGGAACCAGCGAATTTGTGTTCCTCACCGGTCCTGATGACGACGCTATCCATCTGCCGTCGCACCCGGGCAGGGAGACCACCAGCGTCGGGCTGAAAACAATTTTCCTCGATCAGCGTTCGGGCTTGCCGTCGGATTCCTCGGGTATAGGACGAATGGCGCGAGATTTATCCGCATTCTTCAAAATCGCCAATGTCATCAACTCCACCCATGATGTCGAAGAGTTGCAGGGACAGTTACTGGAGCTGATCTCCGAAGTGGTCCCGGCCGCACAGGGCGCAATCGTGCTTCAGCCGAATGCGCACGAAGAGTCTCAGGCCACCTGTACCTGGAGCAGGGGCGGCCACGCGGAGAAAGAACTAGTCATACGCGAGCAGTGGGCACAGCGGGCCATCTGGGAGCGTTGCGCCGTGCTCACAGTCGCTTCTCCGGCCACCCCCGCGGACGAGCATGTGCTGTGCGTGCCCCTGGTGGGAGTTGAAAAGATCCTCGGCGTTATCTACCTCGCCTCGCCGGCGTCTTCGCCTCCCTTCGGCGACGACCACGTCTACTTCCTTAGCTCGGTTTCCCGCATCGCCGCGGTCACCCTGGAGCACTTGTTACAACTGGACACTCTGCGAGCCGAAAACCAGCGCCTTCGCGCTGACGTCGGTACCGACACTCTGGTCGGCGAAAGCCGGGCGATGCGCCGTGTGACGGAGTTCATCGGCAGGGTGTCAAAAGGGGATTCGACGGTGCTCATTCGCGGCGAGAGCGGAACGGGCAAGGAACTGGTTGCGCGCGCTATCCACGCCAATAGCCTGCGGCCCGACCGGCCGTTCGTTGCCATCAACTGCGCCGCGATCCCTGAAACCCTGCTGGAAAGTGAACTGTTTGGCCACGAGAAGGGGGCCTTCACCGGCGCTGCCGCCCTCAAGAAGGGCAAGCTCGAAGCTGCCGAGGATGGAACCCTGTTCCTCGATGAAATCGGCGAGTTGGCTCCCCTGTTGCAGGCCAAACTCTTGCGGGCCTTGCAGCAACGCGAGTTCGAACGGTTGGGCGGCACTCGTTTGCTCCCCTTCAATGCGCGCGTCCTGGCCGCGACCAACAAAAACCTCGAGAATGCGATTAAGTCCAACGAATTCAGGCAGGACCTGTATTACCGCCTCAATGTGGTTTCCGTGGCCTTGCCGCCACTGCGTGAGCATCGCGAAGACGTTCCCTTGCTCTGTATGTATTTCGCCAACAAATTTGCCGCAAAGTGTAAGCGCGGCTTCAAGGGAATCTCCCCCGAAGCGCGGGCTTTGCTGATGCAATACAGTTGGCCGGGCAACGTACGCGAACTGGAAAACGCCATCGAACATGCCATCGTGTTGGGGCTGACGGATGAGATCCTGCCGGAGGATCTACCCGAGGCCTTGCTGGAGGAGCAGTCGTCAGAAGGCGTCACGGCGCTTTACCACAACACCCTCAACCAGACGAAGAAGCAACTGGTGCTTTCGGCGATGGACGAAGCAAAAGGAAACCACGTCGAGGCGGCACGCCAGTTGGGGATTCACCCCAAGTACCTGCATCGGTTGATCAAGAACCTGGATCTGAAATCCGAACTAAAACGACAGGGATAGCCGATATCGCAGCCTGTCATATAATTGTGACTCACCATCCTTCATTGGGAGCCATTGGATGTCCGTCTCCAGCGCGGAAAACGTAGTCGCTGTCCAGTTGCCCAGGACTTATGACGTTGAGCTGTTGAAACGCGATCTGCAGACCTTGCGTGACGTTCAGAGCGCGCCCCAACCCGGTCCTTATCATGCGGGCGAGTGGACCGGAATCGCGTTGCACTCGATGGGCGGCAAGGATTCCGTTTTCCCCAGTGCCGCCGGCATGGATCATTATCAGGAGACTGAGAGCTTAAAACGGGCGCCTTACTTTAAGCATGTCCTCGACGATTTGAAATGCCCGAAGGAAGTTGTCCGGATTCTCTTCCTCCCTCCCGGCGGTTTTATCAAGGACCACTTCGACTTCCATACCAGTTTCCAATTCGGACTTCTGCGCCTGCACATCCCGATCATCACCCATCCCGATGTAGTTTTCATGATTGACGGTCAGCGCGTCATCTGGAACGCTGGCGAACTTTGGTACGGTGATTTCTCCAAGGTGCACTCCGTCAAGAACGATAGCCCGGTCGTCCGCGTTCACATGGTCATCGACGTACAGATCAACGATTTTGTGTTGTCTCTGTTTCCCGAGGACTTTATCGCGCGGCGAAAGGCGGAAGGGATCTCGGTGACGCGCGAATCCATGCCGGCTTCGGAAGCAGAACTTCGCCGCTTTGCCTGCGATTTCCGCATTCCTGGCGAGGTAATGCCGATGTTCGTCATCGGCAAACCTCTCGCTACTTTGGCAAGGGGCGCCGTCGCTTCCGTCAGATTGATCGATGGTAAGCTGGCCGTACTCTTTGACAACCAGCCGGCATTTCGCCTGGAACGAATCTCCTCAGACACCTTTGGAATATCCGGTCTCCCACCAGGGATGACCTTGCAGTTCAAAGACGAAAGCAACGTTGTCCGCGAAGTCGTCCTGAACATGAAGGGCCTGCCGAAAGACTTGTATGCCGCGAGGCTTGGCAAGTTCCAAGGACCATCGCTTGATGAGCGTCGAGTATCACTGCCGGTGGTCGATCCAACTCCGGCAGCAACTGGGTCCCTGTGATGACCTGCACAGGCATGGTCTAACCTATGAGCGCGATCACTCCCCGGGTCCAAGCACATGACACCACTCATGCGCCACCGCCTTCTTTCCTCCAGAGGCCTGGAATATGCGCGCTGGTTGTAGCGCTCCTGATTGCCATAGGCATCGGTCGAATTGTCTCGACGTACCATGTCTTCAACCACACCATCGATGAAGGGGCTCATCTTGCCTGCGGAATCGAGTGGTATCAGGGTGCTTACACCTACGACCCCAAGCACACCCCCATCGCGCGCATTTCAATTGCGCTTCTGCCTTACCTCGACGGTGTGCGCGGTTTCGGAGATCCATCGTTTTGGCGGGAAGGCGTTCTGGTCCTTTCCAGCGGCGGGCGCTACTGGCACAACTTGACGTTGGCGCGTGTTGCCGTTCTGCCCTACTTCGCGCTTGCGACCATCGTCATTTTTCTCTGGACGAAGAGGGTTTACGGCTCGTTGACCGCCGTGCTTGCTGCGGGCATCTTCAGTATGCTGCCCGTGGTCCTGGCTCATTCCGCGGTTGCCACCACCGATGTTCCATTGACGGCCTTCTATATAACCGCGGTTTACGCATTCATCCTCTGGCTCTCAAAGCCTGGCTGGCGTACCGCCGTAGGTTTCGGAGTCGCGACCGGACTGGCGATTGGGACAAAGCTATCGACCCTTGCGTTCCTGCCGCCGACCATGGCAGCCATCCTGATTCTGTATTTTGCGTCGAAAAGGCAAGTCTCTATCCCGGTCAATAAAGATCGCCAGCGCTGGGGAGTCGAGAGCGTGGGTGGCGTGATGCGTTCGGCCGCGGTCGGGCTGGTTTGCGTATTCCTGGTGATCTGGGCGGCTTACCGCTTTTCTCACGCGCCGGTCAAGCAGTTCTCCTCGGCTCCCGACAGGATAGCCGCGAGAGTGTTCGGCCCCTCCTCTTCTGTGACACGTGGCGTCAACGTTTTGACCTCCAATCTCCAACTGCCGGCGCCTGCGCTCTATAACGGTTTGCGTGATCTGCGCAGTGTCAATCGATCCGCTCCGTCCTCATATTTACTGGGCAAGGTGAAAGACGGCGGATGGTGGTATTTCTATCCGGTCGCTATTACTGTAAAGACACCACTGGCAGTGCTTCTGCTCGCGCTAATTGGTTCCATATCCCTGGCTGGAATCTGGTTTCGCACCCGCACGAACTGGCAGCGACCCGTGCCGATTATCGCCTTCCTTGCGCCAATCGTGGCGGCAGCACCCACCAAGCTCGACATCGGTGTCCGTCATGTCATGCCAGTGTTTGCTTTTCTGTCTATGCTCGCCGCGGTAGGCGCCGTCACAGTTTGGAATTGGCGGCCCGGGCGTGCTTCCGGCTCGCAAACTGAATCGCGAGTGACGGCTGGACGAGCAATTACCGTCGTCTTGTTGGCGTGGCTGGTGGTCTCCTCCGCACTTGCTCACCCGGATTATCTTTCCTATTTCAACGAGCTGGGCGGCAGCAATCCTGCGAATATTCTGGTCATCAGCGATGTGGACTGGGGGCAGGACTTCACCCGTACCTCTGCCTATCTGAAGCAACAAAACATCCAGCATGTTTCCGTTGCGTCCGACAACTACTTCGATCCCGCAACCCTTGGTTTTCCCGAAACCACGCTAATAAAGTGCCGCGAGGCCGCGACCGGATGGGTTGTGATCGAAGAGCGTCGCATCCGGGTCAACCCGCAGTGCTATCAGTGGTTGGGCTCGCCGCCCTTGAAAGCCTACGTCGGCAAGACCATGCGTGTGTATTACATTCCCGTGCCCGGAGAGGTCCCTGCCCAATCACAACCCTGACAATCCTGTCTGCAGGTCCTCGATAATGTCGCCCACATCTTCGATGCCAACCGACAGTCGCAACATCGACTCGCTGACGTTCATTTCTTCTTTTTCCACCGGCGAATATTCACAATAGATCGTCGACGCGGGATGCAGAATCAGGCTCTTGTTGTCATTGATGTTAGTTGCGCGCCGGATCAGTTGCAGCTTATCCATAAAGGCAAAGCACTCGGCCTTACTGCTCAACTCGAACGTGAGAATGCCGCCAAAGCCGTTCGGAAACTGTCGCTTTGCAATTGCGTAATACTTCGAACTGCTCAGTCCCGGATAGTTCACTGCGCGGACCTTCTCGTGGTCACGCTCTAAGTACGTTGCGACTGCCAGGGCGTTTTCGCAGCTTCTTTGGGCGCGGAGGCTCAAGGTTTCCAGACCCAGCGTCTGCAAATATGCATTATGCGGCGAAAGGCACGCTCCCAAATTTCGGTACACGTCGCCACGCATCCAGGCCAGTAGCGCACCCGCACCGAACTTCGCTACCCAGGGTGCAATCTTCGGATTGCTCCGCCAATTGAACGTTCCGTAATCAAGGATCAGTCCACCGACCGAAGTCGCTCCTCCCGAGATGTATTTGGTCGAAGCCACTACCTCTACGTCAACGCCGAAATCCTTCGCCCGGAACAGGTACGGAGTAGTCACGGTACCGTCGACAATTACCGGAACCTTATGCGCGTGCGCAACCTTGGCCACAGCCTCCACGTCGACGACCTGGAGTTGTGGGTTGGTGATCGTTTCCAGAAAAACGGCGCGGGTGTTTCCATCGATCGCAGCGGTAAGCGCATCGGGGTCCGACAGATCGACATACGTAATGTCCAATCCCCACGGTCGCAACGTACTTTCAAACAGCGAATAGGTATTGCCAAACAACGATCGCGTCGTGACGATGTTCGTTCCCGCCTCCGCCAATGCCAGGATCACATTGCTGATGGCGGCCATTCCCGACGAGACCGCGATCACTCCGGACGCGTCCGCCAGCAACCGGACTCGTTGCTCGTAATCCTCGATCGTAGGGTTAGAGATGCGGCTATACGAATGCGAGGGCAGTCGACCCTCGAATGCCGCCTGCATGTTCTCTGCGGTCTCGTGCTCGAACGCAACACTGTCGTAAACCGGCATGCGCAGGGTGCCATGCGCGTCCTTCTTGACTTGCGCTCCGTGGATGGCTTTGGTCGTGAAGCCCTTCATTAGTTCACCGTTTTCGCTCTTCCGTTTGTATCGACTGCTCCACCACGATTTCCTCGTCGTCGAAACGTTTATTGGTTTCGTCACCAGCCAGTTCGAATGAGTTGGTTTCTGCGGCGCGGCCCTGTTGAACGCTGGTGATCAGATACGAGCATCCTGTCCAATGGGCTTCCGCAAGATCGCTGGCCGACCACTTCGCCACGTCGTCGGGGTGCGAGTGGTAGAAGCCGATGATGTCTTCGCCCCGCTCGTGCGCCTCACGCTGAACTCGCACCAGCTCCCGCGGATCAATTTGATACCAGCTCCGTGATGGATCGCTGTGTGTGTTGCCGCAAGGCACCGCGCTCAGCACGGACTTGGTTCCGTCTGCCGACATCTCACCGGTAAGCACTCCACAACACTCGTGCGGATAAGTAGCCTCGCCGTGACGCCGGATTCGCTCCATCTGCGCCGCTGTAAGCCTTAAGACCATAGAGTTAGTGCTGCTTGCAGCAGTGTAAATGGCGGGCAACGTAATACCGAGTCTGCCCCACGACTAGCGGTTTTGCCCCTGCAATTGCGCCAGCGCCGCTTTCGCGCCGGGATCGTCAGGAGCCAATTGGACGAGCTGTTGCGCGTAGGTGATCGCCATCGGAACGTTTCCGCTATCGCGCTCGAAGGCGATCAGAGCGTCCAGCACCTGCCGGTCAGCGGGACGCCGCTGATGAGCTTGTTGCAAAACGGCGATCGCCCCGTCTGGGTGTCCCGCGGAATTGAGCGCCACTGCATACGCATAGCTGTATTGGGTATTGCTGGGCTGCAGACTGGCTGCCTTCGCCAGCAGTCCGAGCGCGCCTTGATAGTCCTTTCGCCTGATCTTGAGCAGGCCGAGGGCATAGACGGGTTCGGCCGCATTGGGTGCGGTCGCCATTGCCTTCTCCAACCATCGCGCTCCTTCATCGTCGCGCTGCTGCGTGCGGTACAGGTCGGCGAGGTTGACCATCGCCGGAACAAACCTGGGATCGAGCCGCAACGCCATCTGTAATTCGCCTTCAGCGTCGCCCGGCTTGCCCATCTGCGCATACAAAAGCGCGAGGTTCATGTGGTTCTCTGGACGCTCGGCCGAGGCCATCTCGCTCGCAAGCAACTCAGTAACTGCCCGGTCAAGCGCCGCTTTCTGCGCATCCTGCAACTGATCGGGCGGCGTTCCAGCGAGCAGCCGTGCCGCCTCAATGCGAACGTAGCGAATCGGGTCCGACAACAACGGCGCCGCCAAACGGACCCGCTCTTGCGGTGGAAGTGGCTCCAGGGACCGCACCGCCTGGCTACGCACCAGTGCATCATTGTCCGCCAGCGCCGCTTGCACCGCAGGCATCGATGCCGTCGTGAGGTACGTCGGAAGAAGACTCAATGCAGTAGCGCGAGCAATGCCCGGTTTCGTCGAATCCGTGATTAACCCGGTCAACGCTTTCTCGGCATTTGGCAGGCCTCGACGCCCGGCGTCGATCGCTGCTACGAATTGCGGTTCCTGTCGGCGATTGGGTCCATACCATTTAGCGATGGCGTCAGCCGCCCAATCGTTCGACTTGTCCTTGTGGCACTGGTTGCAAGCATTCGGAGTGCCGTAGGCAATCGAGAAGTCGGGTCGCGGCACACGGAAGCTGTGATCGCGACGGACATCGACCACCATGTAAGTCTTGGTCGGCATGTGGCAGTTCACGCAAAGTGCGCCCGCGCTCTCCGCCTTGTGATGATGGTGCTGCTCCCCTCCAAACTTCTGCAGCGAATGACATCTGCCGCAAACTGCATTGAGGTCGTCGGTCCGCAGCTTCGCAGTGTGCGGGTCATGACAGTCGGAGCATGTCACGCCCTCGTGATACATCTTGCTCTGGATAAACGATCCCCACTCATAGTCTTCTTCAAGTATTTGGCCGTCGGGGTAATACACGCCCTCTTCCAGCAGACTCGGCACATACCCATCGAGAAATGGCTGCCCCGGTTGGTTGTCGCTGCTGATCGGGTGCCGCCGCGAATGGCAAGGAGCGCAAGTGTTGAGCTCGTTGTGAGAGCGCGGCTGTCCCTTCCAATGCATGGTTCCCGTATCAGGTTGCAACGCCGCCCATGTTCCATCGGGCGCCCGCATATCCACAACCAGACCCTTCGCTCCGTCGCTGGTCTTGTACGAAGTTTTCTTCTGGGCTTTCCGCCCACGCCACATGGTTGGACCCAGGTCCGTGGCAGGATTCGCACGAGACATCGATCTCCGACCATGTCGTAGCGTAGCTGTCCTTGGCCAGATCGTAATTCTTGCGCAAATCAGTGGAGTGGCAATCCGCGCACATGTAATTCCATGTCTGATTGCGTCCCGTCCAGTGCAGCGGATCGTCAGGACCGATTTTCTGGTCGGGATAAAGATCGAACCACCGCTGACCGCCGCGGTCTTTACTCCGCGAATCCCACGCCACCACGAAGCTCTGGAAACGGCCCTTTGGAAATGGAATCAGGTACTGCTGCAGCGGAGCCACGCCAAACGTATAGGGCAGATCGTAATCCTGCAGCGTGCCCTCAGGGCCTTCAGTACGAACATGGAATTTACTGTCTTTCTTGATAGAAGCTGGCGGTCACGCCGTCCTTGGCAAAGTGAGCGTCGTCGAAATTTCCTAGCACTGTGGAATCATTCGCCACCTGCATCGCTTGCGCATGATGAGACGTTCGCCACGCCTGCGACTGTTCGGCGTGACATTGGGTGCAACGCTCTTGGCCAACATAGCTTGCTGCGGACGCCAGTTCGGCTTCCTGGCCGCTGCCTCTAGCGGACCAACGCCACGCGGCGATGGCGCATAAAGCCACCGATAATCAGGACTAAGGCGATGGCGCCTTTTGGAGGAGGCTTTCTGGGGGTGTCTTTGGCACGCATGGAATCGATGCGCAATTATCTACTGTGCAATGAAACGTGTACAGTGCGCCGGGTTGGCACGTAACCTTCAAAGCGCGTGTTGCTTCGGCTGGTTTTCGCTGTCAACGTTTCGCGCTGTCCGCTTTGCGCACTCCCACAGCTATCTAGGCGGGCTTTTGCAGAATGTAGCGTACAATAGTGTTATCTAGAGAAAAAAAGTATTCTTCGCCTTTTCCCCGCCTAGGACAGAAGGCGAAACCTTTAGCCCTACTCACCAGTTCAGACTGACACCTGCCAAGCATCTAGTCGCAGCTTTCTGTCAGCTACCCAAGGCTTACGCGAGGTCAACTGGCATGAATCAGGGTCATCGGCAGTCTGATACGAGAATACCTGGGACCAAGCTGACTATTCTTCTGATCGACACCAATTCCGAGCGACGGGCACTGCGTAAGAAGATCATGGCGTTTCACGGAGTCGAGGTTATCGGCGCAAGTGACCTTACCGAAGCCAGCTCGATCTGGCACCGCGACCGTTATGACATGGTGCTCATCGACATTCGCACTGACCATCGCGGAAGCTTGGCTTTTCGTGACGAAATTAAGAAGGACAGCGCCGGACAGGTCGTGGCCTTTCTGGTGGGCAGGCCGAAATACATCGACTTGGAGCCTTTAATCGGGTCCTACATTGCCGAAGTGCACGGTGCGCAATGGGGTGACGCGATGCGGAACGCGATCAGGGAAAGTTGTGACTCGCTCGAACAGCGCAATGGCCTGGTAGAAGCCACTTGGCGGATCGCGGCTGGGCGAAAGATAAACGGCAATCCCCAACAATCGGCCTCCGTTTCCACGGTGCCACCATTGAGTCCACTCGACTTTATCCCTGATTCGCCTGACGCCTAGCACGAAGATGGTTCGCGTAATCATTTGTCAGTCAAGCATCAAATTTGACTCCCGGCAGGAGATAGCCTGCTCACAACCCTCGCAAGCGCAAGGAAGATCGAGAGACTCAATGCCGAAAAGAGCAACCACTGAGATTCCGGCGAAGCCGGCCGCCCCCACGGTAGAGCTTGACCACATTCTGACCAGCGCGGTTTTTCTCAATTGGGAAGCGCTGGCTGCCTCACCAACTGGCGGGCAGGTACGACTCGAATACCACATCGGCGCCGACGGTACTGTCGAATATCTGACTCTCTGGGGCGCTGCTCGCGAATACTGGAGCCTGATCTGCAACTACTCGGTCAACCCCGGCTGGTCTGACGGTCCGTCGTTCTCCAATGGCTATCACTCGCGCTCGCTCGGTCGTCTGTTGCAATCCATCATGATGAACCAGAACCTGTTCTTTCACGACCGCAAGCCCAACACCAATGGCCTGCTCCAGATTGGCGCTCCCACTCTTGAGGACACCGACCATGCGCGTGTCCGGGTGAATGAAACTTTTCAGCGCTCAGCATAATTCCTAGAATTCCTGATTCGACTGCCCCACCTTCCTCGTTGAAACGGGCCGGAAATCGTTGCAGGGTAAACGACGGTGCGCACCCCACCTCCGCGTGGCGTTGTTCGTTGACTCCGTTTTCTGCAGTTCAGGCCTTTCGCTCAACATTTATCCAAGCATGCCGATCCTATCTACAGCCCCTTTGGGGAATGGATGAGAGTGCTCACAAGTTTCATCGCGTTATGAATCTGGACCTTGTGCTTCCCTCCGTCGCCCTTGCCTTGTCCGCTGTCGCGGTCGTTACGGATGTGCGACAGCGTCGCATTCCCAATTGGCTCACCTATCCCGGAATCATCGGCGGCGTCATCCTGCGAGGGATGTTGCTCGGAAAGAAGGGCATCGGCACCGCACTCGCCGGCTGCCTCCTGGCTGGCGGAATTTTTCTTCTGTTTTATGTCGTGCGCGCCATGGGAGCGGGTGATGTGAAGCTCGTGGCGGCCATCGGTTCGTTGTTGGGCCCGGCCGATGCCGTCGTCATGCTTCTCGCCACCGCGATCTGCGGTGGAATCCTCGCAACCGTGTACGCACTGTACCGGCGGCGCTTCCGGACAACCCTCGTGAACGTTGGCACGGCACTGCGATTCCACGCTCTTGCCGGTTTGCAAGTTCACCCTGAACTGAACATCGACAATCCGGTGGCCCTGCGCATGCCATACGGGTTGGCCATCGCCGCCGGTACGCTTTATACATTCCTGGCGATATGGCAGAAGTGAGGTCGAATGAAAAGAGTGGCGGTCCTTAACCAGACCAGGGAGACCGTATTGGGCCGTCACGTCAGCGTAGCGGCTACAACGGTGCGTCGCATGGTTGGTCTGCTCGGCAAGCAAAGCCTTGAACCAGGCTCGGGTCTGCTCATTATGCCGTCGCAAGCCATCCATACTGTGGCCATGCACTTTGCCATTGACGTCGTTTTCCTCGACCGCAACTGGCGGGTGGTCTACCTGCGACGCGCCATGCCGCCCTTCCGCATGACCGGACTCCACTGGACCGCCCATTGTGTCCTCGAGTTGCCCGCGGGAGTCATTGCACAGACTTCAACCGCCCTTGGCGACCAACTCGCGATACAGGAGAAAGCAGAGACTTTCGTTTCTGCCGTGTAATCCCTCGACTAGCCCCCGTCGGTAAAAACTCACGTATAATCAGCCCTCGCAGTTTCCTCGCACACCTTACGCGACTCCTGCGGAGTGCTCATGCTACAAGTTCTTCTAGCTCTTCTGGTCATGATTCCCATGTACGCAAACTCACAAGATCCCGCAACTCCCGCCACCGGTACGACCGTTGCAGTCAAGCCGCCAATTGCCAAGACGATCCCAACCCAGAAGACGGTCAACGGTAAGACTCTGGTTGACAATTACGCGTGGCTGCGCGAGCGGTCCAATCCCGACGTGAAAGCGTTGCTGGAAGCCGAGAATGCATACGCGGCCTACGTCATGCAGCCGACGGAATCTCGGCAGAAGAAGCTGTATGACGAAATCGTTGGCCATATCAAGGAAAGCGACGATACCGTCCCGTTCCTCAAAGACGGCTATTACTACTACACGCGAACCGAAAAGGGAAAGCAGTACTTCCAGCTGTGCCGTAAGAAGGGATCGCTCGCAGCGCCGGAACAAATAATCCTCGATCTTAACCAGATGGGGGAGGGCCAGAAGTTCATGGCGCTGGGCCAATGGGCGGTCAGCGACGACGGAAATCTGCTGGCATATACCACCGACAATGTGGGATTCCGGCAGTACCACTTGCATATCCGGGATCTGCGCACCATGCAGGACTTGCCCGACACCGCCGAGCGCGCGGTTTCGATTGCCTGGGCCGCTGACAATCATTCGCTTTTTTACACCGTTGAGGACGAAGTCCAGAAGCGCAGCTATCGCCTTTACCGGCACGCTCTGGGAAGCGACACCAGCCGGGATCCGCTGGTGTATGAGGAGAAAGACGAGCGCTTCGACATCTATGTCAGCCGCACCCGCAGCAAGCAATATCTGCTGATGACAGCGGGAAGTCATATCTCGAGCGATGTACGTTTCCTGCCGGCCGATCACCCGGACGGACAATGGACGCTGATCGCTCCTCGCATCGACAACATCGAGTACTACGTCGATCATCGCGGCGATTCGTTTTACATCCGCACCAACGACACCTCACAGACTTTTCGACTCGTAACCGCGCCTGTCGCGACCCCGGGCAAGGAGCATTGGAAAGAATTGGTGGCCAGCCGGCCCGATGTCCCGCTGGAAGATTTCGATGTGTTCCAAAATTTCTACGTCCTGACCGAGCGCGTCGCCGGGCTGCCTATGTTCCGGATTGTCCAGTTCAGCGACGGCTCATCCGCTTCGATTCAGTTTCCCGAACCGACATACTTCGCCACGCCTGCGAACAACGCTGAATTCGATACCGCAAACTTCCGCTACAACTACCAATCGCTGATTACGCCGCCCTCGGTCTTCGACTACAACGTGCAGACCAGGCGCTCCGCGTTACTCAAACGGAACGAAGTCCCTGGCGGATTCGATCGTGACAACTATGTCTCCGAGCGCGTCTTCGCGACGGCCACCGACGGCACTAAGATCCCGATATCGTTGTTCTATCGCAAGGACCTCAAGAATAAGGCGCAGGCCCCGCTCTATCTCTACAGCTACGGTTCTTATGGGTTCTCAGTGCCTGTCACCTTCAACCCATCGCGTCTGCCACTGGTCGATCGCGGCCTCATTGTGGCGCTGGCGCATATTCGGGGCGGCGGAGAACTTGGCAAGCCCTGGCACGATGCCGGCAAGATGATGAACAAGAAAAATACCTTCACCGATTTCGTCGCCACTGCTGAATACCTGACCAGTCACGGTTATGGCTCGAAGGACAAAATCGGCATCGAGGGCGCCAGCGCCGGTGGCCTGTTGATGGGCGCCGTAACCAACATGCGTCCTGACTTGTTTCGCGTCGTCTTGTGCGAAGTGCCATTTGTCGATGTCATGAATACCATGCTCGACGCTTCCCTTCCGCTGACCGTTCCCGAATACGAGGAATGGGGCAATCCCAATACCGAGCCGGCGTTTGACTATATGTTGTCGTATTCTCCGTACGACAACCTGGCGCCCAGGAACTATCCGGCCATCATGGTCCGCACTTCGTTTGACGACAGCCAGGTAATGTACTGGGAACCGGCGAAATATGTTTCAAAGTTGCGCACCTTGAAGACCGACCAGAATCCGCTCATCTTCTACACCAATATGCATGGGGGACACGGCGGCTCCAGCGGACGTTATGACCGCATCCACGAAGTGGCCTTCAACTGGGCGTTTCTACTGACCCAATTGAATGTGCCGGAACCCGGAGAAGCTCCCAATCCATAGGCCGGATCTCGTTTCACGTTAGGACTAATTTGAAAGTCAACGGCTTCAGCCGTGCCGCTCCGAGTTCCACAAACATTGGGCTTTAGAGGATGCTGAAAAATGTTTTTGGGTAGAGCTGGCCTTTAGGCCGGCGTCTAATCCGCTTATTTTTATGCCGCTCGTCCGCGAGCGCCCCCTGATCTTGACTTTTTCAGCGGCGTCTTCAGCCCGGAGGAACTTCGAACTTCCTCACACACTATCGCCGCTCCGAAAGCTTCCAGGGATACGTCCAACTCCTATTCGCCGCGCCTGAAGTCGCATAACCCGTTACAATCGACTATTCCCCGGAGGCCTTTTATGTCCCTCTCATTTATGCGCGCTCTTCTCGTATTCGCATTGCTTTGTTCGGCGCTGTTCGTTGTCGCTCAGGACAGTCCATTCGGCCAGAACGGTCCTGCCCCCACCGGCAAAGAGCAGGCAGCGCCGCCGCCGCAACCCGCACACGTTCCAGACATGGTCTGCTTTGGCGACAATCCACCCTGGAGCTTTCAATTCGGCGACAAGGCCGCTCGCACTCTCGGCATCAGCGAGGGTGACAAATATTGGATCGGCAAGTTCATGTATGTCGACGGACAATGGTCGTGGCATGGTAGCGCGGCGACGGGCAGTGGAGGCGGTCTGACCGCGACCATCACCAAGGGCAAGTGCATCGACTCGGTGCAACAGAAAGAGTTCCAGTACAGCGGCCAGGTTTACCTGCCGGAAGGCAACATCGTGAACGGCTGCTGCCGCAAACTCAAATCCGGCGAAGCGCCTGTCGGAGATCACGGATACATCCCATCTACCCCTCCGCCACAGTAGTCCTGTCCTCCAACTCCCACAGCGTAGGAGGGCCGCGCCCGAATTCTGAAGTCTTTGCATGATTCTCTTAGCTCGGTAGGTCTCCTGCTGCTATGTTGGTATGTTAAAAACTCATTAATCTGGATGGTCTTCTTTACGATGAATAAGCCGCGATTTTCTGCCCTGGTGGTGTTCTTATCGCTACTCCTCACCTTCTCTGTTAGCTCAGCCCAGGCTCAACCGCCACAGCCAGGCACTCAGGCACAGCCCTGGATGAATACCAGCCTCTCTCCCGACGAGCGCGCAGGCATGGTCTTGAAGCAGATGACGCTCGACGAGAAAATGGAACTGGTCCACGGTAACGGCATGCCCGGTTGGGGACCCGATCGCCCGAATTATTACCTCGGCAACGGCGGCGCGGGTTTTGTCCTTGGAGTTCCGCGACTGGGCATTCCCATCATCCAGATGAGCGATGCTGCCTATGGCGTGCGCGCCAGTGCCTCGAACGGCCGCTACTCGACGGCGCTTCCGTCGAACCTGGCTTCCGCAGCAAGCTGGGATCCGGAGGCAGCTTGCGAATACGGCGCGCTTATCGGACGCGAGTTGCGAGCGCAAGGCTACAACATGACCTTGGGCGGTGGTACCAACATCACTCGCGAACCGCGCAATGGCCGCACCTTTGAGTATCTCGGAGAAGATCCCATTCTGGCCGGGACCCTCGTTGGCAACCGCATCAAGTGTGAGCAGGCGCAGCACGTCATCGGCGACATCAAGCATTACGCCGTCAACGATCAGGAGAGCGGCCGCAACGAAGTGAACGCCATCATCGACCCGCGCGTGCTGCACGAGACCGATTTGTTGGCTTTCCAGATCGGTATCGGAATCGGCCATCCCGCTGCGGTGATGTGCTCCTATAACGCCGTCAATGGCGATTTCGCCTGCGAGAATAAATACCTGCTTACCGACGTTCTCAAAACGGATTGGAAGTTTCCCGGCTTTGTTGTCTCCGACTGGGGTGGCACGCATAGCACGGTGAAAGCCTCTCACGCCGGCCTCGACAACGAAGAGCCGCTTGACGACTTCTTCGGCGCGAAGCTGAAGCAGGCGGTGCAGTCCGGCGAGGTCCCGATGGCTGAACTCGACGACCATGTGCGTCGCGTCCTGCGCTCCGAGTTTGCCAGCGGGATTGTCGACTATCCTACGAAGAAAAGTGTTGTTGACGTCGAAGCTGGCTTCAATACAGCCCGCCGTCTTGCTGAGCAAAGCTCAGTCCTGCTGAAGAACGACAAAGGGATGTTGCCGCTCGACCGTTCCGCTCTCCGCAGCATTGCCGTCATAGGATTCAACGCCGATACTGGCATGATTTCTGGTGGTGGTTCCGCGCAGGTAGATCCCGTAGGAACTTCGGCTCCAAAGTGGCTCGAGCACGTGTGGTTCCCTACCTCCCCGCTGAAGGCGATTCAGGCGAAGGCGCGATCGGCCGAAATAAAGTTCAGTCCCGGCACCGACCCCGCCTCGGCCGCCGCGGTCGCCAAATCTGCTGAGGTTGCCATCGTGTTCGCGCATCAGTGGATCAGCGAAGGAATGGATCTTCCCAACCTGTCGCTGCCTGACAATCAGGACGCGTTGATCGCACAAGTTGCCGCCGCCAATCCCCGGACCATCGTGGTGCTGGAGACCGGTACTGCTGTCACCATGCCCTGGATTGACCAGGTGAGTGCCGTGCTCGAGGTTTGGTACGCCGGCAGCAAGGGCGCCGATGCGGTGGCGAATATTTTATTCGGCGATGTAAACCCCAGCGCCAAGCTACCTATGACTTTCCCGTTGAACATTGCTGACTTGCCCCACACTACGGTAGTTCAGCCTCCTCCTACCGCAAAGGAAATCGTTGCCGGATTTCACACCAAGCTAACCAAGCCGACCTTTGACGTTCACTATGAAGAAGGATTGAAAGTCGGATACAAGTGGTACGACGCCGAGAACAAGCCAGTCTTGTTCCCCTTTGGATATGGTCTTTCCTACACAACCTATGGCTATTCCGACATGAAGGTTGTTCCCGGAAAAGACACAACTGTGACTTTCACCGTAAAGAACACTGGCGGTCGTGCCGGGGAGGAGATCGCTCAGGTTTATGCCGCTCTGCCCGCCGATGCGGCTGAACCCCCGAAGCGGTTGGTCGGTTGGAGCAAAGTTCAGTTGGGTCCAGGCGAGAGCAAACAGATCACTATGGCGATACCGTCGCTTTACCTGTCCATCTACGATGTGGCGTCCAGCAGTTGGAAACTCCTGCCCGGCAGTTACACGTTTATGGCGGGAGGCTCGTCCAAGGACCTGCCGCTCACGCATGAGGTCAACCTGAAATAGTCCTGCAACAACGCGGAGCCCGGCGTAAAGCTGGGCTCTGTATTTTTGTCAGCCAGAGTAGTTGTACTACAAAAGTGGCACCCCATCGCTAACTCGTTAATGGGACGCCATCTACCCATTAACTGCCCCAAGGTTTCCAGTTTCGTCGCTTGCCGTCGTACACCCCTCTCGGTATGATCCGGGCAGTCCTCGACAGAGGTGCGCGATGTCAGTGGTGCGGACCCCTCCTAACCTTCGCCAGGTCTTCCGATTTGGTGAATTTGAGTTTTCGGTACGTTCCGGCGAGTTAGTTCGGAATGGCGAAATCCTGCGCCTACAGTATCAACCTCTGCGCGTGCTTCTCGTCCTACTGGAGTATTCCGGCGAAGTGGTTACCCGGGAGGAGATTCGCGACCGGGTTTGGACCGACGATTCAGTACGCGACTTCGACAACAGTCTCAGGGTCGCAGTTGCCAAACTCCGCCAGGCCTTGGACGATGATCCAGACCATCCCCAATATATCGAGACCCTGCCACGACGAGGTTACCGTTGGCTTTGTCCGGTAACCGTTCACGAGACCCAACTCAACGTCATCGAGCCCCAACCCGTACCACTACCGGCTGACGAAAACACTGCCCCCGTTCAGGGGCCGCCGGCAGCGGAGGTAATTACCAAGGTCTCTTTGCGGTCATCGCGCCGTGTGGTTTTGCTCCGGCGGATCATTCTGACCTTGGCCCTGTGGCTGGTTGCTTTCGCAGCAGTGTGGTACTTGCGTCCGCAGGAGAGAACACCTGATCCTAAGGTTTCGCCGCTGACCACGTATCCAGGGCTGGAGTTCACCCCCTCGTTATCGCCCGACGGGACCCATGTTGCCTTCGCCTGGACAGGTCCAAACTCGACCGACCCATACAGGGTGTACGTGAAACGGGTTACCGACGACGGCGCACAACCCATCGCGGATACTCCTCCTGAAGCATCCGATGCCGATCCGGTATGGACCCCTGACGGTCGCTCGATTCTGTTATATCGCCGTAATGGACCTGACTCGGGAATCTACATGGTTGCCATGGACGGCGGACCAGCACGTAAACTCGCGCCGATTTCCCTCCCCGGCAGTCCGGTCAAGCGTGGACGCTTCGACATATCACCCCAAGGCAAGTTCGTTGTTTATCCTAACCGCGCCGCCGGCCAACAGCAGGTCGCGCTATTCTTGCTCGATCTTTCGACTCTCCAGTCCCGCCAACTCACGTTTCCACCGCCCGAATCCGATGGCGATAGCGATCCCGCCTTCTCCCGCGATGGTAAGAATGTTGTCTTCGAGCGGGATACAGTTGACTTGCAGCAGGTCTATGTCATGCCCGCGGCTGGCGGAAGCACCCGGGTGCTGACCGACCACAACCGCACTGACATCGACGGCCTCACTTGGACGCCCAATGACCGCGACCTTCTCCTCGGAGGCGCGCAACTCCGTCGTATCTCTGCTTCCTCAAGTGCCCAAACGCCTTCGATTGTTTCCTATCTGCCCGGGCCGGTCATCTATCCGTCCTCACGCGGTAGTTCACTTGTCTATTCGCAGGCTTGGGACAATGCGAATATCTGGAAGCTCGATCTCAAGAGTCCCTCCCAACCCGCGGGTGATCCCGCCAAGCTGATCGTAAGCACGCGCCAGCAAGCCGCCGCTTCCTTTTCTCCCGATGGATCGCAGATTGCTTTCCAATCCGACCGCAGCGGCAGTTGGGAAATATGGAAAGCGAACCGCGACGGCTCGAATGCCGTGCAGTTAACTCATTTTCGTGGCGCCCTCACCGGCACTCCCCGCTGGTCTCCTGACGGGCATCTGATCGCCTTCGATTCCCGCGCCCGGGAGGTCTCCGAGATCTACGTCATCGACGCTGATGGCGGAAAACCTCGGCAAGTGACCAACAACTCTGCCGGCAATGATGTCCCTGCCTGGTCGCGCGACGCTAAGTGGCTGTATTACTCCTCCAACCGTGATGGCGTTACCAACATCTGGAAGATGCCCGCAGATGGAGGCGCCGAGCAGCGCGTAACCACGAACGGCGGAATCTATGCTGCAGAGTCTTCCGATGGCGAGTACGTCTACTATTCGCGCAGCCAAACCGACCCGACCCTGTGGCGACTTGCCGTCAAAGCCGGATCAGAGGAACTGGTTGTTGGAGCACCCAAGCCCTTTGGCTGTTCCCACTGGACAATCGGAGCCTCCGGACTCTACATCATCAGTCACGATGGCGATCTGGTCTTTTATGACTTTGCTCGTCGTCAGGCCGCAACCGTCACCCACAATCCAGGATTCCTGACCGACTGGTCGCTCGCAGTTTCGCCCGACGGCCACCAGATTGTGTGGGCCCAGGTTGACGCCAGGGCTTCCGACCTGATGCTGGTCGATAACTTCCGCTAGCCTATCGTCGGCGCAGAACTAAATTCTGCGGGCAACCCACATTGTCTCGGTCGTGTATCGAAGGCGAAAAAATCCCCACCCAATGCGACCTTCTCGGGTGGGGGTTTATCTTAAGGCCCCGGCAAGCGCTCGTGGTTACTTGCTTCCCGGCTTGGGTGGAAAGTTCTTAAAAAGTTTGTTCACGGCGTTGTTCAGGTTCTTGATGTTCTTGTCCGAGTTATCGGAGATAGTGTTCGTCGCCGATCCTCGCCACAACAATTGATGACCGTTGGCGTCGGCGATGTCCACGATCAGCGTGCCTTCATGGGTGGTGTAGGTCTGATAGGTTGTCGTCGTGGGTCCGCCCCACCCGTATCCCCATCCCCAACCCGGTCCCATGTTGTAGCCGGTACCCACCACTTGCTGGTTCTTCTTGATGCTGTTGCTGTAAACCACCCACAATTGCGGATTCGATTGCACCAGCTGAAATCCTTTTGCCTGCAGCTGCTGATTAATCGCGTCGATGATGCGTTGGTCCCATAGGCCCTTTGCCGGATGGGTGCTGGGCTGCCATGCGTAGGTGTGAAACTGAGTGAAATTAGCCGTGCGGTCCCAGTCAACATTGACCTTCTGTGCATGGGCAGCGACGACCATTGTCAGCGCTAGCGCGAGAATTGCAAGAATGCGGATTTTCATACTGACGACTCCCTTTGCGGTCGGATGTGCCCGGGGCCTTTCCGTGGCCCGTGCCCGACCGTGAATTGCTGCAATCCTATCATTCTGCTTTCGCGGAACCACTAAAGCGTCGTTCACGAGCGGCAATGTCCACCACTGTTAGGCCGGTTGATTGTCACCACGTTTTGCCGGACGCGATTGACACTCGTTCCCCTTGACCGTGTGCTGTAAGATTACCGCGAGTTGCGCGCCACAGAAAGCAGGTGCGGGCATGTCCCTGGCTTTGGAATCGCGTCATTGCGGATCAGTCTACGTCGTCCGCTGTGCGGGCCGGATCGTTACTGGACAGGAGTCCAACCTCCTCGAAGAGGCCCTCAACCGTGGCCTCCTTGAGTTCAACCGTGTGGTCCTGAATATCAGCGAAGTGAATTATGTGGACAGCTCCGGTATGGGGCTGATGGTTCGTTTTTTGTGGCACACTCGCACTCGCGGCGGCGACCTGTGCCTGGCGGCGCCCACGCCCTTCACCATGAAGCTGCTGCAGATGACGAAGCTCTCCGAAGTGTTTCGCATTTACCCCGACGAAGAAACGGCCATCGTGTCCTTCCTGAAAGAGGGTGCATTGACACCCGCCGAGTCCGCCAACACCGGTCCGCGAGTGCTGTTTCTCGATCCCTCGCCTGACACTTGTGCCTTCGTTCGTGCCCTGCTTACCCGGCATGGTTATCGGGTGCTGTCCACCGGTCTCATGGGCGATGCCAAGATTCTGCTCTGTGCCTCAAACGTCGATATCATCGTTCTGGGACCAGACAGCGGATCGCTGTCCTCGTCAGCCACGGTCAGCGTTTTACAGCAACTCGCGCCTTCGGCCAAGACCGTGGTACTGGACCGCGAGTTTAAGAGTCGCGCCGCCGACGAAGCCGGAATTGCATTGCTGGAACGAATTCAGCTCGTTACCACAGCGTAAGACTTGCTCCCTGTCACCGCATTCGGACTCGCGGTGGTGTTAGCATCTCCGCGCATGCCCTCCATTGGCGAACCCGCATTCCGTCTGGCCTGCGCACTCGCCATCGGCCTTCTGATTGGCGCCGAACGCGAACGCCGCAAGGGCGAAGGCCCGCAGCGTTCCCCCGCCGGACTTCGGACATTCGCACTCGCGGCCCTGCTGGGTGGTGTGAGCGTGGTTCTCGGTGGCAACCTGCTCTTGGCAGTGACAACGGCGGTGATTGCGGTGTTCTCCGCCGTCGCTTATCTGCGAACCCACGAGCAGGACCCTGGACTGACCTCCGAAGCCGCACTGGTGCTGGCTGTTCTGCTCGGCGGCCTGGCGCAGAGCGAGACGGCGACTGCTTCGGCCCTCGCGGTAATGTCGTAACCGTCCTGCTGGCGGCCCGCGGTCGTCTTCACCATTTCGTCAGCACGGTAATCAGCGAAGATGAATTGACCGATGCGCTGATCTTCGCGGCGGCGACCCTGGTGGTGCTGCCGCTGATGCCCGACCGCTATCTTGGGCCGTTCGGCGCCATCAACCCGCGCACCATCTGGAAGATCGTGATCCTGATGATGTCCATCAGCGCCGGTGGCTACATTGCGGTGCGGCTACTGGGCCCCCGTTTTGGATTGCCGATCGCCGGACTGGCTTCGGGATTCGTATCGAGCACGGCAACCATCGGAGCCATGGGAGCCCGCGCATTGCAAGAGCCAGCGCTGGCGCGGCCCGCGGTTGCCGGAGCGGTATTATCCACGGTGGCGACCATCCTTCAGATGGCGGCAGTTTTGGCTGCCACCAGCCGCGCCACGCTGTACCAGATGCGCTTTCCCCTGATCGCGTCGGGAGTAGCAGCGCTCGCTTACGGAGCGGTACTGACGATTATGAGTGTCCGCCAGCAAGTCCCGCTTGTGGCGCAAAAAGGAAGGGCCTTCAGCCTGAAGAGTGCGGTTCTTTTTGCAGGAATGATCGCAGCCATGTTGTTCTTGTCCGCTGCGCTCAACGCGTGGCTGGGCAAGGCTGGAGTTTTGGCGGCGGCGGCAGTTGCGGGTTTCGCTGATACACACTCGGCGGCGGTGTCGGTAGCGTCGCTGGTGGCTGCGGGCAAGTTCACGGCCCGGGATGCAGTGTTACCAATTCTTGCCGGACTCACCACCAACACCATCTCCAAAGCAGCCGTAGCGATTTCGACTGGGGGACGACGCTTCGCCATGCAGATCATTCCGGGTCTGGTGATCGTGATCGCTGCGGCGTGGGCGGCCGCGGCGTTTGCACTGGGGAACTAATGAGGCGGCATCGGTAAGGATGTGGAGCAAGGCCGGGCAGTCTGTGAGCGCCGTCACATTCTACCGAGTCTTTTGACCCGCATTTTTAGAGGCTTGCCATCACTCCGCTGGTGCTAGAATTTTCTGTTATGGCATTTCCGATTGATCGTCCTCGCCGCCTCCGTCGCAACGAAACCATGCGCTCCTTTGTTCGCGAAACCCGCCTCACTCCCGAAGGTTTCGTGTATCCGCTGTTCGTCTGTCCCGGTGAAGGCGTGCGCAAGGAAGTGCGTTCCATGCCAGGCGTGTTCAACTTCTCCATCGACCAGGCGGTAAAGGAGTGCGCCGAGGTGCATGCGCTCGGCATTCCCAGCGTGGTTCTGTTCGGTCTGCCGGAAACCAAGGACGAGATCGCCACCGGTGCATGGGCCGACGATGGCATCGTGCAAAGGCAACCCGCGCCATTAAGCGCGAAGTACCGAACCTGCTGGTGATGGGAGACGTCTGCCTTTGCGAGTACATGTCACACGGACACTGCGGCATCGTGGAAACTGACGCTGTCCGCCGCGAGGTTTCGGCCACCTTGCATGATCTTGAGACTCAGGGCAAGAATGCCATCGCCGTTAAAGTCAGCACTCAGCAGGCACCTGCGGTCGCCGCTGCCATGGCTGCGGAAAACTACGAAATCCTCAATGACGCCTCGCTCGAGTTACTGGCTAAGACCGCGGTGTCGCAAGCCAGGGCCGGCATCGACATCATTGCCCCTTCCGACATGATGGACGGTCGCGTTGATGCCATCCGCACCGCGCTGGATCGGGCCGGTTACGAAAACATTCCGATCCTGTCGTACGCCGCCAAGTTCGCCAGCGGGTTCTACGGGCCGTTCCGCGAAGCTGCCGACTCCGCTCCACATTTTGGCGATCGGCGCTCCTACCAGATGGATCCCGCAAACGTGCGCGAAGCAATGCGTGAGATCGAACTCGACCTTGAGGAAGGCGCTGACATGATCATGGTCAAGCCGGCCATGCCTTATCTCGACGTCATCCGTGAGGCGCGCGAACGCTTTGACGTTCCACTGGCGGCCTACCAGGTCAGTGGCGAGTACGCCATGATCAAGGCGGCAGCCATCAATGGCTGGATCGACTACGAGCGCGTCATGCTGGAATCTCTCACTTGCATCCAGCGCGCCGGTGCCTCAATCGTGCTCACCTACTTCGCCAAGGACGCGGCCCGGCTGCTCTAGCCGCCAGCCGGTTTCCCGGCTACGGTTATTGCTGCTTGTCTGGCGTCGAACTCTGCGATGGGAACTTCTTTTCCCCCCGGTACTGCAAGAATTTGCGACTCCTGACCAGTCGACTGCGAATTTTACCTATTGTTTTCATTCGATTACGGGTAGCACATCTTGGTAGTTGGAATGCAACAGTTACTGTGTTACGTTTTGTGTCTTCGTGTGCTCTGGCCGAGAACACGCTGTATTGACTTTTGGCCGGGAAAGGACTGCGCCATGAAAAAGCTTTTAGGGTCGCTGGCCGTAGCGGCTCTGCTTTTAGTCGTATCAGCGGGAGCGTCTGTAATTACGTCGATTTCTGGTGGTACTGTGATTCCAATGCCGGCGGTAAATTACTTCGGCGGAGGACCTATCGCTTTTGGCCCTGGCGTCACTTGGAGTTCCACTAATTGCGATGTTTGCAACCAGGGTGGTTCGGTATTTGGTTACACCGGGTCCTATAGCTTCCAGGCTAATGGAAACTGGACTGGTGGGTTGGGGCCGATGGCTGGGGTGAATGACTCCACCGATTTCTATGGCGTAACCGACACCATGACCTTCGCCTTCGCAACTCCGGTGGGTGCCGTCGGCGGATTCCTGAACTACGCCCCTGGCAGCCTGAACCCCACTACCATCGCCGTCTTGGATTCGATGGGTCATACCATCGAATCTTTCGATCTGACCTTTTTCACGACTGGTAGGCGACGACACCGGCTTCTTCTTCGGATTCCAGGAATCTAGCTCAGATATCAGCTACTTCACTCTGACCGATAACTACATCGGCATCACCGACCTCACTGTCGGTCCACCAGCTACGACTCCCGAACCCAGTTCATTGTTGCTCATCGGTACCGGTTTATTGGGTGTGATCGGATACGGCCGCCGTCGTCTCGGTCTCTGAGTCACTACCGCTTCGCAGAAATCCGAGGGGCAGGCCTTTACGGCCCGCCCTTTTTTCTTTCTCCAATTGCTGCCCGAGACCGTTTTCACGTAGTGCTCAGAAGCACCCAAATGGCTTTTTTCGGTATTGTCGAAACCCTGTAAGTCGCGGCAGATTTTCGCACCACGACGCTAGCTTGAAGTTCTGCCTTCAGCGTTCCGTGAATGATAGATTCACCCGCGCTGAAGACGCCCAGCTTCAATCGGCAGTCCATCGATGCACAGGCTCTGCACGTATCTCGCGGAGGTTTTCTACGGCTGGTGGGACTCGGCTGACGGGAGTTCGTTTTCCATTGCGTCAAAGTTGGCGGCTTCTTCACGGCTCAGGTAGCGATGGGCCGTGTTCCTGACTGCAATGCCAAACGAACTAGCGCCCTCAGGAACCTGCTCGCAACGTCGCACAACTCCAAAAAACCTCACTCGAAGAACTTGCGACGCCTTGGTGAGGTCGGGTGGGAAGGTAAGAACGTACTCGATTGGAGCATTCAACAGAAAGGGCCTGTCCGTTACAAAAAATGCCCCAGTCGCGCTCACGTCTGCCGTCTTACTGGTTGCCCATGAATCGCCTATCGCTCGCAAGAACACTGGGAAATGCATATCGAAACGCCGGTTCTTACGGCGTTCCCCTGGATTCGCTGATAAGTTCGAGATCGATTCGCTGGCAAGAGAATAAGACTGCATAGCTAGTATTGTATGCACGTGGCTTGCCATATGGATAGTGCGGAATCAAGTCAGCCGAACAGGAAGAAGTGCTTATGGGCTAATAGCTTAGAGGTCAAACCCGCACAACAACTGAAATAAACTTGTCGATTGTTACCGCGATGTTGCAAGCCATTGCGCAATTGAGTACCAAATTCCCTATTCTATCCGGCGTGCCGGGGCCGGATATCGTACAAGCGGATCTTGTACAGCAACGCTTTATAGCTGATATTCAACATGCTGGCGGCTCGTTTGCGGTTCCATCCGTTTTCCTCGAGAGCATTCGCAATGGCTTCCATCTCGGCCCCGTTTTTCAAGGTCTTGACCATTTGCTTGAGATCCGGATTTTGGGTCTCCGCTCGTGCCGGCCCCAACGAACCAACGTCCTGAACAGCGCCGTGCTCGAGTTCAGCAATTGCTGCACTTTCATCACCCAGCACCAGGTAACGCTTGACGAAATTCTCCAACTCCCGGATGTTCCCCGGCCACTGATAGTTCTCACAAGCCGCTACCAATCGCGGAGACACCGACAGCAGTGGGCATGCATAGCGCTCTGCGACCTGGATCATGAAGTGCCGCAGCATCATGGATATTTCTTCCCTCCGCTGACGCAGCGCTGGCATGTGTAATACGAAACTGCTGAGACGATAATAGAGGTCTTCGCGGAACGTCTTCTTGGCGATCGATTCCGTCATGTTGATGTTGGTCGCGGCCAGCACCCGAACATCAACCTTGACCGCGTGCCGGCCTCCCAACCGCGAGAATTGTCCGTCCTGCAGTACTTGCAGCAGCTTGGCTTGTAAAGCTGGCGACATTTCGCCAATCTCATCAAGCAGAATTGTTCCCTTGTTGCACAGCTCGAATTTGCCTGGCTTGGCCTTCACCGCCCCCGTAAACGCGCCGGGTTCGTATCCGAACAACTCGCTTTCCAGCAATTCGCTCGGCATGGCTGCGCAATTCACTTTTAGAAAAGTGCGGTGGGCCCGGTCGGAGTACTTGTGGATCAGCTGCGCTAAAACTTCCTTTCCCGTGCCGCTCTCGCCCAGCAGCAGAACGGGAAAATCGAAGCGCGCAACCTGCATCGCCTGCGCGCGAATCAGCCGCATCTGCTTGGTCGCGGCAAAAAAATAAACGCCCTGCAGCACTTCGATGGCCTCGCCGGCGCCGGGTGCGGTGGGACCCGGATGCTCCAGGCAAAAACGCAGGACATCATCCATTTCTTCTTTCTGTACCGGCTTCGACAGATAATCGTGCGCACCCAGGCGCATCGCCATGGCTACCTTGCGGGTGTCGCGTACGCACGACAGCATCACAACTTTGGTCGTCGGACGCGATTCGCGAATCCGCTTCAAAGTCTCCAGTCCGTCAGGCCCCGGCATCACCATGTCGAGCAGCACTACATCCGGTTGATCACGATGGACCTTCTCCAGCGCTTCCTCGCCATTAGCAGCGGTTGAAACTTTGTACGAGTCGAGCTCCAGCACCGTTTGCAGGTAGCGCCTCATGCCGGGTTCGTCATCGACAATCAGAATGTGGCCAGCGCTCATTGTTCTTCCGCGGTCCGCGCGCTCTTAACTGGTGGATTCAACAGACACAGGAACGAGAACTTGCTCCCGCTCCCCAGTTCGCTTTCGACCCAAATCTTCCCCCCGGCAGCCTGCACCAGGCGTCGGGCGATCGCCAGCCCCAGTCCGTGACCATCGGCCCGAGCCCCTTCGCTGGTCAGCCGAAAGTATTCTTCAAAAATCTCCTGCTGAAATTCCGGAGCGATACCCGGTCCCGTATCCGCTACCGAGATGCGACAGCAGTTCGGGCTCGCGACTAGCCGCCGCCGCCGCTCCACCAACGGTTTGCGTTTGATCGTGCGACGTTCCCAGAAGTACGGCTCAACGTGCAGCCAGACCGTGCCCGAACTGGCCGTGTACTTCATCGCATTGTCGAGCAGGTTCGAAACGATGTGCTGAACTTTGTACCAGTCGAATGGAAAGGCGGGCAGCTTTTCGTCAGGAAAGAAGTAAAAAGCTATCGCCTTGTCCTGGAATCGTTGCACCCAGAACTCGGCAATTTCCCGCAGGCACGCGTTGATATCGCCGACTTCATACTGGATCTCGTAGCGATCGACCTTCAGGGTCGCGTAGGTGAGGACATTCTGGACAAAGTTGGTCAGACGTACGCCGTTGTCCTCCATTTCGCCCAGGACCTCAAGCTGCTGCTCCGTCAGCGGCCCGAGCTTCTGCGTCAACAACAAGTGCAGGTAACCCCCCATGATCGCGAGTGGAGTTTTCAACTCGTGTGCGGCCGCCGCGAGCGCATCCCGGCACGCAGAACAGTGGTGCTCGTCACTCAACAGATCGATTGCCGACTTTGCAGATGCAGGCTTGGCTGATTGCATCGAAACGGGCTCCATCACCGGTTTTTCGATCGCGAATCTCGACTGCCTCGTTTGCCAGCAGTCGATCGCGTTTTGTTGTCCACAGTCATCACTGTCGACAAAATAAGCCCACAGATTACAACAATATAAGCCTTGAGAATTAGGAGCAGGGGTGCGCCTCACCTCACACCCTGGGGGAGATAAGATCATAGCGCAATCGTGACTGTTGTCAAATCCAAATCGCCCGCCAGGCCCCAAATTAACGCAATATTTTTGTCATAATGTGCAGACCCATGCACTATTGCGAAGGTAATTTGCTTCTTCTCTACCGCAAATCATTGCAGCTTCGGTTACATCCATCACTCGCCTACCCCTTGCGCCACGAGGTAACCGTTTTGTTTTCAACCATTTTTGCATCCCCTCGTTTGGCTCTATATGTGCAACAACTCAAGGAGGAGAACCACAGTGCGCCGTCCAGTAGCCGTCGCGGAGCGCCGCGATTGGGATCGCCTGCCTATTTCGATCCCCTTCTTCGTGCGCGGCAAGAAACTTACTGGCGAAGAATTCCTGGAATTTGCGACGGCGCTCAACCTCTCCGCCGGTGGAGTTCTTCTGGCCGTCAAGCGCTACTTGGATCCCGGCACCCAAATTTCCCTCGAGGTGCCGATCGCGTTAGTCAACAAAGCCCAGCTGCCGCGTTCAGTTTCCCTTTTGCATGCCACTGTTTTGCGCTGTACTCCCGACCGCCAGTACTTTCTCCTCGGACTGAAGTTCGAGGAGCCTCTGATCGCTTCCTCCTCCGTCACGACAAGCCACAGGATTTCCCGCGACGAGTGAGAAAGTCGCTTCCCCTGAGTGAAAACTCTTGCACATCGAGGGCCCATCATCTTTCCTGTTGACCATTTCACTGTCACCCAATATCCTGAAACGTGCTAGATTAAGTCGCTAAAGACAGGCATCTTAGGCGAAATCTACGGACGAATGCCCGACACCTTGACGGTTGGCCTCTTAAATGCAATTCCTTTTCACATCCTAGATGTTTTCGAGCTGAGTGGTTCCGAGGGTCACAACTATGCCGTCACTGGTCAGCGGAGGTTTCGAAGGTTCCATCGTATCTCAGCGTTTGCCCCCGGATTCAGTCATCTTTGGACAAACTGCGGCTATGCGGGAGGTCCGACAGAAACTGGAGCGCGTCGCAGGTGCAAATCTATCGATTTTGATCACCGGTGAAAGCGGCACCGGCAAGGACATCATCGCTCGCCTTTTGCACTTATATTCTCCCTGGGCCAACGGGCCCTTTGTAAAGGTTAATTGTCCCGCGATTCCCGGATCGTTGCTGGAGAGCGAACTGTTCGGCTACGAGAGGGGCGCCTTTACCGGAGCGGCGGGGACTAAACCCGGTCGCGTAGAAATGGCGCATCGCGGAACGCTTTTCCTGGATGAAATCTCGGAACTGGAATCATCGCTCCAGGCCAAGCTGCTGCAAGTTCTACAGGACGGCCAGTTCAGCCGCATTGGATCGCAGGAAGATACCAAGGTTGAAGTTCGGGTAGTCAGCGCCACCAATCGCGAGCTTCACCAGGAAATTGACGTCGGCAACTTCCGCCACGATTTGTTCTACCGGATCGCGGCCATGACGATCCACCTCCCCGCTTTGCGCGAGCGGGCAGTTGATATTCCGTTACTATGCGAATACCTTTTGCAGTATTACAATGATAAACTCAATGGCCGCACCCCTATGCTTCGTCCCGCGCTGCTGGCGAAGATGCAGCGGTACTCCTGGCCAGGGAATATTCGTCAACTCGAGAACTTGATCAAGCGTTATGTGGTGATGGGTACCGATGACGTGATCGTGAGCGAGTTGCTGCAGACTAATGATCGCGAAACGTTCCCCGATCTTACATTTGAGGGGCCTGTATCGCTCAAGAAGTTGACGCGACAGACGGTTCGTAGGGTCGAGGCCCGCATTATTCTGGGCGCCCTGCACGCCAATGACTGGAACCGCAAAAAAGCGGCGCGTGCGGTGGGTATCAGTTACCGGGCTCTATTGTATAAGCTGAAGGAAGTCGGAATTCCCCAGCGACGATCGGCAACACCCGGGCTGCGGTTGGATGATGACAAGTCGGAGTAGACCCTGATTTCGATGGAAGGTGACCTGAATGAACGTGCAGAGAAGCACAGTTGAGAACCTCGCAGTCCGATTGCTGGTGTGGGCATTGCTGCTGGGCGTTTTGTCCAGCTTGGCTTTGGCGCAGACCGCGACTCCCACCCCTGCTGATACCTCGAAACCGGCTCAGCCGGCCGCGACCGACAATCTTCCCAAACCGGCCACTACAAGCATTCGTCCGGACTCATATGTTATCGGCGCCGAAGATACGTTGACGATTTACGTCTGGAAAGAGCCGGACATGTCGAAGACTGTGCCAGTCCGCCCCGACGGTATGATCTCCCTGCCTTTGATCGGCGAAATAAGGGCCGCTGGCTATACTCCCGTGCAGCTCCAGGACGTGCTGGCCGAATCCATGAAGAAGATGATCTCGGACCCGCAGGTGACTGTCGTGGTCGAAAAAATCGGGAGCCTTAGCTTCAACATCGTGGGAGAGGTCAATCATCCTGGATACTTTCCGCTGACGCGTCGCATGACAGTACTTGACGCCATTGCCATGGCAGGCGGCTTCAAGGATTTCGCCAAGAGCAAGAAGGTTTATGTGCTACGGACGTCGGCGAACGGCACACAGCAGCGACTGCCCTTCAACTACAAACAAGTCATCAAGGGCCAGAATCAGCAGCAGAACGTAGAATTGCAGCCGCGGGACACGATTGTTGTTCCCTAACAGGAGACTAGGATGACGCAGCGGCTTGGGCCAATCCTGCTTGTTGTGGTGGTACTGTTGGGCACGTGTGCCTGGGCGCAGAGCGACACGGCTACTCAGGACACCGGCGCGCCTGCCCAGATTGGGCCGACGCCAGCCTACACCTACCCGGATGCGACGCCGTCGCTCGACTTTCTTTCTCGGTCGGTTGAAAACAGCAGACTCACTCTGGGGATCAGCGCCGGATTTTCCTACGACAGCAATCTGTACTCGGTAAGTACCACGAATCAGAATTTTTGGCTGTTTCAGGTGACGCCCAGTATCAAGATCCAGCAGTTCCGCCCCACGCTTTCGTGGAACGTATCATATGCCGGGGGCTACCAGGCCTATACCCAGCTGAATGGCACGGTAAATCCGAACAACAATCTGTTCTCGCAGAGAGCAGGCGCGGGATTCCTTTGGCAGATGGCTCCGCACTGGCAGCTGTTGGCGGATGATCATTTCACCTATTCCGCTAACCCGTTTGACAGTTACCTGACTACCGTCGGAACTCCGACGATGAACAACCCCAACCCGGTGACTTACTACCCGCTGACGCAATACACATTGAACAGTGGGCTTGATGACGCTCACCAACCAGATGACAAGGTGGATACGCTGACCTTTACCGGTACGGCGAATCTGCGGCGCACTTCCACTTACAACCTCCTCACACTGTCCTTTCTACAACTTGATTTCCTACGGCGGCCGTGGGTCGTATTCTCATCAGTTCTCGCCGCGGCTCTCGCTTGGGCGCGGGCTATGACTACAACAGCCTCGATTTTGGGAAAGGGCAGCAGCGATCGGGTATTCAAACCATCACCATGACGGCGGACTATCTCATCCGTCCCAACATGACGATCTCCGGATGGGTTGGACCTGAATACACCACCACAAAAACAGTCGTGAGCTTTTTCGGGCAGACCTTCATTACTCACGACTCTTTGTGGAGCACATCGGCAGGCGCGACATTTGGGTGGCAGGGCCTCCGCAACTCCGTTTCGCGCGGGATTCAGCCGGTCGGTGTCGGACGGCGGAGGCATCATTGGAACATCGCAGGTGAACTCCGATTGACGGCAGCTATCACAGGATGTTGTCGGCGAAAATGGACGTTACGGTGGGCGGTCGGTACTTCCATGATGTTTCCACTACCATCGCCAGTCGCGTTTCAACAACATTCATCTCGAACGTCTCGCTCAACTATAAACTGACCAAATCGCTGAAAGCCACGGCGCAGTACGCGTTTTTGCACCAGACCCAATCGAATCCATTCTGTTGCGCAACACCACCTACAATTCCAACATTGTTGGAGTTACAGTTAATTACACTTGGGATCACCCCCTTGGACGGTAAATTATGACGGAAGAATTTGACGACCAGAAATCGCTACGAGGAATGGACGACTATTGGGCCATGGTGGTCCGCCGCCGCTGGTGGATCATTGGTCCTCTGTTTTTGGGATGGCTGATCGTGTTCGCATCGGCGTGGATTATTCCCCCGAAGTACACGTCGGAAACGGTGATCCTCGTCGAGCAACAGAAGGTGCCTGAAAAGTTGGTGGCGCCGAACGTGCAAGTGGATTTGCAGGAACGTCTGCAATCCATCACCAACCAGGTGCTGAGCCGCTCGCGGTTGCTAAAGATCATCGGCGATCTGCATCTGTACCAGGGCCTGTTCTTCAGCACCCCCGACGACCAGATTGTCCAGATGCGTAAGGACATCAAGCTCGACCTCGTCCAGACCCCACCCGTCAACGGCAAACCGGGAGCTCTGACCGCATTCAAGGTGTCCTATGTTGCCGACAAGCCGCAGATCGCCCAGCAGGTGAACACTCAGTTGGCCTCGTTGTTTATCGACGAAAACGTGCGCGCCAGCCAACAGCAGTCGGAATACACCACCAATTTCCTCGATACTCAGTTGACGGCCTCGGCCTCGGCTCTCGCCGTGCAGGAAAAGAAGATGCGAGAGTACGAAGCCGCCCACATGGGAGAGTTGCCGGACCAGCTTCAGAGCAACTTGCAAATCCTCAGCGGCGCTCAGTCACAATTGCAGGCCGCTGTCGATGCCCGGGACAAGGCCTTGCAACAGCAGGCATATCTCAGCTCTCTGGCAACCCAGTATGACGCTATGGGAGTGACCGAATCGACGGGTGCTACGCCACAAACCACCGCGCAGCAACTCGAACTCATGAAAGCCCAACTGGCTTCCTTGGAGGCCAAGTACACTCCCGATCATCCCGACGTCAAGAACTTGAAGGACGCCATCGCCAAGATGGAGCAGATGCAAAAGGACACTCAGGACACCAAGACCGACGATGCGTCTAACGACAGCGACAAGCCGCTCTCGACGCCCGCTCAGATTACGGCGATGACGCCGGTCATGCAGATCCAGAGTCAGTTGAAAGCCAACAAGCTTGAGATCCAGTCTCGCGAGGCGATGATCGCCCGGCTGGAAGCGAAAGTAAATCAGTACCAGGCGCGCTTGAATGCCACTCCAGAGCGTCAGCAGGAATTGTCTGACATCATGCGCAACTACGATGAGTCGAAAAAAGGCTATGACGATTTGCTGGGCAAGACAATGTCGTCGTCGCTGGCGACCAGCCTCAACCGGCAACAGCAGGGCGATCAGTTCCGCATCATCGATCCTCCCAGCCTGCCGGAGAAGGCATCGTTTCCCGACCGCTTCAAGTTCTCGCTCGCGGGATTAGGAGCCGGACTTGCTCTGGCCTTCGTGTTCGGAGTCGGGATGGAATTTGTCGACGATCGAATCCGCAGCGAAGCGGACTTGATTGAAGCTGCCCCGCTGCCCGTGCTGGCGGAAATCCCGCCGTTGCCCACCGATCACGAAATCGCCGCTCAACGCTGGAAACCTTGGATTGCCATCGCTGCCGCCATTCTGGTTGCCATTATTATCCCCACGGGGATCTGGTACGCCTACTTCTGGGGATAGAGCATGTATAAGCAATTCTTTGGGCTGAACAAGAACCCGTTTGAGATCAGCCCGGACCCATTCTTCTATCACGCGACGCCCCGCCATAACGAGGCGTTGGCCAACCTGCATTACGGCGTCGGCCGCCGCAAGGGCTTCATCGTGATCACCGGCGAGGTGGGCACGGGGAAGACGCTGCTGGTGCGTTGCCTCCTGGCGGAGTTGCGCAAGAACAACATTGCGTTCGGATACGTTTTCAATCCGCTGTTGTCGACCACCGAATTCTTTCAGTACATCATGGCGGATCTCGGTCTCCAGTACAGCGGACGCAGCAAGACGGAAATGCTGCTTGACTTGAATCGTTTCCTGATTCAGCGTCATGCTCGCGGCTTGATCACCGCTCTGGTGGTGGACGAGGCGCAGGCATTACGGCCTGAGTTGCTCGAGGAAATCCGGCTGCTCACCAACCTGGAAACCTCGCAGCAAAAGCTGCTCCAGATTGTCCTGATGGGCCAGCCTGAACTCGAAGTTGTTCTCGACTCGCCCAACTTGCGCCAGTTAAAGCAGCGCGTCTCGTTGCGTTGTCAACTGCAGCAGCTCGACGAAGAACAAACCCGTGGATATGTGCTCTCTCGCCTGGAACGCGCGGGAGCGAAAGCTGATCCTCCCATTTTCGAGCCCGAAGCATTGACCCGTGTGTTCGAATATTCACGTGGTATTCCCCGCATCATCAATAATCTTTGCGAGAATGCCATGGTGAATGCGTTTGCTCGCGAACAGCACACCGTCACCGCTGACATGATCACCGAGGTAGCTGCCGACTTCCGTTTGACGGGATCAATCTCTACGCCAGAGGAACCCGCCGGAACCAACACCGTCCAACAGGAGACCAACGAGAGCCTGCTGCGCTCGCTGTTTCGAATGCTCCGTACCATGGACAATACCCAGTCGTTAGAAGAGAAACCCGTCCCGTCCGCTGACGGTAGGAGAGTCTAAGATGAGCCGATTGTACGAAGCATTGCAGAAGTCTCAGGGTGAAGCTCCAAGTGCCTCGCCGTTGGCTACGCCCGTCCAACCTGACTCCAACCTGCCGGGTTCCCAGGTCCCGGGCCTTCCGCTCGATGACACCGCTGCGCTCGACGCGCTTGCTACCCAGGCGCCTCCAACCGCGGCATGGCTGAGCGTGCCCGCCGACCGCATCCTGCGTCCAATGCCGACGCCGGAACAGCGGCTCATTACCATTACCAACCCCAACAGCCCCGGCGCCGAGACCTTTCGTGTTCTCAGCACGCGACTGGCCCATCTTCGGCGCAAACGTACTTTGAAGAAATTGCTGATCACCAGCGCCGTGGGCGACGAAGGCAAGTCCGTGGTGTCGGTTAACTTGGCGCTGACCATGGCCCATCGAACCGGTGAGCGCGTGTTGCTGATTGAGGCCGACTTGCGCCGCCCCACCGCCAGCGCGCTGCTCGCGTCTTCCCCGTTGCGCGGAATTAGCGAGTGGCACGAGCACAAACTCGCCATGCAGGATGCCTTCTATCAGGTCGAAGGCCTCCCTCTATGGCTTCTTTCCGCAGGAAAGGGCATTGAAGAGCCCTTGCCGCTGCTCGAGTCTGACGCCTTTTCGCAAATGTTGAACGCCGTCTCCGAAGGCTTTGACTGGGTCATCCTCGATTGCACCCCCATGCTTCCCATGGCCGACGCCACTTCCCTGTCTCGCTTGTGCGACGGAGTGCTGGTGGTCGTGCGCGAAGGCCACACCCGCAAGCGGACCCTCAACCGGGCGCTCGACTCCATCGAGAAGAGCAAGCAACTCGGCTTCATTTTCAACGAGGCTTCCACGGTCCAGATCGGTTATGAGCGTTACTACGGGGGCTACGGCTATTACGGATCCAAGAAGACCGGAGGGAACGAGGAAGCTGAACACGATCACGCGGCCCGTGCATGATCCGATTGTTCAACGCGTACTTCCCGACTCGTACGCTCCTGCTCACGCTGTCGGAAGCCATCCTGGTTACCGCTGGCTTCCTGGTGGCCGTGCTCTTATCCACCGGCACGGCCGTGGACGCCAGGATTTACCTGCTCTATGAAAATGGCGCGGGAAGGATCGCACTCGTTGTCCTTGTCTTTCTGATCCTGATGTACTACTTCGACCTCTATGACTCTTCCATCCTGACCAACCGCCGCGAAGTTGTGACCCGGTTGGTGGGAGTATTGGGCTGCACCTTCGTCGCCCTTGCACTTTTGTATTACACCTTCCCTGAAGCCAGTCTCACCGGCTCCGTCCTGTGGAGCGGCATCATCATGATCGCTGTCGCGGTCCCGGTGTGGCGAAGTTGTTTCTTCGTGCTCAACCGCTCCGCCCGTTTTGCCGAAACCACGGCAATCTACGGCGATGGCCCGCTCGCAGCGCCCCTCATCCAGGCAATCTCGCTGCGTCCTGAACTCGGACTGCGTGTCGCTGGCTATGTCGGCAGCGAACCCCAGATCGCAGCCATTCCCTCTGTCGACCCAGGCGATCTCGTCGAGTTTGTAAAGCGCGAGGGTGTCCGCCGCATCATCATCACCATGGGCGACCGCCGCGGCAAACTGCCCGTCGGCGAGTTGCTGAAGCTGAAGGCCAGCGGCGTTCAGATACAGGACGGCCCTGAGTATTACGAGACGGTAACCGGCAAGATTCCACTCGAGTCGCTTCGACTCAGCTGGCTCCTGTTCTCTCCCGGCTTTCACGTCCGTACGCCTCTGCGTGTTTACAAGAGGATTTTTTCTTTCTTCTTCGGTTCGCTCGGGGTGATCATAAGCTCGCCGCTCATGGCCCTGTCGGCCCTGGCCATTCGACTCGATTCCCCGGGCCCTGTCATCTTTCGTCAGGAGCGCGTAGGCGAGTTCGGCAAGCCATTCACCGTCTACAAATTCCGCACCATGTTTGTAGATGCCAAGCCTTTCCGCACCCCGATAAGAGATCCCAACTCCAACCACATTGGAACGCCGGCCCAGTTCGACGATCCCCGCATTACCCGCGTCGGAAAGTGGCTGCGCCGCACCCGTCTCGACGAACTGCCGCAACTCTTCAACATCGTCAAGGGAGACATTTCCTTCGTGGGTCCCCGTCCCGTTCCTCCCCACGAAGAGGAACAGTGCGCGGCCATCATTCCGTTTTACAAGGAGCGTTGGCTCATCAAGCCAGGCGCAACCGGCTGGGCGCAGATCAATCGCGGGTACAACGCCACCATCGAAGACCACAGGGACAAGCTGGCCTACGACCTCTTCTACATCAAGAATGTCTCGATTGGTCTGGACATCTACATCCTCTTCGCCACCTTCAAGATCCTTCTGCTGGGCCGCGGCGGACGCTAGACGTTCGCTTTCGCCCCGTTCCCCCTTTTACTTCCCGCTCCACCTTTTCGCGCCGTTTTGATCAGGGCACGACTTCACAGCCAGCGGAAATCTTGCTTTTGCTGACAACCGACAACTGCTCACTGACAACTGGTTTTTGTGGGATCTGCTCTTTCTCGGCGCTGCGATGACGCGAGCACGCTTCACTCTCGCCAGCCAGACGACGGACGAGACGACGATTCGCCAACAACCCGCTGGGCTTTCCCGACGTTGCAGCCTCTAGGCTATAATTCCTCGCCCGCCCTTTCCAAGCAGCCAGGCCCGTTCGCAAAGTTACCTCAGGAGATGCGTTGATGCAGCGTGCGCTTCAGTACCCACTTCTGTTCGCGGCCTGTGCTTTCATGCAGGCCTGCGGTTCGAGCAATTCCACGCCTACCCCGCCGCCAGCGCCGCCGCAGCCTCAAGTCTCGATTGTGTCACCCGCCGACGGATCGACTGTGACCTCGCTCCCCACCACCGTAAAGGTGACTTTCAGCAACGGCGCGGATCCGGCTGCCATGCGGGCGCTACTCGATGGCGTGGACATTACTGCGCAGTTTGCGCCCGCCGATGCCTCCGGAAGCCGGCAGGTGCAGGTCGACCGTCCGGCGGTGAACTTTGGCAAAAACCAGGTCCAGATCAGCTCCGGTTCCACAGTTGCGCAATCTTCCTTTGCGGTCGCTCAGGGCGGCGGAGGCGGAGGCAAGACCACCAGTGCCACGCTGCCCCTGCTCATTCCTTTTCAGTCGCGCGTGCTCACCGGCCCTGGCAACAATGCCGTGGACTACAACTTCGCGCTCTATCTCGATCCCAACAATCCCGGCAACCCAACCTACGTGCGCGCGCCCACAGGCCCGATCGCCGGTTTCCAAGTTGCCTACTTGAGCCGCGCCGACCTCAGCGTCGTTTCAAACCAAACCCTGCCCAATCCCGATCCAGGAAGGGACAGCCAATTCACGCTTTCGGCACTCTATAACGCACTCAGTGTCCCTCCCGCCGGCTGCGGCACAGGGGGATGCCTGCTCCTCGTCCAGAGCCTGCAAACCATCGGATACACACCCTGCTCTTACCCGTACCCCCAACGGTCCGACGATTGCGGCAACTGGACCAGCGTATTTAGCGGTTTGGGCGGCTCCGGCAGGATGGGCTACGCCAATGAGTCATTGCAGCAGATCGCTTACTCCTTCATTGGCAACACCACCGCCAGCGGACCCGTGAATTCTCCCGTTCCGGCCGGCACTTACGTTGAGCGCCTGTCGTGCAGCGCCACCAGCGGATGCGATCAGAACGTCACACCCAGCTCCAACGGCACCGCTCCAGCATCCGCCACGCTGGCTCAGATCGGAAACATTTCCGGCGTGCTGATCCGCGATAACTTCAACAATTTCACCTACGCCCAGAACGCTCCTTTGGTGAGTTTCTCCAGTGGTGTCGACACCGCCAATGTGAGTCACCGTTTCACCATCAATGGCACGGATTACTGGTCAGGCTTTGCCAATAACGGCAACGGCGGAGAGCTTGGCGGCTTCCATCTGGTGATCCTCGACCGCACCTCCCTCGCCCTCAAGCAGAACCTGTGGTGGCAGGCCACGCTCGATGGGACCGCCCTCGCGGCCGCAAATAACTTCCTCACCCAGAGCAGCAACCTAACCTACGGAAACCTCGTGTTCTTCGCCGCTTTCGGAAATACCTCTTACTCCGGACAAAACTCCCGTAATCAGTGGTTCGACTTCTCCTACACCGTGCCGCTACTTGGTGGTACGCAGCAGGTCTTCTTTCTGATGAATAATCCCCAACAGCCAACCCCGCCTTTTATCGATGACTACACTCTGGTTGGGGGATTCGTGGACTCCGGCAAAGTGATACCGACCGGACTGGAGAACGAGGTCGGTGCGGAGCTCAGTTCCGTCATTGCCCGCGAGACCGAAGCTACCCCTCTGTCGTCTGACATCCAGGGATTTCTCCGCCTCGATCACCAGGGTTATTACAGCGCCAGGCAGTTTGGTCACGCCAGCGGTCTCAATCATGCCGTGTCCTTGAGCAACGAAATCAACGCTGAGTTGCTCTCTGCCTCGCGCACCAATCCCACTCCCTGGCCCTTGCCGGGGACCGACCCGGCCAAGTCCCAGGCCGCATACACCTGGATCAGCCAGCAGCTCTGCTGTAACGACATACGGGCGGCGTATGTGAATCTAAACGCTTCACCCACCATCTGGCTCTCCAACCTGCAACAGCTCACCTTCAGCGCATCCAGCATTCCCAACTCCGACCAGGCCACTTTCACCGCCATGCAGCAGCAGCTCATGACCGAGTTCCAATACGTGAAGCTGGTCCGTCTGTTTCAAAGCAATCTTCTCGGCCTCTACCAGGCCCAGCAGTCCAATCTCTCTCTCCTGCTACAGCAGGCCAGCAACGATGTCATTGCCAACTTGCAGCTCCAACTGACTTCGATCGTGCCGAGCCAGTCCTGGACCACCACCCTGGAGCAGGTTTTCGGGATCGAGAGCGCCTTGGTGGGTTTTATCCCCGAAGCTTCCGAGGTTGATGCCGGCGTGCAGACCGCGCTCGCCATCGGATCGGCGGCTATGAATGAGGCCGCCAGTTACACCAACTCTCCCGCCGGCCTTGCCCTCAAGGCGCAGGAGAATTCCGAAATCCAGGCGGGCGATCTCGCGGGCAAGGCCGCCGATGCTTACGCCTCCACCCTGGTCACCATCGGCAATGACTTTGACCGCATCGTTTCCGATTGGGGTCGCCTGAAGACTTTGGGTGGGCCCCTGCTGGATAACCAAGTGCCTTGGGACAGCAATGTCACCGGCATTCTATTGCGCGGCTTTGACACTGCTACCCGGCGCGACCTCTACAGCAAGCTCATCGCGGCCAATGTCGTGGTGCAGTACTACCCTTATATCACCGACGAGAGCTACATTGGAGACACCAATGGCACCAACGGCGACGTATGTCCCTGGGAAAATTACAGTGTCGATCCCTACTACCAACTCGCAACTGCTCCACTTCTGTTCTATCCCTCGGGTTCGCCCAATACCGACACCAACGACAGCCGTGGTCAGCAGGGGGGTTCAAATTCACCGGTCCACTTCTATCCCTTCGACTATCAATGGGGAATATGGACGCTGGTATTCAACTCCCAACAGGGCCACGACTGTGCAGTGGTCAACCCTCAGCCTGATCCGACGGTATTTGGTTTGTTCAAGCCTCTGGATCCGGCCAACTCGAGCACCCTGGGCGCGTATCGGCTCTGGTTCATGACCCGGGGAGGCATTCCCATCCAACCCAATAACAGCCAGTCTCCGGGCTACGAATAGGAAAGAACGGTAGTCTCTCAGCTTAAATTTAGAAGCTCCTCGAATGTACGGCGTGTGGCCCGGCCAAGCAATCATCCAACCGGGTGCCCCTCGATAAGGTCGAAGGCATTGTCAAGCGATAATTCTCCTGAGCGGTGCGCGAGCACCGTTTTTCTTGCCAGCCATGCGGTTGAGGACCAGGACCACTGGAGAACTCGCGTTAATCACATTTCGGCGAAACCTACTTCGTTCCACCAACCATCGATACGGCCCACGACAGCGACCATGATTCTTCTATGCGAACCTCCCGTCTCTACGGGAGGCGAGAGCGCCCAATCAATCCATCGGTCTGGCTTGCGCCGACCAGGGCCACCCGCGGGCTGCTCTCGATCCGAACGATCTCCGGATACGCGGTGTTGGTGCGCAGCATCCAGTAGAGTCGTACCGCCAACTTTCTTGCCGCCGCCACCTTGGCCACGCCTTTCGCCATGCGATGGCAGCGCTGCTGATACGTCTTGCGAAACCCTTCATCCAGCCGGTTGGCGCTGTGCGCCGCTTCCACCAGCAACGTGCGCAAAAACCGGTTGCCCTGCTTACTGATCGCCCCCAGCCGCTGCCGTCCGCCCGAACTGTGCTCGCGCGGAATCAGCCCCAGATAGCTGGCCACCTGCTTGCCTCGCCGAAAGCGTGAGACATCGCCAATGGTCACCACGAACGCTAGTGCCGTGATCGGTCCCACTCCCGGTTGCGTTCTTAACAGCTGCGCCATTTTGTCTCTCTGAGCTTCTTCTTCCACCGCCCGGTCCAGCTCGCCGATCTGCTGGTCGAGACTTTGCAGCAATCCCAGCAAGTCCGCCCGCCGCCGTGCGGCCCAGCCTTGCAGCGGCAGTTCGCGCAGGGCTTTCTGTCCCGCCGCGCTCCACAGCTTGCTCTTCTTCTGCACCCCGCGGTTCAGCATCAGATGCTGCAGCCCGTTCTTCACCCGCGTCCGTATCTCCACCAGCTTGTGCCGATGAATCAACAACTGCCGCACATCCCGCTGCTCGCCACTCGGCATCCATAACCGCGGAAACCGTCCCTCCACCAGCAGCTTCAGAATATGCTCCGCGTCCCGCTTGTCTGTCTTCTGCTTCCTCACGTAGCTGGCCCGGATCTGCGCCGCATCCCCGACCCACACCTCGTGCCCTAATTGCTGCAACAAATCCACCAACCACTGACTGTTGCCACAAGCCTCTACTCCCACCAGCGCCGGCTCCGCCAATCCGCGATAGAACCGCTCGGCTTCACCGTCACCGTTCACCAGCTTGCACTCGCCTGTTTCTCCCGTCTCGGCGTCCAACCACGCCACTTGTTGCCAGCTGGGATGAAAATCGCATCCTATAATCTTCATCGAAGGCTCCTTCCTTCCCCAGCGTCTTTTTGTCCTCAATCACAAAAGACTACTCGGGTTCGATCGAGCCTTCGACCTTATCCAATCAGGCCAAGCAATCATCCAACCTGAGTGCCCCTCGATAAGGTCGAAGGCATTGTCAAGCGAGAGTTCTCCTAAGGCGGTGCGCAAGCACCGCTCGCTCGCCAGCACGATTGAGGACGAAAGTCACTGGAGAACTCGCGTTTATCAGTTTGCGGTGAAACCAATTTCGTTTCACCAACCATCGATACGGCCCACAACTGCGACCATGATTCTTCTATGCGAACCTCCCGTCTCGTACGGGAGGCGAGAGCGCCCAATCAATTCATCGATCTAGTCGCCACCGCGACCGACCAGGGGCACCCGCGGGCTGCTCTCGATCTGAACGATCTCTGGATACCTCGTGTTGGTGCGTAGCATCCAGTAGAGTCGTACGGCCAACTTACGCGCTGCCGCCACCTTGGCCACGCCTTTCGCCATGCGATGGCAGCGCTGTTGATACGTCTTGCGAAATCCTTCGTCCTTCCGATTGGCACTGTGCGCCGCTTCCACCAGCAACATGCGCAAAAACCGATTGCCCTGTTTGCTGATCGCACCCAGCCGCTGCCGTCCGCCCGAACTGCGTTCGCGCGGAATCAACCCCAGATAGCTGGCCACCTGTTTGCCTCGCCGAAAGCGCGTGACATCGCCGATGGTCACCACAAACGCCAGCGCCGTGATCGGACCCACCCCCGGCTGCGTTCTTAACAACTGCGCCATTTTGTCTCTCTGAGACTCTTCTTCCGCCGAATGGTCCAGATGACCAATCTGCTCATCCAGACTCTTCAGCAACCCCAGCAAGTCCTGACGTCGTCGTGCCGTCCAGCCTTCGAGTGGCAACTCGCGCAGCGCTTTCTGTCCCGCCGCGCTCCACAGCTTGCCCTTCTTCTGCATCCCGCGATTCATTGCCAGATGCTGCAGCCCGTTCTTCACTCGCGTCCGAATCTCCACCAGCTTGTGGCGATGGATCAGCAACTGCCGCACATCCCGCTGCTCGGCACTCGCTATCCACAACCGCGGAAACCGTCCTTCCACCAGCAGCTTCAGAATGTGCGCTGCGTCCCGCTTGTCTGTCTTCTGCTTGCGCACATAGCTGGCCCGGATCTGCGCCGCATCTCCTACCCATACCTCGTGTCCTAACTGCTGCAACATCTCCACAAACCACTGACTGTTGCCGCAGGCTTCTACTCCTACCAGCGCCGGCTCCGCCAAAGCGCGATAGAACCGCTCGGCCTCGCCGTCTCCGTTCACCAGCTTGCACTCGCCTGTTTCCCCTGTCTCGGCGTCCAACCACGCCACTTGCTGCCAGCTGGGATGAAAATCGCATCCTATAATCTTCATCGAAGGCTCCTTCTGTCCCCAGCGTCTTCTTGTCCTCAATCAAAAAAGACGTCTCGAGAATAGCTGCGAGCCTTCGACCTTATCCAATCAGTTCTAGCCTTCTTTTGGCTAGGGCGGGGCATTTTTGTAGATCGTAGTTTTATCCGCGCAATCCGCAGTTGCGTTTAGTTGTTTGGCCTCTGAGTCTCTGTGCCTCTGTGGTGAAAACGAACTTCTAGCAACCGATGACGTTCGTCGGTGCCCTCCGCGTCTCCGTGGTGAAAGCTGTTTCCCATTCCGGGAACACCCCGATTACCTTCGTAATGTCACAACCTTCATAAATCACTGACACACCAATCCCCATTCCCCACGCTGTTCACTGGAGAACCATGTCCGGACGGTGGGCCCCATCCTTTCGCCGCTTTCGCGAAAGGATGAGACCAACACCCCAGCATCGTTCCACAGATTTGAATCGCGCGAGCACGACGGTTCAGTCTTTGGCTTTGGGTTTTGGTTTTTAGCTAATTACTACTAATTACCAGTTACCAGTTACCAGTCACCAGTTGCCGCTCCAAGGGGGAGACCTAATGACCGAATACAAAACTTGCACTCACATCCACGACAACGGATACTTCTGCCAATCCGCCGCCGTCACCGGCCGCGACTACTGCTGCTACCATCTCCGCTATCGCGGACGCCAAATGCGTATGGCGCAGTACCGTGCTCGCGGCGAGCGCTTCGACCTGCGCCTGCCGCCGCTTGAAAACATGCACGCCGTGCAGTCCGCGCTCTCGCAATTGATGGAAGCCCTGGCCGCCGACATGATCGATCCCAGGCGCGCCCACGAAATCCACTCCATCCTGCGCTCCGCCGCTACCAACTTCCGGCATCCCGAGGCCTGGCGCGCCAGCGAGTACAAGAACGATCAGTCCGCCGCCTACCCTGACTCCTACGAAGAGTTCGAAGCCGAGTTCGGCCTCCCCGACGGCCTCGACCTCAGCACTCCACCCGAAGTCGCCTTCCCTCCACCCGAACCCTCGGTGGCTTCGGGTGCCCCATCCTTGTCGCCTTCGTTCGGCGACAGGGTGGGAGCCTCTGGAGTGGGCCTTGTCTCTCCACTTCTCGACCGCGAGCCTGTTGTTCCCCGAAATCCCGCCACCCTATGTCCGCGATTACATGGCCGAAGCCGAGGCCGCTTTCTTCGAGTCCACGCCCGAGGACATGGAGTTGCATGAAATCCTGAAAGAGCAAGGCTACAAAGCCATGGAGCGTCGCGCCCACGAGCACCAACGCGCCGCCGATCGCAAGAAGCAGCGCAAGCTTTTCCGCGCCAACTACGCGCGCTACGCCGCCGAAGCCAAGCTCAAGAACATCCAGCGCGCCGCCGAACAACTGCTCAAGCAGCAGGCAGCCGAGCAAGCAGCAGCCCAAAGCGAAGCCGCGCTGCACGCGCAGCCCGCTGCACCACTAGACAGCACCGATGTCCCAGTAGTCACCGCCGCGACTAGGAAGCCACCCGCTTCCATCGACAAAGTCGCACTGGAAGCCGCGCAAGAAGAGCAGGAGGCCCAGTCCATCGGCTAAAGATAAAGACGCCATGACGTGTCGCATCGGAGTGTTCGCGCTCGGGTACTGTCCGAACTGCGCCTCGAAGTCCCTGTGAGACCGAAAGATTGGGTTGCGACGGTCGGACAGACTGGGAAACCCAGCCCCAAGGGGGCGGAGACATGACAGCCCAGCACGCAGCCGGAGGCGGAGTGCTGGGAATGTCGCGAAGGAGACTCGAGTCCCTAGGGGGACGCCATAACTTCTCGTGCTGGAGCAGCCTAAGTCCTTACGGCAGACATGGATAGCTATAACTACTAATAAAATGAATTAGATGCGAAAAAAATCGGCCTAAGTCAATGAAAACAAAGAAGGGCGCAAAAGCAAAACTGGCACCAATTAGGGAAAGAGTCATCCACGTTCAATGCGGTAAACTTCATGTCGTCCTGACATGAAAGATCCCTTGGCCGCATTTACCCCTGCTGAGTTGCGCAAGCTGCGCAGCTTCAAAGATCCCTATGGTGTTCAACGCTTCCTCGACGACACTCCGTATCACTTGGCCGATACCGCATGGTCGCCTCGGAGGGTGCTGCGCGAGCAGACTTCGCACTGCCTGGAAGGGGCCATCTTCGCTGCTGCAGCTATGCGTGTACTCGGGTTCCCTCCCCTGCTCATCGACTTCGAAGCCGAAAACGACACGGATCATGTGCTGGCGCTGTTTCGTGTCAAGGGACACTGGGGTGCGGTCGCCAAGTCGAACTATAGCGGGTGCCGCTACCGTGAGCCCGTCTACCGCTCACTGCGCGAGCTGGCTATGAGCTACTTCAACATCTACTTCAATATGCGCGGTGAGCGCACCCTGCGCAATTTCTCGCGCCCGGTTAACTTGACACGCTTCGACCACTCGGACTGGATGACGACCGAAGAGCCGATCTGGTTCATACCGAATTACTTGTGCGAGATTCACCACTACAAACTGCTGCGTCCTGGAATGGTCAAACGCCTCCATCGCGTCGACAAGCGGCTCTTTCTGGGCGAGACTCTCGGAAAGGCGCACAAGCCAAAAAAGTAGCTCGGAATTCCGAAACCGTGGAGGAGGATGTTGGTCCCGCGGAAATATTTACAGCAACTGGTCAACTTTTACCTGTCGCGGGCTGCGGAAAACACGGCTAAGTCTTTTGTTTGCGTGGCACGACTTTGGGCATGCAGTTGCTCTATCCAATGGCAGACGAAGTGGCGCAATCGGGCCACGTGCTAGAGGATATCGGCCAGAGTCCTCAAACGCGTGGCCCGGATTTTTGGTGCCCGGTGCACGGGCTGTATCTGACAAGACCATTGCACCAGGTGGCAACTTGCGGGCTATTTCAGAAACAAAAGGCGCATCCCCAACACGTCAGTGGGCAGCGCAAAATCGGGCACAGTCGTGAATGCCCGAAGCACGGAATGGTGCTGAGTCTCCCCCACCTCATTGGCTCTGAGCCTATTTCCGTTTATGCTCTTAAGCACGGAAATTCGCGGCTTGGGGGCATTTGGCACCGCGACGTCAGCGATCCTGGGGCGGCAACAGAGCTCGCCAGCCTCGCGCTCACCCGTGATAGCGGTCACTGACCAAAATCGATCCTGACCGTCAATATAAGATCGCTGTATGTCTCACGTTTGTGGGAGCCTGCCCTTATGAAAAACGCCGCTAATCGACTGCGTCTGTCCGACTTTTTCCTGCCCTGTGCCCTCTTATTACTATTACTAGCCTCCAGTTGTACAAACGGAGAGCATGCTGGGGACCCGGGCGGCGCTGCAGGACGTCCACCGGCACCCGTGGTTGTGACTAGCGTCGAGCAACGAGACATTCCGGTTCAAATCAAGGCCATAGGAAACGTTGAGGCATATCAGACCGTGCAGGTCCGATCCCAGGTCAACGGTCAGATCCAGAAGATATTCTTTAAAGAAGGTGAGGACGTGCACGAAGGCCAGCAGTTGTTTCAGCTGGATAAACGGCCCTTCCAGGCGGACCTCGAAAAAGCCACCGGCCAGATGAAGCATGACCAGGCGCAAGCGGAGAATTCGCGGATTCAGGCAGAACGCTACTCCGGCCTGGAAAAGGAAGGCATCGTCTCCCACGAACAGGCCGGCCAGTTGAATGCCCAGGCAAAGGCCGATTCGTCCGCGGTGGACGCAGACAAGGCCGCCATCGACGCTGCTCGCGTACAACTGCAGTACACCGATATCATTGCTCCCATCAAGGCACGCGCGGGAACGTTAATGATTAACCTGGGCAACCTGGTGAAGGCCAACGATACGCCGTATCTAGTGCAGTTGAACCAAGTCACTCCGATCTACGTCACCTTTTTTGTGCCTGAGTCGAACCTGGACCGAGTACGACAACGCTTTTCCTCTGGCCAGCTCAACGTTCTGGCTTATCCCAAGGGACAATCGGTCAGTCCGGCAGACGGCCGATTGACGTTTATTGACAACGGCGTAGATATGACCACCGGCATGTTCAAGTTAAAAGCCACCTTTCCTAACAAGGACCGCCGTCTGTGGCCAGGGCAATTTGTGGACGTTGCCCTGGAGCTTTCGATTCAGAAGCAGGCTGTCGTAGTTCCGACAAAGGCGATTCAAAGCGGACAACAAGGCGAATACGTCTATGTCGTCCGGGCGGATAGTACGGCTGAATCGCGGCCCGTGAAGACGGTTGGGGTGTATCAGAATCTGACGGTGATTTCGGAAGGATTGAGCGCCGGCGAGCGCGTGATTGTGAACGGCCAGTTGCGCGTGGCTCCGAACGCAAAAGTGGTAGTGCAAAGCACCCTGCCTGCAACCCAAACAGATTCAGCTGCTGCGAGCGGAGCCGGCGGAGGCGGTCTGTGAATATCTCCAAGATATTTATCGACCGGCCCATCATGACCACGTTGGTCATGGCCGCCATTTTGATCTTCGGCGTCTTTGCGTATCAACTGCTGCCGGTCAGCGATCTGCCGAACGTGGACTTTCCCACGATCTTGGTCAGCGCTTCCCTGCCTGGCGCGAGTCCGGACACAATGGCTTCTTCTGTCGCCACGCCTCTGGAGAAACAATTCTCGACGATAGCCGGCATCGATTCGATGACGTCCACGAACTCGCTGGGCCTCACCAATATCACCATTCAGTTCAACCTCAACCGCAGCCTTGATGGCGCAGCCCTGGACGTCCAGGCGGCCATTACCGCGGCCGGAGGCCAATTGCCTCCGCAGATGCCGACACCGCCGACCTTCCAGAAAGTGAATCCGGCCGATTCGCCCATCCTGTATTTGGCGTTGAGTTCGCCGACGATGAGGCTGTCCGATATCGACGAGGCCGCGGAGACCACAATCGCCCAAAACGTCTCCATGGTGAACGGGGTGGCACAGGTCCAGGTGTACGGAGCTCAGAAATACGCCTTGCGGGCGCAACTCGATCCGAGTGCCCTCGCTTCACGCCAGATCGGGATCGACGAAGTCAGCACAGCGCTGCAATCGGGAAACACCAACCTTCCCACGGGCACGCTATACGGACAGAACCAAACATTCACGATCCTGGCCAACGGACAGCGGATGAACGCTCTGCAATTCGCGCCAATGGTGGTGGCTTATCGGAATGGTTCCCCGGTTCGCTTGAACGAGTTGGGGCGAGTGATTGACAGCGTACAGAATGACAAGACCGCGAGTTGGTTCAACGGAACCCGCGCTATCGTGCTGGCAATTCAAAAGCAACCGGGGACCAACACTGTTGCTGTGGTAGACAGCATCAAAAAGCTACTGCCTAGACTGGAAGATCACATTCCCGCCGCGGTCCGAATCGATACCCTTTATGACCGCTCCGTCTCCATTCGTGCCTCGGTCAACGATGTAAAATTCACCCTCTTGCTGACCATTGCTCTGGTCATCATGGTGATCTTCGTCTTTCTGCGGAATGTTTCCGCCACCATCATCCCGTCTCTCGCTCTCCCCATGTCCATTGTCGGGACCTTCTCGATCATGTACGTGTTGGGCTATAGCATCGACAATCTTTCGTTGATGGCACTGACTCTGTCAGTCGGATTCGTTGTGGACGATGCCATCGTGATGCTGGAGAACATCGTCCGCCACATGGAGATGGGTAAACGGCCAATGCAGGCCGCGATGGATGGGGCTGGCGAGATTGGCTTCACCATTCTTTCGATGACGCTGTCCCTGGCGGCTGTGTTCATTCCACTGCTGTTCATGGGTGGAATCGTCGGACGTTTGCTGCACGAATTCGCGGTCACGATCGGCGCAGCGATCCTGGTTTCTGGATTCGTATCGCTCACCCTGACTCCGATGCTCTGCAGCCGGTTCCTTCGTCACCAGGAGGCTTCGAGCCACGGACGCCTATTCAATTTCGGTGAGCGGATTTTCAATGCCTGGCTGCGTGGATACACCCGCAGTCTGGCGTCGGTCTTGCGACACAAGTTTGCAACGCTGATGGTGTCTTTCGTTTTGATCGGGCTGACCTTTTACCTGTTCACGATCTCGAAGACCGGGTTCATTCCGGACGAAGATCAAGGTCTGGTCTTCGCTTTCACCGAAGCTCAACAAGGTATTGCATTTCAGGACATGATGCAGTTGCAGCAAAAGGTGGCCGATGTTGTGCGCTTCGATCCTAACGTTATGAATACCATGTCTTCGATTGGCAGCCCTATCAATCAGGGCCGCATCTTCTTTCGATTGAAGGACAAGAAGGACCGCGTCAATCATATGAGCGCATTGGAGGTGATTCAGGAACTTCGTCCGAAGGTGTCGCAGATTCCCGGCCTCAATGTTTTCATGCAAATTCCGCCCACCATCCGTATCGGCGGATCGCTGACAAAATCGCAATATCAGTACACCCTGCAATCGCCCGACACCGCACAGCTTTACCAGGATGCGCCTAAGCTGGAAAGTGCTCTCCGCGCCCTCCCTCAATTGCAGGACGTCACCAGCGATCTACAGGTGAACAACCCGCAGCTCACCGTGGAAGTCGACCATGACAAGGCGTATGCACTTGGATTGACGCCGGCCCAGGTTTCCGATGCTCTTTATTCCGCATACGGTACTCGCCAGATCAGCACCATATACACGCCCAATAATGAATACTACGTAATCATAGAATTGCTGCCGGAGTTCCAGAACAACCCTGACAAGCTCTCCCTTCTCTATGTCCGCTCGAACGCAGGAAAGATGATTCCTCTCGACACTGTCGCGAAGCTGGTACCTTCCATTGGTCCTCTGACGGTGAATCATCTGGGTCAGTTGCCGGCGGCAACCATCAGCTTCAACCTAAAGCCGGGAACAGCGTTAGGCGACGCGACACAGCTCGTCGATCGCGAGGCGTTGCGAGTGCTTCCCGGGGATATCCAGGGCACGTTTCAAGGGACTGCTCAGGCTTTCAAGAACTCCTTCACCGGCATGGGACTATTGCTGCTGGGGGCGATTCTGGTGATCTACATCATTCTCGGAATTCTGTATGAGAGCTTCATTCATCCCCTGACGATTCTTTCCGGGTTGCCTTCCGCCGGTGTTGGCGCGCTACTGACTCTCAAGCTCTTCCATCAGGAACTGAACCTCTACTCGTTTGTCGGCATTATTATGCTGATCGGCATCGTCAAGAAGAATGCCATCATGATGATTGACTTCGCGTTGGAGGCAGAGAGAACCCAGGGAAAGGGCCCCGAAGAATCCATCTTTGAGGGAGCGCTTATCCGGTTTCGTCCCATCATGATGACCACCATGGCGGCCTTGATGGGAACTTTGCCTATCGCAATTGGCTTTGGCGCTGGAGCCGATTCGCGGCGGGGTTTGGGCTTGGCAGTTGTGGGCGGTCTGCTCTTTTCACAGATCGTTACGCTCTACATCACGCCGGTTTACTATGTCTACCTCGATAAGCTACAGGGAAGGTTCCGGAGGCGGCACGGTGGACGAAAAGCTGAGGCCTCTGCAGAGGACAGGGTCAGTGAGGTTGCTTTAGTGGGACGTGACCACTAAGGATTCGCGCTCAGCTCGGCCGGAATCCTAGGATCATCCGCCCCTGCCGGGACCATGTCGCTACAAAAACGTTACAGGTGATTCTCTGCTGATTCGAAAACGGCTGCATCTGTTTGAAATGATTGGTCGGGGCGAGAGGATTTGAACCTCCGACCCCCTGCGCCCAAGGCAGGTGCGCTACCAGGCTGCGCTACGCCCCGACTCTGTTGCTTCACTGATTCTAAATTACTTCCAACAATGGAACCACCTGCGTCGATTAGAACAACGATTTTTGCGGCGACTCCTCGGCGTCAGCACCCGGAGCGCGACGCGCTTGGTCCCTGTCGGTATAATTACAGCTTCATATGATGGGCCTTATGTATGCGGCCGTGACTTACGTCCGCAGTCCGGCTGGCATGTTCGTAGAGGAGTTGCGGCGTGACTTGCATCCCGCGCACACCCATGCCGATGCCCACATCACCATACTTCCTCCCCGACAGCTACACGGAACCGAAGCTCAAGCCGTCGAGCAACTCAGGGAGATTTGCCGCTCGGCTGCGCCGTTCGAGGTGACCATGGGCGATGTGGAGACCTTCATCCCATCGACGCCAACTGTATTCATTCGTGTGGCACACGGCGCCTACCGCATACGCGAATTGCACGACCACCTCAACCAGGGCGCTCTGCAATGTTGCGAGCCATGGCCCTATATGCCCCACCTGACGATCGTGAAAATGGATACGGTCGACGAAGCCCGCAAGGTGGTCGGCTTGGCGCGCCCGCGTTGGGACAGCTGCGAGGACAGCCGCAGAATTCGCATCGATACGATCACCTTTGTCAAAGGCAGCGGCGAGCGCTGGATCGACCTGGCAACCATACCGTTGGGCCAGCCTGCTATAAGGTGAGCCGAGCAAGTACGGTCATTTCCAGCGCTCAAATTCTTGTTGTGGGAATAACTTGCGAAGGGTACTTGGGGTGGGTGAAGGGATTCGAACCCTTGACAGCCGGAGCCACAGTCCGGAGTTCTACCACTGAACTACACCCACCGCAGATCTTCGATTATAGCATCCGCGCTTGGGCCTTCCGAGGACCGATGTCCACTGCAGCTCGCGTGCATTGCTCGAAAAACGCGGCCCGCAACGCCTAATTCATCGAGCAGTCGCCGCCGTTGTTCATGCAGCAACTGGACTGTCCGCAACTCGTCGCTGGAGCTGCGCTGCTGCGACTGTGAGCAGAAAACCTGGACAGCTGTTGCTCCAGTTTCGCGGTGTGGCACTTAGGGCATTCGGCCTGCTGGTCACCTAATACGATCGCTTCAAACTTGTGGCCGCACTCTCCGCACAGATATTCGAAAATTGGCATGATCGCTCCCAAACTGCAAACGAACCCGTCGAGCTACACTCGCCTACAATAAGTGCAGACGTTGAAACAATGCTGATCACATTATAGATGCGGCCACCCGAACCCACTAATTCCACCGACCGTTCCGTGCGCGCGGAGATGACAGCCATCTCGCATCCTTTGCGCGCAGCCGAAACCACGAGTGCGCACGACCATTTTGGAGAGCCATTCGTACCCCGCCGTCCTTTTGTGGGCGGGCACGCCCAGACCATTGCCGGCAACTTTCTCCCTCGCCGCAACGAATTGCCTTCGCCGGAAGAGCGGCTGATCCACGTCGAGCCGGAGGTGCAGGTGCTCTGCCACTGCCATTGGCAGGATGAGCGGGAAGCAACGATGACCCTGATCATCGTGCACGGACTCGAGGGATCCAGCGAATCGCAGTACGTCATCGGGACTGGCAGTAAGGCATGGCGCGCGGGAATGAACGTAGTGCGTATGAACATGCGCAACTGCGGAGGCACCGAACAGCTCGGCCCCACGCTCTATAACTCTGGTATGTCTGACGATGTGGGAGCCGTCGCCAAAACCCTCATTCAGGAGGAGGGCTTGCAGAAGTTGGCGTTCGTCGGATTTTCCATGGGCGGCAACCTGGTCTTGAAGTTGCTGGGAGAATGGGGCACGCAAGCGCCGCCGCAGATCAAGTCCGGTGTCGGCGTCTCGCCCGCAATGGACCTTGCGGCCTCGGCCGACGCGCTGCACGACCGCGGCAACCGGCTCTACGAGTGGAGGTTTCTGCGCGGTCTGAAGAAACGTATTGAGCGCAAGGCTGCGCTGTATCCCGGACGCTACGACACACGCTACTTACAAGGATTGGGCAGCATACGCGACTTCGATGACCAGATCACGGCGCGTTACTGCGGCTTTCGCGATGCTCAGGACTACTACACGCGCGCGGCTGCGGCCCAGGTGTTAGATCGCATTGCCGTGCCCACGCTTATCGTGCACGCCGACGACGACCCATTCATCCGCGTCCTGCCGGACACTCGCGAGAAGCTGCAACGAAATCCGCGCATCACCTACCTCGAGACTGCACACGGGGGCCATTGTGCTTTTCTCGCCGAGCCCAACGGATACGACGGCCGCTGGGCTGAGCGTCAGGCTGTCGCCTTCGTGCAGAAGATTGAGTGCAAGGAGCCTGTGACGGCACCCGCGTGGGCGCAGATCTGATGGACGCCGACTGGTCGGTCGAACTCGGCCACGACGATGAGGCCCTTGAATTTCCCTGGGTATCCCCAAACGGATCGCAACGTTACGTAGATTTGCCACGCGATCCAGACCGGCTGGCCGAGATTCCCGAGGCAACGCGCTTCCCGGAACTCGGCGAATTTCTCCACGAGATCAACCGCCCTAACGCTCCAGTGGTTAACCGCGAAGTGCGACGTCTGGCTTGATGATGAGATGGGCGAAGCTGAAGCGATTTATGGCGCAAAGTGGAAGCTCTGCTCCTACGTCGACCTCGTTGCTCGCGATGACGACATTCGTTTCTCATTCGAACGTCACGAACAATGGATAAAGTCGGCGGCGCGGAGGCTTTCGAACCATGACGAGCTACCAACCATTAGCGAATTCATCCTGCGGCGCTGCTGGTATCACAGCGAAGCCAGTTCCTTCCTGGCGGGCGATAATTCTGAGACTTCTGAGAAAGAGAATTTGGTCCCCGGCTTTTACGTGACTTTCTACCTGTTTGGATATGGTGCTGACGAGTCTCAGGCGCGGGCCAGTTGGGCCGAAGGACTCCGGCAGGTTACGGGCGTAATTACCGAAATGACCGAGTAATTTGCGATAATGAGGCTGCTGCTGGCTCTAGCCAGGCAGGCGCGTGGGGCCGTAGCTCAATTGGATAGAGCATCAGCCTTCTAAGCTGAGGGTTGCTGGTTCGATCCCAGCCGGCCCTACCATCCCAGGATTTTCTCTTATCGAAACGATCGACACAGAGACCGGGTCGTCCCCTAAAGCCGCGGGCCTCGCGGCTTCACTTGACGTTCCCTACCTACCTTGACGTAATATTTGCGCTCCGCTGACCTGGCGAACCCGCAGATCAGGAGAATTCGATGGCCGACGAAAAACCTCGACAGGATCGCACACAAAAATCAGACGCCCAGACAGAACTTGGCAAAAGCTCTAAGCGGGATGACAGCCCGCGACAGCAAGAACGCCGGAAATTCATTCAAGCCGCAGCACTCGGTGCAGCTGCATTGACAACCGGCGCTTTGAACCCACTTGAGGCTATAGCGAGTGCGGCATCTAACCAGAAAGCACCGGCGGTTAGCCCGGTTCAGTCGGCAGCCTCTAAGTTTGATCATCTCGTCGTCTTGATGATGGAAAATCGATCGTTCGATCACATGCTTGGGCGTCTGTATAGTCCAGAGAACCCTCCTCCATACGATAAGCCGCCACGTGGACAGAAGTTCGATGGCGTGCAGCCATCCATGAGCAACCCGGTGTCGCCCGAGTACAACTGGCTTCCGACAACCGTGCCCGTGAGTCGCACGCTGACCTACGAAACACCCCCAGACGACCTTGTAGGCCATCAATTCCCAGATGCGGAAATGCAGGTTGGTCCGCTCTCGGCGCCGCGCCACATGCAGGGATTTGTGAACAATCGCGTGCTCAACTTGGATCCCAAAAAGAAGCCTCCACTGTCCCAGGTCCAAGCGCCCATGGAAGGATTCAGTCCCACGCAGTACACCACAAATGGCGATCGCCCTTACGCTGCGGTGCCAGTACTGAGCACCCTGGCCAATAGTTTTGCGGTTTGCGATAACTGGTACTGTTCGCTCCCTGGACCTACGCTGGTGAACCGGTCTTTCCTGCACGCGGGCACCTCGAATAATTGGGTAAGCAATGCGCATAATTGGGACGAGAACAAGAACCAGACCGTGTTTAACCGCCTGGGCGATGGGGAGTGGAATATATACAACGGCGACGGCGATTCGATATGCCTGACCTACATCATCCATCCCACGATTCAATGGGATCCAACGAAAGGTAATTCCATCGCCAAGTTCGTTGCGGATGCGGCCGCCGGCACGCTCGCAAAATATTCGTTCATCGAACCCGAAGTGATCGGGTATGACAACGGCAAACCGCCGGACGACCAGCACCCGCCGCGCGACGTCCGACTTGGCGAGACCCTCATCAACACCGTGTACCAGGCAGTGCGCACTAGTCCGCTTTGGCCACGCACGTTGCTGGTCATCGTCTATGACGAGCATGGTGGCTTCTTCGATCACGTATTTCCGCCCGAGGCTGTTCCCCCGCACCTGGACGATCCGCCGGGAGAAGATGGTTTTCGGTTTGAGAGACTCGGAGTAAGGGTTCCTGCCGTTCTTGTCTCGCCCCTGATTCCGGCAGGGACTGTATTTCATCCTGCGCGTCCGGTCGATCACACCGCAGTCATCAAGACCCTGTGCAACCGCTTCGCACTGGAACCGCTGACCCTGCGAGACCGCAACGCTATCGATCTCGCGGAGGTGCTCGGCGACACTCTCCGACCAATCGAAGAAACTCCGGAGTTGCCCGCGTGGCCGATTCCGGAAAGCGAGATGGGCGTAAGGCCACTGAACGACCTGCAGCGTGAGTTGGTGAAGCAAGCCGCCGATTACTATGGCGTTGAACTTCCGCCCTTGGCCGATACTCAGGAAGCCAAGGAATTCATGCGAACGTTGAGCCGGACGGTGAAACTTACCTAAGCGCCGCAGCTCGCTCTAGTGGGATCACGGCACTGGCCGCACAGCAATCGTGTGAGCGCGGCACTCTTTCAGCGTCATAGGGCAAGACTGGTACTGCAGGTTCTTCGATAAACAGACTTCCACCGCCGAAAACTCGTTTTGCGGACAAGAGATGCGAAACGCCTCAATAGGAGCGCCGTTGGCGGCAGAAAACTCCTTTTCTATGTTGGGTGGGCCCATCTGCGTGTCCTCGGAAGGATGCTTGAAATCGACGGGCACATGCAATCCGCTGTAGAGCTTTTCGATCGCAGCAAAATAATCCTGCGTCGAAAGACCACTGCACGTCCCGTGTTTGCTCCACTCGTGCTGGATCAGCGACCGACTTGGCATGATGGGCATCATGTGGTCGACTGTCGAACTCGCAACCGGCGGCGTGTTGGCACAATCCTGCGGCCATTTGCCGTTGTTGTATTGCGGCCACAGGCCATGCACCACTAGCCCCATGTGTTTGTTGGGGTCGCATTCTGCCGAAGTGCGTCCATTGATATTGGTCGCGCAAAACTCGGGCGCCCACGAGAGGGTGAGAAGGTAGTAGTCAAAATCACCCGCGCTACCACTGCTCGAACTGGAAGCAGAGCCGCTGGATTTCTTGTGCTTCGCGAGCCCGCTGACCGAGAGCAGGGCGCAGAGCGCAATCACGATGCCGAGATTTCTGGTTGTCCTTGCCATGGTGGTGGCAATCCTAGCGCATAAACCACGCAAATCAAGCATGATTTCAATGGACGTGCGCGAACTGGTCGAGGACAAACAACAGCGCAACCCCAATAAAGACCACAAGCGCCATTTTCACTCCGGGCTCGCGATTGACCTCGGGAATAAGGTCAGACGCCGCTACGTAAATGGTGACACCTGCAGCCACCGGCAATCCATAACTGACTTCGTGGCGTCCGATGACCATGGTCAGCACGCCCGCCAAAGTCGCCAACCCCAGCATGACCGAAGCAAACCACGATCTGCGTTTGCTCAGGCCACTGGCCAGCATCACCGAGGTGACAGTGAATCCTTCAGGAATCTTGTGCAGAAACACGGCGAGAAATATGACCCAGCCCAGCCAATTCGAGATCAGGAAGCCGGAGGTAATAGCAATGCCGTCGAAAAACGTGTGAATCATCAGTCCGACCAACACCGACATGCGTTTGTGCGAGTGGACGAATTCGTCCGCATGAGTTTCTTCGCCGTAATGAAAATGCGGCGTGATGGCGTGCTCAAAGAAATGCACGATCAGGTATCCCGCCAGAATCAGCAAGGCCCCCGCGCGCCCGGCAAGTTCCAGGCTTTCGGGGACCATTTCGACCATGGCAGTGGCCAGCATGAAGCCCGCGCCCAGCGCCACGAAATAGCGCAGATAGCGGCGCTCCCACGTCCTCTGTACGATGACCGTACCCCCGAGGACGTTGGCGGCTGCAGCCGTCAGGCCAAGCACGATGCTGAGCACGATGGGATTCATTTTGCGCGAGAAGAATAGCAGAGCAATTGCCAATCGATCGTGGTCTAGTGATGCGAAGAAAACATCGGCCGGAAGCTCAGGGCCGACGACTAACCACTGTGTCTTATGTGCATCACGTCGCCGTCCTTCACCAGGTACTCCTTGCCTTCCAGTCGCAGCGTTCCGCGCGAGCGCGCTTCTGCCTCCGATCCGGCTTCCAGCAACTGGTCCCAGTGAATGGTTTCGGCGCGGATGAAGTGCTTCGACAGGTCTGTGTGAATGGCGCCGGCAGCTTCCACAGCTTTGGATCCGCGCTCCACCGTCCAGGCGCGGCATTCGTCCTCGCCGACGGTAAAGAACGAAATCAGCCCCAACAGCTCGTAGGTTTTGCGGATGAGCCGGACCAAGCCGCTTTCCTGCAATCCGTAGCTGGCGAGAAATTCCGCAGCATCTTCGTCGCTCATCTCCGCCAGTTCCGCTTCGACCTTGGCACAGACCGCCAGAGCGCCGGTGTTGGGACGCGCAGCAACTTCCGCCACTCCATACTTCGCCACCGCCTCTTCAAGATCTTTGCTGAGGGTAGTGCTCTCACCAATGTTGAGCACATACAGGATTGGCTTCTCGCTCAAGAACATGAAGCCGCGAATACGCTTCTTGTCCTCGGCCGTCATCTCCATCTCGCGCAACGGACGCTCGGTTTCAACATGCTCCTTGGCGCGCTTGAGCAACTCGAACTCTTTCTCAAGCTCCGCCGTCTTCATCTTCTTCAAGTCTTTTTCGACGCGTTCCAGCCGTTTCTCGATCTGGCCAAGATCATTGATGATGAGGTCGAGGTCGATGTTCTTGATGTCGCGCAGCGGATCGACTGGACCCACGTGCGGAATCGACGGGTCCTCGAATGCCCGTATCACGTGCGCCAGCGCGTCCACGTTTCGCAGGTTGGCGGCAAAAGCAGTTTCCTTCAGCGCCTCCTGGCTCAGGGCCGCAACGTCGGTGTACTCCACGCTGGCGTGAATTAATTTCTTGGGGTCGTACAGCGCAGCCAGGCGATCGAGACGATCGTCAGGCACCTTGGTTACGCCGAGATGGGCTTCGCGCGGACTGCCCGAGCGATTCGCCACAGACAGCTTGGTCAACATCACGAACAGCGAAGTCTTGCCTACCTGGGGCAGGCCAATGATTCCAGTTTTCATTTGAGGATGACCTTTTCCCCACCCGTAAGTCCTGCGAAGGAAGGTCGGGTGCGATATCAAAGCAAATTGGCGTGGTACGCGCCAGGCCTTGAGCCGGGCTATCCGCCATCCACACCTACTAATGTAAAGAGATTGCTTGTCTTACCCTCGGTTCGAATTGGACGTTCCGCGCAGGGATCACGCCATTCGACCGAAAGCCAAGCTCCTATGATAAACGTCGCGAGGTCAGAAAGATAACCGCCAGCCCAAGCAGAAGAACGGTGCTCTCCAAGCGCGTCGACCATACATGCAGGCGGTTGAACTCGACGCGACGGGCATCGTCGCGCGGTACGTCGTCGATGAAGACCATCTGATTGCGCAGCTCCAGCATTCGCGTGGAGATCGCGAACAGGCTAATCAGCGTCAGCAAAATCATGGCGCCGACTAAGAGGTTTCTCGCGCCAAACACAGCAGGGACGCCGTTGATATTCTGAGATTCGACGATCGATGCGACCAGGAAGACCACTCCGCAGATGAGTCCCATCCAGTGCAAAATGCCGAGGCTACGGCTCACCACCGCGCCTGCGAGCTGGCGGCTGGGCAGGATTCCAGGGTGAAACACGGTTGGCGCAAGGACAAAGGCGAAGAACACGATGCCTCCGACCCATACCACCAGCGAAAGCAGCATAAGGAACCGAACCAACGACATGAAGACCTCATGAGAAAGCCTATTCTAAACCTCTGGGCACTAGCTGACTGTCTTCGCGCAACCATGAAAGTGCGATCGCCAACGGCGATCAACCCACTTTGGAGTGGGCGGAAGATGGAAAGTTTGAAACACTAAGGAGTGCCGGTGTTATCGGCAACCCCTCGACGCACGGAAATGCTGTAGAAGTCGAGTATTTGGTCGTATGTCTCTTGTCGCACGAAAATGGGGTAGCGCGCTCCCGCTTCTCTGGCTCCTGGTTGCCGCCAGCGCGCCTTTTGTCCGCGGCCTCGAACCCTCCGGCGGTGCCACGCAATTCCTGGCTTCCTCCCAGAGAGAGATCACGATTACGACAGGTGCCGAGGTACTGTGCGATCCCAAAGGAAGCCTGTCGCTGCAAGCGGCCCAGGCAGGCACATATGTTCCGCTGGAGAGTGAACTGCCCACGTCCATCGGGTGTTCCGGCTATTGGGTCCGCGTCAATTTGCGGACTGCCGATCTTCCACCAGGCGGATGGATCATAAAACTCTCTCGTGACTGGGAGTTCGCTGAACTCTGCTCCAGCCACGGCGGAGATGTCTCAGTTCTCCAAACCGGGACTTCTCTGGCGCCCCAGAAACGGGCCATCGCGTCCAGTAGTACTGCCTTCCCTCTGCCTATCGAATCCGGTCGCGAAGATACCTTTTACCTGCACTTAGTCGGTGACACTAGTCGCTATGGCGAGGCGCGGGCGATCGGCGTCATCGTTCAACGTCTAGACACCTGGATATTGCAGCAGCGAACCCAACTCTACTGTCAGGGTGCATACGCCGGGATCATTCTGGCCCTGGTGCTCTACAACCTGATTTTGTGCCTCGCCATCCGCGAAAAAGCCTATCTCTATTACTCGATTTACGTGCTCACGTTTGGCTCGCTCTGGATTGCGCAGACCGGATTCTTCTACCAATACCTCTGGCCCAGTCACGAGTACTGGAACAGCCAATATCAACCTTATCTCGCTGCCGTGGCGCTTGTCTTCAGCATTCTTTTCGTGCGCGAATTTCTCGCCACTCGCCAGCGCTCGCGAATAGTCGATCGCTTTCTGCTGGCATTACTCTGGCTGACGGTGGCGTTCTCTGTCGCGAGCCAGGTAAGTGGCAGTGGACCGTTGGCTCTCCCTCTGGTGCTCATCGGATTAGTACTCATGATCTTCTTCGCAGCCATTGGCGTGGTTGCGTGGGTACAAGGCTTCCGGCCGGCTCGTTTCTTTCTGGTGGCGTGGGCTTCGTTATTGCTGGGTAACGTGATTTATATCTTCATGTACCTGCGATGGTTGCCGGTCAACTTCGTCACCCACAACTCGGCGCAGATTGGTTCTGCCTTCGAGTGCATCTTGCTGGCGTTTGCTTTGGCCGACCGCGTGAACTTGCTCAAGCGGGAGGAAGAGGAGAAGCAATCGCAATACACGCTCGAACTGCATGAACGGGTCGCGCAACGAACCGAAGAGTTGACCAGCGCAGTAGAAAATCTCAAAACCGCTTCGATCACCGATCCGCTAACTGGCTTGAGTAACCGCCGCCATGTCAATGCTGTAATCCAACCTTGGATCGCAGAATTGCAGCGTACGCGCATACGAAACTCGCCCGGAGTTCCCATTCGCTCCCTTGCACTCTGCCTCGCTGACCTCGATCACTTCAAGTTGATCAATGATGAGTTGGGCCACGCCGTAGGCGACAGGGTTCTACAAGCGGCGACCCAGACGCTCAGGCAGAACGTTCGCGCCACGGCCATACTGGCGCGATGGGGAGGGGAGGAGTTCCTGGTCCTCGACCATGTTACCGGGCCGCACGAGGACCTGTTGATGGCCGAACGTCTGCGCCTCTCCATTCTGGATGAGCACCATCCGATCTTTCTTGAAATTGGCCGCTCAGTTTCACTGTCACTGGGAGTATTGCGTTACCCGTTTTCTGCGGGATATCCCGAACTATTGACCTGGGACCAGTGCCTGGCATTAGCAGACCATGCGCTGTACCGCGCCAAGAGAACCGGGCGCAACCGCTGGCGATGCTACCGTCCAAATGAATCCGCGCTGCGCACTGCCATCCGCGCGAGAGGCATCGACGATGTTCGCCGCGCGTTGCTCACCGATACTGACCATGCCTTCGAGATGGGCTGGATCGAGATCATTGATCAGGTTCCCTCTGGCGTAAAAGTACACTGATGGGCCTTGTAGATTGGCTGTGCGACCCTTCGAGGCGAGCCACTCACCCGCCCAGCTTGCGCTTGGCGCTCTTATGGACAACTGCCAATCGCCGTGCATGAAAACTACCGTTGACCACCGCCGCGACGGCATCCATCTCCGCCAGAAATCCGTCGTGACCGTGAGAGGTTTCGAACTCTGTGTAATCGCATTGCACACCGGCCGCTTCCGAACGCTCGGCCAGCGCGCGAATGTCTTTCGCCGGAAACAGCCAGTCCGACGAAATTCCCACCATCGAGACGTGCGCCTTGATACGTTGCAGGGCCTCCGCTTCCGACGCATATCCCCGCCCCAACTCGAAGGTATCCATCGCCTTCGAAATCACCAGGTAGGCGTTGGCGTCGAAACGCTTCACAAACTTCTCACCCTGATAGTCGAGATAGCCCGCCACGTCGTAGCGCTCCCCGATTGCGCGCAGCGGATCTTCCCCGGTGCGATTGGGCTTCCGCGCATAGCGCTCGTCAAACAGCTCCGCCGATTTGTACGAGACTCATGCCGATGCCCCGCGCCAGCCCGAGTCCACGCGCCGGCTGCTCCCCGGCGGCATAGCGCCCGCCTTTGAAGTCCGGGTCCAGCTCAATCGCCTTGCGCTGCAGATGATTCAGCGCCAATCCCATCGCCGAAAGCGGTGCCGTGCCGATGGCGATGCAGTGATCGACGCGCTCGGGATAATCGACCGCCCATTGCAGCGCCTGCATGCCTCCAATCGATGCGCCAATCACAATGCGCAGACGCTTGACGCCCAATTCATCCAAGACACGTGCGCCTGGGCACGAACCATGTCGCGAATGGTAACCAGGGGGAAATCAGGACCGAAGGGCTTGCCGGTCGCAGGATTCGTCGACGGCGGACCGCTAGAGCCATAACACGAGCCCAGAATGTTGGTGCAGATGACGCAGTCGCGCGACAGGTCGAAGACAGTACCGAACATCTCCGGCCACCAGTCGGCAGCGCGCGCCGATCCCGACAGCGCGTGACAAACCAGCACCGCATTGTCGCGCCGCTCGTTCAACTCCCCGTACACGGCGTAGCGAACGGAAACCGGCTGCAACGTGCCGCCCGCTTCCAGACAGAAGGGCGTTCCGTGCGCGAACGTTAAGTCGCCCTCCCGAGTTGGTTGCAATGCCTCGGCTCATCGCTAGTCTCCTGCCACCTGCGTCGCAACCTTCTTGCCCGTCGCCACCAGTAACGCGTTGTCAAGGTCGGCGATGATGTCGCGTATATCTTCGATGCCCACAGATAGACGTACCAGCTCGGGTGTGACGCCGGTTTCGCGCTGCTCCGATTCGCTGAGTTGCTGATGAGTCGTTGACGCAGGATGAATGACCAGCGACTTCGCGTCGCCGATATTCGCCAACAGACTAAACAATTGGGTCGCATTGATGAATCGTTTGCCCGCTTCGAATCCGCCTTTAATACCAAACGTGATCAGCGAACTGGATCCCGTGGGCAGGTACTTCTTGGCCCTCTGGTAATACTTGCTGGTGGGTAATCCCGGATAGTTCACCCATTCCACGTCGGGATGGCTCGACAGATATTCGGCCACCTTGAGCGCATTCTCGGAATGCCGTTCCATGCGCAGATGCAGAGTCTCTGTACCTTGCAACAACAGAAACGCGTTGAATGGCGAAAGCGCCGCGCCAGTATCGCGCAGGCCTTGCACCCGCGCCTTCAGGATGAACGCCAGCGGTCCGAACGCCCCGGTGTAGGACACGCCGTGATACGAAGGATCGGGCTCGACGAAATCCTTGAACCGCCCAGAGGCTGCCCAGTCAAACTTGCCCCCATCCACAATGACTCCGCCGATCGAGGTACCGTGTCCGCCAATGTACTTGGTGGCCGAGTTGACCACGATGTCGGCGCCCCACTCGATGGGACGGCACAACGCCGGCGACGCACAAGTGTTGTCGATCACCAGCGGGATTCCCTTGTCGTGCGCGATCTTCGCCAGTTCCTCCACGTCAGCGATATCGAGCTTAGGATTGCCCAGCGTCTCGGTGTACAGCGCCTTCGTCTTTGGACCAATCGCCTTGCGCAGACCATCGAAGTCGTCGGCATCAACAAACTTCACCGTGATACCCAGCTTCGGCAGCGTGTAGTGGAACAGGTTGTAAGTGCCGCCATAAAGCGAAGTGGTGGAGACAATCTCGTCTCCTGCGGAAGCCAGCGTCGTAATGATCAGGGTTTCGGCCGCTTGTCCCGACGCCAGCGCGAGTCCGGCGAGCCCGCCTTCCAGGGCGGCAATTCGCTTCTCGAAAACGTCGGTGGTCGGATTCATAATTCGCGTGTAGATGTTGCCAAACTCCTGCAAGGCAAACAGTCGCGCGGCGTGGTCAGCATCGTCGAACACATAAGAGGTGGTTTGGTAAATCGGCACAGCGCGCGACTTGGTGGTGGGATCCTTTTCCTGTCCGCCGTGGATGGCGAGTGTGTCGAGGTGATATTGCGGTTTATCGCTCATCTGCTAACTCCTGTTCAGGCTGAATTCGCGCTCAAAAAGCAGAACGACCCACGGCTTGCAGGCTGTGGGTCGTTTCGGAAACTTGCGGCTACTTACTCTTTATTCGCCGCTCCTACGCGCAACCCACAGACCGACACGCACACATGCACATGGCCATGGTGCTAATTCGCGTCGCGTTGTGGGTGGCGTAAAACATGTTGATTTCGAGTATAGAGATTCAGCGACGGATGTCAAGAGAGCCGCCGAACGCTTCCCTGCCGCTGCCTCCCCCTCAAAAGTGGCTCAAACGGCTTCCCGGAACGTAGCAGGGGGCCGGTTACTCAAGAAAATGTCTCAAATCGAACATTAATCCTCCGCAAGGCTGTGATAGCATCGCAAAACTCTAGGTCAAGAACTGAAACCCGAGTCTAGGAGCTACGATGAAACGAACATTCCCGGTGAGAACGATGGGGCGCTACTTGGCATTTGCCCTCGTGGCGACGTTGTTTGGAGTCGCCGTCGCCAACGCCAGTCCAATAACATACAGCGTCAACCGAACGATCGGAATCGGGAGCGTCACTGGCTTCATGGAAACCGATGGCACACTCGGGGTGCTGGGTGTGAGCAACTTCTTGGATTGGAGCCTATTGCTAAATGATGGCACCACACATATAGCCTTTTTGGGCCCGTGAGTGGAAACAACTCCTCAGTCTACGTAGTGGGGAATGATACAACTGCGACGGCGTCCCAAATTCTCTTCAACTTCAGCGGCGTCGACGCTGGATATTTGCTGTTCCAGTATGGAGTCGGTATCCACGACGGCTTCCACTACTACTGCGACAACACGACAGCATCCATTTGCGTCCCAGGCGAGACGGTTGCACCCGCGTTCTTTACCCAGGGTCAAATCGCAGCTCGCTCCGGTGACGTGGTGATCGCCGGCACTACCGTCCCTGAGCCAGGCACATACGGTCTCATGCTGACCGGATTGGGCGTCATGATGCGCAAACGAAAAGTACTCGCGACGCTCTGGACCAATCTAAAGAAGAACTAGTTTCTTTGCTGCTGACGGTGTCCCAGATTCGCGTTCGTCTCCTGGACGCGAACCTGGGAACGCCAGCCAGCACGCAGGCTTCTACCTTCTCGGCCCCACCAACTCGTCCTCTTCCACGTGTTCGATCGTCACGTGCTGATGGTCGTGATTAAACACGTCCTCGACTTCCAGCGTTTCATACGCATGTTCGCCGTGCAGCGACTCGTCGAGGCCCAACTCCTCGCTCATCTCGTCCACTTTCACCGGAGTGAAAAGGTTGATGATGTGCAGCATGGCATAGGTAAATCCGAACGCCCACACGGACGAAAAGAGTACCGCGACCAGTTGTTTCACGAAGAAACCGGGATTGCCGTAGAGCAGCCCGTTGGCTCCGGCGGGATTAAATGTGCTGTTGGCAAACAGCCCCAGCATCAGGATGCCCAGGAAGCCACCGACTCCGTGAACTCCCCACACATCGAGCGCATCGTCCCAATGCAGTTTGTTCTTCATCTCGACCGCGAAGTAGCAAACCACGCCGGATACCACTCCGATGATGACCGCAGTCGTGGGCGAAACATATCCCGCGGCAGGCGTTATTGTCGCGAGTCCCGCTACCGCTCCCGTCAGCAGACCGAGGAATTTGGGCTTGCGCTCGCGGAACCACGCCACTAGCAGCCACGACACCGCTGCAAAGGACGCCGCGATATCGGTATTCAGGAAAGCCGTCGCCGTCACCGAATCGACGCGCATCTCGCTGCCGGCGTTGAATCCGTACCAGCCGAACCACAATAGCCCCGTGCCCAACGCAACCAGCGGAATGCTGTGCGGCCCGCGATCCAAAATACGACGTCGGCCGACATAAAGGATCGACGCCAGCGCCGCCATTCCCGCGATGTTGTGCACCACGATGCCGCCAGCGAAGTCTTCCACTCCCCAGCGTTGCAGCATGCCTCCACCCCACACCATGTGCACGAACGGGAAATAAACAAACGTGAGCCACGCCGTTAGGAAGATGCAATAAGCCTTGAACGTAACGCGATTGGTGAACGCTCCCGAGATGAGCGCCGGCGTGATGATAGCGAACATCATCTGGTAGGCGATGAAGACCATCGCCGGAATCGTGTCGGTCGGCGCGGAAGGCGTGGAAAGATTGATGCCATGCAGACAAACGTTGTTAAGGTTGCCGATGATCCCGTGCCAGTCGCCGCTGAAGCACAGCGAATAACCGTACAGGTACCAGATCACTGTGGTCCAGCCCATCGAAACAAAACTTTGGATCATGATGGCGAGCACGTTTTTGCGCCCGACCAGCCCGCCGTAAAAGAATGCCAGGCCCGGCGTCATGAGCATGACCAGGCTGGTGCATAAGATCATGAAGCCGGTATTGCCGGTATCAAGATGAAGCATGAAGTCCTCCAGAAAAGATATGCGGCACAGAACGGCGCCGCTCCGCAGCAGAAGCCGGGCTGAACCGACGCTCTGACAGAATCGCTGGAAATAAAGGGGAACTACGCTGAACTGCGATTCTTCGGATGCGCAAATTCCGCCTCAGATTCAAGGCGAGGATGGAGCGAAACGAGACAGCCCAAAGTGCTGATCGAACCGTACTTTGCCTCGCGGCAGCGTCCACTACAGGCAGACGTCAGTATGCCGCCAGATTAGGCTGCGCCTCGCCGAAATCGAAATCTGTGCCCCTTGTCACAGGCCCAAGTGATCCCCGCCGATCGGGAACGCGCAAAATCAAGAAAGCCGGCATCAGCCGGCCTTCTTAGTTCGAATCGTTGTCGCCGTGTTACTGCGTCGGCGCTGGCGCTGGCTGCTGTGCCGGTGTGTTGAAGTTCACCTTGGGCGCCTGCCGCGAGCCCTCGTCAGCCTTGAAGTACGCATCGTTGCGGGCAAAGCCCGACAAGCTCGCCACGATGTTGTTCGGGAACAACCCGATGTAGGTGTTGTAGTCCTGCAGGGTGTCGTTATACCGCTTACGTTCGATGGCGATGCGGTTTTCCGTTCCTGCCAACTCGTCCTGCAGGCGCAGGAAGTTTTCGTTCGAGCGCAATTGCGGATAGTTCTCCACCACCACCATCAGGCGACTCAGCGCAGAGTCGAGTTGCCCGTTGGCCGCGATCTTCTCCGACGGGGTCTTGGCCCCGGCCATTGCGGCGCGCGCCGCTGCGATGTCGCCAAAGACTTTCTCTTCGTGAGTGGCGAATCCCTTGACCGTCTCGACCAGGTTGGGAATCAGGTCGCTGCGGCGTTGCAGCACCACGTCCACCTGCGACCAAGCCGAGTTCACAGCCTCGCGCTTATCACCATCGCGTTGCGCCGGCTGACAAATGCGCTGCCAAAACAAAACAGCCAGCAGCACGATGACAATGAGAATGATCACTCCGGTTTTCATATTCCTCTCGCTTTCAATGTGATTAGATTGGCGCCGATCTGAAGCTCGAACTCTGCCTCGGCTGAACAATCAATGCTTGTGCCACTGCCGCTTCGGCGCCTTCACATCCAGCCCATGCGCGACCGCCAGAATAGCGTTCATATAGGCGTGATACAGGCTCGCGAACATTGTCTATGGCTGGCCATCGCTCCGCAACTCCAGCACCGACCGCAACGGCTTCCCATCGAACCCAAACACCTCGGCCGCATGCTCCAGCACCTGGGTCTTGCCATGCGGGGGGTTCTCGCCCAGCGCGATCAGCGCGTGGCGAAACAGCGTCAGCACACTGGTCACCGACTTGCGCCATCACGAGCTTCAATTCCTCGTCGCCGTCGTTGGTCAGCAGCAAGTGGTTCCGCAGCCGCAGCAGCGTAGTCCGCAGGTCGTGTTCCACCTCGACCCGGTGCAGGTTCATCGGCACTTCGATGCCCGCCACCACATCTTCCCCGTGCAGTGTCTTGTGCGCACCTTGAATGTCGAGCATCTCGATGGCGAACACGTCCGCCGACTCTCGCAGCTCCTCCAGCGTCATGATCGTGGGGGGCCGCAGCTTTTCTTCGTGGCTCCACCAGTTCAGCACGCCGGTCAAGGCCGGGATAAACTCTGGGCTTCATGTGCCGCAGCACCACCAGCACATTCACGTCGGAGTACTGCTCATGAAAATCATCCCGCGCCGCCGAGCCGTACAGCACGACCGAAACCAGGTCGTCGCCGCAGGCGTAATGCATGCGTCCCACCAACTCCTGCAATTTGTCGTCAGGCTTGTTGATCATCGTTCGCTCCACGCAGCTCGTTTACCAGCTGCCGCCGGCGCCGCCGCCGCCGCTCATGCCGCCGCCGAATCCGCCAAATCCTCCACCACCACCGCCGCCCCAGCCGCCGGAGCTGCCACCGAACCCGCCGCCCCAGCCGCCACCGCCGCGTCCCATTCCGTTGCCCAGCAGGATCCACGGCAACGCGCTGCCCATTCCTCCGCCGCCAGAACCGCGTCCGCCGCCCTTGCGCCGCGCGCGCCAGCGCCCGAATCAGCAGGAAGAATCCCCCAAAGATGACACAGGCAGCCACCAGGGTGCTTCTCTGGTCGGCGGACTTGCCGCCCGCTGCGGAATCCGGTGAGTTGCACGCCCGCATCCGCCGCGATGAACTGTGCGACGCCGGTCACGCCCGTCAGTGCTGCCGCGCTGAAATCACCCTTGCGCAAGTCAGGAACCATATCGCGTCCCACATCGCCCGCCCGCGCATCGTTGATTACCGGCTCCAGTCCATAGCCGACCTCAATCTTGTATTGCCGGTCTTTGGGCGCGATCAGGATCAGCACGCCGTTGTCTTTCCCTTTGGCGCCGATGCCGAGGTGCTTGTAGAGATCGGCGGCGTAGTCCTCGCGCGATTGGCCTTCCAGCGAGTTAACCGTGACCACGGCAATTTGTGCCCCGGTCTTCTGCTGTACTTCGGTGCCGAGCAGTTCGATCTTCTGGCGGGTCGCCGGATCGATAACTTGCGCCAGGTCCGTGACATAGCCCTGCGGCTGGATGTCGGCGATCTTCTCCGCCCATCCCGCCTGAATCAGCAACACCAGCAGTAATGCAAATAGGACAGTTTTGGGGCGCGCTGGCATAGTCGGATGGGGAGACTGGATAAGCAGAAAGCTTCCTCGTCTCCGTACCCTAGTGAACTACCGGGCGGGTGTCAAGGTCACGACCAGCGCTCGCCACCAGCCGCAAGATCGGTTTTCGTCACGCTAGCTGCCCGCCTTTGCTTCCGTCATCTTGGCTTTCGTCTGCTGGCGTTTTCGCAACCATTCGATCCAGGCCTCAAGACCTTCGCCGGTGGTGCTCGACACTTCCAGGATCTCCATCTGCGGATGCACCCGGCGCGCATTCTCCTTCGCCAATTCCGCGGAAAACGGCACGTAGGGCAGCAGGTCAATTTTGGTGAGCACCATGAGTTCTGACTTGAAGAAGATTGACGGATACTTCAGCGGCTTGTCTTCGCCCTCAGTGGTGCTTAGCAGGACGATCTTCGCGTCTTCGCCCAGATCGTAGCTCGACGGGCATACCAGGTTTCCCACATTTTCCACCACCAGCAGATCGAGGTCTTCCAACTTCCAATCTGCAAGATGCCGTTCCACCATCTTCGCGTCGAGATGGCACGTGCCGCCGGTGACAATCTGTTTCACAGGAAAGCCGAACTTCGCCAGCCGCTGCGCGTCGTTTTCCGTTTGCAGGTCGCCCGTGAGGACGGCAACTCGCGCGCTCTTATCCATGCGCTCCAAGGTCTTCTCCAGCAGCAACGTCTTGCCCGATCCCGGCGAGCTGATCAGGTTCACGCACAAGATCCCCCGTTCGCGATAGCGTTCGCGTAGTTGCTCAGCCAGGATCTGGTTCTCGTTCAGGACTTTCTTTTCAACTTCGACTCGGCTCATTCGTCCACTTCCATGTACGCGATATCCAATTCTTCCCCGCTGATGCATTGCGTGGCAAACTCGCCGCACTGCGGACACTGCGGATCATAGTCGTTCATGCGGAATTCATGCTCGCATTTCGGGCAACGCTGCCTCCGCGGGATCGATTCGACAGCAAGCACAAGCCCTTCGAAGTCCGTGTCTTTGATGATTGCTTCGAATCCAAACTGCAGCGAATCGACGTCCACCCCCGCTAATTCGCCAATTTTGACCCCCACTTTCGTGATGCGCGCTCCCGGACGCCGGCGGGCCTCAGCCTCCACACAATCCAGAATAGAAGATGCGATACCCAACTCGTGCATGAAATCTATCGCTTCTTGCGACTGTTATTGTCGCATTCTGCTAGCCACGGGTGTCTGATATTCGCAAACACGCTCGCGCGATTCTTACTGTCCGCTTCTGGACATGTTTGATCCGACGGCACTTACTGATGTTCTTTCCACATTTCAGGAAACATTTTGCGCTGGATTTCGTCTATGAACGCAGGACTGGCATTGGTCTGTCCAGGGGTGTTCATCTGTGCCATCGGGTTGCGTGACATGCTGAAACGCTGGGTCCGAATCTGGTTCGTCGGGTTCGTGCTGTGGACGCTGCTCGCCTTCCTCACCGCTGCGGGCGCGCACGTTTACACGGCCTCGATGGGAGAGCCCATCAGCTGGGCGCAACTGCTGGCTTGGAACATCACCATCTCGTTCATCTGGTCGCTGTTGACACCCATCGTCTACGAGTTGTCGTTGCGTTACACCTTCGACCGCAATAGCTGGAGACTGTCACTCGTTATCCACGTCGTCGCCAGCGTGGTCCTGACCTTTGTCGCCGCCGTTGCGCTGGCGAGGTTGAGCCCGCTGATCACCTGGATCAAAGAACCTAGCGTTCCATTCTTCGCACACGTTCTGTCGCGTACATTTATGGACATTCCCGCGCTATTGGTATGTCTTACTGATCACGCAGGCCATCGCCTTCTACGGAAAGTACCAGGAGCGTCAACTGATCTCGTCGCAACTCGAGGCTCAACTGGCGCGCGCCCAGCTCGAAGTACTGAAGATCCAACTCGAGCCGCATTTCCTCTTCAATACGCTCAACTCCATCGCCGCGCTTGCCCGCTACGATGGCGAGGCGGCCGAGCACATGACGCTGCAACTTGCCGACCTGCTGCGCATGTCGCTCGACGGCGTCGGCGTGCAGGAAGTTCCGCTTTAGCAGGAACTGACATGTTCCTGCAGAAGTACGTCGACATTCAGCAGACACGCTTCCACGACCGCTTGCAGGTTGAGACCGACGATCGATCCCTGTACCTTGGACACGCTTGTGCCCAACCTGATTTTGCAGCCGCTGGTAGAGAACGCCATCCGTCACGGCATCGGCCCCCGGCGCGCGCCGGGCACTATTCGCATTTCCACTTGGCGCGATCACGACGATGTGTGGATGGAAATTCGCGATAATGGTGCCGGTCTGACCCGCGGCCGGGGTGTCCTGCCCCCCGAGGGCGTTGGCTTGCGAAATACTCGCGGCCGCTTGCAACAGCTGTACAACCTGGACCATGCCATGGTGCTCGATGACGCGCCCGGCGGCGGATGCATGGTGAAAATCCGCGTGCCTTATCGAACCAGTAATGAGGAGGTCAAGAACGCCAATGTCAATTCGAGTGTTGCTTAGCGACGACGAATCCCTTGCCCGCGAACGTTTGCGCGGCCTGCTGCAGAAAGAGCCGGACTTGGAGATCGTCGCCGAGTGCGGCGACGGCAAGTCTGCGATCGCGCTGATCCAGCGCGAGATGCCGGACCTCGTCTTTCTCGACGTCCAGATGCCGGAAGTCGATGGCTTTGGCGTGGTTGAGACATTGCAGCAGCAAAGCAGTCTGCCGCTGACAATCTTTGTGACCGCCTACGACCGCTACGCCATGCGTGCCTTCGAAGTGCATGCGCTCGACTACCTCTTGAAGCCGGTCAATCAGGAGCGGCTGGGCGAAGCCCTCGACCACGCGCGCAAGCAGTTAATGCATCCTTCCGAGGCGATGTTTCAGAAGCGCGTTCTCGAGATGCTGGGCGGTCTTGATGCTCGCCACCATACGCCTGATCGCATCGTAGTGAAATCCGACGGCGAAATTGTTTGCTTGAAGCCCAACGAAATCGACTGGGTTGAGTCGGCGGGAAACTATGCCTGTCTGCACGTAGGCAATGTCACCCACATCCTGCGCGAAACCATTACTGCGCTGGAAAACCGGCTCGGCGCACGCCAGTTCTTGCGGGTACATCGCTCAACCCTGGTCAACGTGGATCGCATCAAGACGCTGAAACCGTCGCTTTACGGCGATTACGCAATCTTGCTGCGCGATGGAACCAAGCTGACGCTTAGCCGCGGCTTCCGCGAATCCGTACTGCGGCGACTCGGCACGACCTAACCTGTAAGTCCCACATTGTGGGATGTCCCCACTCTTTCCTCTCGGGGAAGGGGTGGGGACAGGCTGGTCTGAATCGGCGGAATCCTACTCCATTGCCTCCAGCGCCGCCATCGTCTCAATTCCATCCCACAAATTCTGCACCCGAATATTCTCGTTTGCTGAATGCTGATTATTGTCGTAGTTGGCGATCGGCACCGTGATCGTTTGCGTGCCTACGGCTCTCTCAATCACCTCTAGTGGAACGCTTCCGCCCATAGTCGGCAGCTTCACCACCGGCCCGCGCGCGCTCTCGACCGCCGCAATCACCTCGTGCGCCATGGGCAGGTCCATTGGAGTGCGCACCGCGTTGTAGCCGATGTCGTCTAGTTTCACAAACGCCACTTTCGGATGCGTTAGCAGCGTCGCCTTATCGGGAGGCATCGCCGTGACGAAGTACCCTTGCTCGGTCACATAGTCCACGACGCGTTGTTGCTGCGTTTTCCAGTCGAGCCCCTTCACCAAACGCAAGTCGATATCGACAGTGGCCGTCGACGGAACCACATTGTTCGCCTTGGCACCGGTGCGGGCTGAGGCGAAGCCATCAATGTTGAGTGTCGGCTCGTTGAGAAGTTCGAGTAGAGGCTTGCCGCTTCCGTTGGTATGACCTAGCCCGAACTCCTGGCGCAATTTTTCCTCATTGCGAGGAGCCTCGGCGATGGCCTGCCGCTCCAGCGCTGTAAGCGGCGCAATGCCGTCGTAGAAATGCGGCACCAGCACGTGGCCGTTGCCATCTGCCATGCCGCCGAGCAATTGCGCCAGCATCATCGCGGGATTCGGTGCCCAGTTGCCATAGTGTCCACTGTGTAACTCGCGGTTCGGGCCATAGAGCGTAATGGCAAGGTGCGTGACGCCACGCGCTCCGAAAACCACGCTCTGCCGCCCGCTCTGGTCAACCGGGCCATCGCAGATGAGCCAGATATCGCCGCCGAGTTCGTCGTGATACTTGTCGAGCACCGCACCCAGGTGCGTCGAGCCGGCCTCTTCTTCGCCTTCCCACACGAAACGGAGGTTGGCCTTGATCGGGATGTGCGCCGCCTGCAACGCGTCGAGCGCGGTCAGTTGCGCCAGGATCGCAGCTTTATCGTCCGACGCCGAGCGCCCATAAATGCGCGGCTCCCCATTGACCATGCGCGTCACCGGAGTGAACGGCGCTTTTGATTCCCACTCGTCCGGCGTGACTGGCTGACCATCATAATGCGCGTAGAAGACGATAGTGTGCTTCGCTCCCGGCGTTCTGATCTCGCCATACACGACCGGATTCCCGCCCGGCGCGAGTAGCAACTTTGCGGCCACATGCCTCCGCCCGAGCATCTCGACCAGCGCGTTCGCATTGCGCTGAATGTCGCTGGTGTCACTGGCAACATTCGGAATGGAGAGCAGATCGGTGAACTCCTTCAGGATTTGCTGCTCGTGCGCCATACGCCAGTCCTGCGCAGCCTGCTTGGGCGTCTGACCGAAGACACCCGCAGAAGCAATGACGAGCGCGATAAAAATGACTAACCTCAACGATCGCGAATTCATCCGAGAACTATAACCCACGGTTCCGCAGCGATTTGGCTCCGCCCCCCTCTTCATGCGACCATACCCGCAAGGAAAACCGTATGGACCTCGACTACTATCTGCTCAAGACGGAACCTTCGGAATACTCATTCGCCGATTTGCAACGCGACAAGACCACAATCTGGGACGGCGTAACCAATCCCGTGGCGGTCAGGAACCTCCGCGAAATGGATCCCGGCACGCTCCTGATCATTTATGAGACCGGCGATCACAAGAGCGCAGTGGGAACCGCATCGGTCGTGTCGGTTGACGCTGCCGATCCCAAGAACCCGCTGGTGAAAATCAAAGTCGGGAAGCCGCTTGCACAACCCGTCTCGCTGGCTCAGATCAAAGCCAACAAGCTCTTCGCGGACTCGCCTCTGGTGCGCATCGGCCGGTTGTCGGTCGTCCCACTGACCAAAGCGCAATACCAGAACTTGAACGGAGAGTAGCGCGCCATGAGACGCGCCTCTTCCCTGCTATCGCCTGCGCAATTTCTCTTGCGCGCCGCCGGCTCTCCGCCTACACTGACGCCGCACTATTCAGCTCAACATCGTGCTTCTCAACCCCAATGGAGACTCCATGAAAACCAGGTCCGTCGTTGCGATATTCGTCCTATGCTTTCTCGCTCTCACCGTCAGCTTCGCCCAGAATCCCAACATCGGTACATGGAAGCTCAACGAAGCCAAGTCGAAAATCCCTGCCGGCGTCGGTAAGAACACAACCGTGGTGTATTCCACAGCGGGCAGCGATATCAAGGTCACTACCGATGGCGTGAACGCCGCGGGCCAACCGGCGCACTCCGAGTGGACTGGCAAGTTCGATGGCAAACCTTATCCGGTCACCGACGATCCCAACGTGGACTACCGCGCCTATAAAACCAAAGGGGAGCACACCCTGTTGCTCGCCAACATGAAAGGCAATAAGACGGTGAGCAATGGCAAAGTCGAACTTGCCAAGGATGGCAAGAGCCGCACCCTCGACATCACCAATTTCACTGCCGACGGCAAGAAAATCCACGCCAAGTACGTTTACGACAAAGAGTAGTGGAGTATCTCACGTTGCGGGGGTTGACCTACGGGGATCCCAAGCCCGACGTGACTGCCATGGTCGCTGCCTTTGGCGTGGATATTTTCACCGCTTGGGAAGGCTTCGACCGCTAGAGCTCTTCCAGCAACGGATGGCTCGGTGCTGCATTTGAGACACGCACCGTGGCTATTTTGCCAAATTTGGCGAAAAATGCTGTTCACGCCTCGTTTGTTTCCAATGAGTATGGGCGGAAAATATTTGTATGTCATTGATTGGAAGTGGCTTACAGCTATCCATGTCTGCCATAAGGACTTATATCTGCAGTTTCCTGCACTTCCACCCGGCTTGCACGACGCTTCGTTATTTCAAAGAACCTGAGGTCGGTGAACGGGACTAACCCGAACCCTTGGCCGCCGCCGGAGTGCTAACTTCCCGCCGGAAGGGTTCCGCCGCCCAGGCGAAACATCCCAGTCTCCCTGATAAAGCAACCGGAGAGTGGAAGCACGGAGCCATCGTCCCACAATGTGGGCCTGTCTCGCTTTTACCTCCCGCTGACCTGCCCCTCTTCCGCCTTCTTATGCTTCCGCGCCATCTGCGTTGCTGGAGGCGCTGGTCCCACCACCTGCTCCAATTCCTGCGCGATCGAATCCACCAGGCTCGCCTGCTTCATCAGCACCGCACCCGCGATGACCGCTCCGGCGTCGGCGTCCTGCCACTTGTCTTCTTCCATCATTTCGCGGACCGCAGGAATGGTCTTCACGCCGTACCCCGTATAAGCCCCGGGCGCGTAGATCTGGTGCTTGAACCAGGGACGTTCCTTCAATCCTTCCGCGGTGGTAAAGGTCCGCTCCGTTAGCATCAGCTTTTCATTGATCGCCTTCAATTCCGGCGACTCCCACACTGTGGGATTGCTCTCCGCCAGCCTCGCAAATACCTTCTTGTAGCGCTGGGCCGCGCGCGAATAGGCATCGGCCCCATTTTCCAGAGGAGCAAAATTCAGGTACGGAGGCAACGGCTCAACGGTCGGCGGCACATATTTCTTCGTGGGATCGGCGCTGGCCAGGTAAACGCCTTCTTCGATCTCGCGATTGCGCTCGCGCACCTTGTCCTGCTTCTCCTTGAGTTCGGTCTTCAACTCCCCCACGTAACGCTTGATGGTATCGGCGGAGCCCGAGGGATCGTACAGAAGCACATCGGCGTCGGCCATGCGCATTACCGCGGTTCCGCCAACCTGCGACAGCGCCTTCTCATACATGAAATCGGGATCGCCAAAGTGGGTGTACCAGTAGAAGTCGTCGTAAATCGAGTGATAGATCCCGCCATCGGCTTCGCCGCCGAAGCCAATATTCAGCGAGGCCACGCCGGCGTGGTCGAGGAAAGGCGCATAGTCAGAGCCATCGCCCAGCGCGCCGATGCGCAAGTCGCCGCGGTCGCGCAAGTCCTCGCGCTCGTCGGGCTTCTGTGCCCGTCCGATGCGCCGCAACTGCGTCCGCCGCAGCACCGACATCTTTTTCTCCGGGTCCTGCACCTCGCGCGCCACCTGGTTCATCATGTGTTCCAGCGTGTGCGAGCCAGACACGAACAGGTAACCGCGCGAGCTCGAATCGGAGTTGATATACATCACGGCATGCTGCTTCAGCTCGGCATCGTGCTGCTCCACCCATTCGGTCGATCCCAGCAGTCCCGGCTCTTCGCCGTCCCACGCGCAATAAATAATGGTGCGCTTCGGCTTCCAGCCCTGCTTCGTCAACTCGCCCAGCGCGCGTGCTTCTTCCAGCACCGACGACATTCCTGACACCGGGTCTTCGGCGCCATTCACCCACGCATCATGATGGTTGCCGCGAATCACCCACTCGTCCGGCGTGTCGCTGCCGGGAATCTTGGCGATCACGTCATAAATCGGCTTGATGTCCCAGTTCGACTTGACCACGAGGTGAACTTTCGCCGGGCCCGGGCCAACGTGATAGGTCATCGGCAACGCGCCGCGCCAGCTCTCCGGAACGACGGGGCCAGTTATCGCCGCCAGTAACGGCTGCGCGTCGCCGTAAGAAATGGGCAGCACCGGAATCTTCGTGATGGTCTTGGCTTCGCTTATGTCCAACCGCTTCGCGTCCTTGGTCGCGCCCACGCCGGGAGTCAGCGGATCGCCCGGATAATCGGTGTCCATCACGCTCCCGCGCTGCACGCCTTCCTCGGGACGAAACGGGCCCGTAGGGAAAATATTGTCCCTCGAAGTAACCGTCGTCGCGGGGATCGGAGTAGATGATGCAACCAATCGCGCCATGCTCGGCGGCAACTTTCGGCTTGATGCCGCGCCATGCGCCACCATAGCGCGCGATGACGATCGCTCCCTTCACCGACACGCCCATGCGCTCGAGTTGCTCGTAATCCTCGCGCACACCGTAATTCACGTACACCAGCGGAGCCGTTACGTCGCCATCTTTGGAGTACGCGTTATAGGTAGGCAGCTGCTCGGAGGTCTGTTGTGAGGTTGGATCGATGGCCAGCGGCGGCTCCTGCAGCTTGGCCACGAAGTGCGTCGGCTCGAGCAGTTCGACCACGCGCTCCTTGGGAGTCGGGAACAATACATAGAAAGTCTCGATCTGCGCGTCGAAACCGAACTCCTTGAACTTCGCCAGCATCCACTCGGCATTGTCTTTGTCATACGGCGAGCCGACGTTGTGCGGGCGCGCGCTCAGGCGCTGCATGTTGTCGCGAATGGTCTTCGGATCGGGAAGACTGCGGAACTTGGCTTCCCAATCGCGCTCGGCGGTCGAGTGCGCCGGTGAGAAGCCGTCCAGGATAGCGGGAGAATTGGAGGCACTGCCGGGTTGCAGCAGCGCAAGAACTAGGGAAGCGACAGCCAAATGGCGCATCACCGTGTCAACTCCTCGGTCATTTGCTTAGGATCTCGTCGAGTAAACCGGATTGGTGCAAGGCTGGCGATTATATCGCACGCGCCGTCCCCGAGTAACTCGCCAATTTGTGTGATTTTCGCACTTTCAGCTAGGGACACTACTTCAGCAGTTCCTGCACCTTCTCGCGAAATTCTGCATAGGCTGGATCGACCGAGCCTCCGTGGATCTGATAGGCGACCTTACCGTTGCGATCGAGCACAACAATATAGGCGTCGTCGGCCTCTTGGTATCGCACCAGCTTCTGCAATTCGTCTTCCTGGTGTACCACGATAAGGAAATTCGCCCGCTGGCTTTCGGGAACACCCTTCTTGATACCCGAAACAATCATCCCGCGAATCATTCGCGGTGCAGCCTCCAGCACCGCCAACTGGTACAACGTAAAGCTCGTCGACTTTCCGAAGTCGCTTTGAATGCGCTTTGCCCACGCTCCTGTCGGCGTCCCCGAGGCGTGGGAAAATCCCAGCACCAGCACCGAAACCTTGCCGGATGCGGCATCAGGCAAGGTCACTTGCTGTCCGGCGAGGTTGTCTTCCTGCAAATGAGGAAACTGCTGTGCCGTCGCCTTGACTGATATCGCCAGGCAGCCAGCCAGGGCAAATACTATGGCGGCGTTACAACGAAAGCTCATGGCACTTATTATGCGCGATACAGGCCAGCTTCCACCCGGCAACGCTTCGCGTTCCGTGCCGCGCAATTTACAATCACACTTACACCGGACAACCGGAATCCTTTTTTGACGGGAACCCTACCGTGCCCTCATCTTCTTTAGCGCAGCCACCGCGTCTCGCCATTCTCGGACTGGGGAAAATGGGCAGTATCCTGCTGCAGGCATTTTGCCAGCAGAATGTCGTCACTCCTGCGAATGTCGTGGCCACGGTAAACCACGGTGAGCGCGTCGACGCGCTATCGTCGAAGTTCGGCGTTAAGGTCACCACCGACAACCGAAGTGCGGTGAAGGGTGCCAACATCATTCTGCTGTGCATCAAGCCGCAGACGCTGGGTGAAGTTGTCAGCGAGATTGAACCTGAACTGAACGAGAATCAGCTGATCATCTCCATCGCCGCTTCGGTACCCACCTCTTACATTGAGCAGCGGATTCCGCCGAAGATTCCCGTCGTTCGCGCCATGCCCAACACGCCTTCACGCGTTGGCGCAGGCATGACCGCATTCTGTTGCGGAACTGCAGTCAAGCCCGCTGACCTCGAAATCGTGCACCGGCTGTTTGACACCGTTGGCGAAACCCTTCGCGTCGATGAAAAGCACATGGACGCAGTCACCGGCCTTTCCGCCAGTGGGCCCGCTTATATTTTCATGATCCTGGAGTCACTCGCCGAAGGCGGTGTGAAGGTCGGACTTCCGCGCGACATCGCAATGAAACTCGCCGGGCAAACCGTGATGGGCTCGGCCAAGATGATGCTCGAAACCGGCGACCATCCTGCGTTGCTGAAAGATGCCGTTGCCACACCCGCCGGCTGCACTGTCGACGGAATTCTCGAGTTGGAGGAAGGTGGCTTGCGCGTGACGCTGATTAAGGCTGTCGTGAAAGCGTCACAGCGCGCCAAGGAATTGCTGTTTAGCTAGTCACAGCATTCCGCCCGTCTTGGTGGTAAGGACGTTCAGCGCCTGCTCCAAACGCTCAATAGCGGCTTCCAAGTCGGGATGCTTGTCCAATTGTTCGCGAAGCGTCGTCAGGCGACGATGCGCTTCCGCAACATACTCAGCGGCATTCGGATCCTGTTCCCTGTTCTGCGGCGAAGTGTCCTTGTCAGCAGCCATGCTGCCATCTTACAACTAGCGCTCGGCGCAGGAAAGGCCACTCGCTCATTGCACCTTCGAGGTGGAGGCGTGGGGACCGGCTGAATCGCTCTTCTTTTCGGGCACCTGAAAATCCTGAATTGGTTTCTCCGGAGGATGTTCCGGCCTCTTTTCATTTATCGTAGAGGGAAGCCCGCACAAGCTGAATTGGCATGTAGTCTCAACCGGTGTGCGGACTCGTAAATTGCCATGACTGAAAAAGAGAAGGTTGTCGTTTCGGACTTGGGCGACCGCGAACAATCCTCGCCGCTGCGGCGCGATGCGCGCGGCGGAATGGAAGGCACCTTCGTCACTGACTTCATGCATGTCAGCTATCCCGCCGAAGTCGATACCAGCGTAGCCGCCGCTGTACAGCTCTTCGAAAAGGCCGGGCCACGCGAAAAAATCTTCTTCGACCCCGCCCGAACTAAGGCCGCTATTGTTACCTGCGGCGGATTGTGTCCGGGACTGAACAACGTGATCCGCTCGGTGTACCTGCAATTGCATTTTCACTACGGCGTCAATGCAGTACTTGGTATCCGCTACGGCTATTCGGGATTCGCTCCCGAAGCCGCCGCGTCCCCGGTGTGGCTGAACACGGAGATGGTCAACGATATTCACCAGCGCGGCGGCACGCTACTGGGTTCTTCGCGCGGACCTCTGAGCCCCGACATCATCGTCGACTTCCTCGAGCAGCGTGGCATCAACATTCTGTTCACGGTCGGGGGTGACGGCACGCAGCGCGGCGCTCACGGCATCGCCGAGGAAGTGAAGCGGCGCAATCTTAAAATCTCGGTGATCGGCATTCCCAAGACCATCGACGATGACGTGATGTTCGTGAACCGTTCGTTCGGATACTTCACGGCCATCGCGCGTGCTAAGGACATCATCGATTCCGCGCACGTCGAAGCCCAGTGCGCTTTGAATGGCGTGAGCATCGTGAAAGTCATGGGCCGTGACTCGGGTTTCATTGCCGCAGGCGCCACCCTGGCCAGCCAGGAAGTTAACTTTGCTCTCGTTCCAGAGTTTCCCTTCAAGCTCGAAGGCGACGGCGGACTGCTGGCTGCGCTGCACCGCAGGCTGTTGCAGCGCCATCACGCCATGATCGTGGTCGCCGAAGGAGCAGGTCACGACCTGATGCCTCCGGCGGAGGAGCGCGATGCCTCGGGCAACCTCAAGCACCGCGATATTGGATTGTTCCTGAAGGAAAAGATCAAGGAGCACTTCGAAAGGCAGCGCTTTCCGGTCACCATCCGTTATCTCGATCCCAGCTACTACATTCGCAGTGTCCCGGCGTCGACGGTCGATTCGGTGTTGTGCGATTCCTTTGCCCGCAATGCGGTACACGCCGCCATGGCGGGCAAGACCGACATGATCGTCGGACTGCAGCATGGCATGTTCATCCATGTGCCGATTCCGATGGCGACGGTCAGGCGCAAGCGACTTTCCGCGAATGAATGGGCCAGCGTGGTCACGGCCACCAGACAACCCGATCTAATCTAGGGATCGCGGCGTAAACTGTTGTTATGAGCAGAGGACACGAAGAACGACTGCGGCAGAAATTCGACGAGAAGATGAAGCGTTCAGCCGAGAAGGCCAAAGCTGACAAGGCTGCCAAACAAACACCACCGGCCAATACCAGCGAGTCAGGCAATCCTCTGGTGAAAGACGCAGAAGAAACGAAGTAGGCGCGCCGCGAGAGACGGTGCCGGCAGCAGTTCTGTAAGATCCGACGCTTCCAAAGGTGGACGTTACGAATGAGCGGTCACGGGACCAACTTCGCCGCCACCGATCCCAGCCAGACCATGAAGAATCCACCCAGCACGCTGGATCCAACATAGAGCAGACCAATGCCAATCTGTCCATCCTGGAGCTCGCGCATGGTTTCGTACTCGAAGGTCGAAAAAGTGGTGTAGGCGCCTATAAACCCGATTACCACGATGTACAGCCAGTGAAGGTCGAGTACGCCACGCTCCGCCAGCAGATGCATGAAAAACCCGATCAGGAAACATCCCGATACATTGATCAGGAACGTGCCATAAGGAAAGCGCAATCCCATGCGCTGAGTGACCAATGTCCCCAGCCCATAGCGCGCGATCGCGCCTGCGAAACCGCCCAAGCCAACCAGGAGATACTTGTGCATCTTCTGCCGTTCCAGTCCGCTCGCAGAGAGTGCGCAAAGTACGCACAGCAGTTGCACGGCTGCGCACCAGCCATTGTCCACGAGCTTTAAATTTTCGGGAGCGGATGCGGGAGGTTGCGACAGGCAAGACTCCCCCAAAGCGAACCCTTGGTAGGAGTCATCTTCCCCGGAGGGCGGTTAAGGGTGAACTCCAACACCCGTGGCACGATTATCCGCAATCGCTGGGCGCCGGTCAATCGAAGACTCGCGCGATTATCAAGCGCGGAAGCTACCCGACCGTCTCGTCCAGCGGTACGTTGGGGGTCACCAGGTATTGCTTGGCACGGTCTTGAAGCTCGGCTGTGAGCGGGACGCTCTTGCTGGTTTCGAGGCTGGCGCGCACCGCAACGCTGTCGCAGGTGGCGACCATGCGATTGCTCTCGGCGTCATACATCTGGTGCAGGAAGCGAAAATACTTTTCGCCAACGGCCAGGAAGCCACTTTTGATCTCGACCAGTTCCCCGCCGCGCAGTTCTTCGAGGAACTGGTAATTCTGGCGCACGATGGCGATACGCAGGTTCTGTTGCTTGATCGATACCGGCGTAACTCCGATGGCGCGCAGCAGAAACCATGTCGCCTGGTCGAAGCGCGATACGTACATCTGCGAGTTCATGTGGCTGGTGAAATCGTATTCCGAGGCCAGCACCGCGCCTTTAAAGGTATGAACCCATTCCGCCATGATGGCCGCCTTTCGCTATTCGTTCCTGGCCTTAGGTCCTGGTTGTTAGTCGCAGCCCTAAATTCCGATCCGTGTCATCCGTGTGAATCCGTGGTTGCCCTTTGATTCTCGCCGCTGGAGCGTAAGTCCCGATGCGTCACGCGGTCTACGAATTCCGCCATCTTCTCTAGCGTCGCCTCGGGCTGATCGCGATGCGGTGAGTGTTTGCAATCCGCTAGCATCACGATTTCCGTCGCCCGCACTCGCGCCGCAATCGCCTCTACTTGCGCCGGCGTGCCGTATTCATCTTCTTCGCCCTGAATGCACAGCACCGGGCAACGAATCGTGTCCAGATACGACGCGATGTTCCACGAGCGAAAGGGCGGATCGAGCCAGACGTCGTTCCATCCCCAGAAGGCCTCGTCCACATGCGCGTGATAGCGCGCCAGCTTATTGCGAAAGTCGGTCGTCTCGAACGCAATCTTGGCCGCGGCGATGCTGGCCAATCCGTGATCCTCCACGAACACGTGTGGCGCTTCCAGAATCAGCGCGTGCGGCCGGTCTGGATATTTTCCCGCAAAGATCAACGCGATTGAACCCCCGTCGCTATGGCCCAGCAAAATCGGCTGCTCGATGTTCAGTTTGTCGAGCAACTCTGGCAACACCACTTCGCCCTCGTGATGCATGAATTCGACAGGCCGCTTCTCCGCCAGTTTGTCCGAATTTCCATGTCCGTAGCGCGAGTACACCAAGACGCGACAGCCGGTGCGTTCGGCGAGCCGCTGCGGGAAATCCTTCCACAGCGCAATCGATCCCAGCCCTTCGTGCAGCATCACAATGGTTCCGTCGATTGCTTCACTCGGCCCGACCCAGAGTGTTTCGAGACGGTTGCCGTCCACCGCGACTTCCGCGAACTGTTGTCGAAGTTCTGACGCTACAGGGACAGTTCTATTCGCTGGTTGCATCAGTTGTCTTTCCCGTGAGCGCATCGATGGACGCGGCCATGGCCAGTTCCGCCCACGGCACGATCCACTGCGCCGCGACCTCTTCCGGTAGCGTGCCTGAACTGGCGTCATGCTCCAGGACCTCGCCCACGCGTCTGGCGCCGAGTTCGGTCAGCAAGCTGTCGAAGCGCTTCCCGCCTTCGCAGAACGTGTCTCTGTAAGTGAGGTCGCCCAACGCGATCAGTCCATAGGTCACAGCTCTAAGGTTTGGACGCTCACGCTCCAGGCTAGCAAAAAATTCCTGCGCGTTGTCGGGGACATCTCCCTGGCCATAAGTCGAGGTGCAAATCAGAAACGTTCCTCCGGGCTGAAACACACCCGCGTCGAGGTCGTCCATCATGCGGATCGACGCCGTGTGGCCGCCGGCTTCCAGCGCAGTCTGGACCTCTTGCGCCACCATCTCGGCAGTGCCGGTCATGGTGCCCACCAGAATTGTGAGACTCAATGACAAGTCGGGAATTCCTTCATGATCATTTGCCCGATGGATGGGACGTTGTGGAAGTATAATGCATATGCCATTGTTGAGTCAGGCGTTTTCCCCTCGTGCATCGAACTTTAAACCCGGGTACTCCACGGCCAGCGACCGATGTCGTTTTGAACGATTCGCGATTTCTCAAGCTCTTGGGTGAACGGGTTCGCGAAATCAGAGCGAGCCGGGGCATGACACGAAAGATCCTGGCCCGGGATTCCGGCGTCTCGGAACGTTATTTGGCGCAACTCGAGAGTGGACTAGGCAACGTTTCCATTCTGCTGTTGCGCGACATCGCACAAGCACTCAACCTGCGGCTGGACGCCTTGCTGGCCGAAGGTCCCGAACCACCGATTGACCTCGTCCACATTCTTGAGTTTCTCCGTCGTCTGCCCGAAAGCGAGTTGCAGCAGGCACGCCGGCTGCTGGTCGAGCGCTTCGGAGACATTGACCAGTCCGGGCGCTTCGACCGGGTCGCGCTGATCGGCTTGCGTGGAGCAGGCAAGTCCACGTTGGGCGCGAAATTGGCGGCTAAACTCGACGTGCCGTTTGTGGAGCTGGACCGTTGCATCGAGAAAGAGGCAGGCGTTTCGCTGGGCGTGATCTTCGAGCTCTACGGCCAGAGCGGCTTTCGCCGTCTGGAAAGACGCTGCCTCGACGAAATCCTCGAAAGCACTCCGCGACTCGTGCTCGCTACGGGAGGCAGCCTTGTCTCCGAACCCTCTACTTTCGAGCGCCTGCTGACGGCGTGTTACACCGTCTGGCTGAAGGCTTCACCCGAGGACCACATGCAACGCGTCATGGCGCAGGGCGACATGCGTCCCATGGCAGACAACCGCGAGTCCATGGAAGACTTACAGCGCATCCTGGCAGTGCGGGAATCGCTCTATGGCAAGGCTGACGTCGCCATCGACACCAGCACTCACTCCCCGGCGCAGAGTATGCGGCTGCTTTTGGAAGCGCGCTCTGCCGCGATGGAGCACTCATAAACCCTGAAAGCGAGACATTCCACAGTGTTGTTATGCACTATAATGCATGTAGATGATGTGGGTGCCTGCGGACTCTGATCTGCGGGTGAGGTGGCTCCTGCCACCGTTGTGAGGAGAGTTTTTACTAATGCTTAAAGTGAATGAATCAGAGCAGGTCACATTTGACTTGGCTGAAAATCAGTATCGCCACTGGCGTCTCACCTTCGACGGCCGCGTGGCCACACTGGCCATGAATGTGGACGAAGAAGGCGGACTACGTCCCGGCTACAAGCTCAAACTCAACTCCTACGATCTTGGGGTCGATATCGAATTACACGACATCCTGCAGAGGGTACGATTTGAGCATCCCGAAATCGCGTGCGTGGTGCTGACCAGCGCGCGCGAGCGCATGTTCTGCGCCGGCGCGAATATCTACATGCTGGGCACGTCGTCGCACGCGTGGAAGGTGAATTTCTGCAAGTTCACCAATGAAACGCGCAACGGGATGGAAGACTCCAGCCGGCATGATGGGCTCAAGTTTCTCGCGGCGATCAATGGAACGTGTGCAGGCGGCGGCTACGAAATGGCGTTGGCTTGCGACGAAATCCTGCTGGTCGATGACCGCTCGAGTGCCGTGAGCCTGCCCGAGGTCCCGCTGCTGGGAGTTCTCCCGGGTACTGGCGGTCTTACGCGACTGGTGGACAAGCGCAAAGTCCGCCGCGATCTGGCCGATATGTTCTGCACCAATCCTGATGGCATCAAGGGCGAGCGCGCCAAGCAGTGGGGCATGGTGGACGAGATCGCGCCTCCTGCGAAGTTCACCGAGCTGGTACGCACGCGGGCGGAGAGACTGGTCTCGACCTCCTCGCGTGCGGCTGACGCGAAAGGAATCAAGCTGCATCCGCTGCAGCGCACGATCGACGAAGACGGCTACCACTACCAGCACGTCGATGTGACGTTTGATCGCGCGGCCCGCACCGCCACCCTGACGGTACGAGGGCCTGACGGAAAACAACCGGGCACGGTCGAAGAGGCTCACGCAGCAGGCAATCAGTGGTGGCCGCTGGCCATGGCCCGCGAACTCGATGATGCCATCCTGATGTTGCGTACGAACGAACTCGAACTTGGGCTGCTGCTGATCAAGACGGCCGGCAGCATCGATGCCGCTGCTCGCATCAGACGCTATGATGCTGGAACATCGCAGCGACTGGCTGGTACGCGAGACGATCGGGCTGCTGCGGAGAACCCTGGCGCGGCTCGACGTTTCCTCGCGCAGCATGTACGCGGTCATCGAGCCCGGCTCGTGTTTCGCGGGAGTGCTGTTCGAACTCGCGCTGGCTGCCGACCGCAGCTACATGCTCGCGCTCCCGGAAGAAGACCATTCGCCGATGATCGCGCTGGATGAATTCAACTTTGGGTTGCTGCCGGCAGTAAACGGCCGCAGCCGGTTGGACACGCGGTTCGCCGGCGACGAAGCCAAAGTCGCCGAACTTCACCAGCACACCGGGAAACCGCTCGCTCCCTCAGACGCTCTGGACCTCGGCTTGGTCACGTTTGCGCCTGACGATCTCGATTGGGAAGACGAGATGCGTATCGCGATTGAAGAGCGGGCCAGCCTCTCACCCGACGCGCTGACTGGGATGGAAGCAAGTTTGCGGTTCCCCGGCGCCGAGACCACGGAAACAAAAGTCTTCGGGCGCCTCTCGGCATGGCAGAACTGGGTTTTCATCCGTCCCAACTCGACGGGTGAGCGTGGCGCACTGAAACTCTTCGGTAGCGGGTCGAAAGCAAAGTTCAATTGGGAGAGGGTGTAATGAGCATCAATTACCAGGACCGCATTCCGAACAACGTCGATCTCGGCTCGAACCGCACCTTGCAACGCGCCCTGGAACACTGGCAGCCGGAGTTCCTGAAATGGTGGGAAGAACTTGGTCCCAAAGACTTTCAGGTGGCCGATGTGTACCTGCGCACCGCAACGTCTGTGGACGCGAAGGGCTGGGCGACCTATGGATACGTGCGCATGCCGGACTATCGCTGGGGCATCTTCCTGAACGAGCGCGATCCCAACCGTCGAATCGGTTTCGGCGATAGTTTCGGGCAGGAGGTGTGGCAGCAGATTCCGGGCGAATACCGGGCAACGTTGCGGCGCCTGATCGTGACCCAGGGCGATACTGAGCCGGCATCGGTGGAGCAACAGCGAATGCTGGGGCACACGGCTCCGTCAGTCTACGATCTGCGCAACTTGTTCCAGGTAAATGTGGAGGAGGGCCGTCATCTTTGGGCCATGGTGTACCTGCTACACGCCTACTTCGGCCGTGACGGCCGAGAGGAAGCGGAAGAGTTGCTGGAACGCCATTCAGGCGACGCTGACAAGCCACGCATCCTCGGTACCTTCAACGAGCCTATCCGCGACTGGCTCAGCTTCTTTATGTTCACTTACTTCACCGATCGCGATGGCAAGTTCCAGCTCAAGTCGCTGGCTGAGTCGAGCTTCGACCCGCTGGCGCGCACCTGCCAGTTCATGCTGACGGAAGAAGCGCACCACATGTTCGTCGGCGATACCGGGATCAATCGCGTCGTCAAGCGCACCCTGGAGGTAATGAAGGAGTTGAATACCGACGATCCGGTCGCGATCCGCAATGCGGGTGCGATCGATCTGCCGACGGTGCAGCGGTATCTGAATTTCTGGTTCAGCTCGTCACTCGATCTGTTTGGATCCGAGACCTCGTCGAACGCAGCATCGTACTTCGCAAATGGGCTGAAGGGGCGCCCAGACGAGGCGCAATACGAAGATCACATCGCAGCCGAACAAAGCTATCTGCTGGAATTACCTGATGGACAGGGCGGCACGAAGAGCGAGAATATTCCCATGCGCAACGCGATGAACGAAGTAACGCGCAGCTCGTATGTCCGCGATTGCGAAATCGGATTGAAGCGATGGAACCGGCTGATCGAAAAAGCAGGCCATGGTTTTCGCTTGACTCTTCCCAGCACCCGCTTCCGCCGCAATATCGGAAACTGGGCGGGCGTACCGACCACACCCGAGGGACAACCAATCAGCGCCGAACAATTCGGAGCGCAGGCCAGCAACTGGTTGCCCAGCGACAGCGACCGGCTCTACATCATGAGCTTGATGCAAGGCGTTTCCAAGCCCGGGAAGATGGCAGCGTGGATCGCTCCGCCGGACCGCGGCATCAACAACAACCCCGTGGACTACGAGTACGTCAAACTGCAGTGAAGACAACTTCTCGCGAACTTGCGCTTACAATTCAGGTAGGGTTGGCGCGATTTTCAGCGGCGCCTCGCCTGTGATTTGGTAAGGTACGGGGGCTGGGCGTAAAACCAACGTTTGCCATGAGCAGCATTTTCCAGCGCGCGGGTCATTGCGACAGTCACGGCCACCGCCGTGGTCTGCGGACTGTCGCTCTGCTCGAAGCCGCAAAGGGCGTGCTGGTGTTATTGGCGGCGTTCGGATTCCTGGAAATTATCCGCCACAACATCGACCTGGAAGATGCCGCGCAGAACCTGTTGTACTACCTGCACATCGACCCCGACCGCCGAATTTCTCACGCACTCATGCATGCCGCAGGGCGCATGATGGATGCCGACTTGCTCACGGTGTTCGCCATTGCGCTGGCGTATTCCGGCCTGCGCTTTATTGAGTCCTACGGACTGTGGCGGCAACGGGTATGGGCGGAGTGGCTGGCCATTGTTTCCGGCGCAATTTACCTGCCGCTGGAAATCTATAACCTCGTGCGCCGGCCCAACCTGATTCACTGGATGATTCTGCTGATTAATATCTGCGTCGTAGCTTATATTGCCTGGGTCCGATGGGATGAGGTCAGGGCGCGCCACCGTGCACATCTACCACCCGGACGGTTGGCGCGGGACGGCGACTAGAGCGAATTCCTGAAACCCATTTGCCGTTCCTGCTTTTGCGGTATCCGAGACCTTTATTCCGGAGCGCTGGTTGTCGCAAATCCTGCTGGAGATTATTGCCTCGACGGTGGATGACTGCGTCGCTGCTGAGGGCGGCGGCGCGGACCGCATCGAGTTGTGCGCAGCCATCGCGACCGGCGGGCTCACGCCGTCGCTGGGCACGCTGCTTGAGGCGAAGAAACTGGTACACGTTCCGGTGATGGCGATGGTTCGTCCGCGAGCGGGAGGGTTTTGCTACTCGCCAGCCGGAGTTCGCGACCATGCAGCGCGACGCCATGCTTTTGCTGGAGAATGGCGCCGATGGCATTGTCTTCGGCATCCTGAATGCTGACAGAACGGTTGACACCAAACGCTGCTCGGAGATGATTGAGTTGGCCGGCGCAAAGCAGACGGTCTTCCATCGTGCCTTCGATGTAGTGCCCGATCCGAATCGCGCACTGCGAGCAGCTAATCGATCTGCGCTTCACTCGCGTGCTCACCAGCGGACAGAAGAAGACGGCGCTGGAAGGGAGCGGTCTCATCCGCAGTTTGCTTGACCAGGCGTGCGGGAGGATTGAGGTGCTACCGGGATCGGGCATTCGCGCCCACAATGTGCGGGAACTGGTCGAAGCTACGGGTTGCACGCAAGTCCACATGACGGCACTTTCGGCGCAGGTCGATCCTTCGACGGCCACATCGCCCTTGAACTTTGGAGGTATCCCAGGTTCGCCATCCTCGCCGTACGAAAGTGTCGATCGCGAAATCGTGCGACACGTGAAGGAGACACTCGATGCCATCGTCCCGAAAACGAAATGACGCTCGGGGACAGGACAGTAGGGGACACCGCGCCATGATGGTTACGACTGTGCTCATGGCTTTGCTGCCATGCGCCGCTTTGAGCGGGTGGGCACAGACTACGAAGCCCGGCTCGGTGCATCAGGTTGATGGCGCGCGGCCGGTTCCACTCAAGACCGATGCTTCATCCGGTGCGGCTGATACCTCATGGCCTGGTACGCGAAAGGCCGAGATGGCCGCCAAGGTTCGCGCGGAATTTCTGCACGCATGGCAGGGCTATCACCAGTACGCATGGGGACACGACGAACTGCTGCCGCTAAGCAAGGGCTTCAAAGACTGGTATGGTACGTCGCTGTATATGACTCCGGTGGACGCGCTGGATACGCTGATCCTGATGGGACTCAGCCGGCAGGCCGATGAGACGCGCGAGTTGATTGCCGCGAACTTGTCGTTCGACAGGGACATCTATGTCAAGAATTTCGAGATCACCATCCGCATGCTGGGAGGCTTGCTGAGCAGCTACCAACTCACCGGCGACCGTCGCCTGCTGGCGCTAGCGGAGGACCTGGGCAAACGCCTGCTGCCGGCGTTCAATTCACCAACTGGCATGCCTTACGTCTATATCAACCTCAAGACCGGCGCGGTGCGCGGGGTGGAGACTAATCCTGCGGAGGTGGGCTCGCTACTGCTTGAGTTCGGCACGCTCAGCAAGCTCACCGGCAAGCCCGTGTATTACGACAAGGCCAAGCGCGCGCTGGTCGAGATCTACAATCGCCGTTCGCCAATCGGGCTGGTCGGCAGCAGCATCAACGTCGAGACCGGCAAGTGGACCGACGCGGACAGCCACGTCAGCGGCGGCATCGATTCGTATTACGAATACCTGCTGAAGGCGTCGATCCTGTTTGGCGACAAGGATTGCGAGCACATGTGGAAGGAGAGCATTGCTGCCCTCAATCAGTACGTCGCTGACGATGCGGCAAGCGGCTTGTGGTACGGACATGTTGATATGCAGACGGGGAAAAGGGCGGCGACTGAGTTTGGCGCGCTGGATGCGTTTTTCCCCGCCGTACTAGCGCTCTCGGGCGATTTGCCACGCGCTGAACGGCTGCTCGACTCCTGCTACAAGATGTGGAACGTCTATGGCATCGAACCTGAAGTTTTCAACTACTCCACAATGAAGGGGACCGAGTTCGGCTATCAACTGCGGCCGGAGATCATTGAGTCCACGTATTACGTCTATTTTTTTACTGGCAATCCGCGGTATCTCGATGTGGGACAGACTTATTACGACTCGCTCGTGAAGAATTGCCGCACCGAGACCGCCTACGCGGCACTGCGCAGTGTCGAAACCATGGAGAAGAGAGACGCGATGGAGAGCTTCTTCTTCGCCGAAACCCTGAAATACCTTTACCTGTTGTACGCGCCGAAATCCACGCTCGATCTGCGCGCAGTCGTGTTTAATACCGAGGCGCATCCGCTGCGTAGGACCTGGAAGTGAGCTGCAGCGTGCGGCAATTCAAAGAGCGCTGAAACCTGGCCACGGCCCGCGACTCCCAGCAGGAGTGTTGGAAAGAACCGATTTTGCCGCTTGCGCCTGAGTCGCAGGTCAACTAGCATTCCGGATTGAGCACTGCTCTCTTAGACGACTTGGTTCCAATACTCAACGAAGCACGGTATTTCAGATCAGACAGGTGAACATGGCAATCGTAACCCAGCAAAGAGCGATAACGTCGAACGCACCGGACTCCGGGCAGAGCTATCGTGGCCCCCTGATCATGGTGACCACGCTGTTCTTCATGTGGGGATTTCTTACCTGTTTGAACGACATCCTCATTCCCCACCTGAAGGCGATTTTCGACCTGAATTACACCCAGGTCATGACGGTGCAGCTGGCCTTCTTCGGTGCGTATGCGGTGTTTTCCATTCCCGCGGGATTCGTTACTGAGCGGGTAGGCTACAAGCCCATGATGGTTGCCGGGCTACTGACCATGGCGGTGGGTGCACTCCTGTTTATTCCAGCGGCCAATGTTCCGTCGTTTCCTTTGTTCTTGACGGCACTCATCATCCTCGCGGCCGGCATCACCGTCCTTCAGGTGGCGGCCAACCCTTACGTAGCCCTGCTGGGTCCGGCCAGGACGGCGTCCTCCCGCCTGACGTTGACCCAGGCATTTAACTCGTTCGGCACATTTATCGCTCCGCCGATCGGCGGGATCCTCATCCTCGCCACGGCGCCCAAGACGGCCGCGCAGATCGCAGCCATGCTTCCGGCGGAACTGCAGGCTTACCGCATCGAGCAGGCGTCATCCGTAAAGATGCCGTATATCGTCATCGCCGTTGCGCTGGTCCTGCTGGCCGTTATCATCGGCCGCTTCAAACTGCCGCATATCCCCGAGGCCGAAGGCGGCCACACGGTAGTCAAAGACGACAGCATCTGGAAGCATCCCAACCTGGTGATGGGAGCCATCGGCATCTTTACTTATGTCGGCGCCGAAGTCGCCATCGGCAGCTTTCTGGTCAACTATCTGCACGAGCCTTACATCGGCAATCTCGACCTCGAGACTGCGGCCAAGTATCTTTCGTTCTATTGGGGCGGCGCCATGGTGGGACGCTTTGTCGGGTCCTGGGTGCTGCAGAAGTGGCCGCCGCGCACTGTACTGGCGGTGAATGCATTCATCGCGGCTGCGTTGGTATGCATTTCCATGGCGGCCAATGGGAATGTCGCAATGGTGAGCATCCTGGCGATCGGCTTCTTTAACTCCATCATGTTCCCCACCATCTTCACGCTGGGTATCGAAGGGCTAGGGCCGCTGACGGGTGAGGGATCGGGCATGCTGAACACGGCCATCGTCGGCGGCGCGATCATTCCGCTGGTCCAGGGCTACATTGCCGATCGCATGGGCATTCACCATGCGTTCTTCCTGCCGGCGATTTGCTATCTGTACATCGTGTTTTTCGCCCTGAGGGGACTACCGCGAAAGCGCGCGGCGACTCCTTCGGCAGCCTAGAAGTGGTCTTATGAATGCGATTTAAATTGGCACGGCTTTATAGGCTGCGGAAAAACTCGACTTAGCGCTGTTGCGTATCAGGGCACGACTTCAGTCGTGCCGATTAGTCCTCTATTTTTGTTATCCCTCGCCGACTTTAGTCGGCGAGGCATCCGCTTTCCCGACTTTTTCGGCAGTCAGTTTAGCCGTGCCTATCGCGCCCCGTAATAACCGGGCTTTAGCCCTGAGGGAATTCGAGGTTCCTCATGGGCACTTTTTATGAGACAGCTTCTGGGGACGGCTTTCTTATCTGGCCGCGGACTTCGGTTTGCGGCCGTTTTGTTTTTAGATCACCAGGTGGGTGTTGGGTTCTTCTTCCGGCGCGGCGATGCCTTCAGGAAGTTGTCCGCCGTTGTACTCCGCCAGCCGATTTTTCCACTTCAGAAAATCAGTAATGGTCTGCGGTTCGATGCGGACTTCCACCCGACGCAGGCTGGCCAACAGTAGGTTCATCTCTTTCATCAAGCCAACCTCGCCGCGGAGATCAGTCCGGCCCGACTTTACTGCCATCCGCACTTCGCGGCCGTGAACTTCGAGCAGTCCCCAGTGTTTGGGCAATTCCGTTGCTGAGATCATCCCCGCCGGAGCCATATAAAAGCGCTGGCTTCCCATTCCTTCGTCCGGCTTCAGGCGGAAAGGCTTGCCCGCATCGGCAAGAAAATCTGCGCGGGAGACCTTGCACTCGACCAATACTGATTTGCAGAAGCCCTTCCATGCGATGACATCAGGAACTTCGCCGGTTGCGCAGTATTGCTCGGCGAGGATGATTCCACACTTGTAATGACGGCGAAGCCACTCGACAGCGCGCGCCACCAGTTGCGCGTGTTTGGCCTCATTGGACGCCGGCTTCCCCATGCATCAGTTGTAGCGCGAGCCGGCGTCGCCGGGGAGTGCCAAAACAGTTGCAGGGGGTAAAAGACGAGGCCGTTCTACAGGGTTGCTTTGGTTTTTTTCTTCGGCGGCTTCTTGGCTTCGCGTTTTGGTGCGTTCTTGTTTCCCATGCGAACAGTTTAACCCGAACCGTCAAGCGTCGCTCTATTGCAAGCCCTCAGGCGTCCGTTTCGTTTCGTGTAAGATCAAAGATTCGACATGGAGTGGATGATCCAGGCAGAAGACGTGCGTAAAACCTATCGCATCCGGAGCGCTGGTGTACGTTGGCTGGGTGAGGATCATCACTGACATTCACATTTCGGGCAGATACCATCAGAAGAGGCCGTCAGGCTCATCACGCAATCCGGGTGAGGCACGGAGGGTTTATGAGCTCTGCAAGTTCCGGTCTCGGCATTTCCTACCGCACAATTCCTGAGTTCAGGATTTCCGGTGTTTGGAACGCCACCTGGAACATGTTCAGCCGAAACTTCCGGCTATTTGCTTCGATCGTACTCGTCGGAACCGCTTTGAGTCTTCCCGCGGCTTGGTTGCTTCTCAGCTCTCTGCTAGACCGTGAACGTCCGGCACGACTTCTTGCCATCGTCCTTTCCTTGATCTGGGCGCTCGTCATTGGTGAGCTAGGCCAAGCGCTGGTGACGCTGGTTGTCTTTCAGAAACTCCACCAGCAATCGGCGACGATAAGCGCCAATCTAAAGCGCGTTGTCTCGCGGGCGGTGCCTCTGCTGCTCACCGCGATTTTCGTCGGTGTTGCCGCGTGCGCTGGCTTTGTGTTGCTCATCATCCCCGCTTTCATCGTGATCACGGTCTACTCGGTTGCGGTCGCTGTATGCGTGGTGGAAGGGACCGGCCCCGGCAAGAGCCTGTCACGAAGCGCGGCTATGACCCGCTTCCATCGCTGGCGGATTTTTGGTTTGTGGGCAGAACTGGCGATCATCGGCACGGTCTGGGACAAGATTGTGGAGCTGGTTTGGGTCCGCGCCTTTGGGCAACCAGCTACAAGCTTTTCGCAGTTGTTGGGGGGAGCACTCGTAGAAGTGGTTCCGCTGGCTTTCGTCGCCGTCCTGTGGGCAGTTACTTATTGCCAGTTGAGAGCCATCAAAGACCGCGAACCTGCCCCACTTGCGCCCTGATGGTCTTGTATTCCGGGCGGCGGTGCTGGTGGAAGGACGACTTCCGCAGTTGTGCATGCAGTGGTAGAGCAGCGGGAGTGCGGCAGCTGGTGATTCATCGGCACAAGCTGGAGGAGATTCGGACGCGGGTGAAGAACGGACGCAGCAACGGGCGATGAATCGCGGGATGCAGAAGAAGCGCACGTTGTGGAGCGCTGCCGGACAGAAAGCATGCGCGAGTTGCCACTGCAAGGCTGGGCTGCACGACGGCGGGCAGGACTTGCTGGGATTGCTGCAAGAGTCTCGACCAGCAGATCGGAGAGCTGATGGGCGATGGAAGAAGAAGCTCAGAGAGACAAAATGGCGCAGCTGTTAAGAACGCAACCGGGAGTGGGACCGATCACGGCACTAGCATTCGTGGTGACGATCGGCGATGTCTCGCGCTTTCGACGGGGCAAGCAGGTGGCCAGCTATCTGGGGCTGTTTCCGCGCGAGCACAGTTTGAGCGGACGTCAACGGTTGGGGGCGACAGAAGCGTCACGCTTCCGCGAATCGTGTACGATTAAAGATTCGACATGGCGTGGATGATCCAGACAGAGAACGTTCGCAAGACTTATCGCATAGGCAAAGTTGACGTGCCGGCTCTGCGGGGAGTTTCGCTGGAAGTCGCTAAGGGTGAGTTCGTCAGCATTGTTGGCCCTTCGGGCAGTGGTAAATCCACCCTGTTTTACATCCTTGGAGGTCTGACGCACGCCGATACCGGCCGCGTCTTGATTGACGGCGTCGATTTCACCGCGCTTTCCGACGCGGCTCGCGCACGAAGGTGCGCAAACAGAAGATCGGCTTCGTCTTCCAGAAGTTCAACCTGTTGCCAACGCTCTCCGCCAAGGGGAACATCGACATTGCGCGCGACATTGCGGGAGACCTGGCCAGCCACGATCCCGCGTACATCGAACGCATTACCCGCCTGTTGGGCATCGACAAGCGAATGAATCACCGGCCGTCGGAGATGAGCGGAGGCGAACAGCAACGCGTCGCGCTGGCGCGGGCCCTGGCCAACAAGCCCGCCATCGTGCTGGCCGACGAGCCTACAGGAAACCTTGATTCGGAGAACTCAGCGATCGTGCTCAACATGTTGCGCCAATCGAACAAGGAGCTCGGCCAGACGGTGCTGATGATCACGCACAATCCCGAGGCCGCCGAATACGGCGATCGCATCATCCACATGCGCGATGGCGCAATCGTTCCGCCGGAAAAAGATCCGCAATGGACCGGCGCGCACCACGACTGAGTTCTTCGCTCAGGTTTTTAACCACAGAGACACAGAGGCACTGAGAATTTCATTCAAGGTCGATCGGTGTCTCAGGCGAATTTCAAAACAATCTGCGCCCTGCGTGAAGTCCGCAGTTTAATCCCTGGATGTCTTTCTCTGTGCCTCTGTGCCTCAGTGGTGAATGATTTTCTTCGCGCGGCCCGCGCATTTGCCGCCCTATTCATGCTTTCGTTATAATCAACAGATCGAGCGGGAGTAACTCAGTGGTAGAGTGCGACCTTGCCAAGGTCGAAGTCGCGGGTTCGACCCCCGTCTCCCGCTCCAGAAATTCTGACCCTCGCCCCTGGGCGAGGGTTTTCGATGTAGCCCACCTGCAACAGGGCGCGGTCGCCAAGTGGTAAGGCCGAGGTCTGCAAAACCTCTATCGGCGGTTCGATTCCGCCCCGCGCCTCCAAAAAGCCGCTCTTCGCTCTGGACGACAGCGATTCCTACTCCTTGATGCTTGAACGAATTAGGTTAGAATCATGCATTCCTTATGCCTCTTGCCACTGGAAGTCGTCTCGGCCCTTATGAAATTCTGTCTTCCATCGGAGCGGGTGGAATGGGCGAAGTCTATCGCGCCCACGACTCCCGCCTTGACCGCACCGTAGCCATCAAGATCCTGCCCTCTTCCTTCGCAGCCGATCAGGACCGGCTGCAACGCTTCGAGCAGGAAGCCCGCGCCGCGGCGGCGCTGAACCATCCCAACATTCTTTCGATCTTCGACATTGGCGACGATCACGGAACCACCTATGTCGTCTCCGAGTTGCTGGAAGGCGAGACCCTGCGGGCGCGGCTCCTGAAGGCGCCGATTCCCTTGCGTAAGGCCATCAACTATGCGCTGCAAATCGCGCATGGACTGGCAGCAGCTCACGAGAAGGGCATCGTCCACCGCGACCTGAAGCCCGAGAACCTGTTCATCACCAATGACGATCGCGTGAAGATCCTCGATTTCGGCCTCGCCAAGATGATGCGCCACCCCGGCGCCGGCGAAACCGGCGATGCCATGACCGTACAAGTGGCCACCGAAGCCGGCATGGTGATGGGCACCGTCGGCTACATGTCACCCGAGCAGGTGCGCGGCAAGCCCGCTGTCCCGGAATCCGACATCTTTGCCTTCGGCGCGATTCTCTACGAGATGGTTTCGGGCAAGCGCGCGTTCCACCGCGAGAGCGCTGCCGACACCATGAGCGCCATCCTGCACGAAGAGCCGCCTGAGCTGACCGAAACCGCGCGCAACGTTCCGTCCGGGTTGGAGCGCATCGTACGCCACTGTCTCGAGAAGAATCCGGCGCAGCGCTTCCATTCGGCGGGCGACTTGGCCTTCGATCTGGAGGCCATGGCCGATATCAGCTCCAGCAAGTCAGGAGTGCAGGCCGCGGCCCAACAAGTGCGGGCGCACGACTCGCGCCGCAAGCTTCTCGTGGGCGCACTTGCGGCGGTCGTTGCGGCCGCCATCCTCGGCGCGGGCTGGTGGCTGGGACACAGCAGCGCCAACGTCGCTCCTCCGGAGTATCAGCAGATCACCTTCCGCACCGGCTCCATCGGCAATGCCCGCTTCACGCCCGACGGCGGCGTGGTCTACCAGGCGTCTTGGGATGGCGGTGAGGGCCAGCTGTATCTCGCGCGCACCGATGAGCATGGTTCACGCGAACTGGGCATCAAGAACGCGGAACTGCTGGCGATTTCCAGGAGCGGGGAACTTGCCATCCGTCTCGATACCATTGGCATGTCCGGCTACGCGCGAGTCGGCACACTGGCGCGGGTTCCGTTGAGCGGGGGCACCCCGCGCGAAGTCCTGGAAAACGTGCAGGACGCGGATTGGTCGCCCGCCGGCGACAGCCTCGCAGTAGTCCGCTTTGTCCCCGAGACCCGCCACTGGCGGCTCGAATATCCCATCGGGAAGGTGCTGCTCGACGGCATCAACTGGATCAGCAATCCCAAGATTTCACCCGATGGCAAGTGGGTGGCGTTTGGCGATCACGAAAACTCCATCGGCGACGACCAGGGCTCGGTAGCAGTGATCGGCCCCGACGGCAAGGAGAAGAAACTTACTTCGGGATGGCTTTCGCTTGAGGGAATCGCCTGGTCGCCCGTCGGGCGATGAGGTGTGGTTCTCCGGTACTCGCAGCGGCTCGTCGGAAAACCTGCGTGGAGTGACCCTCAACGGCAAACTGCGCGACATCACCAATGTTCCCGGTGGCATGTGGCTGCAAGACGTGCGCAACGGATTGGCTCTGGCCATCGCGCAACATGTCCGCATCGGCATCCGGGGCACTTCTCCCGGTGCCACCGACGAACGTGAACTGGGTTGGTTTGGCTGGTCGATTCCCCGGGACTTCAGCCGCGATGGCAAGAAAGTCCTCTTCGAAGAGGAAGGCGAGGGTGGCGGCCCCAACTACACCGTGTTCGTGCGAGACACCGACGGATCGCCTCCCGTGCGCATTGGCGAAGGTCGCGCCGAGGCGATTTCGCCGGATACCAAGTGGGTCATCACCCAACCTCTGGAGCAGGGCGCATTGCGGGTAGTGCCGACCGGCGCGGGCGAGGCTCGTACCCTGACTCACGACAACATTCGCTACACCAATATCCGCTATCTGCCGGATGGCAAGCACCTGCTGGCCGTCGGCATTGAGGCCGGGCACGGCGGACGGGATTACCTGATCGATGTCCGCAGCGGCGATTCCAAACCCATCACGCCCGAAGGCACCACCGGCGTGCATCTGTCGCCCGATGGACGCAGTACTTTGGTGATCGATTCGGAAGGCAAGTGGGGCGTGTGGTCGCTCGATGGCAACAGCATACAGCCCATTCCAGGCTTGGATTCCAACAAGTATTACGTGACTGGATGGACTCCCGATGGGTCCTCGATTTATGTGCTCTCGCAGCCTGTACAAGGAGACCGTGGCCAAGGTCTACCGGGTGAATGTCACGACCGGAAAGATGGAGTACTGGAAGACGTTCGGGGACCACATCGCATCCGGCGTAACCACAGTCGCCGCTCCACACTTTTCCGCCGACGGCACAGCCTACGTCTATATCTACGTGCAGCAGTTGTCAGAGGCGTTCGTGGTGAAGGGGCTGAAGTAACGCGCGTCGCCAGGGCACGACTTTAATCACAGTTTGCTGAACAAGTGGCTTTCACCACGGTTTCGTATCAGGGCGCGGCTTCAGCCGTGCCGTAAAAGTCCCACCTTATTTTCTGTCATTCCCGAGCGTAGCGAGGAATTTGCTTTTCGCCGGCCTCACGAGCTGCCTACTGAATCTTCGCGTATTCCGCCTTCGCCTGCTTGTAGATGGGAATCTCGGGATCGGCGTCTTTCCACAACGTGAGGAAGTCTTTGTAAGCGGCAAGTGCGCGGACGCGGGCGGCATCGGCCTCCGCGCCCGTCGAGTTCTTCGCTTGCAGGGCGTTCGCGCGCGCCACCCCAAGTCGCGCCAGAGCACCCGTCCAGCAATTCCACGACGATGCCGCGGTGGTCGAGAATCTTCTGGAATTCATGGCGGCTTCTTTGCCCTGTCCGGCCGCCAGGTATGCCTGCCCGCGAATGTAGGTCGGATAGAGACACGAAATCTGGAATACGAACTCGATCTGCCCGTACTCGATGGGCGGTAGCGCACGTTGTAGTTGGTTGACAGCACCGGACGGCTTTTTCCGATTCAGCGCCAATTGCGCTTGAATGCCGGGCAGCCACAGCGACTGCACCTGGGTGTCGAGTGGATATCGCTGTTCAGGTCTTGCGCCATTGCCGTCGCCCCTGCCGCTTCGCGGGCCATCGCGTAAGCCAGTGCTGCTTCGACGGCGACGCTCTGGCTCTTGGGATCGAGTTTCAGTCCCTCAGCCGCCGCCTGACGCGCCTCGGCGAGGTTGCCGTAAGCCGCTTCGCGCAGCGCCGCGTTTTCCCACCAGATCGCTCCGGCCTCCTTGCTGTCTGCCTTAATAGCAGAGTCCACAGCCCGCTTCGTCAGCTCCCGCGCTTTCCCCAGAGTGTCCGGTATAAGCCTCGGTGTCCGAGTCCATCGAAAGCCCGAAATTCTCCAGCTGCACGGAATGACTGCGAACCACTGCTGCTGGACTGCCATGGCCGTCGGTGTCCGACTCGAGAAAGCCCAAGAACATAAGGCGATTATGACCATCAATTGTTCAGTTTTCTGGAGGATGCTTCCTGAATAGCGGCCGCACTTGATCAAAATGTCTGCAGCGCGAGCTGGTAATTGGCGCCGTCTACACAAGGCGATAGGTTGTCAGGAGCGATCTGATGGGACTGACGCGCCGCCGCCGCCGCCTTTTCATACTCTCCTTGTTTGCCGAATCCACATGTCCCCGAACCATCGTATCCGCCTGGCCTGCGCGGGTAATTGCCGACCATCAACTGATAAGCCTGTGCGGCCTTGTCCAATTCCCCCGTAACCTGGTCATAGTAGTGGCGGTGATATGCAACTTTTCCCGTTCACTGGCGTGTTCTCGTAGCTCGAAAGCCTTGGTCGAATACTCAGCTGGCCCGTCCCATCTCGACCTAAAGTCTGGTAATCGATCGCAAGTGCGAAATATGCCATGGCAAAGTTCGGATCAAGCTCAATGGCGCGCTGATGATAGGGAAGGCCGCGCCTCCGCGCCTAGCTGCTGGGAGGCCTTTTCGCCCAAGCTGTAGGCTTTCAGTGCTTCCAGCGAAGACGTTGTTGCTTCGCTCAAGGGAACGTCGAACTTCTGCACCGTCGCCAGCGACTCGCCCAACTCACCGCGCAACTTGGCGCAGCTTCGCCCATAGCGTTAAGCACTCTCTCCTTACTGCTGGCCGTCATTTGTTCTTGCGCCAGCGTCTCGCCTGTCTGGCAGTTCATCGCCTTCAGTCCCAACACATATTCGTTACCCAGGCTGGCGATCGATCCCGCAATATAAGCCTGGCTGTTCGCGCGCTGGCAAAGCTCGCGCGCGACGTCGGGCGTCAGCTTCGTGTTGACTGGGCGAGTCATAAGCTTCAAGGTCTTGCCGTCACCTTGTTGTCGGAGAGCACGTTCAGAAAAGGCGACTGATTCAGCGCCACGGTCAGCGCCGGTCTTCAACGTGTCGTCAAACACCGGATCGCCTGTCCTGTTCTCGAAGTCCGCGACGACGATCGTGTCTTTGTCGGTAAGCGGCTTGCTCTGATGCGAGCGGTAGTACAGTCCTCCACTGACCAAAGCCGCAATCAGTGAAACCGCCGCCGCAGCGATGTAGGGCCATCGTTTCTTTTGCGGAACAGCTGCTGCGGTATGGCTCGACGGCGTGTCCTCCGCTCTTAATCGCGCTCGCACCTGACGCGGCCACTGCGCCCGACTTGGCTGCCGAATAGCGTCCGCTCTCACTATCTCGCTTCAGTCGCTGCAAGTCGGTACGCATATCCGTCGCATGCTGGTAACGCAGGTTGCGGTCCTTCTCCAGAGCCTTTCCAATCACCGCTTCCAATCCAGACGAAACTTGCGGATTGAGTTGCGAGGGCATCGCGGGTTCATCTCGCAGAATGGCGCCGAAAATCTCGCCCGAACTCCCGCCCTCGAACGGCAGCTTGCCCGTCGCCATCTCATACAGCACCGCCCCGAAGCGAAAACAGGTCCGTCCGGGCATCCAGTTCCTTAGCCCTCACCTGCTCGGGAGACATGTAAGCCACGGTTCCCATCATGGCTCCCGGACTGGTCAGGTGCTGCGGCTCCGACTCAACCGTCAGCGTTTCAGCGCTGGCCGCGGCGTTGCCCGTCACCTTCGCCAATCCAAAGTCGAGAATCTTGGCGTGCCCACGCTTGGTAACGAAGATGTTCGCCGGCTTGATGTCGCGATGCACAATGCCTTCGCCGTGTGCCGCATCCAGAGCGTCAGCAATCTCGATGGCGAGCGGCAACAGTAATTCGGCTTCGACAGGTCGGCCCGCGATCAAGTGCTTCAGCGTCATCCCATCGAGGAACTCCATGGCGATGAACGCGCGGCCATCTTCCTCGCCGACGTCATAAATGGTGCAGATGTTGGGATGGTTGAGCGCCGAAGCCGCCTGCGCTTCACGGCGGAAGCGCTCCAGGGCTTGCGGGCTTTGAGCCACGTCCTCAGGCAGAAATTTCAGGGCTACGAAACGGTGCAGGCGCGTGTCTTCGGCCTTATAGACCACGCCCATGCCACCGCCGCCCAGCTTGCTGACAATGCGGTAGTGCGAGACCGTTGTGTCGATCATGGCCCCAGGAATGCTGAATGGATGGCTGATAATAGGGGGAAAGCAACCGATAGTCAATTCATTCTGGGCGTAGAGTTTGCCTGAGAACTACGGTTTGAGTTGCTAGGGTGCTACAACCTTTAAACAACCAGGCCCGAAGGGGCGGGAACATCATAGCCCAGCACGTAGCCGAAGGCGGAGTGCTGGGTAGCATGGAAATGATCGGAGTCCCCCGGGTGTGTGTATCATAGCTGGCACTTGTACTTCACAAGGATAGATGAGCGACAAGAAGGTATGTCGCGATTTTTCGATTACGCACCCGATCAGGGGTTATTGCTGCCGCCGAGCGTGAGGGATGTGCTGGGAGAAGGGCATCTGTGCTTCCACGTGCATCGGGTGGTGGAGGCGTTCGACGTGCAGGGTTTGGAACAGGCGTACAGCAGCGAAGGACGGCTGGCCTATCCGCCGCGCCTGATGTGAAGGTGTGGCTGTATGCCTACTGTCTGGGAGTGCACTCGACCCGGCGGCTGGAGCGGCGCATCCAGGAAGACTTGGCCTTTCGCTACCTGGCGGGCGGGCTGCAGCCGGATCACAAGACGTTGAGCGAGTTTCTGCGACGGCACGCGCGGGCCATCAACGACTTGTTCACGCAGACGATCGAGATAGCGCGGCGTGCGGGCGTGGTGCGGTTGGGGCACGTGGCGATTGACTCGACCCGGGTGCAGGCCAATGCCGCGCGGCGGCGGGTGGTGGACGAGGAGCAAGCGGAGCGGGATCGGCGAGCGCGGGACCGGCGGCAGGTGCGGCGGTTTCAGCAACGGGTCATAGCGCCGGATCCGGACGAAGGCGCGGGGACGGAGTTGGCGATGGCGCAACCGGAGGTTTTGGAACAAGCGTTGGCCGAAGCCCACCAAGGGTTGAAGAAGTTGCCCAAGGCGGGACGGCGGCAGGTGTCGCAGACCGATCCGGAGAGCCGATTTTTACGCACCCGCGATGGTTGGGTGCTGGGTTACACGGCGGATATCGCGGTCAGCGACGATCACTTCATTGTGGCCGCGCGGGTGACGCAGAACGCGACCGACAACGCTTCGCTGTTGCCCATGGTGGACGAGGTGGAGCGGCAATGTCGGCAACGTCCTGCGAAGGTGACGGCAGACGCGGGATTTTTCAGCGGCAGCAGCTTTACGGGAGTGCAGTAGGCAGGGCATCGATCTGTATGTGCCAGACAATAACCTGCGGCATGAGATGACGAGCGGGAAACCGGCGGGGGGAATCGGGCGTAGGGCGATTCGCGATCCCGAACATCTGCGGATGCGGGAGAAGTTGCGCAGCGCAGCGGGACGCAAGATGTATCAACGGCGGCAAGCGGTAGTGGAACCAGTGTTTGGGGTGCTGAAAGAACAACGCGGGATGCGACGGTTCGGCAGACGTGGGTTGGAGGCGGTGAAAACAGAATGGATCCTGGCCGCCATCGCCTACAACATCGGTCGCCTGCATCAACGCTAAGAACTTCGATCTCGGATTCGTGCCACCATCGGAAACTCGAACTCTGATTATCTGTCATCGCTGAACGACCCCAGCTATGACACAGACACCCCGGGGACGACAGATTTCTCACGCCTCCTGTGATTTCTGTCACAGCCAGATGTTTGCCGAATCCAGCATCATTGCTCTAGGCAGTCATGCACTCGTTTTCCATCCTGAACAGCCGCAAGCGCGCCATTATCGCGCTGATTCATACCGTAATCTTTCTCGGTGTGGCGGCCCTGCAGACTGCGCTAACGCACGCCAGGGCCTTTTCGCTGCATGGCGACAAAGTAGCGGGCGGAATCGCGTTGCTGACCATCTACACCATTGTTACCACGGTGCTGCTGGTCCTGTTGCGATACGCGAGCCACGCCAGCGAGCGCCTGTATTTCGCGCTCTGCGCGACCAGCGCGGCGCTAGGGCTATTGCGTATTCTGCTGGGCGATCCGGCACTCCACGCCGGAGTGCTGCGCGTTCTGCTGCTGTCGGGTGCAGTGATCGTTGGAACCATGATCCTGCGCACCCATCACGCTCGCGAGATGGCAACACCCCGCCTCGAGGCCGACTAGAAATCTGTCTCACAAGTGGGGCCATGGCGCACGCCTTTGCGGCCTGTGTCAGGGCACGGCTTCACAGCCTGCTGAAAACGTCACGCGAAGGCTCGGTTCAGGTAGAGCGGCGCTTCAGCGCTGCGTCTAAGCCCCTTATTTTTGTCATCCCGAGGCGACTTTAGTCGCCGAGGGATCTGCCCTGAAAAAGGCAGCAGGCATCCGCAGAATCAATGACGTTACGAGCCTCTCGTTCTTTTCATGTTTTCTGGGTGGAACGTCAGTTCCATGTCCGACTGCTTTTCCGACTTTTTCAGCAGGCCTTTTCGCTGCTGCGGTACCTGCATCCCTGCTGATTTGTAGTATCCGTGTAAATCCGTGGTGCGCTTTTCAGATTCCCTTTATCACGCGCCAATGTGTCCTACGTCCTATCCCGCCGGATGCCAATTTGCTAAAACATGCTACGTGACGCAAAGGGATTGGTGTCTCTTGGCTCTCACCACCGCCTCGGCGGGAGAAATCTGTCGCTCTTTGACAATCAAGCGCGGGCGTTGTCCGCACTAGCGGTGTGGGATTTGTCCGAAAGTATGCCGCAGACGTGTATGTAAAGTATGTCAGTGTTTCGGCAGAAAACCGCCGTTTTTCGCAGCTAAGTCCTACACCGAGACATGGATACGTATAACTAGGTATAGAATCAACATCATGCGAACAATTTCCTCCCAAACCATTGATTCTAAACAGTTGTGAATTCGCAATTTTGTGGTTGAAGCGTGGCATTGGCATAGGGACACCGAGTTCCGGCAGATCCAGAGCAAAGAACTCCGTGTCCTAAGCTTGCCCTGGGCGCCTCCGTAATGAGACTTGCTCTTGTTCTTTGCCCCTTTCCGGTCCGTGGTAATCCGTGAAAATCCGCGGCTGCTTTTGCCTTTTTGTCCCCCGTGGTAAATCCCCCCTAGCCCCTCGACTTCAGCAGTGCCGCCACCGCCGCTCCGGCCTTATCGGCAGGCAACTGGCCGTCGTCGCTGGCCAGCAAAGGGTCGGCTCCAGCATCGAGTAGCGCCTGGGCCATTTCGACGTTGTCACGGGCCGCGGCAGCATGCAGCGCGGTGTATCCGGCCAACTGACGTGTGTTGGGATGTGCTCCGGCGCGCAGCACCATCTTCACCAGATCGGCGCGACCCGAAGCAGCGGCGCTGTTGATGACCGCAACCTTCATGGGATTGGTTGCCATCGCGTTAGGGTCGGCCCCCGCTCGCAGCAGTTCTTCTGCGGCTTCGGGCTGGGCGAAGAAGGTAGCCAGGTGAAGCGCAGTGAAACCATCGTCACTGAAGGCCTTGGCCAATCCGGCGTTGTTGGCCAGCAGAGAGCGCAAGCGCGCGAGGTCACCGAGCGTAGCGGCCTCGAAAACGTCAAGATCTCCGGCCTTCGAGCGCAGAAGTTCCACCAGTTCGTGGCGGCCTTCATAGCGGGCCTGCATGATGGCGGAAGCGCCGTTCTGATTGCGCGCGCGCGCCAGTGTGGGGTCGCTGGCGAGAAGTTGCTCGACTCGGCCACGGTCGTTGTCGTGAATGGCAGCGAAAAAATCTTGCGACATGCCTTCCTCCATTTAGTTAGCATTGCTAACTAATTTGCCTTGCGCTACACTACACCAGAACGGGACCCGAAATCAATGGCGAAAATCCGCAAAGATTTGCTCGATCTGGCGGACGGCCTGCACTCGGCTGCCATTCACCTGTTGCGCCAGGTTCGGGTCGAAGATCGCGCCTCGAGCATCGGCCCGGCGCAACTATCAGCCCTCTCAGTGCTGGTCTTCGGGGGAAGTATGTCGCTCAAACAATTGGCGGAAATCGAGCAGGTAAAACCGCCAACCATGGTGCGCATCGTGCACGGACTGGTAGAGCAGCGGCTGGCGCGCGCCCGGCCTGATAAAGAGGACGGGCGAAAGATCGATATCGCGGCGACGGCTCGGGGGAAGTCGTTGATGATGCTGGCGCGAACTCGCCGGGTCAAAGCGCTCGCCAGGGCCTTAAGCGTGATGCCTGCGGGTCAACGCGAAGAATTGCGGGCGGCGGTGGAGGTATTGAAGAGGGTGCGTGTACCACCGCCCGCATAATCTACGATCAGAAGGCTGCTGCACCGGCTTCGGCAACGGCGTGGTCCTGGTCGCCCGAACCTCCGCTGACGCCGATGGCACCCACGACTTTGCCATCGCGCTTCAGGGGGATACCTCCAGCGAAGATCATGATCTTGCCGTTGTTGGAAGCGTGGATGCCGAAGAACTGTCCGCCGGATTGCGAGTGGGTGGCGAGGTCCTTGGTCGCGATGTCGAAGGCGCGCGAGGTGTACGCCTTCTTCTGAGAGATATCGATGCTGCCGATCCAGGCGCCATCCATGCGCACGTGGGCCACGATGTTGCCACCCTCGTCAGCGACCGCAATGTTCATGGGTTGCCCAATCTCCTGGGCCTTCTTCTCTGCGGCCGCGATTACTCGACGCGCATCTGCCAGCGAAACTCCAGCCATGATTCCTCCACGAACGAAAATGAATTCGACGTTAACACATTGCCCGCATCCCGAGGCCGGTCCCGACGATAACTGTTTGGCTGCCCACTTACCAGCAACTCCACTACGCGGGGCCAAACAAGCTATACATAAGCACGACGAAAACAACTAGGGTGATAGCAACGTAAAGGTAATCACGTTCCAGCGCAAACGCCACGGCGGAGAACGCAACTCGTGCCACTGGTGTCGCGATCAGCAACAGCAGCCCCAGTTGAATGATAGCTCGACCGCTGCCTTGCATGGTTCCGTGCAGAATGCCTGCAATGGTCGTCAGGCTCGCGGGCTCGCCGTGAAAAGTTCCGTATTGGAGAGGATCGTGTCCATGGCGCACAAGGAACACGATAGCTCCGATTACAACAACTGATGCTGCCAGCAGTACTCCAACTCGCAGGAGTGTTCCGATAATAATTTCGATACGTTGATCGTTCCACGATTTGATATTCACAGGCGCCCCCGCAAGCCGTTCAATATCATTTCGAAGCCAAGCAGCACGATCAGCATGGCGAAGACATAGCGCAACACCGTCACCCTGGCTCTTACCAGCACCCGTGCCCCGAGAAGAGATCCCGCGAGCACGCCCAGCATCACTGGCATGGCCACACCAGGAGCGATGTAGCCGCGACTCAGATAGAGTCCGGCGCTTGCGGCCGCGGTCACTCCGATCATGAAGTTGCTGGTCGTGGTGGAGACCTTAAAGGGGATTTTCATCGCCTGGTCCATTGCCAGTACCTTGACTGCGCCAGATCCAATTCCGAGAAGCCCGGAGAGCACGCCCGCTCCGAACATCAGCGAATAGCCGCCGCGAACCCCGCTCACGGCGTAGGCTTGCTTGCCCTCAGCCGTAGGAAATGATGCGGGCAGCCTCAACTTTCGCGCCAGAGCCGACGAGACGCGTGCGGTCTCGGGCTCGACATAGCCGTGGCTCGAGAGGTAGGCGGAATACATCAGCACGAGGCCGAAAACGATGGCGATAGCATTTCCTGAAACGTGCATGGCAATGGCCGCACCGACAATTGCGCCGATGGTCGTAGCCGTCTCCAGAAACATGCCGATGCGAATGTTGGAGTAACCCTCGCGAACGTAAGCTGCGGCGGCTCCCGAAGAGGTGGCAATCACCGAAACCAAAGACGCTCCGATGGCGTAGCGGATGTCGACGTGGAACAGCAGCGAAAGCATGGGCACGACAACCACACCGCCGCCCAGGCCGGTGAGAGCACCGAGGAAGCCGGCGAGCAGCGAACCCAGTCCCACAAGCGCACTGAATTCCAGCACGTTCATGCGCCAATAGTCTATCCGGTCGGGCCGGAAGTTGAGAGCGATGGCGGGACTCGGAATTTTGACAAGAGCAATGGTGCTGGATTTCCCGCACGGATTTCGTTACGGTAGAGGTACGAGGCGCGGTACCCAAGTGGTAAGGGAGAGGTCTGCAAAACCTTTATGCGTGGGTTCGATTCCCACCCGCGCCTCCAACACTTTCCCAGCTCACTGTGCCGGATCGTTTTTCGGTGAGCGGAGCTTCCACAGGATCTGGCGCAGCATACCCAACCACAACTCGGCGTCGCGGGAGTTCAGGTTCATGCGGCGGACCAGGCGTCGCACTTTCTCTTCGGTGGCCGAGACCGTCGCAGAAGCAGTGTAGCCACTGATGTTCAGGGCTTCCAGCAGCGACACAGTGACGCGCTCAATGTCGCCTGCCGTCGCCAGTTCTGTCAACTCGGGTGCCGAGATCGATTTGCTCTCGCGTACCAGTTCGTAAAGTGTGACCGCAACTGCCTGCCCGAGATTCATAGACACATGTTCGTCGCGGGTGGGAATGTTGATCAGCCAGTGGCAGTGGCTGAGTTCCTCGTTGCTCAGACCGAACTTCTCCGATCCGAAGAGCAGCGCTACCGGCGCGGAAGCGAGTTGCTGACGAATGAGAGTCGCACCTTCGTCGAGCCTGCGGATGGGGTGCTGCAAATCGCGGTGCTGGATGGATGTGGTTCCGACGACAAGTGCACAATCGGCGACGGCTTCAGCTAGGCTAGTGCATTCCTCCGCGCTGGCGAGCAGGGGCGCAGCACCCATAGCGGAACGGGCTTCGCGAAACGCCAGTTCGTAAGGGTTGACCACACGGAGCCGCAGGAATCCGAAGTTGCTCATGGCGCGCGCGGCGGCACCGATATTGAGGGGATTGCGCGCTGATACCAGTACCACGCGCAGGCGGTCGAGTTCAACGGACAGGGACAAGAGGGCTAATTTTACGACACTGGAGACGAATGAAGTCCAATTCAGCGATGTCCTCTGTGTCCCCACCAGCGCCGGAACGGCGAAGCGCGGACTTTCGAGAAACTACTCCAGCATGAAATCGATGTAAGCCGGACCAATCTGCACCTTGGTTGCCGCCTGTTGGGACTTGGTCCACGCCGCCCATTCGGCGTCAGTGCCCAAGCCTGCGAACTCGGATTCGGTGCCGCGGGTTCCGAGCTTCACATTGGAGGCCCATCCGACGTCGGAGCGCAGTACGCGTCCCTGGGTTTTGTCGAGCAGGCGGCGATAGAGCTGGCGCGCGGGCATCTTCCAGGTGCCCGCGGGGCTGCGTCCCAAGGCTACCTGCCGATCCACCGGGATGAACGCCGTGAGTTCGGACTGTGAGGTCATCATCTCCAACCCCTTCTCCTTGACCGTTGCGTTGTGGCTGGAATGGTGGCCGACTTTGTAGAAGACAGTGCGCGCCAGCAGGTCTTTCGCGGTGATCGTAGCCGTCGCACCGTTGGCGTCTGTCACGTTCCACTTGATGGAGGGATCGTGCCACGACAGCCAGTTTCCTTCCTGCGCGTCGCCAGGGAAAAGCAATACTTTGCCGTCGGCGATGCGCTCAATAGCCAGCACGAGACTGGTGTTGTTGGTGAACTTATCGAGCTGAATCGCCAGGCCGGAGGAAGCGCTGAGCCAGTCGGTGTCAATGGAGCGCCAGGCCTGTGAGCGCTCGAAATACGTTTTGGCGAACGCGTCTGCAACGCGCGGATCGTTTTTCTTGAGACGAAAGCGTGTGTCGAACGGTGCTTCTGCGCTCGTGTCGTCGCCTGCAGCGCTTGCAGCGGAGCCCGATTGCTGCAAGGCCGCGCGGGTGAGAGCGGTCAGAGCGTAAAGCTCAGAGCTTCCATGCTCACCGGTGTCATGGATGGCGTCGAGGTCACGCGGCGGTCCGAGGACGTAAAAGCGAAAACCGGGAAGCCAACCGAGTTCGATCGCCGGTTCGCCCGGAGTTCGATAGTCGGACTTGGCCAACCCGCGAACCAGGTCAATCGAGTTCCTCGCCGAAGCAGCAAAGACCGCGCCACCGGGCTGTCCCGCGGCTGGCACCGTAACCTTTGTCTCGCCGAAGAAGCCGAGCAGCGAATCGATATCGGAAGCCATCTGGTTGTTACTCCCGCTGGCACGCAGGGCTTGCGCGGCGGCAGTCACGGCGATGGCCATGTCGTCGCGCGATTTGCTCAACTGCTTTGCCAGGTCGTCATTGGGATCCTCCGTCCACGCCAGCCAGACCTGATCGATCTGCTTCTTTTTGGCGGCGCTGAACTGGTCGCTCAACTTGGAAAATCCCGAGAGGTGGTCTTGATGCTGGTGGGTAGCAACCACCAGATTCAGATGTCCGTTGGTGGTCTTGTCGATGTCGGCGATGACCTCGGGCAACTTGACGTCGGTGTATTTCGAGCCGAGTGTCCCGCAGTCGATAAGGATGTGCTTCTCGTCGCCTCCGGGATTGAAGGTCAACAGGAAGCAGTCCCCCAGACCCTGGCGGTACATGCGCACACGAAGTTTAGGAAGAGTGCCGGAAGCGGGCGCTTCCGTCGGAATACGAGCCGGCTTCCTCTTGCGCGGAGTGGCGACCCGCGAAGCCGGACGCGGCCGGGTCACGCGCCGCGCCCCCGCTTTCGACTTCTTGCTGGCCTTGCGTTGGACTGGCGTCATTCTCTTCCTCATTCAAGACCGCGATGCAGAAGCGCAAAAGGCTCGCGCTCCGGGTGATCGGGGTCGGTATTAACGTAGGTGGCGCGCGCACTGGTGAGGCGCGCCATGGCGAAGTCCTGCTGCTGCGCCAGGCGGCTTCGGCTCTTCAGGTTCTTGCGTATGCAGTATTTGATGACCTTGCGACGCAGATCAGCAACGATGCTCGAACCGCCTTCGAAGATGATCTTCGCACCGTTCGGATCGCTGGCGTCCGCCGGAACCTCCAAAGACTGCAGCACGGTTACGAGCAACTGCGGAACCACACCTCCATCGGGTTTACTGCGCAGCGCGAAACGAGCGGTGTGGACCTCAAAATTTCTATCTGGGTCGAGGCCCATATATTCCGCATCGCCCCGGTTGCCCTTTTTGAAGTGGGCGTCGAGCCAGTAATGCAATTTTTTGCGGACAGAGCGCTGCAAATCGAAGAGCGTTTGGCGTTCGCTCTTGTCATCATGTGACTGCGCGAAAACATACTGCAAGACTTCGCCACGCAGTTGCTCGAACAGTGGCCCCAGGTTGCCGGTATATGCCTTCTCGTCGTTCTCGGGAGTGCGCCAGATCAGGCTGTCGACGCTCATGGTGCGAACGTCAGGAGGATAGATGCCGCGCCGGCGAAACGCCTCGACGAATGCGACACGATACTTGAGCCGATCGTCATCGACCAAGTCGCAGTCGGCGGTAATGATGGCCCGCAGGTATTCGCCGAAGGTGATGTCCACCGGAGGGCAATAATCCAAGGCCCGAACGCACATGGTCAGGACGTGTTGCGCGGCCTTGGAGGCTTCGCGCGAGAGGCGGTCCACCAGGTCAGGATGGATGGCGCCCGGTCCGAGCACGCCGCTGCCCGAGGTGGCCAGGCGTAGCAGGTCGGCGGTGCGTTTCTCGTAGATGGCAAGAAACGCGTCGAAAATGGCGGCAACCAGAATAGCGCCGCGGTCGTGCGGCTCGGTGTTGGCCTCGTAGGCGGTGGGATCGGGTTCCTGACGCACCCACACCTTGCCTTCCCATTTCCCTATCGCCTCGCGCAATGCGCCACGCATTCCGGTGGCATGGCCAAACTGGCCGGCTAACTGGCCGAGGAGAGTCTGGTGGGTAAGGAAATCGCCCTTGGCGGCAGCGATCTGGTCACTCAGGATTTCGGGAAAGGTGAAGTGCTGCAACAGGGCGACTACATCGGCGAAGCCCTCGTGGAAGGCGAGCACATCGGGATTGGTAGCGTTGACGAACTTGCGATGCATACCGTCGAGCAGAGCGTGCGTGGTCTCGTGCGCCACGATGTCCTGAGACAGGCTGGTGAACACCATGCCGCCGGGTAGCTGTTCGCCGGTATTGTCATCGTTGGCGTTAAAGTATCCAAAGAGCAACGCGACTTTCTCCGGCGAGTAGTAAGCATTCGCCTCGCGCAATGCGTGGGGATAAAGGCGCAGTTGCGGGACGTAGACCGAATCGTCTTTCGGACCTTTGGTGGGATCACGGACTGGCCGCCACAGAGTCTTACGTCCCAGGGCATGCTCGAAGTTGTCGATGGTCAGCCGCGAGACGGCATAAACCATCTGCTGATGGAACTGGGGTATGCCTTCGCTGGGCGTGAGTCCGTTTTGCGCCAATATCGAGAATTCATCGAGGTTCACTGGTTCGTAGAAACAACCGCTTCCGGGATCGACATCGATGACGTCGAGGTACTCTCCTCGAGGCCCGGGCTGCAGCCGTTCCCACGGAACTTTGATGGTGACTTCGCTGATGGGCGCGGTCGCATAGTCTGTGGCCAGTCCAGGATCGATCGAGAAAGCGCGCAGGCAACGAAATGGGGGGTCGGGCAGTGCGTTTCGACTGGCAACCTTAGGAGGAGTGGTCCGGGGATTATCCGCCGCCGGCTGGGGCGGTTTGCGTGCGGGCATCGCCATGTTCGATCCTTCGACCAGCGGAGTGGCCAACAACCATCGAACGATAGCAGAATTTGCAAGAGTTGCGAGGGAAAGTTGAGCGGTGTTGATCGCTCGCTTTCATTCTGGGAACCAAAGCGACCGTCGGTGCGACGCTACCAGCCAAAGAACTACTGCAAAGGCTGGTTGGTCAGCAGATAGTTGTCACCGTTTTGGCTGACTTCGTACATCTTGCTATGTCCGACCACACGCTCGACATGCGGCATTTCAGATCCGTAGACCAGTAGATACCAGCGGGATGGAGAATTCCATAACTCCACAAACTTGGCATCGTCAATGAAGACTTGCGGCGCGCCCGGAGCGTAGGAGCCGTACTCTAAATTTGCGCGGCGGCCGTTCCACAAAAGCGCGGAACGATTAGTGTAGAAATACACGGAAGAAAATGCATAGTACGCATCCGCCCCAATGAGTTGTCCGGGAGGACTGTGCTCGAGTGCAACAGCCAAAGGATACGAGCCCAGATAGGGGTCGAACACCTCCAACGCGATGCGTGCCGCCTGTATAAACAGAACCATGCAGGCGGCGAGCGCCAACACCAGCGTCCTAACCTTCGATCGCCATGTCATCAAAGCTACCGAGGCGAGCGCAAATGCTACCGCTGCAAGGCCAAGTGGGAACTTGAGGTAGGCAAACGCCCCCACCGTCAGGTCGAGGATGTGGCTCATCGACAGCGTGTACGAGCCTGGGGTCTGCACCAGCGCCCGCGAGATGTCGCCTACCGCCGGCGTCCGCCACACCAAAGCAAGTAACACCGTCAACACCACGAACAACGCGGTGGTAATTCCCATCAGCACACGCGATCCAATGCGGATCCAACGGCCGCCAGTGGCCAGTGCCGATCCGATCAGCAAAGCCAGTGCCGGATAGATGGGCATGGAGTAATACTCCTGCGTGGTGGAGAAGGTGAAGAAGACCATCACCACGCGCGATCCAGCAGACGACCATCAGGCGGGTCCGTCCAGCCCGAGTTGTGGGCCGGTACGACAAAGTGGGAGCAGCCAGAAGATAGGCCGACCAGGGAAACAGCCACACCAGGTTCAGCGCCCAGAAAAGAAGTCGCGGTACGGTGTTGTAATCGCGCGGGTAGCGCCGATTCAGGAAGCGCAGCAGGTGTTCGTTGAAGAAATAAAACCAGAAAAAACCGCGATACTCGCCCGGCCCGGCATGCATGGAAAATGCAAAGTAAGGCGGATTGCGAATCGTCGCCAGAACGTGCCAGGGCAGCGCGATCACCAGCGCTACTACCATCGCCAGAAAGATGTGCAGGCGCTTCCACGCGGCCAGCGAAAATAGCTGACGGGTAATCGCCATGTACGCCAGGGCCGCGAGAATGGGGAACACAATGGCGATGAGTCCCTTGAGTAACAGACCCAGTCCCAAGCAGACGCCGAGCACGGCCGACCATTTCCGTTCATCCTTCGCGTCGGGCTCAAGCAGACGCAGCCACGCCCAGATGGCTCCCGTGATCGTCAGCGTAACGATTGCGTCGGGAATGAGGATGCGGGTAAAGAGAAACAGTCCGGCACAAGTCGCCAAAGTCAGGCCGGAGTACAGTCCGGCGTCATCGCCAAACGCCCAGCGCGCGAAACGATAGGTAACCCAGCACAACAGGATTACTGAGAACGCGAGTGGCAGGCGAGCGGCCCAATCGTGCACGCCGAAGATGCGAAACGACACCGCCATCATCCAGTAGATCAGCGGAGACTTTTCGAGGTAAGCGACTCCGTCGAGACGGGCAGTCACCCAGTCTCCGGAGGAGAGCATGTTGCGCGCAATGGTCGCCTGCACGGCGTCGACATCATCCACCAGGCGGGGCGGACTGATGACGCCGATGAGGAAGACGAGGCAAGCTGCGGCTACAACGATCCAGCCTAGTTGCTGACTGCGACCAAGGGCGCCGCCGTCTCCGTCCCCTCGATTGTGGTTTCGATATTCCAACGTTTTATCCAAATGAACAGGACCAGCAGACCCCATAAGTGATACCCCAGATTCGCTCTTCGCTCCAGGTGTTCGTCCAGCAGGCGACGAACATAGGGCCAGTGGAAGAGTTTGCTCGACGTAACCGCGTCCTCGGAGAGCGTTTGCAGAAGTAAGGGACGCAAAACTCCGCGGAACCATTCGTGAATGGGAATATCGAAACCAATCTTGGGCCGCCGCAACACGGATGGCGGCAACTTATTCTGCATCAGGCGGCGCAGAACGTACTTCGACTGCGATCCGTGCAGCTTGAAGTTGTCGGGCAAGCGGGCGGCAAAATCGACGATGCGATCATCGAGAAATGGGGGCCGCACTTCCAGCGAATGCGCCATGCTGATGCGGTCGACTTTGTAAAGTATGTCGTCGGCCAGGTAGTAGCGTTGGTCGAACTCGAGGAAGCGCTCCAGTCCACGGCCCGGACGCAGGTCCTTCAACATTCCAGCCAGCGGGGCTGGAGTCGGCGTAGCGAAAGAGTTGCTCTTTCTCGTCGTCGGAGAAGGTTCCGTTCCAATAGAGGTGGGCCGCACCCGGCTCCATCAGCGAACCCTGCAGAAACCGCTTGACCTTGTACTCGAAGCTGATCTTGTCGTCCGACACCGGCATAAGGTGTGCTGCAGCAAGTGCAACCCGCCGCAATGGCGCGGGAAACCTCTTCGCGATATCGCGGTAGCGGTTGGCCTTGTAGGTGAGATAGCCGGCAAACAACTCATCCGCACCCTCGCCAGTCAAAATCACCGTGACGTCACGCGCTGTCATCTTCGGCAAGAAACCACAAAGGAACGGCTCCGGCATCAGCGCTGGGTTCGTCGGAGTAGTACGAGATCTGCTGAATGGCGTCGGCCAATTCGGCGTCGGTGTTCAGGTCAAAGTCGGTATGGTTGGTGCCAAAATGATGGCTGACTTCACGAATGTAACGGCTCTCGTCGAACGAGCGTCCCTGAAACGTAACCGAAAACGTGTGCAACCGATTGGGGCTGGCCTTGGCCGCATAGTGCAGCACCGACGAGGAATCGAGCCCTCCACTCAACCACACGCCGAGCGGCACGTCGGAAACTAGTTCCTCGGCGACGGATTTCTGCAACAAGTCGTCGAGCTCTTCGCAAGCGGCGTCGATGGAAGTTGGAGCGGGCAAACTACCGCGTTGGGGAAGGTACGAGCGAGTACTGCATTCTCCATTCTTCCACTCCAGCATGTGACCGGGCAGCAGCTTGATGATGCCGTCAACCAGGGTGTACGGCGCAGGAACGTAATTTAAGCTGAGATAACAGTTCAGACCGGGCAGGCAAATACGTCGCGGCACATCGGGGTTCGCGAAGATGCACTTCAGCTCGGAGCCGAAATAGACTTCCCCGTTCTGCTGGAAATAATAGAGCGGCTTGATTCCCATGCGGTCGCGGGCAAGCACGAGCCTGTGCTCCGACTGCACCCAGATGGCGACCGCGAACATGCCGCGTAACCGTCCAAATGCGGCATCTCCCCAATGCAGATAGGCCTGCAGAATCACTTCCGTGTCGCAGTGTGTGCGAAAGGTCGCGCCTTCGCGTTCCAGCTCCTGACGTAATTCGACGAAGTTGAAGACCTCGCCGTTGTACACAATCACGGCGTCGCGATCGGCGCTGAAGATGGGCTGATCGCCGCCGGCAATATCAAGAATGGCAAGCCGTGTGGCGCCCAGGGAGACCTCTTCGCACTCGAACCGTGCCTTCTGATTGGGACCTCGATGGGTAATCGAGTCCACGGCGTTGGTGAGAACGCCGACTGGCAGAGGTTTGCGAAGGTGGGTGAAACCGGCTATGCCACACATTCAGTTTGAGGATTCCGCTCTGTAAGTGTAAACCGGGAGGCTTCCGTTACAAAAATGTGAAACCAGCCCGAAACGCCGCCTGACGCGCAGGTAATTCGAAGCAGCGCAGCGGTCCTTGTCGATTTTGGACTCGCATTCCGTATGTACAAACTCAAGCCTGATGCCCTAAGTTTGTTGGATGCGGTTGCTGTGCTGGAGCTCGCAGCAAACAGCATTCGAACCGCCGAGAGGATCAGGCTTGACCGAGGGACCCACGAAACCGCCGAGTAGTGCCATCGCAAACTCGATTGGAGCGATTGGCGCATTCTCCATTGGGATCGGCGGCATCGTCGGCGGTGGCATCTTCGCGACGCTGGGAATTGCGGCCAACGGATCACGAGGATCGACCTACATTTCGTTCCTGGTCGGAGGCGCCATCGCGTTGCTGACGGCCTACTCTTACGTACACCTGTCGCTGACCTATCCCGGCAAGGGAGGGACCGTCACCTTTATTGAGCGGGGATTCGGCGGAGGTTTGTTCGGCTCGAGCATGAATGTTCTGCTGATCTTCAGCTACGTCGTGGTGCTGGCGGTGTACGCCGATGCGTTCGGGACCTACGCTGCCAACTTCTTTCCGGTTGATCAGCGACACTACTGGCACGTGGGGCTGCGTTCGGCCGTGATTGTACTGATGGCGCTGATCAATTTGCTCGGGCCCAGCCTTGTGGACCGATCCGAAGATTTCTTCAACGTCGGCAAGCTGGGCATTCTTGCGGCGTTCGTCGTTGCCGGGCTCGCGGGCAGTGGACTCACCTTCAGCCGTCTCGGGCCGTCGAATTGGGTGTCGCTACCCAGAATCATCTCCAGCGGAATGGCGGTGTTCCTTAGCTACGAAGGCTTCGAACTGATCGCGAACGCCTCCGATCGCATTCGCAACCCGCAGCGCAATTTGCCTTTGGCCTTCTACGGCAGCGTGGCGACAGCCATCGTTCTTTACTTCTTCATCATCGTCGTGACCCTGGGATATCTTTCGTTCGAAGCGCTGCAACAAGCGTCGAACTACGCATTGTCGGCGGCGGCTGCAGTCTTCATGGGAACAACGGGGTTCCTGCTTTTGTCGGTCGGAGCCGTTCTATCAACCGCGTCGGCCATTAACGCTGGCATATTCGGAGCATCAAAGTTGCCGATCACGCTGGCGCAAATGGGCGAGGCCGGCGGAATATGGGATCGGGAGGTCTGGCAGCGGCATCCAACAGGCCTCATTTACGTGGCGGTTTCCGCGTTGGTGATTGCCGACACCCTGAACCTGCATGCCATGTCGGCCGCAGCGAGCGCAGGATTTTTGATGATATTCGCGCTGGTGAACATTGCCAATGCGAGACTGTCCCAACAAACTGCCAGCAAGAGTTGGATCTCGAAGCTGGCGGCTGCCGCCTGCCTCCTGGCGTTGGCTACGATGGTCGTGCAGACCTTCCGCGAACCAGGGCACCAAATCGAAATCTACTGCTTCGCGGCATTGTTTCTGCTGCCGTTTGTGGTCCAGATTATTCGCAGAGCCCTGAGACCATAAGACCCCGCCCGTTGCTATCCTGCTGAGGGAGGACGACCGATGCATACCATATTGTTCTACGACGTCGTCGACGACTACGTGGAGAGGCGTGCCGCTTTCCGAGCGGAACACCTGGAATTGGGCCGCCAAGCGCAGCAGCGGGGCGAATTGGTACTGGGAGGCGCGCTCGCCGAACCTGCCGATGGTGCAGTGCTAGTGTTTCGAGGCGACGCAGTCGACATCGCGAAAGCGTTCGCGAAATCCGATCCGTATGTGATCAACGGCCTGGTAAAGGCCTGGCGCGTGCGAAAGTGGGCAACGGTTATCGGCGGCGAATGACGAGACCGCGCTGAGGCGCTACACGAAGATGTGCAGCCTGCAGCCTCGTTCACCAACTCATGCTTCTCGAACACCTATCCGCGCTCAGCGTGGAACGGACCTACTGCTGGCCCATCTTCTTTTCCATGGCCGCGTGGATCTCCTGCTGACGAATCTGTTGCAACTGCTCATACTGCTGCGGATTGAGAATTTTCTGAATTTGCGGATCGCTCTGGGCGTGGATGGCCTTGAGTTGTTCCATTTTCTGCAGCGGTCCCAGAGATGCGTTGTTTTTGACCGCCTCCAGTTTGGGAGCATCGGCCTCGAGGATCGGCATCAGTTGCGCCTTCTGAGCCGGCGTCAGGTTGAGCTGCTTTGCGAGTGCTGCCATTTTCTGAGCCTGGGCCGCACCTTGCGCTTGGGCCTTGGGTGAAATGGCCACGAGCAGGCCGATGACGAGCGCGAGGGTGGCGATACGAGCGACAAGCTTTTCCATGCGATTCTCCGGGTTTCTTGGGTTTGGATTCTTATTTGGCCCCAACAGAGATACCAGATGCCGGACAATTTGGAAAGCAGAAAGCCAGTGCTACCGCTCCAATTCACAACTGCTGGAACAGAACGACCTCGTGCGGTAGAGTCATTGCTTTACCATGGAGTCCCCCGTCCCTGAGAAAAGAGCCGGGCGCACGATCGTTCCCTAAATATGGAGGAGAGAGCGTTGCTGGGCACATGGCAGAACCTCACAATCGTTTTCGTCGCGATTGTCTTTTCCCTGGCGTTCTGGTGGTTCGTGCGGTGGGTATGGCCTCCCGAACGTCGCCGTGACCACAACGACATTACTGGGTGGCAAGTCAGTGTGCTAGGCACGACGTATGCCGTCATTGTCGGTTTCATGCTTTTTGCTGTCTGGTCGTATTTTCAGGACGCACAGCAGAACGCCCAGGAAGAGGCCAGTTGCCTGATCAATTTGTACTGGGCATCAGGCGGCCTGCCGGTGGCGGAGCGTGATGAAGTTCGTAGCGCGGCCCGCGATTACGCCCAGGCGATGATCTCCGATGAATGGCCCGCCATGCAGCGCGGCGAAATTAGCCCGACCGGCACCCAAATCATGCAGAGGATGTGGAAGACGGCTTCGGATTCCCAGTCCCTGAGACCGTCGGAACAAGCGACGCTCGATCAAGTCATGACCCTGCTCAGCAACATCACCCAGCATCGCCGCGTGCGCCAATTACAAAGCCAAACTAGCCTGCCTAGAATCCTGTGGGCGGTGCTGATCGTGGGCGCGATCATGACCATCATGTCCGCGTGCCTGTTCGGTTCCGAGTTACCCTCTCTCCACATGCTGCAAATCGTGACCCTGGCTCTTCTGCTTTCCATGGCGCTGGTTGCGATTGCCGATATCAATCGGCCGTTTCAGGGATCGGTGAGTGTCAGTCCCGAGGGCTTCGAAAACGCGAAGCGGGTGTTCGAAAAGTACGGTGATCCGCCCGCGCCTCGTTGAGAACAGATCGCGGGCATGATTGAACCGTGCCTCTAAGACGTTGCCGCTTCCGGTTTGAAGATCATGCCGCAGCTGGTTTTGCCGTCCATCATCACCGCTATGGGTTTGTCGAAGTGCAAAAGGCGAACCGACCCGTTCGCCTCGACGCCGGCCTGTTCCGCCAGCCATTCCCAATCGACAAAGCCTTCGCCGGCATCGGGATTCACCGTGAAGTAGCCGACTTGAAAAGCCGTCAGGTTTTGAAAGAAGTGGCTGCCCTGCGATGGTGTAACTCGAAAATCACGAAAGCCTGCCTCGACAATCACCCGCGCGCCCGAGATCTGGTCCCACGTGACCGGAATACCCAGCCAGGATTCGTTCGATCCCCAACGGCCGACGCCGATCAAGGCGTAAGGCTTGTTCTGGGCGTTCAGTTGGGAATTGAATTGGGCGACGCTCTGAGCGACATCCTGGCTTTGGGCACGCTCGAAGCGATGAAAATCGACCACGATGATGTCGTGCAGGTCGCGAATATGCCCGTGTCCAAGTACCTTCGCGCTCTGGCACACCAGTAGGCTGGGCTCCACGTCGGCCATTCGCAATTGTGCGCCTTCCCGCGACAAAACCAGGGGCCGCATCTGGAGGAAGCCGAATTCAGCCTCTTCGGAGGCGCGTTGTGGCAACGTGACAGCGAACTCGATTTCCACCGGACGTCCCATGGCATCTTCGCCGATCGACATGAGCTGTTCTAGGATTTGCGGCAACGGAAATAAGCCGTGTTTCAGGATTGGCGCAAAACTCACGATGCGAACCCCGGACGGCTCAGCCCGTCATACACTGCGTGGTTTTCCACCGAGTAGGTGGACGCGAGCTTATGCAGCGTTCCGTCTGTCTCCGCCACCTTGAGAGGAAACGAGACTTCACGCAAATCGTCTGCGGGATCTTCATGATGGGTACGTGGCGTCAACTCGAGCCCCCAGAATTCCGTTTGCGAGTTGGCGAGGATGTCTTCGACCGATGAGAACTGCAGCAAGTGGCGAGGATAACGTGGGCTGAAGGTCAGACACTTCCCTCCTCCCACGACGGCGCGTCCCATGCCAAGAGCAACGGCTGCAAATCCATCCTTTACCGTCACCGGCTCGACCGGATAAAAATTGCGGGACCGCACTACACCTGCGAAGTCCGGATAATATCGTTGCCCATGCGCTGTGCCCACCACTTGCTGAATGAGCACTGCCATCTTTTCCTCTTCCAGGCGGTACGGCGTGGCGCGCACATAGGCCTTTGAATGCTGGCTGAACGTCGAGGCGTACACCCGCTTAATCGCTTCGGTGAGTTGCCGCAGCCGCACCTCGATGTCGCGGTCGTGATTGCCCAGCATGAAGGTGTCATACACGCCGGAAAATGGCTGGTACTGGGAGTCTTCCAGGAGGCTGGAAGACCGGACCGCAAGAGGAAACGTTACATTCTCCAGAAACGCGCGCAGGTCAGCCTGAATGGGTTCGGGCAGAGGTGCTGCGAGAAAGCGCTCTATGATTTCGTTATCGCTCGGGCAGCGCATAGCGAAGTCGTGCAGCTCGTTTTCGGCGATGAAACGATCGAACACGTCGGTGGCCAGCACCACGGTGCGCGGAACTGAAATACGAACTCCCGAGAATTGCCGCGGCATGTGTGCGGGATGCAGCAAGTGGCGCGCAAAAGCCAGGCCGCGCGCCTTGCCTCCCAGCGAACCGTCGCCGATGCGGAGGAAGAACGGGTCGGCGGGCTGAAACGTCTCGGCATTGAAATCCCCGACCAGGTTCTGGCTCTGGTCGCGGCGGTAGCTGGTAATGGCGTCGATCAGGTCACGCCGCAACACTTCGATACTGGCAAAATCAGACAGCTTGCGAGGGCGAAGCTTCTGCGCGATGGCGAACTCAGTGCGCGCCATCAGCCAGTGTGAAAAGTGATTGCGGCCCGCGTGGTAGGAAATGCTCTCGGCAGGAACGGTGCGCAGGGCACGCTCCAGTTCATTCAGGTTACTGGCACGGGCCACTTCGGTTTTGCGGTCAGGTAGGCGGAAGATGAAGTCACCGAACCCAACCTGTGCGATGAGCCAATCGCGCAGGTCTCCCAGCAACGTCGGCGAACGCTTTTGCAGGAACGAAAACTCCTCCGCGAACGCTTTGTCCATGAATTCCGGCCGGCCGGATTGCAGAACAATGGGCACGTCGGGCACGATACTGCGAATCATGCGCGCCAGTTCGAATCCGGCTTCGGGCATGAGTTTCGTGTGACGCGGAAATTCGACATCGGCCACCACGCCAAGCAGGTTTTCGCGATAACGCAACACCAGTTCAGCGGCGCTTTCAAAATCCGACGCCAACAGGATTTTAGGACGGGCGCGCATGCGCACCAGCTTGTGCGCAACGTTCAAGCCCTCGCTGATAAGTCGCCGAGCCTGGCTGATGAGCTCGGTGTAAATTACCGGAAGAAATGATGAGTAATAACGGATGTTATCTTCGACCACCAGCATGACCGGCACGCCCATGACTTCGGTATCGTGCTCGACGTTGCGGATGTCTTCGATGTACTTGATGATCGAGATCAGAATGCGGGCGTTTCCCTGCCACAAGAAAATGCGCTCAATGGGGCTGTTGGGCGTGCGGGCCACGAAATCTTTGACCTCGCGGTAGTCGTAGGCCAGCACAACCACAGGCACGTCGAGCCCGGCGTGCTTGACTTCAGCCGCCAGTTCGGCGGCGCTCATGTCTTCGACTTCGAGATTGGCGACAATCAGGTTGAATCGCGAATCGGCACGCGCCAGTTCCAGCGCTTCCGCCCCGGTCTTCACGTGCGTGATTCTGGGCACGTGTTGCAGGTTGAGCTCATACGATTCGCCGATAAGCAACTCGTTCAGGCGCCCGTCTTCACGCAAAATGAAAGAGTCGTACAGGCTGGACACCAGCAGGATGTCCTGCACCCGGAAGGGCATCAGGTTTTCGAAGGCTTCGAAGAGCTTTTCCTGTTCAATCGCGGCTTCGAGCGCTGGATTGGTGCTCATGGTGCAATAGTAACTCGCAGTTCAAGCCATGTGCGGTGACGCGGTTCACCGAGTGAGGGTCATTTGATACCGTAGAAGCACACTATGTCTTTTCTGGACGATTTCGGCTTCAAACCAATGCGGCTCGGCATCCTGATCATCGTCATCATTATGGCGGTGACTGTCTATAACACCTGGCGCAACGCTCGCATGGACGCGCTGGCACACGCGGCCGTCGACAAGAAGCCTGACCCCACCGCGGTGAAACGCCTGGCGAGTTATTCCGGCCAGCGCGCCAGCGAACTGCTGCTGGTAGTCGCCTCGGGCGCGCAGACGGAAGCGAACCGGCTGGGGGCGCTGCAAGCGCTGGTCGATCGCAAGGACGCAGTCCGAGTCTCGCGGTTGTCGGAGCTGCTGCTTCCGCCGGAGAGTTTCAAAATCCGCCAGGCCATGGCCAACGCCATCTATCAAACCGGATGCTCTGCGGAATGTGTGCGCAACATTCTGTATTTCGAGGAGCGGCAGTGGCGAGGCGACCGAATGTCGGAGGAGATCGCGGCCGATCCGCCACCCGGGCTGTCGGAGAAGGAGCTGGAATTACAAACGGCGCTGGATGAAATTCTGCGCAAGAACAAGCCGGCCCTGGGGGTGATGCTGGAACGAAGTTATGGCCTCGCGGGCTCGTTCCCGAGTCCGTTCGCGACGGAGATCGTGACACGCCTGGGGATCACCGAAGCATGCCCATTGCTCATGCGCACCTATCTGACGGTACATGAAAACGTGAAAGCGTCGCCCGAGTATAAGAACGTTGCGGATGCGGTGGAAAAGCTGGGATGCAAAAACCAGCCCATTCGCAGCCAGCCGTAGGGCCTGGTTGCGACGATTCGCGCAGTGGATAAAGTTCAGTTTTAAGTTTCATGCAACAGCGGGCACCTTGACCGCGCTAGAAAGACACGGAGTCACCGATGAAGCACATTGTCGCTGTCGTACTGTTGATGAGTTCGTTCGTAACCGCACAGAGCAGGTCGGCCACGCCGCCAGCCAAAATTACTTATCTATGGTGCGGTTCTCTCTACGACGGCAAGAGTGATTCGCCTCAAAAGACGGTGACAGTACGAATCGCTGGCGGACAAATCGATTCCATCGTCCCCGGTAAGTCTGCTGAGGTGGCCGGTTCGGAAGTGATCGACCTGTCGAACGAGGTCTGTCTGCCCGGGTTTATCGATACTCACACACACGTACTGCTGCAGGGCGACATCACGGCTGAAGACTACGATGTGCAGTTGCTGAAATCGTCGACACCCTATCGCACGATCCTGGGAACGGTGTCGGCGCGGCGCGCGCTGGACTACGGCTTCACTACAATTCGCGATCTCGAGACCGAAGGCGCGGGATATGCGGATGTCGATATCAAGAAGGCGATCAACAATGGCGTGATTCCGGGGCCGCGCATGCAGGTCGCTGGTCGCGCGATGGATGTGACGGGCGCCTACCCGTTGGTGGGATACTCCTGGGAACTGAAGGTGCCGAAGGGCGTGCAGGAGGTCGATGGTCCTGAGGATGGACGCAAGGCGGTGCGTGAACAGATCTCGCACGGAGTGGACTGGATCAAAGTATATTCCGACCGCAGCTACTATGTGCGACCCGACGGCGTGCTCGACGACATTCCCACGTTTACCCTCGACGAACTCAAGGCCATCGTGGATGAGGCCCATCGCGAACGCCGCAAGGTCGCATCGCATGCCGCAGCGTTGAACGGCGTGCACAACTCGGTAGAGGCAGGAGTGGACTCGATCGAACACGGCATGTACATCTCCGATGCCGACCTGAAGACCATGGTGGCGCATGGCACCTATTACGTTCCCACATTGTTTGTAGGCGAATACGTAGCCGAAGGCCGGGCCGCGGAAGGTGCGAAGGTTTGGGTGGACATGATCAAGATCCACGAAGACACGTTTCGTCGGGCCCTGAAGGCGGGTGTCAAAATTGCCTTCGGCACCGATGCAGGCGGCTTCGACTGGAAGATCGATCCGGCAAAAGAGTTTCCCATCATGGTGAAGTACGGTATGACCCCAGCACAGGCGCTGCGCTCCGCCAACATGACCGCCGCGGAATTGCTGGGTATGCAGGACAAGATTGGCTCGGTCGAAGCCGGCAAGTTTGCCGACATTGTCGCTGTCCCGAGCGATCCAATGGCTGACATCCAGCAACTGGAGAAAGTGAACTTCGTAATGAAGGGTGGCGAGGTGTACGTGAAGCCGTAACCGGCATTCACAGGATGGGGATCTGCGGAGCGACGCTACTGGGCATTTCTCCGGTGATGCGCGGATCGTCAGAGATCTCGATAGCGCGTTTATAGGGCACGAATCCCGCCTTAACATAGAACGCCAGCGCGCCTGGGTGGTCAGAGGTACAAGTGTGCAACCACACACGCCGCGGCTTATGCTTCCAGGCCAACGGAAGGCAGTGTTGCAGCAGAGCGCGTCCCGCGCCTTTGCCGATCATCTGTTGCGTCACACCAAAGAACGGAATCTCAATGTCAGGCATCTGGCGACGGTCGAACTCCAGCAATCCGCTGTCCTTCTCCTCGTGCGATAACGTGAAGACATCGACCGCGGGATCGTGTAGGATGGCGCGCAGTTCGTCGTCGGACATGCGCAACCGGCTGAACCATAACCAGGGCTCTCCGATCGCGCGATAGAGCTCGCGATACCAGTCAAGATCTGGCTTTGCTACACAACGAATGTCGAACTCTGACATTGTGGGAATAGACGGCGCGGTCAGTGGCGTGCGCATCTCGAGGTAGGTCACCACGGCTGCGATCCTTCCCGGCGGCAGGTCGGTGTATCCGTTAAGCATCGGTGTAGAGGGTAGCAGACGAGCCCGAAATCCGCAGGCCTGGCGAGCGAGATAGAATGTCCGCGTGAATTTCTGGCGAACGGAGTGCACGGATGATTTCGCGGCGCGAATTTCTCATCATCTCCAGCGGCGCAACGGTGATGCCGCGGAGCTTGTGGTCGTTTGATTCCGATAAGGTTCCTACCATGCTCGATCATCTTCTGTTGGGTTGCAGCGATCTCGACCAGGGCATCACATTCGTGGAGACGCACACCGGGGTGCGTCCCGCAATGGGAGGTGTGCATCCGGGACGAGGCACTCGCAACGCTCTGCTCGGACTGGGAAAAGGGCGATATTTGGAAGTCATCGCGCCCGACCCGGCACAGACCGGAACTCCCACAACCAGGGCAGAGTTGCCCGCGATGTTGAAGCGGCTCGCCGTGCCGACTTTGGTCGATTGGGCAGTGCATACCTTGAACATCGAAGCCTCGGCCGAGCGTCTGCGGAAATTCGGCGTGGCATTTCACGGGCCGACACCTGGGTCGCGTGCGCGTCCCGACGGAAAGATGCTGCACTGGCAGACTCTTAACCTCGACAACGACCGCGACGGCCTAATGCCCTTTCTCATCCAGTGGGGAGCGGAGACGGAGCATCCATCAGTGGATGCTCCGGCTGGATGCACGCTGGAGAGCTTCGCGGTGGTCAGCCCTGACAGCGCTGCGTTGGCCGCTGAGTTCCAAAATCTGGGCATCGAGGTAGCAGTTCAGAGCGGTAAAACGGCGCACCTACAGGCCCACATCCTCGGCCCCAAGGGTACGATGCTCCTGGGAGGCTGAGCCGCAAACTCGTGAATCACGGTCGTTTAGAATCAGTATGTTGGGGGGAAATTGTTCGTATGTCATTGATAAATATATAAGTTGCACGTATCCATGTCTGCCCATGGGAGTTAGGCACTAGTCTTTTCGCCGGCTGTTCGCCTCACATCATTTTGAGCCTCGAAGGTAGGCGGACTTAGAATTTCAAAGATCCGAACGCATGCCGCTGCCTGGGCGCGGAGGACCGAAGGACACGAATCGCTTCCTCTTCACGACGTATAGCGTGGCGGCTGGGGAAAAAGCCACAGAAATCGCGGTAAGGAGAAAACGAAAGTAACCAAGCACTTCGCGGCTTGGGGGCGCTCGGGCATTCGCTCCACAATTGCCGACGTCAGGCAATTGTCTGCCATTTCCGGAATCCCTCAGGACTTTGCTTTCTTCGAAGGCTTCGGCTTGCCAGCACGGTTGAGAGCGACTGCTTGACGAACGAGCGCTTTGAAAGCGGCCTCGTCGACTGCTTCTCCTTCGTGGATGTCGATCGCACGGCGTACGTTTCCGTCGAGACTTGAGTTGAAGAGGCGCCCCGAATCCGTCAGAGACGCGCCCTTGGCGAAGGTAAGCTTCACGACCTTCTTGTAGGATTCGCCGGTGCAGATGATGCCATAGTGCGACCAGACCGGAGTGCCCATCCACTTCCACTCCTCGACGACGTCCGGGTCTGCTTGCTTGATGAGCTTGCGCATCTTGCTGAGGGTTTCCCCGCGCCAGTCACCGAGTTCGATGATCTTCTCGTCGATTCGTGCGGAGGCCGATTCCATCGGGACGGGCTTTTTCATGTAAAGCTCCAACTCTCGCACCTAATTTAGCTGCGCTCGGCGTAACCTGCAACCGCAGGCAACCCCACGTTGGGCCAAAAGAAAGCCGAACGTGGGGCACCTGACTCCGGATCTCCATCCTATCTGTGTAACCCGTGTTTATGCGGGTTACATTCCACTGGCTACTGGCTACCGGCAGCCGATGAATGCGGCAAGTTGGAGGTCACGAAGTTTGTGTAGTCCTTGTGCATCTTGTCGTGCGCTTTCGAGTCGAGGTACACCATGTGTCCCGAAGCGTAATAGGCATAGGAAATGTTCTTATGCATTTCAGGCGTAATGTTCAGGTGGTCCATGGTGTACTGGGCCGCCAGGAAGGGCGTCGCCAAATCGTAGTCGCCCTCCATGACGAGAACTTTGAGATAGGGATCCTTGATCATGGCGGAGCGAAGCGCAACAGCCACATCGGCATAACCCATTTCGAAGCCGGCGCCGGGCCCCGTGCGCTGTGGATTGGCCCAACTCCAGTTAAACGTACCGAGGTCCCGGGCCGAGGTGTAGTAAGGCATATCCACCTTGTAGTTCAACTCGCGGCGAACGTAGTCGTTGAACACGGCTGTGAAAGGTCCCTGGGTTGCGGCCGAGGTCGGATCGAAAAAGGCGGTTTCCATGGGGCCGGAAGGGGCGGGGCTGGTGTAGCGACCATCCAGACGGCCGACACGCTTCTGCTCGTCGGCGAGCAGCCACTGGGTGAAGGTACGTACATCGACCCGCATGTTGGCCATCTGCACCACGTTCTTGGGCAGGCCAGTGTATTGCGCCACCTTGTCCACCATGGCGGCGCGCTCATCGGCCGTGAGGGCGTCGCCCTTATTCAGCGCCTGCCAGTATTCGTTCATGGCAAAGTTGCTGGCTTGTTGGCGTGTGCGGTCCATGTCCTGCGCGAGGTCGGCAGGGAGCTTGTGATGGTAGCCCGCAATCATGGTCATGGTTGGCAGGATCAGCGGATAGGGCGCGTCGTTCGTGGGCGCAAACTCCAGGCTCTCGAAATTGAGCACCATGGAGAGCAGGCAGATGCCGTTGAAGTTGATGCCCTTGTCCGCCAGGTATCCGGCGACACCTGCCGAACGGGTCGTCCCATAGCTTTCGCCCAGCAGGTACAGCGGCGAAGACCATCGCTCATTGCGCGAGATGTACATGCGAATGAATTCGCCAAAGGATTCGATGTCGCCGTGCAAGCTCCAGAATTTCTTTGCCTGCTCCATGTCGGCGGGCCGGCTATAGCCGGTGCCGATGGCGTCAATCATGACGATATCGGTCGCATCGAGTGGGGTGTATTGGTTGTCGTGCAGGCGATAAGGGGCCTCGGGCATCCATCCTTCCGGTTGCAGCGCGACGGTGCGAGGACCGAGCGCGCCCATATGCAGCCAGATCGAAGCCGAGCCCGGGCCGCCATTGTAGGAGAAGGTCAATGGCCTCTTGGCAGGATCGGCGCCATCGAGCGTGTAGGCGACGAAAAACATCTCTGCGTCGATCTTCCCGGTGGGGTCCTTGATCGGAAGCCGTCCGGCGGTGGCCGTGTAATGCAACGTCCTGCCATTGAGGGTGATCTGATGATGCGTCTGAACCGGCGCAACCTCGGCCATGTCCCAGTGATAATTCTGGCCTGCGCCCTGTCCTGGCGCTCCGCCGGCAGCCTCAGCCGGCGCGGGTGGAGTCGTGGTCTCGCGGCGCTGGCGTTCCTGGGGTCTCGCGGCTAGTGGGCGTCGTGGATTGCTGCGGCGAACTCTCGGTTGCGGTCTGCTCGGTCGATGCGGAGGAGGGGTTGGAAGTGCGGGAACGTTGCTCAGGTGGATTGGTCTGCTGGGCCGCAGCGCCTGTGGCCAGAATGCATGCCAGCCACGCTACGAGGGGAAAGCGCCTCTTCATTATTAGACTCCTCGAAAATTGAAGTTGGGATGATTGATGCAGGAATTCCCGCTGGGAAAAGCGGTCGAAGTCTGGAGGGGTAACTCGGGAAACATCGTGTTAACAGGATGATAACGCCTAAAGAGCATGAAACGAAAATGCTGCGGGAGTTCCACCAGTACAGAAGGCCAAGGTAACGGAAGCGACATGTTGCCGGGAAACGACCTGACAAAATGTCCGGGATGAAGCGAAGCAGGACTGATGAAATTCGAACCGTAGAATATTCGCCGGGCAGCTACTGGCCCGGAGACATCGCCACAAGGCGCATGCGTTGGTTTATGTGTTTGAGGCCTTCGAATGGTAAGAATTCCCGCAGGTAAGGGACGAAAAGGCCCGATATTGGCTGCCCGCCAGACTAGACCAATTTGACGTGAAGTTCAGCATAGAATATTTTTGCAACGGGAGGCCTGGGTAGATGTGGAGGTGCAAATGCAAGATCTCGAAACTGGTGACCGAATTGAACTGTTCTACGAAGACTCCCCTGCCAGCGCAATTCGCGCAACAGTCGACCGTTTGTTGACTGATCGGGATAAAGGAATGGGCAGCGAGATTGAAGACTACACTGCTTGCTGGATCGAGATCACCGTCGATGAGCCGGGCGGAATGAACGCCAAACAGGTTGTATTACTTGGCACGGATTCCCAGTATCGGCTAAACGGTCGTCGCGTAACTCTTCGTAAAAGGCAGGACCAGGCAGGCCTAAAGTAAGCGCGGGTGGTTGAACGAAGGGGTGGTGGTCTCGCGGGAGTGATCGAGGCTTACCCGCCAACCGCGGTCAAACTTCGCTTAAACGGACGCGGTACGGGCGGAGTACGACAGCTCAACAAAGCCGTTCTTGTAAGCGACTACGTTCTTCAAATTCCAGTGCTCCTCGGTCAGGGAACCACCGAACAGCCGGAGCCCTTCACCCAACAGGACTGGCGCTATCGTCAACCTGATTTCGTCCACCAGGCCGAGTTCGAGAAAACGCTGACACACCATGGCCCCACCCACGAGCCAGATGTTTCGGCATCGAGGCGCGAGAATCTCATCGATCAACTTTTTGAGATCGCCTGAGTAGAACTCAACACTCTTCTTCGCCGGCGGCAGCTCTCGGTTTGTGATCACGACCGTCGGGGTGTCGCCATAGGGCCAGCCCAGTTCAAGCGCGTGTTCGTAGGTGCGGGAACCCATCACATAACAGTCGATCCCTTTGAGGAAGGTCGCAACTTCTTCTTCCGAAATGGAAACCCCGGCTTCGTAGACACCTCCAGGGCTATCCATCCAGGAGACGGTGTTGTCTGGCTTCGCGATGAAACCATCCAGGCTGGAAACCATGTGCAGAGTTATGGTTCGTCCGTTTGGCTTTTCTTCACTGCGTGACATAGTTCCCCGCGCGAATCAAGGAATAATCTTGATGTCGCCTTTGAATTGGTGATAGTTGCGGAAGTCGATGATGTTGTGGCTGCAGGTGCTGCTACCCCGCTGACAACCCAAGCTCTCGGCATGGACGGGAAGCAAGAACGATTTCTCGCCAACCAACACGTAGGAATAATCAATCGCGGACTCGACCGCATCCATCGGAAAATCTGACGGTATGTTGCGGGCCTGCCTCTCGATACGCAGGACGCGCGCGGTATTCGGATCCACCCATATGGAGCCGGTGTAAGCCGTTGGCACGATTTGAGAGCCGGACTGCAACTTCCAATGTGAATTTTCGCGCTGCACCTGAAAGTCGTAGACCTGGGCTCGGAAACCCGAAATGGTAGACGAACGGCCGGAACTGAAATGCGCCTTCGAAGCGGGGTCCAAAAGGTCCAGCAGTGCGGATGCAAATTCTCCAGTGGACCAGGACCCACCGATATCCGGCAGGTGCTTGTCGGTGGCGCGGTTATTGACCTTCACATTCCGATAACTTTCCTCCCCGTCCTCGTAAATGATTTCAGCCGAAACCAAGTCCTGGAGCACTTTCTCCCCGTGGCCTTGCTGGATAAACCGCGACATGAACTCCTGGCAGATAAAGTTGGGAAGCTTGTGTGAAAACTGAAGCGCCGCCTCTTTGGCCCTTTCGATCAAGGGTGCGGAGGAAGGCAGCGGAGGCGGCGCGGGTACGGAGTCTGCAGGGGCCGGCTCGGCTGGCGGCGGGTCAGGACAGGGAGATGGATTGGGCTCCGCGCCTCGCGTCCAGACAGGAACGTCGGAGCAAGGAGGCTTACTCTGCGTCTGCGATTGGGTTGGAGCCGGCACGGCCAAAGCGAGCACAAAGGCGACTATGGCGCCAGCTAAGCGAAGCCGGCCGCCCGCATGTCGAAGGCTGCATCCATTCACAGGCTCACCTGCTGTCGAATCTAGCACAATTCGCGGGGCCGCCGGTTCAGCCGGTGCGTCGCGCGCTGCTCCACTTGGCGGCGTACGGCAGCATGAACAAGTACAATCCCGTGAAAAATTGCAAGGCGAGCGTGGCCACCGCCAAAAGGCCCAGCTTGTTGGTGTACTTTCCCTGTGCCACGGCGATGCCGTTGACGATAACGGCCAGCGTAAAGGCGATGGACAGCCAGCGGTGGGTCTGACGAACCCATTTGTTCCAGTTCAATGGAGCCTCCTCATTCACGGCTCTTGAGCCGCCCCAGGCGGCCGGTTAGGGGCTTCAATACCGAACTGCTTAGCGTACTCGGCGACTAATCGCTTCCATCCGAGGTGCTTCATGGCGTCGGCGCCGGCAATGCGCGTTATGGGAGTTCCACTGAGAAGTCGATCCAGGACGTCAAAGGAGATGTGCCAGCCCGCGGCGCCCCATGCGATGAAGCGGCGATCGATGTTGTGCCACAGCGTCAGACGCGTTCCGCTACCCAGCGGCTCGAGCTGCCACCGGATATCGTTGTACTCAAGCAGTTCGGGAGCGTCGGCTCGCTTCACGGTTGTTTCCTGCGGCGAGGGATTTCCCATCCAGGTGAGCCTCACCGTGGCTCCCACCGTGCCCAGGTTTCCATCGACAACAAAGGGAGCCCACTCGCGGAGTTGCGCGGGGTCGGTGAGCGCCTGCCAGACTTTTTCCGGCGAGTGGCGCAGTTCCCGGACGAGAATGAGCGTCCACTTGTCTGCGCCCTTTCGAATCTGCGCTCCGTGGGCCGGTTCCGGTATGTACTGCTCGGGATAGGTCATCTTCTTCTCCGTGTTTTCCGCCATTCGCTCTTCGCTTTTCGCCAGAATTCTCAGTGCGCAATGACTAGCGAACCGCGAAGAACGAAAAGCGAACAGCCGCCTACCAGCCCTTCAGCTCTGTGAGCTGAAGGAGGTTACCGCAGGTGTCTTTCAGCGTCGCGATGGTTGAGGCGGTCACGTCGGTTGGCGGCATGGTGAACTCGCCGCCGAAGGATTTGATCCGCTCATAGTCGCCCTTAATGTCGTCGGTGAAGAACATGGCCGCTGGCTGGCTCTGTTGAAACAGCGCCTGCTGATACGCTTTGGCCGCGGGATTGTTGTTGAGCGCGAGCTGCAGCTCCGTGCCGTCCGGTTGCTCGGGCGAGCCGACGGTCAACCAGCGAAATGGGCCATTGCTGAAATCGGCCTTCTTTATGAAGCCCAGAACTTCGGTGTAGAAGCGCAGGGCTTTGTCTTGGTCGTCCACGTATACGCTAGTCAATTTGATTTTCATTTCGATTCTCCTTTATTACGTTCCCGGTTTGGGTCGCGTCGTCTTTTCCTTCCTTGTCTTCGTTTTCGTTGCTGTTGCTTTGTCGTCGTTCATGCGGCCGAGGTGGCGTTCGAGAGCATCCAGGTGAGGGGCCCAGAAGCGGCGGAACTGATCGAGCCAGGCGTCCACCTCCCGAAATCGTTCAGGTCTCAGCCGGTAGAGACGGCGCTGTGCGTCCACCGTGGATTCCACGAAACCGGCATCGCGCAGCACGCGCAGGTGCTTTGACACGGTGGGCTGCGACATACGAAGTTGACGCTCGATCTCTCCCACCGACTGTTGTGAGGAGACCAGGAGGCCCAGTATCGCGCGGCGGTTCGGCTCGGCAATGATTTCGAAGGCGGATTCCACGTTCTTTATATACTTCAATACGTATATACTTGTCAAGGTATATTTACAGGAAAGATTGGCCGGACAACCAACCTCCTGCAGATTTTTTTGGAGAATCACGTGCGCTGGGATCCTAGAACGGTGTAAGATGTTAGCCCCCGGGAACCAAAACGGAAAACCCGTCCCCCGGCGTTTCACCTCGGCCCCTAAAACTCTACAGCTGTGAGGTTCTATGAAAAAGGTCACTTTCGCTTTGGCTCTCGTGTTGGTCTTTGCAGTTGCCCTTAGCGCCTCAACCATTACCTACACGGATCGGGTTTCCTTCTACGCCGCCAATCCCGGCGTAACCGTTGAGGGATGGGATGCGCTGGCTAACGGCACACTCATCAACACTCTGAATGGAATCACGTACATCACGAACGATGGCACCGCCCTGGTCACCAATGGCTTTCTGCCACTTTCACCACCGAACACGCTGGGGGAGAACGTCAATGGATTCTTTTTGGCAAGCGACACCATGACGTTCGTGTTTCCATCGCCAATCACCGCGTTCGGCATCTCGTTCAACACCTTCGACGCGAGCCCGACGGGTGGATACACCGCGACCGACAATAATGGCAACGTGATCCCGAGCTTCTTCGATCCCTTCCCCGGCTTTGGTACCGGGCAATTCGTGGGCTACAGCTCGACTGTAGGCTTCACTTCCGTGACGCTTGCGGCTCCTGGCGGATTCGCCTACACGCTGGATGACTTGGCGTATGGCGGCGGCACCACCACTCCGGAACCTGGGAGCTTGATCTTGTTCGGTTCCGGTATTTTGGGATTCGCAGGCGTTCTGCGCCGGAAGCTTAGTTTCTAGTTTCATCCTTATCGAAGACGATGGGGCCTAGGGCAAACCTGGGCACTCAGCGCGTCGTGCGGTGATGTGAGGAAGCCCCACCCGGCCGGCGGAAGGCCGGATGGGGCACCCGCCTGAAGATTCCGCGGAGATGTCGAGACGCGGGAGGGGCACCCGCGGAGGCCCTTCTATCGAGTTCACCCGGCTGTGTTAATCTGGCGGCCACCTTTTTAGACAATCCACACATCAGGAGAGCGCCGCGCCATGTTCGATGACGATGAGAATAAGTCTGACTCCGATTCTTCCTCGAGCGACGACAGTTCGAGTTCATCCAGCAGCGACAGCTCATCTTCGTCGATCGAGGGAAGCGAACCGCCTCCGGCGGGGGACGAGACCGAACCAGCGCCTGCGGGCGAGAGCTCTTCCAGCGAAGAGACCGACAAGCCGCTGGAGGACAACGAAGGCCACAGTGACAGCTCGGCCGAGACCGACGGCAGCGACAGTTCAAAAAGCTCGTCGTCGAGCGACAGCTCAAGTTCGGATTCAGGCAGTTCGTCTTCCAGCGATAGTTCTTCGGGAGAGAAGTCGGTGCAGCCGCCCAGCGAAGACGACGTCAGCAGCGCTCTCACCAGCGCTCTCCAGGAGCATGACGTTCCCATGGACGACTCAGTGAAGGTGACGCTGGAGGACGGCCTGTACAAGCTCGCGGTTCGGTTGAGTAGCAGCTTCAATCCGCTACCACAGGTACATGACGATACCCAAAGCCTGCAAGACGGAAGCGTGCAAGGCGCAGCGTACCTGTTGCAGGGAGCGGTCCAGATCCTGGGCGACCAAGTGCGCGTAACACTGCGGATCACGTCGGTAGAGACCAGCGAGATATTGCAGGCGTCGAAGGCGGACGGTTCTGGATCAGACTCGGTGCTGGAAGCGATCACGGGGGCGGCGGGCGACGCACTCGCGGGGCTGCCTGCGTTGAACGCATCCTAGGGGCGATGTCGATCCCCACCTAGACTCTTAATGCCGAGGGTTAACCGCGCCGTCGGCTGGTGTTGGTGCTTGGTTGGTTTCCAGCGCCATCGAAAATCGGAGTGACCATTGCCTCGATGGTGCTCGCGATCCGATCTACTGACATGCGATTGGGAGTACGCAGCCATTCTTTGGCTGCTCCAAAGATCGCCCATGCGACGGTCGATGCGACCAGATCCGGTGAAACCCGCTGACGGCCGGAGTGAGATTTCATTCCTTCGAGTATCATGCCGCGCATCACGGCAACGACTGCGCTTTCCCAGTGCTGGCGTGAGCCGGATTCCGCAGCGGGATTGGCACGAGGCATCTCGGCGAGATAGGTGCAGATCCCGATTGCCATGGTCCGCACCGCGCCCTCGCAACCGTTGAACCTTATGTTGCGCTCGTCCAGAAATGTGCTGAAACGCGCTGCCACCAGGCATTCCAGCAAAGCGAACTTATCGGCGTAATGGTCGTAAAAAGTGGCCCGATTCAGCGCCGCCGTTGCGGCGATGTCGTGGACAGAGATCTGTTCGAAGTCTTTTTGGGACAGCAACTTCTCCAAGGCGTCCTGTAACGACTGACGGGTACGCCTGATGCGGGGATCTAGTGCGACTGGGCTCACGGCGGGAGACATAATCCTCGTTCTAAATCATAGCCATTATTTTGCATCTACAACAGGTGTCGTTCATCTATTCAACAGATGTCGTTTTACCATCACCTGTTGGATATAACCAAAGCCCGTTTGGTTGCCATCTAAGTTTGGAGGAGAATCCAATGAAAATCGCTGCAACGATCGCCCGCTACCTGATGGGGTTCATTTTCACCGTGTTCGGATTGAACGGATTTCTGCACTTCATCCCCATGGGACCGGTGCCGCCACTCGCCGGGCAATTCTTCGGAGTGCTGATTCAGTCGCACTATATGGCGGTGGTATTTGCACTGCAACTGGTATGCGGGGTGCTGCTTCTGGTGAACCGCTACGTACCGCTGGCACTGACCGTGCTGGGAGCCATCCTTTTCAACATTCTTCTGTTTCACATCTTCATGGCGCCGAGCGGATTGCCGCTGGCCGCTTTCGTGACCCTGCTGTGGGGCATCGTCGCATGGAATGCGCGCTCGGTTTTTGCGCCGATCCTGCAGAGCTCATATGAGATTCCGCCGGTCGTTAAGGACAGAAGCCGTGAAGTGCGGTCGGCCGCGTAAGAGCATTCGTGAGAAATGCCTCGGGAGGGTGAGCGGGAATGCGTGAGTTTCGCACCTCTCCCGCGCAGGGAGAGGTGTTTCTCTTGCCGCCCCGTTTTATAGGGCCTGGGGCAGCGGGCCCAAGTTAGCCGGAAAGGAAGGGCGAAACTTGGGCACCGACGGCACCCGCCCGATGCCATACACCAAGTGTTTAATTTTTGGTGTACCATTGGCAGTCATGAGCAGAACCAACATCGAAATTGACGAGGATTTGATCCGCAAGGCGCGCAAGCTCACCCGCCTCAAGACGAAACGCCAAATCGTCGACCGCGCGCTGGAATTGCTGGTCCGTTCTGAAAGCCGCAAGGGCATTCTCCGCTACTACGGAACAGGTTGCTGAAAAACAGGTGATTTCTCATTACTTTCGATCTCTGACAGTAATTTTCAGCGACCTGCCGCACCCGATTTGTCTGCCCTGCGGCGGCACTGTGTTGCCGTTGCGGGCCCGGTTCCTGTAACTTACCCTGCTGTCGCCAGCAACCTTCGCATTCGAACCAGGTTGTAAGCGGTAGCTGCCAGGCGGAACATCCAATCCACCCGGCGCTTGCCTCGTAGCTTGCTTCGTCTCATGCCCGCCGACGCTTTGATCCAGCCAAACACTTGCTCCACCAACTTGCGTTTCTGCTGATTGCGCGCGAAACCTGCATGTTCTCGTTCTTCTTTCCTCAACCAGTTCGGCCAGTGCTTCGAGGACGCATACTCGGCCACGTGCGGCGTAATGTTCTGTTCCCGCAGGGCTGCCACAAAGTGCTCTTCCTGATAAGCCTTGTCCGCGCCCCAGCGTAGCGCCGCGCCCGCGTCGCCGCAGTTTGTGCAACATGGCCAGCGCGACTTCCCGCTCCGCTCTCTGTCCCGACTCCGTCACCATGGCTTCCATCACCAGGCCATGACGGTTCTCCGTGATCAAGTGCCCTAGATAACTAGGCTTGGCCTCGGCGGCCCCGCTACGCTTGAACAATCGCGCCTCCGGATCCGTCTTCGAATGGTGCGTGTCGCGCAGCAGTTTGCGTCCCCGCGCTCCCGTGCCTCGCTGCGGCGAATCCGGCTTCGGCTCATAGCTGCGCAGCGAGGCCCAGGCTTAAATCGCGTGCCTTCGACCGTGAAGTGCTCGTCCGACAGCAACCCCGCTCGGCTCTGCCTGTCCCCGCACTGCCGCGAACAACTTCTGCGCCACTTCTCCCAGCGTTCTGCCACTCCGGGTTCTTACTGAACACCATCGCGTCCCACACCTCGGCATGCATCCCCAGCCCTACGAACCAGCGGAACAGCAGGTTGCAATCGAACTGCTCCATCAGTAGCCGTTCGCTGGCAATCGAGAACAGCGGTTGCAACAGCAGCGCCCGCAACAGCATCTCCGGTATAATCGACGGTCGCCCCCAGTAAGCTGGCAGACAGCTCTGTCGTAGTACGATGAGCACGTTGGTAATCAAAAATGTTACTTTCAGGCCAGTGTAGGGGAAAAAGCTAGGCAAAGCCCAAACTGGCTGGCAAAGAGTAGGTTCCGTGGATGCTCTCCCGGTAAAGACCCAAGCCATGGTTCGGTATACCAATGCGCTTTGTCGCCGTCCAGTCCTTATAATAGAGCAGCAACTGCCGGGCGTTGGCGCTCACATATTCGTTTCAATGCTGCCACGTACGCCGCCGCGTTTTCCTTATTGATCTTGTTTGCCGCCGATCGCTTGTGACCAGGGCGGATCTTTGAGACGGGGGCAGCGCCTGGCTTGGCCAATTGTGGCTGAGCTTAAGAGAACGGTTTCCTGGGTACTGCGAGGGTTGCGGCATTAGCCCGTTGTTCGTAAGAAACGAGGTCCTCTGTACAGGCAGCGTTGCTAGCTGCGAATGTGCGCTCCTGTGCAGATGCAACGGTTGTCATACCGCGTGGTTTTCCACGGGAATAGTCCCGTAACGGCTAAAGCCGCAGAGCAAGAGAGCACGACATTTCGAAATCGAGTTTTCGCCGTAAGACCTTCCAAATTTAGAAGGACCTCCAAATGAGCTCCTCTAGTGGTTCTGTCACGTTAAACTAAAGAGCGAGCGATTTTTTGCGGCATAACACCTCCCTTGAATGCACCAGACTTTTGCAGCTTTGCCGCTAAGCTAAATTCAAGCTGGAATTTTGATCGTCGTTCCCAGCAGCTTGACGGGATACTTCCATCTTGCGTTTGAAGGTGAAGGGCTGACTAAACTATGCCCATGAGCGCGTAGAAGCACGAGCGAGCGAAACGTTAGCGTCTATCAAGCAAACTAAGTGAATGCCCAACTGACTATCAATATGTCTAGTTTAAGAAGTGCTACATACTATCGGGGTAGAGATTCGACATGTCAAGACCACAGAGGTGGTGGAAGATGCAAATAAGTCCTCAGGCAAGTTAAATCCGAAATTCACCACCACTCTTTAGCGCGCTAAACTACTAAGAGCGTGAATTTCGGCCGGGGGCTAAAGCCCCAGTCTTGTTAATGGCTATGCTTCCCACCCCAAAGAAAAGCGGCGCCCTAAAGGAGCGCCGCAAAGTTTCTACGGGGCTAAAGCCCCTATTCTTGTTGTTAAGGGCAATGCTTCACCACGCTAAAGCGCGGTAGTAGACTCTTACAGCTTCTACTACACCAGGCCCTGGTCCAGCATGGCATTGGCTACCTTCAGGAAGCCGCCGATGTTGGCGCCGTTGACCAGGTTGCCGGGCGTGCCGTACATTTCGGCCGTCTCGTAGCAGTTCTTGTGGATGGCGATCATGATCTTGTGCAGACGATCGTCCACTTCCTCGCGGGTCCAGGTCAGGCGCATGCTGTTCTGCGACATTTCCAGACCTGAGGTGGCGACTCCACCAGCATTGGCTGCCTTGGCCGGGCCATAGAGCAGTCCGGCTTCGAGGAACAGCTTGGTGGCTTCGAGCGTGCTGGGCATGTTCGCGCCCTCGGCAACCAGCTTGCAGCCGTTGTTGATGAGGTTGGTGGCATCCTTCACGTTGATTTCGTTCTGCGTGGCGCTCGGGAACGCGCAATCCGCCTTGATGTTCCACAGCGGGTTGTAGCCGAGTTTCACGTCGGACGGCATGAAGATGGCCTTCTTGTACTGGTCCGTATAGTCGCGGATGCGGCCACGGCGGACGTTCTTCAGATCCATAACAAACGCCAGCTTCTCGCGGTCGATGCCATCGGGATCGTACACGACGCCGTCGGAGTCGGAGACGGTGACCGGCTTGGCGCCGAAGTCAAGCAGCTTCTCGACGGTGTACTGCGAGACGTTGCCGCTGCCGGAAACCAGGCACAGCTTGCCTTCGAGCGTGTCTTTGCGGGACTTCAGCATCTCGTTGGCGAAATACACGCAGCCGTAGCCGGTGGCTTCGGGCCGAATGAGCGAGCCGCCCCAGGCCAGGCCCTTGCCGGTGAGAACGCCGGCGAATTCGTTGCGCAGCCGCTTGTACTGGCCGAAGAGGAAGCCGATCTCGCGTCCGCCCACGCCGATGTCGCCGGCGGGCACGTCGGTGTCGGGGCCGATGTGGCGGGAGAGCTCAGTCATGAAGCTCTGGCAGAAGCGCATAACTTCGTTGTCACTCTTGCCCTTGGGATCGAAATCGGATCCGCCCTTGCCGCCGCCCATGGGCAGCGTGGTGAGCGAGTTTTTGAAAACCTGCTCGAAGGCGAGGAACTTCAGGATGCCGAGGTTGACCGAAGGATGGAAGCGCAGGCCGCCCTTGTAGGGGCCGATGGCGCTGTTCATCTCGATGCGGAATCCGCGATTGACGACGATGTTGCCATGGTCATCAAACCAGGGAACGCGGAACATCAGGACGCGCTCGGGTTCCACGATGCGCTCGAGAATCCGCTCCGAAATAAATTCGGGGTGGCGCTCCAACACAAGGCGCAGCGACTCCATGACTTCCTGTACGGCCTGGTGAAATTCCGGCTCGGCTGGATTCTTTGCTTTCACCAGTCCCATTACTTCGTTGATGTAATCGCCCGGAGTCTTAATTCCAGGCGAGTTCATAATTCCTACTGTCATAAAAGGTCCTCCTACGAACCCTAGCTTCAGTTTATTTCAAAACACGCTCGGGGGCCGATACTCTCGGTTCATGACTTGCTTAACCGATGATCAGGCGAACAGAGTATTTGAGTCCCGATTGGGCTGGCATGCCGTGACCGCTATCACCGGGGAACGTGACAGATTGGCAAAGCCGTAACGTTTGTAACAACGACGCCCGAAGGAAGGTACACCAAAATAGGTGCAGGAAACAATGGTGAAGCGGGACGGGTGCCGCAAGAGGCATGGGTGGTCGTGGCGTTCTTCTTGCCGGATTCTCATTCGATGTGGGCGGGCCGGGCGGGCTGTCGAGGAAGCTGCTGAAAGGATCGAAAAGCGCATCCCTCGCGGACTAAAGTCCGCTCGGGATGAACAGTATGAAGGGGCGTGTACGGCACGGCTGAAGCCGTGCCCCTTCAAAACAGGTCGGAACTCAACTGCAGCCGGTGAAGGGTAGTCCACACTGGATTTTGACCCGCAGATATCCTGATAGCCCCTATCAATTGTTCTTATTAGCGCTGAGTGTGACTGTCCTGCTACGGTATAGAACTCATGCCGAGCGCATCGCTGCAAGCTCTCCGTCGCGGCCTTTTTGAGGGCTACGATACGGGTGCGTTTTTCGATGAAATGTTCGTGGCGCCCGGTGAGCCTCGGCCACATTACGCCAAGTTGTTTCAGATGCTGGGGTCGATTCCGCAGGCGCAATTCGAAGAGCGCCGCAACCTGGCGGATATTGCGTTCCTGCTGCAGGGCATCACGTTCACGGTTTACAGCGACGGCACCGGCACGGAGCGGCTATTTCCTTTTGACCTGATCCCGCGCATTCTGCCGCACACGGAATGGAGCCATATCGAGCGCGGGCTATCGCAACGCGTGGTGGCGCTCAACCTGTTTCTTCAGGATGTTTATGGGCAACAGCGCATCCTGAAGGAGCGAAAAATTCCGCGCTCACTGGTGTACTCGTGCCATCACTTTCACCGCGAGATGATCGGGGTCGATGTGCCGCGCGGCATCTACACGCATATTTGCGGAATCGACCTGGTGCGGTGCTCAAAGACGGGCAACTTTCTGGTTCTGGAAGACAATGTCCGAACGCCAAGCGGCGTTTCCTACGTGCTGGAAAACCGGCAAGTGATGACGCGTACCTTCCCCGATGCATTTCGGTCCTACGAAGTACTGCCGGTACATCAATACCCAACGGAGCTGTGCCGCATACTACGAACGCTATCGCCGCGCGGCGAAGCCAATGCGCAAGTGGTGTTGTTGACGCCGGGCATTTACAACAGCGCGTATTTCGAACACAGCTTTCTGGCGCAGCAGATGGGCATCGAACTGGTCGAAGGCCGCGACCTCATCGTCGATGCCGGCGTGGTGTACATGAAGACCATCCACGGATTGCAGCGAGTGGATGTGATCTATCGCCGGGTCGATGACGACTATCTTGATCCGCTGGTCTTTCGTCCCGATTCGCTTATGGGCGTGCCGGGATTGATGGGCGCTTATCGTTCCGGCAACGTAGCGCTCGCTAATGCGGTGGGCAATGGTGTTGCCGATGACAAAGCGGTGTGCGCCTATGTGCCTGACTTCATCCGCTATTACCTGGGTGAGGAACCGATCCTTGGGACCGTCGAGACATATCTCTGCTCGCGACCCGATGATCTGCGCTACACGCTGGCGCATCTGCCGGAACTTGTGGTCAAAGCAGTCGGCGAGTCCGGGGGATATGGCATGTTGATCGGCCCAGCGTCGGACGAGGAGACGATCGAGACTTACCGCAAGAAAATCGAGGCTGATCCACGCAATTACATTGCGCAGCCGGTGGTAGGGCTTTCGCGGGTGCCTTCGTACGATGTCGATTCCAAGCGAATGGCAGGACGGCATGTTGATCTGCGTCCTTACTGTCTGTTTGACGGGCAGGATGTGACGATTATTCCCGGAGGACTGACGCGCGTCGCGCTTCAGCCGGGATCGCTAGTGGTGAATTCTTCCCAGGGCGGTGGCAGCAAGGACACCTGGGTCCTGAGGGAAGATTCCTGAGCACCGAAATGTTGTCGCGCATCGCGGATTCGCTGTTCTGGCTGGCGCGTTATATGGAGCGCGCTGAGGACACGGCACGCATTCTCGATGTGAACTATCACATGCTGTTGGAGCAGTCGGCCATCCCGTATCGTCTGCGGTGGGACCCGCTGATCATCATGGCGGGCGAGCAAGAACGTTTCTCGCAGTTCTATAAAGAGGCGAACGCGCAGACGGTCTATGAGTTCCTGGCGTTTCGTCCGGACAATCCCAACTCCATCGTGCAGTGCATTACCAGGGCAAGGGAAAACGCGCGCACGATTCGCGACCGCATCTCGCGCGAGATGTGGGAAGACATCAACGGTCTGTACCATTCGGTGACGCGGTTCGATCCGGCGGAGCAGATTTCCAGCGGGCCACACCGTTTTTGCGATGCGGTTAAATTTGGCAGCCATAGGTTTTTTGGCGTGACCGATGCGACGCTGCCGCACGATGAAGGCTGGGACTTCCTGAAGATCGGCTGGTCGCTGGAGCGAGCTGAAATGACGGCGCGTCTGGTGGACCTGCAGTTCCAGTCGCTACTGGAAACACCAACTATCGCGAGCACGGCGGACAATCACCAGTGGATGGCGGTGCTCAAATCCGTCGGAGCCTACGAAGCCTACCGTCGGCAGTATCACTCACCGATTGAACCGGAGCGGGTGGCAGAGATGCTGATTTTGCACGCCAAACATCCGCGTTCGATCCGCTTCAGCATAACCGAGCTACAGTCCGGGTTGCGGGCGATCAGCGGCAGCGGGCCGGGAAGCTATGCCAATGAAGCGGAACGCCTGACGGGCAAAGTGCTGGAGGGCCTGCGCTACGACACGGTGGAAGACGTGTTTCGCTGGGGACTGCACACATACCTGAAGGTCCTGCTGGCTAATTGCCGGTCGATCGGGGAAGACATCGCCCACACTTACTTCTACTACGGAGCCGGCGAATGAACCGCTTTCACCTGGTGCATGTGACCGAGTTCGTTTACGACGGCCCGGTGTCGGAGAGCTACAACGAAGTTCGTCTGCGTCCGATACATGACGATATTCAAAGCTGCCTGTCGTTTCGCTTGACGACGGCCCCAGCCTCACCGGCATTCTCCTATCGCGATGCGCTGGGCAACTGGGTACACCAGGTAAACATTCTTCCCCTTCACAACCGGTTGCGGGTGCAGGCGGAATCCGTCGTGCTGGCGCATGCCGCGCCGCCGACTAACAGCACTGTGCTATTGAGCGAACTAGAGGAAAAGCAGGACGACCTGAATGAAGAGTTTTATGACATGCTGGCCTCCAGCAAATACATTCCGCACCTACATGAGCTTGATCCATTGATCAGCGAAGCGGAAACGAGTTGCGACGCTACGGTCATAGGATTTGCGCAGACCGCGTCTAATTTGATCCACGAGCGCTTTCAATACGTAAAGGGAGCCACGCACGTAAACTCGTCGATCGCAGATTCCCTGCGGCTGGGCGCCGGGGTTTGCCAGGACTTCGCGCACCTGTTGCTGGGAGTATTGCGTAAACGGGGGATTCCGGCGCGCTATGTGTCGGGATACCTGGTTCCGCAGAACGAGGGAAACCCTGACGCCAAGTTGGAAGAGGTGATTGGAGGCCAGGCATCGCACGCCTGGGCGGAAGCTTATGTTCCAGACACGGGATGGACACCACTGGATCCTACGCTGGGCAACGCGGTCGGCATGCGTCACGTGCGCATCGCGTACGGACGCGATTACGCCGACGTAGCACCGGTGCGCGGGGTTTACAAGGGGCATGCCGGACAGCGGCTATCGGTGGACGTAAGTGTGCGTCCGGCACTGGATGACGACGGTATCGAGACCTTGGCCGGAACCGCGGCGGTACCGAGAGATCCAGAACCCATCGAATCGCGGGCGCAACAGTCAGGACAGCAATAAGACGGCGGGTTATCCGGTTGGCTTAGTCCGCAGGACGCGATAGAGCGCCAGCAGCATAATCGCGCAAACGAGGGACAGAACGAATCCAGGCGCATCGCCCGGGTGCCACCAGCCGGCGAAACGTCCGATGACTACCGCCACCAGCGCCCCGCCTACTCCCACTCCCGTGGTGGCCCAGAAGCCATCGGGACCCTTGCCCGGCAGAAGCGCGCGAGCGGACAATCCAACGATCCATCCTATAGCCACCAACACGATCATCCGCAGCATCGGTCTCTCCTGGTCTGATGCAAGGGGCTTGCGTTAACCCCCGGTCGTTATTGAAACATCCCACATTGTAGGATGGTCGGAGAAGTCCGGGAAAGCAGATTCCTCGCGGGCTGAAGCCCGCTCGGAATGACAAACATTAGGACTCATCGGCACGACTAAAGTCGTGCCTTGATACGAAACAGCGCGAAATCGAGTTTTTCAGCAAGCTGTAAAGTCCTGCCCTGATACGAACCAGTCGCAAAAGCAACTTTTTCTGGAGCCTGTAAAGGCGTGCCCTGACACAGGCCCGTTCGACGACTGGTTTTTCCGGCAGCACTGTGAAGTCGTGGCCTGACGCCATTTCCACCGCATCGAGTCTCTACTTTGACTGCGCTTCCTGACGGCCCTGCAGGAAGAGATCTACGTTGACTTTGTCGACCAGCGACACGCCGGTATCCACAAAACGCGGAAAAGGAGAGAAGGAGTCAGTTGCGAAGTCCTTTTTAAAGTCCACCGGATAATGATGAATGTCGTCCAATTGCTTGAGTCCGTAGTACGCCATGGTGTAGGGCTTCTGGGCGACCGTCGAATCGATGAGGCCACTCTTCACCAGGTTCAGGGTCGCTTCGTCGGTGTCCATAGCGACGATCATGCGGTCGGTCGCGTTGTTGCGCCTGACCGCCTCGGCGACATCCTTCCCCGCCGATGCCTCGAGACAGACAAAGGCATCAATGTGGTCAACACCTTTCTCTGTCAGCCAATGCTGTGTGCGGTCGAACGCGTTGCCTGCGTCACCTTTGATATTGAAGACTTCTACGATTTTGATTGCCGGATGATCGGCGAAGACGTCTTTGTAGCCCTTGAGGCGCTCGTCGAGGTTCGTCTGCGGCATGGTATAGAAGACGACATTCCCTTTGCCATGGAGTTTATCCAGGATGCGCTGCCCGCCGAGGCGTCCCGCCTGCAGGTTGTTGGTGCCGATAAAGTAGAGGCGCTTGCTGGCAGGAGCGTCCGAATCGATGGTAATCACCGGGATGTTAGCGTCGATGGCGTCGTTGATCGCAGGCTGCATCAGCCCGCTGTCGGCCACGGAGACGAGAATACCTGCTGGTTTCAGGGCAGCAGCGTCACGGAACTCCTTCACCTCCGCCTGGGGATCGTAATTCTCGGGTCCACGAACATCGAACTTGACACCATATTGACCCGCCGCTTTAGCGAGGCCTGCGGTGGCCGTCTGCCAGTAGGGCAATTTCGAATTCACGGTCACGAGAATGTAGCGCTCATTATTGTCGTGACGCGAACAGCCCACCAGGATAGAAATGGTCACGGCTAGTGATGCCAGAACTACAAGTCGTACGTAGAGTTTCATGGCCACCCTCCGCTGCAATGTGAACCATGCACTGCGTTTTCGCAGTTGCTGCAGCAAAGCAACTATATCGCAGTGTTAATTACGAGCGCGATTTTACTCCGCTGACAAGCACCCAGAAAAGACGGAATTCCGCGAGCTGCGGTGTGGTGCAAGTGACACTCGTCCCGGTTTGCATTGCAGGGGTCTGGCTCTTCGCCGAGAGGCCCGATGAGACACGCTGCCGGATGGTAACTAACCAGTCACTAAAGAATGCGCTGGCGAGGCGTACCTCTGTAGGTTACAATTTGGATTCGCAATTTGGCGCCTGAGTTTTGATTTGGGTAAATCGGGCTTGCGAACGGCATCGATTTTGTCGCGAATAACTCCCGTGGCATGAATCAATCCAGCCGGAACTGCGGTTCCCGGATGGTATAACGTACGCAGGGCGTCAGCTGAAGCAGATAGAGTCAGCCGGCGACCGGGCAATTTTCAGTCGGAATCACTAGGCAAACCAGGCTTGGAGGCCAATCGATTATGCGTAACTGTTTAGCCACAAAAATTCTGAGCATAGCAATGATGCTGCTGACTCCAGCGGCGTTGCTTATGGCTGAGACTGGCAACACCACGCTGTATGCGTCGGGAAACGTCACACTGAACGGAACAGAAGTTGCCCGCTCGGCCTCCGTTACCACCGGCGACAAGATTGAGACCGCTGGCGCCACAGCGACTGCGGTAAACCAGGATGGGACCAAGGTCACGGTCAATCCTTACTCGGCGATTCGGTATGAGAGCGCAGGCGTCAACGTGGTCCGCGGCACGGCTAACATCAACACGACTGACGGCCTGGCGGCGCACGCTGCCCAGGTCACCGTGGCTCCCAAGGACAAGAATGCGACTTATGAAATCGCCCGCTTGAACAACAACATTGTGATCACCAGCCACACGGGTGCGTTGATGGTCACGGAAGCCGGCACGACTACCGAATTGGCAGCAGGAGCTTCGAGCTCACGTACGGCCGAGCCGACACCTGCTCCGGCGCCAGCGCCGGTGCCCCAGGCCGCTCCCATCTTCCCGGGTAGCACGCTCAGCGGCCGCCAGGTATTGGCGATTGGAGCCGTGGTGGCAGGAGCTGCCGTGGCTTGTGGACTGTGGTGCGGAAGTTCAGCATCCAACAATCCGCCGAACGGCGGCACTGCCCAGTCCATTTCCACTCACCAGGGACGTGGCATGAACCGCGCGATGCAGATCGCTACGGCTGCTGTCGTGAAGCCGCTGGTGGCGGGAGTTCAGAATCACGCGGCGACGCCGGCCCACGCCGCCGTCCAGCACCGCAACCTTCACGCCGGCCGGTAGTCGCTCGTAACATTTCGAAGTACTGAAACCAAGACCCGTCGCAAGACGGGTCTTTTTGCTGCTCCGTACAATCACTGTGCCCTGGGCACTCTTGTGCTACCCTCAATGGCTTAGGGCGGGTGCATCATGCTCCGGCAGTTCCTCCTCCTCGCAGCGTTAGCACTTTCTGGCGTGTCGTTCGCGGACAACGTAACTTTCCTTCGCATCGACAAGGCAATTGTGCAACAGCGCGTGCAACAGGCGCCACAACGTCCGGAGCAGCGGGTTGAGGTGTTGCGGGGGATGTTTGAGAAAGCCGGCTGCGCGGCCAAGAACATTCAAATCCAGCCAGTCCCTGAGCTATCGTTGCCGAACGTGATCTGCACCCTACCGGGCACCGAGTCGGGCACCATTCTGATAGGCGCAAGTCTCGATTACGACCAGCGGGGCGAGACGGGGACAGTGGGATGGGGCAGCGTTGCCATGTTGCCGTTGCTGGCAGAATCGCTGACTTCCAGCACTCATCGTCATAGCCTGGTTTTTGTGGCGTTCGCTGGCCAGGCGGGTGCGGGCTCGGCCTGGTACTTGAAAAACCTGAACGACACCCAACGACGTGATATTCGCGGGATGGTTGACCTCGATCACGTAGGCCGAACCGCCGCTGGATATGCAACCCCGACGAACGACAAGGTGCTGGAACGCCTGCTGCCAGCCGCCGCGCGAGCACTACAAATAAAGCCTGAACCGCCGGCGGTCGCGGACGTACCCGACAGCGATGCGACGATCTTTCAGCATGCGCACATTCCTGCGATCACGATTTATTCGCCGGGTTACCTGGCGAACGCGACCGATCCGAACGCCCCTCCCGCGATGGTGACTCCGGTATTGCTGGGACAGGTACAAAACATCTCGGCGATTCCTCCACGCTCTTTTGTACTGAAGACGGCGCTCGATCCCACAGCCTACAACGACACGTACAACCTCCTGTGTGTTTACGCATTGTTTCTCGATCGTGGTCTGGGCACGGGCAGGAGGCCTTCCGCGGAGGTAATGCGCGCGGCGGCATCGACTCCTGCTGCGCCGGGTGCGACAGAAGCGGCGAACAGCACAGCAGGCTCTATGGTTGCGGATTCAAAGCCGGCCACCGATGCGAAGAGCGTTCCCGTGATTACAGCATCCAACAGCGTGAGTCCCGGACCGGCACCGGCTGCAGCGGCCGTGCCTGCAGCGGCGGCAACAACGCCGGCTGGCGGCGCGAGTTTACCCGACACAAATTCGGCGGCAACGATTCGCGTCAATACGCGGCTGGTGCAAGTCGATGTCGTAGTCACCGACAACCAGGGCCGTCCGATCAAGGGGCTTACCGAAGCCGACTTCAACGTATCGCAAGATGGATCGGCGCAAAAGGTGAGCGCCTTCGAAGTGCATGTTCCGGCATCCGCCGCGCCAGTTGCTGCCACCGCAACCGGCGGAGCCGGAACATCCGGGACAATTGGAAATCAGGCGAGTACTTTCACGAATGCTCCGACAAAAGACCCACAAAACAGCTGGACGATTGTCTTATTTGATTTGCTGAATACCGCCGTACAAGACCAGTCTTACGCGCGGGCGCAATTGTTGAAATTGCTGAAGTCCACACCCAGCGGGCAGCCGGTAGCATTGTTTGTTCTGACTCGGCACCTTGAGATGCTGCAGGGCTTCACGCAGGACCCGGCGCAACTGCTGAAGATGGCGGAACTCTTGGATCCGGGGAAATCGCAGCTCCTAACGACGATGGTGGAGCGCGAACGCACGCTTACTCAAATCGCTGCGACCGCAGCGCAGGCCGCGCCTAACTCAGCCGGTCCAGCTGGGGCACCATCGTTCTCGACCGACTCAATGGCGTTTTCGCAAGCTTCGCGCATAGCGCAGGGATACAACGACCACGAAGCGTTTCGTACCACCGATCGGGTCATGTTCACCCTGGAGTCGATGAAGGGGATCGCCCGCGCGGTGTCTGGCTATCCCGGGCGGAAAAATCTCATCTGGTTGTCCGGAAGCTTCCCGATCCAGATTGAACCCGACCCACTCTCGACCGACGAGTTTCGTAACGTTCAGGGTTTCGAAAGCGAGATCCGGAGCGCCGCCACATTGCTGGCAACATCGCGAGTCGCGGTCTACCCAGTGGATGTCCGCGGCCTGCAAGGCAGGGGAATCGATATCTCGGTTTCGACCGCCGAGAGCCAGACGATGAATGACGTAGCTCCATCTACCGCTCAGGGAGTGGTGGCTACCTCCCCAAGCAATCTGGGAACGACCCTGACTGCGCAGTCGGTGGACATGTCGAACGACCGTGCAACGATGAAGAGTATCGCCCAGCAAACCGGCGGCGAGGCTTTCATTAACAGCAATGACTTGAAACGGGTCATGGCGCGCAGCCTGGAGGACGGCACAACCTATTACACCCTGGCTTACACGCCGCCCAAGGAAGATCCTAACGGTGGGTATCACCGGGTGGCAGTCAACGTGTCGGTAAAAAACGCGAAGCTGGCCTATCGTCGTGGGTATTACAGCATTCCGCAGCCATCGGGTTCGGGGGAAGCGGGCACGGCTGCGCTGCGAACGGCGCTGCAACCAGGCATGCCTCCGTCAACCTCGCTGTTGTTTGTGGCACAGATTCAGTTGCCTGACGCTACCCGCAAGGATGTGCAGATCGACTACGTGATCGACGGCAAGGGAGTACATTTCGCCGATGTTGCCGATAACAAGAAGCGCGCCCAGGTTGACTGCATCATTATCGCCTTCGACCGGGAAGGCCACGAGGTCGCCCATGCGTCGGATACGCTGGACGCCAGCATCCCACTCAACGCCTACAACGCAGTGTTGAACTATGGCATGCCCGCGCATCAGTTGATATCGCTGCCGCCCGGCAGTTACAACTTGCGCATTGGAGTGATGGACCGCACGACGCAACAGATTGGAACCGTGGATGCTCCGCTGGTCGTACCGGGACAGGCTGTCGCACAACGCTAGTGCAGGTCGCGGTCGTGGCGCCTGAGACACATCTTCTTGCCTAACGCATCTTCTTAATGAGTAACTTTTCTCCCAGGGGAACCGACGTCAGCACGCTGACGATGGTTTCCGAAGCGTGGCCGTCGCCATAGGGATTTTGCATTCCCTGCAGTGAGCTGCGAAAATTTTCACTGCGCGCGATGTCGATCGTGGCGAGGATGTCAGCTTTTTCGGGTGCGGCATCGAGGACGTTGCGGGCGCGTTCCCTGCCCTGCTGGCGCATGCCAACGTTCACGACCGGCAAAGCAAACGAGGCCGCCTCCATGATGCCGCTGCTGGAGTTGCCAATCATAACGTCCGCGTGCCGAAGCAGGCTCCAGTAGTTCAGCGCTCCAAGATTGACGAATATGCGCGCATCCGGGCGCTGGGCAAGAAATTGCTCGGTCCGTTGGATGAGTTCCCCACTTCCAGCATCCGTATTCGGGTAGGAGAACAGGATCTGGCCGGGTACTTCCAACAACGCTGCGAACAGCGCATCGGCCTCTTGTGTCGTGTGGCGAACAATTGTCACCGGATGATAGGAAACCAACGCCGACGGTTTGGACAGATCGAGATGCAATTGTTCTTCAAGCTGCTCGTGGTTGGGTAGCGTGCTGCGGCGCAGGTGATCAAGAGAAGGCGCACCCGCGCGATGCACTCGCCACTCCTCCTCTCCCATTGCGATGACGCGGTCGCGTGCCTGGAAAGTTGAGGTGAAATGCACGTGGCTCAGTTTGGTGAGAGTGTGGCGCACGGTGTTGTCGATGGCCCCTTCACTGATCTCTCCACCTTCGATATGTGCGATGGGAATGCGCAACGCGAGCGCGACAGCAGCCGGGGCCAGCATCTCGTAGCGGTCGGCAATCAGGAGAATCAGGTCGGGGCGCATCCGTCCCAGGCAGTCCGCCAGGCCAAGCGTCGCCATTCCAATCGTCTTCGCCATGCCAATATCCGTATCGGAACTCAGCAGGCACTCAATACGGGCGGCGATCTCCAAGCCATCCTTCTCGATGTCATGGATAGTGTGGCCGAATTCGGGGGACAAATGTGGGCCCATCACGATCAACCTCAGGTCCACGTCAGAATGGTGCGCGAGGTCATGCAGCGGCCAGTAGAGATGGCTGTAGTCAGCCCGCGACGTCGTGACCACGGCTATCTTGCGCTTCATTTGAGCGACTCCAACCACTCGAGCAGTCCGTCGCGGCGAAGGTTGTCGAAGTTGAATGTCATGAAAAGGCTGGCATCATTATAAGGACAGGTCGATCCCCATCCCGGTCACCCAGGGAGGATTGATCGTCCGGACTCAAGGTCTTTGCTTACTTCGCCTCGGCCTGGAGTTTGACCGCCTCTTCTTGTATGCGCTGCCAGGCGCGCTGAACATGCCTCAAAGTTGTGTTGGTCTGTCCTACACAAAAGCGGAGGGTGAATTGACCACCCAACCGGGTGTGGGTGAGATACATGTCTCCACTTTGGTTCAATCGATCCATTAGGCGCTGGTTCTCGTCCTCGGTGCCGCGATATCGAAAACACACGAGGTTCAGTGGAACCGGCGCTACCACCTCGAAACGCTTGTCTTCACGAACCCATCCGGCAAACCCTTGGGCCATCTCGACGTGCTGACGGACGTGATATTGCAACCCTTCGACTCCGTAGTGACGGATGACGAACCACAACTTCAGCGAGCGAAAACGGCGGCCCAGTGGAATCTGCCAGTCCCGGTAGTCAAATACCGCGCCTGACTCTGTAGCCTGGTTCTTCAGGTACTCCGGCAAAATGCTAAGGGTCTTGATCAGGGCCGCACGATCGGCAACATAGAAACAATCGCAGTCGAAGTTGGTGAACATCCATTTGTGTGGGTTAAAACAATAGCTATCGGCATGCTCGACTCCATTCTGGTAGTGGCGAAACTCCGGACACAACGCCGCAGTCCCAGACATTGCCGCGTCTACGTGAAACCATAGGTTGTAATCCCTGCAGATGTCGGCGATAGCAGGCAGAGGATCCATCGCGTTCGAGGAGGTCGTTCCTACAGTGCCACACACAAAGAAAGGGATGAGTCCAGCGTGCTTGTCCTTTTCCACTTGAAGCTTCAGGCCTTCTGGCCGGATGGCAAAATTCTCGTCTACCTCTAACAAGCGAAGATTGTTCAACCCGATCCCGGCTATCATTGCTGCCTTCTCTAAGGATGAATGGGCCTGCGAGGACGTATAGGCAACCAATTTTCCGTCACTACCGTGTAAATTCGTGGTGTAGTCGGTGGCACGCTCGCGCGCCGCTAACATGGCACAAAGTGTTGAGCTTGAAGCAGTATCCTGAATCACTCCGCCACCGGCGCTTGAGGAAAGAAACGTCTCAGGCAGGCCTAACATGGGCACCAGCCAATCGAGTACCTGGGTTTCCAACTCGGTGCAGGAAGGACTGGTGGCCCAAAGCATGCCCTGCACTCCGAGCGCCGATGACACCAGGTCTCCCAGGATCGCCGGACCTGAGGCATTGGCGGGAAAGTAGGCGAAGAAATTGGGCGACTGCCAATGGGTAACACCTGGCAAGATGACCCTGTCTATGTCCTTGAGTATCAGGTCGAAGCTTTCGCCATGAAGAGGCGGGTTGTCAGGCAAAGCACGGCGAATGTCACCGGGCTTCACCTGCGATAATACCGGCAGGGACTCAATTTGCTGATAGTAGTCTGCAATCCAGTCCACTACCTGCTTGCCATTCTTGCGGAATTGTTCCGCCGTCATATGAAAGCTCGGCCCTACTGCCATGGAGTCCCCCGCTGTGTAACGGACATAATAGACTTAGCAAGCGAGCACGCCCGGCTAACGACAGTGTTCGCCCTTCAATCGACTCAGTCCGGTACTGCCTATCGGCCGCCTGATCGATTATTCGATTCAGTAGCTCATAGAATCGCGTCTTGGCCTAGTCCTGCATTCTACATGGTCATTAATTACGCCTTAAGCAGGTTGCAAATAACAATCGAAAGCTATACCTTAGCTTACTAGACTGAAGTCCTGGCCAAAATAACTCGAAAGGTGATCCATGGATATTCAACAAATCGTGTCAGATCTCAAGAACGAACGTGAGCGGATTGATGCTGCTATTCGCGCCCTGGAAGGCACGGGTAAGTCAGGCCGCGGCCCCGGAAGACCACCGGGCTCCGGTTCCAAGGGAGGGAAACGCCGCACCATGAGTGCAGCCGCCCGCAAGCGTATCTCTGAGATGATGAAACTTCGCTGGGCAGAGCGGAAAAAGAAGGCGAAGGCAAAAAGCTAGATCAGTTTAAGTGCAACCGGGACAGCCACTCGTTCACGATCCGAGTGGCTGTTCTGTTGTAATCCAGCCCATCTTGATTTTTCGCTTTGCCATTTCGAGAGTAGGCTTCGTCTCGCTAAGACGCGAAACGTCCGACTGCAGGCGCGCTGGTCATGGCCGGCTTGGGCCCACGCTTACGCACCAGGGCCATGCGGATGTGGTCCAGCAACTGTGCTGCACTACAGTTGCTCTTGGAGAGAAAGACATCGGCAAGAATGTCATCCGGACAGTTGTTCAAGGCGCCGGAGAACACGATCGCGGGAGTACCTGGCGAAATCATCTTGAGCTGATCGATCAGCCGGGCGCTGCCGAGTTTCAGCATCATTAGATCGGCCAGAATGAGGTCGATTCCTCCCGCCCGCATCAAATCAGCCGCGCGTGCGGCCTCAGAGCACATAACGACGCGGTAGCCTCGGGTTTCTAACATCACCTTGCGGATGGAAAGTGAACGTTCGTCTTCGTCAACGCAGAGAATCGTGCGCTTTGGTTTCATCGGCCTTCCCGCTTCGACTTCTCGGGGGTGGCTGCACGAACGCGCTTTGGCAAACCTGATCAGAGAGAGCGCTTGCGGCAGTTACCAGAGGAGCTGTCTTATTTTTTCGCGCCAGAGCAATAGCGCTATCGGATAGTACGTTTCTGTAACGGGCCTGTAAAGTATCGCAGTGGTTAAATCGTCAGCGAATTTTTGCCGGGCAAACAGCACACTCCATGTTGCAACAAATCGAGCCAGGAGGAGTTCGAGCACCCGGAACTCAGCCGCTGGCAAAGCCTTCCGGCGTACACAGAAAATCCGCAGATTATTCACATCGTTACTGTACCGTTAATCACCTGCACCACGTGACCACCAACACGCACATTGCTGATCTGCTCGCCGTGCTTTTCAGCCCGAATATAAATCGAACTCGGACGCCGCGTCTCCATCCCCTGCTCGATCAGTCCCTGTTGTTCGGACGCCAGAACGCCGTTTTTTACCGCCCATGCCGTGCAGCACCCCGCCGCCGAGCCGGTCGCAGGATCTTCGCCGTTATAGAAAATCATGCGCGCGTGCAGCGTGGCATCAGGCATTACGGTCTCGCGGCTCACTAAATAGAAGAAGCTGTTGCTGCCCAGGCCTTCCAGGTAGGCGGCCATCTGGTGCCAGCTGACGTTCAGCTTCTGCAATGTTGCGAGGGAACGAAAAGGCACCACCGTGAACCACATTCCGGTGGAAATGCTCTGGATGGGCAGGTTTTCATCCAGTTCTGATACTGGGATACCCAGCACCTTTGCGACGTCGGCATGCGAATGCGTGGCCCCAAACTTGGGATCTACCTGGCGCATCTCGCCGAAGAGCAGGTTGTCGCGGTGTTCAAATCGCACCGGCACTTTACCTACTTTGAGAGCGAGGACAATTTCGCCCGCCAGCGAATGTTGGCGAAGGTACCACGCCGTGCCTAGAGTCGGGTGTCCAGCAAACGGGAGTTCTTCGTTCACCGTGAAGATGCGAACGGTGGTCCCTTCACTTTGTTCGATGGCCTTATCGCGCGGAAAAATAAATGTCGTTTCAGAGAGATTGGTTTCTCGCGCCAGCTTCTGCATCTCCTGGTCACTGAGACCGCGAGCATCGGAAAAGACCGCCAACTGGTTGCCTTCGAGCGGTCGCTTGGTAAAGACATCGAGCTGGACAAAGGCAAAGGTGCGCTGCGCCATAAGGAGACCTCATGGACAATTTATCAGGAGTGCCCTCGAGTTCTTGGGTTGAGGGACAGACTTGTCACAAAACGCCGCCACCGGTTTGTTTACAATGACGGTGGCGGTACCGCCGGCCTGCGGAAGCGAAGGGGGTCCGGTGACTCTCCCGGTCTTCAAAACCGGCGATCGGCATCTTCGATGTCGATGGTGCGTTCGACTCGCACACGCTTCCGCCAATATTTTTCGCTGCGACTGGTGCGCTTGCCCAAACTCGCCATCGCGCGTAACAATCCCAAGCGAAGAAGCTACTCCTGATTTCCGGAGGCTAAACTGTCAGAATTCACCAGGCGCGATTTCCTGGCGGGTGCGGGTGCCGTGATGGCCGTGGGCGGCGTATCCGCCGGTCTGCCGTCGATCCTGTCGGCATCCCAAAAACCTGACACAACACCTTGGAAATCGCCCTTTCGAGTTGCCGTGATCACCGACGAGATTTCGCAGGACTTCGATCACGCCTGCTTCGTCGCCGCCCATGAATTCGGAATGCAGTGGGTCGAGCTGCGCGAACTATGGAATAAGAACCTGATGAAGCTCACGTCGGCGGAAATCGCCGAGGCGCAGCGCATCGTCAAGAAATATGAGCTCCGTGTGACCGATATCGGCAGCCCGCTGTTCAAGGTGGACTGGCCCGGTGCTCCCACCTCCAAGTACAGCCCGAAGCGCGATCAGTTCAACGCCGACTTTGGTTACGATCAGCAACCCGAGGTCCTGGAGAAGTGCATTGAAGTGGCCAAAGCGTTTAAGACCGATCGGGTACGCGGTTTCGACTTCTGGCGGCTTGAGGACCAGGCTCCGTATCGGAAGGCGATCAATGCGAAGTTGCAGGAAGCCGCCGGCCAACTCGGTAAACACGCGATCATCTTCCTGTTGGAAAACGAGATGTCCTGCAACACGGCGACCGGGGCAGAGGCAGCAAGGACACTGGCTGCCGTGCAGTCGACGAATTTCATGTTGAACTGGGACCCCGGAAACGCTGCCGCGCGCGGAGAGGTTCCGTATCCTGACGGCTACGATCTTCTTCCCAAGAATCGAATCGGACATTGCCATTGCAAAGACGTTGTCCCGAAGCCGGGTGGCGAAGGATTTGAATGGATGCCGGTGGGCAAAGGCACGGTCGACTGGGTGGGACAGTTCCGGGCGTTCCGCCAATCAGGCTACAATCTTGGCGTCTCGCTCGAAACCCATTGGCGGGGTGCGGGAACGCCGGAAGAATCATCGCGACAGAGTTGGGCAGGCATGAAGACTGACCTGCAGAAAGCCGGAGCGCTGACATGAAGAAACCTGAACTCGGCTCGGGCAAGAGACACAGCGCAATCAATCGGCGCGAGTTTGTTGGCATGGCAGCCGGGGCTCTCGCGCTCGCAGCCTTTCCCTACTCTCGAGTGCTGGGAGCGAACGATCGTATTCGCTTTGGCCTCATCGGCGCGGGCGATCGAGGCCAGCAAGACTTGAAAGACGCCATCGCCCAGCCCGATGTCGAGTGTGTCGCCGTCGCCGATGTTTATTCCCTTCGACGCGACCAGGCGAAGGCGATCGCGCCCTCTGCCGAAACCTACGACGATCCGCGTCGCCTACTCGATCGCAAAGACATCGATGCGGTCATCATCGCGACGCCGCTTCATCTTCACGCGAAGTACTTCCTCGACTCGCTGTCCGCGGGCAAGGACGTTTACTGCGAGAAGACCATGACATGGGACATTCCCGAGGCAGTGGAATGTCTGCATGCGGCGCAGAATTCCAAGCAGGTCGTGCAGATCGGATTGCAGCACGAGAGCTCCGGCGAGTTGGCCGACGCGCGCACACTGGTACAGGGATGGGATGCTCGGCAAAGTCACCATGGTTGAATCGTGGATGAGCCGCAACACTCCCCACGGCGTTGGCCAATGGAACCGCAAGATCCCCGCCGATTGCGATCCTGAGCACGTGAAATGGGACCTCTTCCTGGTCAACCGGCCGAAGATTGCGTTCGACGCCAACAAGTACATGAACTGGCGGCTGTTCTGGGAGTTCTCCGGCGGCAACGTCACCGAAAACATGGTGCACCAGATCGCGTGGATCATGACCGCTATGGACCTTCCTGTGCCGCAGGCAGCCGGAATGATGGGTGGCGTCTATTCCGAAAAAGATGGGCGGCAGGTGCCCGACACCATCGCCGTCACCTTCGAATTCCCCAACGATCTCACGGTGCTGTGGCAATCCACTTTCAGCAACAGCCGCTTCGGACTGGGTGAGCGTTTTTTGGGTTCTGATGGCACGGTTGAACACATCACCGGCGCAACCGACATGGTGACGGGCAAATACCAGGCGTGGCATCAGCTACTACCCTGAGAAGACCAATCGTCCAGACGGTGCGGTCGTGACAGGGCAGTCGCAGGGACAGAACCACATGGCCAACTGGATGGAGTGCATTCGTTCGCGCAATCAGAAGACCAACGCGCCGGTCGAGATTGGGTACAAGTCGGCGGTTGCCGCCCATATGGCGAACCTTGCCTATCGGCAGAAGCGGCGCATCACGTTGCAAGAGGCGATGGTGACGAAGCCGGAATATTAGAGCTTCAGCTCCAGCGAAACCATTTCAGCGCGATCACGAATGACAACCCGCCCCAAAGCGCCAGAATCGCCAGCCTCATCCATTGCGAACTCAAGCTCGCGCCTTGCAGAATGATGGCGCGCAGCGCGTCGTTGAGCGCGGTCAGCGGCAGTGCCTTGATTAGCGGCTGAATCATCGCCGGGAAGCGTTCGTACGAAAAGAACACGCCGGAGAAAATCCACATAGGCATCATCACCAGGTTGATCAGCCCGCTGACGCTCTCGATTTTCTGGGCGCGGCTGGCGGTGAGAAGTCCAACGCCTCCGAACGAAATCGCTCCCAGTCCCGCCACCAACAGAATCGCCAGCAGCGAGCCCTCGACCTTCATATGAAAGACGAAGACGCCGAAGCCCAGAAGCAGCGCCAATTCAATGATCATCAGCACCAGCCGGCTGCTGCCCAGCGCCAGCAGAAAGTCGGTGCGGCGCATGGGAGACGCGATAAACCGCTTGAGCAACTTGCGCTGACGCATGTCGACCACGGCAAAGCCGATGCCCCACATGCCCGAGTTCATCAGGTTCATGCCCAGCAGACCGGGAATCAGAAAGTCGATATAGCGGGCGCCCGGTTCGCTGCTCTCCGTCGTCTCGGTCTTCAGCGGACTCGTTCTTCCGGCGGCGGATCTGCAGGGCGTCATCCACTTGCGAGCGTGCCAGCACGCTTTCAGGCCGCGCCGGATCGTAGCGATAATGCACTCCGCTGTCGTCTTCCGTGACCACCAGTGAGACTTGACCCAGCCGGAAGCGATCCAGCGCCGCTGCCTCTTCAAGCACGTCGACGTGAATGGCATTTTTCGCAGCGGAGCGTTGCAACCAGTCGACCACCTGTTGCGCATGCGAGTTGTTGACCACAGCAATCGCCGTCACGTCGGCGGGCTTATTGCGGAACGCGATTCCCAATCCCAGCGCCAGCAACAGCGGGAAGACAAATACCCAGAAGATCACTTCAGGTTCGCGCCATAATTCTTTCATGCGAGCGCCAAGAATCGCCCGGTATCCCGCCCAACGGCCGTTGACGACCGTCGAAGGCTGCAGCTTGTCTTCCGTCGGTGCCGGAGTTTGGGTTTCGAGGTGAGCCATTACTCCTCCCTCAAGTGGCGGCCGGTCAGCGTCACGAAAACATCTTCCAGACTCGCCTGTCGCGTGGTGAGGTGCGCCAATTGTGCGCCCTTCTGCTGCACCGCCGACAACAATGCGGGAATGGTGTGGTGTGGCTCGTCAACTTGCAGGCAGAACAATCCGTCTTCGTTGCGCACGGATTGCACTCCCGGAAGCCGCGCCCACAGCTCATTGCCGCCGCCGTTACCTCCGCTCATGGAGAACTCCACCACGTGATGCCCGCTGAGACCGGCAATCAACTCCGCCGGCGTACCTTCAGCGATGATCTTTCCCTGGTCGATGATGGCGAGACGGTCGCACAACCGCTCGGCCTCGTCCATGTAGTGGGTGGTCAGCAGCACGGTCCCGCGGCGTTTCTGAAACTGACGCACAATCTCCCACAGTTGCCGCCGGCTTTGCGGATCGAGCCCGGTCGTCGGTTCGTCAAGAAACAGTATCTTCGGGTTGCCGACCAGTGCGGTAGCGACCGCTAGCCGCTGTTTCTGTCCCCCAGAAAGCTTCCCCACCATGGCATCGGCTTTCTCGTTCAGTGACAGCTCGTCAAGCACTTCCGCGATCGGAGTGGGATTGCGATAGAAGCTGGCAAACAGATGCAGCGTCTCGCGGACCGTCAACTTCTCGGTGAGGCGCGTTTCCTGCAGGGAGATTCCCAACTGCTCGCGCAATTCACGCTCGTGGCCCTGCCACGTCACGCCGAGGATTTCAACGACTCCCGAGGTCGGCTGCAGCAGCCCTTCGAGAATCTCGATGGTCGTAGTCTTGCCGGCTCCGTTGGGCCCCAGCAGCCCGAAGCACTCGCCAGTCTCGATAGCGAGATCAAGCCCTCGGACCGCCTCCACCTTCCCGTCGTAGGTCTTGGTGAGGCCGGTGCATCGGATGGCGGTTTCCATATGGAAATGATATCTGAGATGGCGAGACCGCCAGCACTGGCCTAAGCGCAGGTTGGGAAATAAGACAGGCAGGCGACAGACCGGGACGACCCTGCGAAAGGATCGGTGAAAAGTCTGGACCTTCTTCACTGCGCGACGCAAGAAAAAGCCGGAGGGTTAGCTCCGGCTGGTCAGAAATCGCAAGAACAGAAATCGTTAGACGCTAAACTTCCGGCGCAGCAGGCCCGCAAGTCCAATGACACCCGAACCGAACATGACCAACGTTCCCGGCTCCGGAGTTGAAGAGCCGAATGAACCGCTGACCAACGGGTCAGCGTAAATGACGTTGTTACCGCCCAGGACAGCCAGGAGGCCACCCGGGCTTGCGAGCGTGAGATTCGGCGCAGCGCTGAAGTCCCAAGTCAGGGTGATGAAATAGGCGTAGCTGCCGCATTCGTTACCGCAGGTAGTCCCATCCATCAGGTAATTGCCACCGTACTGGGGACCGAAGCCCGAAGCGTAGTTTACCGTCTGGTCCCAGATCCAGTTGATGGAATCCGTTCCGTAAGGGCCACCCGACAAAACGCCGGTTACAGCGGTCAGGTTACTGTAGTCAGACAAGAAGGTGAGCGTACCGGTAAATGTGGCACCGGACGCAAAAGTTTCGTTCAAAGTCTGCATAGGTGCTGCGTAGCTGGCCAGAGCCATGCAGAGAACAAGTGTTACGAGTAACGCGATTTTCTTCAATTTCAATTCCTCCTTAGGGAACCCATGTGACCGGCTCGGTCAGCGAAGGGAGGCCTGTAAGGTAACACGAACGCTGTGACCTAAACAGTAAAAAGAACAACTGCGCCGGTAAGTGTATGAGCTACTGGCACTAATGGGATGGTTCGACTCGTGCCGCGGCCCCTGACTGTGATCTGGCGTGGCAAGAGCGTAGAGGCAAACCTCAGCCCTTCGGCTGGGGCACGATTCGGAGATAAGGCCGCGGGGACTTCCAGCCATCCGGATAAGTTTTCTTCGCGTCCTCGTCTGACACCGAACCGGCGATGATGACGTCGTCACCCTGCTTCCAGTTCACCGGGGTTGCGACCTTGTGTTTCGCCGTCAGTTGCAGCGAATCGAGTACCCGCAACACTTCGTCGAAGTTGCGACCCGTGGTCATGGGATAGACCAGGACCAGCTTGATCTTCTTGTCAGGTCCAACGACAAACACGTTGCGCACTGTCATATTGTCGGCAGCAGTGCGTCCTTGCGAGCTGGTGCCCGAGGCGGCGGGCAGCATGTCGTAGAGCTTGGCGACGTTGAGATCAGAGTCGCCAATCATGGGATAGTTCGGCGCGTGTCCCTGGGTCTCCTTAATGTCGTTGGCCCAGCGCGCATGGTCGTCCACAGGATCGACGCTTAGACCGATGATTTTGGTATTTCGCTTGTCAAACTCTGGTTTGAGCTTGGCCATGTAGCCCAGCTCTGTGGTGCAAACCGGGGTGAAGTCCTTGGGGTGCGAGAACAGTACCGCCCATGAATCTCCGATCCAGTCGTGAAACTTGATGCGGCCCTCGGTGGTTTCCGCCATGAAATCAGGTGCAACATCGCCAATTTTCAGACCCATTTCTATTTCTCCTGTTTGAATTTGCTAACAATGTTTGGGATTGCGTCACGAGTCAGACCTACTGCTGTCGGATGAAATGCGGTAGAGATTGTGCTCGTTACGTTACTGCATGGCCAGAACAGCGGTCAACCCCAGTTGCCTTTCGAGCGTTGGTATTGCGTCGACGCGCTCGGCTCTCAAGGCTTTCCAGCGCAACTCATTTTCCTACCGGCGCTGCAGGATGCTAGGCGTTCTGCGTATCGCTCTGGAAGAGCTTCGCCTCGGCGAGGCGCCGCTGCAGCAAACCCGCGAGTACCCTGCCGCCAGCGTGGTCCCAATTCTGGAATTGCGCTGCCGCGCCGGCCAAATTGCTCGCGTTGAGATCGCGCAAGAGCGTCGAGCCGGCGAACGCTGCCGTCCCGAGATTGAACACAAAATCCACCAGCGCATCAAACTCATCCTGGTCGATCGGAACCGTCACCAGCCGGTTCACGCTTCCGGCCGCCGTGGAAACATCTTTGAGCAGAAGAGTCTCGGCCTCAATCTGGGTAATGGTCAGGCCCGGGTACACGTCCGGCCCGGTGTGGCCGTAACCAATCGTCCACACGCCAACCGAATCCTGGTAAGCGGTGAGACGCAGTCCCTCGAACTGCTCCGTCAACGCCAGCCCGCTTTTGCTATAGCAAAGATTGTTCACCTGCGGCATAGATGTGTCCCTTCCCGTCCGAAAACGGACCGTTGCAACGTACCACTGAAAGCCTCTCTGGCAATTTGGAACCGCACGATTGTATACCGATTCCGGCGGAATGCTACGCCTAGTTTATGCAGCATGACCGCCGCCATAATCACAGTCTTCCGGATTACACTGGCAGCCTGGGTGAGGAGGATCCATGAAGCATGCAATCCTGGGAGCAGGCGCTATCGGAGGCTTGATGGGCACAGCGTTGGGATCACTTGGCGACGCAGTCACCCTGATTGTCCGTCCGGAGAAACTGGCGGGCTATCCACAGATGTTGACGCTCGAGCGTCCGACAGGGACCATCACGGCTCCGGCGAAAGTCGTGGCTCGGTTGACTGAACCCGTTGACGTGCTGTGGATCGCCACCAAGACCTACCACCTCGAGGCCGCGCTGGCGGCAGTCGAAACCGTGCCCGGGATCGTGGTTCCTTTGCTGAATGGAGTGGACCACGTCGCCGTTCTGCGGGCGCGTTTCGGACACGATCGAGTCGTGCCGGCCACTATTGCAGTCGAGGCCGAGCGTAGCGCTCCCGGCCACTTTATTCAGCGCGGGCCGGTGCGGCTCAACGTCGCGGCCAGCGGAGAAACAGTCCTCAAAGACATCATCGCTGGACTGCAGGGCCTCGGCTTTGTCTGCCAGTTCATTCCCAACGAGGCGACGTTGTTGTGGAGCAAGCTCTGCTTCCTCGAGCCGTTCGCGCTGGTGACAGCGGCCTCAGGAAAGAACGCGGGCGAGATCCTGGCGGATGCAGAATGGAAGGCCAAGCTTGAATCTGCCGTTCATGAGGCGTGCGCCGTGGCGACAAAAGAGGGCGCGGAAGTCGCTGCCGAAAAGGTTCTCGCCATCTATCCCGGGGCGCCGCCAACCATGCGCGCCTCCATGGCAAAAGACCTGGTCGCCGGACGGAAACTCGAACTGGATGGCATCGCCGGCCCCGTCGTGCGCGGAGGAGCCCGCTACGCAATTCCGACACCCGTGACAATCAGTCTGATTGCGCTGATCGAGGCGGCGGAGCGTTCCCGGCCAACATGATCGAACGTATAATGAAGAGATGCCCCCAGGCCAAAGTTGCTATCTGTGAGGGCCTGCGGACAATTCTGTCCGCGAAACGAAGTAGGTCGAGCCATCCATGGAATTCAAGCTAGCTAGTTCTTATCAGCCTGCCGGCGATCAACCGAGGGCCATTGAGTCGCTCACCCGCGGCCTCTACGACGGCGACAAGCACCAGGTGTTGCTCGGCGTTACCGGCTCCGGCAAGACCTATACGATGGCCAAGATCATCGAGCAACTGAATCGTCCAGCTCTGGTCATGGCCCATAACAAGACGCTGGCGGCACAGCTCTATCACGAGTTCAAGTCGTTCTTCCCGCAGAACGCTGTGGAGTACTTCGTTTCCTACTACGACTATTACCAGCCCGAGGCTTACATTCCGGCCAGCAACGTTTACATCGAAAAAGAAGCCACCGTCAATGACGAGCTCGACAAGCTGCGGCTGGCGGCAACGCGCTCGCTGTTCGAGCGCCGCGACTGCATCATCGTGGCTTCCGTCAGCTGCATTTACGGCTTGGGATCGCCGGAGGCCTACTACGGCATGCTGCTGTTCCTGGAAAAAGGACAGAAGATCAAACGCCAGGATATTGTTCGCAAGCTGGTCGAAATACTCTACGAACGCACCGAGGAAGAGTTCCGCCGCGGCACCTTCCGTATGCGCGGTGATGTGATCGAGATCTTTCCCACGTATGACGACAATGCCTATCGCATCGAGTTGTTCGGCGACGAGGTCGAGTCACTGTCGCAAATCGATCCCCTGTTTGGCACGGTGAAACAGAAGTATGCTCGCCTGCCGATTTATCCCAAGAGCCATTACGTGATGAAGCCCGAGCGTAAGGCCGCAGCGGTAGACACCATCCTCGAAGAGCTGAAATGGTGGGAGGCGGAGCTGGAGAAGCAGGGCCGGATGACCGAGGCACAGCGCATCCATCAGCGCACCCGGTTCGACCTGGAGATGATCAAGGAGATGGGCTACTGCCACGGCATCGAAAACTACTCGCGGCATTTCACAGGTCGGCTGCCCGGCGAGCCTCCGCCCACACTCCTCGATTACGTGCCGCGTGATTACCTGCTGTTCATGGACGAGTCGCACCAGACGGTTCCGCAGGTGCGCGGCATGTGGCATGGCGACCGCTCGCGCAAGCAAAACCTGATCGAGTACGGCTTCCGATTGCCGAGCGCGCTCGACAACCGTCCGCTGACCTTCGAGGAGTTCGAGCACCGGGTGAACCAGGTGATCTACGTGTCAGCGACGCCGGGGCCGTACGAGCTGACTCGCTCCGCCGGCGTCGTGGTTGAGCAGATCATTCGCCCCACGGGGCTGATCGATCCTGAAGTTGAGGTTCGGCCCGTGAAGGGACAGATCGACGACCTGCTGCACGAAATTCGCGAACGCGCCAAGCGCAACGAGCGCGTCCTGGTAACCACGCTCACCAAGCGCATGTCCGAGGACCTGGCTGAGTATTACAGCGAAGTCGGCGTGCGTTGCCGCTACATGCACTCCGAGATCGAGACGCTAGAGCGCATCAAGATTATTCGCGATTTGCGCAAAGGCGAGTTCGACGTGCTGATCGGCATCAACCTGCTGCGCGAAGGATTGGACCTGCCCGAAGTTTCCCTGGTCGCGATTCTCGACGCCGACAAGGAAGGCTTTCTGCGCTCTTCGGGATCGTTAATCCAGACCATGGGCCGCTGTGCCCGCAACCTGAGCGGACGTGCCATTTTGTACGCTGACACCATGACCGATTCGATGCGCCAGGCCATCGACGAAACCTACCGCCGCCGCGCCATTCAGACCGCCTACAACGAGCAAAATGGCATCACGCCTGAGTCAATTGTGCGTCCGCTCGACATGAGCCTGGTGGCGGTCGCAGATGCCGATTATGTTGATCTCACCAGCGAGTCGGAAGGCGTGCCGGAATTCCGCTCACAGGCAGATCTCGATGCTTTCATTGCGAAACTCGAAAACGATATGCGCGAAGCCGCCAAGCGCTTCGAGTTCGAGCGGGCAGCCAAGTTGCGCGACCAGGTGCGCGAACTCCGAAGCAAGGAGTTCATGGTCACCTGAGAGGGTTTCTAATTCCTCCAAAAGCAAAGCCGGATGGGATCACCCATCCGGCTGTTTGATTCTGCGGGAAGTTAGAGTGTCAGCATCATCTGCGGCCGTTGCAGCGGGCAAGTAGTGACTTTGGGATCGCAGTTGGGATCCTGCTGCGGCGCGGGCATAGTTAGCGTCACGGTGTTGTTCAACACCTGGATGATACTAATCGTTCCGCTGCCGGAGTTCGCTGTGTACACCTTGGTTGAAGTCGGCTCCGTCGCCACAAAGACCGGGCTCTGTCCCACCGGAATCGTGCCGACCACATTGAAACTGGTCGCGCTCACCACGGTCACGTCGTTCGAAATCGAATTCGCCACATAAAAACTAAGCCCATTCGGCAGGGCTGCGACCGATACCGGACCTGAGCCGACATTGACCGTCGCCAGCGTTTGAATGGCGGGATTGACAGTCAGTGAAACGTTCGATGCATCGAACACCGTCACTGAGTTGCCGCCGGTGTTGGTCACATAAAGCCGGTTCAGGTGAGGATCCAGATAGCCGAACGTCGGACCCACTCCCAGTGGGACGGAAGCGAAGATTGTGTCATTCACCGTATTGATAATGTCCAGCGCGCCCGGACTGCTTCCATTACCCTGGGTCACCACGTAAACATAGAGTCCGTCGGAGCTTACCACCAGAGAAATCGGGTTCTGGTGAAGTCCGTTGGCGGGTGTAAGTGTGGTCGTGACACTCTGGCTGCTCGGGTCATAGACCGAAATGGTGTTGTCACCTTGATTGGCAACGTAAACCTTGCCTCCACTGGGCAATTCGGCGACCGGACCCGGGTTCACGCCCAGGCAGGCGGTGTTAACCACGACCAGGCTGGCTGTACTGATCTGACTGAGCGATCCGGTATGAGGGCAAGCGGAATTCGCTCCAGAATTCACCGCATACACCAGGTTCGAAGCAGTAGAAGCGAGGGAGACCGGCCGCGATCCGGGAAACAGGCCAACGCTGAGCACGGTCGGAGTTACGAGGGTGAATTCGCTGACGGTATCGCTATCGCGATTGGCTACAAAGATGGCGCCTGCATCGCCGCCCAGAAAGATTTCATCCACCGATCCAAGACCCAGGGTGACCACCGCGAGATTGGTATCGCCGGAGACGTCGATCTGGGTGCTCGAGCCGTTGCCGCTCGGGTTGTAGTTCAGCGCGAAAACAGAGTGCGCCGTTTGCGGCTGTCCGCCGGGCGACACGATGGGGTTGGCGATGGGGCGATACTGGTCGCCGCAGCCAAGTTCCAATAGCAAGAATAAGAGACAGGGTACGATGACCGTGGTTCTACGCAAAAACCTCATCCAGTCTTCCTAGCGGGAGTTCGTCCGGCCATAATGATGCACGGAATTCTTAATTGTATAGCGTCAATTGTATAGGCTCATTGACCCCGGGGTACAGCGAGCCGCGTTGCCGCCGGCGCGGGTATTGAAACCCAATTCCCGGCGTGACGTTGCGCGAAGCCAGGGGCACTTGGGGCGAATAACAAAGCCCTGTCCGTCGGACAGGGCTTGAAGAGATCTAATCCAGAGGAGCGTTTACACGCTGAACGACGAACCGCAGCCGCAGGTGCTCTTGACGTTGGGGTTCTCGAACTTGAAGCCAGCGCCCTCGAGAGTCTCGACATAGTCGACCGTGACGCCCTTGAGGTACATCAACGAGGTCGCGTCAACAAAGACCTTGAGATCGTCGAAGCTGAAGGTCTTATCCATCATTCCGGCGCCATTTTCAAACGACATCGAGTAGGAGAAGCCTGAGCAACCCCCGCCGACGACGCCCACACGCAAGCCGGCCGGGACGGGATTCTGCTGCGCCATAATCTCTTTGACCTTGGCGATGGCCGTGTCGGTAAACGCTACGGGCTTGGTCTCGACGCTCGGTGTTTCGGTGGTTGGTGTCGTAATTGTGGTTGCCATTTACTCTTCTCCTCAATAGCGAAGCTTGGCAAGATTATAACAAACTGCCAATTCAGGGCCGGCTTCAGCCTTTTCCCTTCGGATGGCACTGAAATGTTCCGCCTTCCATTAGATGCCCAAACCGGCCATGAGTTGCAACCGTCGTCGCCAACACCCAGATCCCAGCGGGGTATGTTTACTGTTGCCATCACCCCGCAGATTCTTGCAAAACGCCACCAGAGCGCGCTTATAATGGCCTCGTGAGGGCCCCCAATCTGGTGGGCGATCGCAAGTCACCCATCGATGTGCGGGCCGGTTCGCCCCAACCCCCGAACCGAGGTGACGTATGTCCCCGATTATGATGTTGGCCGTCATCTGGGCCATTCTGACCGTGATGTTGATTATTGTGCTGATCTACCGCAGCACACTCAGCATGCACGAAGACGATCAGCTCTTTCTGGATGATTCCACGTCAAATTTGCGTGCAGAGCAGGAACAATTGCTCTCAAAGATGAGGAAGGTAACGCCCTGGGTGCGTATCCTGGGCGCTGCCTCTGGACTGTTGATCTTGGTCATCGCAGGCATGGCCTTGTGGCAACAAATGAACCGGGTGTACTGATCGAAGCCGGCAGGCTTAGCTAGCATAATGATCGGCTGAATCAGCACCTTTCATGTCGGCGTAAGGCACGATGGCGCGGGCCCGTCGCGGAGACGCGAACACCCTGCGCACGTCGCTGGGTCTTGGGTGTGCGCGGGGTACGCACCGTCCGCGCGGCTACGATTTATTCTGCAACCTACCGTCCGCGAGCGCCTCAAATCTGTTACTCTCGACCGCGATTGAACTTGGAACCCAGCCGGCGGCAAACTGCCGGCAATTTCACGAAGGAGAGCGGTCATCGCCATGGAAGAACGCCAGTGCGCACATGAGCCTTGCCTGTGCAAGGTAGCCGAAGGTGAGAAGTACTGCAGCGACTACTGCAAGAACGCGGGCAGTGAAGAAGTTGAGATCGCCTGCGATTGCGATCACGAGGCCTGCCGGTAGTCCTAAACCTAAGTCCTCGGCTTTCCACGATCGACTGGAGCACACAACCACCCCGCTCCAGTCGATTTCAACTATCGGCCGCGACACCCAATCCCGGCGCCCAATGACGGCCACCCCAACGCCTTAACCGTTCGAAACCCGATTCACTCAGACACGCGTCTCTGCTAAACTTTATGTATCGATGTGCGGCCTCGACCTGAGTGGGGATTCATTTCTGAACGCCAGTTACCCGGTGTTCTTTGCCGTCTTTTTCACTAAGCGATCGACTAGCTGACGAGTAACGCAGAACGCTCTTGCGGGCGCGTAACTGTATTTCAGATGGCACTCGGCGGGAGTGCTGAAAAAGAAGCCTCACCGCCGAAAGCGCATCAATTTTAAGTAACACGTATTTGTACAAAACCGATTCTTTAGACCAGGCGCACGGTTCATCTTGAATTGAACCAGTTCGCAGCCCGGCAGATTCTTGAGGTCAAATATGGCTCTGCACAAGTCTCTAAATCCCGTCATCGAGTTCCCGGCAAGGCCTGAAGCCGACTACAAGGAAGAAGTCGCCGAATGGATTGAGGCGTTCGAACAACTCATCGATGCCGAAGGCGCCAGCAAAGGCGCGGAGTTGATGGATGCTTTGGTGCAGCATGCGCGCACGGCCGGAGTCGATGTCCCTACCCGGCTGAACACTCCGTACCTGAATACGATCCCGGCCTCGGAAGAAGAACCTTATCCCGGCGACCGCAAGCTGGAGCGCCGCATCAAGAGCCTGATTCGCTGGAACGCGATGGCCATGGTGCATCGCCAGAACAAGAAAGATCCCGGCATCGGCGGACACATCTCGACCTATTCCTCGCTCGCCACCCTGCTCGAAGTCGGATTCAATCACTTCTTTCATGCCAGTTACGGCGACCAGCCGGGCGACCTGATTTACTTCCAGGGCCACGCTTCTCCTGGTGTGTATTCGCGTGCCTTTCTGGAAGGCCGCCTGAGCGAAGAGCAGGTCAAGAACTTCCGCCATGAACTGCGCGACACTCCGGGATTATCGTCGTATCCCCATCCCTGGTTAATGAAGGATTTCTGGCGCTTCCCTACCGTCTCGATGGGAATCGGCCCGCTGAACGCCATCTACCAGGCGCGCTTCATGCGCTACCTCGAGAACCGCGACTTGATCGCCAAGACTCCCCGCAAGGTATGGGCTTTCGTGGGTGACGGCGAAACCGATGAGCCTGAGACCCTGGGCTCGATCTCTCTGGGCTCTCGCGAAAAGCTCGACAACCTGATTTTCGTCGTCAACTGCAACCTGCAACGGCTCGATGGTCCGGTACGCGGCAATGGCAAAATCGTCAACGAACTGGAAGCCAGCTTCCGGGGCGCCGGCTGGAATGTCATTAAAGTCCTGTGGGGCACCGACTGGGATGCGCTGTTCGCAGCCGACAAGTCGGGCTTGTTGCTGAAGCGCATGGAAGAGTGCGTCGATGGCGAGCTCCAGAGCTACAAAGCCAAAGGCGGCGCTTACATCCGCAAGGAATTTTTTGGCAAGTATCCCGAACTCGTTGCGCTCGTCGATCACAAAAGCGATGAGGAACTGCATCGCCTGACGCGGGGCGGCCACGATCCGCAAAAGGTCTACAACGCTTACCTCCGCGCCGTAGAACATACGGGTTCGCCGACCGTGATCCTGGCGCAAACCGTTAAGGGCTACGGTCTCGGCTCCGCGGAAGCGCGTAATGCCACGCACTCCGAGAAGAAGCTCGCCGACCAGGCGCTCTCCGCATTCCGTTCGCGCTTCGAGATTCCAATTCCGGAATCGGCAGCGCGCGACGGTTCGCTCTACCGTCCGGCAGAGGATAGCGAAGAGCTGAAGTACATGCGCGAGCGCCGCCGCGTATTGGGTGGATACATGCCGACGCGCGCTCCCAAGCCGATTGAGTTCACCGCGCCGCCGCGTGAGGAATTCGCGGAGTCGCTCGCGGGATCCAAGGGACGCAGCGTCTCCACCACTATGGGATACGTCAGCATGCTTCGCCAATTGTTGAAGGACCCCAAGATCGGCAAGCTGATTGTGCCCATCATTCCCGACGAGGGGCGCACCTTCGGCATGGAATCGATCATCCGGCAGGTCGGCATCTATGCCAGCCAGGGCCAACTCTACAAGCCTCACGATCAGGACGTGCTGCTTTACTACCGCGAAGAAAAAGGCGGCCAGATTCTCGAGGAGGGCATCACCGAAGCCGGCTCCATGGCTTCCTTCACCGCTGCCGGAACGGCGTATTCGAACTACGGCGTTGCCACGATTCCATTCTTCACTTACTACTCGATGTTCGGGTTCCAGCGTATCGGCGACATGATATGGGCGTTCGCCGACGCGCGCGGCAAGGGATTCCTGATGGGCGGCACCGCCGGCAGGACCACGCTCTCCGGCGAAGGCCTACAGCATCAGGATGGACACAGCATCGTGCTGGCCAGCACGGTCCCCACCTGTCACACCTACGACCCGGCCTTCATGTACGAGATCGCAATCATCGTGCAGGATGGCATACGCCGCATGTACGAAGCGCACGAAGACCGCTTCTACTACATCACTCTGTACAACGAAGACTATCCCATGCCCGAGATGCCCGCGGGTTGCGAAGAAGGCATTCTGCGCGGCATCTACAAATATCGCGCCGCCAAGGACAAGGCCGTAGTGCAGTTATTCGGCAGCGGGCCCATCCTGAATGAGGCGCTGCGGGCGCAAGAGATCCTGGCAGAAAAATACGGCGTTGCCGCTGATGTCTGGAGCTTGACCAGCTACAACGAGTTACGCCGCGACGCGTTGGCGACCGAGCGCTGGAACCGGTTGCATCCCGGCGATGCGGAAAAGAAGCCGCACATTCTGACTGTGATGGAAGGCACCGAGGGCCCCATCATTGCCGCAACCGATTACATGAAGGTCGTTCCCGACCAGCTTTCGCCCTGGTTGCTCGATCGCCTCGTCAGCCTGGGAACCGATGGATTCGGTCGCAGCGACAACCGCCAGCACTTGCGCCGTCATTTCGAGGTGAACGCCGAGTCGATTGCTACTGCTGCGCTGTCCCGCCTGGCGCGGGACGGCAAGTTCGATGCCCAGCGCGCCAGAAAGCGTTCGAGGAATTGGGAGTGGCGACGGAAGCGCCAAGACCCGGCGGTACTGTAGATCGGTCGTCTTGGTCTGGCTACTCTGCTTGCGTTTGCCATCCCTCCGTCTTCGTTTGTCATCACGAGCGAAGCGAGGGATCTGCTCTTTCTCGCGACTGGCCACTGGTTACTTTCGTTTCCCGCAGCCTTTGAATTCTCTTGCGCTTGCCCTCCGCCCCAACTACAACCAACTCTATGAGGCTAGGGAAACGTGTCTCTAGCTGGCCCTCGGCAATGCCGAGGACTCATTGGCTCTTTGACAATTCCTGAATTGGAACGGAAGTCCGTCGATAGCGTCAGGAAAAACCCAGCTAAGTCTCACGCGCAGACATGGATACGTATAAGTCACTAAAGAATCAATGACATACGAACAATTTCCTCCCAAGTCGCTGATTCTAAACGATCGTGATTTCTTATTTTAGAGTGTTATATACAACTATACCACCCCACCTTTGCGCTATCGCTGGTGGAGTAATGCCTATAGTCAGATCACGAGGACCGCTGCGCCATCGATGGCATCTCGCTTGACGGCCAGCAGCGCTTCGTTGGCCTCTTCGAGTCGAAACGCCGTCACCTTGGGACGCATCCCAATCTCGGCCGCGATCTGCAGGAAGTCGCGCGCATCTGCGCGCGTCATATTGGCCACGCTGCGAATCTGCCGCTCACCCCACAACAGGCTGTCATAGTCAAACTGAGGAATGCGATCGAGGTGGATGGCATTGATGGCCACCACTCCGCCCTTCCGCAGACTGCTGAGCGCCGCGATCACGACATCGCCACTGGGCGCAAAAGTAATCTGCGCGGTCGAGTTCGGCGGGCGGCTTTTCGGTTTCGGCGCCGACCCAGGTGGCTCCCATCGAACGCGCGAGTTGCGATGCGATTCTCCCCGCGTCGAAACGTAGACCTCACACTTCCAGGCGTGCAGCACATCAATCGCGAGACTGGCGGAAGCTCCGAAGCCGAATAGTCCGACACGTTCGCCGGGTTGCACCTCGGCCACCCTCAGGCTGCGAAATCCGATGATTCCCGCGCAGAGCAGCGGCGCAGCATGCAGGTCGTCGAGCGCTGCAGGCAGTGGAAAGACAAAATCCGCGCGGGCAGTCGCATACTCCGCATAACCACCATCCACGGTGTAGCCGGTGAAGGTCGGCGAGTCGCAAAGGTTCTCCTTGCCGCGCTGGCAATACCAGCACGTGCCGTCGGTGCCGCCGACCCACGAGACGCCCACGCGCGTTCCCAGTGGCAACTCCGGCGTAGCGCCCGCGACGATGTCGCCAACGATCTGATGTCCGGGAATCAGCGGGATGCGCCGCTGCGGCAGTTCGCCTTCTGTGATGTGCAGGTCGGTCCGGCAGACGCCGCAAGCGCGGACTTTCAGCAGGACTTGTCCCGCGCTCGGTGCCGGTTGCGGATGTCTTCAATTCGCAGCGGACGTTCGGCAATCGGAGGCGGGTTTGGTGAGGAGGCGGCCTTCATGACAACTGGCGTCCTCCGGGCCGGAATGTGTTTGCTGGCGTAACGCGGTGGAATGGCGAAAAAGCATGCCAGCAACAGGTTAATGAGCAGGCTGGCTGCAATGCTGATCCCACGCCAGCGCAATCGCGATCAGCATAAAGCCAGCGGGCCGATAGTTGTACAGCTGCGTGAGTTTCGTCAGCCACTTCCCGGTCCGTGTCGTTTGCTCAGAAGGTGCCATCGCGCGAAGCGGCATAACGCCACAGCACGATTGAAGAAGACCGCGATCCCAGGTAGACGAATCGTAAAGGATCACGCGGTCGTGGCTCCGGGATGCCCGAGATGCGCCGCCAGCACCGAGGTCGGTAAACGGCACGACTGATCACTCCGAATATCAAGCACGAGGTTGAGGATCAGCAAGCATTCATCGCTCTTCTTGATGTGCGTGAAAAGACGATGGTGATTGATCCACATGATGCCGATGAAGGCGAAGCTGATAAGAATGCAAGATAGGACGGCCACTGGCGCAGCAGTTGCGCACCAGATCGCTGCTCCCTACAGTCGGAACTTTGATCTCGAGGATCAGAAGGGTAATCGCGACGGCGAACACGCCATCCGAAAAAGCTTCCAGCCGCGCGGTCTCGGTCGTCAATCTTGGTCCCTCGTGTGGAGAGATGATAACCCAGCGCCTCGCGAATGAAAGCGCGCTACAGCCATCCCTTGGAACGGGCGATGCGAGCGGCTTCGGTGCGGTTGGCCGCGCCCAGTTTGCTGATGGCTTCCGACAGATAGTTGCGCACCGTGCCTTCCGACAAGCTCAGCTCGGTCGCGATGTCGGAGCTGGCCATGCCTTCTCCGGCCAGACGGAGGACCTGGCGCTCGCGTTCGGTCAGCGGATCAGGCTCGTTAGTCCAGGCTTCAGCGGCGAGTTGAGGATCGATCACGCGCAGGCCCGCTGCGCACCCGGCGGACGGCGTCGGCGAGCTGTTCGGCAGGCATGTCTTTGAGCAGGTATCCGGAGGCGCCGGCTTCGAGCGCGCGACGAAGATATCCGGCGCGGGCGAAGGTGGTCAGGATGATGACGCGCACCAGGACACCGCGCCGCTTCAGTTCAGCCGCGACCTCGAGTCCGGTGAGGCCAGGCATTTCGATGTCGGTGATCAAGACGTCGGGCCGCGTCTGCTGCACGACGCGCAGGGCTTCGTCGCCGGAACGCGCGCGGGCGACGACCTCGATGTCGTCTTCCATTTCGAGCAGCGCGGCCAGCGCGCCGAGGACCATGGCCTGGTCTTCGGCAATGACGACGCGAATCTTGTCGCGCTTGGCGGGCGCCATGCCCTCAGTTTCGCAGAGCGGAGGCGGCGGAGGCGAGAGGCAAATCGATGATCAGGCGGGTTCCGTTGGTAGTGAGCAGCCGAAGCGAGCCGCCGAGGGCTTCCAGCCGCTCGCGCATGCCGCGCAGGCCGTTGCCCTCCGGTCCGGCAGCGCCGCATCCGTCGTCGGCAACTTCCAGCGTGCAGAGCGACGTCGTTTCGACTCAGGCTCACATTGCAACGGCTGCGCTTCGGCGTGGCGCACGACGTTGGTGACGGCCTCGCGCAGGGCCAGCGACAGCACCGATTCCTGCTGCGGGACTGAGTGGTACCCGGTCGGTGTCGCACTCCACCGTGACACCGGCGGTCTCCAGGGCGGCGCGGGCTCGGGCCAGTTCCGCAAAGATGCCGTCGCGTGCGATATCCGCGGATGGCTTCGCGCACATCGGCCAGCGCCGCGCGCGAGGTGTGTTTCCACGTCCTGCATCTCCTGCTTGGCGCGCTCGGGATCGCGGTCCACCAGCTTGCGCGCCAGTTCCGACTTGAGCGTGATGAGCGAAAGTGTGTGGCCAAGCACGTCGTGCATGTCGCGCGCGATGCGCTCGCGCTCGGCAACTTTGGCGAGGTGCTCGATTTCGTCGTTGGCGAGTCGCAACTTCTTCTGGGCACAATGAGCTAACTGCCCAGTGATGGTTGCCGAAACCCACCAGAATGATCAGCAGCATCATGGAGCCCCACGAACCCATGTCCAGGTGCAGGTGCATGGAATAGAAGCGAGGATGGCGAGTTCGACAGCGAGCAGTCGCAACCACCCAGCGAAATTTGATGGTGAACCCGCCAGCCGCGGCCGCGTAGATCAGAAACGCCTACCCCGCCGAATTGAAAGGAATCAGCGATCGCTGCCATGAGCGATCATCAATGACGATGCAAATGTTCCTGATGCGGTCGGGGCGGGAAAAGGCCTGCAGGTAAAGAAAGATGAAAAACAGGCCGGCGAGTGTGTTCAGGGTCCAGCGCGCGGTGCTGGCGTGCTTCCAGTAGGGATCGAGAAAGAACCAGAGCATGAACGGAAGCCACATCAGCGGCATCCATTTGTGCTCGTGGTCGGCGGGATAAAGCTTTCGCCAGATCGACTTGATCGTGTTCATCGCTTCCATAACCTTACCTTTTGGGAGCAGGCGTCACTATTGTCGTCCGGAATGCGGGTCGGGCACAATGCCGTACCACACGACTGCCCCAATGGTCAGGGCAATTGCCAGGTCGGTCCAACGGTTGCGCCAGCGTCAGGCAGGTGAACACCGCCATCAATACGAACCACAGTATCCATCGCGCAGTGCAGTTGCTCATAACCAACTCCTATTCAAGCAGCAAGTCTTCACTTCATTCCACGATCCGAAGCCGCGCGTCGCGACTTGGTGGGTGTCGAAACGCGGGCTCCGGTTCGTGTTGTCCCGAAATCCGCACCGTTGCGTATTTCCGGGACCGTCGAGTCTCGTCCGGCATCGAGGCGACAGGTGATGGCGGACAATCCTCGCCGGGCCAACTCGTTCATCCGTACGACGCGCCCTCATCGCGCCAATAGCCGTAGGTCGCGATGCCCAGGAACAAAAGCGTCACTCCGATCAGCGCCTGCACGTGACCCCATGCTGGCGTCGGATTCGGGTTGACACCGATGGCGTTCAACGCCAGCTGGCTCATGTGATACGGTGGCAGAACGAGTGCCACCTTCTGCAGCACATGCGGCAGCATGAAGATCGGGATCCACAATCCCGAGCAGAACGACATCGGCAGATACACCAGATTCACCATCGCGGGAGCCGAGTTCGGCTTGGCGAAATAGCCCAAGGCCAACCCCATCGCGCTGAAGGGGATAGATCCGGCGACCAGGATGCGCGATCAGTTCAGCGGCCTTGAGGAAACTCAGGCGAACTCCGCCAAAAGCAGAGCCCACAGCCAGCAGCACCAACGAGATCACGGCGGCAAACACCAGGGCGTTGGCGATCTTGGCCAGGAAATACGCCGGCAGCGGCATCGGCGACGCGCGCTTTACCTGCAGCCAGCCTTGGCCGCGCTCCATGGCGATGCCAACGCCGAAGCTGAACATCGCGACGCCCATCACTCCGTAGCACGCCATGGTCGCCAGCAGATAAGTGGCGGTTTCCGTCCGGTGAGGACCGGCGGGCGCCATCACGATCCCGAACAGCACGTAAAACATCACCGGGAAAGAGAATCGTGGAGAGGGCGAAGATCGGAATCCGCGCGTACTTCAAGATCTCGTACTTCGCCTCTTTCGCATACAGCGCGATCGTCCGGCCCACAGAACGCTGGGACACTGCGTAGATTGCTGGAAACGCGTTAGTTGCCATTTCAGTTGCTCCGTTTCGAATTCGACGAGTGGTTCTGGGTCAGGGCCAGGAAAGCTTCTTCCAGCCCGGCGTTGGTGACTTCGAGATCCGTAAGCCAGGAGTCGCGCTGCAACAGCTCGCGTACCACGGGCTCGGCGACGGTCACCTGCAGTTCGAACGCATTACGGTCTTCTTTCACGCTGACCACGCCCGGAATCTGCCGAATCTCATGCGCGGTCAAACGGCTGACGCAGCGAACCTGCTTGCCGATGGCGCGCGCCTTGATCTCCGCCGGCGTGCCCTCGGCAACAATCGCTCCGTGCTGCAAAACCAGGATGCGATCGGCAAGGGCGTCGGCTTCGTTCAAATAATGAGTGGTCAGCAGCACCGTCTTGCCACGCGAGATGAGCGTCCGAATCTGCGCCCACATCAGACGGCGCGCCTCGACGTCAAGGCCAACCGTCGGCTCGTCGAGAAACAGCAGGTCGGGATCGCCGCAAATGGCGATGCCAAACAACACGCGCTGCTTTTGTCCGCCTGACAGCTCTCCAAAGGGACGGTCTTTGAACTCCTCAAGCCCGGCGATTTTGAAGGTCTCAGCCAGGGGCAACGGCCGGGGGTAATACGAAGAGAACAGGTCAATGTGCTCCCGCACTTTCAGCGTTTCGGGCACGCGAGCGACCTGCAACATGGCGCCGCAACGTGATCCCACGTGCGACTGGCGAGGATCGGCTCCGAAGACGGAAATCCTACCGGTATCCGCCCCGGCAAGTCCCAAAAGCATGCGTACCAGCGTGGTCTTGCCGGCACCATTGGGGCCAAGCAGCGCCAGCAGCTCTCCCGCCCGCAGCTCGATGCTTACGTTATCCAGGGCAGTGACGTTGCCGTATTTCTTGGTGAGCCCGCGCGTGTGTGCCACCACGGTCGGCCTGGCGTTCAGGTAAGGGGTCGGTTCAGCGATTGCGCTCGACATCGGCTACTCCTGTTCCGGGTTTCTCCGGTACAAGAGTCATGTTCCGTCATCGCGCGAAGGGCCACTAGTGCCGATTGTCAGCCCTATGCTGTGACAAATGTCATCGTGCTGACTGGCATGCAAAAAGGGCCTCCCGACCGGAATTCGAGCTTCCAGGCGGGAGGCCCCCGAGATCAACGCCGACACCTCGAAAGAACTAGCGTTTCTTGAGCACTTGCTCCAACAGCTTCGTCTGGTGATTGATGGCGCGCAACAATTGCTCGCAGCAATCCTTGCCGCCGTCGCCACCGTTTCCGCCGGTGGTCGACTTGTCTTGCACCACCTTGTCTCGCATCACCTCGCGGACGACTGGCTGGCCATCGCGGCTGTAGCCCGTCGCGTGGAAAAGGAAGTGGTAGGTGCCGGCCTCGTAGGCGTGAGTAAAGTTGTCGGCGTACTCACCGTCTTTCGCTCCGCCGTCAGAATGCGCTCCGTCGTCGAAGAGTGTCATCGTCCACACGTCGTTAGTCGGCGAAGTTGCGGTCACGGTGACCTGGCATCCGATGACGGGCAGACCCGCCTCGGTGATCACCGCGGTCAGCAGGATGGGCTCTCCGACATAGACGACGCCGGGTTGTACATACGGCTGCATGCGGAAGTTGCTGCCCACACCGATAGCGATGCCATACAGGACCGGGTCCTTGGTCGGCTTGCACTCGCGCGGCAAGAAACCAGGCGGGATCGAGGCTGCGCTGTGGGTACTGACCGCGGCCGTGTCGCCGCGCTTGCTCACTCTGGCCGTGTTGCCGCGTTTGCTGGGTTTGGCTGTGTCGGTGTGTGGCTTGCTCTGCGGAGGCCCAAAGCAAACCTTGCCCTGGTGCTGAATAATCACCGTCCAAGTACCTGCATAACGATCCGGCTCTTTCGGAGGCATCTTGAACTCGAGGAAGCGAGCCTCACTGGCGAATCCAGAACGCAACTGAAACCCTGGCGGAACGATCGACGCGTCGATGATTTCTCCTTTCGGCGAGACGCACCAGAAAGGCAGCCTCATTCCCTGGTAGTCGTAAATGACGATCAGCGCATCCACGTCCCCGCGCAGCACCTCAAACTGGATCTCCTGAGTCTGTCCGGGGAAGATCCAGTACATGGGATCGCTGATCGGTGAGGTTCCGACAACGTCCATGAAGATCTGGGTGTAGTACTTCTCCAGTGTGAAGTACTGAGTGCCGGTCAGGTCCTGGTTGACTCGAAACACGTCTTGCGGGGCCTGTGTAGCGAGCGCGTTCAACTGCGTCATGTTGATGTCGCTGTCCTTGCCGATTCCGATGGTGTAAATGGTAATGTCGGTCGGCTTGACGAGATGCGTGCTGGTTACTGTCCCCGTCTGTGGAAGCGGCTTCATCATGGTCGTGCTGTCTTGAATACTGATCCAGTTGCCGCTGTTCGGCGGGTCTTCGAATGCGGTGTTTTCCTCGCCATCCGTGAGTACAATCACCGCCTTCGTCAAGAGCGGCGGAGTTGTGGTCCGCGGCTTCTGGACCTCACGAATCCCAGTAAGCGCGCCGCCTGCAATTGCCGTGTTGCCGGTGGGCGGCGGTAATCCCGAATCCACCTGGGCACGAATCTCAGCCTGGGTTGGCGATGTGGTGGTCGTGACCGGTGTCATGGGAACCACTACTTCGGGCAGGTGGTTGAAGCGAACGATTGCGGTACGGTCGTCAAGGTCTGGCCGCAACAACTCCACGAATAGCTCGCTGGCGGAAACCGCGGCGTCCATCTTGACTCGGGAACCGAGCGAATCGCTCATGCTTCCGGAATGGTCTACAACCAGCGCCACGTCCAGCGCTACGCCTGGTACGATGACCGCGCTCAGCGGGAAGATCCACGTCTGTCCGGGAGAGGCATTTACCGCATTGGAGTTGCTCAAGGTCAGAGTTGCGGACTTCGGCGTCACGCTGGGCGCGCCGCTGGCAAAGAACGAGATCGCTACTACAGCTTGTCCACTGCCGGCTGCAATGTTTCCGCAGGGGCTCACCGGGTCGGCACTGTAGGACTGGGTCTGAGGCGCATTTGACGACGGAGCCATTCGGATCCGGCAGTCCGAAGATTGCCGCATCCGGTCCGCTCAGCGCTCCTTGAAATTGCAGCGGACCCTCGCCCGTGTTCTGTACGAGCAGGAATTTGACGGTGCGAAAGCCCTGCTGCACCTGGCCCAGATCAATCGGATTGGTCGGTGGTACGCCGATTACAGCTTGCGCCAGACATCCCGTGCCGCTGAGCGAAATAGGATGAGGGCTTCCCGGCGCTTGACTGGTAATGCTTAACGTTGCGGTTTGCAGTCCGGTAGCCGGCGGCGTGAATGCTATCGGGATGTTCTGCGACTGGCCGCAGTCCAGTGTTCCTGCCCAGGCATTGCAGGTGAAGCCATTCACGTTCAGCGCAGGAACGCTCACGTTGTTTGGCTTCGAGCCGTTGTTGGTGATTGTCAGGTTGAATCCTGGCGCTGCCTGTCCCACGGGAAACTTCCCAAAGTTGTGGCTGGTGGCGTTGAACTGAATGCCGAATGCCGCCGCCACCGCTTGGCCTTTGCAGGAAAGATTGTGGGTCCCGTCGCCAGCATTCACCACTAAATTCGCAGGATTCCAGCTGCCCACCGCTGTCGGATTGAATTGCACGGTGACGGTGACGGTCTGGTTGGCGGTGAGCGTTGCGGGCAACGCCGGAACGGTGGTCTGCACCGTAAATGGCGGGCTATTGGTAATGCTGTTTACTGCCAGACAGTCGTTTCCAGTGTTCTTGAGGGTGAATTGCTTGGTCACGGGAGTGAAGGCGCATCCTCCCACGTGCAACGTCCCGAAGTCCTGCGGTTGCGGAGAGGTAACGGTGCAAACTCCCAGCCGGCAGAGGGCAACTCTGGGTGTGGTTGCTGTTGCCGGTGTTGAAGTGAATGATGAGTTGCGTGGCGGTGGCCTCGCCCAAAGTCTGGCCCGTGGGAATAATGCTCCCCACCGAGCAAAGCACGGCGCCGTTGTCGCTGCGGTAAATCGCTAACGCGGTTTGCTGCGTGCCATCCTGGCCAAACGCCATGAAGACGCTGGCGTTGCCCTGGCTGGGATTCACGATGGGCAGTGGAACTGTCGAGTCAGCCGACACCGTGAGGATGTTGACTTCCGTCCATGTCGAAAAATCCACCAGATCGAGAAATCGCGTCTGGATCCCGGGATCCGTAGGGGTATCTACGATGACCAGGAACTGACCGCCCAGAATCATATAGAGAATGTTGTGATTCAGTCCGCGAGGATGAAACACGCTATTGGCCCCTTGTTGGACCGTTAGCCCCGCACTGTTGAGAGTTAGAGTTTTGCCGCCAAAACTGTTGCTTGGCGAGTTGTCCCACGGCTGGGTGTTAATGAAAAAGCCCGTTTGGACGGACAGCGGTGTGCAAGCCATAAGTCGCCCCTTAAACAAGCAAAAGTGAGATACGTGGCCCTTTACTCTGAGGAAGTGTCGGCACTATAGTGCCATTCCGCTGGCCAGTCAAGCACAATCGAATTGCACCTTAAGCGGTGCAAGGGAGCGAGTGAATCATTTGTTTCAATTTGCCAAATCGTGATGAGGATCACTTGCTGGGGTGACTTGAATCACGGCTCGGAAACCCGGAACAGCTGACACTTGGGTGTAACAAAGTGAGGATTCCGCCTGTGCCCTGTTCGCCTTCCATAGGCACGAGCGGAGAGGAAAGAAGGTCAGCCATGTTGCTCGCGTATCGGCTGGTGAAGCTGATCGAGACACATTCCGACGGACTGGCCCGCAGCCTGCATGAGCGTTATCGCAACGACAAGAAATGTTCGGCCTACGTGAACGTTTCCGACACCGAACTGGCGTCAAAAGTTTATGAAGTGTATCGCCATCTGGGCGAGTGGCTGTTGGGCAAGACGGAAGGCGACGTTGAACGCCGCTACCTGGAAATTGGCGCAGAGCGTGCCACGCAGGGCGTTCCTGCCAGCCAGGTCGTGTGGATGATCTGCCTGGTCCGCGAGAACCTGTGGGACTACCTCCAGAACCATGCCGAGTTGGAGAAGCCGGCAGAGATTTTTGGGGAAATTGAGCTGCTAGAGATGCTTGATCAGTTTTTTAATCGCGCCATTTATTACGCCACGCTCGGGCATGAAAGAGCGATGAACGGTGACCAGATCTATAGGGAAGTTGTCACCGTCTGATACGAGGCTTATTACATGTCCTGGATCGATCCTTATCGAAGCAAGCTCATGAGTCCGCGCGAAGCAGTGAACTGCGTGGAGTCTGGCATGCGGGTTTACATCCACCCTGGCTGCGCTGAACCTGAAGCGCTGGTGGAAGCCCTGATGGCGCGCGCGCCTTTTGTGAAAGGCGTGGAGATCGTTCACCTGCTCACGCTGGGATCGTCGCCCTATTGCGCCCCGGAGATGTCGGGGAGCTTCCGCCATAACGCCTTGTTTGTCGGCGGCAACGTGCGCGAGGCTGTGCGCGACGGCCGTGCCGACTACACACCCATCTTTCTGGCCGAAGTCGAAGCCCTGTTCGAGAGTGGCGAGATGCCCATCGACGTCGCCTTCATTCAGGTGTCACCACCGGATTCGCATGGCTATTGCAGCTTCGGCGTGGGCGTGGAAACCACTCTCACAGCAGCCAAGTACGCGCATAGAGTAGTAGCGCAGGTGAATGCGCAGATGCCGCGGACCTACGGCGACAGCTTCATTCACGTCAGCGAACTCGACGCCATCGTGGAAGTCTCGCGGCCGCTGTGTGAAATCAAGGAAAATAAAATCACCGACCTGCATCGTGCAATCGGCGCCCATGTCTCTTCCCTGATCGAAGATGGTTCAGTCCTGCAGTTGGGCATCGGAGGCATCCCCGACGCCGTGCTACCCAACCTGGTGGACCGCAAGGACCTTGGCGTCCATACCGAACTGATCTCTGACAACGCGATTCCTCTCATCGAATCGGGTGTCATCAACGGGCGGCGCAAAAACTTCAAGCCGAGAAAGATCATCCTGGGGTTTTTGCTGGGAACGAAGAAGCTGTTCGACTTCGTGAACGAAAACCCGATATTCGAGTTCCATCCTTCGGCCTACACCAACGATCCATTCCGCATTTCGCTAAACGATCGCATGGTGGCGATCAACTCGGCGATCGAAGTGGATCTCACGGGTCAGGTCTGCGCCGAGTCCATAGGCTCATGGTTCTACAGCGGCTTTGGCGGCCAGCTTGATTTCATCCGAGGGGCGGCCAGATCCAAGTGGGGCAAGCCGATCATCGCGCTCCCCTCAACCGCAAAAAAGGACTCGTTGTCGCGTATCGTGCCGCGCCTGGCCCATGGCGCAGGAGTGCTCACGGGACGCGCCGACGTGCATTATGTGGTCACTGAGTACGGTGTCGCATACCTGCACGGAAAGACCATCCGGCAACGGGCAGAAGCCCTGATCCAGATTGCCCATCCTAAGTTCCGCAACCAGCTGGTGGAATATTGCGAAAAGCAGCGCTGGTTTCAACGCAACCAACTAGACACAGTCGAAGTGCGAGGAGAACATGGCATCACAACCGCGCGGTGACGTCACCATTGATGTCGAAGAATGTAAAGGATGCGGGCTGTGCGTAGAGTCGTGCCCGCCCAAGTGCCTGGAGCTAGCGCCAGAGCTCAGCAAATACGGTGTGCATCCGGCGACGTACACCGGAGAAGGCTGCACCGGCTGCGGCGCCTGCTTCTATTGCTGCCCTGAACCCGGAGCCCTGACTGTGTACCGGCTGGTGCCGCCGCCGAAGGTTGCGGGCACCATCGTGAACGAGCCAAAGGAGGCGGCCCATGCGGCAACTCTGTAAAGGAAATGTCGCGGTCGTCAAGGCCGCGGTCCTGGCCGGGTGCCGGGGATTTTATGGATACCCCATCACCCCCGCCAGTGAAATCGCAGAATATGCCGCCCTCCTCATACCTGAAGTGGGCGGCACCTTTTTGCAGGCGGAAAGCGAAGTGTCGGCGATCAACATGGTGTACGGCGCCTCGTCGGCCGGCATGCGCGTCATGTCAGCATCGTCGGGTCCGGGCATGAGCCTGATGCAGGAAGGCATGTCCTACATCGCGGGAGCCGAGCTGCCCTGCGTGATCGTCGATGTGGTCCGCGGTGGCCCGGGCTTGGGCAACATCGCTCCCGAGCAGAGCGACTATTTCTGCGTGGTGAAGGGCGGAGGCCACGGCTGTTACCGCAACATCGTGCTGGCTCCGGCTTCGGTGCAGGAGATGTTCGATCTCACCGTGCTGGCGTTTGAGTTGGCCGATCGCTACCGCAATCCCGTGGTGATCATGACCGACGGCTATGTCGGACAGATGCAGGAACCGCTCGAGATCAAGCTGCGTGACGTCCCGCTTCCCGAGAAGGAATGGGCAGTGAAGGGCACTCTCGAGACCAGGAAGAACCTGATCAGCTCGATCTTTCTTGAGCCCGACGACCTGGAAGCGCACATCCGCAAGCTGGAAGCGAAGTACGCGCTGGCGCAAGAGCTCGAGAGCCGCAGCGAGAACTATCTCACCGAGGATGCCGACGTTCTTCTGGTTGGCTTCGGCATCGTTTCGCGCATACTGCGCTCAACCGTCGATCAGTTGCGCGCACAGGGCGTGAAGGCAGGATTGTTCCGGCCCATCACCTTGTGGCCATATCCGTCGCGCGAGCTGCGGGAGACGGCGAAACATGTGAAGTCGGTGATGGCGGTCGAACTCAACACCGGAATGATGGTGGAAGACGTAAGGCTGGCGCTGAATGGCAGCATCCCGGTGGAGTTCTACGGCCGGGCTGGCGGCAACGTGCCCTCACCGGAAGAAATCACCGCGGAAGTAACGTCGCGCATGGCGGCCCTGGTTTAAGCGGGCTGGGAGGAATTCTGTGAACGAATACGAAGTGGTCCACGAGAAATCGCCTGCGTTCTACGACAAGTTCGAGCGCAAAGCCGAATTGCAGCAGCAGACCCACTATTGCCCGGGCTGCGGGCACGGCGTCGCGCACAAACTCATTGCCGAAGCCCTCACCGAGCTTGGTCTGCAGGACCGCGCCATCCTGGTAAGTCCGGTGGGCTGCTCGGTCTTCGCCTACTACTACTTTGACATTGGCAATGTGCAGGCGGCTCACGGCCGCGCGCCGGCCGCAGCGACTGCATTGAAGCGGTCTCATCCTGAATCCATTGTGATGTCGTACCAGGGTGACGGCGACTTGGCCGCCATTGGCACGGCGGAGATCATACATGCCGCCAACCGCGGCGAGAACATCTGCGTGTTCTTCGTCAACAACTCAATCTACGGCATGACAGGCGGCCAGATGGCGCCCACCACCCTGATGGGCCAGGTAAGCGCGACATCCCCCTGGGGACGCCGCGCTAACAACGAGGGCCTGCCGCTGCATGTCGCCGAATTACTGGCGTCGCTGGCAACGCCTACGTACATTGAGCGCGTCGCTCTGTCCGACATGAAGAACATCATGAAGGCCAAGAAGGCCATCAAGAAGGCGCTCGAAATTCAGAAGAACGGTGGCGGATTCTCGCTGGTCGAGATTCTCTCGCCATGCCCAACCATTTTGAAAATGGATCCCCTGGTCGCACGCAAGTGGGTCGGCGAAACCCTGATGAAAGAGTTCCCACTGGGCGTCTTCCGCGATCGCAAACCGGAGCTGCCCACGCCTCCACAGGTCCCGGCCCTGACGGTGGCGCAAGCACTGGGCGTCGAAGATGGTGCAGGCGAGGAAGCTGCGCCGTCGCGCCGCCATCACACCCGCGAAATCACCGCGAAGTTCGCCGGCTTCGGCGGACAAGGAATCCTGCTGATGGGACAACTCCTCGCCGAGATGGGGTTGCGCGAGCAGATGGAAGTAAGCTGGTTGCCCTCGTACGGACCGGAGATGCGTTCCGGCAGCGCACACTGCCATGTGACGCTCTCGCACGAGCGTATTGGATCGCCGCTGATCTCGCGTCCGGAAGTGCTGGTGGCGATGAACGAGATTTCGCTGCGCAAGTTCGCTTCCGGCGTGGTTTCAGGCGGGCTGATCCTCTATAACGCCGACAAGCTGCCAGCTGATTTCAAGGTGACTCACGCGCGGGCGATCTGCATTCCCGTCTCGCAGATGGCTGACCAGCTTGGCTCTGCCAAGGTGGCAAACGTGATCATGCTCGGAGCACTGCTGGAAGAGACTGGATGCCTGCCGACCGACACCGCCATCGACGTGCTCGAGCACACCGTGAAGAACAAGAAGCTACTCGAACTCGATCGCAAGGCTATTGCAGCGGGACGCGATTACGTTGACACCACCATCGAAGTCGGCGCCGTGGCGCAGCCCGACGGGTACTCGTACTGATTTTTCTCCTCCGATAGGTCTTTCCCGCTGTCGCGTGTGCAAACCGGCACCGCGACAGCGGGGAGGGCTGACTTCTCTGTGGTCGCTGCAACCTTGTGATCTCGGGGTGCTGCTAAGATTCGATTTACTCCAGCGGGGGGGCACCCATGCCGTCAAAGCCACGCAAACCCAAGCCATTCAAGGCATCTACAGCGGTGAAGGCTGCTGCGCGGGAGAAGATCGGCACACCTCCGCCTACGCGGGCCGAGCCCGCAACCAAAACCCGCAAGGCAAAATCGTCCAAGCATAAGCCCTCGCTCGAACAACTGATGGAGGAAGAGGGCTAGGGCCGCGGCGCAGCGATTACAGCGACAGCGGACGCAATTGTACCCCTGCCTTCCTCAGACCCTCATTCACCGCCCGTGCGATAGCCACACTGCCCGGAGTGTCGGAGTGAATACACAGGGTGTCGGCCGCAACCTTCAGCTCCGATCCATCGGTCGCTACTACGATGTGCCGGGTGGCAATGTCCAGCGCCTGTGCGGCGGCTTTCGCCGGATCATCAAGCAGCGCGCCCGCAAGGGTTCGCTTGCGGAGGATGCCATCGGGTTCGTAGGCGCGGTCGGCAAAAGCCTCGGCTGCGCAGGATAGCCCCATGGACTCCCACAATGTCAGAGTTGGCGATCCAGCCTGTCCGACCATGATCAGTTGCTCGTCGCTCTCCAGCACGGCGCGACCGATGGCGGCTGCGATCTCCGTGCTCTTGTTTGCGGCGTGATAGAGCGCTCCGTGGGGCTTGCAGTGCACCAGGGGAACCCCCAGCGGGGCGGCGACTGAGGCCAGCGCGGCAATCTGGTCGCGCACCGAGGCTTCAATCTCCGCTGCCTCCATAGGAGACTCGACGCGGCCAAAATTATCTCGGTCGGGATAACCGGGATGCGCACCCACTGCGACGTTCAGTCGCTTGGCAATGCTGACTGTTTCGCGCATGGTGTGTTCGTCGCCGGCGTGGCCGCCGCAGGCAACGTTGGCCGATGTGATGTAGCGCATCAGTTCGGCGTCGGTGCCGTTGGCTAGCGATTCCTCCGACTCGCCCAGGTCAGAATTGATGTCGATCGATAGGTCGCTCATTGGTAACACCTCTTCACGCGACAAAAATGTTTTTCAGCCAGCGCTCCTGCTCACGCAGCGCCTCAATAGCGTCTGCGATCGTCACTTCCGCGAATCGCACCTCATCTCGCGGCCGCAGTTGTCCGACGCGGTGCATGTCAGCCGCGATTACATTGGCAATCTTGGGATACCCGCCTGTCGTTTGCTGGTCGACGAACAGGATGATGGGTTGCCCGTCCTGTGTCACCTGGATTGCGCCCAGTGGAATGCCGTCGGTCAACAGTTGAGCTTTCTCCCTAAGCGAAACCGCCTCTCCCTTGAGCCGCAGGCCGGCGCGGTCCGATTGCTCGCTGACGGCGTACGACGCAGCCAGGAACCTGGCATACGTATCCGGGCTGAACCAGTCGTGTTGCGACCCTTTGGTCACCCGAATCGCGCCGGACCGCTGCATTGACTCCAGGATCCCCGGACGCAACCGGCGCGAGGACGACCTGGAGGCGGAGTCGACTCGTAGCACATCGCCGCTCTGTAGCCTGCGTCCCTCAACACCTCCAAAGCGGCCGCGTATGTCAGTCGACGCGCTGCCCACGACCTGCGGTACGTCGAACCCGCCGCGGATCGCGAGATAGCAGCGGGCCCCGTCCGTGGTACTACCACAATGTAGGACTGAACCATCGGGCAGATCGATCGCCTCGTTCGCCGGAATGCGATTTTGTCCCTCCCTACACTCGCAAGTTGCGCCGCTGATGGCGACCACAGCGTTCTGTTCGAACTCCAGGGTCGCGCCCAGCAGCGTCATTTCCAGCGCAGGAGCGTATTCTTCGTTGCCCACCAGCAGGTTGGCGATGCGCAGCGACAGGGCATCGGCGGCCCCCGCAGGGGAGATTCCAAGATGAGCGACGCCGAAGCGTCCGCGGTCCTGCACCGTGGTGAAGAAGCCCGGCTTGACCACCCGAACCGTCATGGTCGCTCCTGACGTAGCCGCTCGAAGGTCTCGCGATCGATCGACGTAAAGCGCACCCACTCGCCCGCCTGCAGGCGAGTGCCAGGCTGCCGCCGTGGATCGAACATGCGCAGCGGCGTGCGTCCGATCAGCCTCCAACCGCCAGGGGTCTCGGTGGGATAAATCCCGGTCTGGGCGCCCGCAATCCCGACGCTCCCAGCCGCCACCATGCGCCGCGGAGTGGCGAGCCTGGGAGTTTGCAACGCCTCCGGCAGCCCGTCGAGGTAGGCGAATCCGGCAGTGAAGCCGAGAAAGCAAACCCGATAAGTCGCGCCCGTATACAGCCGGATAACTTCGTCGATGGACAAGCCCGGCGTGCGCGGCGACATCGGGAAGGTCGGGAGCAAACTCGGCGTCATAGCAGACAGGGATCTTGCTGACGGGCGAAGCCTTCTGCCATCGCAGTGATGCCGCTTGCCCGCAAGCGACTCCACGATCTTCGCGAGTTCCTCATGCGTCGTCGCCAGCGGATCGAAGTCAATCAGCAGCGAAGCGTATCCCGGATGCAGGTTGCGAAGGTGCGCATCCTGCGTCACCTGCAGGGCACGAAATAACCCAAGCACGCATTCCTGCATCTCCGGCGAGATTGTATCGCCGAAGATGACCAGCAACGACGAGTCGCTTGCCGGAACAATCTTCATGCCCGCTCTTCCATCATTCGTCGCAGCCCATATCCCTCCCGATGAATAGTGCAAGCGCGTAACCGTGTCAATCTGGCTTCGTTCCTGTGAAGCCCACCTGCGTCCGGTATGATGCGCATTCAGCGTCGGAAACACCATGAGCCTCGACCCCTCCGTACAAGCCGACCGCGTTTGGATTTTCGACCTGACGCCCGACGAGCGCTCCACGCTGATCGCGACGTTCGGCGGGTGGGCGCTCGATGGCATGGACGTGATGGTCTACAGCTTTGTGATTCCCACGCTGATCGCGGCCTGGCACATGAGCCAGGGACAAGCCGGCCTGCTGAGCACGGTGGCACTACTGATCTCCGCTGCCGGTGGCTGGCTGGCCGGATTGTTGGCCGACCGCTTTGGCCGCACTCGCGTGTTGCAGATCACCATCCTGTGGTTTGCCGCGTTTACCTTCCTCAGCGGCTTCACCAACTCCTTCTGGCAGCTGCTCATCACCCGCGGTCTGCAGGGGCTAGGCTTCGGCGGCGAGTGGGCAGTTGGCTCCGTTCTGATGGGAGAAGCCATTCGCGCGCGCTACCGTGGCAAGGCCGTCGGCACCGTGCAAGGCGGATGGGCCATCGGATGGGGCGTCACCGCGATTTGTTACACCGTGTTTTTCAGTCTGTTGTCCGCCCACCATCGCCTGGCGCGTCATGTTCTGGATCGGCATTCTGCCGGCGCTGCTGGTCTTCTACATCCGGCGCTACGTTCCCGAACCTGAAGTATTCCAGCGGACGCACGCCCGCGAGGTCAGCCTCGGCAAACCCAGTAAATTTCTGGAGATCTTCAGCCCGACCCTTTTGCGGGTCACCTTGCTGACGGCGTTCTTATCGATCGGAGTGCAGGGAGGATACTACGCGATTACCACCTGGCTGCCGACATACCTGAAAACGACGCGTGGCCTGTCGGTCCTGAATACCGGCGGATACCTGTTCGTGATTATCACCGGATCGTTCGTCGGCTACCTGGTCAGCGCGTGGCTGGCGGACCGCCTCGGGCGTAAGCGCACTCTGGTGCTCTATGCGGTTGGCTCGTTTCTTACGGTGGTGGCTTATTCCTATTTTCCAATCAGCAACTCCGTAATGCTGCTGTTGGGGTTTCCCCTCGGATTCTTTGCCTCGGGATCGTTCAGTCCCATCGGAGCGTTTTTTACTGAGCTTTTCCCACCCGCCTGCGCGGCTCCGGTCAAGGCTTCTCCTACAATGTGGGACGTGGCATCGGGGCCTTGTTTCCAACGCTTGTGGGCTATCTGAGCGCCCGCATGGGACTGGGGCATGCTATCGCCGCATTCGCCGCCATCCGCTTATCTCACGATGATTTTCGCGGTTTTGTTGCTGCCGGAGACCCGGGGACGCGAACTCCAGGTGTACGACTGACCCGGCGACCCGCCGTTGTGCAGGCAAAGTTAACGACATAGCGATCCGGCTCGCCAGCAAAGCGGCCCACCACCCGATCGATGATCATGCATGCTCAGGCTGATTCGCGCTTCTCTTCCCCATGAGTGGGCAATTCGGCCTTCCGCACTCTACAATGTCTGCTGGGGCGATTACCTCCGTTCTTTTAGCCCACCAGACTATGGCAAGCTCCACGAAAGCAGTGCCCGCAAAGTCGCGCAAGACACCCAGGAAGGTGCTATCGCCAGCGGCCACCAAGCATGTGCCTCGATCGCACACTCAGCCGCTGGACGACCCCAGCTTTTTTATCAACCGCGAACTGAGCTTGCTGGAGTTCCAGCGCCGTGTGCTGGAAGAGGCGCAGGACAGTACGAATCCCCCGCTCGATCGCGTCATGTTTCTTTCGTTCGTCGGCTCGAACCTGGACGAATTTTTTATGGTGCGCGTTGCCGGACTGAAACGGCAGATTGAAAAAGGCGTGACCGACAGCGGTCCTGATGCGATGACTCCGCCAGAGCAGTTGCGCGCTATTCGGGCTTCGGTCATGCGGCTGAATCGCGCGGCATACGAGTGCTGGTCGAAGGAGCTGGTTCCCACCCTGCGCAAGGCTGGCTTGCGCATTGCCGAGTTCGCCGATTTAACCGACGAACAGCGTACCGTTGCCGACACTTATTTTCAGGACACAATCTTCCCTACCCTGACTCCGCTGGCGTTTGATCCTGGCCGGCCTTTCCCGCACATCTCGAATCTCAGCCTCAATCTGGCGGTGGTTCTGCGGGATGCCGTAGGGGTCGAACACTTCGCGCGCGTAAAGATTCCGGACACATTGCCGCAATTGGTTCCGGTGACGGCTGCACCCAAGGCGAAGGGCAAGACAAAAGCTGCGGTGAAAGAGCAAGTATTCGTCTGGCTTGAACAACTGGTGACGGCGAACCTGGGTGCGCTGTTCCCCGGCATGGAGATTCTTGAGGCGCATCCGTTTCACGTCACGCGCGACGCCGACTCGGCAATTCAAGATCTCGAAGCTGGCGATCTGCTGGAGTCGGTCGAAGAAGGCGTATGGCAGCGCCGCTTCGCCGACGTTGTGCGCGTCGAGATCAACGAGGCCATGCCTGCGTCGGTGCTTGAGATTCTGGTCACCAATCTCGAACTCGACCGGGACGACATCTACAAGATCACCGGCCCGCTTTCGCTGGTACGGGTACGCAATCTTGTGAAGGTGGACCGTCCGGACCTGAAATTCGCTCCTTTCATACCAGCTCTGCCTGCAGCCCTGCTCAAGGACGAGGAGGAAGATATCTTCTCCACGATCCGGCGGGGCGATATCTTGTTCCATCATCCTTTCGATTCGTTTCAGCCAATCGTGGGGTTGCTGCAAAAAGCCGCGAACGACCCCAATGTTCTGGCCATAAAGATCACGTTGTATCGGGTAGGCCGAAATGCTCCCGTAGTCGATGCCCTGTTGGAGGCAGCGGAGAACGGCAAGCAGATCGCCGTGCTCCTGGAGCTGAAGGCGCGTTTCGACGAGGAAAGCAATATCGTGTGGGCGCGCAAGCTGGAAGAATACGGCGTCCACGTCGTCTATGGACTGATGGGCCTCAAGGTGCACTGCAAAGCCGCGCTCATCGTTCGCAAGGAAGGCGACTTGATTCGCCGTTACGCGCACCTTTCCACCGGCAACTACAACAGTGTGACTTCCCAGCTCTATACCGATGTCGGCATGCTGACTTGCGATCCCGACATCGGCGCTGATTGTAGCGACCTGTTCAATTTTCTTACCGGATATTCCGCGAAATCGAAGTATCGCAAACTCCTGGTTGCACCGATCTCGTTGCGCGAACGCTTTCAGAGCCTGATTCTGCGTGAGATCGAGCACAAGGTCGAAGGCCGGGGCGGGCACATCATCCTTAAGATGAATTCGCTGGTGGACAAAAAGATGATCGAACTTCTCTACCAGGCCTCGCGAGCTGGAGTCAAAGTTGACCTTCTGGTTCGCGGAATCTGCTGCCTACGGCCTCACCTCCCGGGCGTCAGCGATAACATTCAGGTCACCAGCATTGTCGGCCGCTTCCTTGAGCACAGCCGTATCTATTACTTCCGCAACGGTGGGGATGAGGAGATCTATCTCGGAAGCGCGGATCTGATGCCGCGTAACTTGAACCGCCGGGTCGAGGTGGTCTTCCCGGTGGAAGAGAAAGGCCTGATTCGCGTGCTGAAAGATGACATCCTGGGCACCTACATGAAGGAACAGGCGAAAGCCCGGCACATGCAGGCCGATGGCAAGTACACGCGCGATCCCAACTATGCCAGGAAGAATGCGCTCAATAGCCAGGAGACATTCCTTGCCAGGGCCAGCAAACGCCTGGGTAAAAGATAAAGACCAAACATGAGGATGAGGCCGTCGTCCGTTACAGGACTGTAGTCCCTGCGGCCCCACCTCGCTCCTCGGGTCCTGAGATGCAACTCTGCCCCTCGCAATGGTGTCTATAGTGGAGTGTGGCCAGTCTGCAGGGACGGCTGCCGGAACCCCTCGATGCGCATTCGCAACTCTAATGAGCCTTGGACAGTCTCACTCGTAGGCTGCAGTCTTCGCTGGTCGCGAACCCGACAATCACGCCAAGTGGAGCGTCCAGTCTCATTGCTCGTACTTCGTTGTGTTCTCCTGCTGCTGCTCGGCGCGCAAGTTTCCAAAGCCATTCAAACCTCGTCTTCCCCCACGGTGCCTTCCGACCAGGCGCGTAGCGAGAAGTACGCCCTCTCCGGAACCGTAGTCGATGCTGTGACCGGCGAACCCATCCGCAAAGCGCTGGTGCAGCTTCACGGCCACAACAATACACAGTGTTCAGCGATGGCGACGGGCGTTTTCAGTTCAGTGGTTTATCCGCTGGTGTGATGTCCCTGTCCGCACAGAAACCAGGCTATTTTGGCGAGCAAGAGCTGCGCTCGCGCATGCCGACCTCTATTGAAGTCGGCCCTAAGTCCGAATCCGTGGTGGTCAAGCTCACGCCGGAGGGCATTATCGCCGGTCGAGTCGCAACCACTACCGGAGCACCCTGGAGCATGTCCCACTCAGTCTGACATACCTCAATGTCAGAGATGGCCGAAGACGCTCGGAGATGAAGGGAAATACCTTCACTGACGAAGACGGACGGTTTCGCTTTGCCAACTTGCTGCCCGGATCTTACTATCTGTCAGCCGGCCCAATCACGCCGATGCCCGAGACACTTTTTGATGCCCCGCCGCGGCCTAAAACAGGCTATTCCGAAGTTTACTACCCGGGTGTTCCCGATCTCGCGTCGGCGTCGGCCATCACTCTAAGCGCCGGACAGCAGATACAAGCCGACTTCGCGCTGAAAGAAGTGCCGGTGTTCAATGTTTCAGGAACGATCAGCGGCTACGCCGCCAACCAGGGCGTCGGAATCCAGTTGTGCGACCAATCCGGAAACTCGCTCCCGTTGTCTTATCGGTTCAGTCCGGAGAATAGCCGTTTCGATTTTCACGGCGTACCTGCAGGACTCTATATCCTCAAAGCGAATTCGCAGTCAGCGCCCAACCAACCGGTCCGCGTGGATGCTCGCTTGAATGTCGCGTCCGACATCTACAACTTGCGGCTGGCATTGGCTCCTGCGATTACCATTCCTGTCTCAGTGCAGAAAGAATCGGCAGCGCCGCCCACGCGAAACGACAAGAACTACGCGCGTTTTTCCATGCAGGGGTTTCCGCTCGGCGCTCGTCTGATGTCCAACCAGCCAGGTATCGGCGATGCTTACGCCAACCTCGAAGGCCCGCCTGGCCAGCAAACTCTTATCTTCCGCAATATTGAACCAGGACGATACTCCGTCGAATTGATGCCGCAACCGCCGTGGTATGTGCAGTCCGCCGAATACGGCCAGACCAATCTTCTGACCGATGATCTGACTGTGGGCGCAGGCTCGGCCATTCAGGTCGTGTTGCGCGATGACAACGCCACCCTGTCTGGCACCGTCAATCCTAGCGCCGGCGTAAAAGTGCCCGCGACCATAGTTGCTATTCCTGAGCGGTTTCCTAAGGCATCGGCAAAAATGGCCTATTACTCTCCACTCCGGCTACAAGCCTCAAGGGCCGGGTGGAGAATTCTGGTTCTCTCCCCTTGCACCAGGTGACTACCTCGTATTTGCTTTCGATCACCTCGACGGAATTGAATACTCCAATCCCGAGGTGTTGCAAAGCTACGCTTCGCAGGCCGCGCACGTCACACTCTCGCCCAACCAGCACGCCAAGGTGACGCTCGAATTAATCCACACGGGGGAAGGAGCCAATTGATCGCCCGGCTCATTCTCGCAACGCTCGTGGCAACCGGGATGGCGGCGCAAACTCCAGCTCCTCCCCAGAAGGCCGCGGGATATCCAATCGCCGGCACCATTGTTAATTCGATCACCCGGCAACCGCTACCGAATGTTTCGGTCTTCATCAACGCGACCGACGATCGCCAGGCCTCGCAGACGGTTGAGACCGGCCCGGACGGACGCTTCGCATTTCCCGCGCTGCCTGCGGGAAAGTATTCCCTTACCGCCACCGCCCGCGGATACCGAGCGCAAGGCATCAACCAGCATGGAAACTTCTTCACCGGCATCGCCGTCGGCCCCAGCCTTGACGGTGGAAACGTTCTCTTTCGCCTGGTTCCCGATGCCGTCATCGAAGGCACCATCAACGATGACGATGGCGAACCAGTGCGCAATGCCAGTGTGCAGTTGTTCCAGCGCAACAATGACACCGGCCAGCAGCGTACGCAGTCCATATCTAACGCGGTAACTGACGACCGCGGCCACTATCAGTTTGGCCATCTCCCCGCTGGTACCTATTTTGTCGCGGTGTCGGCACGGCCGTGGTTTGCAAACTATAACGCGTCAGGTCCGCCCTCACCGGACCCTGAGAGCGCTTCGCGTTTGGCCGAGGAAAAGGCCGAACTCGATGTCTCCTATGCGCTGACCTTTTATCCATCTACCGACGACTCAACCGCAGCGACTCCTCTCGTGCTCCATCCGGGCGACCGGGCAACAGCCGACATTGCCCTGCATGCAGTACCCGCCGTGCATCTTCGCATTAAGAGCGATGAAACCAGCGGGAGCAATTCTGGTGTGGGCCCGCCGCACGGCTTTCCGCGAGTTTCGCAACGCGTCTTCGAAGGAACTCTGGTGCCCGTGATGTCGGCCCAGGGATTCGGCTACAACGCGGGCTCGTACGAGTACACCGGCATCGCCCCCGGCCGCTACGTGATCGAGATGCCGGAATCGGGCGGCAAACGGGGAGGGGCAGGCTGGTACAAGGAGATTGATCTCTCCGGCACGGTTGAACTCGACCCCAGCGAGAACCCGCCTCTGGCCGCAGTAAGCGGAGCGGTTATGCTGGAGGGCGGAACCCAGCCGACTCGCAACATGAACATCGTCCTCATCAACCGCAACTCGCAGGAGGAGTTCGGCGCGCAGGTGTCGAACAAGGGGCTGTTCGATTTCAAGGACAACGAGATTCGTCCCGGCATCTACGACGTCGAACTGGCGAATGCTCCCGGATTTCAGGTGGAAAAGCTCCTTGCCAAGGGAGCCAAGACCCTGGGGCGAACCATCGAAATCACTGCAGGCGGCAACGTGGAACTGGTGTGTACTGCCATTCGCGCCGCAGCCAAGGTCAACGGAGTGGTGCTGCGCGACGACAAGCCCTTCGCAGGGGCCATGGTGGTGCTCGTTCCGCAGGACCCGTCGGCCGACTGGCTGCTCTTCCGCCGCGACCAGAGCGACAGCGACGGAACCTTCACTCTTCCCCAGGTGCTTCCCGGAGCCTACACGGTGATCGCATTGGAGAACGGATGGGAACTCGACTGGGCCAGCGCCACGGTGCTGCAGCCCTACCTGAAGCAAGGCACGCCCGTAGAAGTCGCCAACGCGGGCAAGCTCGACATCAAGGTGCAGTTGCAGTAAGGCCGCATTCCCGGGTCGGCAACCTCGCTGGTCGCTGCTAGAATCAAAGCTTCGTGATGCCATCCAGCACCTCATCTGCGCCCGTTGTGTCATCCGCCGTCACCAAGCCTGCTCCTGTGCCCATGCTCGACCTCAAACGGCAGTATGAGTCCATCAAGGACGACGTCGCTGCGGCCGTTGAGCAGGTGCTGGCCACTCAATACTTCATCGGCGGGCCGGAGTTGGAGGCGTTCGAGCGCGAGTCGGCCGCCTATCTCGGCGTGCGCGCCAGCCTGGGCTGCTCCTCCGGTACCGACGCCCTGTGGCTGGCACTGGCGGCTGCGGGAGTTCAGCCCGGTGATCGTGTCATCACTCCCCCCTTTACCTTCTTTGCCTCGGCCAGTTCGATCACACGTTGCGGGGCGATGCCGGTCTTTGCCGATATCGAACCAGCAACCCTCAACCTCGATCCTGCTGCGGTGGAGAAACTGCTTGGCGGTTCGCAGCCTGCACGTGCCATCATGCCGGTGCATCTTTACGGCCAATGCGCCGACATGGACGCGTTCGCTGCGCTCGCCCGGAAGCACGGCGTCGCCATCATCGAAGATGCGGCGCAAGCCTTTGGAGCGAGCTGGCGCGGGAAGAAAGCCGGTTCACTGGGCCGGGTCAATGCATTCAGCTTCTATCCACCAAGAACCTCAGCGCCTACGGCGATGGCGGAGCCGTTACCACCGACGATCAAGAGATGGCGGACCACGTCCGGCGGCTGCGCAACCATGGCAGCCGCCAGCGCTACTACCACGAGGAGATCGGCTGGAACAGCCGCCTCGACGCCTTGCAGGCCGCGGTGCTGCGCATCAAGCTGAAGCACATTGACGAGTGGAACCTGAAGCGCCGCGCGATTGCCGCCCGGTACGACGCGCTCTTGCGCGATGCAGGGCTGGTCAAAACGGGCGCGTCTGACGGTGGACGCCCAGGCTCCCGTCGGCCTGCTGCAGACGCGACCTGAGGCCTTCCACATCTATCACCAGTACGTGGTGCGGGCTTTCCGCCGCGATGAGCTGCGTGCCTTTCTCACCGAACATGGAATCGGCACGGAAATCTACTATCCATTGCCGCTGCATCTGCAACAGGGCTTTGCCTACCTCGGCTACAAGCCCGGCGACTTGCCAGTCTCGGAAGCTGCCGCGAAGGAGTCGCTGGCACTGCCTATCTTCCCCGAATTGCGCGACGACGAAGCAGGATCGTGTAGTGGCGGCTGTTGTCGAGTTCTACAACCGCTACGGTGGATGCAATCAAGGCTGATCGCGGGAGTGTAGCGAAGCCCGCGCTCTATCTTTGTCCAGCAGCTCTGGCCGCTTTGGCGGCTGCCGCCTGTGCCCGGAGCTTTTCCGCCCAAGCGGTAAATGCCGCCAGCGTCGCTTCCCTCAGAGTCAATCCCTGGCCCGCAGCCATCATCTTGATGTTGCGCTTCTCGTTTTCGGAGAGGCGAACCTGGAGCAGGTTTCTTTCGGTCTGGGGAGCGTTTTTCTTCATTTTGTTATTCATGCCTCTTTAGAATCAGCCTGTTAGGCGGAAATTGTTCACAAGTAGTTGATTCCATGCGATTTATACGTATCCATTTGACCCATAATGGTTTAGGTGCGATTTGGAGCGTTTTTTAGGGCCCAAGCTATCATACAATACATACAAGTCATACGCCAAATTGCCATACTATGCATACAAGTATGACATGATTTTGCCATACATTCCATACAAGTATGTACAGATTCAATCGCAGCCGCAGGGCACGCCGGGATGTCAAAGAACCCCTTTGCAGGTCCACAGAATGGGCGGGGACCGACGCAAGAGACACCAATCCCTCCCCCTCTGTTGGATGTGTATCGCGGCCGAGGTTGGGAGCGCCAGAGAAATCAGCAGGCCGGGAAAACTAAAGTAACCAAGAGCACGACAGCAGAGGCACCCGCACGGTGGTTTTTTTGTTGGCGCTTCGGTCGCCGCGGCGCCCTGCGCGCCAGCCTTCGGCAGAATGGAATTGATTCTATTTACGGACTTACCCCGGGTTGCGCTCCCTGCGCTCCCACCCCAACAAGCGCAAATTCGGCGCTTGTCGGGGCCCCCCGGTGTCGCTCCACCCGGGGCTACGATTGTGCCACCTTGCGGGCTGGACTCGGGAGGCTCAGGTATCTCACAGAAGCGGGTGCCAACCCTTCGACAGGCTCAGGGCAGGCTTTGGGGCGGCGGGCCAGCGGGAATCGAGAGGCACACCTAACTGGTATGTAGATGACCGCGGTTATACTCGCAAAATGCGTCCACAAAGAATCTCACGCGCCATCGGGTCGCCACGTGCCTGGTCGGCATCCTCCTGTGCTCCTACCCTGTTTTCCTCCACGCTGTGCCAGCTACGCCTGCGGGCACGACACGCACCTATTACGTGGCCGCCGAGGAAGTGCAATGGGATTACGCGCCCTCTGGCCGCGATGAAGCCATGGGCATGGAATTCGACGAGATCGGAAAGGCCTTTACCGAGTCCGGGCCTCATCGGATTGGCCGTGTGTACAAGAAGGCGGTTTATCGTGAGTACACCGACGCAACTTTCTCGACGCTCAAGAAACGCGGTCCCGAGGAGCAATATTTAGGACTGCTCGGGCCGGTCCTGCGCGGGGCCGTGGGCGACACCATCAAGATTGTCTTCAAGAACAACGCTTCGCATCCTTACAGCATGCATCCGCACGGCGTCTTGTATCAGAAGGATTCCGAAGGTGCGGACTACAACGACGGCACCAGCGGCGCCGACAAAGCTGACGGTGGAGTGCCGCCCGGCGCGACCCATACCTATGTCTGGCAAATCCCCGAGCGGGCCGGACCCGGTCCGAATGATCCGAGTTCGGTTTTCTGGCTCTACCATTCGCATGCGGAAGAACTGCGGGACGTCGCTTCAGGCCTGTTTGGAGTCATCGTCGTCACCCGGCAAGGGCATGGCGCGCGCTGATGGCCGTCCCAAGGATGTGGACCGCGAGTTCGTCTCCATGTTTATCGCCATCAACGAGAATGAAAGCTGGTATCTGGACGACAACATTCGTGACCATACGACCGATCCCAAGGGCGTCGATAAGAAACAGAGCGATCCGTTCACTCCCAGTGGAATGGCCGGGACAGTTGCCGGTACGGGCTTTGTCGAAACCAATATCAAATGGTCCATCAACGGATACATCTTTGGGAATATGCCGATGCCGACCATGAAGAAGGGTGAGCACGTGCGCTGGTATGTGGCGACGCTGGGGGACTTCTTCAATGCGCACACCCCACATTGGCACGGCAACACCGTCCTGGTTGCCGGCCAGCGCACCGATGTGCTGGTGGTCACTTCCGCGCAAATGGTGACCGCCGACATGGTGCCCGATGCGCCCGGTATCTGGCTCTATCACTGCCATATCAGCGATCACATGCTTGCCGGAATGGTCGCACGTTATGAAGTAAAGTAGGGGCGGGGCTAGGACAGTAGTGTCCGGGGACCCACCCGAAAGTCAAAAGACCCACACAAGCAAACCGGCTTGTGTGGGGCACCCGGCGAAAGCCGCTTATGATGTCTGCTACCAGGAAAAGGACTGCAACGATGAAAACCACTTATGGAATGGCTGATGTGCTTAGGGTTTCTGCCTGTCTATTGCTTCTAACTGCGGCGTCAGTCGCGAAGGCCGATGATCTCTATGCGGCGACGGTAAACGGCAACAGCTATAGCGTGATGACATTCACGCCGTCGCTCGGCGCCCTGTCATCGACTGGCATTCCGGTGCAGCCCTCCGGATTGGCAGTTGGAACCAGCGGGAACATTTATATAGCAAGCGCCAACAGCACTTACGAATTCAATGCAAAGGGCGTGCTGCTTAACCAAATCACCGGCTCTCCACCACCCAAACGATCGACCTGGCATTCAATGGTTCGAATGTTTATGCCGGAGTCAACGACGGATCGCTCCATGCCGTAGCCGTGTTCAGCCCGACACTGGGATTTGTGAACCAGTTGACCGTTGCCGGCACCGTATCGGGCGTGGCGGCCGATAGTGTCGGCGATTTCTATGTGGCCAGTACCAATTCCACGTATGAGTACTCCAGCGGGGGCGCATTATTGCACCAGATCACGGGATCGCCTACCACCCAGACGATCGACTTGGCATTCAACGGGTCGAATGTTTTCGCCGGGGTGATTGACGGAGGCCTGAATGCGGTGGCGGTTTTCAGTCCGACGCTTGGCTTTGTGAACCAATTCACCGTAGCCGGTCCGGTAAGCGGTTTAGCGGCAGCTCCGAACGGGGATTTCTACCTGGCCAGCGGCAATTCGATTTATGAGTATTCGGCTGGCGGAAGCCTGCTGGGGAGCTACACAGGAAGCGCCAACATCACTGACCTGACTTACGAAACGGTTGCCCCGGTTCCCGAACCGGCGAGCCTGATGCTGATGGCAAGCGGACTGGTGGGCATCGCGGGCGTCGCTCGCCGCAAACGCTCCTGCTGAGGTGACAGCTATCGATTCGAAAGCCGCCTGGTGGCGGCCTTTTTTATTTGAAACGCAGGGCTTCCGACTGCAGCCAAGCGGGCCGGGGTCATCGAGAAGTTGTCAGTCGGCGTGGGTCAGTTGACCGCGAGAAAGGGAGAACACCACCGCCGTAAAAGCGGGGCGCGAACCTGGGCCTGGGGCGGAGCACCCCTTCTATCACTCCGTCAACCGTACCTTAGCGCGCGTTCTAACCCTTGGAAGTTTGAACCCTGATGTTGTTCCGGAGTCAGGGCATTCATATCGGCAAGAGTTTTCACGATTCCGTCAATCGTAAAGCGAATTTTTGCGATATAAATCGAGCTCTTCGGACGATACCGTTAGATTCTCGCCCGAGACCGTACTTCATCTTCTCATCTCAATTCGTTTTCTTCTTATTCCCAATGCGCAATGTAGTCCAGCCTCCCGATGCCGTCGTACACGTTGGCGTCGCTCCAAGACAATAGGAAACACGCGGTCACGAATATCCTTTCGAGTCCGCTAATCTCGGTCAGCTCGAACATGCAACTCGTGGACTCGAGATATCCCTTGGACAACACCACGACAATGCATTTGCCGCGACCAATACGCTCCATAAACGCGTGGATTGAATCCTTATACTTCACTTCATTTCTATCGCGGATCAAAGCAATACCGGAAGTACTGAGCGCCTTCTCGAGTTGATCCACAACGACATTGCTTTCGTTCATCCATGTGTAGGAGACGAAGACTTCCTTTTTGGTTCCGGCTCGGGCGGCTCCGGATTTCTCAAGACGACGGATATCTCGATGCGGGTCGGTGCTGACGGAAACAGGTCCCGGAACAAAGCACCGGCATCGACCAATTTTCGGCTGATGCGACACTGGATCTTGATCGCCAGTTTTCGCAAAATCCTTCAGCTCGCTGAGGGAAGGCCAAACGGTTCACTGCGCTTCTGGCAGATTTCACAATTGCAGGGCAGGTATTTTTCGTACTTCAAGGGCGGGAAGGAGCGATGGATACGTTCCAGTTGGTCGTCCACAATAGCCAGCAATCCCCGGGTGTCACGACCTGCCACCCGCACTGAAATCTTTCGTTTGGCATAGTCCTCAATCACTTCGGCGCGTGACTCCTCTCGCTCTAGCACGACCCCGCTTTTCCACACCATGCCCTGATTTGCAATCAGGTGGTTCAGCGCGACAATGAACCGAGTAATCAGACCTTTCGGCATGAACTCGTATTCGTACCGAAGCACCACGTTGCCGCTTGGGCTCCATTCGTAGGTTGGCTGGTAAGGTGACAAGAGTTGCGGAGCTATGTACATACCGCCCTCTGGCAACTCATAGCACAATTTAAACTTCATCATGAGCCGTAGCAGCTCGTCCCGCATCGGTGCATAGTCGTCTTCTGACCAGATACGTGCGAGGTCGATTCGGGCCGAACCGGCCCCGATCGTCCATGATTGTGCGGTCATCCAACACCCGGTACACCGCATCCGTGCCCCACCTGGGTTTCAGAATCAATGTCTGCTTCAACACAGGATCGTCCTGAAAGTGCAAACAAATTCCCAGGTCATGCAGGTATCCGCTTAGTTGCAGCTTGTCTTTTCGACGCGTGAAGCCGTGCTGCTCGCAAATCGCCAGATACTCTTCCACACCAATGTAATTTCGCTTGTCTTCTTCCAACGCATCCCGTACACGGTTCCATGTCCGCGGAAGCGGCGCACCAATATGCGGCAGATGTTCCAATTCCTGCCGGATCGCCATGAGTAACTGGCTTCCAGACCGCGATTATCTGCGAGGTTAACCCCGTAGGCGTCTTTGAGGTTGGGAAAGCGAGCGCGTAAGCTGCCAAGATTGATGTCACGACGGCGGTCTTGTTTTTCGTTCTGCACAATCAGCAGCGGACTGCCGTCGCTGAGCAGTTCGACAACGTTAGCCAGTAATTGAAGTCGGTATCTTCTTTTCGGTCGTCCGCCACTAGCAGGTAAAGAGACCGATGGGTGAGGAAGAACTGATGGGTGGAGTGGTACACCTCCTGGCCGCCAAAATCCCAGATGTTGACCCGGAAATCCCGGTTGAGGAGCTTCTCGTGTCCATTCTGTTTGACGCGCAAGACAGTCTCAAAAGAGGACTTGAGTGATCTCAATACCCTCGGTTGACACTTCAGCCGGTTGAAGCTCATACTACGAATTTACGATCTTCTTCGCCAGCGATGTCTTGCCGGCGCCTGCTTCGCCGACGATGAGCAGCTTGGCTTCGCAAAGGTAGTCGGTTCCAACCTCCTGTTGCTGGCGCCAGTAATTCTTGATGGCTTCCACGCCTTTTTCGACGACTTCGGGTGGGGGAGTCTCAAATGAGTGACCCTCGACGTCGAAAGTCTTAAGATTTTCCAACTTAAGAATCTCTGCAGGGATTTCCTCAATCCTTCCCGTGTATCCAGCCGACCGGTGGCAGCTGAGATCCAGATGCGTAAGAGACTTGATATTGAAGACCACTCGTGGCACCTCGGGAAATCGGTTGTTGGAGAGACCAAGTCTCTCGAGAGCGAGTGCACCGAGGGCATCAGGGAGTCCAGTTAGCGCGGCCATGCCAAGTGAAAAACTCGAAAGTTTGCTCAGTTCGGAAATCCAGTCTGGGACTGCGAATATTCCCACACCGTACAGGCTCAATTCCTCTAGCCGGTTCAGCTTTCGAATTCCATCCGGAAACACTCCTAGTGACACTCCGAAGAAGGACAAGGCTTCCAGACCCGCAAATTCACCAATGCGCTCGATGAGGTCTGCCAATGCCCCGCTAGGCTTAGGGATTCCGAGCGGTAACGTGTGCGTGATGCTGGTTAGTCCGACACTCAAATATCGAAGATTAGGCAGCTTGAGAAGTTGCGTAACCAACTCTGACGATTGTGGAATTTCCACGACTTCCGCTTGGGAATCGCCGATAGTTATTCCTATTCCCATTATGTTTTCGAGCGAAAGCCCCTCACGACAACGAAGAAAGGTGGTCCAATCTAGATCGAGCACGGGCACGTTGGGGAGGGACTCAACAGGGTTATGTTTGAGGATGAGGCGCCTCAGGTTTGGCAACTCGCGAATGCGCTCGGGTACGACTCGGACTGAGTTGCTGTAGAGATTAAGCGTCCGCAGTTGCGTGAGCTCGAAAACTTCGCTGGGAATCTCAGAGAGACCACAAGCGTTAAGACTAAGAGTCGTACTACCCTCGAGTCGCGTTTTTTCGATCGCCGCCGTTGCCCTTTCGTTCGAATCGTACATTGGAATCTCCGGACCGAAAATCTGAGTTTCGCAAGAGATTACGCCCCGATCACGCCTGACTCCAGTAATGAAAAAATTGAATAGCTGGCGCTGCCTTAAGCATAAGCCAATAGCTGAAGAGCAGTCCTGTAATAGGTGACTACGCCGTTACAGCGGTATATTCCCATGCTTCTTGGGCGGGTTTTTGTCGCGCTTGTTTTCCAGCATGTCCAGAGCCTGGATCAGCTTGCGGCGGGTGTCGCGGGGGCGGATGACGGCGTCGAGGTATCCGCGCTCGGCGGCTACGTAGGGGTTGGCGAAGCGGTCGCGGAACTCCTCGATCTTGGCGGCGCGATCGGCTTCGGGATTTTCTGACTTCTCCAGCTCACGCTTGTAGACGATGTTGACCGCGCCTTCGGGGCCCATGACGGCGATCTCGGCGGTGGGCCAGGCGTAGTTCACGTCGGTGCGAATGTGCTTGGAGGCCATGACGCAATAGGCTCCGCCGTAGGCCTTGCGGGTGATGACGGTGATCTTGGGCACGGTGGCCTCGGAGAAGGCGTAGAGCAGCTTGGCGCCGTGAGTGATGATGCCGCCGTACTCCTGCTGGGTGCCGGGGAGGAAGCCGGGCACGTCTTCGAAGGTGATGAGCGGGATGTTGAAGCAGTCGCAGAAGCGCACGAAGCGCGCGGCCTTGATGCTGGCGCTGATGTCGAGGACTCCGGCGAGGAAGTTGGGCTGGTTGGCGACGATGCCGACGGGCTTGCCGTTGAGGCGCGCGAATCCGACGACGATGTTCTTGGCGTAGTGCTCGTGCACCTCGAAGAAGTAGCCGTCGTCGACGACGCGGTGGATGACGTCCTTGATGTCGTAGGGGAGGTTCGACTCGGCGGGGACGAGCGTGTCGAGCGCTGTCGTCGGCGCGATCGATGGGATCGGTGCAGGGCTTGCGCGGCGGGTCTTCGAGATTGTTCGACGGCATGAAGCTGAGCAGCTCGCGCACCATGCTGAGACATTCGGCGTCGTCGTGGGCGAGGAAGTGGGCGACGCCGGACTTGGCGTTGTGCGTCATGGCTCCGCCGAGCTCTTCTTTGGTGACCTCTTCGTGGGTGACGGCCTTGATGACGTCGGGGCCGGTGATGAACATGTAGGAGGTGCTTCTCGACCATGAGGATGAAGTCGGTGATGGCGGGCGAGTACACGGCTCCGCCGGCGCAGGGGCCCATGATGGCGGAGATCTGCGGGACGACGCCCGAGGCGAGCGTGTTGCGCAGGAAGATGTCGGCGTAGCCGGCGAGCGACTCCACGCCTTCCTGGATGCGGGCGCCGCCGGAATCGTTGAGGCCGATGACGGGAGCGCCGACGCGCATGGCGGTGTCCATGATCTTGACGATCTTGGCGGCGTTGGTTTCCGAGAGCGAGCCGCCGAAGACGGTGAAGTCCTGGGCGAAGACGAAGACCAGGCGGCCTTCGATGCGGCCGTAGCCGGTGACGAAGCCGTCGCCGTAGAACTTTCTGCTCCTCCATGCCGAAGTCGGTGCAGCGGTGCGTGACCAGCTTGTCGGTCTCTTCGAAGGTGCCTTCGTCGAGCAGGAACTCGATGCGCTCGCGGGCCGACATCTTGCCCTGTTTGTGTTCGCGGGCGCGGCGCTCTTCTCCGCCTCCGGCTTCGGCGAGGGTGTCGCGGCGCTTCAGTTCGGCTAGCTTCTGCTCAAGGTTCATGCGGGGGATTATAAACAGTGGGATGCGGGGCTGGTTGTGACGGGCGAACAGTGCCGAGGAATGTTCACCACAGAGCCACAGAGACACAGAGAAATCGGAGGCTCACCGCGGAGAACACGTAGAGCACCGAGGAAGAATGGCAAGAGGCAAAAGCCGAATCCACCACAGAGACACAGAGGGACGGAGAATTTAGAAGTCTACGGTGCTTCCACCCAAGGGGGGACTCGAGAGTCAGGCGAAGTGTTGCCAGCCGCCGGCCTGGAGGGGATGGGATTCGCCGTCGGAGGATTGCAGCTTGATTTGGCGGGCGCGGGTGATTTCGCCGATGCGGGTGATCGGAGTGCCTGCGATCATGCGCGGAATGCGCTTGTTGGGCGGAGCGGTGAAGAGCAGCTCGTAGTCTTCTCCGCCATGCAAGGCGATATTGCAGGCCGTCGTCACCTTTTACGGATGGGAGAGCGGCGGAATCGATGACGGCTCCGACGCCGCTTTCGTCGCAGATATGACGGAGGTCAGTGGAGAGGCCGTCGCTGGTGTCGATCATGGCGGAGGCGAGTTTCTTCTCGCGCAGGTATTTTCCGATGGCAATGCGGGGCTCGGGATAGAAATGCCTGAGGTGGGCTGACGGACGGAGCTTCTTGCCGCTGCGCAACTCCTGCAGCGTGGCAACCGAGGCGCCGAGGTTCCCGGTCACATAGATAATATCGCCAGCGCGGGCACCCGAACGCAGTACGGCTTTGCCGGTGGGGATTGCGCCGATCACGATGATGTCGGCCAATACTCCGGTGGGAGATTGCGCGGTGTCGCCACCTGCAAGGGTGACGGAATATCGTTGTGCAAGCTTCAGAAATCCGGCCATAAATTCGTCGACCCAGCGCTGAGGCAAGTCGGCTGGCAACGCGAGTGAGAGAAACGCGGCGCGCGGAATGCCACCCATGGCGGCGATGTCGCTCAGTCCGCGGGCGAGGCAGCGGTGTCCGACGGAGTCTGCCGGATGCCACTCGCGACGGAAGTGGATGCCCTCCAGGGTGAAATCGGTGGTGACCAGCACCTGATGTCCGCGGGGCAGGTCGAGAATGGCGCAGTCGTCACCAATTCCAAGAACGGCCTTTGAGCTGGATCGGGCTGCGGCGCGCCGGATTCGCTGGATGAGTTGGAGTTCTCTCGCTGGCATTTTGTCTTGCCGCGCAGGCGGCGGTTACGAAGAGCGCCAACCCACTATATCGCTTGGGGTCAGCATTGGGTGAAGGAGGAGGTGCCGAAGCGTGGTTGTTTCGAAACTACTGAACAGCAGGAACTTGGAATTGTTCGCGCCGAGCTCGCGGAAGTCGTACCACTTTTGTGGTGCAAAATGTGACGGAAATCGTTGACTTCGTCTTTGCCGCTCTGTTACGGTTTGATGTCTTCTAATAATTGCGCCAATCTCCTGGGTTCAATGGGTCTCGCATTGCTCGGGTGAAGAGTTAATAACCTCTTAACTCTTCTGCTTCCCAGAAATGGGATTTTTGGGATAGCTAGCAACGCTCCGGAAATTCATAGGTTGTAGGTTCGTCGCCGGAACGATTTTTAAACCGAGGGTTATTGTATTGCGGAAACGTTTTTATATCCTTTTCGTAGCTCGCGATGCCGAAGGCCAGCTACGAAAGATCCCGATTCCACTTCATTACCTATACGTCTTCCTCGCCGGCGCTCTGATCGGCATGTTCACCATCACCGGCATGGCTGGATCATACGCGCGCATGCTCTTTAAGGTTGCGAGTTTTAACCAACTGCGCATCGAGAAGAAGGCGTTGCAGTCGCGCTACTCCCAACTGGAACAGGTCAACCACGAGAAAGATATTCAGGTTGCTTCGTTGGGCTCGATTGCCAACGAAGTGTCGGTAATTTACGGGCTCAAGCCAAATACGAAACTCCTCGCCGACAACGACCAGCCGCTCAAGCCAGAACAAGTCACCGACGCGATCAATGGACTGTACGCACTGCGCAGTTCGGCAATGACTGGGGCTGCTACCGCCGGATTGGGCATGGGTTTAAACCGGCAGGCATCGCTGTCGGACTGGGTTGCGGCCACCACTGCGCCGACATTGTGGCCGGTAATCGGACCGATCACAGGCCCGTTTGGAGCGCGCATTGATCCGTTCAACGGTGAGGGAGCGTTTCACGCCGGGGTCGATATCTCGTGCCACTACGGGCAGCCGATTGTTGCTCCCGCGGACGGCGTCGTGACCTACGCCGGATTCTATAGCGGCTACGGACGGCTGATCGAAGTCGATCATGGAAACGGCATCACTACCCGATACGGACATCTTTCAGGTTTCGCGGTAGCGGACGGACAAACCCTTCGTAAGGGCCAGGTGATTGGCTACGTTGGCATGAGCGGCCGGAGTACGGGAGCGCACCTGCATTACGAAGTGCGTATCCACGACACGCCGGTCAATCCGCACAAATTTCTGCGCACCGAGGCTGGCGCGATTTTCGGAGGAGCCAGCTAAGCTACTTTGGTTTTTTGGGATTGGTGGAAGCCGCCGGAGCAGATGGTTCCGGCGGCTTTCCTGCGTCTGACCCAAATTCAACCGGAGTGTCGCTGACGATCTTCTTGAAGAATGCGAAGGGAACGCTGGCGGTGAGAACCGCCTCATTGCTCGTTCTGACGGACCTCGAAACTGTCGAACGCTTTCTTCACATCGGGGTCGGGGCCGCCGCCGTCCATGGAAATGTCGAGGGTCTTGAAGAGCGTAAGGAAAGTAGTCACGCGTTCGGCGAAGTTGCGCGCTTCGGCATTCATTTTTCGTAATGACCTGGGCCCTGAGGTGAACTTCGTTCAGTGGGCGGGCAGAGGCAATCACCACGCTGCCTCGTGGAATCAGGCTGCTCCACGAGCCAGGAAGCAACAGTTCGCTTCGATCTTGCGCAGTACTGTTTAGCGGAATGCGGGCAATGGTCCAGACCACGCTGCCCAGTGGAACCCGGCGATAATAGTCAGCCACCAACTCCGGTCCCGGAAACGGCAATGCGGCTTGTTTGTAGCGGTCCACCATGCCGTGGATGACGTCGCTTCCCTCGGTGTTCGAGGCGGCTGCAGTGTCCACTCCAAGCAGAACAACTCGCAGCGTGCGTCCCTCAAGCGGGATGATGTAGATGTCGAAGTCGTGGTAGCGCTCGACGCTTTGCGACAGCTTGCGGAAATACTGGCTAACGCGCTGACTGTCGAACTGGCCCTGCAAGATCTCGCTATAACGAGTTTCCCCCGCGTGATTGCCCACGGGTTGTCCATAGTGAATTGCCAGAGCGGCGCGGTTGAGATCGCGTTCGAATTCGAAGCCGGTTTGGCGAACGAACTCTTCGTATTCCGGCTCGCGATTTGGGGGCGGCTTCTTGCCCAAATCGGTGAGCAGGCGGACGGGTTCGAGGTTGACGTAGAGGATGGCGTCCGCATTGGGCAAGAGGCGGGCGGCATCGGGCGCGGCACGCTTGCGGAGCAGCAGGGCGGCGACGATTGCGCCGATAACGAGAATGACGGCGAGGGCGATCCAGAGGTTACGCCGGCGATTTCGCATGGATGAGAGTCGATGATACGGTAATCGGCATCCAATTAGTCAAGATCGCGAAAATTGGGTAGAATTGGATTGACCGCTTCACAGCGTCCGCCGATGGTGGGCGTGCTCAGCAGAATCCCCAGCCACAAGGCCCGCGGGAGTGGCGAGTTGCGGGTCGCCGTTACTTACAAAGTCGAATGGTTTGAGTGCGTTACGCTGATTGGAAGTCAGGTTGCAAGGGTATTGCCCTTGTGTTAGCCTTAATGTTTGTCCCAGTGGGCAGGGAGAACTATGCTTGTTTGGGGCATGGCCCCGAATGGGCAGCACGCTGGCGTAGCTCAGCTGGTAGAGCATCTGATTTGTAATCAGAGGGTCGGGGGTTCAAATCCCTTCGCCAGCTCCAGGATTGAAGGCCTTGAGCGCGCCGCGAGGCGTAGCAATAGAAGCAAGCCAAGCAGGACGCAGAGCTCTCCAAGAGAACTGAACCCAGCAGCAGCTTCCGAGGGTTGATTTCGCGCGACGAAGGCGGCGCGGCTGTTGCGGTATTTTGCCGGAGAAACTGCCGGGTGGTTCGATGGCTCTTTGATAGCAAGATTGGCGATTCCGGCGGGCGGTTCATGCTCGGCAGGACGTGGTGGCTGAAACGACGTGCCAGCGTTGCGCGTCGCGCGGACTAAAGTCCGCACGACGGATAAACAAGGATGTCGCAACGGCACGACTGAAGTCGTGCCCTGATACGAGGGCGTAAAGCAGTTCGTCAGCTGCCATGAAACGTGCACAGGTGGCCGAGTGGTTAATGGCAGCAGACTGTAAATCTGCCGCTCCTAGCGGGCTACGGAGGTTCGAATCCTCCCCTGTGCACCAGGATTCAGAATGAAGAAGCTCTGGGTGGCCTTGGGTGCGTTTGCCGTGTTGATGGTTCTGACGTGGGTCACGATCGACGATCAGAAATTCCGGCTGGCGGCGCTGGCGATTTTGGCGATGTTCGCGATTCGCACTTGGAGCCACAGCAGGAAGTTGCAGCGCGAGCAGGACAGTGTTCGAGATCTGGGCAGGAACGACGACGAGTGAGCAGGCTCGGTGATCGCAGGGCGGGAGTAACTCAGTGGTAGAGTCACAGCCTTCCAAGCTGTTGGTCGCGGGTTCGATTCCCGTCTCCCGCTCCAGAGTTAGCAGTGAAGGAAAGAATTGCAGGCTGATGTAGCTCAGTTGGTAGAGCACTCCCTTGGTAAGGGAGAGGTCATCGGTTCAATCCCGATCATCAGCTCCAGAAATTTGCAGTGAAACTGGCGAGTCAGAAGATTTTGCCGGGGATTGAGTTTTAGTGATCGCTTCGATGACGCAATCAGAAACGCGGATTCCCTTTCAGCAGCCCACGATGGGCGTGGAAAAGCCGGCAGAGTTCGCGCAATTGCAGTCGGCGATGGAGCGTATTTTCGCGGCAGGAACAGTCGGGCGTTTTCTGCGGCTGCTGCGGCAGAAAGGCGTTCCGATTCGCGACTTCGATCGCGTGCTGAGCGCAAAGCTGCTGGAGCAGGCCGACGCGACACTGGAGAAGAGTGGCAAGAGCGCCCGGCAGTGGTATGACGCGGTTTCGGTGAGCGACCAGGCGCAGATTCGAGAGTTTTATTTGACCGCGCTGGAGGCAGTTGATCTGCCTCTGCGAGAGAAATTCAAACAACTTTACCGGTACTACTAGGCGAGGTTATGGCGAAAGAAAAATTTGACCGCAGCAAGCCGCACGTAAACGTAGGGACGATCGGGCACATCGATCACGGCAAGACGACGTTGACGGCGGCGATTACCAAGGTGTTGCAGAAGCACAATCCGAAGATCGTGTATCGCTCGTTCGATTCGATCGACAACGCTCCGGAAGAGCGGGAGCGCGGTATCACCATCGCGACGGCGCACGTGGAGTATGAGACGGCGAACCGTCACTACGCGCACGTGGATTGTCCGGGCCACGCCGATTACATCAAGAACATGATCACCGGCGCAGCCCAGATGGATGGCGCGATTCTGGTGGTCGCGGCGACCGACGGTCCGATGCCGCAGACCAAAGAGCACGTGCTGCTGGCGCGCCAGGTTGGCGTGCCCTACGTGCTGGTGTTTCTGAACAAGTGCGATGCGGTGGAAGATCCTGAGCTGATCGATCTGGTCGAGATGGAAGTACGCGAGCTGCTGTCGAAGTACGGGTTCCCGGGCGACGATGTGCCGGTGATTCGCGGCTCGGCGCTGGGCGCGTTGAATGGCGAAGCGCAGTGGGAGAGCCAAGATCGATGAGCTGATGGACGCGGTGGACAAGAATGTTCCGCTGCCGGCGCGCGACATCGACAAGCCGTTCCTGATGCCGATTGAAGACATCTTCTCGATCCAGGGCCGCGGCACGGTGGTGACGGGCCGTATTGAGCGCGGCAAGGTGAAGGTGGGCGAGGAGTCGGAGATTGTGGGCTTCCGCGAGACCCGCAAGACGGTGGTGACGGGCGTCGAGATGTTCAAGAAGCAGCTGGACGAAGGCATGGCGGGCGACAACGCCGGCCTGCTGCTGCGCGGCATTGCGAAGGAAGACGTGGAGCGCGGGATGGTGCTGGCGAAGCCGGGATCGATCACGCCGCACACCAAGTTCAAGGGCGAAGTTTACGTGTTGTCGAAAGATGAAGGCGGGCGGCACACGCCGTTCTTCAAGGGCTACCGGCCGCAGTTCTACTTCCGCACGACGGACGTGACGGGAGTGGCGACGTTGCCGGCGGGCACGGAGATGGTGATGCCGGGCGACAACGTGCCGCTGGAGATTGAGCTGATCACGCCGGTGGCGATGGAGAAGGGCTTGCGGTTCGCGATTCGCGAAGGCGGACGCACTGTGGGCGCCGGGACCATCAGCGAGATTATTGCGTAGGAGTTTGGGATCCCACATATGCCAGAAGAAGGCATATGTGGGCCACCCAGTTTT
>CAVOKT010000008.1:0-98785 GCA_963696575.1 uncultured Acidobacteriaceae bacterium
GCGTCCCGAATCGGACTACGTACTATTTGATTTACCTGATCAGAGCCTGCTGGAGAAGTTCGACTGGAAGCCCGGGACAGTTCCGGTAACCATGTATAACCCCGATTACTTGAACCGTACCCACAGCTCGGGGCCGTCACCAATACTTGATCGCTCGCGAAGTGATTGAGGCGGATCTGGTGGTAAACCTGCCCAAACTTAAGACCCACATGAAAGCTGGGATAACCGGGCGCCTTAAAGAACTTGGTGGGATCAATGGGAACAAAGAGTACTCTACCTCACCACCGCAAAGGCGGATCGGAAAGGACGGCGGCGATTGTTATCCAGGCCAATTCATGGCTGAAGTTAAGTGCGGAGAGCATAGTATGACCAGTAGACCAATCGTCGTAATGAAGGAGTCGTGCAGACGGCAACTGCTCGATCGGCACAGCTCCTGCGTAAAAACAGCCGCGGCCGTCGGGGGCGACCCAAACCTAGAAGGTGCGTGGTAGGTCAACCATACCGTTTGGCGGATGTGTCTCGACCTGCAGCGCATATTGCGTTACGGCTGCCGGATGGGTCGCTTAGCTCTATTCCGCAGCGCACGGTGGTATCGATAACAGATGCAATTGTCGCCGGCGAGGGTGAAGGCCCGCTGGCCAACACTCCCAAACCGAGCGGATTTCTGTCAGGAGGGCTCAATGCCGCCGCATTAGAGTGGGTGCATGCTCGCCGCATGGGCTTTCGACCCGCAGAAAATTCCCCTCGTGAGAGAATCGTTTGGGCCGTTTTCGTTTCCGCTGGTCCGGTTCGCTCCTTCCGAAATCAAGGTACGACTCGGAGAAACGACAATATCCTGAGTTAACGTCTTACCCAGAGATGATCCTTTCCACCACCGAAGGGCTGGCAAGGGCATTGCGAATTGATATGATCCCACGGTTCGTAAACCGACTCTGGATAAAACGGTTCCGTTCTAAGAAACGCCTGTTCGGCGTCCGAACTCTATGAGTTTCCTCGTTCCGCCCTGATGAACAACGGCAAATTCTCTCGCGCAAACTACTCGACCAGATTCAGTACTTCGGAAAACGAAGCGATGCGCTGCCGGAATGGCGGGAAGCAGCGAGTATCAACGATCCAGATGCTCTCTGGGAGATCTGGCCTTCGCTTCCTATCGTCGGAAAGAAATTGCTTGCAGAGCAATTCCCAGCAGCCGAAATCGGCCCGCGTTACTCCCTTCCAGGCTCCGTGAATGCAACAGGTGGATCCACTGGCGAGCCAATGCATTTTTATCACGATGCCAGAATGATTCGGACTTGTCAGGCAGCGGTTTTCTACGCGCGGGAGAAGCTGGGTTGGCGTCCCGGTATGCCTCTAATCACTATTTGGGGATCAGAGCGCGATATTGGCAAGCAAACAGGAACATGGAAGCAACGCCTGGATACTCGGCTGCGAAACGAATATCTCGTAGATGGATATAGTCTGACCGATCAGACCGTGGACAGGGTGCTACATCTTACGCGCCAATTGTGCCCGGTAGCACTGACAGGATTCACATCCATGCTTGAGTATGTCGCGGATAGAGTGCTACAACGAGGAGAGTCGGCATCCCAGGGCCTGGTTTCAGTTGCGTGGAATGGTGGAGAGATGCTATTTAAGCGTCAGAAGCAACTCTTCCACGATGCTTTCGGCTGTCCTCTGCTGAACTTGTATGGGGGTCGGGAACTCAGTGCCATAGCGTGCCAGCCAAGGGACAACGGCCCACTCGAACTGCTTCGGCCATGGGTATTCGTTGAAGTGGTCGATGACAGCGGCAGGCCGTTGCTCCGGGTGATCCAGGACGGCTGATCGTGACCAGCACCATCTGCCGCGGGACTCCATTTTTGCGGTACGAAATCGGAGATCTTGGTACTTCCGGTCCTGAATCAGGCGACGAGTCAGGACTTTTTGCATTGACAGAATTACTGGGTCGTGCGGCAGGCTTGTTAGAGCTGCCTGATGGAAGAAAAATTAGCAACTTATACTGGAATCATCTTTTCAAGGAAATGTCGGAAGTCAAACAGTTTCAAGTAGTGCTAAGAGTTAACGGAACTGTCAATCTGTTGTTGCGCGGATCAGGGTTCGTTCCAGCCAGAGAACAGCAACTCCGCACTACTCTTGCGAACTTCATTGGTGCACTGCCAGTACAAATAGACTGGGTTGAGAGTATCCCTCGCACTACGCAGGGCAAGCTCATTCAGGTAATTCGCGAATCACAGTCGGTAAATTAGCAGCCACGATCTTTTAGCTGTGTTGTGTCAAGAATTTGTTGACGTCGAGACCAGATCGGCTGCTGGGTGGTTTTTGATCGAGGCAGAGTGTGGTCGATGCAGTTGTACTGGTGGATCCAAGGAGCCAGATGGCGAAGGCGTTCGGCGGAGTTCTGATAGAGGCGAGCATAGGCCCACTCGCGGATGGGGGTTTGGATGAAGCATTCGGCCTTGCCCGTTCGTGCGCGGAGTGTACATGCGAGTGCGGGTGTGGCGGAGTTGGAGATCGCTAGCACATTGTGCGAAGAGGATGGAGCAGAAGCAAGGGGCGTTGTCCTTCATGACGCGACGGATGGGGATGTCGAGGTGGGCGAAGCAGGCCACGCCCTGGCGAAGGAAGCTGCTGGAAGAAGCAGCTTTTTTCATCGGGGAGTAGGTGCGAGGAGAGCGGTGCGGTCGCGAGCTGCGGTCATGCAAGCCAGACGGGCCCGCTTGGCGAAAGCGTTGCACCCACTAGGCCGCGCGCTGGATCACGGTTTCGGCAAGTTCCTCTCGACGATGAATCGTAAGTCGAGCATGATGGTGATAGTCCATTCGGTCTCCTCGGTAGCTGTTGCTTCGCAACATCAGCTTCCCAGTTCTTGGCCGAACGGACAACAACCTATTGAAACTTCACAGCTAAAACCCGACCATTGCATATCTTATCGGGCTCTCCCTACGTTTCGTTCCGAACTTCCGGACGAGGCGCTTCACGGCCGCCCATACTGCTCAAATAACTTCGACAATCGCGCAACGTTTTTCGCAGATCGTAGTTCCGGGCAATCCACTCGCGTGAGGCAGCAGCCATCGAGCGCCTAACTTCCGGCTTATCAATCACCTCCGCGATCGCAGCAGCAAGTTCTTCGACATTTGCTGGTGTCACTAATATTCCCTCAATACCGTGCCGAATGAGCTCAGGGATGCCTGTAATGCGGGGCGCCACGCAAGGCACTCCGAGCGCCATGGCTTCCATTAAGACAACCGGAACCCCTTCCGCAAAGCTGGAAAGAACACAAAGATCGCTCCTCCGATAGAACTCCAACAGCTCTTCCTGACCCCTCCAGCCTGCAAAAACGACATGGTTGGTGATCCCCAGACGTTTTGTGTACTCCTGCAACCGGCTTCGATCAGGCCCGTCACCTACGAAGGTTAGACAGGCATTCCGTCCCTGCGCCGTTAGCATTGCCAGCGCTTCCAACAATAGCGAAATATCCCTTAACCGGCACGAGTCGGCCCACCGTAATGATATTAAATGGTTCAGGATGTTCTCGAAAAGGAAGCAGCCGCCCGGCCTTCGTGTCGATGCCGAGCGGGGCGACTTCGATTTTGTGCCAATCCTGGGGAGAAGCCAACGCATAATTTGACTCTTTCCGAAGTAGCTGATGCCAGTGACCAACATCGCAGCTCGGATCTTTTCCTCCATCCGGAACCCTTCGGGGTCTATGAACTCATCGGAACCATGGATCGTCATCGATATCTCAATTGGAAAGACCCTGGCCAGAATTAATCCGACGGTCGTTGTATATACTGAATGCACACGAGTGAAACCAGCCTTGTGCAGGCGATGCCCCGCAAGAACCGCTTCAGCAAAATAGGCTACTGCAAGCACAGTATTGCGCGGTTTGTAGCGGCCGAACCGCAAGGCTGTGCTCAGACCGGTGAGATACCGTAACGGCCGTTGCAGGAGAGTTGACGCGTGGACCTTCAAGAACTCCCACGTGCTGCTACCTAAGATGTACCAAGTTGATGCTAGTTCTTGGTTTTCAGCGGATGACAGTGAGGGTGCCGGTTGCTCGGGCCTGCGGATCGAAACCGTTTGAATTTCCCAACCAAGTGCGCGTAACTCTCTTACCTCCCTCAAGAGGTACGTGTGTACGAGCGTCGGGTACTCACTCAAGAGGTATGCCAACTTCATAAAAGGGTCGCGCCGCGCGAAACTCTTGGCAACTCTTAGTTGACCTCGATTTCAACGCTCACCCGAAGAGTCCCTAAGAGAGCGTTTAGCGGAAACAAGACAAGCTTCCGGGCTCGACGATAGCACGGATTGCGTGCCGCGCTTCAACAGCCAGCATGTTAGCCCCCGTCAAGAGGAAGACCAAGCTAAAGGCCGCTGATCGCGGCCCCAATTGCTCGGCTGTAGGACAGGATGGTGGGCGAGTCGAAGTCGATCATCCATTGCGACGATTACTGATGCAGTGCGTGGCCTCCATCATTTGGGGTTCGTCCCCAATGCCAACCACATGACCCGGCCTCGCCGCGAGGCATCCCGGAACCAGCCACGCAAACCTGGAGAAACGTACGGGTCACATCCTAAGCCGCGTCGCCAACCGAGGCGGCCTGCATCTGTGGCTTCCCAGCGTCGGCTTCGGCGATCTATCCTTCAAAGACAGAAATGGTTGCTCGAGGTACTTTCGAGACGGCGAGATGCAGACCAAAGGAGACTCCTAGCATTACCACAGCGCGTACGAACACAGCACCAGACGGTCCGACATAGGAAATCAGAGGAACACCTGAGCGTTTTAGCAGCTACTCGTAACCGAGGGCGGTGATGCGATCAGTGACGAAGAGGATGAATTCTACACCGGCCTCGAAAAAGAGGTTCCCGATATTCCTAGAAGATATTAATCCAGCCCTGCGACCTGTAGCAAACTCAGTTTTGTATGCCCCGAACAACACCGCTTCAACCGCATCGGCCAGCCGTCGCAGCAGCATATGAACGTCAACGAGCCGGTTCGCCTCGCGAAAATTAACGAAAATAGTCCGTGATACTCTTTCCTCGCACGTCCCCGTGTTGAGCAATCGGCCATTTTGGCGCCCCCTGTGTTACTCTCAAGGTACGGGCTTGTGCGTTTTCAAAGACGCCAAATAGCCATATCCCGGCATTGCGCGAGGCAAGCGACTCCCGTAAGAAAGCCCTCTTTTTTCAGTGTCAGCCAGCACACGCTTAGTATCAGGAGCTCTGGATTTGAACGCGACTTTGGACATCCCGCGGACCTTACCCCACCTCGACGCCCTTGAAGCGGAGAGTATCCATATCATGAGAGAGGTCGTCGCCGAATCGGCGCGACCGGCAATGCTGTATTCGGTCGGCAAGGACTCGTCGGTCATGCTCCGCCTTGCACAGAAGGCCTTTTACCCCGGCAAGATCCCCTTTCCTTTGCTGCACGTCGACACCGGTTTCAAGTTCCGCGAAATGATCGCGTTCCGCGATAAGACCTGCAGCGATCTTGGAGTGCAACTGATCGCGCACACCAATTGGGAAGCCAAGAAAGAGGGTGCCACTCCCTGGAAGTTGGGCACCAGTCGCTGTTGTGGGCTGCTGAAGACGAAGGCGCTCTTGGACGCTCTGGCGGCCAATGGTATCGACGCTGCTATCGGCGGGGCCCGGCGCGACGAGGAAAAGTCACGCGCCAAGGAGAGGGTGTTTTCGCTTCGCGACTCCATGGGACAGTGGGATCCTAAGAATCAACGCCCGGAATTTTGGAACCTGTACAACAGCCGGGTTGAGGCTGGGCAAAGCATGCGGGTCTTTCCACTTTCGAACTGGACGGAGGTGGATGTGTGGGAGTACATCCACCGGGAAAATATTCCCGTTGTGCCCCTCTATTTCGCCAAGGAACGTGAAATGTTGGTTCGGGGAGACTCCCTTATCCCGCTCGATCACGCGATCAACCTGCTGCCAGGGGAGAAGCCGCAGATGGTGATGTGCCGAATGAGATCGCTGGGCTGTACCTATTGCACCGGCGCGATTCGGTCCACGGCTGCGACCGTCCCAGATATTATCCAAGAACTTAAGTTGTTCCGCCGTTCCGAGCGTGAAAACCGCGTTATCGATCACGATCAGGAAGGCTCGATGGAGCTGAAGAAAAGGGAGGGTTATTTTTGAGCACCGTTGGGGAAGAACGAGACCTGCTTCGGTTCTTGACGGCCGGAAGCGTCGACGATGGGAAGTCCACCCTTATCGGTCGGCTGCTGTACGAGTCGAATGGCATCTACGAAGATCAGCTTTCTTCGGTGAAGAAAGCTTCGTCTGCCAAGAACGTAGAACTTGACCTGTCCTTGCTGACCGACGGTCTGCGTGCGGAGCGCGAACAAGGCATCACCATCGATGTCGCTTACCGCTATTTCGCCACGCCGCGCAGGAAGTTCATCATTGCCGACACTCCCGGCCATGAACAGTACACGCGAAACATGGCCACCGGCGCCTCCACAGCGGAAGCAGCGCTGATCCTCGTCGATGCGAGGAAAGGTGTACTGAATCAGACTCGCCGCCACACGCTCATTGCCTGGCTGCTTGGCATCCGCCGGTTGATCGTTGTCATCAACAAGATGGATTTGGTCGGCTTCGACGAAAAAGTCTATTACTCCATTCGCGACCAGTTCAGCGAATTCACCGACTCGCTTGCGCGGTGTCGAGTTCGAATTTGTGCCTTTGAGCGCCTTGAACGGCGAGAATGTCATTCATTGCAACGGCAATATTCCGTGGTATCAAGGGCCGACTCTGCTCCAGATTCTGGAGACTGTCCCGGCAACACCCGAGCCGAACCAGGAATTTAGATTTCCGGTCCAGAATGTCATTCGTCCCAATCAGGATTTTCGAGGTTATGCCGGTCAGGTGGGTTCGGGCGTAGTGAAACCCGGGCAAGAGGTCGTTGCCTTGCCATCCGGGCACCGGACCACGGTGAAGGAAATACTCCTGTACGACCGCAGTCTGCCGGAAGCCTTCCCGCCCCAATCGGTGGTCTTGACCACAACCGACCATATCGACCTGGGCCGGGGAGATATGCTGGTCTCCGCCGACCATTTGCCCACCGTCTCCGCCAGAATAACGGCCAACCTCATCTGGATGTCTCAGGGGCCTCTGCGGCGCGATACCCGCTATCTCATCAAACACACGACCAAGGTGCTGTGCGGCAGAATCAGCCGGCTCAACCACAAAATTGACGTCAATACGCTGGCAAAAGTTGAGGCTGACAGTCTGCAGTTCAACGAAATCGGCGAGGCTCAGATTGAGCTGCAGAATCCGATCTTTTGCGATCCTTACGAGCGCAATCGAATCACTGGCAGCTTCATCGTCATCGATCCGTTTACCAACGATACCGTTGCATCGGGCATGATCGTGAGTGCGACCCCGCTTCAGGCCAGTGATGGCTTGGATGAATCGTCCGCCGGATCACGCGTCGCACAGAATCAAGGTTTGACAGTCTGGTTCACAGGTCTTAGCGGCGCCGGAAAGTCCACCATCTGCCGGACGGTTGCGACCGAACTTCTGGCCCACGGACTGCAAGTCGAAGTGATTGACGGGGACATCATCAGGAACCACCTGTGCAAGGACCTGGGATTCAGCAAGCATGACCGCGACGAGAATATCCGTCGCATTGCTTTCGTTTCGCAACTGCTGACTCGCAACGGCGCTATCGTTCTGGTCTCAGCCATTTCGCCCTACCGGGCCAGCCGGGATGAGGCGAGGCGGACGATCGGGAACTTCATGGAAGTGTATGTGAGTACTCCGCTCGTCCGTGTGCGAAGTTCGAGATCCCAAGGACCTGTACAAGAAGGCGCGATCTGGACAGATCCACGGCTTTACTGGCATCGACGATCCCTATGAACCACCGCTGGCGGCCGAAATCGTCTGCAATACCGATCAAGAGAGTACCCGGGAGAGCTCCTCGAAAACAGTCGCAGCGGTTCTGCAATTTCTTTCTTCAAGGACTTCTTGAGCATTGACCCAGTCGTAACTTGCTTGTTGGCGAGTGCAACGGAGTCGGCGTGGATTTAGGCACGATCTCAGCGAGAATCGCTGTCGGACTTGTCGTAGGAATTCTTGTCGGACTCACGGGACTTGGCGGGGGCATGTTACTGCTCCCGCTGCTGATTTCCGTTCTGGGAGTGCCTCCCATCATGGCCGTCGGGACCGACGCCGTTATCAATTGCATCACGAAGATTGGCGCCGGCGCGCTGCACTGGCGACGGGGAAACGTCAGCTGGCGGCTCGCTCTTAGCCTGGCCTACGGCAGCATCCCCGGTGCCATCTTGGGAGTGACGTTGTTGGCGCGCATACGCGCCATCTATGGCAGCGGGGTGAACGACTTCCTGAAGATTGCCATTGGCATTCTGCTGATCGTCATCCCAATCGCCTACTACATCAAGAAGCGCCCGTCAGATTTGACGCCCAGCCTAGAAGCGATGAAGCAGACGAAATACCATTTTGGAATCACTCTCATCGGCTTCTTTGCCGGGATCCTCGTCGGTGTTACATCGATTGGGTCGGGCAGCGTCATCCTGATGCTGTTGTTGGTGATCTATGGCTTTGCCCCTTCCGTCATGGTTGGCACAGATATCGTTCACGCCATATTTCTCGCCGGTCTCACTGGTGCGCTTCAGTTCGGTTTGGGCAACGTCGATCTGAGTTTGGTGGCGTGCGTCATCGTGGGATCGATTCCTGGCGGACTGCTTGGCGCTTATCTCACCAAGTACCTGCCTGCACAACGTTTTCGACAAATTCTTTGTACGGTTCTTGTGTTGGTCGGATCAAGAATGTTATGGGTCTCGTTCTCGCATGCTCACTGATACCAGCGAACAACAATATCTGATGCGCATCCAGCATGCTTTGAAGGCCGCATCGGCTGTCGTACAACGATTCGCACCGGGTAGTTTCAGCGTCCGCGACAACGGCGGCCGCGATGTCGTGACCCAGGTCGACCGCGCAGTGAGCGACGTGCTCCACACCGAATTGCTGAAGTCGGATGAGGGTTGGCTTTCGGAAGAGGATGTGGACGATCTTGGCCGACTCTCGAAGCATGTTGTCTGGGTGGTTGACCCCCTCGATGGCACCCGCGAATTTGTCGATGGTATCCCGGAATGGGCTATTTCGGTGGGCCTCGTCATCGACGGCACCGCAGTAGCTGGCGGGGTTTGTAATCCTGCGACCAACGAATTTTTCTGGGAGGCCTGAACTCGGGCGTAACCTACAACGGGCGCCCCGCACACCCGACTTTACGAAAAAATCTTGATGGAGCGGTTATTCTCGCCAGTCGCCAGGAATACAAACGCGGCGAGTGGGCGCAATTTGAAGGCAAGCAATTCTCGATTCGGCAAACTGGCTCTGTTGCCTACAAACTGGCGCTCGTCTCCGCTGGACTGGCGGATGTTACCTGGACCTTGTCCCCTAAGCATGTGTGGGATGTCGCCGCTGGCGTGGCGCTGGTCACCTCCGCTGGCGGAACCGTGGCCTGCATCCGCGATGGAAAGCTGCAATTTAATCAACGGGAAACGCTTTTACCCGGGTTAGTTGCCAGTAGTAGCGGCATTTGGGAGAGCGTCATTCAGATTGTCGACGAAGCGCTCGTAAGCTGAGTCTTGGAGCAAGGCTGGAGTCGGCATCACCTCGGCGTTTCCTGATCTGCTCTGCTCGTCCACCTCATTTGCTTTCGGAAACGCCACGCACCGCAACCAGGTACTCGACGATTTCCTTCTGATCGGCATCTGAAATCGTGGCGCCATAGGCATCGACCATCTTCTTGACTTCTTTCTCCCACACCGCCTGCGAAAAGCGCGGTTGCATCGCCACGTACCGGGCGGAGTGGCAGATGAGACAGTCTTTGCGGTATGTGTCCAGATGCGGGCCAGCAGGAATCTCCGGCGCATATTGCGGTAGCGTAATGGTGTGCACCGAATCGTTGCCGGCCTGCTTTGGGCTGGCTTTTGCGGATTGCTGAGACTGGCCGGCAAGAGAGAAGCCGACGACTATCCCCATCAGTGCAAGCCTGCAAATCAAATTCGTCTTTCGCATTCCGCGCCTCACGATACCACCACATCCAGATGTTCAATCACGTCGCGCTGGTAGCCGCTGCGGTTCCACTGCGAAGAGCGTTGCGTTTGACCATCGCCCGCAGTGGCACGCACCATCAGGCGTACGGTGCCCTTAACACTCGGCGTCCACTGCGCCTGCCACCTCCGCCAGGAGTATTTCCCCAAGTCCGTGCCGAGCGTGGCATCGCTCCAGGTCTGACCTCCGTCGGTCGAGATTTCGACTTTGCGGACGCCCGAACCGCCGTCATTGGCCACCCCCTGCACGGTGTAGCTGGTACCGGCATGAAGTTTCTCGCTCGCTTCCGGCCGCACGAAGATGGAGTGGATCGGCATCGTGCTGACAGGTACCGTCACCGCAGCCAGATGTTGCGGATCTTCGTTGGCGTCAGGGTTGTCGGCAATGCGGTAGGCTTTGTCCATCCAAAAGGTCTTGAGCGGCTGGTCAAGGACTGTAATTGCCGACAGCGACTTTACCCAGTAGGTAGCGAACCAACCCGGCACCACCAGCCGGAGGGGAAAGCCATTCAGCATCGGCAAAGGAGCGTCATTCATTTCGTACGCGATCATCACCTCACCGTCGCGCGCATGGTCAATCTGCAATGACTTCTGAAACACCGGCGTGTTCGGCATCGGAGGCACATCCAGCCCCCGCAGCCCGACTTGGACAGCTCCGGCTTTCACTCCCGCCTCATCTAAGACGTCCTTCAATCGCACGCCGGTCCAGCGCGCATTGCCCATCGCTCCATTACCCCACTGGCCTCCAGGAACGCGCGGCTCGAACAGGCTGCGCGAGTTCCCCGCACATTGCGCCAGGGCAACCACTGAGACTGGCTTGAACTTGCTCTTCAGATCCTGAAACGAAAGGCTAAGAGGCTTGGTTACCTGACCACTCACCTCCAGACGAAAGGTTCGCAAGTCGACAGTCGTCGGGATCCCAGACAGATGCCAACGCACGAAGAATGCGTCATTCGGCGTTAAGTCGGTCTGAAAATAGCGCAGCGGAGTTTCCAGTTGAGGCGGCCGGTCAGTAAGCAGAATCAGGTCGGTCTTTTGTGGATAACGCACCAGTTCTGGATTTCCAGGTGTTTCGTGCTCGAAGAACGGAAAAACTCCAGCGGACGAAAACGGGGCAGTGCGTCCCACAGCACGTTGTGCAACGGCAGCACTTCCCGCCGCAGTAAGCAATGTAACAAAACGCCGTCGATCCATCGGTCAAATCCTTGCTACCGGAATATACTCCACACTCACGTCCACGAACATTGCATTAGCATGGCCGGAGACGTCACGGCGCGCCTCAGAACACGTAAATCGTGTCGAATTGCAGCCGCGTCAGCCAGGGTTCTGTCTGGCCGAGGGCATTGACCCCAAGGGGCCTCCCAATAAGCGCTGTGAAGCCAACTTGTACGCTCTTTTGGAACATGTAAAACACGTCGAGTCGATGCTCAGTCACGTTTGTTCCCTGCCGCATATCGCTGTAGTCGAAGTTGCTGATCACCGCCTCGCGTTCGACATAGATGCGCGTATAGCCCGCCTGCCAGTCGCCCTTGCTTTGCAGCCTGCCCACTCGCCCCTCCAGCCAATAGCCACGCCGTTGATTGGCCTTACAAGGGAAGTTCGTTGCCTGGGTGAACACCAGGCTGGCTGTGTTGTTTGGCACCTTCTGGATGTTTCCCACATTGGCGCAGGCGCGAGTGTTCTGCACGTAGTCGCCAATGATACTAACGGGCAGTTTCGCGTTGCCGGTGTTCCAGTCCAGACGCGCAATGCTGTCGAACAATCCGAACTTCGAACCAAATTGCGCATTCACGATGTTCGTCACGCCCGTCGGATAAGCCTTGCCATTGACGGTGACAATGTTCGCAGAAGCTGTGGTAGTAATGGAATTCTGCACTGTGTTGCCGGTCGACAAGGGCAGCGATCCCGCCCACGGAGTTTGCGGATTCTTAGCGCTCGCCTTGGCCAGTGCCTGGGCGATCGTATCTGCATTCTGGAAATCGTAGTATCCCGTGTACGCACTCAGCTGGAGGTGGGGGGCGATTGCCCAGGTCGTCTGTAGTTGGGTACCGTATGTCATGCTCTGGACGATGTTCTTGTTGGTCACCCCTGTTCCAGCCTCTTCAGCGAACGGCAGCTCGAATCCGACCACTGCAATCCGTTTGAGTACCGGAGTGTTCTCCAGGTTGAAGGCGAGGGTCTGGGCCGCGCCTTCGGGATTGAGGTCCTTGTCCCAGGTCAGCTCGGTGTTGTACCAGGGATAGCGGAACTTACCAGCTGTGAGCGTAAGCGGCTTGAACCATTTGGGATCATAGTTCACATACGCTTGGTCGAGAGCAAAAGCCTTCCGCGTATAAAAAACGCCCATCGTCTGGTTGGTTGTGGTTGGATCGTTCACGTCGCCGCTGGCTATTGTTAGGCCTGCCTGAAACTCCTCGCCGAGGTCCGCAAATATGTTAAACCGGGACCGGATTCGCGCGCGGTTGCGGTCGAGGGAGCCGTCGGAAGGCCCTCCGAAAGTCGGCTCTTCCCTTATACGGATGTCACCACTGAACGACAGCGGCCCGATACCTTTCAGCCGCCGCTCGAGATTTCTGATGCGCTCGTCAGAGCTACCTGCATTTTGTGGTCCTTGCGCAACTTGCGGGCTATCGGGCAGTTGCGACCCAAAACCGGGACCCTTCGGCGCCGGCTGGGGCTCTGCACCAAACATCGGAGACCGCAGATCGGTCATCGACCCGCCGAGGGCCCCGTCGGTTCCAGCGGCCGAGTTTTGATATTCAAGGGCCGTGATTCGCGCCTGTTGTTGTTCGACCAGCTGTTTCAGTTGCTCCAGCTCCCTCCGCAGTTCGGCGTTCTGATCGGCCGTCGGCTGTGTGGCCGCGTCGTCAGTGGGCTGAGTGCCGTTCGGTGGGTTTGCGGCGCCGGCTGACGCTGTAAGGAACATGAGTGACGCAAGCGAAGCGCGCAGCGAAATAGTCTTCCAGTGTGCAATCCACATGATCTTTCCTTCCTCTCCTTCTCCGGGCTCGATCTAGCTCTTAAACCAATCAACATTCCCGTTACCTAGTATGTCTATCAGTTTTATAGACATCGTAAGTCAAAAAAACGTCCCGCGTGTTGTGTCCCAACCAGCCGGTCTTGCTGTGAGACCGGCGGCATCATCGTGTCCTCCATCAAGGGCGCTTCGTTTTCCAAGGGGCGCGGGACGATACGCCCACCTCTGCTGAAAACAGACTTTGACTGCGAAAATCACAGCTTGCCGGCTTTCGTATTCCACGCGTACAACGATCCCGTGGCCAGTCAGCCGAGCGGAGCGAGCGTTAGCCCTCGCCGGCGGCATGTCGACGATCACTTGCACACTTGTCCCAGGACTGGGAGTACGTTGGGCACGGATCCAGATGTCAGACCGGCTGATGTGATGGCTGAGGCCCACCCCCAGGTGAAGGGCTTCGTCAGGGTCCCGCCACAGAAATCGTACTGTCGTCTCGACCGGGAATTGTCGGCTGGCGTGTCTCTCGCCGGCGTAGACCTTGTAATCGTCACCTCCAACCTGATGTCGCGCGCTCACCTTGTGACCGTCTCCTTCCTTCTTGTTGCTACCTGGTATGGAATTCAGCACCTACGTCGCTGGGGTTAAGCCCCACTTGTATTGCAGGCGCCGCTCGAAAGTCCTGAAGATCAAGCCATCGACGATGTATCCGATCGCAACGATCAGAATCATCACTGCTATAACCTGGCTCATATCGTTCAGGTCACGGCCCATCATCAGCAGTTGACCCAGCCCGAGGCTGACGAAAATCATTTCTCCCGCGATCAACGAGCGCCATGCGAAGGCCCAACCTTGCTTAAGCCCTGTAAGCAAATACGGGAGGCTCGCGGGAAAGAGCACATACAGAAAGAGTTTGAAGCCGCGTGCACCCAGGTTTCGTCCAGCCATGGCGTAGATCTTTGGCAGTTGTTTGCGGCCGGATTCCATCGCAATGGTGACCGAGAGCACGGAACCCATCACTACCACGAAAAGTATTGCCTTCTCCGACAGACCGAACCACAACACCGCCATGGGAAGCCAACAGATGCTGGGCAGGCTCTGCAAGCTGACCAGTAAACCGCCCAGGGTCTGCTCCAGAAACTTGCTGCTGCCCATCCCCACGCCCAGAACGATGCCGATCACCACGGAAAGGACATAGCCGATTGCTATACGTTTCATGCTGACTGCGATTGCGATCCAAAAACTGTGGTCCGCAAACCCCGCCCAGAGGGCTTCTAACACTCCTTGTGGCGATGGGAAGAGATAGGGCGGCCAGATGTGCAGGCGCGCCACCAGGAGCCATGCTCCGATCGCGATTGCGTAAAATGTGACTTGTCTGGCGACTGATTTCATGACGAAACCCGGTACTCCTGCTCCAGGCTCTTGTTGATCTCCTCCCGCAAGTCGTCGAGGATTTCTTTCGCACACCGCGAGATGGCCGGATCCTCAATCTGACGCGGACGAGGTTGGTCCACCGCGAACTCCCGCTTAATGCGGCCCGGCCGGAAGGTGAACACGGCAACCCGATCTCCCAGTCTTGCTGCTTCGCGCACATTATGCGTGACGAAGATGATCGTCCGGCCCGTCTCCGCCCATATTCGTTCCAATTCGTCGTGCAACAGGTCGCGGGTCTGAGCGTCCAAGGCAGCGAACGGCTCATCCATGAGCAGGACATCTGGTTCGGTAGCGAGCGCGCGGGCCAACGCCACGCGCTGGCGCATTCCGCCGGAAAGCTGGTGGATATAGCTGTCCGCGAACTGTGACAGCTGTACCAGGCGCAGGTAATATCCGGCTTTCCGCTTGCGCTCTGCTTTCGGAACGCCCCTCACCTTCAGGCCGAATTCGACATTGTCGCCGACTGTTAGCCAGGGAAACAGCCCGAGTTCCTGGAAGATTAGAATCCTGTCCGTGCCCGGTCCATGCACCGGTTTGCCGTCAATCAGGACCGTGCCCGATGTGGGCCGCTGCAGCCCGGCAATCAAATGCAGAAGTGTGGATTTGCCGCATCCAGAAGGACCGACAATACAGAGAAATTCGCCGGCTTTGACTTGCAGGTTGATCCGGTCAAGCGCCAGCAGGGTCGATCCGTTGGTCTTGTACTGCAGCGTAATATCTTGCAATTCAACCTTGGAAGTCTGTCGCTCGACGGCTATTTGCAACCCGTCCGCTGCGGCCAGCTCCGAAGTCGGCCAGGCGGTCAGCCCGGAATGCAAATAGCGGTGGTCGGCACTTGAGATGCGTTGGGGCGAAGTCGTCATTGCACGGCCTTTCTGCCCTTCTCGGCGAGCACCTGGTTCAGGAAACCCAAGTCGTACAACCCCGACAAATCAGGCATCTGACGTCCAAGGAAGCCAGCCTCGTACGCGGATCGCGCTGAAGTCAGCAACGAACTTCGGATCGGGTCGTACGTGACTTCAAAACGGCCGAACGCAGCGTCGATGAGCCCGGCAGGCAACGCTTTACCTGTCTCTTTCTGGATTTGGCTGTTCAGAAGCCGCTTGGCCTCCGGTAGATGACCGTTAATCCAGTCAGTCAATTCGACATTGGCCCGCACCCAGTTCTTGACCAGGTCCGGATGCTCGCGCAGGAACTTCGTGCTGACAATCAGGTTGGTCACCACGAACTGATGATTCGGCCACAAATCGCGCTCATCGAGAAACAGCCGTCCATTGCCCTCCTGGATCAGTCGTGTCGCCCAGGGCTCCGGTGCCCAAGCCGCATCCAGTTCCTTCTTGAGGAACAGAGTCAACTGATCAGGATTGGCCATCGGAAGGACCTGGACGTCTCCGCCTTTATCCTTCGACTTCATCCCATGGGCCTTGAGCCACGCGCGCAACGCTACGTCTTGTGTGTTCCCAAGTTGGGGCGACGCGACCCTTTTTCCGTGAAAGTCTTCCGGCTTGTTGATCCCCGAATCGTTGCGAACCACCAGCGATGCTCCACCGCTGGCGGCCCCGGAGATCACCCTGAGCGCTTCGCCCTGCGATCGGACATACCCGCTGATCGTGGGATTCGGACCGATATAGGTCATATCGATTGCGCCCGCAAACATGGCTTCGATGGCGGAAGGTCCTGCATTGAAGCTCTTCCACTCGATCTTGACGTTGGGACCCATCGCCTTCTCGAACCAGCCATTGGCTTTGCCCACCATGGCTTGCGCATGCGTAATGTTGGGGAACGCTCCCACGCGGATGACCGTCTGGCCAAATCCCCGGGAGATTGAAATCAGAAGAAAACCGACGATGATAAGCGCCTTGACTTTCATTGCCTATTCCTGGGACCGCTTTGCATGCCCTGCGATCGGCAGGACTTTCGTGGAGTTCTCTTTGGTTTTGCGATGAGACTTCGCGCTGCGCGGCTTCTCGTCCTTGATAAGGTCGGCCAGAGATGTGTTCTCCAGGATCTTCGCCGCCGCGTCACGCACGTCCAGAAACACTTGGTACAAGGCGCGACGCTCCACGTCGTTCTCGATCAGGTCTCGTAGTTGCTCGGCATCTGCAAACGGCGCCAAGGCTCCGTCAATCAGCCGAATAATTTCGGCCAGGTAAATCTCCGAAGGAGGTCGGCGCAGTTTGTAGCCGCCCTTGGCTCCGCGCACGCTCTCCAGCATGCGCGCATTCTTCAGCTCAAGCAGAATCAGCTCCAGAAACTTCTCCGGCAGGCCTTCCTCATACGCGATGTCTCGAATGCGGACGGCGCCCTGCTCATAGCGCCTGGCCAGCATCGTCATGGCCTGCAGTGCGTAAAGACCTTTTTGCGAAATTCTCATAGTCGCTTACCGCCAAATTCATCGGCGAGAACATCGTCTCACAATATCTATTAAAAAGATAGACTTTATGTGGTTAATCGGAAATAAATTCCCAATGGCGGAAAGCCAACCATCCGACAGGAGAACCTGGCATGGCGCGGAGAGGCTACGTAGCAGCTTCTCCGGCACGCCGCGAACTACTTCCCGCTTAATCAATTCAAGCGGGTGCCGGGCGTCCGATGAAGGTCACCCCTTAACTAGTCTGTCATTTCAGCATGCTATTCTGAGCTTGCAGGTCGAGGCCTTCGGGGGCCACGTCGCTCAATACGATCGGGACGCTCTGGCGCTCTCTGCTCCGTCACCAGGCACTCCACTCCAACGGGAATTGGCAATGATAGCTGCACTCATCCTGGTCGTCGCTGCAACGATCAGTCTCTACATTCTTGTCGGCTACCCTTTGGTGCTTGCTGCCTGGCGGCGTTTCGGGCCTCCGATCCATAAAGATCCCGGCTTCCTGTCCACTGTTTCTGTGGTGCTTGCCGTTTACAACGGGCAGGATTTCGTCGCCAAGAAACTCGACAACTTGCTGAACGACCTAGACTACCCACCGGAATTGCTCGACGTGGTCGTAGTCTCCGACGGATCGACCGACGCGACCGATAGCATCGTCCTGACCTATGCGCACCGCAACGTTCGCCTGGTTCGGGTACCCCATGCGGGCAAAGCCGTGGCTCTGAACGTTGCTATCAGCCATGCCACCGGCGACATCCTGTTTTTCGTCGATGTCCGGCAGGCACTCGATCCCCACGCGCTTCGTCATCTCGTGGCGAATTTTGCCGACCCGACCGTCGGCGCAGTCACCGGCGAGTTACGCTTTGTGCATTCTGACCAGGTGGGTGAAGCCGCCGACATCGACGTCTATTGGAGGTACGAAATTTGGGCCCGCCAGCGTCATTCGCGGATCGATTCCATCTTCAGCACTACCGGATGTATTTACGCCATGCGACGGAGCTTGGCCGAACCCATTCCTCCAGACACCCTCGTAGACGACGGCGTCATTCCTCTGCAGGCTTTTTTTCGCGGCTATCGCGTGGTCATTGACACCGAGGCTCTCGCCTTCGATTACGGTGTCGTCAAGGGTGGAGAGTTCCGCCGAAAGCTACGCACGCTCGCGGGAGTCTGGCAGATCTGGGCGCGCCTTCCTAGGTTGTTCACCTCGGAGGATCGCATGCGCTTCCACTTCCTGCCTCACAAGTTTGGGCGTCTTGCCCTGCCGTGGTTGATCCTCATTGGATTGATCGCCGCTTATGCGCTTCCCGCCGGCCTGGTGCGCTCGACGTTGCTGCTTGTAGCGCTGGTGGTGCTGGGCCTGGCCGCACTCGATTCCGTGCTACCCGAAAGGTTCATCCTTCGCCGGATTTCCTCGCCCGCCCGCAGCTTCGTGGTGTTGAATGCTGCAGCGCTATTGTCAGTGATGGTGTTCTTCGTGCCGCCCGAAAGGCTATGGAAGCCGACTCGCGTGCAATCGGACGGGACCGATGCACTCCTGACTAAGCAGTCAGAAAATAAGTCTTAACAGTACGAAAATAGGTCGCGCGGCCCAGAATTTCTCACGCACCTTCCGGCAATGGCTTGCCGATCTCCCAATGATGTCCAAACGGATCGACGACGCGTCCCAGGCGCCACCCATAGTCGTTGCTTACCGGCGAAACCACAGTTGCTCCTGCTGCCACCGCCAGCGCGAACGCAGTATCGGGATCGTCCACAGTCATCACCATTCGCACCGAGCCGCCGCCGAGAGTCTCGGGACTGAAGTTCAGGTGCTCGGGAGACTCATCCGCCACCCAGAATTGCGCTCCGCCCACCGACAGTTGAGCAACCACCGATCCACCGTCACCATCGAGCCGGAACAACTCAACTGCGCCGAACGCCGCTTTATAAAACTCGACCGCCTTCGCGCCGTTTCGAACCGACAGCATCGGGGCAATGCCGGTCTTCGTCTCCGTAGCGCGTTCCAAATCGTTTCTCATGAATATGTTCTCTTCCCCACGCGAGGCTCAGCTACTGCTTGAACGCCGGATCCGACACCGCGTCAGGCCGCGGCTTCCACTCCAGCGAATAATACTGCCCGCGATCACGTCCCCAGGGATCAAACGCGTTGACCACGTGCTGCAGCTCCGGAGTCAGTTCCGGCACGTTGCGCAACAGTACCCGCTTCAAGGGCGACACCGGCTGCTTGTGCCCATTCGGCGTACCCGCTTCCATCATCTGCGGACCCGGCCCGTTGTTGTTCACCCAGTCGACGCCGAGCTGCGTGTAAAACTCCGGCCGGAAACTCGACGTGAAAAAGCGATCGCTGAATAACCGGCGCGACGCGTTCAGGATGAACACCACGAACTGCGTCTCCGAGATGGCGAACCCGTGCGGCCGTGGTTGACTCCGCCAGCCAGCCGACCACTGTGTCCACGTCTTCGATATTGTCCACCACCGAGCCATTGGGATGTCCCAGGCAATCGTTGATCGGCGAACCGTCCTCGTTCACCTGCGCATCGGTAATCACCTTCGAAGCGTCGCAAGTGTGCGTTCCGTACACCTCGCGCAATTGGCTGACGATTTCCACTTGCTCCTTGCGTGCTGCTGAATCGGCTGGCAAGTGCTGGTCCACAAAGTCGTCGTAGCCGGTCAGCGAGCGCAAACCGTACTGCCTCCGGAACTCATTGAATCGCGGCACGCCGTGCTCGCGATCGCGTATCAGGTCCAGCGCGCCGATGTCGATCTGCTGGGTTGGTGTGTCGAAGCGTGGCAGACGAATGTTCTGCAGGAACTGGGGATGATTATGCAGTGCCAGCAGTCCCAGCCGCTGCCGGCCCATGCTCAAGCCCCAGTTCGCCAAGCCCCGCGATCGCATGGCGTCCGTCGCCTTGCCTTCGAACGTCTCGATCACCGCGACCTTCTGCACGATCTGGTTCGGATCTTTGCTGACGTCGCGATATTCGATCAGGTCCGGAACCAGCGGATGCAGCCGGTACACCGTGACAAACTCTTCCGGAAAGTTGAACGGCGACCCGAAGTGGTTGACTCCGCCATTCACGTCGTTCGGATTCGTGATGTCGTAATGCGAAACTTTGCTGCCCAGTCCAAAAATCCCCGGCCCTGACGCGAACACCGAGTACCACTGCGATTCCTTGGTCGCGTTCTTCGACTTGCCAAAACCGTGGGCCACAATGTCCGCCATTACCTTGGAATCATCCGGATCGCCCGTCCCCAACAGCCCGTTCCAGTTCGCATTCATGCCCTTGTAGAGCGGCTCGTTGTAAAGCAGTTGCGGCGTCCATTCCGTGGTGTGGATCTTGGCGATCTCCGCCGCAACCACCAGTCGCGCCGCATCGAACAACTCATCCGCCGTGACATCTTGATTGCGAATCACATGCTTGGGGTCCGACGGATTTCGCAGCCCGCTGTCCGCCGTGGGTTTCAGTGCCGCCTGCCTGCGGAATTCATCGACAAACGAATTGTGTTCGCGCGCAAACAGGTTGTGATAAAAACTCAACCCAATCGACCAGTTGTCCGCAAACGCCACCGACTCCTGCCCGGCCCACTGCGGTGGCGCAGGATCGCCCGTCGCCAAGCACCGGCAGATAGCCGCCCCCGACTCCGCTAACCGGCTCGAGCAGCATCTTTGCCGGATCTTTCGGATCGCGCTTCACTCGCTTCACCGACACATCGTCGAAACCATAAAGCTGCGAAGCGTCCCACCATGCCGTGTTGTTATTGGCGAACGTTTTGGGAGCGCGCGCCATGTACGTCCGGCCGCCGCTGGTGAACTGGTCCGGCGCGGAATCCTGCAGCACATACGTTTTATCCACGCCGGTCGGCAGGCCGGCATCCCAGCTTTTGAATATCGTCCGGCGTCAGTGGCGTCGAAACCCCGTTCATCATCTGTGCGGTGCAACCCACCTCCATCATCTCCGGAGCGTTGTGGCCCTCTTCCATGTGCGAGAACCAGTCGTGCGTCATGAACTGGATCCAGTACGCCGCCAGCACGTTGAAGAACGGCGCCTTCTGATAGTCGCAGTTGGCGTCGGGAGAATCGTTCGGCAGTCCAAATCCGCGGTTGCACGCGTCCGAATTCGACTGCGCTCGGGTAAACAACTTGCGGCTGATCACCTGCGGATCAGGCGTCAGCAAATTGATTCGGCCGCCATGCCGGTTCTTGGTGAGCTGGTTCTGCTCCAGGTCGGGAAACGTCGTCTCAAACTCCACGTTGCGGGCGAACGGCATGCCCGTCGATCCCATCAGCGGATTGCGAATGTCGTTGCAGATTCCCGTCAGCGTTCGCGCCCGGATCAACTGCCCTTTGCAAATCTGTTCGCCATCCCCGCCGATCAGCGCATAGTTCGGATCGCTCTGCGGCAGACGCATCTGCGGCCATGTCTTGATCGCCACGCCTGCCAGGCCATTGCGTCCCGAAACATAGTCCTGGTAGGTTCCGCTGTTGTCGAACAGGTTGAACTTGATCAGCTCGATTCGCTGGTACTCCAGGTCGAGCAGTCCGCCCGTAACCCCGCGAAACTGGGGCGCTGACGTCGACAAATAACCCTTCGGCAGCGACGACAGGTCGCCCGTGCCCCAGTAATTCGTAAAGTCGACCCAGGGGATGAAACGATACTGCACCGCTTTTTGCCCACCGCGGCAAAGCGCTGTGAGTTCGGTCACCTTTCCTTGGAAGCGCTTCTCGCGTGTATCCGCGATTGGCCGAAAGCCGGTCAGGGCCGCTCCGGCACACGCCCTCACTTCCGCGGCCTCTTGCTTCTTGGGACTTGGAGCGCCTTGGGCCAACGCCGCCGTTGAACCGAACGACACCGCCAGCCATCCACAGAGGAAGAACCACAGGCAACTTTTCATAGGGGCCTCATGATTCTTGTTCCGTTCGGCGAAGTCAAGTAGTTTGCTCGGCACCTCAAATCCGTGCGAGCTGAGACGGCACAAGCCGTGTGTTGGAGGGACCAGCTACGGCACAGATACTGCAGTCACGGCGTGGACTCTTCGCGCTCTCACAATCTCTCGATCGCCTCTTCCACGCAACTCGCACAGCGCCCGCCGCTTTGTTAGTAAAGCAGAAAAATGTCCCGCATTGATCCAGCGCAGCGAACTCCCCTTCCAGTGGCGATGCAATTTCTCGGTCTCGTTCTGCAGCACGTACCCGTCGCGAGCGCATCCAGAGACTACGGCCGCATCTGGCCTGATCGGTGGACGATAACCCGTGATATCGGCGGTGTCGAACAATCCTTGCAGTCGTTCTCGCGCCGCCTGAAGCCCATCCACCCCGCCCAGAGTTTTGAGGTCCACGCTCCATGACAGCAGCCCTCGCGTATAGATCGCGCTGGCCGACGCTCCCGTCGCGAGTGCCGCACACGCTACCGGCATCGGCGTTACCGCAGCCGTAATCGCCGCCATGTGGCCGCCCATACTGTACCCAGCCACCGCCAGCTTCGCATACCTGGATCGCAAGTAGTCCAGCAGCGCCCGCGCCTCCAGCACCATGCCAAGCGCCATCAGTCCGTGATCGCTCACGGTAATGTCCGACGGCCCGCGCCCATCGCGGCGCAACCCATAGAAAGGATTCTCGACAAGGTAGAGGTCAATCCCGCGCTTGGTCAGTCCGCCAAAAACGCGCTCCCGGATCCAATAGCCTTCGTCACGCGACGCTGCCAGTATCACGCAGGCGGCACGGTTCGCTTCGCGCGACCACGCTCGCAACATGCACGGTCTTGACCGCATCCGGTAGCGCCGCTAGCGGAGATCGAAATGTTCCATCGCGACTCACATCTCGTCCGCGCTGTCGGCTTGCTTCCCACTCAACTTTCACCGGAGCAGGTGCTGCCAGGTAGCGCGAGCGATCGGAGAACTCCGCCAGGAGAGCCTCATCTCCCCATCCCCGCGAGAACAGTCCTGACCTGCGCGACAGCCATGCGACTGCTACATCCAAAGGGTGCGCCTTGAGTGTTCGCCCCTTCGCCCGCTGGGCCCGATTAATCTGTTGTTCCGTCGTCCCAACTTGCACATGGGTCATGCTTTGATCGGTCCCAATCTCTTACTGTGCCCCTTCATCCAGAACCCTGGGATTGCCAAAGTACTTCCGCACTCCGACCGTGAAGAACCGTCCCCACGGTCCGTTCGGGCCAAGGTACCCCGGTCCCAGCGGACGCGAACCGAACCGCTCGAACAGAGTTTGCTGGGTCAGGCGAAGGTCGAACCGCCTCCCAAGGTAAATGTCGCCTCCCCACTGGTTCTCGAGCCCTATGCCCTGCCACGACCACGTATAGAGATACTGCGGCACGTTCTTGCCAAAGGCGAAAGTCGGGTCCCAGAAAATCTTGATCCGCCGCAGAGCGGTCTTGCCGAATGGACGCACCGTCACCGTTCCCTGCAGCAGGTAGCGCGCGAACAGGTTGCACTGCGAGTTCGCGCCGCCAAAGTTTCCCGAATTTGCCGCGCAGAAGTTGGGATCAGGTTCATTGTGCGGCGGCGCCAGGTCGAACTCGCCATACCCGTAAATCCAGTTGCCCTTGGGCAGCCACCAGCGCTCCTCCGGTGCCGGCACCCAGAAGGTTCCGCCCTGAGTGGGAGCTGGCTTGGCCGCGGCTTGCGGTGCGCTGGCCGTGGTTTGGGCGCTCGCGGTTGCAGCTGCTGGCGACCCGGTTGTGTCTTGTGCCGCAACGGCGCACACGCAGAGAAGCATGAATGAAAACATCAATAGCAGACGACGCATGAAGCCTCCGCAGCCCTCTAGCGACCAGGCTGACGCTTGGATTGTTGACCTCTGAACGGATCCAGCCTTCCGCCGGATCAAGCTTGTCTGATTAAGACACTTAAGGTATCGAACCTACGGCACATTGTCACGCAGGCTTGTACCAGAGCCAGCCAAACGCCGAATTTGGCTCCGCCACACCCCCCACTATTTTCCGCATCAGGAGAAGGCGAATAATGGCTCCAACGCAGTTACTGGCGTTGCGCTTCGTACGGAGCGCCCAGCCTTGGTACACCAGCCAAGACCTCCACTGCGACTCTCTGCATTTCGTTCTCTTGGCGCTACTATCCCAGTCGTTTCAAGTCTTCAATTCCCGAAATGAAAATAGTTGCTCGATTGCTCACTTACTACTTGCGCCGTTGTAAATAGCACACTAGGCTGAGGCCGCAGCAAAACACCCTGCCGTAAGTGAACCAACCCAAAGGAGACTTGCATGAAAAAACAATTCTGGCTGGCCAGTGCTGTCGTGTGCGCACTGGTTCTACTCACCTCCGGAGCCTTCGCCAACAGCGGATTTTCCGTTCCTTACCCCAGCGCCACCACTTTCTATTGCAGCCAGACCACAGGCTGCGGTTTCATGGGTGCCAACGGCGGTTTGACGTCACCCATGTGGACGGCCGGTGATTTCATCACCGAGACGTTTTTTTCTAACGTTACCTACGTCAATAACTTGGAAGTCGATTGGGGTGTCGTTGACTTCTACGGTGGAATCCCCGGAGCTACCTACGAGAACGACGTCTTCATTAACGGAGTTTTTGTTGCAGCCTTCTTGCTTCCCGACTGCAACTACTGCAGCACGCTCTACACCGTCACCGGCGGAGTAAACTTCGCGCCGATTTACGGCAATGGCAGCTATAACCTGAGTGTTGTCCTCGCCCAGACTGCTCCGAGCGGCGCAGGCTCAGAGTGGTTCTCCGTCCTTGACTCCAATGGCAATGCCAGCAGCGCGTTCTTCTCCACTCCGGAACCGTCCAGCATCCTGCTTCTTGGCTCCGGCTTATTCGGTATTGCCGGCGTATTGCGCCGCAAGTTCACCGTATAGTCCGCCGTTTTTCGCGATGTGAGCAAACCGCGAAGTTTGCTTCGTACGAGAAATCACCAGCTTCTCAAGGAGAGATTAAAGATATGGCCACTCGTATTGGTCGACTGCACTTCGGACTCTTGTCCGCAGCAGTAGTTCTACTGGTCCTCACTCTAGGCACTTCGGCCTTCGCCGCCAATGCCCAGGTACTTGCCAACAGCACTCCGCGGTTCGTGCAGAGCGCACAGAACCTCGGACCAGAGAGTCCTTCGAAAGTCATCAACATCACAGTGCGTTTGCAGCAGCACAACATCGCCGAGCGCGATGCGTTGCTCAAACAGCTATATGATCCCACTTCGCCGCTGTATCACCAGTGGCTGACCCCTTCGCAGTTCGCGGCCAGATTCGGCCCCACGGCGCAGGAAGCAACCGTGGTAAAGGATTTCCTCGCTTCCCATGGTTTGGCAGTCACCTCCGCCCATCAGAATCACTATTACGTGAACGCCCAGGGCAGCATCGCCGACGTGCAGAGGGCATTCAACGTTCAAATCAATCGCTTCAACGTGAATGGCAAGACGATCTATTCCAACACTTCGAACGCTTCCATCGCCGGAGCTGCCGCAGCATTTGTGGGTTCGGTGCAGGGACTGCATCCTGTGGCTATGACACCGCGCTCAATCCGTCCGGTCGACCCTGAAACCGGTCAGGCGATTCCTCCCGTTCCGTTGGGCGCGATAACGCACAACACCGTCGTTGCAGGCGTCACCCCGAGCCTCTTTTACGAAAATCAGTGCTATCGCGGAGTAGAGACACACGCCTTCACCACCAACGGAAACCTTCCCGCGGCCTACTACTCTGGCAACCGTTACGGCGGCCCGATCAACGGTGGTTATGGACATCTGCCTCCATGCGGATATGAGCCGGCGGCATTGCAAGCAGCTTATGGCCTAAGTCCCCTCATCGCTGCTGGCAACGACGGCAGCGGCCAAGGCGTCGTGATCGTCGATGCCTGGGGATCTCCCACCGCGACAGCCGACTTCGGCGTATTCTCCCAGACGTTTGGACTGCCGACCGGAGGATTCACTGACTACAATCCATTTGGGGCCGACACCTCCAACACCAGTTGGGCCGGGGAAACCACCCTCGACATCGAATGGTCTCACTCCATGGCGCCAGGTGCCCATATCTCTCTGGTGCGGTCGATCGACAACTACGACAACAACCTCCAGAATGCTATCCAGTATGCGCTGGATAACCAGCTGGGCAACCAGATTTCCAACAGCTACGGCTCGGACGAATACGACAACGACGCCGCTGGCATGCAGTCTTGGGACGATCTAAATGCGGAAGGCGCCGCCCTGGGTGTCTCCATCAACTTCTCGACCGGAGATAACGGCGATTTCAAGCGCGCTGTCGGAGCTTATACGGTCAGCGTTCCTTCCGACTCACCGCACGCCACCGCGGTAGGTGGAACCAGTGACTTCCTGAATCCTGACTACAGCATGAAGTTCCAGACAGGATGGGGCACAGACCTCACCCGTATCGCAGCTCCCACTACCGGCACGCCCCAGATCCCACTGGTCTGCGCCTCCACTCTTGCCCCCGGCCAATGCTTCTACTTCGGTGGCGGAGGCGGACAGAGTACATACTTCGCTAAACCATCGTGGCAAAGCAGCCTGCCCGGCACGGGACGCCAGCAACCGGATATCTCCATGACGGCTGATCCCTACACCGGCGTGACCATCGTCTATTCCTACACCAGTCCAGGCAACTACTTTGTCTCGGTGATTGGTGGAACCAGTGCTTCCTGCCCGATGTTCTCGGGTGTGTGGGCCATCGTGAACCAGAAGAGCCAGCAGGTCCATGGCAAGTCGGCGGGTTTGGCAGCGCCCTACCTGTACAGCATGCCGAATGGGTCGATCAAGGACGTGAAGCAGAGCTCTCCGTACACCGGCACCAACCTGACCGGTATCATCATGCAAGCCGGTCACGCCCCTCTCTACGAGTCGGCAGCCGCCATCGCTACTCCCGACATCAACACCCAGTTCACCGGCGCGTTCTACCAGGGCACCTCGACCCGGTGGTATGCCATTTCCTTCGGAACGGATTCCACACTGCTCGTGACCAACGGATGGGATGACGTCACGGGAGTAGGCACACCGTACGGAGCGGCCTTCGTTAATGGAGTTGTTAACCAGGTTCACTAAGTCGCGTCGCTCTCTCCTCACTGGCGGGCCGTCTCGTACGGCTCGCCGTTTTTCTTGCCCGCAAAAAAATCAAGGCCATCGGCGGATTCACTGCGATGCCCCACTACGACCCGATTCCCATGGCCTGACGCCCAACTCGGATCCTGAAAATTCTCTCGAATTTAATCCCCTCCGGCCACCAATTTCTTCCCGCCACAGCATAGAATTAAGTGCCCCCTTCGAACCGCATCCACCCCACGATCACTGATAAGGAGAACGCCGATGGCAGACCTCGAACAACTCAAGCAGAAATATCAACCGGTCCTCCACACTCTGGAGATTGAAGGGGCCACCGTGACAAACCTTGGCCTTGCAGGCGAGCAGTTGGCTCTTTCGGCGACCGTCGTTTCGGAAGCCAGCAAGAATCGCGTCTGGGACAGCATCAAAGCGGTTGATCCCAGCTTCGCTGACCTCAAACACGACATACAGGTTCAGCCGGGCACCCAGGTTTACACCGTTCAGCCCGGCGACAATCTCTCGAAAATCAGCAAGTACTTCTATGGCAATGCCAACAAGTACATGGACATCGCTAAGGCCAACGGTCTCGCCGATCCTGACAAGATTAAAGTGGGTCAGAAGCTGACCATTCCCGCCTGATTTTCATTTTCCGGCGTCTACCCAATGTTGCGTGGGCGCCGCGCGCATAAAGGAGCTTCCCATGGGTCTCTTCGATCAACTCAGCAGCGTCCTGCAGCAATACAGCGGTAACACCGCTTCGGGACAGCCACCCGCCGACGTCAACCAGCACTTCGACCAGGTGGCGCAGGCTGCGCCTCCCAGCGTTCTTGCCGAAGGCTTGTCCGCGGCCTTTCACTCCAACAGCACTCCCGCGTTTGGGGAGATGCTGACCAGCCTGTTCAACCAATCGTCAGGCGAGCAGAAGGCCGGAATCGTCGAACCAGTTGCTGGCTTCCGCCGGACCCGGCGTGCTGTCCCAACTCACCGCTGGTGGTGGTGGCGCGGCCCTGGCATCCTTGCTCGGTTCGGGTAAGCGGGTCACTGCTGAACAGGCGGAGAAAATTTCGCCGGAGGCGATGCAGCAATTGGCAACCCATGCCGAGAAGGCCGATCCCTCGATCATCGACAAGGCCAGCTCCTTCTACGCGGAACACCCGACGCTGGTGAAAACGCTGGGCGGCGCGGCCCTCACCATCGCACTGGCCAAGCTTGCCGAGAGAACCAACGGCTAGGTTTGCGCCTCGCAAGGGCGTGGTTCCCAATGGCCGGAGCCTTCTGCTCCGGCCTTCATCCGGCTGAGATCGGAGTTACGCATGGGCCTCGACTATTCCTATTCCGACATCGCCAAGATGATCGACCACTCGCTGCTGAATCCGGCGCTCACCGTTCCTGAGCTCGAGGCCGGATGCCAGCTGGCGCTGCGCTATGACGTGGCCAGCGTCTGCATCCTGCCCTATTACGTGGCGCGCTGCGCCGAGCTGCTTTCCGCCAGCACGGTACAGCCCAGCACCACCATCGGCTTTCCCCACGGCGGCAATGCCACTGCGGTCAAGCTCGATGAAGCCAAGCAGGCACTCAAGGACGGCGCCATCGAGCTCGACATGGTCATCAACATCAGCCAGGCCCGCAGCGGCCAGTGGAAGTACGTCGAGCGCGAGATCCAGTTGCTTACCCAGGCCGCGCACGCCGCTGGCGCGAAGATCAAAGTGATCTTCGAGAACGCTTATCATGACGACGTCGCCAAGGTTCGACTATGCGAGATCTGCGGCAAACTCGGCGTCGACTGGGTAAAAACCTCCACCGGCTACGCTTCCAGCGGGGCCACCCTCGCCGATCTGCAACTCATGCGTCGCCACTCGCCCCCCAACGTGCAGGTGAAGGCTGCCGGGGGCGTCCGCACCCTCGATGCGTTGCTCGAAGTGCGTGCCCTCGGCGTGTCCCGCGTAGGCGCCACCCGGACCGCGGAAATGCTCGACGAGTGTCGCCAACGCCTCGCACTTCCACCCATCGCGGCCGTCACGGTTGCCACCGCGAGGCGCTGATCGCAATCGTCGTTCTGATACCGCATAGCGCGGTCAGGCAACCTTGCACATGCTCATCCGGCTTGCCCATGCGCAAGAAAGCTATACTTCACGCTCTGGCCCATCGCAGCACAAGACGCCTCGGCCGAAACCGACGCAACTGGTTTCCTGGGTGGCAACTCCGGCGCCGTGCGCTCTGGCCGGCTCTGATCGAAACGCTGGATACGGCGGTCTGGACGGTCATCTCGCAGCAATCCCGTTGTCAACAATATTTCCGAGAATGTGTCCAGTGCCTCGACAAAGCGCGCGCTCACAGTGCTTCGGCTTCGCCGCAGTAATCTCGTCACCTCCTCCAGCGAATACTGGTAGAGTCCGACCAGGCTGATGATCTCCGCGTCCCGGGGATTCAATCGAGCGAGCGCACACTCTATGTCGTGGACGAACACCACTTGCTCCTCGAAGCTCGGAACTCTGTGGTGCGACACCTTGGCACGGAAAAACTCGCGTCCCAGAATCGAGGGCAGGCGGCCTATCTGACAGGAGATCTCGAAGAAGTGCCGCACGATGGCCAGCGTCTGCGCCCGGAAAAATAGCGCGTCAGCCCGTGTGCATACGAATTCCCTCTTCGGATTCTTGGCACGGCCTTCAGTCATCACGCAGAGGAAGGTCGGCTTGACCTGAAGCCGGCGCCCTTCACCGCACCCTCCCTGCAAGCTGGTTATTCATGACAGCCAGCGGAATTCCGGCAATCATTCCCACGGTGGCCGATGGCGCAATCGTTTTCGGCTTGCCGGCGCCTGGGTTGCGTGAGAATGCAAAGCGGGCCAGTAATCTCTCGCATGGGTCGCAATACGTGTTGGAAGAAGTAACCGGGCGCAGCTTCAGAGTGCCGCACCGTTCGCAATATTTCAGTTCGTACCTGATGATGTCCATGTTCCCTTCCTTTGGCGCTCGAGTGATTGCAAAAAGCAAAAGCCCTGGGACGCGCTCCCCTCGCTATCTGGGAACCTTCCACAGGGCTCGTTTCAGTTACGATGACCTGCTATTAATTATTTCTTTTTAACCGCGCTACTTCTGAGTGACGCCCGTCAGATGACCATCCGTTCATCCTGCCTGCGGGTGAAGTAGCCTTCTTCGTACCCCGACTTCAAGATTCGTCCGTTCTGTAGCACCACGCTCAGCCTTCCCGTGAATCGCACCCCCACCAGCAGCGATTCCACGGCAGGACAAAGCACCTTGGCCTCCCTGATCCTGCGGCGAAGCTCCTGAAAAGCCCGGTCTTCTTCATCAGCAATGCATTCTCATCGTTCTCCTCGGCCAGATTCCCAACATCCGGAATTGAGTCCAACTATGGCACCGGGGGTAACCAATGGTCAATGACTTTATAGCTATAGGCATATTACGAAGGTACATGTATAGCTTTTAGCAATACTATGCGAATCACAGACCTCGAAGACAACTTGCGCGCCCATATCTGGGCCCGCATCCACCGTGGGGAATTGACCGGATCCGGACTCTCGCACGACGCCGGTTTTCAGCAGGCCCACATGTCGAATTTCCTCAACGCCCGTCGCGGCCTCAGCCCCGAAGCCATGGAGCGCCTGCTCGGAGTCCTGCAGGTGGACGTCCTCGACCTCGCTGACCCGGAAGAACTGCGGCTGCGCGCCTTGCAGCGTCCCGAGCGCGCCTCCTCGTTCGACAGCGTGCCCCTGGTGTCGCTGCACGACGCGGCGTTCTCTCCTCGCATTTCCGCCGCGCCAGGCGCGCGACTCCTGAAGTTCAGGAAGCGCTTCCTGCAGCGCCTCAAGCCCGACACGATTGGCAAGCGCGACGAATGGCTGCGCTTCGTGCTGGTCAAAGCCGACGTTGATCAATGCCCGTGCCATGGCGCCGCGGCTCGCACCGGGAGCGGTATTGCTTCTCGATCGCCACTACAACTCGTTGCGTCCCTACCATCGCGATTCGACAAACCTGTACGCCGTACGAGCCGGAGAGCAATGCGCCATTCGTTATGTCGCCACGGCGTCGGGGCGCATCATCCTGCGACCCCATAATCCGGATTGGCCGGTAGAGTTGGTGGAGATTGCCTCGGGCAAAGGCTTCTCGGATTACATCGTCGGACGCGTGTGCCACATCGCCATGGAAGTCTGAGCCGGTTCGTGGCGCGCTGGACTGTGCGCCGATCGTAAAGTGCCTGGCAGAGCTTTGCTATGATTTCTTCGTTCGTAGCGTTCGCAGGAGGCTCGCACTCATGGAAGAATCGGTTGCCAGCGGCTCGGGCATGCGCCGCAACGAGGACATTGCGCTCGACCTGATGAAGTTTGTCGCCGTCACCACCGGCTACGGCAAAACCGCGACGCCGGGAGTTGGGTTTCAGGGCAGCGTACATTCCAAGGCGGCAGAGGACTATGCCGCACATCTCCTGGAGCTTTACGGTCGCTGCCTCAGCGCCGTACAAGGTAAGAAGTAGTCGCGTATTGCGGAATCCGCCCGAGCACTCAGTTCTGGGCCGCGAGGAGTCTGCTTCTGTTGGATGGTGCGATCAGATCCTCACCGACTGAGCTAGGCGCGTGATGACAAACCTCAAGATCACAGGGACCCGCGACGCTCACACCTTCTCCAGCTTCCCGTCCCGCACCCGGAACTTCAATCCCCGCCACTCAATTTCGTTCCCCGCAAAACTCGCCAGCCACACCGCGAGCGCCGGCAAAATCCCGCAATGGCAACAACCACAGGTCCCGCAACACGGGCGGGATCGTCGAGCACCGCCCGTCCAATCACGATCGCCGCAATGACGCGAAACACGGCAACAATGGCCAGCGCCGCCCACGTCCACCACTGCCTGCGGCGCCGCCACGACCGCAAGAATTCCCCACGCTAATCCGAACGTGACAATCAGCCCGAAATATTGTGCGGGCCTGCGGTCCCGCACGTTGCGCGCCCAACGCATCTGGTGCGCCCAGAATTCGCGCCACGTATAGTCCGGAAGCGCCGTCTCTACCACCACATCTGCCAGCTCTACCTTGTATCCCGCTGCAGCGGTTCGTGCTCCAAGTTCGTAGTCGTCGCCAAGATGATCGACGAGCGCTTCCAGTCCGCCGATGTCGCGCAGAACACTTTTCGTCGTCGCAATGGTCGCTCCCAGCGCAAAGCGCACTCCGCCTTCCATCTCGCGCGCCACCAGCACGCCGCCCATGAAGTCCGTGCTCAGTCCCAGGGCTTCCAGCTTCGAGGGCAAGGTGCTTCCCTGCCAATCCGCGATAGAGCGACGTCACCATGCCCACATGCTTGCCGCCAAATGCGCTCATTACGCGGCGCAAATAGTCGGGTGGCGCGACGATATCGCTGTCGTTAATCAGGATGTGTTCATAGCGCGCGTGTGGCAGCATTTGCACTAGCGTGCTGACCTTGCCGTTCAGACCAAGACTCTCGGGACATGCCACCACGCGTACGGCTCGCGGGGAAATTCCTGCTGCAGACGCGCGATCAGTTCGAGCGCCGGATCGTCTGGATCGCTCGACACCAAACAGCAACTCGTACTCTCCATAGTCCTGCAGGCAGTGGCTGCGAAACGCTGCGTACATATGCGGATCGAGCCCCTTCAGCGACTTGAGCAAGCTGACTGGAGGAGCGAAGTCTGCAGCGCACGTTCGCGACGCTATCGCGAATGAAGCGACGCGCGGCCCAGACGCATAGCCCGAAGTAGGCCGCGCCGGCTAGCAGCCAGCAGCGCGCAGACCGCCGCAATCACAGTGAGAATTAGATGCATGGCAAGCTGATCAGATTAGCAGACCGCGTAGCGGGCTATTCGTAGCGCAGCGCCTCGATGGGGTCGAGGTTCGCGGCCTTCCACGCTGGATAGATGCCGAACACCAGACCAATCGCTACTGAAACCAGGGTCGCCGTCAGCACCCACGACAGCGACATGCTCGCCGGCAGCGAGGGAAAGGCAAGCGGAACCATGGCCGTCAGAATTCCGCCAATGATAATGCCGAGAATGCCGCCTATGCCGGTAAGGGTGATCGCTTCCAGCGTGAACTGGAGCAGCACATCGCGTTTGCGCGCACCTATGGCTTTGCGCACGCCAATTTCGCGGGTTCGCTCCGTCACCGACACCAGCATGATGTTCATCACACCCACGCCGCCCACGATCAGCGCCACGCTCGACACCGCGAACATGAACACGAAAATCCCGCCGGTAAGCTGGTTCCAGGTATCGCTCAGCGCATCCTGGCTGAAGACCGCGAAGTTGTCCGGCTGATTCGGTGCCAGATGACGCCTGCGCCGCAACAAAGCCCGCATCTCGTCCATGGCTAGCGGCATGTCGGCGTGCGAGGTCGCTTTCACGCTGATCCAGTGTTGCTTCAGCTCCGGATGCAGCTTGTGAAAGGTTGCGATCGGGAAATACACCAGGTTGTCTTCCGGATTGGAGCCGTTGCCAAACGCCGCTTTCCGTTTAGCCAGCACGCCAATCACGGTGAACAACTCGCCTTCGATGTTGATTTCCTTGCCCAGCGGCTCTTCGTTCTCGAAGAGTTTGTCTGACGTATCACGACCCAGCACAATCACCGGACTGCGATGCTCGTTGTCGGTCTCGGTAAACCAGCGTCCCTTATCCAGCTTCAGGTCGAAGACGTTCATGGTGTCGGGAAGGTCGCCATCGAGGATGGTGTTCTTGGTCTTGCGGCCTTCGTATTTCACCGAATATTTGCCAGTGCCGAACTCCGGCACTTGCAGCCGCACTCCGTCGGTCACCGCTTTCACGTGCGGCAAATCCCTCATGGCCAGCGCGTCCTCGAGCGTGAGTTCCTTGCGCGTCAGCATCTCGGTAGTCGGCCGCCCAAAGCTGAAGACATCGATGTGGAAGGCGAAGATGATGTCAGATCCCATGTCCTTCACCATGTTCTCGACATTGGCGTTCAGGCCGCGCACCACCGACGAGATCAGGATCACCATCATGATGCCAATGACGATGCCGAGCACGGTGAGGCCGGAGCGCATTTTGTTCTTGACGATGGTCTCCAGCGCCATGCGCAGGATTTCTTTGTAGTCGCCGCGACGCATGCTCATAGCTCAAACCTCAAGGCCACGATGGGATCAAGCTTCGCCGCCTTGCGCGCCGGATAAACGCCGAAGAAAATTCCCACGCTGGCCGACACCAGCAGTCCCGCAAAGATGGCCCACACTTCAATTGCCGACGGCATCCCAATGGCCAGAGTCACCAGCTTGGCGATGCCGATTCCAGCTAGCACGCCAATGATTCCTCCGATTAGTGCCATAGTGCTCGACTCGATCAGAAATTGCCGCATCACGTCGCGCGGCCGCGCCCCTAGCGCCTTGCGGATGCCGATTTCCCGCGTACGCTCGGTCACCGAAACCAGCATGATGTTCATGATGACGATGCCGCCAACGATCAGCGAAATCGACGCAATCACGATCATCACAATGAAAAACGTTCCGCTCAGGTTCGCCCACAACGACAGGAAGCTGTCGTTGGTCTCGATAACGAAGCTGTCCTTTTCTCCCAACCGGTCGTGACGCCGTGAGCGAAGGATCACACGCGTCTGATCGATGGCCTGTTCCATGGGAGCGCCAACGTCATAGCTCTTGGCCCAGATGTTCACGCTATTGTGGGAGCCGTACGCTTTGAGCCACGTGCTGATGGGCATAATTACGTAGTTGTCGCGGCTCTGCCCCAGCGTCTTGCCTTCTTTCTTTCCCACGCCAATGACCGTATACACATGCCCATCTACCCGGATCTCTTTGCCGATCGGATCAGTGCCGGCCATCAGGTTCTCTCGAATGTCCTGGCCTATCACCACCAGCTCAGAACCGTTGTTCTGGTCCGCTTCATTCAGCGGCCGCCCCATGACGACATCAAGGTCGTAAATCGGACCCATGCTGGGAGTCCAGCCGCGGACAACCGTGTCGGTGCTGCTTTCCGTGCCGTACGACACCTTGCCGGTAAAGTTTCGCACCGCCGCGCCCACCATCTTGCAGGCGCTGCAGCCGTCGACCACGGCCTGGTATTCCTCCATGATGATGTCTTTACGCTTGTTGCCCTCGATGAACTGGTCGACGTCGGTGACGACGTTGGGCATCTTGCTGACGATGAAGACGTCGGCGCCAAGATTGAAGACTTTCTCGGCCACGTAGCCGTTGATGCCGTTGACGAAAGTCACCACGGCGATCACCGCCGCGACGCCAATTACCACGCCCAGCAACGTGAGCACCGACCTGAGCTTATTTGCCCAGAGCGATAGCAAAGCAATGCGGATTGCCTCGGAGGTCGTCATCGTCAGCTGATTCCGGAGAAAGCGGTGTTCGGCTACAGTTTAGCAGTCTTAGGCGGACTTATCCGTGCATTCCGCCCGCGCGGAACGGGCATTCACGGCAATTGCCGCTCGGCTCGCCGAAGGTATATCCGGGGTGCGCTCCACGATGGTTCATTGTGTTCTAATTCTTCTTTACCCAAGTTCACTGCTTCACTTCGGGAGAACTCATGCATTTATTGGCTCGTACGTCGTGCGTCGGCTTGTTTTCCTGTCAGCGCTTGTGATTGCTCACTTGTGTCGGGCGCAGGCGCAGAAAATCAAGGTCGAATACGACAAGTCCTTCGACTTCTCGAAGTACAAGACCTATGGGATGGACGCGAACAAGGAATCAGCGAAGCCGATGCTGCGGCTCGCCATTCTAGGCGCTATCCAGGACGATCTCACCAAACGCGGGTTGCAGCAGGTCGCCGACAATCCCGACATCTTCGTCCAGGTGTACGGTGCGACAGACCACGATTTCACCACGCACTACCACGATCCTCTCTACGGCAGGAAATTCCGTCGATCAACTCCGGGATAACCCTGTGGCACAACATCCCCGGAACCAACACGACCGTCGTTATTCCCAAAGGAAGTTGGTGGTCGATCTGATCGACGCCCGGCAAAAGCAATTGGTCTGGCGTGGAATCGCCAAGCAGAATCTCAGCGACAAGAGGGACGAGTTGCTCGACCAGGTCAACACCGCAGTCGAGAAAATGTTCAAGCAGTATCCGGTGGCCAAGAAGTAGGCAAAGACAAAAGCAACCGCGGATTACGCGGATGAACGCCGATCGGAATTGGGCTTAGAACCTTACCCCGATTGATCCGCGACATCTGCGTAATCCGCGGTTGCTTTGCTCTTCTTCCTACGCTTCCACTTCCTTGGCCTGCTGATTCTGATTCCGCTTGGGACGCCGGTTCTGCTGCAAAATCTTCTTCCGCAGCCGCAGCATCTTCGGCGTGACTTCCACCAGTTCATCGTCGGCGATGAACTCGATCGCCTGCTCCAGGTTCAGGTTCTTGAACGGCACCAGCCGGATGGCTTCGTCCGCGGTCGACGAGCGCATGTTGGTCAGCTTCTTCTCGCGAACGATGTTCACGTCGAGATCGTTATCGCGCGCATTCTCGCCCACCACCATGCCTTCGTACACCTCGACGCCCGGCCCGACGAACAACTCGCCGCGCTCCTGCAGTCCCCACAGCGCGTAGGCCGTGGTCGACCCGCTGCGGTCCGACACCAGCGCTCCTGTCACGCGATGCGGAATCTCGCCCAGCCACTCGGTGTAGCCGTCGAACAGCGAATTCATCACGATGGTGCCGCGCGTGTCGGTCAGCATCTCGCTGCGCAGCCCGATCAGGCCGCGGCTGGGGACGGTGAATTCCATGCGCACCCGGCCATAGCCGTGGTTGTGCATCTTCTGCATCTGCGCCTTGCGCACGCCCAGCTTCTCGATCACCACGCCCACGAACCTTCCGGGAACGTCGATGGTCAGCAGTTCGACCGGCTCCATCAGCTTGCCGTCGATGTGCTTGGTGACGATCTCCGGCTTGCCCACGGCCAGCTCGAAACCTTCGCGCCGCATCATCTCGATCAGGATGGCCAGTTGCAGTTCGCCGCGTCCCATCACCTTGAACGAGTCGGTGGCTTCCGTCTCTTCCACCCGCAGCGAAACGTTGGTCAGCAACTCTTTTGCCAGCCGGTCGCGCAGATTGCGCGAGGTGACGTACTGCCCTTCGCGTCCGGCGAACGGCGAGGTGTTCACCATGAACTGGATCGCGATGGTCGGCTCGTCGATGGTGATGACCGGCAGCGGCGACGGATTCTCGACGTCGGTGATGGTCTCGCCGATGTTGATGCCCTCGACGCCGGCGACCGCCACGATGTCGCCCAACTCGGTCTCGGTGATGTCGGTGCGCTTCAGTCCGGCAAAAGTGAACATCTTGGTGATCTTGGTGTTCTGCATCGAGCCGTCGCGCTTGGCGATGGCGACGTCTTCGCCCGCGCGCAGCGTGCCGTTAAACACGCGCGCAATGGCCAGCCGTCCGAGGTAGTCGCTGTAGTCGAGGTTCGCCACCAGCACCTGCAGCGGCCCGTCGGGATCGCCCGTGGGATGCGGAATCGTCTTCACGATCGCCTCAAACAGCGGCTGCAGATTCTCGCCCGGCTTGTCGAGATCGGTGGTCGCCGTGCCCGCCTTGGCGTTGGTGTACAGCACCGGAAAATCGATCTGATCTTCGCCCGCGTCGAGATCGATGAACAGGTCATAGACCTCGTTCAGCACTTCCTGCGCACGCGCGTCGGGCCGGTCGATCTTGTTGATCACCAGGATCGGCGGCAGCTTGGCTTCCAGCGCCTTGCTCAGCACGTAGCGCGTCTGCGGCAGCGGTCCTTCGCTGGCATCCACCAGCAGCATCACGCCATCGACCATCTTCAGCGCGCGCTCGACTTCGCCGCCGAAATCGCTGTGGCCGGGCGTGTCGACAATGTTGATCTTGATGTCGTGATAGAAAATCGCGGTGTTCTTGGCCAGAATGGTGATGCCGCGCTCGCGTTCCAGTTCGTTGCGAGTCCATCACGCGCTCGGCGTGCGCTTCGTTGGCGCGCCAGGTGCCGCTCTGGTTCAGCATGGCATCGACCAGCGTGGTCTTGCCGTGGTCAACGTGCGCGATGATGGCGATATTGCGTAAACTTTTGCTCAAAACAACAGTCCTTTCCCTCATCTGAGGGTTTCCGGTGGCCTGGGGCCGTGCGGAGGTTGGGCTCCGCTGCGTGTCGGAGAATAGTCTGCGGGGAACCGCGTGTGATCAGGTCAACAACGGAGTTCTGAACCGGTACCTTACAGTTTACAATATCCGGCATCGTTGGGCTCGAAGTTGGAGGTGCAACGATGAAGCTTCGACTCGCCGCTGCATGCTTGATCGCTCTGCTTTCGTCAGTTAGCGCGGCGCAACAATCGCCGCCTGCCTCGTCGACAGCACCAACTCCGGCCTCGAAGGACGCCTGCCCGGATACTCCCCAGAGCAAAACCCCATGGTTCGACACCAGCCAGTACGCCATGCACGGCAATGCCGTAAAGCTGGGCCACCCAGTGTCGACGCCTGATCCGCAATACTCGGAGTCCGCTCGAAAAGCGAAGATACAGGGGATGGTCTTGCTGGCTGTGGCCATCAATGCCGGCGGCACGGTGGACGCGGTCAAGGTCGTGTGTTCGCTCGAACCAAGCCTGGACCAGAACTCGGTCGATGCGATTAAGAAGTGGAAATTCACGCCGGCGACAAAAGACGGTATCCCGGTTGCCGTGCAGATCGAGGTCTCGACCGGATATCACCTGCATTGAGCGATTACTCATGCAGGAACGCTACGCATTTGCCAACCACACTTTCTGATCAGCACGCCTGCGGTTAAGATAGCTCCAGCGTTTCACAACACTCAGGGACCTTCATGCGCACTCTTACGCTGATCGCGTTCGCGATCTTGACCCTCGGGATCGCCTCACAGTCTTCCGCGCAATCTGCGGCCTCAGCCGGCGACTCGTCGTCTATGTCCACCACCACGCCGGCCAACACAGTGGATGACGAAGCCTTCACCTCCTACGAGCACGTGACCCGCGGCATGAAGCCGCCGAAAGCGACCCGCTCGCCCGATCCGGACTTCCCCGTCATTCCCGTTGACGCCGAACCCCACGGCGTCGTGGTCATGCTGATCGGTATCGATACCAAAGGTCACGTCGGACCGGTACACGTATTGCGCGCCTCAAATGACGCCTTTCAGCAGAGCGCCGTTTCGACGGTCAAGACATGGAGGTTCTCTCCGGCAAAGAAAAACGGCAAGCCCGTTCCTGTGCAGGTGACCGTGGAGATGAAGTTCGCGAAGTAAAAGAAAAGGCAGCCACGGATTCCACGGATGCCACCCATCCAGAAGAATCAAAAACCCAACTGCGGATTTCGCGGAAGGCGCGGATAGAGCCGCGGCAGTCGATTAGTCGCAGAAATTTTGATCGCGTTATTTTTTCTGCCTATTGTCTTATCCGCGTCCATCTGCGAAATCTGCGGCTGCTTTTGTCTTTCTGCCTGAGATTATCCGTGTTCATCCGTGAAATCCGTGGTCGCTTTTGCTTTTCTCTTTTGCGCGATAATAGACACACATGCTCAATCAGATCACCCCTGCGCGCCCAGCCCAGCAAACACCCGAAGACGCGGTCGATCTACTGATCGGCTGCCATCAGCGCATCCGCCATTTCACTGCGGTCGCCACCAAGCTGGCGCATGCCCAGGGGGCAACCGACGACGAAATCCGGCAGGCCGCCGCCGGCGTTTACCGCTACTATTCGGTGTCGCTTCCGCTGCATGAAGCCGACGAGGAAGAAACGGTGCGTCCGCGGCTCGACCGCGTGGCCGACGAGCGCGTGCGCCATGCGCTGCTCGCCATGGCCGATCAGCACCAGGCCATCGACGAACTGATCGAGCGTCTGTCGCCGTTGTTGCGACTGCTCGAACAGAATCCCGACTCGCTGGCGCAGGTGGGCGGCGAGATGTGCTCCCTTACCACGGCGCTCGACGAAATCTTCCGCGCACACCTCGAACTCGAAGAGACAGTAATCTTCCCCGCCATCCGCGAAGCCCTGCCCGAGAGCGCTCGCGCCGAGATGCTGGCGGAAATGCAGCAGCGGCGGAAGCAAGGCTGAACAACAGTGGTTAGTGGCTAGTGGTCAGTGGCTAGCAAGACCTGCGGCCGGCGTCGAGCATCCCGACAACTGATCGCTGGCGACTGGCCTTTCTCTTTTCTAACCACTGATCCACTAACCACTAGCCACTTCTTCTTCACTGTCCCACGATGTCGCCCTTGAGTGCGCTGATGGCTCCCTTCACCGCGGTTTGCTGCGCCTGCGGCACCTTGAATTTGTTCAGGGTATCGACCAGATGCTGCGCCGAGATGGTCCATTCCGCTTCCGTGATGTGCAAGCCTTTGTGCGCAGTCTTCATGTCTTGTCCGAGATAAAGGCAAGGCCCGCCGGTGGCGTTGCACAGGAAATCGATCACGTGCTGGCGCACCCGCTTCTTCGACTCATCGTTCAGGCCAACGAAAAACTTCCCCAGTTCCGGGTCGGTGGCCAGGCTCTTGATGAAGTCGTCGGTGACGGCGGCGAGGGCGTCATAGCCGCCTAACTGCGTATAGAGAGTTGGCGCCTTCGCAGCAGCCTGCGGCGGCTCGGCCAGAGTGCTGGGCACGAACCCGCCCAACATCGCAAACGAAAGCAGCACTGTGGTGTAAATCCTACGATTCATCGAACTCGCTCCTTGAGCTGTGCCGTGTGTTCTCTCTCTAAAGGTTTGGCGCGCAGAAACCACGTGCGGCGAGTCCTGCTCAACCCTGAGATGGCCGCCTGCCAGCCCAACCCGCGTCGCACCCGACTTCCCCATCGCCTTTCGGCGCTCCAGCCAGTTGATCGCACCTGGTTTTGCTGGTATCTTCACGTGGTTTCCGCTTGCTAGTGGCTCTACGAGCACAACATAGTAATCGGATTTCGCCGCGGAACAATAATTTTTCTGATGCAGTGACCCCTGCGACTTCGGTAGGATGCGACAATCTGCCGCAGCCGGCGGCGCGTATTAACAAATGGAACCGATGGACAACAGTTCGGCGAACCGCATAAATGCGGGTGACGATATGCGGCTGGTGGCGCGCATCCGCGCCGGAGACCAGCAGGCGTTGTCCGAGCTGTACGATCGGTATTCCAAAGTAGTGTATGGAGTTGCGCTGCGGATCTTGCATGATACCGGCGCTGCCGAAGACCTTTTGCAGGACATATTCCTGCAGTTGTGGCGCAAGCCCGACGCCTTCGACAGTAGCCGGGGCAGCCTGGCGGCGTGGCTGGCGGTCATTGCCCGGCATCGTTCGATCGACCGGCTGCGGCAACGGCGTCCGGAGACGGACATTGAAGACTGTGTACTGGCGAGCGGCACCGATTTCCGCGATGAAACCGAGCGTTCGCTGGTGATTGAAAAAGTTCGCGTCGTGATGAACGAGATGAGTCCTGACCAGCGCGCCGCGATGGAAATGGCTTTCTTTGAAGGACTGACGCACACCGAGATTGCGGATAAGACGGGCGAGCCGCTGGGAACCATCAAGACTCGCATTCGCAGTGGGTTGCAAATGTTACGCGCCCGCTTTGCAACGTGACGACGGCAGAACAGGATCAGGATGAAGACGCACGAACAATTCGTGGAAGACCAGGCGCCCTACGCGCTGAACGAGCTGACTGGCAGCCAACGCCAGGAGTTCGAGCAGCACATGGAGACCTGTGCGTCGTGCCGTCGCGAAGTCCAGTACCTGCGCAGCGACCTGGGACTGCTGGCGCTGTCGACCTCGGGTCCGAATCCGCCGGCGCGCAGTAAGGACCGCCTGATGCGGGCCATCGCCGCCGAGCCACGCGGCGCCTCAACCCCGGCCGCAGTAAAAACAGCGCGGCGCGGATTTGGATGGGCCTGGATTCCGGCTCTCGCCGCCGTAGCCCTGTTGTTTGTCGCCGCGGCGCTGAAACTCGATAACTCCCGGCTGAAGGAAGATTTGGCCAGCCTCACCAGCCTCCACAGAAGTACTGCTGCGGAGCTGGCGCAGACGGAAGAGCAGTTGCATTTGCTGTCGGCGCCCGACGCGGTGCAGGTCTCGCTCAGCCCACAGGCCGAGCCTCGTAAGCCGCACGCTACCGCCATCTACAGCCCGTCGCAGAAGCGCTTAATGCTGATGGCCAGCAACCTTACACCCGCACCTCCGGGCAAAGCGTACGAGTTGTGGCTGATTCCGATGCAGGGCGATCCCATGCCCGCTGGCATGTTCAAGCCTGATGAGCACGGCAACGCGATGATGATGGACCATCCTATGCCTGAAGGCGTTGTCGCCAAGGCGTTTGCAGTGACGCTGGAAAATGAAGCCGGCTCCGACAAGCCCACCATGCCGATCTTGATCGTCGGCTCGGGCGAGTAAATCACCGCGACTCCACGCCGTGCCCGTCCCGTCCCTCAGGGAATACCATGTCTCAGCGTCCTAAGGCCTTCATGTATGTACATAATGCTTAATTTCTATGTACATCATGATATACTCGAAGCAACGGGAGTACATTCGGTGACTACAACAAACAAACGAGCGCACAAGCACTTTCAGTTGGACTCAGCCAAGATCAAGCGCGCCCAAAGAGCGTTGCACGCCAAGACCGAAACCGAAGCCATTGAGCGTGCTCTGGACTTCGCCATCGCAGAACACCAGAAGAATCGCTTGGTCGTTCAGGCCACCGAGCGTTTCATCAAGAGTGGTATTGAGATTAAGGACGTTTACGGCACTTGGTTGATTAGATGCAGCCCTCCCTCTTCGACACTTCCCTCTATATTGCAGCGCTGCGCCGGGGGAACGATGCGGCCATCGCACTCAGGCGGGTGGCTGCTGACGCACCACTGTGGTTGAGTTCGGTTGTTCTGGAAGAACTCTATGCGGGTGCCGGTGATAGGGAGCAGCGGGTGGTGGAGCGACTGGAACGAGACTTTGACCGGGTGAAACGGCTCCTGGTGCCCAATCTCAGCGACTGGACTCAAACTGGTCGGGTGCTTGCTCGTTTGGCGTCCAAATATGACTACGAAAAAATCGGACAGGGCCGGCTCACCAACGACGCATTGATCGCGATGAGCGCAGGGCGATTAGGTATCCAGGTATTAACTGCTAATGAGCGCGACTACCGTCGGCTTGCCGAATTTCGCGCATTTCAATGGAAAGTCGCCACCCTCTAACCGGGCGTCGCAAATGTTTCCTTGTCTTCCACCGCCTTTTGGCATGATGCACAGGGAATCCACAGCGTGCCGCTGGTTCTCGGCTTGGCGAGCAGCGTAACCTGACAGACACTAAGTAAATGGCGCAACCCGGCGATTTTGCCAGCACCGTCAAGCAGCAGGCCGACATCGTCCGCATCGTGGGCGAGTACGTCAAGCTGCGCAAGAGCGGCGCGCAAAACTGGTCCGGATTGTGCCCCTTCCATCAGGAAAAGACCGCGTCTTTCTCGGTGCACGCCGGCAACCAGTTCTTCCACTGCTTTGGCTGTAACGCCGGAGGCGACGTCTTCAGCTTCGTGCAGAAAATCGAGAACATCACCTTCCCCGAAGCCGTGCGCATGGTGGCTGAAAAACTCGGCATTCCGATGCCGAAGGTCACCTACTCTTCGCCGGAAGAAGCGCGGCAGGCGAGACAGCGCGGCGGGTTGATTGAGATTCACGAGCGAGCATGCGCATTTTTCCAGGATCAGTTGAAGCGACCCGAAGCGGCGCATGCCCGCGAATACCTGAAAACTCGCGGCCTCAGCCCCGAGATCATCGCCGAATTCCGCATCGGATACGCACCCGAGTCGGGATTTCTCTTGCGCGATTCCCTTCGCGGCCAGTACGACGAAGAAACCATGCGCGAGTCGGGCTTATTTTCATGGAAGGATAAAGACCAGTTACCAGTTACCAGCAACCAGTCATCAGACGGGCAGGCGCAGCCGAAAACTGCGCTCTACTCCAAGTTTCGCAACCGCGTAATGTTTCCCATCACCAACGAACAGGGCAAGGTGATTGCCTTCACCGGGCGCACCCTAGCGACCGACGAGAAATCCGGGCCCAAATACCTCAACTCGCCGGAGACGCCGATCTACTCCAAGTCGCGCGTGCTGTTCAATCTCGACAAAGCGAAGGACGCCATTCGCAAGCTCGATTACGCCATCCTGGTCGAGGGCCAGATGGACTGCATCACCGTGTATTCCGCGGGTTTGCACAACGTCATCGCCAGCTCGGGCACCGCGTTCACCGACGCGCAGGCGCGGCTGTTGTCGCGCTTCAGCAAGAAAATCGTCGTGAACTTCGATCCCGACACCGCCGGTGCCGCCGCCGCCGAGCGCTCCTTCGCGCTGCTGGTCAGCGAAGATTTCGAGATCAAGGTACTGACGCTGGAAGCCGGCTTCGATCCCGATCTCTTCATCCGCCGCAAGGGAGCCAATGCATACACCGACGCTCTGGGCCACTCGCAGAAATATTTCGACTACCTCATCGAGCGGGCCCGCGCGTTGCATCCCGTCCGAACACCCGAGGGCAAGGTAAAGGCGCTGAACTATCTGCTGCCGCATATCCAGCGGGTGCCGAGCCGCATCGTGCGCGACGATCTGGCCAACGAGATTTCGCATCGCCTCGGCATCGAGTCATCGGTGCTGCGGCAGGAATTGCGGCACGCCGCCACTGCACGCTCCGCCGGCCGCGTAACTGCGCCCGCCGCAACCCAACTCACCGACGCCGAGCGGGTGCTGATTCGCGCCCTCGCCAGCCGCGACCTGGGTCACGCTCCCCACAGCGAACGCGAAGGCGTAGATCCCGACTTCGACGCAGCACGCCAGGCACACTATTTCCTGTCACAGGAACGATTGCACGAGGGCACCGGCGCGCAGTCGCTGATCGATGCGCTGCTGACGGCGCACGAACAGGCGCTCGATCCCATGAGCCTGCCGCTCGACGATCACGATCGCCGCCGTGTCGCGTCAATTCTCATGGATGATCGCGAGGAACTTTCACCGGAATTGCTGGAGAGCTCGATCCGCTCGCTTCGCCGTCGCCTCATGCTCCGCAAGCTGGACGATCTGCAGCATCAGTTGAAAGACGCCGAACGGCGCAGCGACACCATCTCGTCGGCCCGCCTGCTACAGGAGCGCGTCAAGCTACGCCAGGCTATCGGAGCCATCGGCGAGTCCGGCCGATAAGACTGTAAGTTATTGTGAACAAACTAATTACCAAACGGGTTTGGGTGCTCCCAACTCGTTGAAAATAAAGCGATGCGGTGAACCCATGCAGGTTAACGATGCACATCTAAATAATAACGACTGACCACTGTTTCTGGTGTGCCTGAAGGGCAGCCGTTTTGTCCGCGGAAAACGCTTGGGAGGCGGGCCCTAAGTGTGCTAAAATTCAAAGGTTTCCGCATATGGCGGTACTCCCGTGCCGCTCCCGCCGTTTTCTGCACGGAACAAGTGCGCCTCTTGAAAGGCGCCTAGTAGGGGAAATTCTGCTTTGGCTCTCGAAGATAAGTTCGACGACATTAAGAAACTGATCGATGCTGGGAAAGAAAAGGGCTACCTCACCTACGATGAGGTGAACGACCTGATCCCGCACGATGTCCACTCTCCCGACGATCTCGATGACCTGATCACCACCATTGGTGGCCAGGGCATTGATGTGTTGGAAGGCCCAAAATCTCCGGGCGCGCTCGACAAGTTCGATAAAGGCGACATCGAAGCCGGCGAAGACGTCGAGCTCGATCTCACGCCCGGTGCGCTGGAAAAAACCAACGATCCTGTCCGCATGTACCTGCGCGAGATGGGCACGGTGCCGCTGCTTACCCGCGAAGGCGAAGTCGAAATCGCCAAGCGCATCGAGCGCGGACAGCTGCGCGTGCTCAAAGCGCTGTCGCGGTCGCCCATCGTCATCCGCGAAATCGTTGCCATGGGCGAGGATCTCAAGCGCGGTGTACGTTCCATCAAAGAAGTCGTGCTCTTCGACGAAGACGAAATCACCGAAGAGGTACTGCTCAATCGCCTGAAAGACATTACCGGCAAAGTTGACGACCTCAACAAGCACTACAAGAAATCTGAGCAGCTCGTAGAAAAACTGGCCGGCATTCCGCAGAAGAAAAATGCGCGGATGCACCGCAAGGTGCGCTGGGCCCTGGGCCGCGAACAGGTCGGCATTTCGCGCATCATCCGCAAGCTGGGCAACACCAATAACGAACGCAAGCGCTTGATCGACCGCGTCAACAAGACCGTCGACAGCATGCGCGGGCTCGACAAGCAGGCAGTCAACTTCGACAAGCGCGCCGAAGCCAGCCGCTCCGACGAGCAAAAGAAAGAGTTGCGTAAGCAGGTCCGCCAGATCCGCGCCGACCTCGAGCGCATGGAAGGCGACGCCGGCGCTACCTTCGCCGAACTGAAGCGCACGCAACGCGAGATCGTGCAGGGTGACGTCGATGCCGAGTATGCCAAGCGTGAACTCATCGAGGCCAACCTGCGTCTCGTCGTTTCGATCGCCAAGAAGTACACCAACCGCGGACTGCAGTTCCTCGACCTGATTCAGGAAGGCAACATCGGCCTGATGAAAGCCGTGGACAAGTTCGAATATCGCCGCGGCTACAAGTTCTCGACCTACGCGACGTGGTGGATCCGGCAGGCCATCACCCGCGCCATCGCCGACCAGGCGCGCACCATCCGCATTCCGGTGCACATGATCGAGACCATCAACAAGTTGATCCGCACCTCGCGGCAGTTGGTACAGGAACTCGGTCGCGAACCTACTTCGGAAGAAATCGCCAAGCGCATGGACATCCCGGTGGCCAAAGTGCGCAAGGTGCTGAAGATCGCGCAGGAGCCGATTTCGCTCGAGACTCCGATCGGCGAGGAAGAAGATTCGCATCTGGGCGACTTCATCGAAGACCGCGCCGTGGTGTCACCGGCCGAGGCCGTGATCAACGTCAACCTCAAGGAGCAGACTGCGACGGTACTTCGTTCGCTCACCGCTCGCGAGGAGAAGGTGATCAAGATGCGCTTCGGACTGGAAGATGGCTCCGAGCATACCCTGGAAGAAGTAGGCCAGTCGTTCGCCGTCACTCGCGAGCGCATCCGCCAAATCGAAGCCAAGGCGCTGCGCAAACTGCGGCATCCTTCGCGCTCGCGCAAACTGCGTGCGTTCATGGACGGCGTGCACGACTAGCGACCAACAAAAATCTGGGTGCCCCATCCTGTCCCTTTTTTGGGACAGGGTCGGCGTTTTGGATTTTGGTGGAAGAGCCGGGCTTTAGCCCGGCGTCAGGGGCCCGACAGAAATGGGGCTTCAGCCCGGACTGAAAGGCGCGAGCAATCGCGCCTTTTGCTTTATTGGGTCAATCGAAATTCTCCGTGCAGCTTCGCCGTGGAATCCTCGCCCACCCACACGTCAAACTGTTCCGGTTCCACCACCCACTGCTTCTTGGCAGGACTCCAGAACTGCAGCTCATCTTTCGTCAGCTTGAAGTGCAGCGTCTGCTTCGCGCCCGGAGCCAGGGTCACCCGCTCAAAGCCCTTGAGCTGCCGCACCGGCCGCGATGCGCTCCCCGCGCGCTGATGGATGTACAACTGCACCACGGTATCGCCCGCGCGGCTACCGGTGTTGGTCACGTCGGCGGAGACGTCAATCGTCGCCCCTACATGCGCGGTAGGCTGTTCCACTTTTAGGTTGTCCACGGAGAACGTCGTGTAGCTCAGCCCGTAGCCGAACGGGTACAGCGGCGTGCTCTGAATATCCCAGTAGCGCGACTTGAAGTCCGGTGAGGTCTCGGGCAGCTGCGTCAGATTGTGGTTGTAATAGATCGGCACCTGTCCCGAGCTGCGAGGCCAGCTTACCGGGAGGTGTCCTGCCGGGTTGGCATCTCCAAACAGCACATCCGCAATTCCGTTGCCGCCCTGGCTGCCCGGATACCATGCTTCCAGAATCGCCGGCACATGTTCGGCAGCCCACGAAATATCCAGCGGACGCCCGTTGACCAGCACCAGCACGACGGGCTTCCCGGTTGCGGCCACCGCTTCCAAGAGTTCTTCCTGCCCATTCGACAATTTCAGCGACGATCGCGACGCCGACTCCGCGCTCATCAAGTCAATCTCGCCCAGCACCAGCACCGCAACATCGCTGCGTTTTGCCAGCGCAACCGCGTCAGCGGCCGCCTTCTGCGCATCCGCCGGACTCTGCTCGGGCTGCTCCTTCATGGCAGCCGTCATTGGCAAGTCCTCGAACGGCGACGCAATGGTGCGGTGAATGTTCGGCCCATGCGCATACTCGACATGCACTCCCGGTCCAACCTTGTCGCGAATGCCTTGCACGACACTGACCGTCGGACCCGGCTTCACCATCGCTCCCCACATGCTGAGCAGGTCGGCTTGGGCATCGCCCAGCGGACCGATCACTGCGATCGAATGGATGCTCTTGCCGCTCTTGTCGAGCGGCAACAACCCTTTGTCGTTGCGCAACAGCACGACCGACCGCTGCACCGCCGTCCGCGCCGCCTGCTGGTGCTGAGGATCGTTCAACACCTTCGCCATCTGCGACTCGTCATAGTACGGGTGCTCAAACAGCCCCATCCGGACCTTGGTCTCCAGGATCGGCATAACCGCATCGTCGATTTGTTGCATCGTGATGCGCCCGGCTTTCACCTCGCCGGGCAGATACTTCAGATAGCTGCCGCTAGCCATGTCCATGGTGAGCCCGGCAGTGAATGCCTTGAAGACGGCGTCCTGCACATCGCGCGCGTAGCCATGAGTAACCAGGCTATAAACCGCGACGGCATCGCTCACCACGAAGCCTTTGAAGTCCCAGGTGTTGCGCAGCACATGGCGCAGGAGCCATGGATCGCCGCTCGCCGGAACATCGTTCAAGTCCATATAGGCGCTCATCAGGCTGCCGACACCTGCATCAACTGCCGCCTTGAAGGGCGGCAGGTAGACGTTCCACATCGCTTCTTCCGGCACGTACGACGAATCGTAATCGCGGCCGCCGTCCGCTGCTCCGTATCCCGCAAAGTGCTTCACGCATGCCAGGACTCGATCCGGCGCGCCCAAGTGATCGCCCTGAAATCCCAGCACCTGCGCTCGCGCCATGGCGGCGCCGAGGTACGGGTCTTCACCAGCGCCTTCCACCATCCTTCCCCAACGCGCATCGCGCGCGATGTCGACCATCGGAGCGAAGGTCCACTGAATACCCACGGCCCGCGTTTCCTGTGCAGCTACGGCCTGCGCACCCTCCACCATTTTGGGATCCCACGAGGAAGCCATCGCGATCGGCGCCGGGAAAATCGTGTGGTAGCCATGAATCACGTCCAGCCCAAACAGCACCGGAATGTGCAGTCGCGATTGCTCGACCGCCAGGTGTTGCAAACGGTTGATCTCCTTCGGATCGGAGACCCATAGCACCGAGCCTGCGCCCACGGTGCGGACGAAGTCCTCGAACGAGCGGTCTCCCATGTTCGCCTTGTATTCCGCGATGGGAAAGCCGGGAAGCTGTGACAACTGCGCGACCTTTTCCTCGAGCGTCATCTGTCGCAACAGGCTGCTGGCCTTCTCCTGCACCTGCGCATCGGTCAGCGTCGTCTGGCCAGCTAGCAGTCTCCGAAGAGCCAAGGATCGCGCACAACACAACCGCAACTCGCAACCAACCGCTTCCTGCAACTCGTCTCATCATGGCGTGCCTCCCTGGTGGAACTGCAAGCGGATCACGCAGAGTCACACGCGTGACGAGCACCGCGTCGTCCGACCGGAAGTTATAGCACACGCCACGCCGCTCACTTGTCACCCATCTCCGGTCTGTTTCGGTGGTGCGAAATGAAGGTTCACGCTGATGGAGTAAGTAAGTGCGACTCGATCACGTCCGTCTTTCCCGCGAAATACGTTGTCGATCATTTGCCGCATGAAGTGTCCGCCGAAGCCTCCGGCGCTGGCGGCGAGAATCTGCAGGAATGCGCCGTACACCTGTCCACGATCGTGCGGCCATTTCACGATGTAGGCATAGTAGGCCATCACCATGGGCACGCCGATCCACACCAGCACCACCCATCGCCACGGCTGTTGCGGCTTCCACGTGCCCAGCAGCATTGCGAAGCCGAGCATGCACAGCGCCGTCAGCAGCGCGTCATCCACCGTTTGGTTGACCCATCCGGAAAAAAGCCCGCACAGCCAAGGCGAACACGTAAAACAACGGATTCGTGCGGGACATGCGTCTCCGGCATGGCCGTCTTAGTACTGGTAGAATCCGCGTCCCGATTTGCGTCCCAGCCAACCCGCGTCCACCATCTTGATCAGCAGCGGACACGGCCTGTACTTAGGATCGCCCAGACCGGAATGCATCACCCGCATGATGTCCAGACAGACGTCGAGCCCGATGAAGTCCGCCAGCGTCAGCGGGCCCATGGGATGCGCCATTCCCAACTTGAACACCGCGTCGACCGCCTCAGGAGTGGCGACGCCCTCCATCACCGTGTACATCGCCTCGTTGAGCAGCGGCATCAGCACGCGGTTGGAGACGAATCCCGGAGCGTCGTTGACTTCGACCGGCGTCTTCTCGAGCTTTTCAGCGAGGACCTTCACCGTGGCGTAGGTTTCATCCGAGGTTGCCAGACCGCGAATCACCTCGACCAGCTTCATCACGGGAACCGGGTTGAAGAAGTGCATCCCGATCACTTTGTCAGGACGCTTCGTCACCGCCGCCAGCTTGGTGATGGAAATCGATGAGGTATTCGACGACAGAATCACCTCCGGGCGGCATAACTTATCCAGGTCACGGAATAATTCCGACTTGATCTCGAAGCGTTCGCTGGCCGCCTCGACAACGAAATCGCAGTCAGCCAGCCGATGCCCGCTCGGTCGTTGGAGCGATACGAGCCACTGCCGCGTCTCGCCCCTCCGCCGTGATTTTCTCCTTGGCGACTTCCCGCTCCAGGTTCTTGCGGATCGTCTCCAGTCCACGATCGAGAAAGCGCTGTTCGACATCGACCAGCACTACTTCGTAGCCGCTGCGGGCGAAAACATGGGCGATGCCGTTGCCCATGGTGCCCGCGCCAATCACACCTACTGTCTTAATTTCCATGACCGCCCCAGGTGCGGTGAGCGCCGCACACTCAAAACAGTCGAGTGTAACAGATACTTGCGAAAGGAGTTAGTTGCTACTGGACGGCGGAGAGTCGCCGTTCTCCTGGCGTCACGCGAATCATGATGCAGGTGGCGTTATCTTCTCCTCCGGCATCGAGTGCGGCCTCGATCAGCTTGTCGCAGGCGGCCTGCAGTGGCTGTGGTGTTGGCCAGGATGTCATGAATCTGCGGATCTTCCAGGTGGCGCAAGACGCCATCCGTGGTCAGCAGTAGGATGTCGCCTTCCTGCGCGGGAAACTCCGCCAGATCGGGAGGAGTGGTTTCCTCGGTGCCAAGAGCACGAGTGATGATGTGCTGCGCCGAAGACTTTCTCGCCTCCTCCAGAGTCAGAACACCACGACGCACCTGTTCCATCACCAGGGAGTGGTCTTCGGTCAGTTGCAGCAGGGCGCCTTCCCGCAAGAGGTATATCCGGCTGTCTCCGACATGGGCGATGGTGAACTTGCCATCCAGGAACCGGGCTGCGACTAACGTGGTGCCCATGCCCGAGGCAGTCTCATGCCCGTCGGCGTACTCCAGAATGGATTCGTTGGCTTTGTTCACCGCATCGGAGAGCATCTGTGCTCCCAGAGGCGCGTTCGCGAGGCTGGCGTCGGCGGCCAGGGGCTCTTTGTCACGAAAGTAGGAAAGAACCGTGTCGACCGCAATTTTACTGGCTACTTCGCCGGCTGCGTGCCCTCCCATGCCATCGCACACCACGAAAATGCCCTGTCGCAGGTCGAAGCCGTAGCTGTCCTCATTTGAAGGACGAACCCGGCCAACGTCGCTTCGCCCCACCACCTCAAGTCCCAAGTGCATGCGCGCATAACTGTACACCGTGTCAGGATTTCGCGCATGTAACAAAAGTGGTGGTTTTGGGAATTCAGGGGCAAATAGCCGTGGATACGATGCAAAACTTCTGTCAACAAGTGGATTCCCTGGTCCCGTTAATTCTCTGTTAACTGCCGGGGGCGTAAGGCCGGGTCTTGGCGATTTCCGGCTCCTTTTCGCCGACGTTGGAATGTTCGATATGGTGCTGCTCCAAGTCAGCGCGCAGGATCTCGAAAGCCTCCTCAGGCGTGTTTGCCCAGTGAATCAGGTCGAGGTCCCTGGCCGAAATCGTACCGGCATCGACCAGCGCCTGGAAGTTGACCACCTTGTCCCAGTACTCCTTGCCATAAACCACCACCCCAATGTGTTTGGCGAGCTTTTCGGTCTGTGTCAGCGTCAGCAGCTCGAACATTTCGTCGAACGTCCCAAAGCCTCCCGGAAACACCACCAGGGCCTTGGCCAGGTAAGCGAACCACAGCTTGCGCATAAAGAAGTAGTGGAATTCGAAGTTCAGCTCCGGCGTGATGTAGGGGTTGGGAACCTGTTCGAAGGGCAGATTGATGTTGAGCCCGATGGTCTTGCCTCCCGCCTCAGATGCCCCGCGGTTGGCGGCTTCCATGATGCCCGGCCCTCCGCCCGTGCATACCACAAAGCGGTGCCTCGGCTGGCTGATGGTCTGGGTCCACTTGGTGATGAGGAACGCCAGTCGGCGCGCGGCCTCATAGTAGCGCGACATTTCGAGATCGGACTTGGCACGTTGCAGGCGCTCCTGGTAATCAGAACCGTCGCGGGTGCCCCCGATAAGGTCGAAGGCATTGTCAAGCGAGATCCGTGAGGCGGTGGGTGAGCACCGCTCGCTCGCCAGCACGATTGAGGACGAAAGTCACTGGAGAACTCGCGTTTATCACTTTGCGGTGAAACCAATTCGTTTCACCAACCATCGATACGGCCCGACGCGACCATGATTCCTATGCGATCCTCCGTCCGTACGGGAGGCGAGAGCGCCCAATCAATCATCGATCTAGTGCTCCGCGACCGACCAGGGATACCTGCGGGCTGCTCTCGATCTGAACGATCTCTGGATACCTGGTGTTGGTGCGTAGCATCCAGTAGAGTCGTACGGCCAACTTCGTGTCGCCGCCACCTTGGCCACGCCTTTCGCCATGCGATGGCAGCGCTGTTGATACGTCTTGCGAAATCCTTCGTCCTTGCGATGGCACTGTGCGCCGCTTCCACCAGCAAGATGCGCAGAAACCGATTGCCCTGTTTGCTGATCGCACCCAGCCGCTGCCGTCCGCCCGAACTGCGCTCGCGCGGAATCACCCCAGATAGCTGGCCACCTGTTTGCCTCGCCGAAAGCGTGAGACATCGCCGATGGTCACCACGAACGCCAGGCCGTGATCGGACCACCCGGCTGCGTCTCAACAGCTGCGCCATCTGTCTCTCTGAGCTTCTTCTTCCGCCGCTGGTCCACTGACCGATCTGCTCATCGAGATTCTTCAGCAGCCCCAGCAATCCTGACGTCGCCGCGCCGCCCAGCCGGGAGCGGCAGCTCGCGCAGCGCTCTCTGTCCCGCCGCGCTCCACAGCTTGCTCTTCTTCTGCATGCCGCGATTCATTGCCAGATGCTGCAGCCCGTTCTTCACTCGCGTCCGAATCTCCACCAGCTTGTGCCGATGGATCAGCAACTGCCGCACGTCCGCTGCTCGGCCACGCTGCCCACAACGCGGAAACGTCTCCACCAGCAGCTTCAGAATGTGCGCGCGTCCCGCTTATCTGTCTTCTGCTTGCGCACATAGCTGGCTCGCATCGCGCGCATCTCCTACCCATACCTCGTGCCCTAACTGCGCAACATCTCGACGAACCACTGACTGTTGCCGCAGGCTTCCACTCCTACCAGCGCCGGCTCCGCCAAACCGCGATAAACCGCTCCGCTCGCCGTCACTATTCACCAGCTTGCCTCGCCTGTTTCTCTGTCTCGGTGTCCAACCACGCCACTTGCTGCCAGCTGGGATGAAAATCGCATCCTATAATCTTCATCTGAAGGCTCCTTCCGTCCCCTGGGTCTTTCGTCCTCAATCCACAAAAGACTACTCGGGTTCGATCGAGCCTTCGACCTTATCCATCGTTCTTCGCTTCGCGGAAGCGAAGCGTAGGGCGGGTCTTTTGCCTTCTGCAGGTCCTGCAGGGCGGCTTGCGCCTGTTCCTGGCTGTGAAAGCGGGCCGACCCGAAGAACACGATGGTGTCTTGAATACGCTCGCGACGAAACTTCGACAGCGGCTCCTGGTATTCGGCCAGAATGCGCAGAATGCGCCCATCAGGACCGTTCAGGAACTTCTTGTTCTCGTAAGCCAGCGGCACCCTCTGATTGGGATGCGGCGGCGGATCGGTCTTTTCTTTATCGGGCATCAGGATAGGTATACCAGTTGCCGGTCAATATGACGTCAACCCACAACCTACCCCAGAAACGCGGCGCAACGGTAGTTAGCCATATCAAACTCGTCAACCATCTCTGAGACTGGCCAAGGCTCGGGTTGGATGACTCGCCGCTCGGGCAGTAGAGGGGAATTTAGTAGCACGACTACAGCTATCACCCCATTTCCATGTCTGCACTGCGAGGCTACCCTCGAATGGCCGCGTCACAATGAGCGGACTCGACTATCTGCTGGCAAGAAGGAATGCTACGACTGGGTCGAGAAGGAGTGCTTATGTCTTTTAGCCTGTACTCGCTGGGTTTCCTGATCGTGATTGGCGGGCTGATCTACGCCGCACATTTAATGCATGTACCAACCCACTGGATCGTGGTCGGTGCAGTCGTGCTGCTGGGAGTCGGGATTTTGTCCGGAGTCAAAGCCACCCGCCAGAAAGATCCCGCGGAGTAGCAAAGCAGCCCGGACTCTGGCCATGGGAGTGAATTCAATGAACACGAATGCGAAGAAGAATCTCAGATGGGCAGCGGTGCTCGCCGTCGCAGTGCTGTCCGCAATTCTCCCGCTGGCAACCGTCGGCCAGAATAGCGATCCCCCGGGACGCGTGGCACGTATTCGGTATATCCAAGGGTCTGTCTCTTTCGATCCGGCGGGCGAATCCGACTGGGTTCCGGCCGTTACCAACCGGCCCATGACGATTGGTGACCAGATTTGGGCCGACGCCAGTTCACGCGCCGAGATCCAGGTCGGTTCGGCAATGATTCGCATGGACCAGAACACCGGATTCTCCTTCCTGAATCTCGACGACCGTACCGTACAGATCCAACTGACAGACGGAACGCTTGATCTCCGTGTACGGCGCCTGCACAACGGCGAAGTCTTCGAGGTCGATACCCCCAATCAGGCATTTACTGTGACCCAGCCGGGCCAGTATCGCCTTCAGGTCGGAAGTGACGGAAACTCGTCGATGGCGATTGTGCGGCAGGGTCACGGACAAGTAACCGGTGGCGGCCGCAGCTACGACCTGTACCAAGGACAGGGCGGATCGTTTACCGGCACTGGTACCGACAATTTCGACGGACAGTTTGTCGCCGTGGGCGATCCCGACGATTTCGACAATTGGGGCTCGTCCCGCGACCGCCAGTACGACGGATCGCGGTCGGCGCGATACGTCTCCCCGGACGTCGTGGGCTATGAAGATCTGGATGCCAACGGCACATGGAACACCGATCCAACCTATGGCAATGTTTGGACGCCTACGGCGGTGCAATCCGGATGGGCTCCTTACCGCAACGGCCACTGGGTGTGGGTCTCTCCCTGGGGCTGGACCTGGGTAGATGACGCCCCCTGGGGTTACGCACCATTCCATTACGGCCGCTGGGTCTCGCTCCGCGGTAGATGGGGATGGGTTCCCGGTCCGGTTAACGTTCAACCTGTGTACGCGCCAGCACTCGTCGCCTTTATCGGCGGACCGAATTTTGGCGTGTCCATTTCTGCCGGCGGAGGCGGCGGTAATGTGGGCTGGTTCCCACTGGGTCCCCGCGAAGTCTATGTACCCGCTTATGCCTCGAGTCGTGGGTACATGGAACGCGTCAATACCAGCAACACAAGGGTGAACACGACGACCATCACCAATGTCTATAACAACCAGGTCACGAACAATACCCACATCACCAACGTGACCTACGTGAACAGGACTGTGCCCGGCGCAGTGACCGCAGTTCCGCAAAACGCGTTTCGAAGCTCTGCACCGATAGCGCGAGCCGCCGTTCAGATGAACGAGAAACAAATAGCCGCGGCGCCCGTGGTATCCAGAGCTGCGGTAGCTCCAACGCGAGAAAGCGTTCTTGGAACTCCCAATCCGAGTGCCACTCGGATGGCCCAGCCGCCGGCGGCGGTAGTCAATCGTCCAGTGGTGGCGAAGACAACGCCGCCTCCGCCTCCTGTTCCCTTTGCCAAACAGCAGCAGGAGCTGGCAAAGCACCCCGGCCAGCCGCTGGCTCCTCATGAGGTGCAGGCGCTGCGCCCGGCGGCCGTTGCAACAGCGCATCCGATGGTGAAGCAGGCGCCGCCGGCTAAACCCGCAACATTGGATGCAAGCCATCCGGCCAATCAGACGGCGGTTGGGAACGCAAAGCCGCCTGCCAACGCTCCGCCACCAAACCAGCCAACGAATAAGCCTGGGAACACGCCCGTTGCCAACGCACCGAACAATCAACCACCAGTTCGCAGCGATCGGCCTCCGTCGGCCCAACAGCAGCAAGCTGCTCAACAACAAGCGGCCCAGCAACAGGCAGCCGAGAAAGCTCGTCAACAGCAAGCCCAGCAACAGGCCGCACAACAGCAGGCGGCGGAGAAGGCTCGCCAGCAGCAAGCCCAGCAACAGGCGGCGCAGCAGGCAGCGCAACAGCAACACCGGCCGCCAACTGCTCAGCCTGCTCCTTCTCAACAGACCGCGCAGCAACAGCAACAGGCTGATAAGGCCCGTCAGCAGCAGGCCGCCCAACAGCAAGCTCAGCAACAGGCAGCGCAGCAGCAACATCGGCCGCCAACTGCTCAACCTGCTCCTTCTCAACAGACAGCGCAACAGCAGCAACAGGCTGATAAGGCCCGTCAGCAGCAGGCCGCTCAGCAACAAGCTGCGCAACAGCAGGCAGCGGCGGAGAAAGCTCGTCAACAGCAAGCTCAACAACAAGCAGCGCAACAACAGGCGGCGGCAGAAAAGGCTCGCCAACAGCAAGCCCAGCAGCAAGCGGCGCAACAGCAGCACCGGCCGCCAACTGCTCAGCCTGCTCCTGCTCCCTCTCAACCGACCGCTCAACAACAGCAACAGGCAGCGCAACAACAGCAACAGGCCCGTCAACAGCAGGCGGCTCAGCAGCAAGCTGCACAACAGCAGGCTGCGGAAAAGGCCCGTGAGCAGCAGGCGGCTGAAAAGGCCCGTCAACAGCAAGCCGCTCAACAACAGGCCGCTCAGCAGGCAGCGCAACAGCAACACCGGCCTCCGAGTGCTCAGCCTGCTCCTTCGCAGCAGGCCGCTCAGCAACAAGCTGCACAACAGCAAGCGGCTCAGCAGCAGGCTCGTCAACAGCAGGCCGCGCAGCAGCAGGCTCGTCAGCAGCAAGCCGCTCAACAACAGGCCGCGCAACAGCAGGCCAATCAACAGACAGCCCAGCATCGGTCACCCAGCGTTCAACCTGCTCCGCAACCTAAGGCGCAACCAGCCCAGCCACAGCAGGCAACTCCGAATCGCCCGCTAACTCCGGAAGAGAAGGCAAAGGAGGACCAGAAGAAGAAGGAACAGAAACCACCGCCGCCCCAGTAACAACGGGCGGGCGGCCCGGACAACGCAAAATCTAACCTGGGTGGCCCGTTCTACCGAAGGTAGGGCGGCGCCTTGAGTTAGTTAGTGCGCACACCGGAGACATCAATTGACCCCAAACCCGCGACAATCCAGTCCCGCCTCGCGGGACGAAAGAGCTTAGCCCAGCGTTTCAACGCTGGGAAAGCGTGCGGTAGAAATGCCGAGCCCCTCGGGGGCGACACTCTTCCGCGAGGGCTACAGCCCGAGCGGTCTTAGCAAAATGACTTGACACCCGCTAAGGAACTGTCAGAATTGCTGCCCGCAAAGGAGCAAGTCATGTCCGAGCAGAATCTCTCCCTAATGCGTCGCTGGTTCGACGAGGTCTGGAATCACGGACGTCACGAAACCATTCACGAATTAATGTCGCCCGACGCTATTGGAATTGGCCAAGGCGGCGCCGGAGCCGCGATTCACGGTCCTGGCGAGTTTCAAGCATTCGTGGAACGCCTGCGCGCGGCATTTCCCGACATGTCTGTGAAGGTCGAAGATGCGTTCGCAGCGGGTGATAAGGTCGCCGTGAGATGGTCCGCAACCATGACGCATCAAGGCGGTGACTTGGGAATCCCGGCCAGTGGCAAGCCTGTCCACATCACCGGCATCAGCATCCTCCGAATCGTCGATGGAAAAATCGTCGCCGGCTGGGACAATTGGGATGAGTTGGGCATGATGCGTCAGATAGGAGCCATCCAACAGCCGAACGTCGCAATGACGGCCGCTCCGGCCTAACAATTTTCATGTGCGGGTGCCTCATCCGGCCTGATTTTGGCCGGGTGGGTCTTTTGACCTTCACTGACAACTGGCCGCCGACAACTGACTACTGATCCCAGCCCGAACTCACGACAGTCCAGTCCCGGTAGGGACGACATAGCTTAGCCCAGCGTTTCAACGCTGGGAAAGCGAACGACGAAAACCCATTCCTCTCTGCCGAAGGCTTGCGCGTAGGCCACAGGCCGAAGCGCTCAAAACAAAGTCTCCAAAAAGATCCGCGTTCCTCCGCGCAATCCGCGGTTGCCTTCGCCCTACTCCGTAGTGAACCCAAATTCCCAATTTGGAACCACACCCTGAAGAAATCTACTAATTCTCTTGACACCAGATTCTTCTTCCGCTCACCCTTGACATTGGAGCGCCGTCGAGGCCTCCACGCTAAACTTCGCTGCTTCCTCGGACGCAGCCTGTACTAACTGACTCTTTGCGACATGCAAAGAGCTATAGCCCGTTTTTCGGAGGCTCTATGTCTGTTCCTTTCTGCAACCATCTCAAGGAAGATGGCGTCTTCTGTGGTTCTCCCGCCCTCAACGGTCGCAAATACTGTTATTTCCACATCAACCAGCGTGCCCGCCGTCTCAAGACTGCCCGCGCCCGCCGTCGCGGCGACAATCCCGCACTCAACCTCCCGTTCCCTGAGGACATGCACGCCGTGCAAGTCTCCCTCGCCGAGATCCTCTGGGCCCTGGCCGAAAATCGCATAGACCACAAGGCTGCCGGCTTGATGCTCTACACCCTGCAACAGGCCTCCACCAACCTCAACCAGACACACCGCTGGAAGGGTCAGCGCGACGCCGTCGAGTACCAGCGGCCTCTCCGCGCCATCAACTTGCCCGATTTCGAGAAGCGCTTCGATCTGCCCGACAACGTCGACCTCGACACCGATCCCGACGTCGCCCCGCCCGAGAAAATGACTGGGTGCCTCGTTCAAACGCAGCTCGAGCGTGGATCTTCGCCGGGCAGTCCGCAGATGGCTTTTTCCGACAACCGCCCACCGACAACTGACAACTCAACCGTGAGTGGCTCGCAATTATCTCCTTCGTCGATCCTTCCGACAACCGCCCACCGACAACTGACAACTCTCCCGTCCCTCCCGGACCCGATCGCGTCCCCCTTCGCGAAGACGAACTCGAAGATCTGCAGATGACCCAGGCGGAGAAGTTGATGTTCTTCAACTACTGCATGGAGTTCGACGCCTTCGAAAACGAGGACCGGCTTAAGGTGACCTGGCTACGCCAAAGACGCCTCAACGAACAACAGGACAACGAGCTAGGTGCCGAGCTTCGCGCCGAACGTGCAGCGTGGGAATCGTCACTGGCACGGCCACGCCCCCAGGACACAAGCGAGGCCGCATGACCACGACCATTCCCACATTGGGCCATAACAACGGCGTTAGCAGCGCGGAACCTGTCCGCAACTCCTTGCGAATCTATGTTTTGCCCGCAACTATCTTTGTCTCCGGTATTTTGCGCCGGAAACCCGCTCTATCTCCATGCAAACAAAGATTTCAGGGGGAGGGGGAGGGGTACCCGCTTCGCAGCCCGAATTGGGAATTACGTGCGCGGGGTTTCGCGGTAGGTTACGGCTTCGGCTACGCCCATCCAGATGTCGATGAGGCCGAGGCCGCTGACTATTCCGCGGACGAAGCCGTGCATCAGGAACTCGCGCACCGCGGGATAGGAAACCAGCAGGGAGTTTTCGGTCCAGAGGCGCGTCCAGGGAAGCACGGTGAGGATGATGCCGACTTCCAGGCAGAAGAGCACGAAGACAACCAGCCACAGGCGTTGCAGCCAGCGGTGCGGACGTCGAGGCGTTTTGGCCGGGGGCATGACCAGGACAGGTCCCTCGTGCGGCGAGACGTTGTCGGCGCCCGTCGCTTCGGAGAAGTAGGCGAGGGCGAATCCGGAGGGCGTCAAAAACCGGAACGGCAGGGATAGCGCCCTGCCGTACGCGATGTGATTGAAAAGCTGCACTACAGCAGCTCTTCGTTCCAGTTCTCGAGGAACTTCTTCACTTCCATCATGAACTGGTCGGCCACTGCTCCATCGATGATGCGATGGTCGTAGCCGATGCTGAGATGCATCATGGAGCGGATGGCGATGGAATCGTTGCCGTCTTTGTCGGTGACGACGACCGGCTTCTTGACGATTCCGCCGACGCCCATGATCGCGACCTGCGGCTGGTTGATGATCGGCATGCCGAACTTGGCGCCGAAGATTCCCGGGTTGGTGATGGTGAACGTGCCGCCCTGGACCTCGTCGGGCTTGAGCTTCTTGGTGCGGGCGCGCTCGCCGAGATCGCTGATGGCGCGCTGCAGTCCGACGAAGCTGCGCTCCTCGGCGTTCTTGACGACGGGAACGATGAGTCCCCAGTCGAGAGCGACGGCGATGCCCAGATTGATCGAGGCATGGTAGCGGATGTTGTCGCCTTCCACCGAAGAGTTGACGATGGGGAACTTGCGGAGCCCGTGAACGGCGGCGCGGGCGAAGAATGGCGTGAAGGTCAGCTTGCTGCCGGTCGCCTGCTCGAACTTCCCTTTCATCTTCTCGCGCAGCTTGACGATGCGGGTGACGTCGACTTCGAAGACTCCGTGCACGTGCGCGCTGGTGCGCTTCGACATCAGCATGTGCTCGGCAATCTTCTTGCGCATGGTGGACATGGGCACGAGTTCGCCGGGCGTCACGCCGCCTACGGGCTGTAGCGGCGTGGTGACGCCGGGAGCGGACGCCGCGGCGGGCTCGGCAGGCGCAGAGGGTTGCGCGGGAGCAGGCGCGGACGCGGCGACGGGAGCAGCTGCTCCGCCGGCGTGCTTGGCGATGAAGGCCTCAATGTCTTCCTTGGTGATGCGGCCGCCGAGGCCGGTGCCGGAAACCTTGGCGAGATCGACGTTGTTCTCTTTGGCGATCTTGCGAACCAGCGGGCTGGAACGGACGCGTCCCTGGTCGCCGTTTTCCGCCTCGCTCTCGGACTCGGCTGGCGGTGCAGGAGCGGCTGCCGCCGGCGCTTTCTTTGGCGCAGGCTCTTCTCCTGAAGGCGGTTGCGCAGCCTGAGCAGGAGCGGCGGCGACTGCGGCCTGGGCCTTGGCGGGAGCGGGAGCCGCGGCAGCGTCACCATCTCCGATCACGCCGACTACGGTGTTGACCTGCACGGTGTTACCGGCCTGCACCTTGATCTCCTGCAAAGTGCCGGAAGCCGGTGCGGGGATTTCGGCGTCAACCTTGTCGGTGGAGATTTCAAACAGCGGCTCGTCGCGCTGGACCTTGTCGCCGGGCTGCTTGAGCCACTTGGTAATGGTTCCTTCGAAGATCGATTCCCCCATCTGGGGCATAACTATATCTGTCGGCATATTTACCTTCCGCGGGTTGTCTGGCTTGAAATGAGAGCCGGTCGCAAACGCACATTATATCGCGTTGAGCGGGAGCGCCGGGACTCCCGCCAAACGGCAAATCGCCACGGTTCCTGCCGCGGGGGCTTTGCTTCCTGAAATATCTCCATTCGGCGCGCCCGAGCAGCTTGTCGGAGTCAGCCGGATCGAGCTCTTTGCCGACATGCTCCAGCGGAACTTGGCCGTATCACTTGAATTTGTTTGCTATAACGTATCTAATCGCGGCAAAGACAGGTTGAATCGGTAAAGCAAGCGGCGTAAGTATTGCGTCGATTGTTGCGGAACGCTTCGATTGCTTTTTGCATACGAATGACCCCTCCTCACACGGTGGACGTCGTGATTCCCGTCTTCAATGAAGGCGAGGCCCTTCATGGATTCCACGAACGCTTGTCGGAAGCGATTGCAGGATTGCCGCACGCGTTTCGCTTTCTTTACGTCAATGACGGATCGGGCGACAACACCAGCGAGGCATTGGCGAACTTAGCGGCTGCCGATGCCCGGGTCCAGCCGGTCAATCTCACGCGCAATTTCGGACATCAGGCGGCGTTGAGCGCCGGAATCGACGCCTGCAACGCGGATGCCGTCATTATGATGGACGGCGATGGTGAGCACCCGCCGAGCCTGATCCCCGAGATGCTTCGCCTGTTCGACTCGGGCTACGACATCGTTCACACTCACCGCATCGATCGTGGACGCAGCGGATTCTTTCTCAAGAGCCTCACCAGCAAAGGATTTTATTGGACGATCACTCGCCTGGGAGAAACCAGAATCGCGGAGGGTTCGGCCGACTTTCGGCTGATGTCCCGAGAGGCAATTGACGCGCTGCGCCAGCTCCCGGAGTACCACCGCTTCTACCGCGGCATGGTGCAATGGATTGGCTTTTCGTCGGTCATTCTGCCATTCGTGCCGACCGATCGCATTGCAGGCAAGTCGAAATATTCGCTACGCAAGATGCTGCGACTGGCGGGCGATGGGATGTTTTCATTCTCGCTGGCACCGCTGCGGCTCGGACTTCTGCTGGGTGCGATGTTTTTGTTGTTGGCCGCGGCCGAGCTGGTCTACGTACTGAGTTTCTGGATCCGCGGGTCGACGTCGTCACTTGTTCCGGGCTGGAGTTCGCTGATCGTAGTGATGACGATCAGCAGCGGCATCTCGATGCTGCTGGTCGGAATCCTGGGAATCTATGTCGGAATGATTTTTCAGGAAGTAAAACGCCGACCCGTTTACCTGGTAAAGGTGGGAAATCCAATTGCGGGACGCACTGCACAGCAGGTGGCAGACAACATCGCTGCCGACGCGGCCTACCCCGGAAAACCGCGGACTTGATCTATTACGTCGGCTCGTCGCGAGGTCAGACTCTGGATCGGCGTAAATACTAATGTGGCTCCATTCAGAGAAACAGTAAAAATCTGAATTTCACTGCCTGGTATCTGCCGCCGGTCCTCTGACACTGTTCATCTTCGATAGTCCAACCTCACGCCTTCGTGAACAGGGGCCGATTTTTCAAAGTATGAGATGCACCATTTCGCCGATTGGTGCGGAAGTTTTCGCGAGTTTGCCCGACTTGGATATCCGGGATAAAAAGGGTGAAATCAGGCGTCTGCCCTAGTGACACCGAAGCGCATCAGAAAGAAAATACGCACGCAGGGCTTAGCTCGATATAAGGCTGGACAGCTTGCGGAAAAAGTCAGAAAAGCAAGAATCCCTCGCGGGCTAAAGCCCGCTCGGGATGGCAAAAATAGAAGGCCTATCGGCACGACTGAAGTCGTGCCCTGATACGAAACAGCGCTAAATCGAGTTTTTCAGCACCCTGTGGAGGAGAGCAATGGCGAAGCTTACAACGTCAACACGCAAACGAATACCCACGACCAATTTCGCATTTCCCAAACAGCGCAAGGAGCCGTTAGAAAACGCGTCCCACGTGCGCAATGCGGCCGCACGGTTCAATCAGGTGGAAGGTGTAACCGAAGCGGAACGCCGCGAGGCATGGAAACGGATTCAGGCGGCGGCAAAGCGATATGGCGTGGAACTGGAAAAATCCGCGTAAGCGCGATGGGACCATCCCACCCGGCCGTCGGCAACAGGGACGATACGGGTGGAATGCCCAAGGCACTATTTGGCCGTTGCCACGGTGCTGCTGGTTCCAATGTCAGCGAACGAAAAGTGGTTGGAGACGTTCTCCCACTTTTTGCCGTCGACCTCGACATAGGGGTAGACGAAGTAGTTGAGCGGATCGCCGGCCTGGGGCGGATTCAGGACGAGATCGCGGCCCATGGAAAATTGCACCCGGTTTACATCGTGCGCGCCGAAGAAATAGTCCTTCTTGCTTTGGTCTTTCCAGGCTTCGGAAATGTCGACCGGCACCCATCCATATTGCGAGTCATAGAACTCCGCCCAGCAGTGATACCCGGGGATGTCGCCTGAATTCTTGCCGGCAGGCAATGGGAAGCCAATCTCGAAGCGGGCGGGGATTCCCTGCGAGCGGGCCATCGAGATGAATACCGAGTGAAAGTCGGTGCAATTGCCGCGCTTGGAGTCGCAGGCCCATTCGGCGTCGCCGCGGCCCCAGCCCGTGCCAGTCTTGTCATACTTCATGGTGGTGAAAACGTAGTCGTACAGGGCGCGGGCCTTGTCCATGGTGCCGGTGTGTCCCTGCACTTGCTGGGCGGCGATGTCGGCCAGCTTGCCGGTTGTCGGGACGAGCTTGTCAGGACCGAGATATGCGCTCGCCTCCTTGGCTGACGCTTTGACCAGTTGCGGCTGCTGACCGTCGCGCGGCAATCCGATGCGCTCGTGGCGGACGACGTCATATTGCACGTCGAAGGCGTACTCGTCTTTCGCGCTTTTGGGCGCAATGGCGTGATAGATCGTGTTGCCAAACTTTGCGTCGCGGCTGGTCGTAAGCGGGAGGTCGCCGGTCACCGAGACAATTTTGACGTCCTGGAACTGGTCGGAATGCGCCTGGGGAAACCAGATCTCGATCTTCTGTCCGGGCTGGACGTTCTTCACGCTGAAAGCGTAGTGAAAGGTGAAGTGACGGCTCGCCTGCGCGGCGGCGGACAGTGACAGCAATCCAACGAAGGCGAACAGAAAAAGCTTGCGCATGCTCGTGGCTCCTGACTCAGTTTCAGAGGGATTGAGGGAAACGACCGACCCGGTCCTTCAGGCAGGAACTAGCGTCAAGTGAAGCCGCGATGAGGAGACATACGGATGCCGAACAACTGAATTTGGAGATGATACACCAAGGGAAGAGGGAGTCACTTCAACTTGAAGTACTCAAAACCCGCATCCGATCCCCAGCTGAAAACCACAACTGCGCTGAAATCGGGCGCAATCTTATATGCGCCGGGATTGACGGCGATGGAGTAGAGCCGATTCCCATTCAGGTCGATGGCGTCAAGGCCTTTGGAGGTTTCGAGCAGCACCCGGGTGCCATCAGGAGAGATTGCCACGGGACGGCCGTCAAGGTTCGGAAACCCATCCAGTTCCTTGCCGTCGCGAGCAATCGCTCTGAGGGCGGTATTTCGGGGTTCGTAGACTTCCCCGTTAGGCGGTTCCTGGTCGATATTTACCCGGGCAATGATTTTGTCTCCCGAAGGCGTGATTACTGCGCCCGGATCGTCGGACATCTCACTCCACAACTCTCTGCCGGTCGCGTCCAGCGCCGCGACCATGGCAGGCCCGCCGCCATGATTCGGACCCAACCAGACTACAAAGGTGCGCAAATCAGCGGCTGCGTTCATTCCCCACGCACCTAAAGTCCAGACCACTGAACCGTCCATGCGCAAGACGCCGGATCCACCGGAGCGAACCATCAGAAAAGTGTTATCGCGCGAGAAAGAGAATCCATCGGCCAAACAGCAGGGCGCATCCGGCTTACGTCGCCAGAACAGTTGGCCAGTGCGCGAGTACAAATAGATGGCCCATGCTCCAGTACCGACTGCGAGCGATTGTCCGGTGCGATCAAAGGCCAGGCCCAGAGGCGTACTCGCCAAGTGAATCGGGATGGCGTGTCCGCTCTTGTCTGCGATCCAAACGTATTTGTAACTGGAGTCGCCGCCTAACGCGATGGCATCGCAGCCGGGAGCGACGGCCAGTGATCCGGCGACGATGATTCGGTTAATCGCGCCATAGTTCCATTTCCACAGTGTGCGGCCTTGGTTGCTGATGACCTGGGCTTCGCCATTACCGGCAATGGCGATGCAGTTTCCGTCGTCGGAAAACACCGGCGCAGGGGGACGCCACTGCTCCGGTTTCGCTGTCAGTAACGGATAGGAGTTGGTCCAGGCAGGCGTAAGTGATGGACTGGAAGACGCGACCGGTTGGCCGAAGGCCTTGACGCCGAACAAAAGAAATAATGCGATCGATCCGAGCGACAGTAGGACGAACACCCGCGGGGCTTTCTTCATCTGGTTTTCCGTCGGCACCATGATGCGCTTAAAACCAAACGACGGGAAGGAGGCTCGATGCGTTTTTCTTGCGACCATTCCACACCGATGCTCGTCAGTTCGAAGATCGGGAGGCAATCATGGACAGGCTTAAAGGCAAGAGGGCGCTCATCACCGGCGGAACCACCGGCATAGGACTGGAAACTGCGCGTGAGTTTTTGCAGGAAGGGGCGCGGCTCGCGATTACCGGCAAAGATCCGGCCAATCTGGAGGCGGCGCGCAAGGGTCTTGGCGGAGAAGTCGTGGCGATTCGGTACGATGCTACTGATGTCAAGGGCCAGAGGGCGGTGTCGGAGGCAGTCGCGCAAGCCTTCGGTCAACTGGATATTTTGTTTGTCAACGCGGGAATCGCCGACTTGCGACCGATCGAACAGTGGGACGAAGCTGGATTCGACCTAACCTTTGCCACGAACATGAAGGGGCCATTCTTTTTAGTTCAATCGCTGCTGCCGATCTTCGCGAAGCCTGCCGCGATCGTGCTGAATACGTCGGTCAACGCACATATCGGGATGCCCAATACCACTGTTTACGGAGCGAGCAAGGCTGCTCTCGCCTCGCTGATGCGCACCCTCTCGGGAGAACTGGTCGGACGCGGCATTCGCGTCAATGGGGTCAGCCCCGGACCGATCTCAACGCCGCTTTACAGCAAAATGGGATTATCGGCGGAACAGCTAAAGACGGTGTCGGCTTCCATTCAGAGCCAGGTGCCTGCGGGACGCTTTGGGAACCCGAGTGAGATCGCTAAGGCTGTGGTCTTCCTGGCTTCTGATGAGTGCCCGTTCGCGATTGGCAGCGAGTTGTATGTGGATGGAGGAATGGGGACGCTGTAGGGAGACAGTTCTCAGGCGGAAGTCGGTTTTTCGCAGAGTGAGGGGAAAAGCAGATCCCTCGCTCCGCTCGTGATGACAAAATAATAGTGTGTTGAACCTTGATAGATCTTCTACGATTCAACAAACTGGTCTTAACAATGGTCCTTCTCATTTGACTCTCCTCTCGCCCTGTTCTAGCCTCGATAACTTGTACTTCCGTCACGCACCAGCGTTGTTCTGCTAGGCGTTCAGAATGAAAACGACTCGGCGTTTGTTCAAACTCGTGCTGATCTTTGCGCTCGGCGTGCAGGTGCTGGCAGGCACCATGGTGCAGCCGACGCACGCTCCCAAGGCCATGGTGGCCACGGTGCAGGGCGACGCCTCGAACGCTGGAGTTGAAGTGATGAAAGCGGGCGGAAACGCGGTAGACGCCGCGGTCGCAGTGGGGTTTGCGTTGGCTGTAACCCATCCCCAGGCAGGCAATATTGCGGGTGGAGGATTCATGCTGTTTCGTCGTCCGGACGGCGAAGTGCACTTTCTCGACTACCGCGAGAAAGCCCCGTCGAAGGCGACCGCCAACATGTATCTCGACAAAAACGGCAACGTGATCAAGGACATGAGCACGCTGGGGTACAAGGCGATTGCGGTGCCGTCGTCGGTGGCGGGGCTTGCGTATGCCGAGAAGCATTGGGGCAAGCTGACACTGGCGCAAGTGATGGAGCCGGCGATCCGGCTGGCGCGCGACGGCTTCGTGCTGGACTACGGAACTGCGATGGACCTGCGCGAAGATGAGTTGGGAAAGTTTCCCGAGTCTCGGCGGATCTTCCAGCGCGACGGCAACTTCTACCAGCCCGGTGACGTATTCAAGCAGCCGGAGCTGGCGCGCACGCTGGAGCGCATCGCGAAGAACCCCGATGACTTTTATCACGGGGACCTGGCACGCGAGCTGGCAGCAGCGATGCAGAAGGGCGGCAGCCTGGTCACGGCCGAGGACCTGGCAGCCTACGAAGTGAAGGAGCGTCAGCCGATTCGCGGGACGTATCGCGGCTACGAGGTAATCAGCGCACCTCCACCGTCGTCGGGAGGGGTGGCGCTGGTCGAGATCCTCAATATTCTCGAAGGCTACGATTTGACCAAGCAGGGGAACCGTTCCGGGGCAAGCATTCACCTCACTGCCGAGGCGTTTCAGCGGGCCTTCTTCGACCGCACAGAGTTCCTGGGCGACCCAGACTTCTCGAAGATTCCGGTTGCGCAACTGATTGATAAGCGTTATGGGGCCGCCTGGCGCGAGACCATTCCGTTGCGGCGCGCTACGCCCAGCGGCGAGGTAAAGCGTCCGGCGATTTTTACCCAGCTCGATCAGTACGCCAGCACGCATCCGCAGCAGGCGCAGGTACGCGAGCCGGAGAACACTACTCATTACTCGGTGGTGGATCCCGACGGCAACGCGGTCTCAGTTACCACCACGCTGAACGGCAGCTTTGGATCGAAAGTGACCGCCGAGGGGCTGGGCTTTCTCATGAACAACGAGATGGACGACTTCGCCGCCAAGCAGGGCACACCCAACATGTACGGCCTGATCCAGGGCCCGGCGAATGCCGTGGGTGCGAACAAGCGTCCGCTGTCGGCAATGACGCCGACCATCGTGCTCAAAGACGGCAAGCTGTTTCTGGTGTTGGGATCGCCGGGAGGGCCGACCATCATCACCACCGTGGCTAACATTCTGATGGGCGTCGTCGATTACGGCCTGAACATTCAGGAAGCGGTCAACGCGGAGCGCTTTCACCAGCAGTGGCTGCCTGACGCGATCATGATGGAGAAATACGGCGCTTCTCCTGACACTATCAGCGTCCTGGAGCACATGGGTCACAAGATCAAAAATGCCCGCGACTTCTGGGGCGATGCCGAATGCATTGCGATCGACGAGAAGACCGGCGAGCGACTGGGCGCCAGCGATGGCCGCAATAACGGGAAGGCCGTGGGATTCTGATGCGGCGTGCGATGTCGACCCTGGTGTATGCGCGGCGCGAGCGATTGCATCCGGGGCTGCTGGACAAAATGGTCGCGGGTGGCGCGGAAGCGATCGAGATTTTTGCCGCGCGCGGACACTTCAACTATTCCGATCGCCAGCATGTGCGAGAGATTAGCAACTGGTTCCGCAGTACCGGAATCGCGTTCAACTCGATGCACGCTCCGATGCACGGCGACGATGAGTGGGGACGCAGCGGGGCTCCGCCGCTCAACATCGCGGCGGTAGAGAAGCGCGACCGCATCGCCGCCATGGACGAAATCAAACGCGCGCTCGAAGTCGCCGAGCAGGCACCGTTTCAGTTCCTGGTGCAGCATGTGGGCGTGAGTGGGGAGACCTCCACCGGACAGAAGTTGGAGGCGGCCATGACGTCGCTCGAACATTTGCGCGCCTTCGCCAAGCCGCTGGGAGTGCAGATCGTGGTGGAGAATATTCCTAACGATCTCTCGACGCCCGAGAGCCTGGTGGAGTTGCTGCATGCGGCGCGGTTTACCGATGTGGGCGTCTGTTTCGATGTGGGACACGCACACATGGCGCCAGGAATTCCGGAGGCGTTCGAGACGCTGAAGCAGTTAATTCGCACCACGCACGTGCACGACAACAAGGGCGACCGCGACGAGCATTTGTGGCCGGGACAAGGGACGATCGATTGGAAGGAAACCGTCACGTTGTTGCGGACGGCGCCGAGCGTTCCGCCATTGTTGTTGGAGATTGAGGGCGTCGAGGGCGAGAGTGTGTCGGAGAAGATGGCGGAAGCGTATGCGAAGCTGGAAGTTTAGGGCTGGATTTTCGATTCGAGATAAGGCAATTGATCGGCAGAATGTAGGTTGTGCATCTGCTGTCCCTCCGGGACTCGGACAATTCTTCGCCTCAACCCAGGACTAAAGTCCTGGGCTAAGATATTCCGCCCCTGCGGGGCTGGTTTCGAAAGACAGGACTCATGGAAACATCGACGGCAACTATTTCTACAATTCGCGAGATCGGAAAACACGAAGGCCAGAGCGTTACGATCCGAGGCTGGCTGTATAACCTGCGCGCGAGCGGCAAGCTGCTTTTCCCGCAATTCCGCGACGGCAGCGGCGTAATCCAGGGAGTGGTGGCGAAGAACGCCGTCTCGCCGGAACTTTTCGAGGCAATCAAAGGGCTCACGCAGGAGTCGAGCGTGATCGTCACCGGCAACGTCCGCGCCGATCAGCGCGCTCCTGGCGGCTACGAACTCGATGTCACCGACGCGCAGGTGGTGCAGCGGGTGAATCCTGACGATCCATATCCCATCACGCCCAAGGAGCACGGCGTCGATTTCCTGATGGAACATCGTCATCTGTGGATGCGTTCGCCTCGGCAGGCGGCGATTCTGCGGGTACGTGCCGAGATCATCAAGGCGGCGCGCGATTTCTTTGACGAGCGCGGGTTCACGCTGACCGATCCGCCTATCCTGACGCCCGCTGCCTGCGAGGGCACAACTACGTTGTTTCCGGTGGACTACTTCGACGAGCAGGCGTACCTGACGCAGTCGGGCCAGCTCTACATCGAAGCAACGGCGATGGCGCTCGGCAAGGTGTACAGCTTCGGTCCGACCTTTCGCGCGGAGAAATCGAAGACGCGCCGCCACCTCACCGAATTCTGGATGGTCGAGCCCGAGGTTGCCTATGCCACGCTCGATGACCTGATGGTGCTGGCAGAAGAGTTCATCACGTTCATCGTGAAGCGCTGTTTGGAGAAGCGGCGTCCGGAGTTGGAGACGATTGGGCGCGACATCAGCAAGCTGGAAAAAATCGACACGCCGTTCCCGCGCATCAGCTACGGCGATGCGGTCAAGATGCTGCAGGACGCCCACGCCAAGGGTTTGATTGAGAACAACTTCGAATACGGGGGCGATTTTGGGTCGCCTGACGAGACGTATATTTCGTCGCAATTTGATCGTCCTGTCATGGTGAATCGTTATCCTGCGGTGGTGAAGGCGTTCTATATGGAGCCGGATCCCGAGCGGCCCGACCTGGCGCTGTGCATGGACGTGCTCGCGCCTGAAGGGTATGGGGAAATCATCGGCGGGTCGCAGCGCATGGCGTCTTACGAGTTGTTGCTCAAACGGATCCACGAACACGAGCTACCGGAAGAAGCCTTCAAGTGGTACCTTGACTTGCGCAAGTTCGGCGGTGTCCCGCACGCGGGCTTTGGTATGGGCATCGAGCGCGCGGTTGCGTGGATTTGCGGCCTGGAGCACGTACGCGAGACCATTCCGTTCGCGCGCACGCTGCACCGGCTGTATCCGTAGTAATTAGAGAGCGGGCATCCCCGCTACCGGATGGACCTGACTTCGGTCGGACGAAAATCATTCACCACGGAGACACGGAGAGCACGGAGTCTTATTGATGTAGTCTCTCAGTGATCTCTGTGCCTTCGTGGTGATTCTTATGTCCCGCGTGGGTAAAGACCCGCGGGCGGTCGGAAAGACACTATGGCAACTAGTCCAGCCACCAAACCGCTGCAGAACATTGATGTACCCAAGCAGATTCGCATCATCGGGGTCCCGCTCGACCTGGGACAATCGCGCCGCGGCGTCGACATGGGGCCGTCGGCCGTTCGAGTCGCTGGCCTGGAGAGCAAACTCGAAGCCCTCGGCTACAACGTGAAGGACGGTGGCAACGTATCCGTGGCCGTACTGGAAACCCGGCCGGAAGGCGACCCGCGCGCCAAGTATCTGACCGAGATTACCGAGACCTGCTCGAAGGAAGCTGAGTTGGTGATCAAAGCCCTGGAAGCGGGACAGATTCCAATCGTGTTGGGCGGGGACCACTCGATCGCTGCCGGCACGGTGGCGGGGGTCGCCGAGTTCTACCGCCGCCAGAAACAGAAGATCGGCCTCATCTGGATTGATGCCCATAGCGACATCAATACGCCCGAAAGCTCTCCCAGCGGCAACGTACACGGCATGCCCCTGGGCGCAATCATGGGACTGTTCGATTCGCCGCTCACCCAACTCTACGGATTTTCGCCCAAAGTGAAGCCCGACAACTGCGTACTGGTGGGCATCCGCGATGTGGACAGCCACGAACGGGAAAATATCAAGAGTTCGGGGGTGCATGTCTTTACCATGCGCGACATCGACGAGCGTGGCATGCGCACGGTGATGGAAGAGGCGCTGCGCCTCGCAGGCCGTGGCACGGTCGGCTACCACGTTTCGCTCGACATGGACTGGATCGATCCGGAAGACGCACCGGGCGTCGGGACTCCGGTGTGGGGCGGTGCCACGTATCGCGAAGGCCACCTCGCAATGGAGATCATTGCCGACCACGGACGCCTGCTGAGCTTCGAGATCGTGGAGGTAAATCCAGTTCTCGACGAGCGCAACCAGACGGGGGAGCTAGCGGTGGAGCTGGCGCTGTCGGCGTTCGGGAAGAAGATACTGTAGAGGACGGAGTTTCTGCTACGCGTCATACCGGCTAGTCCGACGCGAAGGACCGCCTGTTGAATTGCTGGCAGGACATTCGGCTGAGATAAGCCCCACGCAAACGTGGCAAGGACGCACTATCTTGACGTACCTGTGAGGACTAATCTGAAGGTACCGAAGCATCTGGAACCCAAGAATCGCAAGTTTCATGAGCAGAAACTCACGAGCCGAAGTTGGCTGATAGCGCTGAGTACACATTGATTCGGATAGCTGCGACTCGACTACATCGATTGCTTAGGACAAGTTGGCACGTCCGCTCCTGCGGATCAAGGCACGCCGTCGGAACCATGAAGGCGTATGAGGCACAACTGAGAGTCATGCCCTGAGTAAGGGACCGCTATTAGAAGGCGTCCAGCTACTTTTCGAGTGCTCAGTGAATTGTCGAACCATTATGGACGTTCTCAAACAACTCTTCGAGCAGCACTTCCGTGCTCCGGCGACGCGGGTGCAGCCGTTAGCCGGACATCTGGGTGGATCGGGACGGAACATTGTTCGGCTGGCCAACGATCAATCGACAGCGATTGGCATTCTGTATGGCGTGCGCGAAGAGAACGTCGCGTTCCTCGAGTTTTCCAAGTGCTTCCGGCGCCACGGACTTCCGGTTCCGGAAATCTACGCCGAGGACTTGAAGAACGGCGCTTACCTGGAAGAAGACCTGGGCGACGTCACGCTGTATGACTTCCTGTCGCAGAATCGCGCCGGTGACAACATTGCCCCCGAGGTGGTCGAGGCCTACCGCAAGGTTGTAGAGGTGCTGCCGCGTTTTCAGGTGGAAGCCCGCCTCGATATCGATTACAAGGTCTGCTATCCACGAGCCAGCTTCGATCGCCAGTCCATCGCGTGGGACCTGAATTACTTCAAGTATTACTTTCTGCGACTCGCGGGAATTCCTTTCAACGAACAGGCACTGGAGAAAGACTTCGCGCGCCTGGCGAAGTTTCTGCTGCAGGCCGACCGCGAATATTTTCTTTATCGCGACTTCCAATCGCGCAACGTGATGCTGGTCGACGGCAACCCGTTCTTCCTCGACTACCAGGGCGGTCGCAAGGGCGCGCTGCAATACGACATCGCTTCCCTGCTGTTCGACTCCAAGGCCGACCTGCCGCCGCAACTGCGCCAGCAACTGCTCGATCATTACCTCGACACGCTCGCCGGGTTCATTCCGCTGGATCGCGACGCGTTCCTGCATCATTACTACGCATACGTTTACGTCCGCATGATGCAGGCGCTGGGCGCGTACGGGTTTCGCGGCTATTACGAGCGCAAGCCGCACTTTCTGCAGAGCGTGCCCTATGCGCTGAAGAACATCCGCTGGTTAATGCACAACGTGACGTTACCCATCAAGCTGCCTGCGCTGATGGCGGCGTTCACCAGTATGCTGGCCTCCGAGACTCTGCGGGAAATCGCTCCCGAGCCGGAAAATCTTACGGTGCGGATTACCAGTTTTTCTTTTCATCGCGGCATGCCGCAAGACGACACAGGACACGGCGGCGGATTTGTCTTCGATGCGCGCAGCCTGCCGAATCCGGGACGCGAAGAGTACTTCAAGCCGCTCACCGGCAAGGACGCGCCGGTCGCGGATTACCTGAATCAGGACGAGAGCGTGCGCCAATACCTCGCCAGCGTACTCTCGCTAGTCGATGCCAGCATAGGCAATTACCAACAGCGCGGATTCAAGCACCTGGCGGTGTCGTTCGGATGTACGGGAGGCCAGCATCGCTCGGTCTATCTGGCCGAGCAGTTGGCAAATCACGTGCGCGGCCGCAAGGGCGTTGATGTCGTGTTGAGCCATCGCGAACTGGAAGGCTCTGGCCAATGAAGGCGATGATTCTGGCGGCGGGGCTGGGCACGCGGCTGCGTCCACTCACCGATGATCGTCCCAAAGCGCTGGTCGAGATCGAAGGCCGCACGCTGCTGGAGATCACGCTCGACGCGTCTGCGCGAGTTTGGCGTTCGCGAGGTGATCGTCAATGTGCATCACTTCGCCGACATGGTCGTTGAGTACCTCGCAGCAAAGCACAACTTCGGCATGCGGATTGAAGTTTCGCGCGAGGAGGTCCTGCTCGACACCGGCGGGGGCTTGAAACAGGCTGCCTGGTTTTTCTTGAAGGATTCGGCGGAGCGGGATCAGCCGTTCCTGCTGCATAACGTCGATGTGCTCAGCAACATCGACTTTGCGCGCATGGTGCAATTTCACAACGATCACCAGGTGCTGGCTACGCTGGCGGTGCAGGACCGCAAAAGCTCGCGGCAATTACTGTTCGATGAAAATGGGTTGCTGTGCGGGCGGCGATTCGAGCGGGAAGCAGCGCACCGAGCTGGCACGACCTGCGGAGCGGCTGCAGGCGCTGGCGTTCTGCGGGATTCACGTGATTTCGCCGCGGCTGTTGGGGATGATGACGGAACAAGGCGCGTTCTCCGTTATCGAAACCTACCTGCGTGTGGCCGGGAGCGGACGAAAGGGTGCTCGCCTTGCGGGCGGACGAGTCTTACTGGCGGGATTTGGGGACCGGCGAGAGCCTGCTGCGGGCGGGGGAAGATTTGAAGAGCGGGGTGCTGCAAAGATAGCGCCAATCGAGATTAATCATGCGACGCGTGTATTCATGCTTGACATGATTATTCAGCGATACTAAGCTTCGGTGCAGTGATCAAATCGTTCGCCGACCAGGATACTCGGTTGTTTTGGGAAACTGGCAAGGCTGTGAAGCGGCCACCGGCCAATCTGCATAAGGTTGCCCGTAGGAAACTGCAGATGCTGGATTCGGCTGTACGACTTGAAGATCTGAAGATTCCGCCCGGAAACCGACTCCATCGCCTCGAAGGCGACCGCCGGGGGCAGCACGCAATTCGAATTAACGATCAGTTTCGAGTCTGCTTTGTGTGGAAAGACAGTGATGCGTACGACGTGGAAATCACGGACTACCACTAAAATACACTACTGATTGGAGGACATACGCATGGCTTTTGTTCGGCGCAAACCAGCGGCGTGGGCAATCCATCCTGGGGAGATTCTCCAGGAGGAGTTTCTGCGACCAATGGATATTACCGGATACCGGTTGGCAAAGTCGCTTGCGATAAAGCCGCAGACGGTGAGCGATATTGTCCTGAAGAAGCGCGGCATCAGCGCCGAAATGGCTGTGCGGCTAGCGCGGTTCTTGGGTACTTCTCCCGAGTTCTGGATGAATCTGCAAAGCGCCTACGAGTTAGCCAAAGTCCGCACAAACCTGGGCCGCAAGATCGACAAGATCCAACCTCACCGCAGCGCGGCATGAATCCTGCATCCTGTTGCGTTACTTGGCACTCCTGTCTCAGAGTGCAACCTGTCCGGTTTAGGATTCACTCATGAAGAAACTCCGGGTAGGTGTCCTGTTTGGCGGGCGCAGTGGCGAGCATGAGGTCTCGCTGCTATCGGCGGCCTCGGTGCTGAACGCAATCGACAAGAAGAAGTATGAAGTGGTTCCCATCGGCATTACGAAAGAGGGCCGCTGGGTAACCGCTGCTCACGCCGAGCGCCTTCTCAATGGCGGCACCGCGCCCGAGGTGGAGGCGCGGCATCTGCGCGCAGGAGATCCGCAGGCCACCTCAGCGGCAGCCGTGCTGGCTAAGGGCGAAGGTGTGGTAGTGCCGCCGATGCCCGGACACGATCATTCGTCGCTCGTCCCGTTCGAGACCGACGCCCCGCAGGCTCACGCTGCTGCGAACTCCGTCGACGTGGATGTCATTTTCCCCGTGCTGCACGGCACCTTTGGCGAAGACGGAACCATCCAGGGCCTGTTGGAACTGGCGGACATTCCCTACGTCGGCGCGGGGGTGCTGGGGTCGGCTGCCGGCATGGACAAAGACGTGATGAAGCGCCTGTTTCGCGACGCTGGGCTTCCCATCGTGAAACACGTCACCGTATTGCGCAGCGCGTGGCGCGAGCAGCCGAAGAAGGCCCGCAAACTGATCGAGGGCGCATTGAAGTATCCCGTATTCGTGAAGCCTGCGAACCTGGGATCGTCGGTGGGCATCAGCAAGGTGCACGACTCTTCGGAGTTGGCCGCGGCCATGGATGACGCTGCCCAGTACGACCGCAAGCTGGTGATCGAACAGGGTGTCGGCGGGGACAAGGCCAAGGCGCGCGAGATTGAGTGTTCGGTGCTGGGCAATGACAACCCCATGGCGTCGGTGCCGGGCGAGATCGTGCCCATCAAGGAGTTTTACGATTACGACGCCAAGTACCTGGTAGAAGGTTCACGGCCGATCATTCCGGCGAAGCTGCCCAAGAGCAAGTTGAAAGAGGTCCAGAGGCTGGCGATCGCGGCGTTCCAGGCGGTCGATTGTGCGGGCCTGGCGAGGGTGGATTTCCTCATGGATCCGCGGTCGGGGAAGATGTATGTCAACGAAATCAATACCATGCCGGGATTCACCTCGATCAGCATGTATCCCAAGCTTTGGGCGGCCAGCGGCGTGCCTTATACGGAACTGATCGATCGGCTCATTCAGTTGGGGCTGGAGCGCCACGCGGAGAAGAAACAGAACCAGTACAGCCGCTAACCGTTTCCGAAATAGCTCGTCTATCGTTTTGCAGGGAGCGATGCTGCTAGGGGCATGCGATAGTCTCCTCTCCGCTGGAACCGCATGCCCCGGGCACCGCCCACTGTTCTCTCCTTTCGCAGGGAACCGAGACAGGCTCTTCCACGTACAACAAATGTGGAGGAGCCTGTGCGCAAACTCATTCGGACTCTAGCTTTCTGTCTCCCGTTGCTGGCCCTGGCAGCTTTTGCCCAGGACTGGTCGAAGACCTACACGGTCAGCGCGAAACCCTCGCTTCGCGTCGACACCAATGACGCCGCTATCGAAATCACCCGCGGGTCGAGCAATACCATTTCCGCTCGCGTGGTCACCCAGGGATATAAAAACGGCGCCGCGGACCTGCACATCACCGAACATCAGGACGGCGACAAGGTTGATCTATCTGTGCGGTTCCCCAGCGAAAATGGTTTTCATATCGGATGGAGCCCCAACCACCGGGCCCGCATCGAGGTGCAGGTGCCAGAGGAAACCTCGCTCGACCTGCATTCCAGTGACGGGCATATCAACATCGATGGAACGAAGGGGCCAGCGAAAATCGATACCAGCGATGGTGCTGTCGAAGTGCATAACTTCAACGGCAACATTCGCGCCCGCACCAGCGATGGCCACATCACTGTCGATGGCGTGGTCAGCGAAGTGTACCTGAGCAGCGGCGACGGACACATCGAGTTCACCGCGCGTCCAGGATCAAAGATGGCCCGTGGCTGGCTGGTTCACACCGGCGATGGACGCGTCGATGTCAGGTTGCCGGACGATTTTGCTGCCGAACTGTCGGCCCACACCGGTGATGGCCACATTACGCTCGATGTGCCCGTGACGGTCAGCGGCGCGGTGGAACGCTCGCGGGTGCGCGGCAAGATGAACGGCGGAGGGGAGTTGCTGGAGATCACCACGGGCGACGGCAGCATCCACGTCGGCAAGCTCTAAGGCCTTTCGCCCCAAGGCTTCGCAGTCATCCGCAATTCTCGCAGGATTACTATGCATCCCTGCGGCTGTCATGATAATCTAACTAACTAGTTAGTTAATTATGACGGCAAAATCCAACCCTGCAGATACCCCGGCGCGCACCCGCCGCCAGCCCGAAGCCAGCCGTGAAGCCATCCTGAAGGCATCGCTGGCCGAGTTCGGCGAGCATGGCGTCTCGGGAGCGCGAATGGACGCGATCGCCGAAACGGCGGGCGTCAACAAAGCCTTGCTCTATTACTACTTCGCTGACAAAGACGCGCTCTACGGGGCGGTGCTGGATGAATTTTTTGTCCGCATGTACGCCCGCATCATGCAGGTGTTCGACAGCCCGGGAAGTGCAGGCGAACGCATCCTGCGTTATGTTTGCGCGCATTTCGATGCGATCGCGGCTTCGCCGTATTATGCGAGGCTGTTTCAGCGCGAAATGATGAGCCCAGGCCGTTTCGGGTCTCCTCACCTGGCGCGCACCGTCGAGCAGTACATCTTTCCGATATCGCAGCGGGTCATGAGCGTATTGGGCGAAGGCGTCGACAGCGGCGAATTTCGCGCGGTGGACGTAGGACAGTTCGCGCCGTCTATGGCGGCCATCATCGTGCACTACTTCGTGATCGCTCCCGTGCTGCGAAAGTTACGTAACAGCGAGCCGTTTTCGTCGCAGGCCATTCAGGATCGCCGGGTTGCCGTCCTGGATTTCATCGCTGCTGCGCTATTTGCCGATCGCGAGGCCGGTGTACGCCTGGCCGCAACCATCGGATCGGAATCGAGAGGTTGGCCCATCCTCGCAGCTTGCTGCTCCGCAACGACGGCGCGTTGCCGCTCGGAGACATTCATGAAAATAAATAAATTCCTCATCTTCATTCTTCTGCTGGTGGCGATTGCGACCGGATACTACTTTTTCTCGACCGACCGTTCGAGCGACACGGTGCTGATCGGCATCGTGGACGCCAACCAGGTCGTGGTGAGTTCGAAGATCGCCGGGCGCATCGAGAAGCTGTACGTCGATGAAGGATCAAAGGTAAAGGCAGGCGACCTGATCGCCGAAATCGACTCGGCCGAACTGGAGGCGCAGAAGAACGGGGCCGCGGCCACGATTAATGCCTACGGATCGCAGGTCTCTGCCATGCGCTCGACCGAAGCGCAGACCCTGGGCGAGACCAACAGCGGCGTAGCCAATGCGCAGGCACGATTGGCGTCGGCACAGGCCATGCTGGCGCAGGCGCGGGCTGACTTGGTACGCATCCAGAGCGATTCCCAGCGCACCATGCAGCTGGCGCAGCAGGGCGTTGCCTCCGATCAGGACCGCGTACGTGCGCAGGAGCAACTCAATGCGCAGCAGGCGCTGGTGCACAGCTCACAGCAAAACGTGGATGCGGCCAAGGCCGACGTCGATACCGCGAAGGCACGCATCAATCAACAACGCACAGCCTCCAGCAACGTGGCGATGAACGAAGCGCAACTGGCCAACGCGCGCGCTCAGCTGGCAGAGGCCGACACCCGACTGGGCTACACCAAGATTTACGCTCCGGTGAGCGGCACGGTATCGGTGCGGGCGGCGCCACAGGGAGAAGTCGTCAACCCCGGCACTCCGATCGTTACGATCATTGATTTCGGCGACACCTGGGTACGGGTTGCGGCTCCGGAAACGGAATCGCGCTTCGTGGCGGTCGGCGACAAGCTGCAAGTGCGTTTGCCGCAGGGGCAACCCGATCGACGGTACCGTGATCTTTAAGTCGGTCGAGGGCGACTACGCGACGCAACGCGACGTGAGCCGGCGCAAGCGCGACATCAAGACCATCGGCCTGAAGCTGAAGGTGGACAATCCTGACGGTGCACTCGTCCCCGGCATGACCGCCGAGGTGCGCCTGCCGCGCCAGACACAGAAAGGCGCGCAATGAGCTGGTTCAGTCCCAAGCCAAAAGCCGCGCCGGGATGCGAAGCACCCGACACCGGCGATGCGATTGTGGTCGACCACATCACTAAGAAGTATGGTGACTTCACCGCCGTCGATGATGTGAGCTTCAATGTGCACCAAGGCGAAATCTTTGGATTGCTGGGGCCGAACGGCGCCGGCAAGTCAACGTTGATCCGCATGATGACGACGCTGCTTCCCATCACCAAAGGGCGCGCGCTGATCAACGGCCACGACGTCAGCACAGACCCGGATGCGGCGCGAAACTGCATGGGAGTGATTCCGCAGGCTCTAACCAGCGACATCGACCTGACGGTCGAAGAGAACATGAGCATCTACGCCAAGCTCTACAACGTTCCGCCCGAAGAACGCAAGCGCAACATCGACGAGTTGCTGGAAACCGTTGACCTCACCAAGTGGCGCGGAGCGCAAACAAAGACACTCTCGGGTGGCATGCGCAGGCGGTTGGAAATCGCGCGCGGGCTAGTGCACAGCCCCAAGATTTTCTTTCTGGACGAGCCGACCACCGGACTTGATCCCGGTGTCGCGCGTGGCGGTGTGGGAGATGCTGACCGAAATCAAGAACCGGCGGCGGCTCACGGTGCTGATCACAACGCACTACATGGACGAAGCCGATCGCCTCTGCGACCGCATTGCCATCGTCGATCACGGAAAACTGGTGGCACTCGATAGTCCGGTGGCGTTGAAGGCCAGCGTTCCTGGCGAAAACGTGATCGAGGCCCAGTTCACCAATGCACCTGCCACATGGGAGGACGAGCTGCGCAAGCTGGACGACGTGACCTCGGTACAGGCGCTGGCAGCCGGGGCATTTCGCATCCTCAGCAGCAACGGCTCAAAAACCACCACCGAGTTGGTGGAAATGGCGGTGAAGTCCAAGGTTCCGGTGAAGGCGTTGTCGGTGCAGAACACGACTTTGGATGACGTATTCGTCCATTACACGGGACGGCAATTGCGCGATGAACAGGTGAAGGCCTACAACTTCGTGATGCCCGACCGTCCGGGGATGCGCCCATGAACCGGATGTGGGCCATTGTCGAGCGCGAGTTGCGCAAGTTTTTCCGCTCCCCCGCATTGATGCTGGTCGCGATGGTGTTTCCACTGGTGCAGTTGATCGTGCTGGGCAACGCCTTCGGCGGCAAGATCAAGGACGCGCGGCTCGGCGTGGTCGACCAGGACCACGGCACCCAGGCGGTCAAAGTCATGGAGGCGCTGAACGCCGTGCACGCCAACGCGCGTACTTTCGTTCCCGTTCCCTACGACAGCGACAAACAGGCCATGGAGGATGTGCGCACCGGCCGCATCGATGGCGCCATTATCATTCCTCCCCAGTATTCCACCCGTGTGTACGAGCAGAACCGCCCCCACATCGCACTGATTGTGGACAACACCGACAACTTCATGAGTTCTACGCTGGAGCAGTTGCTGTCGGACCTCACCAACGCTCTGAACGCGCCCGATATCCAGCCAGTTATCGTGCAGAATATCGTGCTCGAAACCGTGGAGCTATATCCCTACATCGAGTACATGAAGTATCTGTTGCCCGGTTCGATTGCGCTGGCCATGTTCGTTTCGGTCATGATCGGCGGCGGCATGCTGTACATCGATGACAAAGCGCGCGGCGTACACGAAGGTTACCTGGTCACCCCGATCACTAAATTTGAGCTGGTATTCGGTCTCAATATCGCAGGCGCGATCAAGGCGATCCTCGCCGGCATTGTGATTACCGTTCTGGGTTCCCTGCTCTCAGGGTTGAGCACAGCCTTTGTGCCGCAGAACATGATCAACGTGCTGTTGCTCATAGTGGCGACATCGCTGGCGTTCAACACCATGATGTTCCTGATGATGGTGCGCGTGGAAGACCCGCTGGTGCCGCGCGCTACTTTCGGTATTCTCAACACGTTGTTGTTTTTCCCCAGTGGCGCGATCTATCCCATCAAGGCTTTCCCCGCATGGCTGCGAGGAATCGCGTACATCGATCCCTTCAGCTATGCGGTACATGGATTCAAGGCGGTGTTGCTGAAGGAGGCGGGATTCGCCGCCATCCGCGGCGACCTGCTGTTCCTGACTGGATCGGCGGTGATCATGCTGACCATCGCGACCCTGCTGTTCAAGCGGACGCTGTAAGAGCAACTGGTTACTGGTCGACTGGCAACTAGTACACTATTCTCGTCATGACCTTGTTCGAAACCACGCCGTATGACTTCGTGCGAGCGCGCAAACGGCGCAATCGAATCATCGCCATCGTAGTGATTGTCCTGGTGTGCGCGATATTGGCGTGGAACTTCCGTCATTACCCGAGGAACGCGAGGTCGGCAAGTTCTTCGCAGCGCTGCAGCAGCAGGACTACGAACGGGCCTACGGCATCTGGAACAATGACCCTGACTGGAAGCAGCATCTTCAGAAATACTCGAAGTATCCCTTCCAGAGTTTCATGCAGGATTGGGGGCCGGGCGGCGAATGGGGCCTCATCAAGAGCTATCACGTCGACGGATCAGCGGTTCCCAAAGGCGGCAACGGCACCAAGTTCGACGTCACTAGCAGCGGCATCGTGGTGGTAGTGACGGTCAACGAGCGCGTCGCCCAGAAAGCCCACATCTGGGTGGAGAAGTCGGACAAGACGCTGGGATTCTCGCCGTACTAATTTGGCTTCGCCGCGATAGATTAGCGCACAGATCAAACCAATCGCCTGCGTAAGAAGATGCCCAGTCCTACCTTCGACTTGCTTAGAGAAGGCTCTGTGGCAGGACAGGGCACCGAGATCTGTTGCGGCGTGGCCGGTTCGCCCGGCGAATGTAATTACGTAAGAGACTTGCGGCGAACCACTCCGCCCAAAACCACCAACCCAGAAGCGAACATCAAGAATGTTCCGGGTTCGGGAATGGCGGTGAGAACACCATCAAGTTCTCCTGAGGCCAAAACACGACAGGGACCAACGAAGCAGTCCAAGCCGTCTGTGAGGGGTACGGTTCCTCCGGTATTCGGCAAAGGACCCGCGAAAAAGAATAACGTGTAGCGATCGAAGGGAGTATCTGCGAACGCAACATAGCCGGGTGTGTTGAAAGCCGGTTCACCTGTGGTGTACGTGACCGGTGGGAAGGCTACGGTGTCACCGCCGGAAATGCTGATATTCCATGCGACGAAATTTCCCGTGGGATCCAAAGTGAAGGAACCGATAGCAGTTCCGCCATCGGCAAAAGTGACATTGTTGAGGGTCCAGATTACATCGGCGGAAGCATAGCTAGTGCACAGAAGAACCAGCGCTGCGAGCAATGTTCCCTTGATTCGTAACTTCATGGAAGTTTCCGTCCTCTTTCTGGTCGGCCTGCGATAGAGGCCTGCATTGCCGACCTTTTGAGTCCGTGGCGTCCAAATGAACGTGCCTGGCAATAGAGCGTATGACGATTGGCATTGAGCAGGCGTTCCCACGAATGGGGAGCGCGAAATCGGAAGGAGCGCATCGCCGAAGCCCGGCCGAAATTGCGCGGGGGCCAAACAAGACGAAGTGTCAACGACATTTTACGTCGGCGGTACTGGCTCCGCAACCTCAGCGGAAGTTTTTATGACAGATGACCCGGGGACAGCTGCCAACTATTCCGGATGCGGCGACGCCACGCTGAAGTGGTTGACCGTTTTCTGCAGCGACTCTTCGTCCTGCACGTTCACGCAGGAGCGTGAGCGGTCGATCTGTTTCATCAGGCCGCAGAGCACTTTGCCTGGGCCGACTTCCACGTAGTTCTCCATACCCAGCGCGATCAGCGCCTGCATCGACTTGACCCACTGCACCGCGCCCGTCACCTGGCGGATGAGCGCGTCGCGGCTCTGATCGCCGGTGGTCACCAGCACTGCATCGACGTTGCAGATCACCGGAACTTCCGGGTTGTGGAAGATGAGCGCGCGCAAGTCGTCCGCGAGCCGGTCTTGCGCGGGCTGCATGAGCGCGCAATGGAAGGGCGCGCTCACCGGCAACAGAATGGCGCGCTTGGCGCCGCGATGTTTCGCCAGCTCCGCAGCGCGTTCTACGGCGGCCTTGTTGCCTGAGATCACGGTCTGGTCAGGGGAGTTCAGATTGGCCGCCTGGCAGACTTCTCCCTGCGCGGCTTCGGCGCAGATCTGCTCGCACCTGCTCGGCAGGCAGCGCGAGGATGGCGGCCATCGCGCCAACGCCGACGGGCACCGCTTCCTGCATGTACTTGCCGCGATTGCGTACCGTCTTGACCGCATCGGCAAACGACAGCGTTCCTGCGGCGACATTGGCGGAGTACTCGCCCAGGCTATGTCCCACAACGTAGGACGGCGTAATTCCCTTCGACTGCAGTACGCGCCAGGCCGCAACCGAAACCGTCAGGATCGCTGGCTGGGTGATCTCCGTAAGTTTGAGCTGGTCTTCGGGCCCTTCGAAGCAAAGCTGCGAAAGCTTGTAGCCCAGGGCCGCGTCGGCTTCGTCGAAGGTTTCCTGCGCAACTGGATACATGGCCGCCAGTTCCCGGCCCATGCCGACGGACTGCGATCCTTGTCCGGGAAACATGAAAGCAATGGGAGACGAGTGGTGGCTCATGGGATCAACCCGGAGTGTGGCATGAAGGTAAAAGACCAGAAGGTGGGAACCGCGATCGGGTCCTGCACCCGGCTAGTCCATGCCCCGGCCTGCGAAACCGGCGCGCGAAGCCATGGCGGACTTGCCGTTCTGAATTTCAAGATGGCTGCTGGCGTCGGCGATCTCTTTTTCGATCACCCGGTTCATTTCGCTGTCGGCAAACTCGCTGGCCACGCGGATGGCGTTCTTGATGGCGTTGGCGTTGGACGAGCCGTGGCTGATGATGCACACGCCTTTGACGCCCAGTAGCGGCGCTCCGCCGTATTCGGAATAGTCGAGGCGTTTCTTGAAATCGACAAACGCCTGCCGCGAAAGCATGAAGCCAACCTGGCGGGTGATGGTCGCCTGCAACGATTGCTTCAGCAGGAAGCGCACGGTCTCGGCCATGCCCTTCGGAGATCTTCAGCGCGACGTTGCCCACGAATCCATCGCAGACCAGCACGTCGGCCTCTCCGTTGAACAGGTCGCGGCCTTCCACGTTGCCGACGAAATTCAGCGGAAGCTCCTTGATCAGCTTGAAGGCTTCCTTGGTCAGCTCGTTGCCCTTGGATTCTTCTTCGCCGATGGAGAGCACGCCCACACGCGGATGCTCGGAGGTGGGAAAGCGGTCGGCAAAAATGGTGCGGAAATAAACATCGCCCATGATGGCGAACTGCTGCAGATTTTGCGGCTTGGAATCGACGTTCGCGCCGACATCGATCAGGATGGTCGCCGTGCCTTGCGCGGTCGGAAAAACTGCCGCCAGCGCAGGACGATCAACTCCGGGCAGCGTGCCCAGCACCATCTTGGCGGTGGCCATGCATGCGCCGGTGTTGCCGGCGCTCACAAATCCCGAGGCCTTGCCATCGCGCACCAGGCGCAGTCCCACGCGCATCGAGGAGTCGCGCTTGGAACGCACTGCCTGCGCGGCCTTCTCGTGCATGCCAATCACTTCCGAGGCATGGACGATCTCAATGGGCAGACGCTGCCACAACGGGTGCAGCCGAAGTTCCTTGCGGATGACAGCTTCGTTGCCCACCAGCAACACTTCCACGTCATAGTGACGGGCAGCGAGGATCGCACCATCGACTTCGGGTTTAGGCGCGCGGTCGGCGCCCATCGCGTCAAGGGCAATTGTGGTGGACATGCTTACGTTTTAGTCCGTTACTTCTTGGCCGGTGGCCAGGGCCCGTGGATTAGCTCTTGGCTTCTTTCTGTTCGATCACTTCGCGGCCATTATAGAAGCCGCACTTGGGACATGCACGATGCGGCAGCTTGCGCTCGTGACAGTTGGGGCAATCGGACAGCGACTTCGCTGTCAGGTGATCGTGGGAGCGGCGCTTCGACGTTCTAGCCTGCGAATGCCGCCGTTTCGGATTAGGCATGAAAAACCTCGCATCAGGATCGCACAAATAAAAATGGCGACCGGAACATTAGCTTTGCAGCTTATTTTTTAAGTCACTCAGCGCGGCCCAGCGCGGATCGCTGGGTTGCTGACAATTACATGGCTCGACATTCAGGTTGCTTCCGCAATGCGGACACAATCCCTTGCAGTCTTCCCGACAAACCAGTTTCACGGGCGTCGCCAGCAGCACCTGCTCGCGCAAAACGTCTTCCAGCAGAAGACCTTCGCCCTCATAATAGCCGATTTCGGTGTCCGCCTCGGTTATGGCGACTTCTTCCGCCCGGCGATCGACACCCAGCGGCCGATACAGCAAATCAAACGCCCAGTTTACCGTGTGCGTCACCGGTTCCAGGCAGCGCGCACAAGCTACTTCCAGGGTCACATCGAGTCCGCCAACCACGCGGATGTCGTCGACATTTTCCTTGTGGCCGCGATGCTCGACGATCAATTCCGCCCGGCCTTTGGTGTGCAGCGGGCCTATCTGGCGGAAGTCGGCACCAAAATCGACCGCTCCGGGCGGAAAATCCTGGTTGAACTCCAGCTTCTGGAGTTGCAAATCAGACACCCGAATCAGCATGATGCACCGACCTAACTCCTTAATGCTCAAACACATCCCAAACAGCCAAAAATCTCCGGCTGGGGCCGGGTCTGGCAGGCCAAGCTCCTGACGGAAAACTCTGGCAGGTACAGACAGGCGGGAGTCGCACTAAGGCGAAATCTAAGGATAAAGTGCTGTGGGAGTAGTGTCAAGGTAGCGGGTTGGACGGTCGCGGACAACTTCGGTGAGCCGGCGCAAGCTGCGAGGGGGACTTATGGCGAATGACCCACCTGAACGCGAAGAGTTGTTCGCGTTTGGGAACCGATGGCCCACGACTGTGGCGTCGTTGTTGGTGGGCGCAGGATTTTTCGCGCTGTGGTTCTGGTTGCTGCCGGGATGGCTCGGCTTTCGCGTGGACATGGCAGGCTCGTCGCGGTGGCGATGGCTCGCGGCAGTGCCGTCGGTGCTCGGATTCGCAGTCGCCATGCGCTGCGTTTGGGACTTCGGGTGGACGGGACGCGGTACACCGGCACCAATAGCTCCGCCCCAGCGACTGGTCGTGGTGGGGTTCTATCGCTACGTGAGAAACCCAATGTACGTTGGCTTCGCGGCGGGATGGATCGGGCTTTGGATTGTCTTCGGACACGCCAGTGTAGCGGCGGTCGCAGCCGTGGTGGCGGTCGCCCTTGGAGTACACCTGTTTGTTGTGTTCTATGAGGAGACAACCTTGCGCAAAAAGTTTGGCGCGAGCTATGTTCAATACTGCCGAAACGTTCGTCGCTGGTGGCCGCGGGTGCGGCCATGGAACCAGCATACTTAGCTAAGTCGTCAGAATTCCAGCGCGCAAAAAATGATTCGCAGCCAGAGCAAAGCGATGTATATTGTTGCGCCGCGAAGAATTAACAGCACGAATGTCGATTAGGTAAGTGCGAAACAAAGGCGTCCGGGGTCGGATGCAGGTCCACGAGAACGTCGCAAACTAGTTCAGAGGAGCATGATGACGCGCCTGGGAAAAGGCTTACTGATCGGGGTTATAGCCCTTCTAGTGATTCTGGCCTGCGGAATTACTTTCACTGTAGGGTGGCGGCCTTTCATTGGGCCGAGGGCGCGTCCTTTGACCACCCGCACGTTCGATCGCACTCCGCAGCGGTTGGAACGCGGCCGGTATATTGCCACTGCACTGTCGGGCTGCGTGTACTGCCATTCGCCGCATGAGTGGACCGCTCCAGGAACGCCAATGGTGGCCGGCATGGAGGGAGCGGGAGAGATTGAGCCTTACGCCGACCTTCCCGGACGCGTGGTCGCTCCCAACCTTACGCCTGATCCCCAAACCGGAGTTGGTACCTGGTCCGATGATCAGCTGGCACGCGCGATTCGCGAGGGCATCGGCCATGATGGCCGGGCGTTATTTCCGATGATGCCCTATACCCGTTTCCGGGAAATGTCGGACGAAGATGTGGCGTCGGTTGTGGTCTATTTGCGTTCGCTGCCGGCGGTGCGGCACGAGTTACCTAAAACGGACATCATTTTCCCGGTGAAATACCTGATCCGCAACGCGCCGGAACCGATCACCTCGCCGATCCACGACGATGCCAACTTGTCCGATCCGGTGAAATACGGAGCGCACCTGGCGAACCTTGCCGGATGCGCCGACTGCCATACCCCCCAGGTCGAGGGAAAAAACGTCGCTGGCATGGACTATGCGGGCGGAATGCCCCTGCCCGGACCATGGGGCTATATCGCCAGCGCGAACCTTACTCCCGATGCCACGGGAATCATTTACTACAACGATGATTTTTTTGTGCAAGTGTTGCGCACTGGAGAAGTCAACGGACAGAAACTGAGCCCGATCATGCCAGTCATGGTCTACAAGAACCTCTCTGACAGTGACTTGAAATCCATGTTTGCTTTCCTCCATACCTTGAAGCCAGTCAAACATAAGGTGGACAATTCGCAGCCGCCGACCGCCTGCAAATTGTGCCGACAAAGGCATGGAGGAGGAGACCAGAACTAGCATCGGACGCATCCGGCGCTTGCGGTTCAGAACGCGGTGACGCGCACGGTGAACTGCACCTGGCGGGCGCTTCCGATGTGGTTGGTGTCGGGCGCATACAGCGCCTGACCTGCTGTATAGATGGGCGCGGCGGGGGAACCGAAAACACTGATGCCTTCGGGTCCAAAGTTACGATTCCCTGCGCCAGTCAGGTTGAAGACGTCCATGAACAAGTCGAGGTGACGCCCCTCACCTTTCAGCTTGAAGTCCTTTACGAAACGAATGTCCCAGTCAAAGAACCAGGGCTGGCGCGCGCTATTTCGTCCAACTACTTTATCTCCTATGATCGCGCGATCATTCCAGTCATTGCCGTCGAGTTGAGTATCGAAGCCGATCACCGGAGTGTAAGGAAGACCAGAACGTGCGATCAGAATGGGATTGAACTTGAATCCCAGGGGAAGATTGGTAATGGCGCTGAGATTGAAGCTGTTACGAACATCGAAGTTCGAGTAGGCGCCGTCCGCCGACGGGTTGAACGGATTAAGGGTTGAGACCAAGCTGAACGGTCCGAGGTTGGAGTTATTGTCGAGCGTGCGCGAGAGGGTGTAGTTGGCCATCAACTGCGAGCGCTTGGGAAGCTGGAGGTTCGCGGTCAGCAACAGGCCGTCATAGGACGAATGGGCGGACGACTCGTTAATCAACATCTGTCCGACGGCGGCATCGGGCCGCACACTCGGGAAAATCGGCATGCCTGCCGCGTCATAGGTCGGAGCAAACAGGTTCAGGTTGAGCAACTGCTGCAAGTCCCAGGTGCTGCTGTGAACGTAGCCCGCTGAGATTGCGATCTTCGGGGTGAACTGCTGTTCGACACTCGCCGCGGCCTGGAACGATCGCGGATTGCGAAAGTTTGGACCCATCCCGACAACCAGGGCCGCGGGCGTTACCAGTCCAGTCGGTGGGGTGAGAAACGAATGCGGCACTGGCATTGAGGCCAGCGGCAACACCTGCGGATCGTAATAACTATCAGCGACAACGGTGTTGAGGCCATTGTCAGTGAAGACACGCTGGAAGTAAGTCGCGGGAGTCGGAGCGTCGTATATTCCGGCAGAAAGCCGAACGACTGTGTTCACGGCTGGATTCCAGGCAACGCCGAGACGCGGCTGCCATTGCGCAAGATCGTTCGGGATGTGGGCTGTCGAAGGGATCGCGAGATTCGGGTGATTGGGTTGCGGGTTCCACTGCGCATCCCAACGCAGGCCGGCTGTCAGCGTTAGTTTCGCGTTGATCGGCACCTTGGCATCGGCGTACAGGCCGAATTCCCGCACGCTACCGTCATAGAAGCCGTCGCCCACAATAAATGTCTGCTGAAATCGTCGCGGCTGGTTGGCCAGATAGTCGGTCAGCGAATCGAAATCGAACTGGCCGTTGAGATTGGCTTCATGCCGCTGTTGCGCAGGATTGTAGGCAAACCCGCCTCCCAGGTGCAGAATGAATCCGCCGCGGCTGATCGCCAGGTCATCATTGAAACGATTGACATTGGATGTGTAGGAATAATTCGCCAAGCTATTGCCGCCGAGCACGCCGAAGCCGTTAATCACCAGTCTCGGGTTGGTTCGAGTTCGGCGTAAGGGAGCGCTGGTCCTGCGCCCACTGGGCCAGGAACTGGTTCACCTTTTGCGTGCCGATGATGGTGGTCAGGCTGCCGCGAATCCAATAACTGTCGCCGGTCAAGCGGCGCACTGTTGTCGACAGGCGCGGTGCTGCGAGTCGAACCATCGTCGACATTCGTGGCATTCACGCGGTTGAAGTCAAATTCAAGGTTCAGAGTGTTGGCGGTATTCAACAGGAAGTCGGCGCGGGTAAACACCGCCGTGGGATCGCTCTTTCCGACGACCTGCTGCTGCAAGATCGCCAGCGATGGCGGGATAGTGATCCCCGGAGCCTGCTGCTGAAACTCAGTCCAGTAAGGAATGTCGAGGTAGTCCTGCTCCATTCCGACGTAGAAGAAAGAGCGGTTACGCTTGATGGGCCCGCCAATCGAGCCGCCGAACTCATTCTGCGTATTGTCGAGCGAATGGCCAAACGTGTCGCTGGAGGTCAACGCCGATGGCCGGCCAATATAAAATCCTTCGCCGTGATACTTGTTGCTGCCTTCCTTGGTGGCGATGTTGACGAAGCCTGCGTTCGTGCCTCCGACTTGCGCGGTCGCGCCGGCATGCACAATCTGAAATTCGCGCACCACGGTCTGCGGAAAGAAGAACGAACCGTCGTGCGCGCCGCGAGCCCCACCCTGCAACGGGTCGGTGAAGTCCGCGCCATCCACCGCAACCGCAATGCTGTTAGGACGCTGGCCGTCAATTACCACTCCAGCTGAGTTTGGAGATGGCTGCGAGCCGGCGGCCAATTGTCCGAATTGGCTGAAATCCCGATCGCGATTGGGCAGGTAGGTGACGGTCAGGCCCGCCAGTGTGTTGCTTACCTCAGGCGCCTCCTTATTGATGGCCGGAGGCAAGGTGTTTCCCTCGACGGTGGGGCCGTGCGCGGTGACGGTCACGTCGTGCGAGACGGCTGCCACTCCCATGCGGATTGCGATTTGCACGCTGCTGCCGATGCCCAAAGTCACACGCGCCGGTTTCTTCAAAGCGAATCCGGGCGCCTTCACTTCAACCGTGTAGGGGCCTGGACTTAGCATGGGGGCGCTGAATGCCCCATCGTCGCCGGTGACCACGGTACGGGCTGAAGTGAAGTCGGTGTTGCGAACGGTGACCTGCGCTCCCGCAACTGCATTGCCCTGCGGATCGGTGACGGAGCCGCTGATCGTGCCTCGGGCTGAGGCTGATTGCGCAACCAGCGGGCACGCGCAAGACAACATCAGTAATCCGATTGCAATCGATTTCGCAGACCTCAGCAACGCGCGCCTCATTCGACGTTCGCCGTCATGCATTTTGTCGTTTGAGCAACCATCGAAATGCTTGAAGAAGTTCGGGACCCTGTCGTCTCATCGGCAGGGTCCCCGCGCGTTAACGCCACCGCGCTAGAACGAGATGCGGGCAGAGAACTGCATCTCGCGCGGCGGCCCGATGTTGGCCAGTCCGCCGACCGGCTGTCCAAAGGTCGCAACCGGGGTGGCTGCGTTGCCGTAGGTGCCGTTGCGGCTGAAGGTGTTCAGGTGATTGAAGGTGTTGAACGACTCCGCGCGCAGGCTGAGGCTGGTCCGCTCGTCGATCTCTGAAAGCTTTGCAGAGCGAAATCAAAGTCGTAGATCGCCGGAGCGCGCCCCCAATCGCGCGGCACCACCACGCCGTTCACCACCGGCCGGTCGGAGGTGTTGCCGTCGCCATTGTTGTCGACGCCCGTGGTGACGTTATAAGGGAAGCCCGATCCCATCTGCGCAAACGCCGAGAACATGAATCCCCAGGGCAAGTTATACGTGCCGCTCAACGAGGCGCGGTTCGTCTGGTTGAGCAGGCTGGTCGCCTTCTCGCAGACCACGATGCAGCTATAGTCGTTGGGGTTCTGGCCGGTGCCATCCCACTCCACGGTGTTGATGTCGTGGGACCAGGTGTAGCCGAGCAATAGCGACAGGCGATTGGTGAGCTGCTTGGTCAGCTTCACCTGCAGCCCGTCATAAAATGCGGAGCCCAGGTTGGTGTAGGCCAGCACCTGGCGATAGCCTCCCGCGACCGGAAGGATCGGCCGGGTGGCGTTGGCATGCGGCCGCTGAGCGGGTCTGCCCGGGAGCGGTGCGCGCGAAACCGGCAGGGCGAGTTCAGGTCCACCGGCTGCTCGATATGAATGGTGTGCGAGCCGATGTAGTCCATCGAGAAGAACCACCCTTGCCAAACTCGTGCTCAATGCCCAGGTTCCACTGCTGCGTGTACGGGTTGTAGAACGTGTTGGGGCAGTAGCGCAGTTGGGAAACCGGCAGGAACTGGTTCAGGTAGCTGCACTGGCCGGCAAGAATCGTGATGTCGCGCGCCGGCAATTGCGCGCCCGGCGGAAAGCTCGAAATCGGATCAAACGAGGTTGGGAAACCGAGGCCGCCGGGAGCCACCGTGTAGGTAAACACGCCCTGCGGACCACCCAGCGCCTGGCTGGCATAGAGGTCGGCGCGCTCTTCCGAGTAGTAGATGCCATAACCCCACGCAATACCGTGGTCGATCCCTGGCATGCGATACGCAAAACCGACGCGCGGAGAAAACATGGCGTATTGCGAAGTGAAGGTCTGTCCTTCGTAGCGAAGGCCAAGATTCACCGTCAGGTCGCGACGTCACCGACCAGTTATCTTGCACAAACATGCCGTAGAGCGTCTCTTTGATGTTGTAGTTGGCGTTGCCGAAGGACTGCGTAAAGCTGCTGGCGATCGGCGGCGAGCCCTTCGGCGATCCGGGAGGGGCAAGGCCCGGATTGTAGGTAAGCAGCGTCGGGGATAGGAATGGTTTGCGTACTTCGAATTGATCTGGAAACGGCCATCGATGTAGCCGCTGCCGAATTCCTGTCCGTATCCGCCCGACGAGGAGTAGATAACGTTGAATCCGCCTTTGATCTGGTGGCGGCCATGCGACCAGTTCAAGGTGTCGGCCCATTCATACTGATGGTTCAACAAGCTGTGCCCAGCGCGATTCGCCGTTCGTGTAATAACCGGAGACGAACTCCTGCGGTGCGAACGTTACCGGCAGGAACTGGGTGATGGGCGAGCCAACCAGAAGCTGAAAGCGCGCCTCGTTCACAGGTTGGGGCTGAGCGTGGCAGTATCGGTGAGAGCGGCCTGGTAGGTGCGCCGGGCAAACACGCGCGCCGCGCTAGGCAGAGCCACGCCGCTCACCGCGTCCTGCGGATTGGTGTCGGAGAAGCGATCGAAGTTGCCGCGCAGAGTCAGCCGGTTGTTCTTGGCTCAGTTGCTGATCGAGGCGCGCGAACATCAGCGACTGACTGAAGTCGCCGGTGTAGATCGCTGCCTGGCTCAACCGGCGAGGTGATGACCGCGTCGCGATTCTGGTTGGTGTATTCGTAGGACGCCAGGAAGTAGGTCTTGTCCTTGACGATGGGACCGGAAACGGTTCCACTGCCCTGCGCCAGGGTGTTTACGGCGCGCTTCGTGGTGAGCGGCACGTTGGCGTCGGAGAAAGCGGGACGTCCCATGCCGACAAAATCGCCGTGCCAGAGGTTGGTACCGGATTTCGATACCAGGTTGACGGCCGTGCCCGCATTGCGTCCCCACTCCGCGGAGCTGGCGTTGGTGTAAACCGTAAACTCCTGCACCACCGAAAACGGCACTGCCGCGAACATGGTCTGCCGTCCCCAGCTATCGTCAGCGTCGGTGTTATCGAGCTGGTAGGTGGTCTGGCGGCGGCCATTGCCGTTGATGACGTACAGGGTTTCATTCAGGAACAAGTCGCCCGTGGTCTGCGACGGGCCGCACCGAGGAATTCAACAACGGCAGCGAGGTGATCTTGTTGTTCAGGATCGGCGTGTCCTGGATCTTCGTCAGGTCCAGTCGCATGGAAACCTGGTTCGATTCGGTAGGCAGCGACGCCGAGGTGCTGTAAACGTTGATCTCAGTCTTGTCGCCCGCAACATCCAGCGAAAAATCCACCGTCGCGGTTGCCGCGGCGCGCAATTGAATGTCGCTCTTTTCGACAGTCTTGAACTGCGGCGCGCTTACGCTCACGACGTACTTGCCAGTCAGAGGGATCCCCGCGAAAGAAAAATTGCCGGCGGCATCGGTCGGTGTTGTGCGGTTAAAGGCGGTCGCGGGATTACGTACGGTACAGTCGCGCCCGCGATGGCGCTTCCGTGTTGGTCCTCGACATGGCCTCGCAGTGCGCCCAAATCGGTCTGGGCAAGCAGACGTGCAGAAGCCAAAAACAAGGCAAGTACAACTAAGAGGGAGAGGTGAAGTAGCCTAAAGTGGTGTGTGCGCATGAGGAGCAGACTAATCGACGCGCACAGGTACTACTATACATAGTACTAATAACTCTCGTATTAATTCCACATGTCCTACTAGTGCAAGTTCCTGAGCCGATTGGAGCCTTGATACTTGGAAGGATGGTGGATGACTAGAAGTCAATCCCTGATGAGGGCTTGAGAGCTTGGCCTTCAGACTAATAGGGCCGAGTTCAATGAACCCGGCCCGAATGCAGCTGATCTGCGCGACCAGTTAGCGGCTCAACTTGCGGCGCAGCATTCCAGCGAGACCCACAACGCTCGTTCCGAACAGGGCAAGCGTGCCCGGCTCCGGGGTGCTCGTGCCTCCACTCAGATTAAACGCGTGCTCCTGGCCGTTGTTAGACCAGTTGTTAAAGCAAGCGCCGTTCGTCAGGTCGCATTCCAGTCCGGCTTGTGAGTCGACATTGCCTGTCGTCTCCCAGTAGAACTCAGAGCGGGTCGTATTGCTCAAGGGACCGTTATGCAGTGCGAGATGATACTCCACACCTCCCAGTAACGACACGTTCACGCCGAAGGTATTGTCAAACTCGCAACCGAAAAACAAGCATCTCCCGTAGCAGTGTGGGTACCTAACGCCAGGTTCCCTGTCCCCAGAATATTGCTGAAGTCCGGGTTCCCGAGACCGTCATCCCCGGTAATCCACCAAGTTATGGATCCCGAGTACCCCGGAGCCGCCTCGACGTCCCAGAACTCAACTCCCGTTACGGTGTTGGCGACGCCAGGGTGAACTCCTCGGTCTGGACCCACTGGGTGGCCTCGTTACCATTCTGCTGGTTTGGACCACCGTTGTTGTAAACGATGCCCGCGTGTGCAAACGTTCCGAAGCACAGCACCATCGCCAGCGCAGTCAAGGCTACTCTTGATTTGCCCATTCATTTCCTCCTTACGGATTTCACTAATGCTTCGTGGTGGGAATTGGAATATCGGACTAGGTGGCACTGACATTGCGCAATTCGTCCGCCAAACCTCGCAATCCTAAGGTGTTGATTCTATTGGGAGAATTATCGTCGATCCCACCGGGGAGGGTATATATGTGAAAACTCTTGCAGACTCGGTTGGAAACACTTTTCCCAATCGCGTATCGCGCGGATGCGCTGGAGGTCGGTCGGCGCGGCCTTGGACTTGGGTTAATGAATTTCAGTTCGATCCAGAACTGACCGGAGGCGCGGGCATGCCATTCCCGCCGGTGGCTTCATCAGTCCGAGATTCGTCAGGTACGCAATGGTTCGCTGGGCCGCACCGTCAAACACCAGCTGGCAGTTGATGAACTGCGTGTTCTCCCACATGACGTCGCCGCCGCCATAAACGATCTTGCATTCGGTGAAGATGCAGTTCAAATAGCGCTTGCCGTCCATATAAATGGTTTCGCCGTGGGGCGTCCACTTTTCTATCACCTGCACGAGTGCGTCTCCTGGGCTGCGGCGCCTCGCTGATCATGAGCACAGCCTCCCACCATTCTACAGTTCAGTATCCGGCCTGGTCAGACACTGCTAGGATCGCCGGCCATAATTTGGCGAACAAAAAACCCAGTCGCACTTCTACCGGTGGATTTTGTAATTCCAGCTGGCCGAGTTCTACGGCTGCGGCGGACGAAGCGTCTGCAACTTCTGAGCTGCCAGCTGTCCACCGGGCCGGTCGGGTCTGCCTTCTGCATCTGCTCGTAGAGTTTGCGGGCTTCCAGCGGCTGGTGGTTGGCTTCATACAGGGTAGCCAGCTCAAACTGAGCAGTGGTTACGCCGACGGAAGTGGTCGGGTTCGCAATCAGGCTCTTGTAGATCTCGATAGCGGGTTGTGTCTTGCCTGCGTCCTGATCGATCGACGGAGGGCAAGCTTCGCCAGGCTGGAGACTTCCTTGTCGCGGCTCCCGGCAACTTCCTGCAACTGCTTCTCAGAACCGGCATTGTCCCCCAGATCGTGCAGCGTGATGCCTGGAAATAACGGGCCAGCCGGCCATTGCGCGTGAACGAGTACTTGTCGGCAATGCGCGAGAAATCCACATTCGCGGCCTTCGCCCGTTCCGCCGACGACGCATAGCTCAACATTTCCGGACTGGGCGGCTCGCCCGCGGGACGGATGGGAGCGTTGTACTTCAGCAACGCGCCAGAAAGCTCGTCGCTAGCCTGCTGGTTGCGATAATCGATGAAGGCCCAGATGCCGAACGCCGCGGCTGCTACGACCGCGATCACAATAACTGCGGCCATCACCTTGGCGCGGTGCTCTACCGCCCACGAGATGGTGTCGGCGGTGGTTTCCGCAAACGCGTTTTCTTTCAGTTGATGTCTTGTATAACTGCGCACGGTTGTCCTTATTGTTGATCTGCCACAAGGCGGGGATTTACAAGTCTAACAAGTGGATGAATCAGAGGGTCAAACCGAACCTGAAGGGGTCGGCGGTCAGCAGTGAATTTGTCCACAGGAAGGGCCGGAGTGGGCCGTCTCCGGCCTTTCCTTCGTTAGCTTCAGGTCGAGCCTTAAGCCTACGGGTTTTTACAGGTTGATCTTGCAGCGCAGAACGCCAGACAACCCCAAGATACAGACCCAACAGCCTAATGCTGCCTGGCTCAGGAGTCGTTGTTCCAACTGTTCCGTCCAGAGAGAACGCTTCGGAGCCAATCGCTCCAGTGGTGTTCTGAAAGGCCAGAGACGGGCCATCATTTTCATCCCAGTAAGCCGCCGCGATGAAGTCGCTGCAACCCAAGGTGGTGCAGGCGTTCTGCAGAGTTACCCAGCCTGCGCCCGACCAGGGAATGCTGGTGAATGCAAAGTCGGCCTGGTACAGGGCATAGCCAAAACCGTTAAAGCCCAGGAACGTGTTGGAGGCGGCAATCGTCTGGAAGCCGGGACTCGGAAGAGGTGAGGTGCTGATCGCCATGTCTACGGTGGTCAGAAGATCGAACGTAGTGTTATCCCAGTACACGATTGAAAGGGTTTCTATGTCGGAATTGGTGGGCACCGTGAATGAGTCGCTGACAGCAAAGCCGTATCCATGTTCCAAGCATTGATGGTGCCATTGAAGGCACCGTTGTCGTAGAGTGTTATGTCAGCCATAGCCGTGCGACCGCCAGCATCAGGCCGCAAATTGCGAGCAGTGACACAGAAGCGATACGAAGTTTCAAGGTCAAATCCTCCTGAGAGAATAACTATGGGTAGTCTGGTTTCCCCTTTAAAAAACAAACAACGCCTGACACCCGTAGTGCAATTACGATGCCATTGAATCTATTGAATTTACGTCGCTTCTGGCTCTAAGGTGTGCAGTGATTTGCGACATTGGTCTACAGAATTTCCCTCAAAATGCCGAAATACCTGCCGTATTAAGGTGGCGTGAACGGAATCCCAATGACTTGGCGCGGAACTTTCGCACTCTCTGAATATGAGCCGGGCTCGGTGCATAACACCTCGACACTCGCCGCTGTTTTCGAGCCTGGAGTTCTCCAGTTAGGCTGCATCGAGAAATCGGCTGGTTATCAAAAACTGTTCCTCGTGTACAATCCACGTGATTTCCAGTCGCGCGTGTCTTTTCGGCAGCGTACCTGCGGCCCCCGTGAAACTGTTGCAAATATTTCGGTACACGATGGAGGAAAGATGGATTCATCATTTTCGCAGCCGACACCGTCCCGACGACGCTTCCTGCAACTGGGAGTGGCGGGAACCGCAGCCGCCCTGTTAACGAGTGGCTCGCAATTTTGCTTCCACCGCAGTTGCAGGCGCAAAGCAACCTCACTCCCGATGCGGCATTGGCGGAATTAATGGAAGGCAACAAGCGGTACATGTCCGGGAAGCTCACCGCTCACGATCATGATCTTGCCATTCTCAAGCAGCACACGGAGGAAAAACAGGAGCCGTTCGCGGCTGTTCTTTCCTGTGCTGATTCGCGCGTGCCCGTAGAGCTGGTCTTCGATCAGAGCATCGGCCACATATTCGTTGCCAGAGTCGCGGGAAACTTCATCACCCCAGAGATCATCGGAAGCCTGGAGTATGGGGCCGCCGTTCTGGGGACGAAGGTGATCCTGGTCATGGGGCACGCCAATTGCGGGGCGGTAAGTGCCGCCATCAAGGGTAAGGAAGTTCCCGGACAAATTAGCGCGCTCTACCCGCACATCCAGCCCGCGGTCGATCAGGCGGGGACGAACCTCGAAGCCGCGACCAAGGCGAACGCAAAGATCCAGGCAACCCTTTTAGCCAAGCATCGACGGTCGTCTCCGGCATGGTCAAAGAAGGCAAAGTAAAGGTCGTCGCCGGTTACTACGATCTGGGAACAGGAGCGGTGACGCTGGTTAGCTAGTACCTTCGAGGCCGCAGGTTCGCCGCCGGCCAGGCGCGGCAGCGCGACCTTACGGCACTCGAAGGGTTTATGATAAGTCCGGTATTCGTTCGACACGGCCTGCTCCGTGCCGGACGAAACTTCGGCAGCGCTTTCGCTGA
>CAVOKT010000009.1:0-241077 GCA_963696575.1 uncultured Acidobacteriaceae bacterium
TTAACAGCCCTCCTTTGTTTTCAGCGATTTGGGCGGGTAATAATATACTTGACAAATCAACGCCGGTCCCATATTCTTGCCTTATAAGTGAGGCAAGACGATGAAACCGAAGACTTTGCAACAAGCCGTTCAATACTTCGCCGACCCAGACAACTGCCTGGACTACATGGCCAGCAAGCGCTGGCCGGACGGCGTTGTGACCTGCCCCACTTGCGGTCGCAACGATGTTACCTTCCTCGCGGACCAGCGCAAGTGGCAGTGCAAGAGCGCCCACAGCCAAGCGCCAGTTCTCCGCCAAGGTCGGAACCATCTTCGAGGACTCGCCTATCCCTTTGGAGAAGTGGCTTGTCGTGGTATGGATGGTCTGCAACTGCAAGAACGGCGTGAGCAGTTACGAAATCCAACGCGCCATCGGCGTGACCCAAAAGTCGGCATGGTTCATGCTGCATCGCATCCGTTTCGGAATGCAGAAGTCGCGGCTTCGGAGTGCAGACCAAGCTCGGCGGCGAGCAGCGAAGTTGAAGTTGACGAGACTTGGATTGGCGGCAAGGCCATCAACATGCACAAAGCAGCGCCGCGCTCCGGTACCAGCAAGGCGATGGCGCATCACGGCAAGATCATCGTCATGGGGATGCTTGACCGCGACCAGCCGCGAGATTCGCACCAAGGTCATCCCCAACGTGCAGCGCGAAACCCTGCAAACGAAGTCCTCAGCAACGTGAAGTACGGAACGCAAGGTATATACCGATAGCGCAGCGGTACGATCTGCTGCACAGCCGTTACATGCACGAGTTCGTGAACCATGCCGAGCGGTACGTTAACGGTCGCGTTCACACTAACGGGCTGGAGAATTTCTGGAGTCCTGTTCAAGCGCAACCTGCGCGGTACTTACGTGAGTGTTGAGCCGTTCCATATGTTCGCTACCTTGATGAGCAAATGTTCCGCTTCAACAATCGCGGAAGCAAGAACGACAAGGTTGACGATCTCGACCGCTTCAATCGCGCCATGTCCCAAGTCTTCAATAAGCGCCTAACCTTTGCCGAAGTAACCGGCAAGGATGGTGCGACGCCGTTCTAACCCTTGGCGCGGGAAGCGCGGCCCGAAGCGGAAGTACCTAGGCTTCCGCTTTTTCTTTTCCGCTTTCTCCGCGTCCAGCTTCGCTTTATCTCGCCGTGTGTAACTTTCAGGAGTTCCGCCATAAGTAATCGAATTTCTTTTAATTTCATTTGGATGTTCATGACTTTAGCAAGTTCCCTCAGGGAGAACAATGCCGAAGCCATCGCTATAGCTTCCTCCGAGGGTTTCATTGCCTTTGCCATTTGCGTTATTGCGCTCGTGGCAACCCCAAACAGCGAAAATGCTTCTTCTAGGTCCACCGTCTCGCTCGGATGGGTTTGAGGATTGCGATATTCGCTGCGGAATGTGATCCAAGAACGTCGTTATTTTGGTATCAGCGCCATTCTCTTGCAGCGCCTTTAATGAAGACGCCCAATTCCGCTGTACCCCATCCTCTTCAAACGAACTCCCGCCGCTGTGATATTTGTAGTAGCTTCCCATAACGGTTTCTACGGCTCTCCACATGTGAAATGCGGAAGCGGTTGAAACCTCATACGCCAAGCACTTGCCCGCCTCCCGGATATCATCCACAGCCTTGTCGTCTAGCGTCAGGCATAAGTTTCAGGTATATGTAGTTCCGCATGTGAAATAAGATCATCTGTCGAGTAAATGCCTTTGGTGGAAATCTGGTATATGGCAAGCCCGGGCATCTCGTTGGAGAGCACCATTTTCAAAGTCTCTTGCCCCTTGAACAAGCTGACCCAATTCGTATTGGGCGATGGGAGAAGACCCGTCAGCTTCAAAAATGTCAGACGCCTTTGCGATCGACGCAATTTCCCTCGTCACTGCTGCTGCCGCTCTTTTCATGAGGAAGAAATAGACCACTTCCGCCTTGGCATTGATTAACCAGGACGACGTGCGCTCTTATAAGAGGCAGGTAGATGTTTCTTACCACCATTCCCTCTTGGTGAATAAGGTCCACAATTGGATGAACAGAGAGCGCTAAGCGGTAAATGTCGTTGGTGTTTAGCTTTTTCATATGGTCACTAGAGTAACCCTCGGAATAGTCGGGGTCGAGAACAACCTTCCCGTTCGATTCAGGGTAGTCAAAGACCCATGATTCCGCAAGTATATTAGTACCTTTGGGCGGATTTTATTCATATGTCATTCATTTTATTGGTAGTTAGAGCTATCTAAGTCTGCTGTAAGGACTTAGGCTGTGTTTTTGGCTGCCTCCTGCTCTTCGGCAACGGAAGCTGGTTGCTTTTTGAAGGATGCCGTCGGTTCGGGATTCGCAGCGTCCGCCGTTGTTGCCTTCCCGGCTGCGAGCCTTTCGGCAAGGAGCTTTTCGGCGGCGCGCTGGATGTTCTTGAGTTTGGCTTCAGCGGCGTAGCGCGGGTAGTTGGCGCGGAAGAGCCTGCGCCGCTTCTTGCGATCGGAATTGCGCTGATGCTCCTGGCAGCGTCGATCAAGGCCTTGTAGTCCCGCTGCTGCAGGAGTTCGGTCAACTCGATGTCCTCGGGGGTGGTCCTCGTACTTGGCAGACTCGGCGTCGGCAGAGTCGCGGACGTAGGGCGGGGATCTCGGGGATCAGCGGGGCCCGGTCGCGGGAAGGCGGTCCGGGGCGAGGGCGCGAGAAAGGGGTCTTCGACTCGTCGGCCCCCGCAGCAACCGGCTTCCGGGGTGACCCGATGTAGTTGTGTCGGCGGCGGGAAGGCGAGTTCGGGTGGAACGTTGACGTCGATGCCTTCGGGGAGGCCGTAGTCGGCTTCGAAGTTGTCGTAGGCGGTGGCGTCTTCGCTGAAGTACGGAGTGTCGTGCCAGTGGGCGTTGTCGTCCTTGAGGCCGTCCTTGAGATTCTCTTTGGCAAAGCGGAGAGCTTTGAGCAGGCCCATGGGCGCGGCTGGAATCGATCATATCGGCGGCGAGGGCTTCGGCGACCTGGCTGAGCGCGGACTGGATGGAGCACAGGCTGTCGAGCGGCGGCAGGACGAGGTCGAAGGCCTGATGGCGGGCGCGGGACTGGGCTCGGCGCAGGAGGCGTCCGCGATAACGGAGGTGATAGCCGCAGAATTCGCGGCCAGTGGCAGCAGCGGATTTACAGTCGCGTCCGCTGTCGTAAGTGTGAGTGCAGGTTTTCTATTGTTCATTGTAGCTCTCCCCTTGGAGTGGTGACTGGTAACTGGTCACTGGTAGCTGGTAATCGGTGATTAGTAATTGGTAATTAGTAATTAGCTAAAACCAAAATCCAAGAACCAGAAACCCAGTCGTTTGTGCGGGCCCGCGCGAACAAGTGTCGAGACGATGCCTGCACCGTTGCCGGAAAAACAGTTTCAAGTTTCGAGTTGCCGGTGAAGCCGCCGACAAGGTGGCGACCGTCCGGGCGTAGTTCTCTCTGAGGGTAGGGAGCGGGGAGGGGAGAGTCTAGGAAATAGAGGGCGGCAACGTTACGAAGGTGGGGGGTAGGTAACCGGACGACACCTATTCATCTTCTTCTTCCTCATGAATCACGGCGTCTTCTGGGGCGATGATGGGTACTTTAATGCCTTTTAGAAATTTGGAGATTAACGAATGGAACTGTTTAGGCGCTCTTGGGTTCTGAGGTAAGAGCGCCGCCCACGGCCGCCCAGGGTGTATGGTGTCCCAAGGCGACCTATTTTGGCTCGCGCGGCGCTTTCCGGTGGTGTGGTTTCCGAATCCGTCTATCAAAACATTCCAGATCGGTTGGAATCGTTGGATTAATAACGATTCGCCTAACGGAATCCAGATATCGTCCGAAATCAGATAGCGGCAGAAAAAGTGATCGGCATTAAGGTTCTGTGCTGACCCTATCGACTTCGCGTGCTCGCCTAGCCTGTTGTAGAGTGCGTTACCAGGGGCGGTGTTCAACCCGAAGCCGCCCTTTCGCGCTCCCTGGGGTACCGCTTTACCGACGTATATTGGCTTTGTGAATTTGCCCTCGCGGTTTAGTGCGGCCACCGGACCGATGCGACGGAGAATCGCCGGTGTAGTAGATTGCATAAACGCCGGCACCAACGAATTTGTCCGCTGGTTTTAGTGGGCCGACGGGTCGGCTCAGCAGCGCGTTCGCAACACTGTTTCCTAAGTTTTGCTTGTCGAGCGGGTTGAACGGAGAATCGGCCATGGGTCCGGACATGACAGAGTATGTCCATCCGGTAGCGTTTGGGTAGTGCCAAATAACGATTGCGCTATCCGCCGAAGGTCCGTGTGCCCCCTGCCGTCGTTTTTTTCTTGCGGCCGCCCAAGCTATTGTGCGCCACGAGCGAGTCAGCGATTTCTGCTCGCAGAGCCTCAGCGGTTTCTTCGGGAGTCAGCTTGTGCGCGGGGTACTGCTGCTCCATCGTGTTTCTAATGCTTGTAAATTTCAGTCGCGCGGATTTCTGGGATCTGGTTTCTAAGAACTTCCTTTCCCGCGACGGTCACTACAAAGTCCCCTCGCCCATCTTTCACCATGTGGAGGTCGCCCGGCATGAATGACAATTTCAACTTGGTTTCCTCAATACAATCGCTGACTCATACTAGAACGGTCTTTTTTTGTGCCTTGTCAACCCGCACCGACGATTGGATGATGCTAGAGCCAGTACGTTTATTTCGAAGGATAATCGTCTCGCTGAACTCCAGCCCACATAGCTGCGCGATTTGGCCAAAAAACTGATCGGTTTGAACTTCCACGCCCTGAATGATGCTGTTTCCAAGAACGATACCTGCGACGCCTCCGGGTCGGAGCAGCCGACGCAGCGACCTACAAAAGCGAAAGGTGTGGTTGAAAATGTCGCGATATAATTCGCCCAACCAGCGCCGCCGTATGACCATTCTCGGTATTCGACTCCTTACAAGCTCCAACACTTCCGATAGGGCGGGGAGCTTAAACTTGCAGCGAAATATCCGGGCGGTCGCGCACACTCTGCCAAAACTTTCCAAAGCTCTTGCTTTCATTGGCTCCTTCATAACCCCGCTTGTTAGAAAAGCCGAGCCAATGAATCTGGGGGCGAGTATTGCGGGGATAGTGATAGTTGTTCAGGTACGGGGGAGACGTTATGGCGATGTCGACGAAATTCTTCCGACGCTCATTCTTTGCGGCGCTAAAGATACTATCTGGAATGACCTTGAACCGCGGCAATTTTCCCATCTTGGCCACGTGATCATGGATCCAGACCACGTCGTCTAAGATGGCGTTCATTTTGGCTAGCAGGACGGTCTTGACGTCTGCCTTCACGTCGTCGTCCAGGATCGGCGATTTATCAACCGCTGTGCGCCGCGTGAGGCTCGGTTCGTACGTGTAATTCGAGAAGCTAACCATAACTGAACCGAGTCCGATCTTGAAAAGATCGCGCACCGCCCGGTTTCGGATGGACTTAATGAAGTCGAGCGTGAACAGAACGCGCCGCTGAACGGCGGGACGATATAACTCCATTCGGCCACTGAAGCCTTCGGGTGGTTTGGAGCTCGGTTCAATGAAAAGTGGTGCATTTATACCGCAATGGGCATCCATGAATCGCTGGTACTTGAGGATATTGTCCGCGAGCGATTCGGACTTCACTCTGAATGCTTCGAGCTTGGCCGTCGTGGCGAGCACAGCATAGGGATTAATTTCGAACCCTAGGACGCTGTAACCGTGAAGATAAGCTTCAAGTAGGGTAGTACCGACGCCAGCGAATGGGTCGAGCACCCATGTTTCGCGTCCGCTTTCAGCCGGTATGTACTTCTTTAGACAGTCGTTTACGAATTGCGCCGAGAAGCCGGCGACCCACGGCACCCACCTGTGAACCGGGAACTGCTTGTTGCGACCAAACGACGGGTCCCGAAATCCGGCGGTGACCTCGTCGGCACTTAGTGCAGTCGGAAGAGACCGTGCAAATTCACGATTCGCCTTCAATTCGGGCGCTGCCGGCCGATCAGAGGTCGACACTGTTTTGTTCCTTTTTACCGTTTGGTTGATGTACATTACCATTTTCCCATGAAGAAGAAGCGTTCAACAAAGAACCCACACGCAGTTGCGCTGTCCCGCCTTGGCGCTAGGAAGGGCGGCGTAGCGCGAGCTAGTAAACTCACCCCGGAGCGTAGGCGTGAGATAGCGCAGAAAGCTGCTCAAAAGCGATGGGCGAGCGACGCGGAGAAGAGTTGAAGTAAGGTTCACTACGTTTCAATGATAGCGCAATATGCTTGCACGGGCAAGCATATTGCGTTGTTTTTATTCAGGGTTTCCCAAACTCTGAGTAAGCTGTATCTAGAAGGCTATTTTGGCAATGGGGCTAACCCCGCAGTACCGAAACGCGTCTCTCCCCGAAGAGGCGCCCTACTGACAATGTACTTGTTTTGACCATTAGATCGTGTAAAATATCATCGGTGGCGACTGCCCCTAGGAGGTGTATGTGAAAAAGCTGCTTAAATGGCTGCTTACCTATCTAGCGATAACAGTCCTGCTCCAGTAGGTCGGATAGCAACAGGACCTCCGAGTAATCGGAGTTGGCTTTTTTGAGTGACGTTCGGGCCATCTGCTATCTCTTTGACTAACGCGTTGTCAAGTGTCTGGATATACGGAGAAAGGGGGAAACGGCGCCTCGCTTCAAACTCATCCGTCGAGGAATCCGACCTTACTGGGAAAACGTTGCCTTCGGAATATGGGTCGACCCATCGGTAGGCCAACCGTGGTGAAGATTCTGATTCCGTCGCTGTTGTGTAGCATGTCTAATTTGTAGAACGAGAAGTAGAAACACATTAGCAGAAACAACATTGTAGTAAATCATTTAGGGGGCGTCCCACTTCGATGGAGCGTCCCCATAGTCATTTTATGACGTAGTCTTCGAAGTCCTGGCGATAGGTCCAGCGACGCGGGCGCGAACGCCTCCCACCCTTTCGCAAGAACGGCGAAAGGATGGGGCACCCACATCGTCGTTGAAGAGAAAAGCAGATCCCTCGGTCGCAAGGGCGACCTCGTGATGACAAATCAGTGAAACGACAGGAGGCGGCGCTGAAGCGCCGCACCACCAATCAAGATGGCCGGTCACTTAGGTGTGCCGCCCTGAAGGGGCTCGGGGATCAATTTGGATCGCTACCCACACCTGAAGGTGTGGGCGGGGCTGCGGAAGAAGGTCTTTCTGACGGTAGAAAAGGAACACAGGGGCTAAAGCCCGTGACCTATTTGCAACACTTTACGGCATGACTAAACAGGTTGCTGAAAAAGGCGAAATGCAGGGCCTCTCGCGGACTAAAGTCCGCGAGGAAGAGCAAAAATAAAGGACTTGTACGGCACAGCTAAAGCTGTGCCCTTTCAAAACAACGTCTAAAGCTAGTTTTTCAGCAGCCTCTAAAGTCATGCCCTGATACGAACCAGTCGCAGAAGATGATTGCTTGGGCGGGCCGCCCGCGGCGAAAAGTCAAGGAAGCCGAGCGGCCTCGCCCGCCAACTTGCGCCACCAACGTGGGCACGAAGCAAAGAAACTGCGCCCGAGACGGCTAGATAGCGTCACCACGATTGCCTGATTGCTTTCCCAGGCAACTGCACCCATAATCCGTTAGTCGATTCCACTCAAAGACAGGCTCGGATGTTCGGTCTCAAACCGGAGACGCGTCCGCGCTGAAGATCGCACCACCGATCATTGCTTCGCTTGCTCGTCTGGCCATTCTGCTGACATTCCTTGGATTTCGTATCGGACCCGACTTAGCCGCAAGGTGAGCCGCTCATCAAGACGGCGCGCGCGGGTGACATCCGAAAAGCACATTCATGGGCACGACCACGGCTTCAATAAATAAATCTATGGAGGATGAAGAGCATGAGCAAGGCATTACGCGGAGTGTTTGCAGGGTTGTTCGCGATCGCGATGTTGGCCGCCTGGGCCACGCCGGCTGGGGCGCAGATAGCAGAGAAACCGCCAATGTATACGTACGTGGGGGACTGGAACATTCCCCGGGCGCAGTGGGCCGACATGGAAAAGTCGGATGCGGCGGAAGAGCCCGTCCTGCAGCAGGCCCTCGCCAGTGGAAGCATTGTGGCCTTTGGCCATGATGTGAACCTGGTGCACCAGGTTGACGGCGACACTCACGACGGATGGTGGTCGGCAATGTCGATGGCGGGAATCCTGAATCTGCTGGATCAGTTCTATAAGAACGGCAACGCCACCACGTCGGTCTTGTCGAGCGCAACGAAACACGTCGACAATATTTATGTCAGCCGCTATTACAACTGGCATTCGGGATCATGGAAGGGGCTCTACACCCACGGATCGACGTATAAATTGAAGGCTGACGCGCCGGATGACGCGGTGGAGTTGCTAAGCAAGAACGTAATCGGCCCGGTACTGGAAAAGATGCTGGCTGATGGAGCGATTCACGAGTATGAAATCGATACCCAGGCGATCCATACGGAAGCGCCCGGCACATTCTGGGTGTTCTATATCGCGGCGAATGCCGAAGGACTGGACAAGGTCAACGCGGCGTTGCGCGATGCCTCGAAGGCGAACCCGCTGCGTGGTCCGGCATTTGGTTCGATGATCGATTCTTCGGCTCACCGCGACGAACTGGCACGCACCAGCGCCACGTACAAGTAGCTCTCCTGCGTTAGTGATCTCCTGCTCTTGTCGTCCGCCGCGGCGGACGACAGGGTGGGAGGCCGAAAAACAGACGGCACTCGGCGAGCGTCCCACGGGGACGGGACTCGGGCGACGGCGGGCGCCGCATTGTCGTAGTCCGAGGAAGAGCAGATCCCCCGCGGACTGGCGTCCGCGAAGGCTGAAAAAAGAGGGGGCCGCGGGACGCGGCGCTGGAGCGCCCCAGCAAGCGCAAGAGCGGCGCTCCATCAACATGTTCGCGGGAATAGGGGTCCCTTCGGCTTCGCTCAGGGCAGGCTCTTCGACTGCGGACGCGCTCTGTTGGGCGCGTCCTCCGCTCGGGATGGCGAAGAAACAGCAGTCCCTCGCTTCGCTCGTGACGACAAAATAAAGTACCCGTACGGCGCACCTGAAGGTGCGCCCCTTCAAGAATCGCGCGGGATGACAGATCAAACGGAGGCTGCTACCCTAGATACTGCGAGATTCTGCACTGTTTCGCTATAAGGAACATCCAATCGCTATGGGAAAATTGCGCCAATACCTTCGTTTTATGACTGCTGTCCAACTCCTGCCTGCGCTGGAAAGCGGCGAGGAGACCCTGGTCGGCGGGCAGGCCGTGCTGGAGGGCGTGATGATGCGCTCGCCGCATGCCTGGGGTATCTCGGTGCGCAAGCCGGATGGCACGGTTTCGACCCATTCGGAGCCGCTGGAGCGGCTTTCGGAGAAGCATAAGTGGATGGGGTGGCCGGTGATTCGCGGCGTCATGACGCTGGGACAGGCCATGGTGCTGGGCTTCCGCGCGCTGCGCTATTCGGCGGATGTGGCGCTGGACCAGGTTCCGGCGGACGAGAATGGCAAGAAGGCCGAGATCAGCGGATGGGTCGCGGCGCTGAACATTATTCTTTCGGTGGGATTTTTCATTGCGCTGTACAAGTTCGTTCCGCTGGTGGCGGCGACCAAGCTGAAGAACGTCTATCCCGTGTTTGGGAACCAGGTGATGTTCAACGTGGTCGATGGCGTGATTCGCATCGCGCTGTTCCTGCTGTTTATCTGGGGCGTGTCGCTGATGCCGGATATCCGGCGGGTGTACCAGTATCACGGCGCCGAGCACAAGACGGTGTTCGCGTTCGAGTCGCGCGATCCGCTGGAGCCGAAAAACGTGCAGGCGTATTCGACGTTTCATCCGCGGTGCGGGACCAGCTTCCTGATGACGGTGATGCTGATTTCGATTGTGATCTACATGCTGTTCCCGGTGCATACGTTCTGGGCGCGGTTTGGGCTGCGAGTGGCGCTGCTGCCGGTGATTGCGGGGCTGTCGTACGAGATGATTCGCTTCGCCGCCAAGCATGGCTCGTCGCTGTTTGCGTTGCTGACCAAGCCGGGACTGTGGCTGCAGCGGATCACGACCAAGCAGCCGTCGGACGACCAGGTGGAGTGCGCTATCAGCGCGCTGAACGAAGCCATGGAGCTGGAAAAAGTTCGCGGCGGCGAACTGGTGATTGCCTAGCGGCGCCCGCCGCTAATTATTGTCCTCCCAATTTTGAATGAGCGGAACCGGCTGGCCTGAAGGCCGGCACTACCAAGTTCCGTTTTCCTGTTCCCGTAGAATGAAATGTTGGCTGAGCTGGCGCGTTGGTGCGAAGCTTGGCCCAAGTGAGCCTTTATGTTTGAGCGTCTAGAACAAACCGAATTGAAGTACGAAGAGCTGAACAAGGCGCTTTCGTCGCCGGATATCGTCTCGGACTCGCAGCGCTACCAGAAGACGGCGAAGGCGCATAGCGAGATCGCTCCCATCGTCGAGAGGTATCGCGAGTTCAAGGACCTGACGCGCGGGATCGCGGAGAGCAAGGCGCTGGTTGAGGGCGAGACGGATCCGGAGATGCTGGCGTATGCGCATGAAGAGCTGGCGCAACTGGAGAAGCGCGTCCACGAGGTCGAGGAGGAGCTGAAGGTGCTGCTGCTGCCCAAGGACCCGAACGACGAGAAGAACGTGGTGCTGGAAATCCGCGCGGGCACGGGCGGAGACGAGGCGACGCTGTTCGCGGCGGAGATGTTCCGCATGTACACCCGCTACGCGGAACTGAACCGCTGGAAGGTGGAAGTGCTGTCGAGTTCGGATCGGGCGTGGGCGGGCTGAAGGAAGTGATCGCCATCATCGAGGGTCACGGCGTGTATTCGCGGCTGAAGTATGAGAGCGGCGTGCATCGCGTGCAGCGGGTTCCGCAGACCGAGACGCAGGGGCGCGTGCATACTTCGGCGGTCACGGTGGCGGTGCTGCCGGAAGCGGAAGACGTGGACGTGAAGATCGAGGCGAAGGACATTCGCATCGACACGTTCTGCTCGTCGGGTCCGGGCGGACAGTCGGTGAATACGACGTATTCGGCGGTGCGCATTACGCACCTGCCGACGAATACGGTGGTGAGTTGCCAGGACGAGAAGTCGCAGATCAAGAACCGCGAAAAAGGAATGCGCGTGCTGCGCGCCCGGCTCTACGAGATGGAGCAGCAGAAGCAGGCGGATGCGCTGGCCAAGGAACGCAAGGCCATGGTGGGCTCGGGCGATCGCAGCGAGAAGATCCGGACGTACAACTTTCCGCAGAACCGCGTGACCGACCATCGCATCGGGTTTCACGGCGCACCAGCTGCCGGAGTTCATGGACGGCAAGCTGCAGCCCATGATCGATGCGCTGATTACGCACTTCCAGTCGGAGAAGCTGAAGGCGGAATCGACGGTGACTGGCGTAACGTTGGTCGCCTGGCACCGGGAAGCTAAATTCTCTGAGGGGCTAAAGCCCGACGCTTTACGACCCCCGTTGTGGCACGGCTGAACAGGTTGCTGAAAAAGTCGGTAAAACAGATCCCCCGCCGACTAAAGTCGGCGGGGGATGACAAAAATAAAGGATCTTATCGGCACGACTGAAGTCGTGCCCTGATACGAAACAGCGCTAAATCGAGTTTTTCAGCAAGCTGTGAAGCCGTGCCCTGATATCGAAAGCCATCTCGAAAACACGTTTGCGCCGCTTATTTTTCCGCAGCTTGTAGAATCGCTCCGTGCAACTCAAGCAAGCGCTCGCGTCGGCGGTAGAACGGCTGGAATCGCCGACGTGGGCTCGCCTCGCCTTAACGCCGAAACGCTGCTGATGTTCGTGCTCGGCGTCAATCGCGCTTATCTCTACGCGCATCCCGAGCGCGAGCTCATTCCGAAGAACAAGCCCGTTACGATGAGGTCATCGCGCAGCGTGCGACTGGCATGCCGTCGCAGTACATCACCGGGCATCAGGAGTTCTGGGGACTGGACTTCGTGGTGTCGCCTGCGGTGCTGATTCCGCGGCCGGAGACGGAGCACCTGGTCGAGACGGTGTTGGAGTTGGCGCGCGCAGTTCCCGCGCCCCGCATTGTTGATGTGGGGACAGGTTCGGGCTGCATAGCGCTGGCACTGGCGAGTGAGTTGAAGGACGCCGAGGTAATTGGCATCGATCTTTCCGCTGATGCGCTGGAAATTGCCCGCGCCAATGCTGCGCGGCTGCAGTTGGACGGGCGGGTGAAGTTTGTGCAGAGCAATGTGCTGGAAGCGCTGGCGGGGGTTCGCGATTTCGATTTCGTGGTCAGCAATCCGCCTTACGTCGGGAAGAACGAGGCCGACAAGGTGCAGCGATCGGTCTTCGAATTCGAGCCCAGGATGGCGGTGTTTTCGGGCGAGAGCGGACTGGATGTGATCCGTCCGCTGATCGAGCAGGCGCACACTGCACTCAAGCCGGGAGGATGGCTGGCGATGGAGATTGGGTACTCGATGCGGGACATGGTGCTGGACTTGCTTAGTCCCACAATGTGGGAGGACGTTCGCGTGGTTCCGGATTTGCAGGGGATTCCGCGAGTGGTGGCGGCACAGAAGACAAACGCAGCTACTTCGTCCAATCCTCCCACTTCAGGCCTTTGACACGTGAGAATTCAGAAACATTGGCGGTAACCAAGGTGCAGCTTTGGTGAAGGCACTGGGCCGCGATCAAGGTATCAAAGGCACCAATTCTTTTACCAACGGACTCCAGCGTTCCGCGAATCTCGCCCGCAATTTTGGCGTCATGTTCGTCGAATACGACGATTTCCATCGGCGCTGTCAGGAAATTCGCAAGATGCCGGGCCTGTTCTGCAACCCGCGAACTGTTGTAGACGCCATACCAAAGCTCATGCAGCACAATCGAGGACAGCAGTATGTCGTCGCCCCGGCTGGCAGCCTGCCGGAGATGCATCGCAACGGTCTTTGGCTTCGCGCGCAGTACGGCGACGCAAGCATTGGTGTCGAGCAGATATCTCATACAGTCTTCAATCAAACAGGCGGCGCTTAGGCGCGAGGGGCTGTTTCCTGCCACCTTTCATGAACTCCTCCGAGATCCGGCTGCGATCAAGTTCGTCCAGCCACCCGCTAACATCCCATTCCACAGGCTCGAGCAGAACTCCGCCGTGGACGCGGCGGACTCGAACACGGTCGCCGGGGAAGCGGAATTCCTGCGGGAGGCGCACTGCCTGGCTGTTGCCGTTGCGGAATAGTTTGGCGATCTTGCTCATGCCAGAAGTATATACTTAAAATATATACTGTCAAGCCTTTAGTGCCGGAAATGGCGGACTCCTGTCAGCACCATCGCCAAGCCTAGTTTGTTCGCGGTGTCGATCACTTCCTTGTCTTTCACCGAGCCCCCCGGCTGGATGATGGCGGTCGCGCCAGCTTCTGCGATCACTTCGACTCCATCGGGGAATGGAAAGAACGCGTCGGAGGCCGCGACGGATCCCTTGATGCCCAGCGCAGACTTCATGGCTCCGAGGCGCGCCGAGTCGACGCGGCTCATCTGGCCGGCGCCAACTCCGGTGGTTTGCCCATTGCGGGCGTATAGGATGGCGTTGGATTTGACGTGCTTACAAACCTTCCAGGCGAAGAGCAGGTCACGCATTTCTTGTTCTGTGGGTTTGCGCTCGCTCACGACTTTCAGGTCGGCCTCGGTCAACGGGCGGACGTCGTTGTCCTGCAGCAACACACCGCCAGAGACATTCTTCAACACCCACTTCTGTTCCATCGGGACGACCTCGACCAGGCGCAGGTTCTTCTTGGCGGCGAAGATTTCACGCGCGGAAGCTTCGAAGTCCGGGCGCGGCAATTACTTCGAGAAAAAGCTTAGCCATCTCGGTCGCGGTGGCGGCGTCGATGGAACGGTTTACGCCGATGACACCGCCAAAAGCCGAGACGGGATCGCACTCCAGCGCGCGTTTGTAGGCCTCTGACAATGTGGGAGCAACGGCTGTACCGCAGGGGTTGGTGTGCTTGATGATGGCGACGACTGGTCTCGTCAAATTCCTGTGCCAGGTCCCACGCGGCCTGCAGGTCGACGATGTTGTTGTAACTGAGCTCCTTGCCCTGCAACTGCTTGCCATTGGCCACGCCTTTGCCGGAGCCGTCGCTGTAAAGTGCGGCTTTCTGATGCGGGTTCTCGCCATAGCGGAGATCAAAGGCTTTGTTGAACGAAAGACGAAGTGTGTCAGGAAAGCCTTCTCCAGGAGCGAGGTTGAATTTGGCGCCGCTATCGGGAGCCGCGATGCTCTCGAGGGTCGAGGCAATCGCGGAATCGTAAGCCGCCGTAGTGGCGAATGCTTTTTGCGCCAGCCGCCATTTGGTCGGCAGCGAAAGCGATCCGCCGCTGGACTGCATCTCTTTGGCGATGGATTCGTAGTCCGACGGCGAAGTCACAATCGCAACATCGTGAAAATTCTTGGCTGCCGAGCGCACCATCGATGGTCCGCCAATGTCGATGTTCTCAATGAGGTCGTGGAACTCGACTCCGGGCTTGGAGGCGGTCTTTTCGAAGGCGTAGAGATTCACCACAACCATGTCGATGGGCTCGATTCCATGTTCGGCGATGGCGGCGCTGTGTTGCGGATTATCGCGGATGTGGAGAATGCCACCGTGGACTTTGGGATGCAGCGTCTTCACTCGTCCATCGAGCATCTCGGGAAAGCCCGTCAGGTCGGAGATGTCCTTGACCGCAACGCCGGCGTCGCGCAGCAGCTTCGCGGTTCCTCCGGTGGAAATCAACTCGACGCCCATTGCGGCCAGTTGACGCGCGAAGTCGACCAGTCCGGTCTTGTCGGTAACGCTGAGTAGTGCTCTTTGAATTTTTGCCATGATGCCTCGTGAGAATTATGCGGCAAGCGGTGGGAGTTCCTCGCCGCGGGAATAAGTTCTTAGGATAGCGGAAGGCGCGCGCGGAGAGAAACGGGGGAGTCCCTCGCGGGCTAAAGCCCGTTCGGGATGACAATAATAGAAGGATTAACGGCACGACTGAAGAAGTTGCTGAAAAAAAGTCTGTAATGGGTGACGTGCGCGGACTAAAGTCCGCGAAACAAATCATAAACAAACGACCTAAACGCTGGCCTGAAGGCCAGCACTACCCCACGATTATTTCGCCCTTGGGGCGCAAAATCGAGATTCCATTGCGACTACGGGAAGGCGATTTAGCGAGCCGCGGGCGCGGCCATCTTCTTCACCATGGCGATGACGAGTTTACGATCGCTGTCGTTGAGGCTGGAGGAGTAACGGCGAATCTGGGTGAGAAAGCGGACTTCGTCTTCGGCGAGATGGGGCATTGCCTTGCTACCGTTGTCGCCATTCGTCGTCTCGTTGAAGAACTGCGCGAGAGGAAGATCCATCGCGGTGGCGATCTTGGCCAGCGTATCCAGCGAAGGAATCGTGTGTCCGTTTTCTACGCGCGACAGGTAGCAGCGCAATAGTCCCGTGCGCTTTTCGATGTCGCCCTGGGACATGCCTTTTTGCAAGCGATAGTTGCGGATCGTTTCGCCGATGTTCATGCCAGATTAGCTTCCTTACAGAAGTGGGGTCTAAGGTTGACTGCATAGTAACGATTTGTGTCTGAAGTGACAAGGAAAACTTGCGTTTTCGAAGGATTATCTTAGCAAGACCCAGCAGCAGTGAAATAGTAACGGTTACCTATTTATTACTAAAGTGACGGGGGCTATGGGACTGATGTGGTGGCTGGAGCGTGGTAACGCGATATACGAGCTATAGGCGCAACTCCATGTAGGACAAGCCAGCCACGGGGGGAACTGGGTTGTCGACAACCTCCTCGAAACCAAAGCGGCGGTAGAGTTCGACGGCGGACTGCATGGTATCGGGGTGGGTGTCGAGCCGCAGGCGGTAGTATCCCAGGTGGCGAGCGACCGCGATGACCTTCTCAACCAGGCTCTCACCCAGTTTGTTGCCGCGGGCGGCTGGCTGGACGTAGAGGCGTTTCATTTCGCAAGCGCCGTCGAGCGGAAAAGGACGCAGTCCTACGCAGCCTGCAGGCTGGGTTGCGACCAAAGCCAGCAGAAGTGCCCCGTTGGGTGGGGCGTATTCTCCGGGGAGGTTGAGCCATTCTGCATCGGGAAAGCGTAGCCACGCAGGCAGTTGTAACTGGTAGTCGCGGATAAGGGAGCGAACCTGGTCAAGCTGATCGGGGGTGGTGACTTCGAGGATGGCTGGGTGAAGGGGGCATGGTCGACGAGTGCAACGATCTCTAGAGTGCCGCCGGCTGAAGCCGGCTCTGGCTTCAAATCGATTCGATAACCGCGGGCTTACGCCCACGGCTGACACAAATATCGCCGCTGCGCGGCTCAAGACCGGATGGCGCACGCGGGCGCTCGGGACGGCCAGGCATTCGAGGTCGCGGTCTCTACCAGCCTCACCCCATCAGGATTCCGCCGTTGACCTTCAACACCTCGCCGGTAATGTAGCCGGCTTCTTCGGAGGCAAGAAATTTCACTGCGTTGGCCACGTCGAGGTCGGTGCCAGCGCGTCCCAAGGGAATGTTCTTGATCATGCTTTCTTTCAACTCGGGCGGCAGCACTGAGGTCATGGCGGTTTCAATCCAACCAGGAGAGACGGCATTGACGGTGATATTGCGCGAGGCCACTTCGCGCGCGACGGCCATGGTCAGCCCGATGAGGCCCGCCTTCGACGATGCATAGTTCGCCTGGCCCGCCTGCCCGATCTGACCGAAGATGCTGGTGATGTTGATGATGCGGCCCCAGCGCTGTTTGAGCATGGATCCGATCACGGCCTGCGTAAGGAGAAAGGGCGCAGTGAGATTGGTGTTGATGACGTCGTCCCAGTCGGCGCGCTTCATGCGCATCACTAACTGGTCATGAGTAACGCCTGCGTTATTTACCAGGATATCGATCTTGCCGAAACGCGCGACAACGGCTTTTACGCCGGCTTTGATCTCATCTTCGCTGGCGACATCGATCTTGAAGGCTTCGGCTTCGCCACCCGAAGAGGTGATTTCAGCCGCGAGCTGTTGCAGCTTCTCGTGACTGCGGGCACACAGCGCGACTTTCGCACCCGCGCCTGCCAGCACCAACGCGCAAGCGCGGCCGATTCCCTGTGACGCTCCGGTAACGAGTGCTACGCGGCCTTCCACTCCTGCCATGAGGGTCTCCTGGTAAACCAAGCAGGATTATAGCTATCGCATGTCCGGGCTGGCCTGTGCCACAGCGAGCAAGATAAGTTTTGAGGCTACCTCAGCGGCTAAAGCCGCTACGACCGCTGAGGTTCAATGCACCGCTGAAGCGGCTGCTCCACCTAGCACACGACACTAGAGCAAGCGTTCGGGCGCCCAGACGAGAACGTTGAGAGCGCGCGAGAAGTGTGCGAGGTCCGGCGTTGTTGGTAGATCGATGCCGGCAGTCTGCGCCATGGTGTTGAGCTCCAGCTCGACGGCAGCGGCCTGCAAACTCCACGGCAGATGATGAATATCGGCACGGTAAAGCCTTTTGCGGCTGGTCGAATAGAGGCAATAGCGTTCGGTCAGAAAATGCTCGAGAGATCCGGCATAAGCGTGGGCTGGCTGTCCAACTGGACCGTAGATGGCACGCAGTTCTGCCGGCTGGGGGCCGTGGCTGCGTTTGGTGCGGTAGTCGATCTGAGGACGACCGCGTCCTTTGACCTTCATGGCGGCGTGCCAGTAAGGCAGGCGATAGAAAATGCGCGCTCCCCACACGGCGGAGAGGTGGCTGGCGTCGAGACTGAAGAAGTAGACACCCGGCTTGCCACCGAACGTCACGTAGGTCCGAACATTGATCTCGGAAAACTGCGAGACGAACGGCAGCGACGGGACTCCCGGCGGGCGGAGGTGGTTCATCCAGAATGGAGTGATGGAGACCCATGCCCTTTGTTCGTAGGTATCGAGGGTAAGCACCTCGGGCACGAGCGGACGGAGCTTCTCCGGCGCAATCTGGTAGTGCAAAAACAGGAGGTCGTTCCAGCGCTGAGTCATGACCCACGGCGTCATCGGCGCCGGCCACGGACGATGCCGCGTGGCGAACAGGATGGAATCGGCCCCGAGCCACTTGGTTCGTTCTTCTTCCGGATCGGCAGCTGGTGCGTAGGGAGGGTCGGACACGGCAGTAATTGTGATTTTACCCCGGTTCAGTTGCCCATGATGGCGGTGTCTGCGAAACACGCTGGAGATTTCCTCAGGCACTTCGGTTTCCGCCGTTGCTCAAAGCTTGCGCTGCACCTATGATTCAGCACGATGCCGAACGTTACAAAAACAGTTTCTGATGCCAGCGGAAACCACACTAATTCTGACACTGCAACCGATGTTTACGCGGTACACGGGGCCGATCCTGAAGTGCTGGCCTATGGCATGGCCAAGTACTCGCGGTCGGCGCTATCGTTGCGGGAGTCGCTGGCCGAACTCAACGAACAGAAGGCTGAAAAATTCCTCAACACGTTTTATTTTCAGTACGGCCATCGCAGCATCGCCGATCTAGCGCACCTTGCTTTTGCGGTGGAAAAACTGTCGATCCTGGCGGCTACCGTCGTTGCCGACGAACCGCGGTGGGATGGACAAGAACGCTCGACCCGCTACCAGGATTTTCAGAAGAGCGGGTACTTCGTTCCTGATTTTGGCGACGACGCAGCGGCGCACAAGCTTTATCGCGAGACGGTCGATTTCCTCTTTGCCGAATACCGTCATTTTTCCGAGGAGATGTTCCGGTATCTGCAGGGCGGAACGCCAAAGCCGGCGGAGATGAAGCAGGAGGCTTACGAGCGGACGCTCAAGGCACGGGCGTTCGACATCTCGCGTTATCTGCTGCCGCTGGCGACGAACACTTCGCTGGGACAGATCGTCAGCGCGCGCACGCTGGAAAATCAGGTGTCGCGGTTGTTGTCTGATCCACACGCCGAAGTGCGACGGATCGGTGAGCTGCTGAAGCAGGCGGCGCGGGAAAATTCGTACAACGTGAATCAGAACGTCTCTCGCGAGTTGGCGGAGGAGATTGAGCGCGAGTGTCCGGCGCTGGCTGAGCACGCGCAGCAGGTGCTGTTGCGCGAGGTGCGGGTGGCTCCGACGTTGATGAAATACGCCGAGCCCAACGCTTACGATGCTGAAACACGACGGGAGTTGACCGCTGCTGCCACTGAGTTGCTCGCGAACGAACCTATCGAACCGGCGCCGCTGGTTGACCTGCTGGACGACGAGCCGCTGGAGATCGAGCTTGCCACCACGCTGCTCTATCAGTACTCGCATCACTCGTACCGGCAGATTCGCCGGAGTAGTGTCAGGAATGGCTGAAGCGCAGCGACGCGAAATTATCGATCTCGGGTTGCGGCATCGCGGGCGACATGACGAGGTGGCGCGGACATACTGCAGCGGACAGAAATTCCGCTTTGACATCCTGATGGATATTGGTGGCTTCCGCGACATGCATCGCCACCGCCGCTGTGTGCAGATCCTGCAGGAATATACGACGGGCCACGGATGCGATCGTCCAGATGAAATCGAGGCGGCGGGTCTTGCATCTCGTTACGACGCCGCCATGACGCGGGCCCGCGACACGGTGTTGCGCTTGTCTTCGCGCGGAGGGCCAGCGGCGGACGAGCAGTCGCAGTATGCGATTCCTCTCGCCTATCGCAAGCGCGCGCTGTTCAAGATGGACCTGGCGGAGGCCATCTATATCAGCGAACTGCGCACCGGGCCAGCAGGTCACTTCTCCTACCGCAACGTCGCCTACGCGATGTACGAGGCGGTAGCACGACGGTATCCGGAGTTGGCGAAGTATTTTCGCGTCACAGACGTACGTGAGCCGGTGGATTTACTGAAGCGTTAATACGAACGGCGGAATCGAACCGGATGTCAGCGGGCGCGAAGCTTCCAACCTGTTGTAAAAAAGATGGTTAGCATTATCGCTTGAGACCGCCGTCACGGATGGATGTGATAGTGCCGCTTAGGGTACTTTCGTAACATCGTGTTCGCTATTTCTTCGCTTTTCAGCGTCGTAGCGTTATATACTACGCGGTCGGTCAACATGCGCCTCTCCAACGGAAGAACATACTCTGGCCTGCGCGCCTGCCCCACTGACTCAACGCAATTTTTAACTTTCGGTGGCCCGCCGGAAATACGATTTCCAAGAAGCGCGGCTGCCCAGGAGCGGTAATCATGGCGGACGAGAGAACGGAAAAGAGCCGTGCAGTCGATGTAGCAATTTCGCAGATTGAGAAGCAGTTCGGCAAAGGCTCCATCATGAAGTTGGGGACCAAGGAAGCGGTGGTTCCCATCGCAGTCATTTCCACGGGGTCGATCTCCTTCGATGCAGCCCTGGGGTGCGGCGGTATTCCGCGCGGACGCGTGATCGAAATTTTCGGGCCGGAATCGTCGGGTAAGACCACGATTGCGCTGCAGATCATTGCGGAAGCGCAAAAACAAGGTGGCATGGCGGCCTTCGTGGACGCCGAGCACGCGCTCGATCCCATCTATGCGAAGAAACTGGGTGTGGATGTCGACAACCTGCTGGTCTCGCAGCCCGACTATGGCGAACAGGCACTGGAGATCGCCGAGGCGCTGGTACGCTCCGGCGCGATCGATGTGCTGGTGGTGGATTCGGTCGCGGCGCTGGTACCGAAGGCCGAGCTGGACGGCGAAATGGGCGACAGTCATGTTGGCCTGCAAGCGCGGCTGATGTCGCAGGCGCTGCGGAAACTGACGGGTATCGTGTCGAAGTCGCATACCAGCCTGATCTTCATTAACCAGATCCGCGAAAAAATCGGCGTCATGTTTGGCAACCCTGAGACCACGACAGGTGGACGGGCGCTGAAGTTCTATTCGTCGGTGCGAGTGGACATTCGGCGAATCGGCGCGATCAAGGATGGCGACATCGTGGTGGGCTCGCGCACCAAGGTCAAGATTGTCAAAAACAAGACTGCGGCGCCGTTCCGCGAGGCGGAATTTGACATTGTTTATGGCGAAGGCATTTCGCGCGAAGGCGATTTGATCGACCAGGCCGTCAACCTGAACCTGGTGGAGAAGTCGGGCTCGTGGTTCAGCTACAAAACCGACCGCATTGGACAAGGCCGCGAGAATGCCAAGACGTTCCTGAAGGGAAATGCCGACATAAGCCAGAAGCTGGAAGCCGAAGTGCGACAAGCGTTGGGGCTGACCTCAATCGCCGAGAGAGCGGCGGCGGCCGCGGCCAATGCCGAAGCGGCGCCGTCGGCGACGCCCAAAGGGCCGGTTGGACGGAAGTAGGCGGGGAGCGGCGGTTGAAAACGGATTCAGGAATAGACCGCTCATCGGCACAACTGCGAACAGGACTGCTGAAAACGCCGGAGAAGCAGATTCCTCGCGGGCTAACGCCCGATTGGGATGACAAGAATAAAGGGCTTGTGCGGCGCAGCTAAAGCTGCGCCCCTTCAAAACATCATTCAAGATGGGTATCGTGCGCGGACTAAACTCCGCGAAGGAAATCATAAACAGACGACCTAGACGCCGGCCTGAAGGCCGGCTCTACCAAAGATCGCTTTTTTTCGCAGCCCATGAAGTCGTGCCCTGATACGAGGCCGTTGCGAATCGAGTTTTCCGCAATGCTATGAGCCGTCCTTCCAAAGCGGCTTGATAGAAGCATTTTCTAGTAGCCGCCTCGGCAATGGCGGCCGCTTCGACGATCTCGAGCGAGGGGACTGAGTTCAATCTAAGGGTCCCCTATTTCTTGTCGTAGGGGAACAATTGCCTCGCAGGTGTGGAGCAGCATAAAATCGAAGCTCCAAATCCTACCCGCCGAGGCTTCTTGAAACAGATCGTCGCCATCTACCCGGGATCGTTCGATCCCGTGACGAACGGCCACCTGGATTTGATACACCGAGGCTGCAAGCTCTTCGATCGCCTGATCGTTGCTATCGCTTACAATCCCGACAAAGGCGATCCGCTTTTCAGCATTCAAGAGCGAATGGAGTTGCTGCGAGCGATGACCGAAGGCCTCGAAAACGTTACGGTCGACGCGTTCGAGGGCTTGTTGATGAAGTACTGCATCGAAAAGAATGCCAACGCGGTGTTGCGTGGAATTCGCGCCGTCAGCGACTACGAGTTCGAACTGCAGATGGCCTTGATGAACCGCAAAATCGAACCTCGCGTCGAGACCGTGTTCATGATGCCGGCGGAAAAATACTCGTACCTGAGCTCGAAAATCGTGCGTGATATCGCGTCGCTTGGCGGCCCGCTGACCGGGCTGGTCCCGGAATTGGTAGAAGAGCATCTGCGCCGAAGGTTTGCGCAGAAGCAGGCAGCAACCTCCGAAATCCCAATCAAGTAAAGGCTCAACCAATGTCTACGACTGGAACGCAGCTTTCTTCGTACCTCACCAATCGGATTCAACGGATCAAACCGTCCGCGACGATGGCGGTGGCGGCCGAAGCGGAAAAGCTTCGCGCCAGCGGCGCCGATCTGGTGGACTTTGGCGCGGGCGAACCGCATTTCGGGACGCCGCAGCATATTAAGGACGCGGCCATCGCAGCCATCAACGACAACTTCACCAAGTACACGCCCGTAGGGGGCACGGCTGAGTTGCGCGACGCCATCATCCAAGCGCCATGCGACGGATTTTGGTTCCGACTACAAACGTGAAGAGTGCATGGCATCGGTGGGAGGAAAGCACGCGCTGTTCAATGCGATCCAGGTGTTGGTCGATCACGGTGACGAGGTCATTCTGCCGGTACCGTACTGGGTCTCGTTCAAGGACATCATTCGCTACGCGGGTGGCGAGCCGGTCTATATACCCACCGACGAGAAGCACGACTTCGCACTGACCGCCGATATGGTGGAGCGGGCCATCACGCCGCGGACCAAGATGATCATCCTGAACTCGCCGAATAATCCTTCGGGCTCGGTGATGAAGCCGGAAGACATGATCTCGGTGTTGCGACTGGCGCACGAACGCGGCATCTACGTGATTTCCGATGAGTGTTACGTGTATCTGAACTTCACTGGCCAGTTGTTCTCCGCCGGCGAAGTGCACGACGTGAAGGAGCGGCTGCTGATCCTGGGATCGCTGTCGAAGACGTATGCCATGACGGGATGGCGCCTGGGATACGTGCTGGGACCGGCTCCAGTAGTGGCTGCGATGAATAAGCTGCAGAGCCAGAGCACGTCAAACCCAACATCGATCGTGCAGAAGGCCGCAATCGCGGCGTTGAACGGTTCGCAGGATTGCGTGAAAGAGATGCTCGCCGGCTACATTGGCTTGCGCGACAAGGTGGTTGCCGGCTTGCGCTCGATTCCGGGGCTGACCTGCGCTTCGCCGAACGGTGCGTTTTATGCGTATCCCAACGTCAGCCACTACTTCGGCAAGAGCGGAATGAACTCGGCGACCGACGCCGCCAATAAGCTTCTGCATGAGGCGCATGTGGTGGTCGTTCCCGGCGAGGCGTTTGGTACACAAGACCATGTGCGCATGTCATATGCGGTGTCGGATACCGAATTAGATCGGGGATTGGAACGCATGCGTCAGTTCTTTGCGGGGTTGTAATTGGATCATGCCGTTCAAGAGGCGAAAGAGATTCCGCGGGCGACAGCGCCCTAAACGGACTTGCTGGAGCGACACAGCTTTGCGACTATCCGCAAGAACAGTTTAGGAAGTAGTGTGCGCTGAAGACACGCTAAGCGGTCTTTGATTAGATCATGCCCGCGAAGCGCGGCTTTTTAGCAGCTGTTGAAGCCGTCTCTAGCTCCAACCATGCCCGATCTTTATCCATTTTTGCTGCTGCCGATTTTCGACGAGCGCCCGTGGGGTGTGCGCGACCTTCGTCCCATCTACACGAAAGTCGTGAAAGATCCGATCGGGGAAAGCTGGCTGACTTGGGCCGACAGTTGCATTGCCAACGGCCCATTCGCCGGCCGCACGCTGGGCGACATTGCGCGGCAGTATCGCAGAGATCTCGTCGGATCTGCGGCGGTTTACGAAGACCGTTTCCCGCTGCTGGTGAAGTTTCTGTTTCCTGCGGAGAAGCTTTCGGTACAGGTGCATCCTGACGACGCAGGCGCGCAGAGGGTGGGACAGCCTTATGGCAAGACCGAGTGCTGGTACGTGCTGCAGGCCCAGCCGGGGGCACAGGTCGCGCTGGGACTCAAGCCCGGCACGACGCTGGAGGAGTTTGAGGCGTCCATCCGCGAGAAGCGCGCGGAAGAGTTGTTGAACTGGATCAACGTAAATTCCGGCGACATGCTCTACGTTACCGCCGGGACGGTACACACGATCGGCGGCGGGATGATACTGGTGGAGACGCAGCAGTCTTCTGATATCACCTACCGGCTCTACGACTATGGGCGGCCGCGCGAGTTGCACATCAAAGATGGAATGGCCGCGATCAAGCTGGACAGCCGCGCGGGTAAAGTCGTACGCGACAGCGGGAGCGATCCGAATGTGTTGGTGCGTTCGCCATTCTTTCAGGTCGAAAAGATGAAACTGCGCGAACCATTGCAGGCTTCGGTTTCGCCCGAGTCACCACACATCGTCGTCGCCATCGAGGGCGCCGGAGTGCTCGAGTCCGGCGGCATGGAGCCTCTCAGTTTTGCCAAAGGGGAGGCCGTGGTCGTTCCAGCTTGTGTGCCGCACTATACTGTGAGGCCGCAGTGGGAATTGGAGATCATGCGCATGTCGCTGCCGACCGGAAGCGTTGCAGAACCACAGACGGTACTCGGATAATCGATCAGCAACCTTAGCTAAGCCGGTTGACGGCCCGCAACCGCGGGCATAAGGAAGTCCCCTTGGGCGAATCAACGATTCACAATTTTTATCCTGTGATACTCGCAGGCGGGCGCGGCACGCGATTCTGGCCGCTCAGCCGCAAGCGCAGAGCGAAGCAGTTACTGCCGCTCAACGGCACCAAGAGCATGATTCAGGAGACGGTGGAGCGGCTCGAGCCTGTCGCACCAGCTCAGCGATTCTGGATCATCACCAACCAGGACTTGCGGGAACCGATTCTCCAGCAACTTCCGGCGCTCAATGCAAACCAGGTGCTGGCGGAACCGGTCGGACGCAATACGGCGCCGGCGATTGGGCTGGCGGCGTTCCTGTTAGAGCGGCAGGATCCCGATGCCGTGATTGGGATGTTTCCCTCGGACCACGTGATCCAGGATGAAGCGGCGTTTCGCGCGAATGTACAGAGTGCGGTGAAGATTGCCGGTAGCGGGGCCGAACATTGTGGTGATGGGAATTCCGCCGACCCGCGCGGAGACGGGATACGGATATATCGAGGTGGGGCAGAAATCGGCGGGAGAAGATCTGCCGGTACGAGGATTCATTGAGAAACCACCGAAGGATGATGCTGAGAAGTTCGTTGCAGCGGGGAATTATTTTTGGAACAGCGGCATGTTCGTCTGGGGTGCGCGCACCCTCGCCGACGCGTTGCGCGAGCATCTGCCGAACACCGCTCCGTTGCTCGAACAAATTGCCGCCAGCTACGGCGCACCTGATTTCGACAAGGTGTTTGCGGAGTTGTATCCGAAGTGCGAAAACATCAGCATTGACTATGCGGTTCTGGAGCCACGTTCAAAGAAAGGCGAAGGGAAATCCGGAATCTACTGCATTCCGGCGGGATTCGGCTGGAACGATCTTGGATCGTGGACGGCGCTCTATGAACATCGGGCGGCAAATCAGCCTGGGCAGGAAAACGTAATATCCTCCAGAACAGAGCTTCGCGTTGAATGCATCCGGCAATTTCGTGCATTCGGAGAAGTTCGTAGCAGTGGTTGGAGTGAACGACCTGGTCGTGGTGGAAACCGAGGACGCATTGCTGATCACCACACGCGAACATGCACAGGACGTCGGAAAAGTCGTGAAGTATCTCGACAAGGAAGAGCTCACGAAGCTGGTTTAGCAGGGTTGGGAATAGCGCATCCCTCGGCGGACTGAAAGTCCGCTCGGGAGATCAGAAATTTAGGGCCCAACGGCAGCGGCTGAAGCCGTGCCCCTTCGAAAACACCCTTGCCCGTTACGGTATTCTCGAAGCGTTTTATGGCGTGATTAAAAGATACGTCAGAAGATCTCATATGACGACCCAGATTAAGTTTGGCACTGACGGATGGCGCGGCATCATTGCCGACGATTACACCTTTGAGAATGTGCGGCGGGTGGGCAACGCCATCGCGCATTACGTGCACGAGAACGAAGACGCGACGAAGGGCCTGGTGGTTGGCTATGACACGCGCTTCGGCTCGCGGGCATTCGCTGAGGCGATCTCAGAAGTACTCGCGGCGGCGGGGATCCGCGTGCATCTTTCCGACGATTACACGCCTACTCCGGCGCTTTCGTATGCGGTAGTGAATCTGGGAGCTGCCGGCGGCGTGATGATCACTTCCAGCCACAATCCCTACAACTGGAATGGCGTGAAGTACAAAGCGGGCTATGGCGGATCGGCCACGCCAGCGATCATCAAGTCGATCGAAGGCGCGCTCGACGCGCCGGTTATTGAACGTTCTGGAGGCAGTGTTAAAGCTGCCGACTTCAAGACGCCGTACATTGCGGCGGTGAAGAAGTTTGTCGATCTCGATGCGATCCAGAAGGCCGGCTTCAAGTTCGCCGTCGATGCGATGTACGGTTCCGGCCGCGGCGTCTTGAGCCAGATCTTCACGCGAGAAGGGCATCGCGCACATTGAGATTCGCGGCGAACTGAATCCGCTGTTTCCGGGGATCAATCCTGAACCGATTCAACCGCATGTTGCGCTGCTGCAGGAAATGGTGGTCCGCGAGCACTGCCAGGCGGGACTTGTCACCGATGGCGATGCCGACCGGCTGGGCGCCGTCGCCGAAGACGGCAGTTTTGTCGATTCGCACAAGATTTTCTCAGTGATCCTGGAGTGGCTGCTGAAGCGCAAGCAATGGCCTGGCGAAGTTGTCCGCGCGTTCAACACCACGCGGATGATCGACCGCATTTGCGCCAAGTACGGACGCAAGATGCACGAGTGCGGCATCGGCTTCAAGTACATCTGCGACCTGATGATGGAACGCGACATCCTGATAGGTGGCGAGGAGTCGGGCGGTATCGGGATTCGCCGGCATCTGCCGGAGCGCGACGGGATCCTCAACTCGTTGCTGCTGGCGAATATCATGGCAGATGAGGGCAAGACACTCGGACAGCTGGTGCGCGATCTGCAGCAGGAATACGGCGAGCACCACTACGCGCGCACCGATCTTCGGCTGACGCAGGAAGTCAAAGACGAAGCCATGCGCCGGGTGGAGGCAAAGCCTGCCGAACTCGGCAGCTTCAAGGTGCTGAGGGTCGGGACGCTGGATGGTGTGAAGTTCTATCTTGACGCCCCGACGAATGGAAACGGAGCCGAAGCCTGGGTGCTGGTGCGGTCTTCGGGCACCGAGCCGCTGCTGCGTATCTATTGCGAAGCGTCGTCGCCCGAGCTGGTTTCGCAGATATTGCGGGAAACCGAAGCGTTCGTAAGAGCGGGCGACACAGTAGGAGTGAAGTAGTGCAGTTGTCAGAATCAACGATGGTAACGACGGAGAATCCGCAACCCGGCGATAGTCCCGAGGTCCGACGCTACAACCGCGTCCGGCGATGGCTCGGCATGGCGGATGCGGTGATTGGGTTTCTGCTGCTGGTTGTGCTGTTGGTGACGGGCTGGACCGGGAAGTTGCGCGACTGGTCATATTCCGGTGCGGGCCAGTACTACTTTCTGGCGGTATTTCTCTATGTGCTGATGTTCTCCGTAATCATGAAGGTGCTGAGCGCGCCGTTCGATTACCTGGGCTTCCGGCTGGAGCACGAGTACAACTTGTCGAACCAGAAAATGCGCTCGTGGTTGTGGGACGAACTCAAGGGCTGGCTGGTTGGCCTGGTACTGGGCACGGTGTTCGTCGAGATTATTTATGGCATTATTCGCATCGCCCCGGAGCGCTGGTGGATGATCGCGTGGGCCGTGTTTGTAGGCTTGTTCCTGCTGATGGCGCAGTTGGCGCCGGTCGTGCTGTTCCCGTTGTTCTACAAGTTCGAACCGTTGAACAATGACTCGCTGCGCGAACGTTTAACCAGGCTAGGCGAGCGGGCGGGAACCCGCGTCCGCGGCGTGTACGAGTGGAAGCTCTCGGAGAAATCGAAGAAAGCCAACGCTGCATTAATGGGGATGGGTGCAACGCGGCGGATCATCTTGTCGGACACACTGCTGCAGAACTACAGCGATGACGAAATCGAGGCGGTGCTGGCGCATGAGCTGGGACACCACGTGCGGCGCCACATCGTGAAGGGCATCCTGATGCAGGTGGCCGTGACGTTCTTCGGTTTTTGGCTTACCAACCAAGTGTTGCGGTATGCGATTGCGAAGGACTGGTTCCCGGCGCTCGATCCCCGGCTCTACGATTTTGCCAACCTGCCGCTCATCATCCTGGTGGCTACAGTGCTCGGATTTCTGCTGATGCCTGCGCTGAACGCGCATTTCGCGCCAGCATGAACGCGAAGCCGATCGCTATGCCTGGGAGAACATTGCCGCCATCGGTCCGTTCGTCACGTCGATGCAGAAGCTGGCTGTGCAGAACCTTTCTGAGCGCACACCTTCGCGCTTCGTGGAATGGTTCTTCGAGTCTCATCCCGCGATTGAAAAGCGAATCATGGCCGCTGAAGCCTGGGAGAAGGGCCGGCAGGAGCGCGGGCTAGAGCTGCAGATGAAATCGAAAAGCAGATCCCTCGGGGGCTAAAGCCCACTCGTGATGACAAAATTAAAGGACGTGTACGGCACGGCTGAAGCCGTGCCCTTTCAAAACTCCGGTAAATGCCTTCCTTTTTGTGGCCGGTGAAGCGGTGCTCCAGACGAGTCCACCGATGCTGATTTAGTCTAGCCGCGGCTGGCTAGGATCTTCTCGACGCGCTGCAGGTCTTCTTCGGTATCCACACCGATGGTGTCGAACGGGGTTTCCGCCACGTGGATCGACACACCGTGGTCAAGGAAGCGCAGCTGCTCGAGTCGTTCGGTGCGCTCCAGGTCCGACTCCGGCCAGCCGCAGAAAGCATCCAGCGCAGCTTTGCGATAGGCATAAAAGCCCAGATGCTTGAAATAGCGCGACGCTGCCGGTGCCGTCGCGGTCAAACGGAATCGTCGCGCGTGAGAAGTATAGGGCGCGCCCGTCGAGTGCGGTCACGACTTTCACTGCATTCGGATTGGCGATGTCCTGGGCGGCACAAGGCGTCTTCAGCGTGCCGACCGCGACGGCCTCGTCAGCCATGAGTTGCAGCAAGGTTTCGAGGTGCTCCGGTCTGGCGAGCGGCTCGTCGCCCTGCACGTTGACATACACATCGGCTTCGACCATCTGCGCGACCTCATGAACGCGGTCGGTCCCGCTGCGATGGTCGGGCGAGGTCATGCGGACGCTCCATCCATTGGTGCGGCAGACCGACGCGATTTCCTCCGAGTCGGTAGCCACGATGACATCATGCAGCGCCGAACACGATCGCGCCGCGGAGTAAACGTGCGCCAACATCGGGCTGCCGTTGATCTCGCGCAGGATCTTTCGGGGTAGTCGTGTCGAAGCAATCCGGGCGGGAATGATGGCGATAGCTTTCACCCAGCTAGTTTGCTGGCCGCGAGCGGCTTCTGGCAAGCGGGATGAACCTTGGGCCCGGTCCGGTCCGTCCTGGGATTCGAAATTGACCGCAACTATCTGCGAAACATAGAATCAATAACTTACAGGGAAGTCTGAGATTTACGAAGTGCCACTTTACGAATACCAATGCAAGAGCTGCCACAAACTCACAGAGCGGATACAAAAATTCTCCGATCCGCCGATGGCCATTTGCCCCCATTGTGGCGGCGAGCTTGAGCAACTGATCTCGGCAGCGGCGGTGCGGTTCAAAGGGGCCGGCTGGTACGTAACCGATTACGCGAAGAAATCGGGTGCGCCGGCAGCGAGCGGGAACGGCAGCAGCGCATCATCGGCGTCCGAAGACAAGTCCAAGTCCGGGGACACGTCGAAGACTGAGACCAAGCCGGACGTTGCGAAGTCCGAATCCTCACCAACCAAGTCCGAATCGTCAACTGGCAAGGATGCCAAGTAGGCCAGAAGGAGTTTCAGGTCATGCCCAAAGATGCTGTGACCATCACCGACCACCGCACTGATAAGAGTTACGAACTACCAATCGAGCACGAGACCATTCGTGCCATGGACCTGCGCAAGATCAAAGTCAAATCCGACGATTTTGGTCTGATGACGTACGACCCCGCCTACATGAACACGGCATGCTGCAAAAGCAATATCACGTTCATCGATGGCGATAAGGGCATACTCCGTTATCGCGGGTATGACATCGACGACCTGGCCGAGAACTGTACTTTCCTCCAGGTCGCGTATCTATTGCTGCACGGCGAACTACCCAATCCTGACCGCGAGAAGGAATGGGTACACGACATCACCTTTCACACGATGCTGCACGAAACCACCAAGCAGTTCATCGATGGCTTCCGCTACGATGCGCATCCGATGGGAATCCTGGTGAGCACGCTGGCAGCGCTTTCGACGGTGTATCCCGAGGCTCGGCAGGTTCGCGACTACGAATGCCGGCAGCGCCAGATTGTCCGCCTCATTGCCAAGATGCCGACGCTGGCGGCCTACGCCCATCGCCACCGCAAAGGACATCCCTATATTTATCCCGACAACGATCTCAGCTATACGGAAAACTTCATGAACATGCTCTGGCGCATGACCGAGCCGAAGTATGTTGCCAGCCCGGTGATCGCCCGCGCACTCGATATCTTGTTCATCCTGCATGCCGATCACGAACAGAATTGCAGTTCCACCACCATGCGGGTCATTGGCAGCGCTGAGGCTGACCCATACCTCTCGATGGCGGGAGCTGCGGCGGCGCTGGCGGGACCATTGCACGGGGGCGCCAACGAAGAAGCCCTGCGCATGCTCGACGAAATCGGCTCGGTGTCCGCCATCCCGAATTACATCAAGCGGGTGAAGGCCGGTGAAATCAAGCTCATGGGCTTCGGGCACCGGGTTTACAAGAACTACGATCCTCGTGCCCGCATAATCAAGGAAGTCGCCGATCAGGTCTTCGAGGTCACTGGCCGCAACAGTCGTATCGATATTGCTCTGGAACTGGAACGCATTGCCCTGAGCGACGACTACTTTGTGACCCGTAAGCTGTATCCCAACGTGGATTTCTATTCCGGGATCATCTACCAGGCCATGGGATTTGGGCCCGAGATGTTCACGGTCCTTTTCGCCATACCGCGAGCGGCGGGATGGCTGGCGCAGTGGAACGAACTGATGACGGACGCGGAACAAAAGATCTCGCGCCCACGCCAGATCTATCTCGGTGAGAAGCTTCGTAGGGTAACAGACCCACAGTAAGGCTGCGGATCCGATCGCCGTCAAGCACAGAAAGCCGATGATCGTAGGATAGGTCGTCACAGTTCTGGAACCTGGATCAGTAGGGGTGCTTCGCAATCGAAGCACCCCTTCTTTCCGCCAAGGCAGTGAATTCGTGATTGGGCAGATCGGCAGCAAGCGCGCATTTCCACTCAGGCAGCGGCAATGAGCGAGGACCGGCCCGTGGGGATCACGGCGATTGTCGCTCTCTGTGGCATCGCTGCTCTCGCTGGCGTTCGTCGTCGCCGTGTTGCTCGCGGTCCACGCCATGCCGCTTTCGTCAGGGGCGTTTCTTCTCGGCGGGGGACTGGAACAACTCGGGCCGTTCGCTTTCCTGCTTTACGCTGCCCTGATGATCGTGCTGGCAATGGCGCTGTGGAAGCGCTGGCGCTGGGCGCGCAGAGGCGTGATCGTGGTCGCCGTAATCGGTATTGCGGCAGCCGTTCCGGGATTGTCGAGTGCTGTAATGGATTCGCGAATCGTCGCCATCGGACGCGAAGGACTGCAGATTGTAGTGCGCGTGATGGTGGTGTTTTACCTGAGCCAGGAGCCGGTGAAGGAGTGGTTCAGCCCACACTGAGTTGGGCGACAGTTCTTGCCAAGACTCATAGCAGACTCGCAGTCTTGTAATTGTGGCAGTGCACCCATATATTCTCTTGCATCGGTAAGGCCGGTCGCGATTCATGTGATCGATCTCGGGGAGACAAGTATGTTGAAGGGATTTCGTGAATTCGTGTTGCGGGGCAACGTCGTCGACATGGCTGTCGGCGTGGTGATTGGCGCCGCCTTCGGCAGCATTGTTACAGCATTCGTGAAGGACTTGCTGACGCCGCTGATCGCTGCGCTGGTCGGCAAACCCGATTTCTCCGCCTTCTCTTTCGAAGTCAATGGCTCGAAGTTTCTTTATGGCGATTTTCTCAATTCGGTGGTGGCGTTTCTGCTGATCGCGGCCGCCGTGTATTACTTCGTGGTGCTGCCGGTCAACGCGCTCATGGCGCGCTTCCATCCGCCTGCCCCGGCGACGAAGAAGACCTGTCCGGAATGCCAGAGCGAAATTCCGGTTGCGGCCCGCAAGTGCGCATTCTGTACTTCAGCAATCGCGTGATCGTGTAGTTGCCGAGGCCGGTTTGATGGACTGCCGGGATACTTTCGGCTGATCGATTACGACTTTTTAGCTCGGACCGATGACTCCGGGAGAGCGCTGAAAAGTCCCGATCTGGGCCCGCAATGAGGGTAATTCGAGGGCCTTCCACTGCCGCCCTAGTCACCACGGAAATACCCCCCTGCAAGCTACTCATTTCATGACGTTTAGCGGCTCTAAAGCAGCCTCGATCCGGGGCCGTTCTGTGGTAAAATCAAGAAGGATCGTAAGCCTCTCAAACCGTTGAAATTATTAGTACTTGAAGGTTAAAGACGGCGGCAGCCACGCCTCGTTGCGATCCCCGCGTAGTGAAGCAGGAACCGCAGCCGATGCGTGTGCCTGATGGAATGGAGCAGGATGTCCCCGATCGACACGCAGACCGCGAAATCCCTCGAAGAAAAAGATAGTTTCGAAACCCAGAATGCGTCACCGACGAATGCCAACGGTAAGAATGGCAACGGTCAGTCTGACTCTGACTACAACGCAGACTCGATCAAGGTCCTTGGCGGCATGGAGGCGGTGCGCAAACGTCCTGCAATGTACATCGGATCGACGGGTGAGATGGGACTGCATCACCTGGTGTACGAAGTTGTCGATAACTCGGTAGACGAAGCGTTGGCAGGCTACGCCGACCACGTCGACGTTACGATTCACATCGACAATTCCATCACCGTCGTCGACAACGGACGAGGCATTCCCACCGGAGACATGGATATCGACGGGGAGCGGATTCCTGCGGCGCAGGTCGTGATGACGGTCTTGCATGCCGGTGGCAAATTCGACAGTTCGAACTACAAGGTTTCCGGCGGACTGCACGGCGTCGGCGTTTCCTGCGTGAACGCGCTGAGCCAGCTGCTCGAGCTTGAGATCTGGCGCGATGGAGCGGTGTGGGAGCAGACATACTCCAAGGGCGAGCCGACCAGCAAGCTGAAGAAGACGGGCAACACGAAGAAGCGCGGAACCAAAGTGCACTTCGTGCCCGACACTACAATCTTCACGGTCACTGAGTACAACTACGACACGCTGGCACAGCGCCTGCGCGAGTTGGCCTTCCTCAACAAGGGCCTGATGATTTCGCTGACTGACGAGCGCACCACCGATCCCAAGACGGGCGAGCCCAAGCGAACGGACTTCAAGTTTAACGGCGGCATCGCGGAGTTCATCAAGCACCTGAACCGCGGTAAGTCCGTGCTGCACGACAAGCCGATCTACATGGAAGCTGAGCGCGAAGGTGTTGCCATGGAAATCGCGCTGCAGTACAACGACGCGTATTCGGAGACGGTATTCAGTTTCGCCAACAACATCAATACCGTCGATGGTGGCTCGCATCTCTCGGGCTTCAAGACCTCGCTGACCCGCACGATCAACTATGCGGGACAGCAGCTTGGGCTGTTCAAGGATGTGAAGGAGAACCTCACGGGCGATGACGTTCGTGAGGGACTGGTGGCCGTGGTCAGCGTGAAGCTTTCGCAGCCGCAGTTCGAAGGCCAGACCAAGGGCAAGCTCAACTCCGATATCGCGGGTACGGTGCAGGCGTTCGTCAACGAACGGCTGGGCGCGTTTTTCGACCAGAACCCTCCCGTCGCAAAGAAGATCATCAACAAGGCAATCGACGCGGCGCGCGCGCGTGAAGCGGCCCGCAAGGCCCGCGACCTGACTCGCCGCAAGGGAGCGCTCGACGGCGGCGGCTTGCCGGGCAAACTGGCTGACTGCTCGGAGCGTCAGCCCGATCGTTGCGAGGTTTACCTGGTCGAGGGCGAGAGCGCCGGCGGCACTGCCAAGCAGGGACGCGACCGCCGCTTCCAGGCGATCCTGCCGCTCAAGGGAAAGATCCTCAACGTCGAGAAGGCGCGCTACGACAAGATGCTGGGCCACGAGGAAATCCGCGCCATGATTACCGCGCTGGGTACCGGCATCGGCAAAGACGATTTCGATATTTCGAAACTGCGCTACGGCAAGATCATCCTGATGACGGACGCCGACGTCGACGGCTCGCACATTCGCACGCTGCTGCTTACGTTCTTCTTCCGGCACATGCAGGAACTGATCAAGCGCGGCAATGTGTTCATCGCGCAGCCGCCGCTCTACCGCATCAAGAAGGGCAAGTTCGAGCAGTACATCAAGAACGACACCGAGTTCGTGAAGGTGATGGTCAAGCGCGCGGCCGACGGCATCGTGGTGCGCTACGGCGAGGGTGCGGCGATGCTTGACGGCGCTCCGCTCACCAAGTTCATGACCACGCTGAATGACTACATCGGCTTCGTCGACAAGGTGAACAAGCGCATTCGCGACGAGAAGATCAGCGAGATTGCTGCCGCGGTTCGATCTTGCCAAGCGCGTCGACTTCGAAGGCGACAGCAGCCATCCGCCCAAGAAGATTGTCGAGCTGGAGAAGGGGCTCAAGGCAATCGCGAAAGACCAGGGCCTGAAGTCGGTGGAGAAGCGCTTTGAAGAGGAGCACAGCTTGTGGGAGTGCGTGTTCGTGAACTCGCAAGGCGCGCCACACATCATCAGCTGGGAGCTGGCTTCTTCGCCGGAATACCGCCAGATGATGGCGAAGTACAAGCAGATCGAGCAGTACATGCAGCCGCCGTACTACATCGAGACGGTCAAGAAAGAGTCGGCCAGCAGCGCCAAGGAAGAGCTCAGCGATGCCGAGCGGACGGACCTCGAAAAGGCGGAGCAGAAGAGCCCGAAGACTTCCAAGCGCAAGGCCGAAGCGGAGACGGTGGAGAAGCAGACGGTGCGCGAACTGTTCGACTATGTGCTGAACGAAGGCCGCAAGGACTACACCGTGCAGCGCTACAAAGGGCTGGGCGAGATGAGTTCGCAGCAGCTTTGGGAGACGACGATGGATCCCGAGCGCCGCACCCTGCTCGAAGTGAAACTGGAAGATCTTACGGAGACCGAGGCCATCTTCACCACGTTGATGGGCGAAGACGTTGAGGCGCGCCGCAAGTTCATCGAAGACAATGCGCTCGACGTGAAGAACCTGGACATCTGATTAGTGGATTAGTGGTTAGTAATGGCAACCGCCGTTAGTTGTTGGTAGGCTGGCTTGCTCAGTAGGTCGTAAAGTTACGTTTCCAACCTCTGTTTCTCGTCCCGCTAAAGGCGGCGTGGTACAACAAAGAACTTACGCATGCCTTCTTCCCGGATCCTCCCCAAACTCGGCCTGCCGCAAATCGCGGCCCTCGTCCTGTTGTTCATCTTCGCCGTCCAGTGCTTTTGGTTCATGGCGCACGTGCCCATTACCCAGATGGAGGCCAGCTACATTGAAGACGGGCTGCTGCACGTCGACCGGCTGGCGAACGCGAACTCCGAATACCGTTCACCGTTGATCGCGGTGCTCGCCGGCTTTCCCGCCAAGGCCATGGGCAACGACCGGCAGTTTTCCCGCCTCAGTGATTTTCGCTTCCTCATACGCCTTCCGTTTCTGATGGCGGGCCTATTGCTGGGAGCGTCCCTGTGGTACGTGGCGCGGCGGCTGTATGGCAACGTCGGGGGATACATCGCGCTCGGCCTTTATTGTTTTTCCCCCATGGCCATCACGCGCGCCAGCCAGGTGCAGCCCGACATTGTGGGCGCCTGGGGGGCGTTCGGTCTGGTCTTCACCGGCATCGCGGCGGCCCACACCCTCTATGCTCCGCGTGAAGTCGTCTTCTGGAACTGGAAGCGCATTCTGCTGATGGGGATCTCCATGGCGCTTTGCGTCGGCTCCCAATGGTCGTTGTGGCTGGTGCTGCTGCCAACCCTGGCGTTCATGTTGTGGGTCGGGCACGTACGCCCGATGGCGGCTCTGGCGATATTCGCGGCGGCCTGTGTAGTCGGCTTGGTGCTGTTGTGGGGGCTATCGAGTTTTCGCCCGCTCGTTTTTGCCGATGCCCTGCGCAACGCCGACTGGATCGAGTTTTCGCCTGCCCAGCTCTCCAGCAGGTCTATCTATTCCCTGTTGTGGCTGTTCTTTCTGCAGAATGGCCTCGGGCCGTCGATTCTGCTGGTCGTGTCAATGATGACTTTTGCTGCCTGGAGGCGAGCGCGTTATTTTGGGACAGCCGCTCCGCTCATTACGGCGGTACTGCTGATCGTGGTGGGCCTGGTTATGCAGCATTTTGCCGGCCTGATCTTTCTGTTCGTCGCCGTGCCGTTCCTGATGCTGTTCATGGCGGGTGTTTCGGCCGACCTGCTGGAGACCCGCTATGCAGTTTTTGCGAACGCTATAATCGTGGGTGTGCTGGTCGCCAATGCCGTCATGGATGTCGGCGGGTTGCTGCGACTGGGATCTTTTGGAAGTCGCTGACGACTTTCCAGCGTCCAATGGGTTGGAATAGGTGAGACCATGACGAATGGGACCCAATCCCGATCGTCGACACGGAGCGGCAAGTGGCTCCTGACAATTCTTGCTGGCATGGCTTTGCTGTTTGTCGTGGCTGAGCCGTCCGGAGCTCAGCTCCACGGAATTCCGCCCTCGGTCACGTCAATCCAGAATCACTTCCCTCCGTACTTGCCCAACATCGCTCCCAGTGTGACTTCGCTGGGCCCTCGTGGTGGCATCGGTCGTCCGGCTTTCCCGGTGTATCCGGCATTTCCGGGGCATCCTGGGCAAGGCTTCAGAAACCGCAACGGGTTCAGGAACGGCTACGGCTACACCGGCGGTGCTTGGATCGCTCCCTACTACATTCCGGCATACGACGACTCGTATGCGTATGACACAGGCGGAGGCGCGCCCTACATGTATTCCGGACCTCCTCCCGAGCAGACTTTGCATGTCGTAGTCGATTTGCCGCAGACAAGACACTCGGTAGCAGAAGACGACGAAGATCTTCCGCCGGTAAGAGCACAGCAGGACCGCAACCCGATCAGTGCGTCCGATGTGAAACCGATCGATGCGACGGTGCTGGTATTTCGCGATGGCCATCAACAGGAAGTCACCAACTACGCCATCATGGGACAGACCGTTTACGTCTTCGACAGTCGCACGCAGAAAATTGCCCTCACTGACCTCGACGTTGCTGCAACGGTCAAGCTGAACGATGATCGCGGCGTTGATTTTCACGTTCCCCCACATACGAAAAGCTGAGCTTTTTCGGACACAGAAAACGGCTTTCCCAGGCAATTTCGAGGCGCGGCCAGGAACCACGTTGAACCTCCCCTAAGTCATTGAATAGTTAATACTTACGCTTCGTCAGCCCCGGTATACGCGTGGTATAATTTACAGTGCGCTTGGATCGGAAACAACTCCTGAAATCGCAATAGCTTATGCGCTCTACGGCAGCCTTGCCAGAGAGATAGCGCGGTCAGTTTGCGTGCTCATTTCGGTCACTTCGATCGAAGAACGCAACGTAGTTTCGAGAAGGGAAACAAGCTGAACGTCCCACTGCAACGGGCTGACGGCTGATACCTCAACATGGCTGACGATCCAAACCAGCAACTACCACTCGACCCCGGCCCCGGCGGCAACATTCAACCCATCAACATTGAAGAGGAGATGCGACGCTCGTATCTCGACTATTCGATGTCAGTCATCATCGGGCGTGCTTTGCCCGACGTCCGCGACGGGCTTAAGCCGGTGCATCGCCGCATTCTTTACGCAATGCATGACATGGGACTGCTGCATAACCGCAAGCACGTGAAGTGCGCCAAGGTCGTCGGCGAAGTGCTGGGCAAGTACCATCCCCATGGAGACACCGCGGTGTATGACGCGATGGTGCGCATGGCGCAGCCGTTCTCTTTGCGCTATCCGCTGGTCGATGGACAGGGCAACTTCGGTTCGGTCGATGGCGATCCTCCGGCGGCGTATCGGTACACCGAATCGCGCATGACGGAAATCGCTGAGGACTTGCTGGCTGACATCGACAAGGACACCGTCGATTTCGTCGCCAACTTCGATGACACCTCGGTCGAGCCGCTGCTGCTGCCGACGCGAATTCCGAACCTGCTGGTCAATGGCTCCAACGGCATCGCTGTGGGTATGGCGACCAACATTCCGCCGCATAATCTGACTGAGATCGTCGATGCCTGCATCACGCTGGTGAACAATCCGCACGCCACGCTCGAGGACATGCTTCAGTTCGTGCAAGGCCCAGACTTCCCGACTGGCGGATTTATCTCGGGCCGCGCTGGAATCGCCGAAGCTTACCGCCATGGCCGCGGACGCTTCATGATGCGTGCCAAGGCCGCCATCGAGCACGTCACCAAGGACAAAGACGCGATCATCGTCACCGAGATTCCCTACCAGGTGAACAAGTCGCGGCTGATCGAACGCATCGCCGAACTGGTAAACAACAAGGTCATCGACGAAATCAGCGACATTCGCGACGAGAGCGATCGCGACGGCATGCGCATCGTGATCGAGCTCAAGCGCGGATGCGAGCCGCAGATCGTGCTCAACCAGCTCTTCAAGCACACCTCGATGCAGGAGAGCTTCAGCATGATCTTCCTGGCCGTGGTCAACGGCCAGCCGAAGGAAATGGGACTGGTGCAGGCCGTGCGCCACTTCATCGATCACCGCATCGATGTGGTCCGCCGCCGCACTGCGTACCTGCTGCAGAAGGCGCGCGACCGCGAGCACATCCTCGAGGGATACCAGGTAGCGCTGGATCGCGTGGACGACGTGATCCGCATCATCCGCGGAAGCGAAAACCGCGCTGACGCTCGGGTTAACCTCGTCGACTACTTCTCCGGCAAGACGGTCAACGTGACGGAAGGCAAGGTCGGCACGTCAGGCAAGGCACTGGCGCTCAAGGGCATCGTTCCCACTACTGTCACGCGGCCGTTCGATGCGGTGCAGGCTGACGCTATCCTCGAATTGCAATTGCACCGGTTGACCCGCCTCTCCATCGACGAAATCCTTAAGGAGCTGGCGGAAGTTCGCGACCGCATCACTGAGTACGAATCGATCCTGGGCTCCGAGAAGAAGCTGCGCAAGGTCATCATCAGCGAACTCGAAGAGGTGAAGAAGAAGTACGGCGACGCTCGCCGGACGGTCATCCAGGACGAAGCCGTCGAGCTGAGCCTGGAGGACCTGATCGCCGACGAGCAGGTTGCGGTCACGGTAAGCCATTCGGGCTATCTGAAGCGGACGCCGATCTCCACCTATCGCCAGCAGCGCCGTGGAGGCACAGGCCGCAAGGGCATGAGCACTCGCGAGGAAGATTTCGTCGAGCGCCTGTTTGTTGCCTCGACCCACGATTACATGCTGGTGTTCACCAACACGGGACGCGTGTACTGGCTCAAGGTGTATGAGATTCCCGAAATCAGCGCCGCGGGCAAAGGCAAGGCCATCGCCAGCCTGGTCGCGCTACAGCCGGGCGAAAACGTGCGCGCCCTGCTCACGGTCCGCGATCTCGAGGAAGAAGGCAAGTTCGTCTTCTTTGCAACCCGAAGCGGCACAGTGAAGAAGACTCCGCTCAAGGACTTCAGCAACGTGATGTCGCGCGGCATCATCGCCATCGGCATCGACAAGGAAGACGAACTGGTGGCCGCCAACTGCACCGATGGCAACCAGATCATCTTCCTGGCCACTCACGACGGACAGGCCATTCGTTTCGACGAGAGCGATGTCCGCTCCATGGGACGCCCGGCTTATGGCGTTCGCGGCATGGACCTTTCCAAGGGCGATTACATCGTCGGTATGGCCATTACGCCCAAGGAGCACAAGAAGGGCAAGAACGGCGATCCGGACGAGTCGGACCTTGTACTGTCGGTGACCGAACAGGGCTACGGCAAGCGCACCGATGTGGACGAGTACCGCCTGCAGTCGCGCGGCGGCAAGGGCGTGATCAACGTCAAGACTACCGCGCGCAACGGCAAGGTCGTGTCTATCATGCTGGTCAACGAAAAGTCAGAAGTGATGGTGATCAGCCAGTTTGGCAAGATTATCCGCATCGACACGAAGAACATTCGTGAAGTCGGACGCTCGACGCAAGGCGTGCGCCTGCTGCATCTCGAAGAAGGCGATCGGCTGGCGGCGGCGTCAGTCATTCCTCCTGAGGAAGCCAACGGGAATGGCAACGGCCACGGCGAAACAGGCACGCTGGTGCAGTAGCCTGATTTGATTCGATCCTAGAGTGCGGGCGCAACCCGCACTCTTTTTTTGCCGCCGGCAAGGTCGAGCATGAGCGCACGGTGCGCTAGTTGCAGGTTGATCTAGCGTCCCCAGGTGACACTACCCTCCGTCCCGGCGGGCGTCAGGTCGTTGATCTTCTCCACCTGGTCGAGCTTGATGGTGACAATATCCTTCGCCTCCAGATTGCACCGCATCAGGTCGACCATGCGAATGCTGCTGTCCTCGAAGGTGCGCACATAGAAGCGGCGGTTCGTCACGTCCGCCGCGCTCGTCCACTCCGTGTACTCCGAGGTTTGTTTGCCATCGGCCTGCGAGCGCGTCGAGCCCTTCGGAATGTCGAAGTTGTTGAGCAGATGAAACGCCGTCAGCACCGCATCCTGCGCGGTCGGCGAAGGCAGCGCCGTGGTCGAGAACGCCACCGCGCGAATGAAACGTGACGGAGGCGTGAAGTCTCCCGGCAGTCCTCGCATTCCCGCCCCCTGCCCGAACGCGCTCACCATCACCGGACCGAACTGCTCCGGCGATGGCGCCATGTCGGTCAAGCCGACAAAGTTCGACAGGTTCGTCATGTGCCAGTTGTAGGCGGGAGAGTTGGTGACCACCGCTAACGGACTTGGGTACACCGCCGCTCCCGACGCCGTGAATTCCAGCACCACGCTCTTGCCGCCGGCGTCGGTAAATAGATAGTGGGTAGGAGGCGTAATCCCCCACTCCTTCACGACAAAAGAAGACACCCCAACCTTAATGACCGCTTGGGCAGCCTCCTCAGCCGTGGTCGCCATCGAAAGTGCATACGTGACAGCATCCCACGGCCCCAGAGTTTTCTTATCTGGGCTGGGCTTGGGGAAGCTGGCATAGTCGGGGAAGTAGAAGATTCCGCCCGAGAGGCCCTTCTCATTCACGCCATCCACCGCCGAAGGCATGCCGAGCGGGTTAGTTGCTACAAACGCGTATTTCGCATTCCACTGCAGGCCTTCGGGAGAGCCCTCGGCCGCCGCGAAATGGTATCCCCGCGGAACTATGATGATGTCGCTCTTCAGGGCGCTGCCGAACTCCATGGTGCGGGCGCGCACTATGCTGCCGTCTTGCGCTTTCACCATCAGTCCGGTGCACGCGAAGACCGGAAGACTGGCAACCAACACCACCATCGCTGCGAGACCAACCATCTTCTTCGTGAACTTCATTAGGAAATCCTTCTCTCCAGCCTGCGCCAGAACGCCGCTGTGGGTTTTATCGGCAGAAGTGCGATTTTCTACACTGTTACCCGAGTTGGTGAACGGCTATTTCCTGAACGGCTATTGCATGGTGTACGTTACAAAATGGGAGTTCGTTTTCGAACTTACTGAGGCATGACGATGGAACTTCAAAAGGTCAATCTCATCCAGAAACTTTCGCTATTCAGCGATCAATTCAGCCCCAAGATCATCGGCGCGTTGAACGATATGCACGTGAAGGTGGTGAAGTTGCAGGGCGAGTTTGTCTGGCATCACCACGATGTCGAAGACGAGTTGTTCTTCGTCGTTAAAGGCGCGCTGAAAATGGCGATACGCGAAGGCAGCTCCGATCGCGAGATCGTCGTCCTTCCCGGCGAGTTCATCATCATCCCCCATGGAATGGAGCACCGTCCCTCGGCCGACGAGGAAACGCACATCATGTTGCTCGAACCCAAGAGCACGCTCAACACCGGCAACGTGGAGAGCGAGCGCACGGTACGCGAGTTGCAGCGGATCTAAGAGTCTTCCCGCGTTTACTTCTGCGCGACAGCCTCGGTAGCTCTGGCCGCGCCCTGCGTTGCGCCGCGCCGCCCCGGCGCATTTGCGAGCGCTGTCTGAAATTCTTTGAGTGCGAGATCCGGGCGATTCTGCTTCAAGAGCAAGTAGCCCAACTGTTCGCGCGCCGGAACAATCGGTCCCGGCGTCACCGGAAGCTTCTCAGATTGCGTCCTCTTCGTCGGCTGACGCGCGCATCAGTGTCGCGGCTTCATCCGGCTTTTTGTTCGCTTGGGCCGACCACGCCATTACTTCGCGTCTCAGAATCCCCACCTGAGTAGCCCAATAGTCGTTGTCCGATATACGGAGCTGTTCTTCGATCTGCTGCAACCGATCTATCTCCGTGCGCGCCTCGGAGGCGCGTCCGCCCCGAGCCAGTCCCATGCCGCGAGCCCAAACCGCAATCGCAACAACCTGAGGTGGGGCCCCTGTCGGAGGCACAATGCTCGCAGCGTCCGACCACTGACCCAGTTCCACCGCGTAGCGGACCGGCATCGCCGTAGCGGCGTACGACACTTTGAAGTCACTGGCGTGCAACTTCGGCATGTTCTTGAGTTGCTGAACAACCTGGGCCGCTTCGTTGTCGCGTCCACTCTGCAGATAGGCATAGACCAGATAATCCATTGCGTGCAGCTCTTCCCCGGTGTCGCCCTGCTGGTGCGCAGCTTGCCTTGCCGCAAGGTTGGAAGCGATGGAGTCGTCCCATAGTCCCAGCCGAGTGAAGATATGCGAGGGCATGTGCAATGCGTGCGGCGCCGAGGGCGCGATCTGGGTATAGGCCTTGGCTGCCGCGAGGCCTCGTGGAGCGAGTTCCGCATTGTCGTAAGCGTGGATAAGGTAGTGAGGGATTCCCGGGTGCTGCGGGTAAATGCGGTCGAGCGGTTCCAGCAGTGCGGCGGCCTGTTTCTGCCTGGCGTGCGTCTTGTCGGTTGGCGATGCGTTCGACAGCAACGCGAGCGCGTAAAACACTTGAGCCTCGACATCCTTCGGGTTCTTCGCAGCCAGATCGCTCATCGCGCTCTCGTAGTTCAACGCCCGCGTGCGGTATGGAACGGTGTCGGCGTCCTGGTAGACCAAGGTCGCCGCATGGATGAACTGGCGCTCGCGATCCGAGACCGCTCCGATCTCCTGCGCATGCTGGATTTCCTTTTGCGCAATCGCAATGGTCACCGGCGCAATCGGCGGCTCCCAAAGCTGGTGAAAGTACGTCATCGCCAATCCCCAATGTGCCATCGCACATTGCGGGTTCTTTTCGGCCACTCCCTGAAATGCATTTTCGGCGGCGGAATAGGCGAAGGAGTGAAGCAGGGCCACGCCTCGATCGAACTGCTCCTGAACGGCCGGTGCGCAAGAAGTCGGAAACGATACTTTCCCCAATTTCTCAGGTGCCGGGTGGCTATGTGATTCTTGTGCCGACGAGCAGGAAACGACGACCAGCAGGGTGAACAATACTCGCCATAGATTGGGCATTCCCATCTCCCTAGCCGGGGCGCGCTTAGCGACAGCCAAATTCTACATCCCTTCTGTTGCCTCCCCGTGGAGATAGCGCCAGACTCGTCATCTCCTGCACCGCGTCCTATACAATCAAAAGCAAATCATGAACAAGATGATCGTTGCCAACCTGGTGCATCGTCCCTTCCGGACCTTCATCAGTGTTGTAGCTGTAGCGGTGGAAGTCACCCTGATTTTGCTCATCGTTGGGCTGTCGATTGGCATGCTGACCGACACCAAGAACCGGCAAGTCGGCATCGGCGCCGACATCATGGTGCAGCCGCCGGGTTCGTCGCTGCTGATGGGCGTCAGCGGCGCTCCGGTATCCATCAAAATTGCGGACAAACTGCGCCAGCTTGACCACGTTGTCGCCGTCGCGCCTGTAGTGACCCAACTCTCGACTGCCGGCAACCTTGAAGTCATCGACGGCATCGACCTGCAGTCGTTCGAGGCCATGGGCGGGCCGTTTCATTATTTGTCCGGCGGACCGTTCGAAGGCCCTAACGACATGCTGATTGACGACTACGTGGCTTCTTCGAAGAAGCTGAAGGTCGGCGACACCATCGAGACGCTGAATCATCCTTTTCGCATTTCGGGCATCGTGGAGCACGGCAAGGGCGCGCGCAAGTTTCTCCCCATCACGACCTTGCAGGACATCATCGGGGCGCAGGGTAAAGCCTCGATCTTTTACGTCAAGCTCGATGACCCCAACAATGCCGACTCCGTCGTGCAGGAAATCAAGGGCATACCCGGCATGGAGCAATTCGGCGTTCACTCGCTAAAGGAATACCTCAGCCTGATGAGCTCCAGCAGCATTCCCGGGCTTTCCACGTTCATCTACGTCGTCATCGGGATCTCGATGGTCATCGGTTTCATCGTGATCTTCCAGGCGATGTACGCCGCGGTGATGGAACGCACGCGCGAAATCGGCATCCTCAAATCGCTAGGCGCCGGCAAGCTTTACATCGTGAATGTGATCTTGCGTGAGACAGTGCTGATTGCGATTGGGGGCATCATCCTGGGGATCATCGTGAGCTACGCCGCGCGCGCCGCTCTGCACGCCAAGTTTCAGACTTTGCCCATCCTGATTACACCCGACTGGCTGCTGCGCGCCGCCGTGATTGCCATCATCGGCTCGATGCTGGGAGCCGCTTATCCGGCGCTGAAGGCCGCGCAGAAGGACCCGATCGACGCCCTGGCGTACGAATAGCTTTGATCGTCTGCCAGTCTTCTTCGAGGGTGGGGAACCGCTCGTATTCCGGCACGGCCTCTCGATGGCCGGTGATGTGGTGATGTAGTACGGCGGTAACACACAAAAAAACAAATGTCGCGACTGTTTAGAATCAATGGTTTGGGCGGAAATTGTTCGCATGTAGTTGATTCTATGGCTAGTTATACGTATCCATGTCTGGGCGTGAGAGTTAGGGGCGCGCCTTTCGCCCGTTATTCGCTTTTTACGTATAATATTAGTATGAAAAGTATGACAAGTATGACTCGACTTGCATCATACAAGTCATACAAGTATGGCTATTCGTCGCGCCCCATGCTCATATCGTTTGTTTTCATGAACTTCGAGGGGGCCTTGCCAGGCGCAGAGAGACTTAACCTGACCTGTGAGGCAATTTGTCAAAGAGCGATTTCATTCGCGGCATCGCCGCGAACCGGCTAGAGACACGTGTCCATAGCGTTATTGAGTTGGTTGTAGCGCGGTAGTGAGACGAGCGCCAGAGAAATCGTCACGGGCGGGAAACTTTGGTAACCAAGAGAAGGCGGCAGGGTTGCGAGCCGGTACGAAACTCTAAGCTCGGGCCCAGCTCATCGCTGGTGCAACTGCCGAGTTGCTGACGATTCGCTCGGAACCCAACTGCCACATCCACCCCATAGGGCGTTCTACGTCAAGTTGACGTAAGTGGACTTCACGAGCGGCCCGGCAAAGCCTCCCCGAACCCCGTTTGGACAATTAAGACAAGCGGAGGATTCGCTGATCATTTTGTGCGGGACGGAAAGGGTGTGAGATGGCCTGATTTCGTCAGCTATATTTCCGGGAAACCGACTTCCGAGTGGCCGTTACTCGGAAGCGGCTTACGGCCACTTCACCGTTAGCGCGTAAATCTCCTGCGTCCCAATATCGCGGTTGAACACGGGGGAGCCATCGGGCGCGACGTCGACTTGAGTTGCGGAGGTTTGGTGGTCCGCAACCCGGCGCAGGCTCTTTAGGCTGGCTATAGTTTCGACCTTGCCATCGGAGAAACGCAGACGGCGGACTTCGAGGCCGTCCCGCCCGTGGTAAAGACAAAATACTTTCGATCCGGCGAAAGATTCCAGTTCACAAAGTTACCAGCGATCAGCTGAGTCCATTTCTGGGTCTTGAGGTCAAAGGTCTTGAACTTCGTGCTGGACTGCTCCGCCGCGACAATCACGTCCTGCGTGACCCAAAAGGGCCTTGCATCCCCTGCGAATCAGGCAACGCCGAACTCTTCCCGGTTCGCAAATCCATAATCTGCGGCGTCGGTTTGTTTCCTACACCCAAGGGCTCATCCACAAAAGAGGTCCACGCCAGGAAGTTTCCGTCCGGCGACCAGGTACCGGCCTCAGCATTACTTTCAACCAGCCTTTGCGGCGCTCCGCCGTCCATGCTGATCACGTAGAGTTCATTGAGATTGGTCACGAATGAAACTCTCGTCCCATCAGGCGAAATAAACGGGAACGAGACAGCCATGGGAGGGTACGTCAACTGTTTCCGTTCGCTGCCATCACTGCGGCTCCGCCATAAAGCGTGGTCGGGGTACGACATGTAGGCCACCCAGTTTCCGTCGCGTGAAAAGGTTACGTACATGGCCGAGATGCCGGAGATGAAGGGCACGAACTGCTGCGACTTCAGGTCAAAGCGAACCAGTTCGCCACGTTCCTTCAGGCCGATGGCAAAGAGCTGCTTGCCATTGCTGCTGGGGGTTGCGAACAAGTACGTCAATGGACCGGTGGTCAGTCGAATGGGCGTTTTGGGACGCTGGAATGGCCCAGTTTCCATGGGAAGCGCCCATATGTCCGATCCAACATCGAAGTTGTTTTCATAAATCAGATATTTCCCGTCAGGGGGCCATGTGCTGCAACACGCACCTTTCTCGATGGTATGAAGGCCAGTGCCATCCGCCGCGATTTCCACCAACGAGCCGACCCCGGCTCGATCAAACACGGTAAAAACAATTTGCTGCCCGTCTGGCGATGCGCTGGGCGAACCGGCGCTACCATCCACGGAAACCAGCTTGCGCGGATTCGAGCCATCTTTCTCGGCCATGTACAAATCAGTCCCGAAGGTCAGTAGGACGCGTCCATCCGGGAAGAAGCCTGCGTCGATGATCTGCATATTACCGAGGCGGCGCGGTTCGCCCGCCGGAAGCGGAATCGACCATACCGCGCCCGAAGGCTCGGACGCATTGTTTACCTGCGCAAGCAATGAGGAGCCACCAGGTGAGATTGCCGCAACCCATGGGTTAACGACCGTCGTTTGGATCGCGGCGGTAGGTCCGCCGGAGCTAGAGACCTGTGCGATTTGATAACTTCCGTTAGTTCCTTCGCTGAAGTAAATGCGCGATCCATCGGTGACTAACCTGCATTGTTTTACTTCGCCATCGTCAGTGAGCTGCGTAACCGCCTCCACCGCGGGGACGGCGCGCGGTAGCTTCCACCATGCGATAAGCGCCGCGGCGAGCGGGACGATAGCCGCTGTCGCTATGATCCACTTCCAGCGCAAGCGCGGACCTGGGTCGATGGCGGCGACCGAAGTGCTTCCGGATTCCGACAGCGATTCCAGTGCGAACTCCAGGTCGGACGCATGTTGGAAGCGCTTCTCCGGGTTCTTCGCCAGGCAACGATTGACTACTTTCTGCAAGCCCGGCGGCACGCTTGGCGCAATCTGCGAGACTGCGGGCGGATCTTCATTCAAGATCGCCGTCATGGTCTCTGCCGAAGTCGCCTTCCGAAACGCGGGTTTCCCCGTCGCCATCTCGTACAGAATCACGCCGACGGCAAAAATGTCGCTGCGGGCGTCGGCGGTTTGTCCCCTCACTTGCTCGGGCGACATGTAGCCAACGGTTCCAAACACCTGTCCCGGACGGGTCTGCTCTCCAGAGTGACCGTTTTCCCATCCGCACTGGCAGCTTTGGTCGGATCGAGCTTGGCCAGTCCAAAGTCGAGGATTTTGATCCGCCCGTCTTTCGTCACCCAGATGTTATCCGGCTTCAGATCGCGGTGGACGATTCCCGCATCGTGAGCAGCCGCCAGTCCCCGGGCCAATTCCACGCCATAGTCCAGCACTTCGCGCGACCGCATCGGGCCTTTGCGCAGGCGCTCGCGCAGGGTCTCGCCCTGCAGCAACTCGGTCACGATATACGGCGAGCCGTCGTACTGGCCGACGTGAAAGATAGAAACAATGTTGGGATGGTTCAGTGCCGCGGCGGCCTGCGCCTCCTGCTCAAAGCGGCGAGGGCGCTCGGGATCGCGCGACCAGTATTCGGGCAGAACTTTGATCGCGACGTCGCGTCTCAGCGGGCGTCGCGCGCGCGATAGACCTCGCCCATCCCGCCCGCGCCTAAGGGCGCGATAATTTCATAGGAATCCAAACGCGACCCGGGGGCGAGTGGCATATGTGGAGCGGATTATACCCCGAATCACCAGTGCTAAAGCTAATTGCTGTCGATTTGCGCTTCGCGCCGATCCGGCCCTAGTCGCGAGCAAATGGGAGTTGTTCCCGGGACCGAAGCCGGCTTCTGGGAGATCTGACTGGATTAGGAACGACAAACGCCCCCAGGGTCTACGAATGCTATTGGGCGTATTTCGAGGCGGAAATCCACTTGAGCGTATAGTCGCCTACTCGTCGAAGTGACCCCGCCAACAGCCGGTTTCCTGCACCCCATGGAGTTGCGCCCGAGTCACGGGCAACCCGCAAGGTGGCCCCGTTTGGCCACGCAAGACGGGAGGCTTGACTCGGGTAGAAGTAAAGTGCGGGTATTTCTCTTTGCTCGGTGGGCCTGCTCAGATCCGCATCGGCATCACGACGTAGCGGTACTTGAAGCCGTCGTCGCTGCCGTCGTCAGGACGCATCTGGCCGGCTGACTGGGCGTCTTTGAACTCCAGGCGAACTTCGCCGCCGGTCGAGGCCTTGAGGAAGTCGATCAGGTATTCGGAGTTGAATCCGATGGTCATGGCATCGGCGGTGTAGGCAGTCTCGATCGAGTCTTCCGACTCGCCCGCTTCCGTGGACGACGAAGAAATCTTCAGCTCATTCTTGTCGAGCTTCATGCGGATGGCCCGCGAACGCTCATCGGCAAACTGCGCCACGCGCTGGATCGCGGTGTTGAGGTCGGCGCCGTGAACGACCACCGACTTGGTGGTTTCGCGCGGCAGCACTGCTTCGTAGTTGGGGAACTGGCCGGTCAATTGGCGCGAAGTCAGCAGGCGCTCGCCGATGCGGAAGAATAGCGTGGAGTCGTCCTTGGCGAATTCCACCTGCTCGACGTCGCTGTTCTGCAGCAGCGAGTACAACTCGCTCATCGCTTTCTTCGGGATCAGGGTCTTGTTCTCGCCGGTGACGTCGAACTGTCTCGCCAGTTTTCTCGATATGCGCCAGGCGATGTCCGTCGGTCGCGACCATGGTGATCGACTCCGGCTTCAGCACCATGAGCCCGCCGTTCAGGGTGTAGCGCGACTCTTCGCTGGAAATGGCGAAGATGGTGCGGCCAATCATGCTGCGCAGCGTTTGCGCCGGAATCTTGACGCTGCCGGTCGACGGGAAATACTGGCAGCCCGGGGAAATTCGCCCGCGCCATGCCGACCATTTTCGTGTTCGAGCGGCCCGAGCGAATGTTGACCCAATGGTTCTCCAGCAACTTGATCGAGATGTCGCCGTCGGGCAGCAATTTGACGTAGTCGTAAAGCTTGCGCGCCGGAATGGTGCAGGCGCCTTCGCGCTTCACCTTGGCCGCGCACGAGGTCCGCAGGCTCAGGTCCAGATCGGTGGCCGTAATGGTCAGCCGATCGTTGGCGGCTTCAAATAAAAAATTGGAAAGGATGGGAATCGTCGTCTTGCGCTCGACGACGCCCTGTGTGGCAGTGAGTTCCTTGAGCAATTCGAACTTGCTGACGCTGATTTCCATCGCAGTTCCCTGGATTGCTCCGGTTGCTTCCGCAGCCATATATTCCACCTTGGAGTCGCGCCCTGAAACCAGCCTTTGTAGCGAGGCGTGTGGCAGGAGGTTGCGAGAGCTCGCGACTACTGCATTTCCTTATATCAAATTAAAAAACTATAAAACAGTAGTAACCGTAGACACACTGGAAAAGTGGAAAAGATGGGCAAAACCGCTTCCATCAGCGCGCCTAACGAATTTCTGAAGATGAAAAACGATGCGCCTGGCGTGAGTCGAATTGCGAAACCGGCAGCGATCGCGAATTTCATCGGCGTTCTTCCACTCGATTCACAATCCATCCACAGGCGCTGCCAAGGAAAACGGTGCCCTAAAGTGAAAAACCGCGCCAAGTGCGCGGTTTATCCACCCAAAACCTCGGTGAGTTTGTTCAGGAGCCTGTTCAAATCCTTGTCGGTCTTGCGGGCCTCGGTGATCTTCTCCACCGAATGCAGCACCGTGGTGTGGTGCTTGCCGCCGAACTGGCGCCCGATTTCCGGCAGCGACGCTTCGGTCAGCTGCTTGGCCAGGTACATGGCGATCTGTCGGGGATACACGATGGAGTGCGAGTTGTTCTTCGCCTTGATCTCCCCCGGCCGCAGGCCGAACTGCTCCGATACCGCTTTCTGGATCGACTCGATGGTGATCTTGCGCATCTGCGAGTCGATGAGGTTCTTCAGCACCTCTTGCGCGGTGAGCATGCTCAAGTCGCCGCCGGTGAGCGAAACATAGGCGGTGAGGCGGATGAGCGCGCCTTCCAACTCGCGCACATTGCTGCGGATGTTGGACGCAATGTACAGCGCCACGTCGGTCGGCAGCATGTACCTGCTCCGACTCGGCCTTCTTCTGCAGGATGGCCACCTTGGTCTCGAGGTCAGGCGGTTGGATGTCGGCGATCAGTCCCCACTCGAAGCGGCTGCGCAGGCGGTCTTCGATCTCGGCCAACTCCTTGGGCGGACGGTCACTGGCAATCACGATCTGGCGCATGGACTCGTGCAGCGCGTTGAAGGTGTGGAAGAACTCCTCCTGGGTGCGCTCCTTGCTGACCAGGAACTGGATGTCATCCACCAGCAGCACGTCCATATTGCGGTACTTGTCGCGGAAGCTGGTCATCTTGTTGTTCCGCAACGCATTGATCATCTCGTTGGTAAATTTCTCGCCCGACACATAGCAGATGGCCATCTGCGGATTCCGCTTCTTGATCTCGTGTCCGATGGCCTGCATGAGGTGCGTCTTGCCCATGCCGACCCCACCGTACAGGAACAGCGGGTTGTAGGCTTTGGAAGGCCGCTCCGCCACCGCGCGCGCGGCCGCATGCGCGAACTGGTTGCCCGAGCCGATGACGAATCCGTCGAACGTGTACTTGGGGTTGAGTTGCGCCGCGCCGTCCCAGTCGAAGCGCTGCTGGCGGGCATGACCGGCGGCACTGTTGTCCGCCGAGCCGGACGATTCCGCGGAAGCCGTCTACCGGTTCCGGCTGTCGCCGGTTCTGCGCTCATTCTTCGCGGCGCGTTTCTCTTCCGTCGGTGACGAACTCGACGTCCTGGATACTCCAGGCCGAGGTTCTCGATCGCCTCGCTGATCAGGTCGCCGTACTTATCGCCGATGTGGCAGAAGTCCGGATTCGGCACCTTCACGAAAAGCGTCGGCCCTGCGAGTGGCTGAAGCGCGTCGGCTTGAGCCAGGTCTCGTAGGAATGGCGGTTGACTTTCTTTTCCAGCGCATCGAGCACCAGCACCCATGGATTGGGAGAGGAGGATCCAAAATAAGACATAGCAAAATTAACCCGGAGGCAGTCAATGCCTCGAATCGCATCCACCAGATATTCAGGGGGGACGAAGCCAGTAAGGCCACAATCCACCGCACGATTCAGGAGAAAGTTAAGATCCGTAACCGAAGAGGCCACGGGGAAAGTAGCATTCCTTGAGAGAGTGCGTGGAATGTTTTCTCTGTGGCTGCAACGGATACTAGCATGAAAAATTCACAGCACAAGCCGTTGAGTGCACTGGAATGCGTGCGGCATCGCGTTGCGAGTGATTGATTTCGTGAATGTTACTGGCGAAAAAAATTTTTTTGCTGCAGCGCGCGTGGTGCAAATCGCAATGCGAATGAATTCTCTGCACCAGAATTGGGACACTTCGAAGCGGACTCTCGTGAGCTCCGCGCGTCCACGCGCCAGCGAACCTCGCATGGCCGCGGTTTGCCGGGCGAGGCATGCCGAACGGTATACTTTGGGTTTGCCCTATCTAACTTTTTGCCAGTGAGGAGCGCAGTTTCGAATGCCGAAGCGCACATTCCAACCCAACCGTCGTCGCCGCTCGAAGACGCACGGATTTCGTTCTCGCATGAAGACCAAGAGCGGACGGGCGGTAATTTCCCGCCGTCGCGCCAAGGGACGCAAGCGCGTCGCCGTAAAGCCTGGTTTCCGCGAGTAGTTACTAAGATCTGTTTCTGCGCGCACTGCCGCATCCCGAACCCGCGATCAGAGGGGTACCAGGAGCCGCTGCCCGATTCAGTCGATACAATTTATCTTGACTTTGCCGGAATCGGCGCCGAAATGCAGGCTGTGACCTCCGCTAGCCGTGAGTTTCCGAAATCGAAGCACCTGTTGCGACATGCGGACTTTCAGCGCGTTTACCAGGCCGGCCGCCGCCAGTTCACCGGTAACATGACGGTGTTTTTTCTGCGGCGTGCCCCTGTAACCGAAGCGGCTGTTACCGGCAACTCGCTGCGTGTAGGATTCACCGTGGGCAAGGTGCTGGGCGAGTCCGGTGGAGCGCAACCGCATCAAGCGTCGCATGCGTGAAGCGGTTCGTACCTCGTGGCCCGCAGTGGACGCGCCGGTGGATGTGGTGTTCCATCCCCGCAAGTCGGTGCTGGAATTGCCGTTCGCCGAGGTGGCCAGCGAAGTTGCGCGAGGGTTACAGTTGGCGGTCCAGCGCGCTCGCGAGGCGCAGCCGAACCTGCAGCACGAAGGCAGGCAGCGGAAATGAAGTCGGTAATGCAGTTCGCTGTTACGCGGATATAAGCGGTGGATTTCGCCGATGCTGCCGAATGCCTGCCGCTTTGTGCCGACTTGTTCGGAATACGCCATGGAGGCGGTGGAGCGTCACGGTGCGCTGCGCGGAAGCTGGCTGGCGATTGCGCGCCTGTTGCGCTGCCATCCCTTTGCCCGAGCCGGTTTTGATCCGGTGCCGCAGGAGAGTCAAAGTTCGCGGCACATTTGCAATTTTGGAGCGATATCGCATTCGTTCACTGGAGCGGCCTTGGCCGGATCCGGAAGTGTTTGCGGTCAACTCAAAACCTCGTCCGCTTGCGGACGACGCACAGAAGTAAGTCTGGCCGCTCACGGCCGGCGAGCGTGGGTTCGAGCAGCACGCCGTAAGTCGCGATGTAGAACAATCTGTCCGGGAGCCTGTATAGCGCCCGCATTGATTAGCTTTGCGACATTGCCGTGAGCCGCCATTACTGAATGGAACGATTACTTGGCTGAGTATCGGAATCCACAGCAAGAGCCCGGCGGCCAGAGCCGCATGCTGCTCATCCTGGTTGTCACCTTCGCGCTGATTCTGGTCAGCCAGTTCTTCTTTTTCAAGAACAAACCAGCCACGCCGCCCGCGGCGCAAACTACCCAGACGGCCAAAGCAACCGAAGCGGCGGCACCCGCCTCGGCGACTGCGACTCCAGAAACGGCTGCGGCGCCGGGTTCGGTCGAAGCAAGGCGGCTTCAGCCGAAGTCGAGACCGTGGTCGAGAACGACCTCTACCGCATCGTCTTCACCAACCACGGCGCGCAGGCCAAGTCCTGGATTCTGAAGAAGTACAAGGACGAGAAGGGCCAGCCCCTCGATCTGGTCAATCCGGCGCGACCAGCTTCGGACTTCCTCTGGGCCTCTACACCTACGACGAGGCCCTGCGCAACAAGATCAATTCTGCGCTGTACGTCAGCTACACCGAGCGGCAGCGTCACCGCTCCCGGCGAACTGACCTTCGAGTATTCCGACGGAGCGGTCAGCGTCCGCAAGACCTTCGCTTCGATCACACCTACGTGATTTGGGTGGAGACTGTGGTCACCGTCAACGGCAAGCCGGTCCAGGCTTTTCCCATGTGGCCCGCCGGGTTTGGCGACCAGGCCGGCGCTCCTTCGTTTGCCTCGCGCGAATCGATTACTACGCCGGCGACAAAGTGGAGCGCCTGGCCGCCAAGAAGATCAGTGGCGGTAACACCTTGCGGGGCCCGTTGCAATGGGCTGGACCGCAGGACCAGTACTTCGCGGCAATCTTCCTGCCAGACAGTCCGGCGCAGGCGGCGATGGTCACCTTCCGCAATGCCATCCAGGTTCCTAAGGACCCGGCCAAGCCCGACCCCAACAACCTGCAACAAAGTCGAAGTACTGGGCGCGGCAGTTGGCAGCGTCGACGGGGTCACCCGCGAACGCTTGTTTGTCGGCCCCAAGGCGCTTGAAATTCTCGATCCAGATCCACTCCAACACCCTCAATGGCCAGCCCGGTGGCCCCGACCTCGGTCACGTCGTCGATTTCGGCTTCTTCGGCCTGATCGCGCGGCCGCTCTTTCTGTGGCTGCTGTGGACGCACGATCACATGGCGTCCAACTGGGGCGTCTCGATCATCATCCTGACGGTCATCATCAACCTGGCGTTGCTGCCGCTGCGCATTACCAGCATGAAGTCGGCGCTGAAGATGCAGAAGCTGCAGCCGCAAATGAAGGCCATCCAGGAGCGGTACAAGAAGTATCCGATGCGCGATCCCCGCCGTGCCGACATGAACACCGAGATCTCGGCGCTGTACAAGGAACATGGCGCGAACCCGGCGGGCGGCTGCTTGCCCCTGGTCATCCAGATGCCGTTCCTGTTCGCGTTTTACTCCATGCTGGGAGTCGCGCTCGAACTCCGCCAGGCGCCGTTTCTTTGGCTGCACGATCTGTCATCGCCCGACAAGCTGTTCATCCTGCCGGTGCTGATTGTGATCAGCACGCTGTTCGTGCAGAAGATGACGCCCAACGCGGGCATGGACCCGAAGCAGCAGCAGATGATGACCATCATGATGCCGCTGATGCTGGGCTTCTTCAGCTGGTCGCTGGCCTCGGGACTGAGCCTGTACTGGGTCGTCGGAAACATCATCGCCATCGCGCAGCAGTACGTGATGAACCGCACCGGCCTGGGCAAAGAAATGCGGGCCGAGATGGAAAAACGCGCCCGCAAGGCAGCAAAGTAAGCGCCGCCGAGTGCGAGTCTGCGACGTGACGGAAAAGTTTGCAGGACCGCGGAATGCAGGCGTGAGTTAGTCTTCGCTATGCCGATAACCGACAAGATCGCCGCCGCCAAGAAAATCAGCGAACTGCTCAACGGAATCATCGCCACCGGAGACTTCCGTCTCCGCTACAAGATCATGGTGGACCCGCCCGCCGCTGAGCACGATTTCGACAAGCCTGTCAATCAAGGTGGAGCTCTCCGGTGCCGACAGCCCGCTGGTGTTAGAGCGCGGCGGCGAACTGCTGCGCGCCTTCGAGCACGTTGCGCTCGAGATGCTGCGCCTCGGGCCCGACGAGCACGACCAGGTCATCTTCGACTGCCAAAATTTCCGCTCCAGCCCGCCATGCAGGAACTTCGCTTGTCGGCCAACGTCGCCGCCGACAAAGTGCGCTAGAGCGGCATGCCCTATGCTTTCGCTCCCATGTCGTCGCGCGAACGCCGTCTGGTCCATCTCGCCTTACGTGATAGTCGCAGACCTGCGTACCGAAAGCGCCGGCGAAGCCCTGCAGCGCTACGTCGTCGTCTATCCCAAGGATTACACCGGCAAGCCTCCGGCGCCGCAGGCCGCGCCCTCGCGGCGAAGATAGAACCTTTTCACCACAGAGGCACTGAGACACGGAGAAAAGCTCGGTCTTGGTTCGTCTGGCTGATGGGAATTCGTTTCTGATTTCTGTGGCACCCAGCTTCGTCTCGGACTCACTGCCCGGCCAGTCTTGGTCTCATCTTTGTGTTTTATGAACAATTTGTCGTTCTCTGTGCCTCGGTGTCTCTGTGGTGAATAGTCTTAGTGAATAATTAATCCCATGCACCTCGATGACACCATCGTCGCCATCGCCACGCCTGCTGGCCGCGGTGGCATCGGCGTGGTGCGTCTTTCCGGCCCCGAAGCGACGAGCATCGCGCGCCCATGCTGCGGCTGTGCGCACTCAGACGGATCTCCAGCCCAATCGCGCCCACTTCGGCGAGCTGATCGATCCCGCCACCGGCGAGCGCATCGACGAAGTCGTCGTCACCTTCTTCGCCAAGCCGCACTCCTACACCACCGACGACGTGGTCGAGATTTCCTGCCACGGCTCGCCCGTCGTCCTGCGTCATGTAGTGGAGATGGCGCTTGCGCGCGGGGCGCGCCTGGCCGAGCCCGGCGAGTTCACCATGCGCGCCTTCCTCAACGGACGCATCGACCTCACCCAGGCCGAAGCCGTGCGCGACCTCATCGACTCGCAGACGCTCTACCAGGCGCAGGTCGCGGCGCGCCAACTCGAAGGCGCGTTGTCCAAGCGCCTGCAGCCCATCAAGCAAAAGCTGGTCGAGCTGATCGCCGTCATGGAAGCCGGCGTCGACTTCGCCGAAGATGACGTCTCCGTCATTCCCGACGAGCAGATCCTCGAGCGCATCGCCGCCGTGCGCGCGCCGCTTGCAGCAACTGCTCGCCAGCTTCGCCTACGGAAAAGTCGTGCATGAAGGTCTGACGCTGGCCATCGTCGGCCGTCCCAACGTCGGCAAGTCGAGCCTGTTCAATCGCCTAGTCGAGCACGAGCGCGCCATCGTCACCGCCACGCCCGGCACCACCCGCGACCTGGTCACCGAAACCGTTTCGATCGGTGGAATTCCTGTGCGTCTGGTGGATACCGCCGGCATTCGCGACGCCCTCGACGAAGCCGAGAGCATCGGCGTGCGCAAGTCGATGGAGGCCCTGGCCGACGCCGACATCGTGCTGGTCGTGCTCGAAGCGGGAGGCGCGAGCGCTGCCGACGCTCAAGCAGGATGTCGAATGCTGAACGCACCTGGCCGGTCGCAGACACATCGCTGTGATCAACAAAGTCGATCTCGTCGCCATCGACAATCCGAATCAACTGACCGCGATCCGGCGCGCGCGCGGCGCCGGCCATCCCATCAGCCGCTTGAGCGACAGTTCGGTGTTCACCTCGGCTACAACCGGTGAAGGCATCGATCATCTGCGCGCGACGATTCTTGACGTTAATTCGGCGGCGACGATGGCGCCAGCAGGAGAACGGCTTCCTCACCAACGTCCGCCAGCAGAAGCTGGTGCAGGACTCCATCGCCGCCCTCGACGCAGCTATCGCGGCGGTTCCGCGCGAAAACACCGCACGAGATGATCCTGCTCGATCTCTACAACGCGCTGCGTCCGCTCGACGAAATCACCGGCGCCACCACCGCCGACGACATCCTGAATCTCATCTTCAGCTCGTTCTGCATCGGAAAATAGCAGGTCAAAATTGACTCGTGTTCGCCCGTGTAAATCCGTGGCCGATTCTGTCTTTCTGACCGCGCCGCAGATCTAACGTTCAGCGCCGATGTGACTGCGAACATGGGCGCACACTTCGACAGCTTGAAGGGGAGGCATATACTCGTCACCACCACCGGAGAGATCGCCATGGCCCACCTGAATATCTACGTCTTCCACTGCTCGCGCTGCGGCGAGCCGGCAATATCGCTGTTCAAGGAAAGAACCCCCGGCGGCACCGAGTCCCAGGACGCCATCTTTGCGCCCATTGATCTCAAGTCCATTCGCACCCAGTGTTCGGCCTGCAAGCACACCCAATTCCGCGATGCGTCTGATGCCGCTCATCACGAGTTGCTCGACTGGAACTAGCGCCATCCGAACGGCGGAAAGCCCACGACCCGGAATAACCGAGAAAGCGACGCCTACTTCTCCGGTGCAAGCTGAACCGTCTTCCCTGTCGTCGCCGATTGTCGGGCGGCATCCAGAATCTCCATCACGACGACGTTGGTCTCGAGCGACGACAGCCCTTGCGGTTTCATCCCGCCGAGCACGACGGCACGCAAGTAGTTGATGGGATCGTCATCCGGCGGAGAAATCGGGGGAGCCTGGACCTTCTCCTCCTCGCCTCCCGGCCGCCGCACCCGTAGCTGATCTCGCTGCACGGTGATCGCGTATCCGGTCTGCCCGTACACTTCCATGTCTTTGCGATCGAAGGGCCAGTTCCAAGACGCCTGTAGGATCGCCTGGGCTTGTGGGTAGGTCAGGATGATGGTCGCCTCGTCGTCCACCTTCGGATAAATATCCGGCTTGATCTGTTGCACTACCGCCGTGACTGCGGTGGGGCGATGCCCATCCATCAGCCATGTCATGAGGTCGGCGCCATAGCAGCCAAAGTCGAAGAGCGCACCCGCTCCGTCGAGCTTGGGGTCGGTGAGCCATGCCAGGAACTCCGGCTCTACATTAATCTCCTTGGGACCGCGATGGCCATCGTGCACCACGACTTTGCGGATGTCGCCCAGCGCATTCTGATCGCGACCAATTCGTAGGCCGCGCGATTGCTGCGATACCACGTCGTCTCGTAATTCACCAGCACCGCGATTTTCGCCTTGGTGGCCGCCTGCTGAATCGCCAGCGCATCCTCGTAGCTGGTTGATAGTGGCTTCTCCATCATCACCGCCACGCCGTGCCGAGCACAGATCTCCACCACCTCGCGATGGTCGTAGGTTGTGGTGTACGCCAGCACCGCCTGCGGATGCGTCTTCTCCAGCGTCTCTTCGAGGCTCATGAAAAACAGCGCGCTATTGATGTGATATTGGGCGGAATACTTGGCTACAAGTGCGCGATCGGGCTCGGCGATGCCTACCAGTTCGATGTCAGAACGATGCAAATTTGCTTTGAGGAATCCCGCGACATGCCCGTGCACTAATCCGGCGATTGCAACCCGCAGGGGAGCGTCGTTCGCCGAGGGAGTAGTTTGTCCAGAAGCAAATGTTGTCAGCGTCAGCGCGGCCGCAGCCAATAGAAGAAGGAATCGCGGGTTAGACATGATGGTTCTCTGTGTGTTTTGGGTTCATCGATGGTGCTGGTTCACGGCAGAGCGTTATTTCGACAGCGCCCCCAGCGCCGCGCGGAAAATCGCGTCGAAGTTCTCCCGCCCCGCCGAAGCTGACGGCCCGCTCCACCGCCTTCTCAGCCAGCGCCCGCTGGTAGCCCAGGTTGGTCAGCGCCGAAATCACGTCTTCTTCCGCCGGAGAGACGGTGACCACTGCTGGCGGCGCGCCGAAAGCATCCAGCTTGTCGCGCAACTCCACGCACATGCGCTCGGCGGTCTTCTTGCCGATGCCCGGGAATGCGCGTCAGCCGCGCGAAGATCGTTGCCGCGGATCGCTCCCACCATGTCGGCCGTCGCCATGCCGCTCAGAATGGTGATCGCCAGCTTCGGCCCGATGCCGCTCACCGTAATCAGCTTCTCGAAGAGCTGCTTCTCGTCGGCGCGCAGAAATCCGAACAGCGCGATCGCGTCCTCGCGCACATGGGTATGGATGTGCAGCGCCACCTCGCTGCCCAGCGCGGGCAGGTCGGAAAACGTCGGCACGGTGATGGTGACGTCGTAGCCGACGCCCGCCGCCTCAACAATGGCCTGGTTGGGATGCTTCGAGATCAGCCGTCCGCGAAGGTGAGCAATCATAAGTCAGTGGATAGTGGATCAGTGGAGAGTGGATCAGTTGTCAAGGTCACGAGCGCGCAGATTTTGATTCCCAACTAACCACTATCCACTGCCCACTATCCACTGGCTTTACTGCCTTCTCCGGTGGTACACCGCAAACTCATACCCCGGATTCGGCGGGAACAGCTCGTTGATCTTGCGCAGCCGCTCCGCCAGCGCAGCCGGAGCCAGCAGCGGATAGTCGCGCTCCCGCAGTTCCTGGTAGTCCACGTCAAGAAACAGCGACAACGTGTACACCGCGATGGCATCGGCGAAGGCCGCCTGCAGGTACTCGTGCTTCGCTTTCTCGGCTTCCGGACCGTTGGTGGTGGCGACTTTGCGCAACTCGTAGGCGTCCATCGAAGTCTCGCCGCGCACTTTGTCTTCCACCTGCTTCCACACCAGGTCGCTGAACTCCTGCGCCACGCCGACGCGCTCCACGAAGTTGTGTCCAACATTGATGAAGAACTCGAACGCGATCGCGAAATTGTCTTCCATCAGCCGGGTGGAGATGAACACGCACTGCGAGTCGCCCAGCGTGTGGTTGCGATGGCAGATGGCGCTGTCGGCCAGCTGCACGTCATAGCGGTCGGCGATCATCGTCTCTTCGTCCAGGTTCAGCGTCAGGGGCACGAAGTAATACGCTTTGCGGTTCAGCGCGGCGGCAATGGTGCGTGGCACGGCCGCCACCATGCGCTCCAGGTCGGCAATGGCATTCGTCACTTCTCCCATCACGGCGTAGCAGATGCCGTTGCTGGCCTGCGAAACCGGAGCCAGCCGCACCACTTCCGCCGGCGTTCGAGTAATGGCTTGTGACGCTTGCGACATGAAGGCTTGATTGTAACGCAGCGGACACATCCGCGAACACTTCTGCCTGGTCGGCCGCGACGGCATTCCGAACTGCGTGCAACCCAGTCTAACGACTGATGGCTCAGCGCCATACGATGATGCAATACGGCGAGAAAAGGCGATGGCAGTCATGATCGGAAGCCACAAGTTCTGCGACGCCGCTGAAGTTGACAATCCTTTTGCATCGCTCTGACCCAACCATGACACATGCTGCACAGTAGCAAACCTACGCTGACGCGGGTCGGTGCAAAACCACTCATCCGGGTGGGACCGCCGAGAGTCATTTCTGATCGGAGTGTGCAGTATGGCAAGCGAAGATGTTCTTACAACCCGCAACCTCGCCTGACGCGTCGGGCGAAGACGCATGAGCCTCAACCTAAACCGGCCGTCCCGCGGCGTTCCTTCCTCAAAGGATGGGCGTCGCTGGCGTGGCCCTTTCCGCCGGATCGCATTGCTGCCCGCGTGCTGAACGCTCAGCGCTGACCAGGGCGGAGGTTCACTTACCAAGGGCGACGCGGCCATCCTGCGTTTCCTGGCTGCGGCCGAAATCCTCGAGACCGACCTGTGGCTGCAATACAACGAATTCGGCGGCATCCAGGAGGCGAGGTGAGAAACTGCCGGCCAACTGGTTCGCGGCAATCCCGCCACGCCGACAGGCGGCAACGCGCTGTACTTACAGGACCTGTCCGCTGATGGCGACATGTCGCAGTACATCACGACAACACCGAGGATGAGCTGACGCACGAAGTTTCGATCAACAACTATCTGGTCGCGCATGGAGCGCCGACCGTGCAACCTCGACCCGTTCCGCACCCTGCCCAGCAGCAAGGCAACCGGAGCCAACAGATCGGCCGGCTCACCAACCTGATGCAGCTCACGGTTGACACCCGGTGGTACACTCGCTATCGCAGCCGCACAAAGAATCCCGACTTCGGAGACAACGTTCCCGCAAGGCCATTCCGACTTGGCAGTCGGCCAGCATCCAGCAATTCCCCGTACCGAATGCCGACGTCGAACGGCACGCCCGACTTCACCCAGGCCATCGCCAACACTGCAGGCTTTCACTTCGCGACGATCGAGCAGGGCGGAACCAGCCTGTACCCGAAGTCTGGCGCAGAGCGTGACCAGCGTTGAAGTCTGCGCATCCTGCTCAGCATCGGCGGCACCGAGATCATGCACTTCCAGACCTGGCAGGACAAGGCCGGCAATGCTCCGCCGTTGAGAACGTCGTGGATCCCGTCACCGGCGTGAAGGTCACGTTCCCCGATCTCAACGCTCCTCCCTTTGGCGGCGAGGAATTCCAGACCAACCTGATCATGCCCGAACCGACGGTCTTCCTGAACAAGCAATTCCCCGCGGTTTCGATCATCCGTCCCACGCAGACCGAGGGAGCGGCGATGGGAGCGTTGAAGGCCCTGACCGCGGACGGGCTCTTCATCGGCCAGTCGAAGGCGTTCTTCCAGTTCATGACTCAACTGGCGACGGAAGCCGACGCGGCCCAACGTCAGGGCTGATGACACAAGAGGAGCGAACTTGCTTCTCGTCACGGTTAGGCGCTGTTCTGGAACCACAGCCGGCGCCCCATCCTTTGCCGTCTCTTGTGCAAAGGGTGGGTCCTAACTGAATTGAGGAATAGCTATGTTTGAAGGACTCTTTCAACCCATGCATCTATTCGTCATCGTCGGGCTTGCCCTGCTCATGTTCGGACCTAAGAAACTGCCTGAGCTGGGCAAAGGAATCGGCGATGGCATCCGCGGATTCAAGTCGGCCATAAACGGGAACGGAGAAATTCCCGACCAGGACTCAGTCCACCGAGAAACAGGGATAAGCAGGCAGGCATGGCAGGCTTCGGCCAGCGCAGCGAGGGATCGCACAAGATGACTGGAGCTTCCGAACTTCTATTCTTGTCGGCCTGGGATATGTCGTCCTGGGGCCACAAGCGAATGCACGCCATCGTGCAACACATCGCGCGTGCGAAAGTCGGAGTTCGAGAAGACCAAACAAGAAATCAAGTCCCAGCTCGCCGCCGAACTCGATGCCGGACCGAAGGACACTCAAGATTGATGTACCTTAAAGGGTGATGCACAGCACCCTGCCGCATACCCGAGCGCCACCTCCCTTTTCTTTACTTCCACGGTGCGGGTGCTCTTCACCACCCTGATTTTCACCGCCGGAGGCATGGGCCTCGGCCTGCTTCTCGGCATCATCGGAATGATCACCTATGGCCTGATCGCCGGAGTCCAGCCCGACATGCGCAACGCCTACCGCCATTTCGCCATTCCGCTGGCCATCACCATCGGCATGATCGCGTTCATCGGCGCGCTGGTGCTCGAAGTCCGCGCCCGCCGAACCCGCGCTTGATAGCTCGGACAATTCGACAGACGTACAGGAATCCTGTACTCTATAGCAAGGAGCAAAAACATGCCCGTCGACACCACCTACACCAGCCTGCGCGAGAACCTTGCCGCCGTACTGGATCGGGTCACCGACGACCAGGAAGTCGTCATCGTCCGCCGCCGCGGCGCAAAAGATGTGGCCCTGATTCCGGCCGATGAACTGAACAGCCTCCTCGAGACCGCGCACCTCCTCCGCTCGCCGGCCAACGCCCAGCGGCTGAAGGCGTCCATTCAGGAGGCTCGTCAAGGTAAGGGCAAACGCATGTCTCTGAAGCAGCTGCGCGAGGCGGTTGGTCTCGATGCGGAGGACTGAGCGCGAAGCGGTTTTCCAATCGCGATTCTTGGAAGACCTCATTTATTGGGTGAACACCGACCGCAAGACCGCTCTCCGGATATTGGAACTTGTGCGTGCCGTTCTACGAAGATCCATTTACCGGAATCGGCAAACCGGAATTGCTCAAGTTCGATTTGGCCGGTCTTTGGTCGCGCCGAATCACTCAGGAACACCGACTCGTTTATGAGGTTTCGCCGACCCAAATCCGGTTCCATCAAGCCCGCTATCACTACTAAAATTAAATTTTCGGCAATTACCGTTTGAAGTCTCACTACCGCATAGCCACAGGTGAATCACATCATGTCCGAACTCATCCACGTAAAACTGCCCGACGGCAGCGTCAAAGAAGTCCCCACCGGCACCACCGCCCTCGACATCGCCAAGGGCATCAGCCCGCGCCTCGCCGACGCCGCCCTCGCCGCGCAGATCCGGCCGACGTCACAACGGCAACGAGCCGCAAGCTCGTCGATCTCACCGCCCCTCGAAAACGACGTCGAACTCCGCCTGCTCACCGAGCGCGATCCCGAAGCCCTCGAAGTCTTCCGCCACTCGTCCGCGCACCTCATGGCCGCCGCCGTCCTCGAACTCTTTCCCGAGACCAAGCTCGGCCACGGCCCCGCCACCGAGAACGGATTCTTCTACGACTTCTACCGCGAGAAGCCCTTCACCCCCGACGACCTCGCCGCCATCGAGAAGAAGATGCAGGAGCTCGCCAAAGCCGACCTGCCCTACGCGCGCGAATTTCTGCCTCGCGCCGAAGGCCTCGAGCGCTTCAAGTCCGAAGGCGACTTCATGAAGTGCCACTTCATCGAGCAGTTCACCCAGCCCGATGAAAAAATTTCGATCTACAAGACCGGCAAGTTCACCGACTTCTGCCGCGGCCCGCACATCCCGTCCACCGGACGCATCAAGGCCTTCAAACTCCTCAACATCGCCGGAGCCTACTGGCTGGGCGACGAAAAGAACCCGCAGCTCCAGCGCATCTACGGCACGTCGTTCTACTCCAAGAAAGAGCTCGACGACTACCTCAACAAGCTCGAAGAAGCCAAGAAGCGCGACCATCGCCTGCTCGGCAAGCAGCTCGACCTGTTCTCCATTCAGGAGCTCGCCGGCCCCGGCCTCATCTTCTGGCATCCCAAGGGAGGCCTCATCCGCAAGGAGATGGAAGACTGGATGCGCGACGAGTATCTCCGCCGCGGCTACGCGCTCGTCTTCACCCCGCACGTCGCCCGCACCGACCTCTGGAAGACCTCCGGCCACGCCGGCTACTACGCGCAGAACATGTTCACCCCCATGGAACTGGACGACGCGGAATACCGCATGAAGCCCATGAACTGTCCGTTCCACATCCTCATCTACCAGGACTCGCTCAAGTCCTACCGCGATCTGCCCGCGCGCTACGGCGAGCTCGGCACCGTCTATCGCTACGAGCGCTCCGGCGTCATGCACGGCCTGCTGCGCGTGCGCGGCTTTACCCAGGACGACGCCCACATCTTCTGCACTCCCGAGCAGATCGAAGACGAAGTCGTCGGCTGCATCGACTTCGCGCTCGAAGTCCTGCGCGTTTACGGATTCGACAAGTACCAGGTCGAGCTTTCCACCTGGGACCCGAACGACCAGAAGACCTACGCCGGACGCCCCGATCAATGGGAGCTGGCCGAGCGTTCGCTCGAGCACGCGCTCAAGCGCCGCAACATCGAGTACAAGACCATCCCCGGCGAAGCCGCGTTTTACGGCCCCAAAATCGACATCAAGCTGGTCGACGCCATCGGACGCCTCTGGCAGCTCTCCACCGTGCAGTTCGACTTCACCCTGCCCGAGCGCTTCCAGCTCGAGTACGTCGGCGAAGACGGCAAGCGCCACCAGCCGCTCATGGTGCACCGCGCCCTCTACGGCTCCATCGAGCGCTTCTTCGGCGTGCTCATCGAGCACTACGCCGGAGCCTTCCCCGTCTGGCTCTCACCCACGCAGGTGGCCATCATCCCCATCGGCGAGAAGCACCAGGCCTACGCGTATGAAGTCGGCGAAAAGCTCAAGGCCGCCGGAGTGCGCGTCCACGTCGACGCCCGCAACGAAAAGATGAACGCCAAAATCCGCGAACACGCCATGCAGAAGGTCCCATTCCAGTTGGTTCTAGGCGACCGCGAAATGGAATCCCACGAAGTCAACGTCCGCGTCCGCGGCCAGGAAAAGGCCGAAGGCTCAGTGCCGGTGGATGCGTTCGTGGAGCGGGTGAAGAAGCTGATCGAGACGAAGGCGGCGGGGCTGTAACGAGTCGCTGATTAGCTGTCTTACGAGTGCCTCAAGTATCAATGCACGGCCTCAGTCAGCGTTGTGCAGTCGAAACAAGGTGCGACAATCCAATATCATGCGATTCCTTAAAGCCAGAGCCGAGCACGTTTGGCATATCGCCCACTGGTGGTGGGCGGTTATCTACGGGACTTGGACACTCCTCTGTTCGTTCGACGTTATAGTAGAGCACTACGGGGTCAGATTCCTTCAAGGCCGCGTATAACAGTTGGTGGATAACCCCAAAATGGGGCGCGAAAACTTGGCTTATTGGACTATTGGTAATCACAGTGCTGGCCATTTTGGAGGGCTCTTATCAGTACGCTCATCGCCTGCAACTAAGACTTGATGGCGCCCCTAAATTAGTGTGTAAGGGCGTGTCCTCCCACGGCAATCCACTCGTGATGAATGAAGTGGAAATGACGGGATCACCGCTAGTGGCAATAACAAAGGCAGAGAATTGTAGGTCATGTCAATCGGTTACCTATCATATGAAAATAGCTAATGAGCCAGACGGCACTCATTAAAATCGAAAAACAACGGAAAAAGCGTAACGACAAGGGTGCAAGTGCTCCACAGAGAACGGAACGCCAGCTGCGGATGAAATCACTTCATCATTGAAAGGACTCTCCTATGCTGAGTTAAGTCGAACAAGCTAAGACGACAGGATAGTGCCACTAGATATTCCCCCTAGCGGTGTTAAATTCAACCTCGATATCGCGATGAAGTCAAGAGAATAATGATGCACTTTTACACCTCAAAGAGCGAAACGGCACTGCAGGCCATCCATCAATGGCAAGCGACAAAAACAATTTGGATTTCTACCGGATACGTATATCGTCAAGATTTAGATTACAAGGAACGAACGTCGTAAGTGAGATCGAGTGTCGAAATCGTTAACAAGGGAAAAGGCTCACAACTGGGAAATAACACCGTTACGCGACGTAGTTCGGTCTGGCCCGGTCAACGGCGGGTGGCCCGATCAACGCCCCTCCCCAAAGCAAGAAACCTAAAGTTGGGTGCCCCGTTTAAGCGAAGCTTGAGCAGGGGTTTTAGTCTGTACCACTCAGAATCCGTAGAAGCGATGTCAACGGGGTTTTGCCGTCCAGGACGAGAGCCAGAAGACTCCGAAAGCCCTCTTCCTTCGAGGTTTTTGCTGGCAGCAATCCTATGTTCTCCGCTGTTGTTGTATTTCACGCTCCAGTTCTGCATGAACTCTAGGCTCATGGGTTCCTGTGCGCCTTTGATAAGCCATTTCGTATTGCTTCGGAATAGGAGGTAGTTGCGTTGGGGATAAGGCGCAGAGCAACTCTTAAGCCCAACTTCCGCGTTCGCGTCAAGATTGCAAACGAGTATGTAGTCACCCGCAGTATTTCTAACTGTGACGTGCAGTGTACTGTCAATCAGTCTTCGACGCTCTTTAGTTGGACTACCTCCGGCTCTGGAGCGTTTGTGACTGCGAGTGCCGTCAGCATCAGTGAGATGGGCAATCAAGGGCATCGTCACATCGGGCGATTTGGAGGTGTGCGAACCCGCGGAGAGCACAACAAGCAGCAGCAGAGCAAATGCCTGCACACTGTGAACGTCGAGAGGTCTTATTCGCGTCTCGCTGGGCCAGCGCGGCTAATATAAGCGGTAATCGGCTTATTGGGAAGTGTTCGGCGGGTGGCCCAGGTCAACGCCCCTCCCCAAAACCAAGAAATCTGAAATCGGGTAATCGATCACAAGAAAAGCACCCACCAACGGCGGTGAGGTGCTTTGAACTCAAATTACGTGTCGAAGAATTTGCTCGAACTGCGGGCGCGACCAGACTTCGGCGCGCATCTGGATCGAGCCGTTCTTCTCGATAATCGCATTGGAAAGTTCCACTGCCAGCTGCACCAACGTCTCGGGAATGCGCGCGCTACACATCAAGGCAATTTGCTTATATTCACGGGTGCGGACAAGCTGATTCCCTGCTGGTGACGAATTCGCGAAGCGCCCTTGATGGTAAATCCGACGTACCTGGGCTGCCTTTTGACTCTGCGTAGTAGTTGTCCTCCAGCAGCGTGAGTACTGGGTTGATACGGGTTTCCGACGACGCTGCAGTCTTTGATAACGACGCGGATGCAGTCAAGGCAATCGTCAAAGTATGCGCACGGACGAAAGTCGCTTCCACGACTTTCGAATGCATTCCTCACGTTGCTTGCGATCTCGTCTAAGCGATTCATAATGCTCTACTCCATAATCTACTGCTGTAGCGCTCCTCCCAATAAATCGGAGCTTGGGGCAAGCGTGGATCCTCGGGCTACCCAGTTCCAGTGTTCTACCGAGCCCTGAACACCGTATTCATCGGTTGGAAATTCGCGGACAAGTACTACAAATACCCGGCCGGCGGGAGGAACTTTCTGCACTGGCATTCCTTGGTCACGACCGCCCGTCCAAACGTAATCAAACTCAGGTCGCAGCGAACTATACACAATTACGCTCGAATCCGCACTCGCGTCGCCACCCATGTACAAGGGCCTGTTCAAACCACGGAATGCGTGAACGGCGGCGGCGAGCCCAGGCTGTATCAACCCGTAAAACTGTGAGACGACCGTGGCCAAATTGTTGTGCAAATAGTGTTGAAAACTGTCCGCTATAACACCTAACTCGATCACCAATGCGGAGTTATCCGGTGCCCTTGCCTCCACGATATGTACATACGGCCCTACACGTTGGATGTTCCGCATCGCTACCGCGATATATTGTGTCTGCCGTTACATACACCACAATCCATTATAAATTGCAAGGAGAATTACAGAAAGAGAATCAGCATGGTGAAGTTTGTGGGGGCTGGTGGCCCGGGTATCAAAACTAAAGTTTACAGGGTGCCCACCGGGCTCGCCAATCTTTTGGCCTTACGTGGGGCTTTTCGTTTCGAGCCTCTCCAGAGCTCTTATTCCTCCATTCGAAAAGACTCACCCGGCCACCTTAAAGCCCAGCGCTCGCCTTGGCTGTGCGTGTCGCCTCCCACTTGCCGTCTCTTCCTTCCGTACGGAAAGTCCCAACCAGTTTTTCGCCTTGGAGTTCACCCATCAGCGCGATCGACTCGTGACGGTCGAAGACGCAGGTCGCGCTGAGCTTTGAGGCCGCGAACTTGCCATCCTGGAGCTTTCCCGGCCCAGTGTGTTGCGTCTCGACCGTCCCAGTCAGCGTCTCGCCTTCGACGGCTAAAACCAGCGTCCCAGGAACGGTCTGCCCCTGCACCGTAAAGGAGATGTTCCATTCCCCCGCGATTGACCCCGACGGTCGCGTGCCATGCTGCGCTACAGCTGCGGAACTGGCGAGTATTAGCTCGAACACTAGAACGATCCAAATTGCACTGCGTTTGTTCATCTTGATCTCCTCACCCGCATTTGGTGGGTTTCAAGATTGCGTTTTTCGCAGCGCTCGTCAAGCGGAATGACCTCGCGCCCATGCGATACCGTACAAAACAGCGGTTAATGTCCGAAAACGAAGCATGACGACTAGCCCAGGGCTGGTGGCCCAGGCACCAAATCTAAAATCCACGGGGTGCCCCGGGTTCGCCCTTCTTTTGGGCTAACCGGGCATATCACAGACGCCGGGAATCGCGAAGCGTACTCTTTCCCCATGCCGCGCAGTCTGTACCGTCTCCACGAGTCCGGACAATCGCACTTCATCACCTTCAGTTGCTATCGGCGGCAACCCTTTGTCAACAGTCCTCGGTCTGTGACTTCTTCCCAATCTGTTTGGAGAGAATGCGCCGGCTCGGACCTTCCGCCCGCTCTGGACAACGGAATGCCGACTTATGGTTAGGACTTAGCGCCCAAATAGCTTAATATCCCACAGATCAACTTATGTTGACTTTGAGTCCTGAGAGAAAGGGTAACCAAGCATGCGCATCTTCGCGAAAACTCTGCTCGTTCTGGGCCTCTGTGCACTCCCGATCATCGCTTCGGCAGGCGTTCTGGACGGTCAGAGCGGTACTTTGTATTACCTCTACCCCGATACCGCCACACAACTAGAGGTCCATCCCTTCACTGCCCCGGCGTCCATCACTACAGTCGGGTTCTTAATCAATACCATCGGCGGCAACACCATCAACATTGACCTGGGCCCGGCTGTCGGCGGGACCTTCTTTGGGGTGCCTTTCAACGGCGAAGACTTCAACTTCCCGGGCCTCACCCTCACGGGCGTGAGCTACTCGTCGAACTTTCCCAGCCCCTGGGGTTGGTCGGCCCACGACATTTGGGTGAACTGGCAGGGCCTGGGACCGATCGCGAGTGACTCCTATGTGCAGTTCCAAGTCAGCTCCACGCCGGAGCCTGGCACTCTAATCATGTTGGGCTCTGGAGTCGTGGGTTTGGCGGGCATGTTGCGCCGCAAGTTGTCGCTCTAGGCTGGTGTCCCGGGTAAATCTAAGATCCGCGGTGGGTTGGCCCAGGAACCCTCCGTTCAACTCAAGAATCTTCACGAGGGTGCCCCATCCCGCCTTCTGTTTGTTCAGTCTCATGACACCCTGTAGAGGATGTTATGGGACTGAACCTTCCTTTGGCGGGGCGGGGAGTCTCGTTCCTAGCACCGGCACCTCGACTGACCGTTAACAATCTGCTTGACTTGCCGCCCGTTCCGGCTAATGATTCCGCCGTCCAGACTGACCGTAAAGGCTGGGCTGGAGGTTAAAGGAGAATCTTATGCGTCCACTGCAACGTCTACTGGCCTGCGTATTCCTGATGCTCTTGGGCTGCAGCCTGGCATGCCCCATGGCAGCGCAAACCATCAACCCTCAGGCTTCTTCCTGCACCCAACACTTCGTCCTACTGGAGCGACCCGTTGAACTGGAAGCAGCAGTTTGTGCCTGACTCGCCGTTGTTCTGGGACGATTCCCGGCATTGGACTACGAATTTCGGGCCTGCCTATCGCGACACGGCGGAGAAAGGGTCGCAATTCTTAGCGTGTTCTTCGCAGTTCGCGCTCTGTTTTGAATCAGGCAAGCCGCCCCTGCCTTGCACGCTCTCTCCCGACGGCCGCTCCGCCAATTGCAAGTGCCTGGTCTACAACAAGCCCAATTACGTGCTGGCCACAGCAATTTTGAATTATCCCGTGTACCAGTCAACCGTCCAGGCTTGTTTTAAGAACGGCACGACTGGCGCCAACACCTGCACGGGGACCAACACAGCTCCGGTTTGCCAATACCTTCCGAGCGGGGCCCTCATCCCAGGCGCGGATGTAATCTCGACGTACGACCCTTCGACGCAAGAGACATTGGTGAAGGCTTTGAACCGCCAGTCTCCCACTACCACCTGTTCGAAAGGGCCATTTGCCGGCTGCATGACCGCGCCCTGCACCCTCGATGAGGGCGGCTCGACCGCTACATGCAAGTGTCCGGTGTTCTATGGCAGGTTCACGCTCGCAGGAGAGCACGCCCAATGTTCCTTGGGTGGCGACTTTATACCGTCCGCCTCGTACATGCCGGCGTTGGATCCCAATCCGTACCAGTAAAAAGGGAAGGTGCGCTCGGCTGATTAGGGCAGGTGGCCTGGTTCTCCCGCAAGACTGAAAACCTCCGTTCAGCCGTGCGCCGCCATTCAACTCTGGCGATGCCGCTCACCACGTCGAAATGACGGTCAAGGCTTACCAGCGGCTGTAAATGTTGGCGGCATACTTGACGTTGGCAAGTGTGGGGCTTTTGTTCTCTTACATCCTCCGCCACAGGCACTGCGTGCGGTCCGGCGCATTGAACCCGTCCAACTGATTGTCCGTCACGTTCTGAATGTAGAAACTCAGGTTCCACGCCTGCGTCTGCCGGTTCATCGGAGTGCCGCCAGTGTCATAGTTCCCGTCCAGAAAGAGTTCGTGCGGTTCATTCACCCTCCACGACCCCTGATACATGGTCGGAACAATTTGCGGTGGAACAAACAACAGGCCCGAAAAGCCCCAGCCGTGCATCATCGCAACTTGCAAGGAATAGGTGCGGCCACTCACTTGAAAATCGATCCGCCAACTTCCCAGAACTGCCTGGGCGAGCGGTTTCGGCGGTGGCGGAGGCGCGACCGGTTTTGGCGGCGGAACCGGCGTCAACCCAAGGTAGCGCAGACCCCCGTCGAGCCGCGCCAGCGCCGTCTGAAATTGCTCTTGCGTGAAGTCGATCCACTGCAGCTGCCCCACCCATTGCAGCGAGGCTGGCAGTTGGCAGCCTTGGATGACCACCGGAAGAATAGTTCGCTTGCAGCTCTGCGCGGATGCCAGCTCCTGCTCCACATAGGGAGACGCGCAGGAATTCGGCGACAGAGCCACGATGACCACAGATGCGTTGTCGATGCCCTGTGTGATCGCCGAGTGCCACTCTGCGCTGCCTGGGATGCTGTCCAGATCGAGCCACACCGTATATCCCAACTGCTGTAGTGCAGGCAACAGCTGGTCCCGTACGAACTGGGCATCCGCATGAGCGTAGCTGATGAAAACGTTCGCCATCGCATTACCCGCCAATCGCGCGCGAACAATGCCCGCAAACTCCTGTCGGCGGGTCCTCGCGTCGGGAACAGACTAACGATTTTTGTTTGCACACGCCAGAACCCTTTTCGGTCCACCGCCCGGTGGGCCATGCCGCCTTCTTTCGGCGGGGTGGGGGGTTTTTGTTTGTTCAACGACGAGACCCAGGGGAAGCGCCCAATCCAGTTCGCAGACCCACGTTTCCATCATCACAAACCGCTGAGTGGCGGAATCCGTAGTCTCTTCATGCCTCTGGCACTCCCGGGTTAAGAGGTGATCCGCATCGTCGAGTACAATTGGGCATTCCGTTTGGGTGTTGATCAGTGAGACGAAACTGGCGGTTGGTGTGCCCGGTGGCAATTGCACTGGTGATGCAGGCGTGCGGCGGCGGCAGCGGCAGCTCGCCCGCGGCACCGCAGGCGCAAGCATTCCAAAACCACACCACCAGTAGCGACGCCACCTTGCTGGCGCTCTGGACGACTGCGCAGGACAATCTGGCACACAATACCATCACGCTGAACCAGGCTTTGGTAGCGACCCAGAACGCGACGCCGGTCACCCACCCTCCCGATCCGCGAGCTGAGACCGTAAACCCTGATGGACAGACGGTGTACGGCGAGCCTGATGCTCCCGGGCACGAAGGCCAGGGCATCATCGACTGTTCGTCGGTGCGGCCTGATGTCCCCCTATGCCACGGCTACACCACCGTGTTCGGCTGGGTGTATGTCCCGAACAGCGCGATCAACAACGCGGAGTATGAGTTCGAGAACGTAATTCTGTTCCGCCTGGGATACGACACCAGCCAGCGTTAACCGCAATTCGGCCAACTCCGGAGGAATGGCGGCATGTTGTTGTCGTTCCCTCAGTGCTTGTGGCGCGCATTTCGAATTGACTGTCTATTTCCCTGCAGTGCGACCCCGAAAGTCATAGAATAGCGTGACTCCGGATGCCGAAATGGCAATCCCGAGTCACGCCGAACTTGCCAGTGCGAAATAGCCGCCACCGTACTGGATAATTGCCGCCACAGCCTGACGAGAAGCTGGCCCTTAACCTTGTAATCCGTGCATCCCAAGTTGCCGCAAGGTCATCCCATCCTACTGCGTTGCCAGCCACCCGTCCTTTGCGCGAGACGACAGACCCGAAATAAGGAAATCCCATGAAAATCAAGATATGGCTTCTCGTACCGGTGTTCGTAGCAATATTGGCGTTGGGGGCGGCTGCACAGGACACCTCAGGTCCAAAAGCTGCCGGGGGCGACAGCTCAGGTTCGGAGCCGGTGGTGGAAGGATATCCCGAAATTGAGCTCGCGGCTGGATTTTCGTTTCTCTGTGCGTGCCCAGAAATAAACGGTTTCAACCGCTTCTTCTTCCTTGGTGGAGGTGCTGCGCCGGTGTACAACATTCGGTCGTGGATCGGGATTAAGGGCGAGTTCATGGACTACATTACGAGCGCCGGATATAAGAATCAGTTCCTAAATCTGCACGCTGCCGGTGCTGGGAGCGCCAACCTCTTCACCTATACGTTCGGTCCGCAGGTCAAAAAGCAGTGGGGTAAATTCCGGCCCTTCGGTGAATTCCTGGTTGGCGGGGCGCATTCGAACGCGTACTCGAAGATTTTCAGCATTCAAACCGCCCGGGTCAACAGCCCCGAAAACGCTTTCGCCCTGCAATTTGGAGCAGGCCTCGATATTCCTTTAAACGACCGCATACAGATTCGCCCCGTGGAGTTTGACTGCCTCTTCACCAGGTTCAGTGCCACTGGAATCCCGAACTACGGCGGAAGCCAGCACAGTTACAAGTACGTCGGCGGTGTAAATTTCACCTTTGGAAACAGAACCCGCTAACTTCCGCCGGCGGGTGGTCCAGGCGGGTGACCCGGGTATTCAAAACTAAAACCTACGGATAGCTGGTAGCCAGGTACCGAAACTAAAATCTGTGGAGTGACCCGGCGCGGGTGCCCACCCCGTCGACCTATTGAGGGTCGCCCATCCCGCCTTTTTGGGTGGGGGTTTTCGCTGGCGGTCTACGTATCCCGCGTAATAGCTCATAAAGAGAGCCCGGTCGTGTACTAAGTCGAATAAGAATAGACTCTTCTTAAATTGCGTTCAAAAATCTTGTGCGGAAGCATACTGGTCACTATTTGGCGCCCTCCCGCGACGAGCCCATTCTCCCATTGCCCGATTTGACCCATTAGAAGCGAGCGTTGCTGCACGTGGCGGGTCCGCCTGCGGCGCAGCGATTCGTAGCGGCGCAGAGCTGATTCGGGAGAAGCCTCTCTGCAAAACGATTTTGCAAGCACAAGCGCGTCTTCGAGAGCCATGCAACCTCCCAATCCGAGATTTGGGGTACACGGATGGGCGGCATCGCCGAGCAACATGATTCGTCCGTGTCCCCAGCGCTTCAGCGGTGCGAGATCGTAAGCGCCATTTTTCAGAATAGTGCCCTCGTCCGTCGCGCCGATCAGACGCTCGACCGGTTCGTGCCAACCCGCGAACATCCGCAAGAGTTCACCCTGACGCCCTTCGGAAGAATCGACGTGGCCCGGATCGGTGTTTGCGGTGGCGTACCAGGTGAACCGGTCGCCGCCGGTATTGAGGATGCCGAAGCGCTGCCCTCGCCCCCAGGTTTCGCTGTTCGAGCCGGACGGAACAGCTCCCGTGAGACGCGCCAGCCCGCGCCAGATGGTGTAGCCCCGGTAGATGGGCTCCTGGACTCCCAATAGCTGAGAACGGACGCGCGAACGCACACCATCGGCACCGATAATGAAGTCGTGTTCCGCAGAGACTTCTCGTCCCGACACACTTCCGGAGAAGTTAACTCTGACGCCGGTTTTTCGCTGCTCGAAGGATTCGAAATCGTGGCCGAGGCGGATCTGTTCGGGGGGCAGTGCCGAGAGCAATGCATCCAGCAGGTCCGACCGGCGTGTGCATAGCGCGGGCACCTCAAACCGGCCCAGCCTAATATCCATCAGGACCGTACCAGTACTGGAGCGGACGAGAAAATGCTGACTTGAACCGCTCGATGCCGCTACCCTTTCAAGCAGGCCGAATTCCTTTAGAACGCGGGTGGCGTTGGGCCAGAGCATCATACCCGCGCCGACTTCGCGGAACTCGCTAGCCCTTTCGTAGACTGTCGCTTCAATGCCCGCCCGGTGGAGCGCAACGGCCGCGGCGACGCCGCCAATTCCGCCGCCGATGATGCCGATATTTAATTTATGCAGGTTCATTTGATGATTAGTTTCCGACCTTGTTGACCCCGGGGTTGGACACTCAGAAAGCTAAGCGGACCCTCCACCGAGGATGAAAACTTCGTCTTGCAGAGTGAGCAGCGCTGCAGGGCAAGGGGCGCGAATTGTTTCATACTGACAGCTCTCATAGCGCGCGACCATGAGGCGCACGACGAGTGGTGAGTTCCCGCCAGTTGAGGCCGAGGTCGACGGCAAGCAGCGAAGCAAGCGTAAACGCGATGACGCCGACGGCGGCAAAGACGTCGCCAAGATGGCTCCAGTAGCGGGGCCAGAGATTGAGCACGCGGCTGGAGACGAAGGTAAACGTGACTGCATAGGAGCGAAACATCCATTGGCGATGCTGAACGATTTGGCGGTTACGCGCGGTGATGAGGGCGGCGGTGGTGCAGACGATCCAGGCGGCGGCCTGCATCGAGGTTCCTGGCAGGCCGGGGCGGCCGGCGGCGAGGGCGATCCCGGTCGAGGCACCGATAAAGACGCAGAAGACGTAAATGCGGCCGAGCACCCGATGGAATTTCAAGTGACGCTGGCGAAGGCGCGACGAGAACTGCAGAGGACCGGCCAGGAGAGCGATGACGCCGGCAAGCGTATGAGGGATGAGGAGATGGCGGTCGGCAATGACCTGCAGACGGTAGGCGTGGTACATGTGGTAATCAGTGACGAGAAGAAGTTCTGAAGTGATGAAGACAAAGAGCGCAGTGAGACCAAGAGAGATCCAGAGAACGGTCTTGAATCTGGAACGGACAGAACTGGCCGTGAGCAGGATGGAAGATGCCATTATTCGCCGCTTGGTTGAAGGGCGAGGGGTACCAGAAATTTCATATTGATGTAGTGTCTCACGGCCAGGCGACAGATCTAGAATCTTCGGGGTATCCAGGGCTCGCCATCCTTTGGTCTAAACCCGGGCATGGCACAGAAGTCTCTCCCCCTGCCCGCGTGTGGCCCATATATGCCTGCCGTCGGCAGATGTGGGGTCTTTGTTCCATGTACACAAGCGTGGTTCTGTGACGTGGTTTCGTAGTACGCTATCGCCCGGGGAGGCGCGCTTGTCTGATTTCACACCTAAGCTGCCATCCGAAGTGCCATCTGCGCCGGATCCAACTGACTTTACTCTGGGAGGCTACACTGGCCCGTCCCGCGTGATCGAGGGCGTCGGTTTCTGGCCGCGGGTCGCTGCTCGCCTCATCGACGTCGTCGTGCTGGTGTTCCTCGCGTCCTTGGCCGGTGCCCTGTTTGGTGCAGTGCTGACGATCGTGGCCATTGCCACCGGCCATCCCGTGGGCCTCGTGATCGCGAAGTACAGGGGCGCCGGGTTCGCGGTTTTTATTTGCAGCGTCCTGGCAGGCGTGGCCTACTACACAATTTGCGAAGGGATGCATGGCAGTACGGTGGGAAAGCTTGCGCTGCAAATGGTTGTCGTGAGCGAAGGCGGAAGTCCGTGCGACCTGGGAGCTGCGTTGAAACGTGAGATCGCCTACTTCTTCGACGCACTCTTCTTTGGCTTGATTGGATATGTCTCCATGAAGAAGAGCCCGCAGGAACAGCGTTACGGAGATCATTGGGCGCAGACGATTGTCTGCAAGCGTGCCGCGGTGGCTCCGCAATACCTTCGTGACGGACGTCGCTTCGCCGCCGTCCTGGTCTTGGCAGCGCTAGCGAGTATGGCGCTGGTGATGCTGGGATTCTTGCTTACCTAGATGTTCTTGCCCGTAGAACTCCTCGAGGGTGGGCCTTTGTTCTGGTTACATCACAGTGCTATAAGTGCCTGGGTGTAAGGTCTCCCGATGCGGTTCAGCGCATCTGATACGGGTGGAAGATGTAGTCCTTCGCCTTCACCTTCACATGGCACACTTGTCCGCAGTCTGAGAGGCTCTTGGGATCGGCAGTGAACTTGTCCGATGCGGCGTCGTAGTTGAACACCGCGTATCCCCATCCGCCGGTTTTTGGAAATCTCTTACTGTCCTTTTCCATGACGAAGGCCTGGCTAAAGACGGATGGCACATCAACGGGGAACGGGGCTTCGGTGCTCTTCTTAAATTTCCACTGGAGCTTCACGATCCTGGAGCCATCCGGGAAAACCTGGCCGTTGCCCGGAACGCCGGCCTTGTACGCCTTGATCATCTCGGGATTGGCGACGATCACCTTAAGCACTTCGTCGGTCCGGGCGGAAGAGACCACCGACCAGTCCTCGTATCCCCGGAAGTCGGAGAACGCGATTCCGCCCGGCGATATCAGTGAGTACTTGTCCTGCGCGGAATCGGCCCTCGAACCGAGGACGGCGAGAAGGGCCGCGGCTATCGCAATCGTGAGCTTGCCTTTGCCGTTCATGGCTGATCCTTTCTTAACCAGGATTTCCATTGTGGGCCCGGGATTGGCGCAGCATATCACAGCCTTCCATCTTCGATCCTCCGAAGGCGGTTGACATATGCCGTTGCCCTTGTTTACCGCCGTCGGCAGAGTGAGGGCCTTTATTCTTACGCGAAGACGTTGCGCCGCTTTTCCCGTCTAAGAGACATGTCGACTCGCAGGCTCCTGCCCTGTCTCATCATCCTTGCCCTCTCCTCGTCTATCTGCTTCGGCCAGGTAAAACTTCCCACTGACACTCCAGCGGGCCAGGTGTGTGCCGCGTGGCTGCAAGCCTTCAACAGCGGAGACCGCGACACCTACCGCGCCTTCCTCGAGAAGTACTCCCCTGCCCGGCTGGATCGGCTTGATTCAGCGATGGACTTCCGTGCTCGAACCGGCGGGTTGGAGCTAAAGAAGGTTGAGTCGTCGTCACCGACCGAGTTGGTGGCCATCGTCGAGGAGCGCGGCACCGAGCAATTCGTGCGCATGACCTTCGTGGTCGATGCGGCTGAGCCCCACAACATGAGCCGGGTGGAGTTGAACGCCATTCCCACCCCGCCGGAATTTGCCCCGAAGCAGTTGAGCGACAGCGAGCTGGTGGCGGCGCTACAGAAGAAGCTGCAACAGGACGCAGACGCGGGACAATTCAGCGGCGCGGTGCTGCTGGCGAAAGGCGGCAAGCCGATTTTCGAACATGCGTATGGAATGTCCGACCGCGAGCGCAAGCTGCCCGACACACTCGATACGCGCTTCCGAATCGGATCGATGAACAAAATGTTCACGGCAGTTGCCGTCCTGCAGCTGGCGCAGGCGGGCAAGTTGAAGCTCGACGCCCCGTTCGGCAACTACCTCACCGACTATCCCAACAAGGAACTCGCGTCGAAGGTCACGCTGCACCAGTTGCTGACGCATACGGGAGGCACCGGCGACATTTTCGGACCCGACTTCGACGCGCACCGCAACGAGCTCAAGACACTGCAGGATTACGTGAAGCTCTACGGCAGCCGCGCGGGTGAGTTTCCCCCGGGCAGCAAGTGGGAGTACAGCAATTACGGCTTCATTCTGCTGGGCCTGGTGGTGGAGAAGGTCAGCGGCCAAAACTATTACGACTACGTGAACACCCACGTCTACGAAGTCGCGGGAATGAAAGACTCAGGCTCCGAGCCGGAAGACAAGCCGGTTGCCAACCGCAGTGTTGGATACATGAAGCCACCCGGCAGCAAGGAATGGCAGCCGAATACGGACACGCTGCCCTATCGCGGGACCTCCGCCGGCGGAGGCTATTCCACGGTAGGCGACCTGCTGAAGTTCGCCAACGCTCTCGAGCAACACAAACTGCTCGATGCCCACTACACCGAGCTGCTTACGACTGGAAAAGTGGACGAAGGATTTGGACGCTACGCCTACGGCTTTGAGGACAAGGTCGTCAACGGCATCCGCTGCTTCGGACACGGCGGAGGCGCGCCGGGAATGAACGGCGACCTTCAGATCTGCCCGGCGCCGGGATATGTGGTGGCGGTGCTGGCGAACCTTGATCCTCCCGCAGCCAGGCGGATCTCCGATTTCATCACCAACCGGATGTCCGGGCCTGCCCACTGACGGCAGCGCCGCTACAAGAAATCTAAGTCTCATGCCCGTTCAATGGAGGCTTAACCGGCGTTTTTCCTGCGGGCTAGCAGTGGCTGGCCTACTGCTTCTCGAAAACGAACACTACTTCCCCGTCCTCGTACTTCCATACGTTGGTCAGAACTTTTCCGTCGGCCGACACCGTCGAAGTCATTTCCACAACGACCTTGTCGTTTTCCTTCTCCACGACTTTCCGTGTAGAACCGGCCCCTACCTGGCACGTCACGGTGGAGACCTTCGACGGATCAACGTGCGGCGTCGCATGTTCTTTGCCGTCGCACACGCGGACACTCTCCTCATGCCGCTTTTCGCCCGACCTCGTCACGTAATCGAGCGTGCTTGTATACGTGTCTGGGCCGGTCTGCCGAGTGGTCAGCGTTCCCTGCGCTATGTCACGGTTGTCGAGCTGCGATTTCGCAGGATTGAGTTTCCAGGTGCCGGTAAAATCAGCCGCCGCCATCGTCCCAACCATCAACAAAATGGGAAGCGACCTTCCTGACAAACGGAAGCATTAGACCTCTCCTTGCGGTTCGATCCGTGTGGGACGAAATTCCCCGCATGGAGTGGCAGTATAGCGTCACCACGACCGAAGCCCACAAGATCCGGCGGACGGTGCCCGGTCAACGCCTCTCCCCCAAATCAAGAAATCTCAAGTCGGTGCCCGTTCGACCCTAAGCGACGTCGAGGGTTGCACCGGTTTTCCCACGCCGCGCACCCCACTCACTCGTAATGCAGCGCCTTCATTGGATCCAGTCGTGAGGCGCGGCGCGCCGGCACATAGCTCGCGAGCACGCAGACGGCTGACAGAATGGCGGCGACGAGCAAGAGTGTTCCGACGTCCCATGGCTGGACACCGAAAAGCACGCTGCGCAGCAAGTATCCCGCCAGCACCGCCCCGATAACTCCAGCGGCGATGCCGATCGCGGCCAGTCGCAAGCCATTGCCGAGCACGAGACTCAGCACGTTGCCGCGTGGAGCACCCAGGGCCATGCGGACGCCTATTTCGCGCGTCCGCTGGCTCACCGAGTACGACACAACTCCGTATAGACCAACAACGCCGAGCAGAAGTGCGGACACGGCAAAGATGCTGATGAGCCATGCCGGGTAGCGATGCATCATCGCGGCAGGCGACTGCGCGATCAAGTCCTCCATGGTCTGCATCTGGAATAACACGATGCCGGGGTCGACCCCGTGTACCGCCTTTTCCAGCGACGGCCGGAGTGAACCCGGATCGACGTCCGAGCGCACCATCAAGGCGAAAATGTTGTCCGGGCCCTGGGCGAACGGCGTGTAAATCGCGGGTTTGTCCTCGACATTCAGCTCGCCCTCGTGCACATCCGACACGACTCCCACCACCTGCCGTGGCTTTTCTTTTGAGTTATAAGTAAAGACAATTTGCTTGCCTACGGCGTTTTGGTCGCCGAAGGCCATCTTCGCCAGTGTCTCGTTGATAATCACCACCTTCGGCGCGTTCGCGTTGTCGCCCTCATCAAAATACCGTCCCCCTTTCAACTTCGCCTGCAAGGTGGAAAAGTATCCCGGATCGATGGTTCGGCTGTTTGCTTCATACGGCAGGGGCGTAAGAGGCGCGCCTACTACGCGCAAGAGACTGGTATTGCCCCCTACGATGGGTGGAGTACTGGTTTCCCCAATAGCCGATACACCCGGCACAGCGCCCAACGCTGCGATCAGCTTGTCGTGCAGCACGATTGCCTGCTCGTCCTGGTCGTAATTCCTGCTGCCGGGGAACACGTAGAAGGTGGTCAGGCGACTCACGTTGAATCCTGCGTCGACGTTCAACAGCCGGTACAGGCTCTTCAGCAGCAGCCCCGACCCGACCAACAGGACAGCCGAGATCGCCACCTCCGCGACCACCAGCGACGAGCCGACTTTTCTCCAGGAGCTCGCACTGGAGAGCTGGCCCCCTTCCTTGAGCGCATGGTTGCTTCGGCCGGAGAGCCCCAACGCAGGAGGAAGGGAGAATACCACCGCCGTCAGCAACCCTAATCCGGCTGCGAAAAGCAGAATCCGGGGCTCGACACTGGCGTCCTTCAGGTACGGCATGCTCTGCAGCATCTGCTTGGGCAGCATGTTGAGCATCCATCGCGTGGTGAAGATTGCGACGACGATGCCAGCCGCTGTGCCCGCCGAGGCCAGCAATGTTCCTTCTACGACCAGCTGCCGGACCACGCGCCATCGCCGCGCCCCTAATGCCGAGCGGATGGCGAATTCCTTCGCACGCGTAGCTGACCGCGCCAGTAGCAGGTTCGCAATGTTGGCGCACGCGATCAGTAACAGCATTCCCACAGCTCCCAGCAGCACAATGAGAATGGGCTTGACCTGTCCCGTGATGACGTCGCTAAGCGGAACCACTACGGTTCGCAGCTCTTTGTTCGACTCCGGATATTGTTTCTCCAAGTTGGCGGCCAACCCGTTCATCATCACTTGCGCCTGGTCGACGGAGACGCCCGGCTTGAGCCTGCCGAAAGGGTGCATCCAGTGCAAGTTGCGCCGGGTCTGCATGCCTCCGGTCGCGTGCAGTGTGACGTACAGGTCCGCGTCTCCGATGGGGGCAAAGTGAAAATTCTTCGGCAAGACTCCGACAATCGTTCTGGGTTCGCCGTTGAGCGTCACTGACTGTCCCAGGATGTCTTTTCGGCCAGCGAATCGACGCTGCCAAAAACCGTGGGACAAAACCACGTACCGCGGTGACGATGCGAGGTCCTCGCCGTCCTGGAATACTCGTCCGAGAGTGGTGGGTACGCCCAGGGTCTGAAAAAAGTTGTCGCTCACTCGGCCGACCGGAATCATTTGCGGACCGTCTGGTCCGGCCAGAATGCCATCTCCCCCGGTATAGGCCGCCAGCGAACTGAATGCCTTGTTCTGCTGCTTCCAGTCAAGATAGTCGGGATAGGAGGCTTCAAAGCGCGAGGCCACTTCTGACTGGCGCGCATCCCAGATCTTTACCAACTGCGCGGGATCACGATAAGGCAGCGGACGAAGGAGCGCCGCATCAATGAAGGTGAAAATGGTTACGTTCGCGCCGATCGCCAGCGTGAGCACCAATGCCGCTACGACGGTGAAACCAGGCCGGCGCAACAGAATTCGCACGCCGTATCGAATGTCTTGCAGCAAGCTGTCCATTCATCCTCCCAAGCGCGTCCTGTCTCGTAATCGGTATACGTCGTGCCACCCCCCGCGGTTCGCGGATACGACCTTAGACTCAGCAATGGGCCAGGTGTAACCCATGAGTCGCATCGGCAGGCACTTTAGCAGTGGTTTTCTTCCCCCGTTTGAGCAAGGCCTGACCGTCCGGCTGGCGGACGAAGGGCAGAAATAGAAACCCAGGCGTTGGGGTACATTGTTCCGAAATCTACCCGAACTTCGGGAGGGCTGCTGCGTCTAAAACCGTGCCTTGGGGCAGAGGAGGCCTCTCGAATGAAACCACTCCCAATCTTCTTGCTCTCAGCAATGCTCACCTTTGCGGTTAACGGGCTAGGACAGGGCGCGCAAGTGTCGCAGCCTGCGCCAACTCTTGCTTCCGTCATCGACCGCGAGATCAGCGCGGTCGAAAAGGAGGTTCTTGACGCGGCCGAGGCCATGCCCGAGGACAAGTTCAACTTTTCTCCTGAGAGCTTGAACCTTCCGGGCGCCAACTACCAAGGTGTGCGCACGTTTGCTGGTCAGGTCAGGCACATCGCGGCATCCAACTATTTCATTTGGTCGCCGCTTGCTGGCGAAAAGCTGCCCGCAAACCTTAAGGACGGGAACGGTCCGGACGACGTCAAGACGAAAGCCGAGATTTTGGCGTTCCTGAAGGATTCTTTTGCCTTGGGTCACAGGGCTGCGGCTACCTTGACCCCGGAAAACATGTTGCAGACGCCCGGCCAGAGTAAATCGACGCGCTTGCGCCTGGCGACATTTGGTGTCGCGCACGCCTTCGATCATTACGGACAGATGGTGGAGTATTTGCGGATGAACGGAATCGTGCCGCCCGCCAGCCGTGCGAAGTCAGACTGATGAGGCGGCGATTTCCAACCAGGTCCGGCTAAAGCGGCTTGCGCCCCGAAGCGCAGATCCAGTTCTTTCCCGGCCGGTGCATTGTCGCAACCTCTATGAATCCGGCTTGAGTCAGCAGGTCGCGGTGTTCTTCGTCGCTCAAATACGCAGCCCGCAGAAGCGGCATGACCATGCTGTAGATTAGCCGGAGCGGACCACCTCGGTATGTTTCGGCGATCAAGGCGAAAGTCCCTCCGGGCCGCAGCACTCTCAATATCTCGCGTACATTGGCCGGCAGATCAGGCCAGTAATAGTGGGTCTCAATCGCCGTGACAACATCGAACGTGCCATCCGGGAACGGCAATGCGGCCACCGAACCCTGCTCTATCTGGACTCGTCCAGCCGCGATCTCCCCGGCATTCGTCTCTCGTGAGACCGCGACGCTTGCGGCCGAATAGTCTAGCCCTGTGACTTTGCCCTCGAATGCCATTGCGGCAAGTTTTCGGACCGTGCTCCCGCCGCCGCAACCAACGTCGAGAATTGCGGCATTCTTCGGCACGTTCACCTGTTGCAGCCCCCAGTCGGTCATCGCAGCGTGACCGATATTCATGGCCCGAACGACCCGCCGGCCGAGCCATCCACTGGGTTTCCGAACCTGGCGAAACACCCAGGCGGCCAGCAACACGATCAAAACTGCTCGGACTATCGTAAGCAATCGGCGTCTCTCCCTCGCAGGATTACAACATGGTGTTCGTCGCCCGGCAATCGACGGCGCCCTTGATTTGGTTCCGAAGAAGTCCTGTCCGCTTGCGTCTGCGAATAGTTTTTCCGTTCCGTGTCATCCGTGTAAATCCGTGGTTGCTTTTGCCTTTTGCTTGTATCAACTAAAATGCCCGCACGGAGAAAACCATGGCGACCTCAGCTCCTACCGAAGCCAAGCCCCAAGTCAACCTCGACCAGATCAAGTTCGACATTTGCTGTGCCGGACGCATTCTTTACCGCCAGGGCATGAGTGCTGCCAATGCCGGACACATCAGCGTCGCCATCGCCCCCGACCGCATGCTGATGAACCGCTTCGGCCCGTCGTTTGCCACGCTGCATCCGAACGACATCCTCACTCTAGACTTGCACGGCAATATCATCGAGGACCACACCGCGCAGAAGAATGCTCGGCTCAACGAGACGGTCGAACTCCATGGCATTATTCATCGCTACAATCCGCATGCCGTCTGCGTGCTGCACACGCATCCTCCTGCGACCGTTACTTGGAGCACCTTCCGCAAGGTGCCCGAGATTTACGACCAGGAAAGCTGCATTCTCGCGGGAGAGGTCGCCGTCGTGGAAGAGGACTACGAAGGTCTCGCTTCGGGCGAAGAGCGCACCAAATCCGCCGCCCTGGCACTCGGCAAACATCGCGCCGTCATCCTTCCCAACCACGGCGCCATCACTACCGGCCCGACCGTGCAGCACGCGCTGTTTGCCATGATTATTCTGGAAGGTATGGTGGCCCGCAATTTGTCGGTTCAGTCGGCGGCCCGCGCGACAGGCCTCACGCCGCAGCCCATCAAAATGGAAGTCGCGCAGCAGGTTCGCGTAGGAATCGCCAAGATGAACGCCCTGGAGCCTCTCTGGGCCGATCTGCTGCACCGCCTCATCGCTACCGACCCGGAGCTCTTTGCCTGAGCGGCCGTGGACGAGAAATTCAGCCACGGATCGGCACAGATCAACACGGATCAGATTAGGTCCTCGAACACAGGTGAAAAATCCGCGTTGATCCGTGAAAATCCGAGGCGCAAGATTTTTTCCACCTCCAGTCGATTTCCGCTCCATCCGCCCGTCATAGTATGTGAACGCGAGAATCACGCCCGCGACACAGAGACGAACCAGGAGAGACGAATGCCGAACTACATGCTGCTTTTGTATGACGATCCAACCGGCTGGACTAAGCTCAGCCCGCAAGAAATGCAAACAGCGCTGGAGAAGTACATTGGCTGGGCACAGAAAGCCACCAGCGAAGGCTATCTTCGTGGCAGCCACCGGCTGGGACAAGACGTTGGCAAAGTGATGCGGAGAACCAAGGTCACCGACGGCCCTTACAGCGAGACCAAGGAAATCCTCGGAGGTTATTTCTTGATTAACGCCGCCAACTACGATCAGGCGGTTCAACGCACGCTCGATCATCCGCACCTGGAATACGGCGGCACTATCGAGGTGCGCGAAGTGCATCCCATGGAGAAGCAGGATTGACCTCAGACGGAACAGGTTCGGAACCGGTTGTCGCGGAAGTCAGCGGCTCGGTCGAGCACCTGTTCCGTCATGAGTCTGGCCGAATCGTCTCGTACCTGACGCGTCTGCTCGGCCCCGAGCACATGGACCTCGCCGAAGAAGTGGTGCAGGACGCGCTGCTCAAGGCCCTGCAAAGCTGGCCGTACTCGGGCATTCCGGCGAATCCAGCGGCATGGCTGCTACAGGTTGCGCGTAACTCAGCACTCGACGCCATACGCCACCGTAAAGTTTCGGCCGCAAAAGAGCCGATGCTGGTTGCGGAACTCACCGGTGCCAACCGTCCGCCCGACCCCGATCTGGAAACAACTGACACCCAATTGCGCGACGACGAACTGCGCATGATCTTCATGTGCTGTCACCCTGACCTGTCGCCCGAGGCCAGTGTCGCACTCAGCCTTAAGGCCATCGGCGGATTCAGCGTGCGCGAGATTGCCCGCGCCTTTCTAGCCGATGAGGCAACCATCGCGCAGCGCCTGGTTCGCGCCAAACGGCAGATACGCGACAAGGGGCTGTCTCTCGATCTGCCCAGCGGATTTGATCTGAGCCGTCGGCTCGACCGCGTTCTCGATGTCCTTTACCTTATGTTCAACGAAGGTTATGACGCGCATCAAGGGGAGGAACTCATTCGCCAGGATTTGTGTTTTGAGGCTCTGCGCCTGGCCATCCTGGTAGCGTCATCGTCGGTGAGCGCACCGCGGGTTCACGCACTCGTAGCACTGATTGCTCTGCAGACCGCACGCCTCCCGGCCCGCACCGATGGAGTCGGCGACCTGGTGCTACTCGACCAGCAGGACCGCTCGCGCTGGGACGAGCGCTTGATCGCGATGGGCTTTCAGCGCTTCGAACAATCGATGATGGGCAGGGAGATTTCAACATTTCACGTCGAAGCCGCTATCGCGGCCACCCACACCCGGGCTGCTTCACCGGAGAAAACCGATTGGAAGCTGGTGCTCACGCTTTACGATCAGCTTTTACAACTCAAGCCCAGCTCGGTGGTGGCGCTCAATCGCAGCGTTGCCGTAGCCCGGGTGCACGGTGCTCAGGCCGCGCTTACGGAACTCGACCGCCTCGACGCCGAGCCTGCGCTCCAAAACTACTACTTGCTGCCCGCGGTTCGAGGCCAACTACTGGCGGAGTTAGACCGCCTTGACGAAGCTTTGATCGCCTACCGCCACGCGTTGGCCCTCACCTGCAATGTTCCCGAGCAGCGCTTCCTGCAGCGCAAGATCGAGCAAATCGAATCGTCATTCCGATCCGAAAACAAACCAGCCGCGGATTGACCCGGATCACGCGGATGATTCTGCTGCGTTAGATTGATCGGTGCTCGTCCGTGTAAATCCGTGGTTCGATGTTTTTGCTCGCTTTAGCCCGGCAGCTATACCATCATCCCGTGCGCGACCAAGTGCTCCACTCAATTCGTGATCGCGGCCTGCTCCGTGCCGGAGATCGGGTGGCTGTAGCCGTCTCCGCCGGAGCCGACTCGGTTGCGCTGCTGCGCGTCCTGCTCGAGCTGCGCGGAGAACTGGGAATCGTGCTCGCCGTGGCCCATTTCAATCACCAGCTCCGCGGCGACGATTCCGTCGCAGACGAGCAGTTTGTCGCTGAACTGGCCCAGCGTCACGACTTGCCGTTCTATCAGGGTCGTGCCCGCGTTCGTGAACATGCAGCCAGCAACAAACTCAGCCTCGAGCATGCAGCTCGCGAGTTGCGTTACGAGTGGCTGATCGATCTCGCCCTGGAGCAACACTTCGACGCCATCGCCACCGCGCATACCCGCGACGACCAGGCTGAAACCGTGATGATGAAGTTTCTCCGCGGAGCAGGCACCAAGGGTCTCGCAGGAATTCATGCCCTGCTTCAACGCGATGGCGTTCGCATTGTGCGCCCTCTGTTGGAAACCGGCCGCGCGCAAGTAGAGCAATACCTGACCTCACTCGACCAGCCGTGGCGGGAAGACAAGACCAATCGCGACCCCCGCTTCACGCGAAATCGCATCCGCCACGAATTGCTGCCCCTGCTGGAACGCGACTACAACCCAAACCTCCGCGAATTGCTCAACGAGGCGGCTGAAGTCGCACTTGCAGAAGAAGACTACTGGCAGGGCAAAGCAGACTGTTTCCTGACGCAGTGGCAGGAGCAGACCGGTCGCCTGTTGCTCCGCCACGAACTCAGTCCACCGACCGGCTTGCTGGCGGAGCCACTGGCCGTGCAGCGTAGAGTCCTCAAGCGTTTCCTCGAAGACCAGGGACTCCCCACTGATTTTCACCACGTCAAAGCGGTGCGTCGCTGCTCACTTGGCGAAACGTCGCAGGTCGAGCTTCCCGGTGGCTGGTTGGCCAAGCGTGACGGCGACTGGCTCGAACTGTGCCTCGCCACGTCTCAAACTTCGCAGCCCGTTGACCGCTACGAGGAGTTCCTGCCCATTCCCGGAGAATGTGTCGTCGCTCAGGCGAAACTGACCATTCGGGCCACCGTGGTTCCCTTTAGCGAGGCTGCCAACGACCCTCCCGGCTCTCTGCTGTGTATGGCGAAAATTGGCCCTAAGTTGCTGATTCGCAACTGGCTTCCTGGCGACCGATTTCGCCCTGCCCACACCGCCTCCGAGGAAAAGCTGAAGCGGCTCTTCTCCGAGAAACGCGTTCCTGCCGAGCAGCGCGCCCTCTGGCCAGTCGCCCTGAGGGGTACCTCGATCGTGTGGGTCCGCGGATTTCCGCCTGCTCACGACTTCGCCTGGGTTCCCAATTCCGGTGATGCCGTCCGCATCGACGTTTTGGCGGGCGGCTGACCGGGCAGCGCTACCAAATGGCCACTGCCGGTGTCTAAACAGATGTAGGGATGTTCGATACGCACGGGAATCCCAATTTGGGCCGCGATCGGTTCGATCTTGGGAGCCTTCTTTTCGGTAAGCCTTTTCTCCCGTTCCGTTTACACCAGAGGTACAATCAGGGGAAGAGCGTAATAGTTAATCCAGCGCCATCCGATGGCATCTAAGACTGGTGGGCACGGATTTGTGTCGGCCCCGTTACAACAGAGGAGTATTCAGTGAATTCGACGGTCAAGACGGTCGTGTTCTGGCTGGTTATCGCACTGGCAGGCGTCCTGCTCTGGCAGGTAGTCAAGGGAGCCAATTCCGGCGCCAAGGAACGCGAAATCAATTTCTCGGAGTTCATGTCACAAGTTGACCAGAACAATGTCAGCGAAGTGACGGTGCTCGGTACCGATGTCCACGGCAAGTTTAAGAACGACAAGGCCCCGTTCCACGTCATCGTTCCGCCCAACTACTCGGAAATGTACAAGCCGATGCGCGATCACGGCGTTAACGTGACCGTGAAAGACGCTGCCGGCGGAAGCTACACGTGGCTCATCAACTTGCTGCCTTTCGTCCTGCTGGGCGCACTGTGGTTCATCATGATCCGCCAGATGCAGACCGGCGGAAACAAAGCGCTCTCCTTCGGGAAGAGCCGTGCGCGCCTGCTTTCCATGCAACAGAAGAAGGTTACGTTTAAAGACGTCGCCGGCGTGGATGAGGCGAAGGAAGAGCTGAAAGAGATCATCGAATTCCTGCGCGAAGCGCAGAAGTTCCAGAAGCTCGGTGGACGCATACCCAAGGGCGTGCTGCTGGTCGGACCTCCGGGAACCGGCAAGACCTTGCTGGCCCGTGCCGTAGCGGGCGAGGCCAATGTCCCGTTCTTCAGTATTTCCGGCTCCGACTTTGTCGAGATGTTCGTCGGTGTGGGCGCCAGCCGCGTCCGCGACCTGTTCGAGCAGGGCAAGAAGAACGCTCCCTGCATCATTTTCATCGATGAAATCGATGCTGTCGGCCGTCACCGTGGCGCAGGCCTCGGCGGTGGACACGACGAGCGCGAACAGACTCTCAACCAGTTACTGGTCGAGATGGACGGCTTCGAGTCCAACGATGGCGTGATCCTGATCGCCGCGACCAATCGTCCCGATGTGCTCGACCCGGCGTTGCTGCGGCCCGGACGCTTTGACCGCCGCGTTGTAGTCACCTTGGCTGACGTGCGTGGCCGCGAAGAAATCCTGCGTGTCCACACTCGCAAGATACCCATCAGCGACGATGTCGACCTCAGCGTGCTGGCCCGCGGAACACCCGGCTTCTCCGGAGCCGATCTGGCGAACATGGTGAACGAAGCTGCTCTCTGTGCTGCGCGTCAGAACCGCAAGACGGTCCTGATGTACGACTTCGAGATGGCCAAGGACAAAGTCCTCATGGGTGCCGAGCGCAAGTCGATGTTGCTCTCCGATGAAGAGAAGCGCATCACTGCCTATCACGAGGGCGGACACGCCCTGGTGGCCGCCGTGCGGGAGTACTCGGACCCGTTGCACAAGGTCACGATCATACCTCGTGGCATGGCGTTGGGCTTGACCATGCAATTGCCGATCGACGATAAGCACACCTATCGCCGCGAGTATCTCGAAACCCGACTGGCCATTCTTATGGGCGGACGCGTCGCCGAGGAGCTGTTTCTGAACAGCATGACCACCGGCGCCGGCAACGACATCGAACGGGCGTCCGACCTGGCCCGCAAGATGGTCTGCGAATTCGGTATGTCGTCGATGGGACCGATCACCTTCGGCAAGAAGGAAGAGCAGATCTTCCTCGGTCGCGAGATCAGCCAGCATCGCGACTTCAGCGAGGAGACGGCCCGTGCGATCGACGCTGAAGTCCGCCGCTTCGTGAATGAAGGCTACGAGTCGGCGACCAGCATTCTGTCAACCCACCGTGAGGCGCTGGAGCGGATCGCGCAGGCTCTGTTGGAGCGCGAGGTGCTCGATGCCGGCGAAGTTATGATGCTCATCGAAGGCAAAGAGCTGCCCGTGCGCGTGGACCACAATGCTCCGGGCCCTAAGGACGAAGTCCAGCAGGTGCTGAAACCGGCTCCCGGACAGGGCAACACAGCCCCAGGAGAGCGGCCAGCACAGGCGTAAAAGAGCGACCAGCAACAGGCAGGCGGCCGTGTAGGCCGCCTATTTTTGTGCCGGAAACGATAAATCGCCAACTTCCCATGAGCCGAATCTCCTATTTCAGAACCTCAAAAGATAGCCTTCGCTAAGGAACCAGACTTCGTTCCGGTGAGCAACGATTTGCGCTTGTGTCTCGTCTCGGGCTGGCACTACACTTAACTGCAGCGGATCCAGCATATACTCGCGATCCTCAATGGCCACAAGACTTGCATCGTAGTACTCGGACAGGTTTTTTTGAGTTCAAAATTAGTAGGAGGGGAAATATGAAATCGCCGCTTCGTTTCGTACTGTTGGCAATGCTGATCGCATCAGCGAGTTTACTTTCTGCCGGCACTTTAGGCGTTACAACTAGCAATGACAGTGTATTCTCAAACACCGGAACCTGGACACTCGGGTACTCCTTCCTCGTAAACTCATCCATCACCGTCACTGGACTGGGCGTATTCGATGCCGGTAGCGACGGATTGAACGTGAGCCACGACGTTGGTTTGTGGGATGCGAGCGGCAACCTGCTTGCTTCCACGACTGTCGGCGCAGGAACCGTGGCGCCGCTGAACGGCTTCTATCGGATGTCATCCATCTCCGGAGTGGCTCTCACGGCGGGTAACGTTTACTACGTAGGCTCGGTGAACGGAATCGACAATGATGGTTGGATGCAGGACCCATCGGTTCTCATCGCCGCTCCCCAGATTACCTACCTCTCCCGCCAGTATGAATTCTCTGGCGGCAGTCTGGTATTTCCCGATCTGGTTGGTTCAGGAAGCACTGGATATTTCGGAGGCAACTTCGAGTTCGGCACCTCGACGGCCCCTGAACCGGGCTCGCTTCTGATGTTGGGGAGCGGAGTGCTCGCTGCTGCGGGCGCACTGCGGCGCAAGTTCCGCGCATAGTCCCGCGTCAGATTAGTCGTTGCAATTCGCGATTACTTCCATCCGCCGGAGCCAGGTGCTCCGGCGTTTTCTTGCGGTAGCGAACTCGGTGCGAGGCGGCCGCCATGGCCGCCTTCAAGTTTTTGAGCCGATGGATGGGAGATCGTACTTTCCCCCGCGTCGCTCACCAAGCTCACCCCGCTCGCTCCAGCTTCACTTCAACTGCGTAATCAGTCGCCCCCTAGTACCGAAATCAGAAACGCTGCGCTGGGTCATTTGTGCGTGAATTAATAAGGAATTAACGTCCTAGCAGAATTCCTTACAAATTTCTAAGTCGGCGACCAATCGGTTCTCTTTCAGAGAAATATCGTTCTTCCACACCTTTCGATAGCGCTAAAACAGCACCTTTCTCACATTGACGTCAATCCGCATCACCGCTAACCTTCGGTCAATTTTTCACGCCTCCGGCTTCTTTTTTGAATAACCAACGAGGTTTGCCACTATGGGATGCGCCGAGCGCCTTTTGCCCATTGTCGGTGTATTGGTCTCTATCGGAGTGCCGTTGTGCGGCCAATCTGCGGCTCCTGCGGCGACAGTAAGCCTTCCTCGAGACCAGCATTTTGTATGCAATACCGGCTACACTCACGCCTCATGTCATGCGCAGATGCTGCAGCTAGCTGCGCATCTGGCGCAGTATCGCGATGAACTTCCCGGCGACTGGACTTGGGTGTTGGTGCGCTCGCAGGACTGGCGCGGCATCCTGTTGGGCCTGAATCTCAATCCCCAAAGCCCCGCCTTTTCTGTGTTAGAGCAGCGAAGAACGTTTTTGAGCGAGGCTCTGATTGCTCCTGATGCGTATGGAGGCGCCGAGTTGCTGCGTACTTTCAAGGTCCCGTTGGATCGCATTCTCGATGTGGCCATCACCCATGAGCTGGGGCACGCTTACTGCAACGAGAAGCGGGAGGGCGAGGCCGATCACTTCGGGGAGTTACTGCGTAATACTGGCGTCGCACAGTGCGCTTCACCAAGTCGCTCCTCAAGGCGCGACAGCGTATCGACTATGCCCACGCCAAGATAAGCTCGCAAATAGCTGGCATGTCGGAAGGAGATGCACTTACGCCAGTACGGTAATCAGTGGCGCCTGTTTCTCTACCACTTCGCCAATCTCGACGGCGTTCACACCCGCTTCATTCAACTTGGCAACCAGTCGCTGGCTGTCTGCCTCCGCCACCGAGATCAGCAACCCTCCCGCCGTCTGCGGATCGTAGAGCAGCGTCCTTACTTCCTCGGGAACGTCATCGGCGTACTCGACGCACCCTTCGGCGAAGCCGCGGTTCGCCTTCAGGCCAGCCGGTACATATCCACTGTGCACGCATTCCAGCGCGCCTTCCAGCAGCGGAACCTTCGAGGCGAACAGACGCACACTGACGCCCGATCCCCGCGCCACCTCCCGCACATGTCCGATCAGCCCAAAGCCCGTAACATCTGTCATGGCATGAACCTTGAAGTTGCCTGCGGTCACCACTTCTGCCGCTGCCCTGTTCAGCGTGGTCATGGCCTGCACCGCGCCTCGAATCCAGGCAGCATCGGCATGTCCGCGCTTGATCGCCGTCGAGATCACACCCGTCCCGATCGCCTTGGTGAAGATCAGCCGGTCGCCCGCCTTCGCGCCGCTGTTAGTCAGCACGCGCCCCGGATGCACCGTGCCCGTGACCGAGTAGCCCAGCTTGATTTCGTCGTCCTTAATGCTGTGGCCACCAATGATCGTGCAGTTGGCCTCGACCATCTTCGACAGTCCGCCCGCCAGCATCTGCTCCAGAATCATCACGTCGCCCGTCTCCGGGAAACACACCAGTGTCAACGCGCTGATTGGGCGCCCACCCATGGCGTACACGTCGCTGAGCGAGTTGGTCGCGGCGATCTGCCCGAAGGTGTAGGGGTCGTCAACGATGGGCGTGAAGAAATCGACCGTCTGGACGAGCGCCAGCTCGGGCGTGAGTTGATACACGCCCGCGTCGTCGGCTGTATCAAAGCCGACTAGAACATTGGGATCGTGTTGCCGGGCTAATTTCCCAAGCACCGAGTCCAGCACCGCCGGACTTAGCTTGCTGGCTCAACCCGCGGCTTTCACCATCTCCGTCAAACGCGGCTTGGCATTGTCAGGCACAGATCGATTGTAGCAACGGAAGGATCAAGACCTTCAACCACGGATCGGCACGGATGAACACGGATCAGAAAAGGCAAACCGCGGATTACGCGGAAACGCGCAGATCGGAATTAGCAAAAAGAAATCAGCGCTCATCCGAGTTGCCTTTGTTTGTTGCCCAAGACTTTCCTCCGTGTGCTCCGTGTCTCCGCGGTGAATGGGTTCTTATTTCGCGGGGATCAGATGAATGTCGCTTCCGTACAGGAACAGCAGCGCATCCGGCAATCGCTTTGACCACGCGCCTTCGTTGCGATGCGCGCCCTCGAGGACCAAAACCTTCAGCCGGTTAGCTCCCAGTCCTCTGGCCCGCAAAGTCTTCTCTAGCTCGTTCACCGCATCCACGTCCTTGGCACTCGACTTTTCGTCGGCCTCTTCTGCGGTGCCGACTGCCAGAAACATCTTCTGCGGAAATTGTGTTGCCTTCTCCGCGTCCTTCAACAACTGACCATCGCCAATCAATAACGATGGACTCTCAATCAGCGCTTTGCCGAACACTCCTGGATGCGCCAGCACCGTTGCCAGCGTCACCGCGCCGCCATACTCAGACCCGCCTAGCCCTGTGTTCTGCGGCCCCAGTGCCACGCGATATTTTTTCTGGATTAGCGGCATGACCTCTTTGATCACGAAGTCGCCATACTCTTTGCCATGCACGTCCTGACTCGCCGGTTTCCCCAGCTCCTTGTTGTCCGGGTCGGGATAAGGCAGGTACTCATTGGCACGGCGCCCGGTACTGTCAATACCCACCACGATCATCGGCCCAATCCGCATGCTGCCGGTCAGGAACTCCACCGTCTCGTCGAACCTCCATTCGTGATTGGACGCCGTGGCCTCGTCGAACAGGTTCTGCCCATCCTGCATATACAGCACGGGATAATGCTTGTTGCGATTGACCGGAGCAAAGTAGTTGGCCGGCAGCCACACTCGCAAATTCCTGATGTCGTGAAATATCTTGCTGTTGATGGTGATGATTTCCAGCTCACCCAAAACGGTGTGTTCCTTTGGCGGAATCAACGGTTCGGCCGCCGGAGTCGCTGGCACGTTTTGCTCTTGCGGCTGGGCGGCCTGCGATGATGTAGTGACGGGCTCGCTCGGCGACTTTTCCGGTGCAGATTGCGCTGGCAAGGAACACGTGAGCAGCAACGAAAGCAGGGCGGTTCGCGGCGCGGCGCGACCATTCAACATGGCAAGAGCTTATCAGCGGAGGTCGAATTCTTCGTGAACTTTGAATTACTCCGCGCTAAGCTTTGCTTTCCCACCCAAGACTTATCGGCGCTTTCCGCGCAATCCGCGGTTGCCCTTGTCTTGGTTTTCGACCTGGCTTTCCTCAGTGTCTCAGCGCCTCTGTGGTGGATTTTGATTTTGCCTTTGCTCTTACTTCAGCCTCAAATTCAACAACTCCATCTGCGGATAGCTTTGGTCCCAGCTATCGGAGATGTGTTCCAGCGTGATGCGCACCGTCTTGGACTGGCCGGGCCCGATGGGAGCGCGGCTCATATCGATCAGGTCGGGATAGCCTGCCAGTTGGTTCTCTACCAACACGTGCAGTGGAAGCGTTTCCTTCTGCACGATCTGTCCCATCGTGTCCTTGAACTCGGCTTTGACGTCGGCGCCCGCCAGCGTCTCATCGCCGGTATTCGTAATATTGAAGTCCAGGTAGGTAACAGTGCCGCCCATGTAATTTTCGGCGGCGCTTAACTTGATGTCGGAGAGCTTCAGGTTCTTCGCATACGGGTTGGGCTGGGTACCCACCTGGCTCTTCGGACGGTTGAACAGCAGGATCGCGGCGATCGCCGCGACGACGGCCAGCACGCCGACGAGTAGCGGTATCCAATTTCGCTTTTGGTCGGGGGCCGGGGCGGGTTCAAAGGCCTGTTCCATCACGACCCGATTTTACTCCGCCCGCAGATGGCTTCTATGCAGGACGTCACCGTTACTGGTTTTTGACCTCTATCACCTTTACTTCGGGAAGTTCATGGTTCCAACCAGGCGGAATCTGCTCCACCGCTACGCGAAAAAACCGCATCTCGTTCGGTAGGATCGGGTTTTTCTTGAACTCATTTCGGACCAGGTCAGTACCTCCACGAGTCATACCTACGATAGGTTTCTGCTCGCTGCTGACCACCTTTCCTTGCGCGTCATGGAAGTCCACCTGCAAGTGTGGCCGCGGTGATATTGCCGTCGCCCGCGTTCTTAACAACGCCGTCGATGAAAACTGCCTCGCCCGCCGGAGCTAAGCTCATTTGCAGGCGGCCTAGTTGCAGGTCGTCGGTTAATCCTTCGATCGGAAGGTTGCCATTCTGCGCCCGCGAGTTTCGCGATCCCGAAGGCAGGTAAAAGAAAATCGCCGCCAACAGCACCAGCGCAACCGCTGTACTGATAACCGTGCTTATCAGTACACGAGTTGAACGCGGCTTCTTCCTGGGCTCACGCGGCACCAGCTTAAGGTCGATAGGGTCGCTGATTGTGGTACGGGGATTCGTTGCCATCGTTGTCCTATTGGCCGAAGGTTTGAGTTTCCCAACGGACATAGTCCGCAGGGCCGTTGAAATTCACAATGTGACGAGTGGACTGGAGAAACAGGGACTCGGGTGTGACCGAGCCAAATTGATGTAGCTTCATTCTACCAAGAATTTGCCCTTTCGTATTTGCCATCAAGCAATGACTCACCTTAGATTGGCTGCCAATATTCCTTAGAAGGCCATCACTGCACGGGGGCAGAGTCGGCTACTGAAATTTTCGTGTCCGTGCGGAACTTACGGTAGTCCTTGTAGGTGAGATGGATGTTCTCGTTCACGCCTTTGAGCAGGGCCACACGCGCGTCCAACTTAATGTCGGCGCGCTGCGGCAGCCAGACTTCGTCGTTTATCCGCACTTGCTGCATCTCAAACTGCGAGCCCTTATGCAGTCGTGCCACCACCCACCCAAACGACACGGTATCGGTAAACTCGGCGCGTAACTTCGCCCAGCTGTAATCCTGCTGATCAATCCATAACCTCGGCTTGATCTTGGGCAGCATTTTCGACTCCCGGCGTTTACCCTCGAAGCCCGGACGCGGTGTGCCGTCGATTACCCACGTCGCGCGCCCATTCAACACCTCTGTGCCCGCTAGCGTGAACGTGTACGCATCGAGGATCTCGCGTACAAATGCCCGCTCGTCCTCCCGCTCCTTCTCGTATTTCTGCAGTCGCTTCTGCCGCTCATCGGGTGTTTCGTTTGCGCGCTTCTGCGTCTCTTTCTCAAACCCGTCATCCTCTTTCTTCTTTTCCTTGTCAGACAACGGTTTGTCGTCCTTGGCCACGGTGCGCGAGAACGGCTCGCCGTAAAGAACGAGGATTTCGTGCGTCTCCGACTTGCTCGATTTCACCTGCCCGTTGCCATCAAGGGAATCTTCCTGTTCGCGCTCCAGGAAGGTGTAATCCTTGGCAGCTTGCCAGTTGAAAATATCTTTCTCCACCGCCTTGCGCATGATCTCCATCGCGCTGGGAGACGATGGCCCTACCTCGTCGTTCCCGGCGGCCGCGGTTGTGGTTCCAATTTGTGCAGAAGCAGAAGCTGGCGGACTTGCATCCTGCGCGAGCGCAAGGACTCCAGCGAAGACGAGCAACACAGACGAAGGCGAGAGGTTTCCGCAGCACAGTATTACAAGACGCGATCCGCAGCTGAAAGTTCCGGCGATGGTGCGGAATCACACGGATTGTCATCATCAAGAATGAGGGCGACGAAGGAAGTCGCGGTCGATAACCAGCTTCTGCTTTTCTGGAAACTGGCAACCGACTACTGGCAACTGAATTATTCGCCCGCTACCGTCATCCCTTCGATACGCAGCGCGGGCGACGCAATGGCTCCGCGGAACTCCAGGTCGCTGCCGATCTCGCTGATGTTCGAGAACATGTCTTTCAGGTTGCCGGCTACAGTAATCTCTTCTACAGGAAAAGTCAGCTCGCCATTCTCAATCCACATGCCACTCGCGCCGCGAGAGAAGTCGCCCGTCACCAGGTTGACGCCGAAGCCGAGAAACTCGGTCACAAACAAACCTTCCTTGATGTCGCCGATGATTTCTTTCAGGTTCTTCGCGCCCGGCTTGAGGAAGAAATTTCCCGGCCCAATTCCCGGAGTCCCCGCCAGTCCGCGGGATGCGTTGCCGGTGGTTTGCATTCCCAGCTTTTTCGCCGTGTAGGTGTTCAGCAGGTACGACTTGAGCACGCCGTTTTCAATCACAATCGTCTTGCGGCTGGCCACGCCTTCGGAGTCGAACGCGCTGGTGCCGAAACCGCCCACCATGGTTCCATCGTCCACGATGTTGATGTTGTCGCCCGCGATCTTCTCATTCAGCTTGCCGGCCAGGTACGACGCGCCGCGATACACCGAGTCGCCATTCACTGCCTCGAAGATGTGTCCCACCAGCGAACCCGCAACCGTGTTCTCGAATACGATCGGCACCCTCGCCGTCTTGACTTTGCGCGCTCCCAGGCGGCGCAGCGTGCGTTGTGCGGCGATGCGCCCGACCTCTTCCGGAGACTCCAGCTTCTTCAGCGTCATGGCCACCGAATACCAATAGTCGCGCTGCATGCTCGAGCCTTCGACCTGCGCGATCGGCACCGCCGAAAGCGAGCAATAGCTGCGTCGCGAATCGCCCAGGAAGCCGTTGGAGTTCGCCAGCACCTTGTAGCTGATCGACGCGTCGAAACTGCCGCCGTCCGAGTTGGCGATTCGCGGATCAGCGTCCAGCGCCGCCTTTTCCGCCCGCCGTGCGTAGTCGATGCGGTCCGCTGTCGACAGCGAATACACGTCGTCGTTGTAAAGCTCGAGGTCGCCTTCCAGCTTGCCCTGTTGCGACGGCTCGGGAATTCCCGAAAACGGGTCTTCGCTCGTGACCTTGGCCAGCTTCAATGCCGAGTCGACCAGAATCCGCACGCCTTCTGGCGTCAAATCGCTGGAGTAGGTGCTGGCGGCGCGCTGTCCAAAGAACACGCGCACACCCACGCCTTTCGATCCCGACTCCTTCAGGGTCTCGACTTCGCCCAGCCGCACGACGGTTGAGAACTCGCTTCCGTCCACCGCCACCGCTTCCGCCGCCGTGGCTCCGCCTTTCATGGCCCGGCTCACTACGTCGGCTGCGATTTCCTTCAGATCAGCCGATGACACACGCGTGCCGACTTCAGTTTCTTGCGTCGATACGTTCATGAAACTCCCAAATTAATTCGAATGAATTCGAACTCAGCTTATCTCGTGTCGCTGAATCTCTTCTCCGCCCAGATCTGTGATCCGCGTGCTCCGCGCACATCCGTGGTTGCTTTGATCTTCCTGCCTAAATTAATCCGTGACGATCCGTGTAAATCCGCGGCGAAAGATCTTACCCGCCGGTTCCGCCCACCGTCAGCCGGTCCACCTTCAGCGTCGGAATCCCCACGCCCACCGGCACCGACTGTCCGTCTTTGCCGCAGGTACCTACGCCCTCGTCGAGCTTCAGGTCGTTGCCGACCATCGATACTTTCGTCAGCACATCGGGGCCATTGCCGATCAGGGTCGCATTCTTCAGCGGCGCGGTGATCTTTCCGTCCTCGATCATGTACGCCTCTGACGCGGAAAACACGAACTTGCCATTGGTGATGTCCACCTGCCCACCGCCGAAGTTCACCGCGTACACACCGCGCTTCACCGAGCGAATAATGTCTTCCGGCGAGTCTTGTCCGGCCAGCATGTAGGTGTTGGTCATGCGTGGCATCGGAATATGCTGATAGCTCTCGCGCCGTCCGTTGCCGGTATTCGACATGCCCATCAGCCGCGCCGACAGCTTGTCGGTGAGGTAGCCCTTCAGGATTCCGTTCTCGATCAGCACCGTGTTTCCCGTCGGATTGCCCTCGTCATCGACATTCAGCGAGCCGCGCCGTCCCGGCATGGTGCCGTTGTCCACCACCGTGCACTTGTCGCTGGCTACGCGGCGTCCCATCATGCCGGAGAACGCCGACGTCTTCTTGCGGTTGAAGTCCGCTTCCAGGCCGTGACCGATCGCTTCGTGCAGCAGCACTGCCCGGCCATCCCGGGCCGAGCACCACTTCCATCTCGCCCGCCGGGGCCTCGATCGCGTCGAGTTGGATGATCGCCTGCCGCGCCGCTTCGTTCGCAAAGTGCTCGGGAGTCTTTTCCGTCAGGAAGTAAGTCCAGCGCCCACGCGTCCCCCGCCGCCGGAAGTCCCGCGCGACGACTCAGTCGCCGGACTTGGCCAGGCAGAACACGCTCATGCGCGCCATGGGCTGCGAGTCTTCGGCAAAGCTGCCGTCGGAGCCGATCACCAGGATCCGCCGCAACTCGTCGCGCATAACTCACCCGCACCTCTTTGATGCGCGGATCGTAGGCCCGAGCCGCGACGTCGGCTCGATTCACCAGGTCCACCTTCGCCATCACGTCGGCTTCAACCGACGGCAGCGGCACGGGATAAAGATTGTGTGCCGGCTTGTCCGTCAGCCCCACCACCGGCTGCTTCGCCGGACCGCTGGCGATCATCGCCGCGGTCCGTGCCGCATGCAGGATGCGCTCGGGAGCCAGATCGTCGGTGTAGGCATAGCCGGTCCGCTCGCCCGAAAGCACGCGCACGCCGCACCCCACCGAAATGCCCTGCGACGCAGACTTCACCATGCTCTCGTCCAGCGAAACCGAGGTCGAAGGTCTGATATTCGAAGTAAAGGTCGGCAAAATCACCGCCCGCGGAGAGCGCCGCAGACAGGTAGCGCTCCACGTCCGCCTGCGCCAGACCGTAGCGATCAAAGAAAAACTTATTGTCCATAGTCACTCTTATTAGATGTCCGGCAAGCCGCGGACGACGCGGGCCTGGTCAGGAGCTCGATTATCCCATAGGCCAAGCTCCATGGTTTTTCATCCTTCGCGGAGCGATAGTCTGCATTTTGTTTCGTAACGACTAGCCCTGTGAGCCCGGTTGCAGCATGACGCCGCTCCGCAGCACTCCTCAAGACATGCGCGTCACCGCTGCGCGTCTACACATGGCGAGCCGATGACGCCCATGCAAACCTGTGCCATTATCGGCCGAACTCTTAGGCAGGATGCTCGAGTCCTTCCTCGCCGAATGCCCCGCACGCCGTCGCCCTCGAAAACGGCGAGCCCATCTTCGACTTCGCCACCGCGCGCTACTCCGTCTCCGGCGAAGGCAAGTGCGTGCTGCATCTCTGGTCGGAGGAGCGCAATGCCGTCCGCCGCGTGATCGACGCCGAACTGAAGCCGCGCCTGCTCCGCACTCAGCGTGTTGCGCTTCGGCCAGTCGCAACCCACGGTGCTGGAGATTTGCGCCGATCGCGATCAGCGCACTCCGACAGCGCATTCGCGCCATCCGCGAGCCGGTACCGGCAGGTCTTCGAGCGCGCGCTGCTGCGCGCAATTTCCCGGCTACAAGCTCGACTCCGTCAGCAGCCGCGCCGACCTGGAGCACTCCTGCAGCCCGGTTTACACTCGCGGACTTGCTGCGCCAGGGCCAGTCGGCGTTTGCCGTTCTCGGCGTCAATGCGCGACGAGACCCAGCCCTCCATCGATGCCGCTCTCACTTTCGGCATTCTCTGGATGGATCGCCAGCGCGAGCAGCTTGCCGGTCGCGCCCATGTCGCAGGACTCAAGCTCTTCCTGCCCGCGGGCCGAAGCGAGATGGTCCGCCAGCGCATGGCGCATCTCAATCGCGACGCCGCCAAGTGGCAGCTTTACGAATTCGACGAGCGCGCGGAAGACCTGCGCTGCCAGTCGATTGCGACGACTCCGGCAACATCGTCACCCGGCTGGTTCGCGCCGTCGATGCTGCCGCTGCCCGCGCACGCTTCGCCGCCTCCATCGCCCGCATGCAGAGCATCGTCCCCGAATGCGAAACCTACGTCGAATCGCCACGGAGATCGTCTTCCGTCTGCACGGGCTCGAATTCGCCCGCGCCCGCATGGCCCCGGTCGCAGGCTCATTCCGCAACGACGAGGCAATCACCTTCGGACTCTGGCCCGCCGAGTACACCCTCGACGATGTCGAACGCAACGGCATTCCAGCGATCTGGTCACCCGCCTCGCGCAGCGCCGCCATGCCCACGGAGACCGCGGCGATCCGATCTTTCCGCTTCTGTCCCGAGCGCTGGCTGGAATCGCTGATCATCCGCGACGTCCGCGCCATCGACGAGCGCCTCGATCCGCGATTCGTATATTCGCAGGTGCCGGCCTTCGCCTCCACCGATCGCGCCATGATCGACGTCCTCACCTGCACCCTCGACGGCCGCCTCGCCATCCTCGAACTCAAGGCTGACGAGGACATCCATCTCCCGCTGCAAGGCCTCGACTACTGGGCCCGTGTGCGCTGGCACCAGCAAAATGGAGGCTTCCTCCGCAACGGCTACTTCGCCGGCCGCGAACTCTCCGACGCTGCCGCCCCTGCTCTATCTCGTCGCTCCCGCCCTGCGCACCCATCCTTCGACCGATATTCTGCTGCGCTACCTCTCCCCGCAGATCCAGTGGTCGGTCGCGCAGGTCGACGAACGCTGGCGCGAAGCGGTGCGACGTGGTCAACCGCAAACACCCACAAAACATTCAACCGCGGATTTACACGGATTTCAGCGGATCGAACTCGGAGATCAAGAGACTGGAAGTCGCATGCAGGCCTGACGGCACTCAAACACTCGCGGACTTACCGAGGCGATCATCGGCTCTTTTTACGACGTGTATCAACGAACTCGGCCACGGATTTCTAGAATCGGTTTATCGCGAGGCGCATGATGCTCGCCCTTACCGGAAAGGGACTTCAGGTCGACGCGAGAAACAGTGCGGTTGCGGTTTTCGCGGTAAGGTCGGTGGGATATTTCGAACTGACCTTGTGGTGGCAGACAAGTAATCGTGGAACTGAAATGCTGCGCGAACCATCGACAGCAACCACGAGGCCCAATTGCTGAACTACCTGAAGGCAACCAGTACGAAGTTGGTCTGCTACTCAACTTTGGAGTACGCCCCAATTTCGCCGCATGATCCTCGACAACGCTCGCAAGCGTCCCCGTGAGCGAAAAGCGATGCGTTTCTCGAGAATGAATGCGTCTGCAAGATCATGGTCTAAGAATTATCCGTGTAGATCCGTGTAAATCCGTGGTTGACTTTTCGGTCTTTCACCCCACCCTCCAACGCCCGGAACCTCCAGTACTCCCCCGCCGTCTCGCTCAAATCTCCCGTCGGCTTCTCTCCCTTGAACACTCGCGACACGCCCCGCACCACACGCCGCATCGGCAGATCGCCGTTGCGTCCGTCAGGAACAGCTCTCCCGTCTTCACCGTGCGGTAGTACCAGCGCTTCAACAGCGCCAGATGTTCCATCCACTCCAGCGCGCTCTGCATCTTCGGCAGCCTCCACCGCCGCCAGCGCTTCAGTAATCCGCGCTTCCATCGACTGCGGCTGCGCCTGCATGTGTGCCGCCTCCGACTTTCGACGCCAAGTCCAGCCGCACCGGATCGCTGATGCGCCCCGCTGCAATCTTGAACAGCGCCACCGAATCCGCCTCCGCCGACGGCTGGATCATCACGCCATTCAACTCATCCAGCCGGCGCACGATCTCCGGCAACTGCGCGGTCGCCGCCTTCACTTTGTCCAGCCGCACATGCAGTGCCGCCGCGCCCTCGAAGTCCAAGCGCAGCCGAAGCCTCATCGCGCATGTCCGCTCGATCTCGCGCACCAGCGACTGTCCGCCGCTGGCAAAATACTTCTGCACCCGCCCCACTTCGGCCGCGTACTCCTCATCCGTGCAGCCCTTGAAGCAAGGCGCCAGGCACATCTTCATCTCCGAATAAATGCAGCCCGGAAACGCCGGATCAGGATTCAGGTCGTCGGTGCAGCGCCGCATCTTGAAAAAGTCGAGCGAGTCGTTGGCGAACTTCTCCGCCGCCACGCGTGTCGGCAAACGGCCCAAAGTATTCCGCGCCGCTCTTGCGTCCGCTGATGCGCGTGGTCACCGTCGCCCGCGGATACGGATTGTCGAGGATCAGCTTGACCAGCGGCGCAAACCGCAGCCGCAAGCGGTCGCCATACGTCTTGGGGAACTCGCGCCGCAGCGTCTTGTAGAGAGCAGCGCCAGCCTCGAAGTCGGAGCCCGTCGCCGTCCACTCGACCGCGCGCACGCGATCGCGCAGATTGAGCTTGCGGCTCTGTCCTTCAGCCGCGCCCAGCAGCCGCTGCAGCCGCCGCCGCAAGTTCGCCGACTTGCCGACATAGGGCTCGCTGCCTGCTTCGCCGCGCAGCACGAACACCGCCGCGCTCGCCGGAGCAGCGGCAAACAGCTCAGTATCGTGTTCGGGCGAAAACTCCACGAGAAGATTCTAGTGGATGGGTAGAGCTAGTCAGGAGGATGCCTGGCATCAGCGTTGTCATGCCGAGCGCGCGATGCTCGCAAGGCTAATTCTGTCCGTGCCGATCGTGCACATCCATGGCTATTTCGCCTCTAGCTAACGCTAGCCACTTTCTTTCTTCCCCGTCACCTTAATCCGCGCCGGCGCCTCAATCGGCTGGAAGTGCGCTTTCTTCGAGTGCAGCCGGTAATCGCGCGCCTTCCATCTCAACCTTCTTGCACATCTCGTGCAGCCGCGAGCGCATGCGCTCGCCAATGCGGTCGCCCAGGGTCTCGCGTCGCGCTGCGCGGTCCGCTGCCGAGCTAGCTGCGCGGATTCTCGTCTTCCACTCGCTCCTGCTCCGGTTTGTCGGGGAAGTTCGTGGTGATGATGGTCGTCTTATTGTCGTTATAACGGCTGTTCAGGATGTAATTCACGGTGTCGAACACCCACTCCGTGCTGCGCACCGCGCCCAGCTCATCGAGCACCAGCACCTCGGCGTCGAACACCGGCCGCAGGATCTCCATCTCCGTCGCCTGCACCGACGCGTTATACGAATTCTGGATCGACTTCAGCAGCTCGCGATAATCGCAGAACAGGCACGGCACACCCTTGTCGCGGATCAGCGCCTTCAGTATCCCGACTGCCAGGTGCGTCTTGCCCACGCCCACCGACCCACAAACAACAGGCCCGGTCTTCTCCGTCGGATACTCTTCCACGAACCGTCCGGCAAATAACTTCGCCTTGGCCAGACTCTTCTGGTCGTTGTCGTCGGATCGTACTTGAAGGTGCTCAGGTCGCAGTGCTCATAGCGCGGCGGAATCTGCGCCGCCGCCAGCAACCGCTCCCCGCGGCTTTTCAGCCGGCACTCGCAGCGCACCACCTCGCGCTCTTTGCCGCGCGTGATGCTGCGCCATCCAGTATCGCCACAGATCGGGCACGGAGTTTCCAGTTGAGTATTCACGACAATCGTCCTGCTTCGCCTCGAATTTGCTCGACTCTACTGCCCAGTCAGCGATGGCGCAATGCGCCGCGCAATCCTACGTCCGATGCCTGTGCAGTCCGCGGTTTACCGGCGCCCAGGTAATCACTCTCCGAAGTACCCCCAAAGTTGTACGCGCGACCCGCGCATCTCCGCATCCAATAAAACTACTGTAACAATCCTCCCACGCCATATCATCACCGGAATACTCTATGGACCGTTATCTTTGCATTCACTGTCATTTTTATCAGCCGCCTCGCGAGAACCCCTGGCTGGAATCCATCGAACTGCAGGACTCCGCCTACCCTTATCACGACTGGAACGAGCGCATCACCGCCGAGTGCTACGCTCCCAACGCCGCTTCCCGCATCCTGAGCCCCGACAACCGCATCACCCGCATCGTCAACAACTATTCGCGCATCAGCTTCAACTTCGGCCCCACGCTGCTTTCCTGGATGGCCAACCGCGCGCCCGACACCTACCAGGCCATCCTCGACGCCGACCGCGAGAGCCAGCAGCGCTTCTCCGGACACGGCTCGGCCATCGCGCAGGTCTACAACCACATGATCATGCCGCTGGCCAATCGCCGCGACAAGCAGACGCAGGTGGTCTGGGGCATCCGCGACTTCGAGTACCGCTTCAATCGCGCGCCCGAGGGCATGTGGCTGGCCGAGACCGCCGTCGACATCGAGACCCTCGAAGTGCTGGCCGCCAACGGCATCCTGTTCACCATCCTGGCCCCATCACAGGCCAAACAGGAGCGCCGCGTCACCACCGCCAAATTCAAGAATGTCGAGGGCGGCAAGATCGATCCCACCCGTCCCTATATCTGCAATCTGCCTTCGGGCCGCACGCATCAACCTCTTCTTCTACGACGGCCCCATCTCCCGCGCCGTCGCCTTCGAGGGCCTGCTTTCCGACGGCGAGCGTTTCGCCGACCGCCTGATCAGCGGCTTCGCCGAGAACCGCCGCTGGCCGCAGCTCATGCACATCGCCACCGACGGCGAGACCTACGGCCACCATCATTACAAGGGCGAGATGGCGCTCTCCTACGCGCTGCATCACATCGAAACCAACAAGCTCGCCAAGCTCACCAACTACGGCGAGTACCTCACCATCAATCCGCCCACCCACGAAGTCGAGATCGTCGAGAACACCGCCTGGAGCTGCTCTCACGGCGTTGGCCGCTGGAACACTGACTGCGGCTGCAACTCCGGCGGCAAGCCCGGCTGGAACCAGTCGCTGGCGCGCGCCGCTGCGCAAAGCGCTCGACTCGTCTGCGCGACGGCCTGATCAGTCCTTACGAAACCAAAGCTGCGGAACTGCTGCTCGATCCCTGGCAGGCCCGCGACGAATACGTCAACTTCGTGCTCGACCGCGCAGACGCCAGCCTCGACAGCTTTCTCGCCACCCACGCTCGCCGCCAGCTCTCTGAGGCCGAAACCGTCACCGTGCTGTCGCTGCTCGAAATGCAGCGCCACGCCATGCTGATGTACACCAGTTGCGGCTGGTTCTTCGACGAGTTATCGGGTATCGAAACCGTGCAGGTGATCATGTATGCCGGCCGCGCCCTGCAACTTGCCCAGGAAGCTGTTACCCGACCATCACGAGCAGAGCTTTCGCGAGCTGTTGCAGTCGGCGAAAAGCAACCTCCCGAATACGGCGACGGCGCGCAGATCTTCGACCGCTTCGTGAAGCCGCGGCAGGTGGACCTGCTGGCCGTGGCCGCGCATTACGCCATCGCCTCCATGTTTCATCGCCCCGGCGACGGCGACCTCGTCAATTGCTACGAGATCAAACCCCTCGAGGACGTCCGCCTCGAATCCGGACGCGCCCGCCTTGCCGTCGGCACCGCCAGCGTCCGTTCCCGCATCACCCGCGAGCAGCGCGATGTCACCTTCGGCGTGCTTCACTTCGGCGACCACAACCTCATGGCCGGTATTCGCATCTATCCCGGCGAGGCTGAGTTCCGCTCCATGGTCAAGGAGTTGCGCGAGCCGTTTCAGGCGGCTGATCTTCCCGCCGTGCTTCGTCTCCTCGACCGCCATTTCGGCGGCGCGGCCTACACCCTCAAGTCGCTTTTCCGCGACGAGCGCCAGAAAGTCGTCAGCAAACTCCTGGGCTCCACCATGGCTGAAGCTGAGGCTGCTTACAATCGCATCTACGAGAACCACGCGCCCCTGATGGGCTTTCTCAGTGGCATGGGCGCGCCTCTTCCCAAGATGTTGCACCTGACCGCCGAGTTCGTGCTCAATACCGCTTTGCGCAAGGAGTTCATGGCCGACGAGCTCGACCTCGAGCGCGTTCAGAGCCTGCTCGATACTGCCGCTCGCGAAAAAATTCAATGGGACTCAGCCTGGCTGGGTTACGCCCTCACCAAGCGCTTTGGCCGCATGGCCGACGACCTCGCCCTCAAGCCGCACGAAGATCCTCTGCACCGCTTCAACCTGGCTGTTGACCTGGTGCGCTCGTTGCCCTTTGAGGTCGATCTCCGGCGCGTGCAGAACGTGTATTACCAGCTTTTGCAGCACGTTTATCCGGTAGTTTTGAAAGAAGGCGACGAAGCCTCGCAACTCTGGATCAGCGAATTCACCGCCCTCGGCGCGAAGCTCGGCGTCTGCGTCGATCCTCCGCAGGCTCGCCCTGACCCGGGAACTTGAGGGTGCCAATCCGCGTCGGGTGCCCCTCGATAAGGTCGAAGGCATTGTCAAGCGAGAGTTCTCCTAAGGCGGTGCGCAAGCACCGCTCGCTCGCCAGCACGATTGAGGACGAAAGTCACTGGAGAACTCGCGTTAATCACTTTGCGGTGAAACCAACTCTCGTTTCACCAACCATCGATACGGCCTCGATACTGCGACCATGATTCTTCTATGCGAACCTCCCGTCCGTACGGGAGGCGAGAACGCCCAATCAATTCTACGGTCTAGCTTCCGCTGACCAGGGGCACCCGCGGGCTGTTCTCGATCGAAACGATCTCCGGATACGGCGTGTTGGTGCGCAACATCCAGTAGAGTGGTACCGCCAACTTGCGTGCCGCTGCCACCTTGGCCACACCTTTCGCCATACGATGGCAGCGCTGCTGATAGGTCTTGCGAAATCCTTCATCCCGCTGGTTGGCGCCGTGCGCCGCTTCCACCAGCAAGGTGCGCAGAAACCGATTGCCCTGCTTGCTGATCGCTCCCAGCCGCTGTCGTCCGCCCGAACTGCGCTCGCGCGGAATCAGCCCCAGATAGCTGGCCACCTGCTTGCCTCGCCGAAAGCGTGAGACATCGCCAATGGTCACTACGAACGCCAGTGCTGTGATCGGGCCACCCAGGCTGCGTCCGCAATAGCTGCGCCATTTTGTCTCTCTGAGCTTCTTCTTCCACCGCCTGGCTCAACTGCCCGATCTGCTCATCGAGATTCTTCAGCAACCCCAGCAAATCCGGACGTCGCCGCGCGCCCAGCCGTGGCAGCGGCAACTCGCGCAACGCTCTCTGTCCGGCCGCACTCCACAGCTTGTTCTTCTTCTGCATGCCGCGATTCATCGCCAAATGCTGCAACCCGTTCTTCACTCGGGTTCGAATCTCCACCAGCTTGTGCCGATGGATCAGTAACTGCCGCACGTCTCGCTGCTCGGCCGACGGCACCCATAACTTCGGAAACCGATTCTCCACCAGCAGCTTCAGAATGTGCGCCGCGTCCCGCTTGTCTGTCTTCTGCTTCCGTCACGTAGCTGGCTCGGATCTGCGCTGCATCTCCTACCAACACTCGTGCCCTAACTGCTGCAGCAACTCGAGGAACCACTGACTGTTGCCGCAGGCTTCCACTCCCACCAGCGCCGGCTCCGCCAAGCTGCGATAAAACCGCTCGGCTTCACCGTCGCCGTTCACCAGCTTGCCCTCGCCAGTTTCTCTTGTCGCGGCGTCCAACCACGCCACTGTTGCCAGCTGGGATGAAAATCGCATCCTATAATCCTCATCGAAGGCTCCTTCTGTCCCCAGTGTCTGTCTCAACCACAAAAGACTACTCGGGTTCGATCGAGCCTTCGACCTTATCCAATCAACTCAAGTCGGCTTTGCTTGAGTGGGTCTTTTGATTTCGTGGCTGGACGTCCCATCCCTTCCCTTTTTCCTCGTGCTGGTTCGTCTCCGCGCCTCTCTGGTTAATTTTGTCCCTTTGATTGTTGCCCTAATCTTCTCTGTGTTCTCCGTGTCTTCGTGGTGAATGTTCTTGCCTTTGATTTTCCCCAATTCCGATCCGCGTTGGTTCGTGCAAATCCGTGGTTGATTTACCTTTGACTAATTCTTTTCCGTGCCCTTTCCGTGCCCTCCGTGCCCTCCGTGCCTCCGTGGTGAATTCTTGATTGTTCGGTTTTGCTTGACATGCGCCCCTTTTGGCAGCTAAATATTTCCGCCGCATCTAACCAAGGGCCGAGGAGCTTTCATGAACAAAGGGGATCTGGTTGAAAAAATCGCCGCGTCCACTGGCATTACTAAGACTAGTGCCGCCGCCGCCATCGATGTGCTGGTTGACGCCGTAACCATGGCGCTCAAGAAGGGTGATCGGGTTACGCTTGTCGGCTTCGGAACCTTCTCCGTCTCGCACCGCAAAGCCCGCAACGGACGCAATCCGCGAACCGGAGGAGTTATCAAGATCGCCGCACGCAAAGTCGCCAAGTTCACTCCCGGCGTCGAACTTAAGAAGCACGTGAACAAGAAGTGAGCGCGGTCGGACAAGGCCACCTGACAAAGGAGCAGCCATCTCCCCGCATCCACGGTTGCTTCGCCTTTCGCCGGAGAATGATCCGTGCGGACCTGTGAAAATCCGCGACAGCGGCAGGTTTTGATTTGTTTGTCCAAATCTTCTCCGTGTCCTCCGCGTCTCCGTGGTGAATGTTGTTGCCTTTGACTTTCGCCCCTGCATCCGATTGCCTTCCCGCGAATCCAATGATCTGCACCGAAACATCCGCGGGTTGCTCCGATTGCGGCCATTCCGGTACAATCAAAGTTTGCAACAAGCGAGTCAGGGAGTCCTATGAAGGCAGCTATCCATCCCGTTTACAACGAAGTGCGCGTACATTGCGCGTGCGGCAACGCATTTATGACCCGTTCGACCCACAAGGGCGACATCAGCGTGGAAATCTGCTCCGCCTGCCACCCGTTCTTCACCGGCAAGCAGAAGTTGATGGACACCGCCGGCCGCGTCGAGCGCTTCCGCCGCAAGTACGCCAAATCCGACGCTGGCAAGGCCGAAGCCGCCAAGGCAGCCGAAGCTGCCAAAACCGCCGCGAAGTAACCTAGTTTCTGTGGTTTACCCAAGCCTCCGCCCACGCGGGGGCTTTTCTTTTACCTGCAGCCTCGCGCGACGCGCTCGCCATAGCTTGTCAGGTTGCGGGAACGTCAACTCTTTTCGTCCTCTCTCCTGCGCTCGTATCACCTCGCCTTGCATCGCGGATCACTGACAGAACTTCGCTGAGCTTGTGAAATAGCGACAGGTCTCTCGGGAGAGGACTCCCTGACCTTTTCCCGTCTATTGCTAAGCCACCTGGCGGCGAGACAAGACTCCGAACCGCCTTCTCCCAAGACCAACAGAGTTCCAGCGGCAACTTTGAGATTGCCACACGGCCCAACTTTCTGATTCGGAAATCGCCGAATCACGAATGTCCAACGCACAAAGGAGGAAACGATGAGCTATCGCATCCTTTCACTCGACGGGGGAGGTATCTGGGCGCTGATCCAAGTCAAGGCTTTGATGGCTCTTCCCGGCTACGATGAGAACACTTCCGGGCATACCGTGCTGAACGACTTCGACTTGGTTGCTGCGAATTCGGGCGGCAGCATCGTGTTGGGAGGCTTGATCGAAAACCTCACCCTCCGGAAAATCCTCTCGCTTTTCGAAAGTGAAAGCCAGCGGAACGCGATTTTCTCCCTGGCAAGTTTGAAGGATGTGGTGCTCCACAACTTGGCCCAGAACCTCGCCCAGGTTGTGCCACCCGACAGTACCTTCAACCTGAGCGGCATCGTGCCAAAGTATAGTGCGAAGGACAAACTGTCTGCCTTGCGGCATGTGGTGCCGACCATGGGCGACGTCCCTCTTGCCAAAGCCACCGACGGCCTGCACGGCCACAAGTCGAAAGGTGTGCATTTGGTGATTACCGGATTCGACTATGACCTCAATCGAGCTGTCTTCTTTCGCTCGTCCGAGGTTAGTGGGCCGCGGTGGGGAAAAGGTCGGACTTCGAACGTGACGCTAGTCGAGGCAATCCATGCCTCAACGAATGCGCCGGTGAAATACTTCGATGCGCCCGCGCAGTTTAAAGGCAGTCGTGGGCATCGGTACTGGGATGGTGCGATCGCGGGCTGCAACAATCCCGTTCTGGCGGGCGTCACGGAAGCAATCGGCTTGAACCAGCCGCCGACGAGCCTCGCAGTTTTGAGTATTGGAACCGGTTCGGTTGCGCTTCGATGGCCGGAGTCCGGACGGGACTCCTCGCCTTTCGTGCAGCCGATTCTTGAGCCCGGAATCGTCACCGACTTGCGCAAAGTTGCGACATCGATTATCGACGACCCGCCCGACATTGCAACGTTCCTCGCCCACGTAATGACCGGCGGCGGCAAAGGGATCAAACGGCCAGCTAATAGCCGGGTTGTCCGTATGAGTCCCCTGATCCGCCCGGTGAAAAAGACAGACGGAACCTGGGGTGCGCCTGGTTCCATGACCAAGACAGAATTTGCATTCTTGGCGAACCTCGACTTGGATGCAATCGAACAGCGGCAAGTCGATGCAATCGCCAGCTACGCTGATCTCTGGGTGAAAAATGTGGCTCCGAACCAACCAATACGGATGGACGGAAAGACATTTAAGCGCGAGTTGGGGCAGCTTACGTTTAGGGCTGCCGCGGCGGCCTGGAAGACTATTAAGTGATGTAACGTCGTTTCCTGACCGTGTGTTACTGCTTCGCGAAGTCAAACGTGCAGGGACGCCCTACGACGCCGAGGCCTTTGTCACGGAGCCCGGTCCCCTCGGTCTCCTTGAACTGGGCCTTGATGCCATAGCTATAATCCGTGCCTTCTGTCGTGAAAACTCCAGTGCCATATTTCCGCGAGCTGACTTTGCCTGTGGCCGACAGCTTGGACGCCCCGTCGCCACCGATTTTCCCTTCGATCAGCAGGTAGCCGGGTTCTCCCGCAGTTCCGTGTTCGCCGCGAAAAATGTCGTCCTTGACCACGCTGGGCAAATGCATGGTGTAGCCCTCGGTATTCCCCTTGGGAGGGCAGGTGACAGTGGTGAGCCAGTTGCCGTCAAACTTCCCTTGGGCAAGCACAATCCCTGGCGACAACACGAGAGCGCAAATCGCCAGAACGCGCACCGCTCGCCGCATCCCTATTAGGACATTTCTCCCACTCCCAGTCGTGTCTGACATAGGTCCCTGCCAGGCATTGCACAGCCGGTCCTAACCCTTTGTCAGCACTACGCTATTGCCATCGAGCATACTGCGACCGCGAACCCGCGGTTGTCGGTGATGGCTATCACCTACTCGACGTACAACAGGGATCCAGACTTCTGGTAGTGATATGTCGCCATCTCACTCGTAATCCGCCGGGTGCCCTATCCTTTTCCCGTTTTTGGGAAAGGGTGGGATCATGACAGTCTGGCTAGCTGAGACCTAAATTAGATCCGCGCAATCGCGGTTGCCTTTGTTTATCGTCCAATTCCGATCTGTGATAACCCGGGTAAATCCGCGGCCGCTTTGTCTTTGCCTTTTGCCCGAGTTCTCCGTGTCCTCCGTGCCTCCGTGGTGAACATCGTTTTTCCGCTAAAATCGTAACGTGCCCAAGTTTTTCGACAATCCGGCCCAGCGCACCGCGCCTCCGGGCGCCCGCGTCCCTGCGTCCGTGACGCTCGGTGGAATCGAAATCCGTCCCGCGACCGTTCTCGCCCCCATGGCCGGCATCACCGACACCGTCTTTCGCCGCTTCATCCGCAACCTTGGAGGCTGCGGCCTGATGATGACCGAGTTCACCTCTGCCGACGGCATCATCCGCCACAAGGACAAGAAGGCCAAGCGCTACCTCACCTTCTACGGCGACGAGCACCCGATCTCGGCGCAGCTCTTCGGCAGCGATCCCGCCACGCTGTCCGAAGCCGCCAAGATCGTCGAAGACCTCGGCTTCGACCTCGTCGATCTCAACCTCGGCTGCCCCGCGCGCAAGGTCGTCACCTGCAATGGAGGCTCCGGCCTGCTGCGCAACCTGCCGCTCATCCAGAACATCTTCGAGTCCGTCCGCGCCGCCGTGAAGATTCCCTTCACCGTGAAGTTCCGCGCCGGATGGAGCGACAAAGAAGTCGTCCACGTGCAACTGGCCAAGATGGCCGAATCGTGCGGACTCGCCGCCGTCGCCCTCCATGCCCGCACCCGCGAGCAGGGCTATAGCGGACAGGCGCGCTGGGAGTGGATCGCCGCCCTCAAAGACGCGGTCAAGATTCCCGTCATCGGCAACGGCGATATTCGCTCGCCCGAAGACGCTGCTGCCATGGTCGCCGAAACTCGATGCGACGCCGTCATGATCGGCCGCACCGCCGCCTCGAACCCCTGGATCTTCCGCCAGATCGAGCAGTACACCGCGACCGGCAGCTACGACACGCCCACCGATGCCGACCGATACGCGATGATCCGCACCTACTTCACCATGTTGCACGACGAGAACATCCAGGGAGCCGCCGGCAAGATGAAGCAGTTCGCTGCCTGGTTCACCCATGGCGTCCCTCACGGAGCCAACCTCCGCAAGGCGGTCTACGAGTCCCACAATGAGGTAGAGATTCTCGCTGCCGTCGATCGCTTCTTCGAGGCCCTGCTCGGCAGCCAGCCGACGAATATCGCGACCCCCGCCGTTCTGCCCGGCCCTGCGCCATCGCTCGAACTCACCCCCGCGACCTAGGGCTTATCCACGCGCTCTGCGCTTTCCTTTGTCTCTATGCCTTCTCTTGTCCGTGTCGTCCGTGTTTTCCGCGGTTGCCTTTGCCCGATTCCGATCCGTGTGATCCGTGTAAATCCGCGGTTGCTCTTGCTTTGACTTTCTGCCGGAATCCGATCCGCGTTCATCCGCGAAATCCGCGGTTGCTTTGCCTTTCCCGTCACCCCTTCTCGTTCACCTGCTCCCCCTTGCCTACATGCGTCTGCAGATACTGCCACTGCTGGTCGAACAACTGTGCCGGGTCTTGCGACTTCACAAACGACATAATGGCCTGCCCCGTAGTGACGAAGATGTAGTACACACACGGCACCATGATCCACCAATGCCTCAGCGCCGGGGTCCACGGGGCCGCCAGCACCAGCAGCAGGCTCGCCCCTCCATACGCGCTCACCAGGGTCAGCGCCATCTTCATCTGAGGATCGTTAGCTCTCCCCATCACCCCATTCAGCCGGAACCAGCAATCCCGCCACATCGCATCATTGTTCTGCAGATGAATCTGGCTGGTGCGCCGCGCCAGCTTGCTTAACTCGTGGCCCTGTTCCGGCTGCGGAAGGTTCCCTGCGATCTCCAGCGCCTGGTCCAACTCGGCCTGGTCATAGAACCCCTCCAGGTTTTCGGGCGCGGCGTCACCCAGGTACGCCCTGACCAAATTGCGCCAGTTCGCATCGCGCCAGTAGGGCACCTCTTGCGGAACTTCAGCCACCGGCTCTATCTGCTGCCCCTCCGGTGTCGGCATCGGCGGCGGACCAGCTTGCGGGCCCTGATGCGGTTCCTTCATCCATGCCGGCTTCGCCTCTTCCTGCGCCTTCGCCGCCGCGCGCGCGCTTCTCCGCCTGGCTGGTGGCGGCGTTCGTCGAAATCCCTCCGATAATCGCGCCCAGTACTGAGTTGACCGTGCTTCCGGCCACGAACGCCGCGCCAATCAGAACCGCCAGCTTGGCCTGGTATTCCAGGTGGCCAATATTCCAAAACGTCGTCCACAGATCCGGACGATGCAGCACCGCGATCAGCAGCACCACCGATCCCGGTATCAGTGCGCACAGGAAGCCGAAGAACTTGTCGATCAGCTTCGTCCAGTCCAAACCGGTTTTCCTTTCTATTGCTGCGCCTCTCGCAACCAGCTTCTGCACTCTCGCAGACGACCCGCTTCGCCGGAGGGGCGGAGGCGCTCGCATCTCCGCTGGAGTTCCGGCGTCTTAAGCCTCATCACGGAAATCCGCGGTTGCCTTTTCTATCGACTATCCACTGCTCACCATCCACTGTCCTACGGCGCTACCACTTCGTACGCGATGATCTTCCACTGCCCGCTGTCTTTGCCCCACAGCAACGTCAGAGCCGCGGGATGATCGCCGGGCGTGCGCATCGCGAACAGCGTGGCATAGTAATTTCCGTACTGCTTCGCTCCGTCGTTGCCTCCGGCGGTGCATAAGGATTCTTCGCCGACGCCTCGTCGCACAGGAACGATCCCGCCAGGTAATCCGGCACTGCCACCATGGTGTATGCGTCTTCCCCCGAGTGCGTTACCAGCCGCAGTCCCTCGTGCTCCGGACGCACTGGCTCCAGCGCGTCCCGCAGGTGCTCCACCTTGCCTACATCCTTGCCCACGGTGGTCATTGCCCTGCGAATGTAGGCCGAGTATTCCTCAGGCGTCGCCGGTGGCTTATCGTCCGCTCCGCCAGATACTGGATCACGCAGTCGTTGCTTCGTGGCGACACAAAACTCTCGGCCGCGCGATCGAAATCGTCACTCACCAGCCACGCGTGCAGAAAGTCATGCGAAGCCTGTAAAACCGCAGGATCGGCATTGACCTGCACCTTCGGCTTCGCCGCCGCCGCCACCGTTTTGCTTCGGCGGGTGTCGGGCATCGACCCCGGCTTGGCCTCCTCCGGCTCGATGTCCCACGCCACCACCTTCCAACAGCTTGCTCTCCTTGGTCCACAACAGCGTGATCGTGTCGCTCTTCCCCTTCGGGCCCTTCAGCCGGAAGACCGCCGCGAAGTAGCGTTCCGTACTTATTCGTCGTGCGCGAAACCCGCGACGCATCGAAATCGTCAAACGCCTTCTCCGGATCGCACTCGAAATCGGCAGCCACTCCATTCGGCACTTGATACAGCGAGAACGCCGTTGCAAACGGCTGCTTGATCGCCTTGATCTCCGCTCCGCTCAGGCTCGCAGGCTGCACCGCATCTTGCACACTCGCGACCTTGCCGATGGCGCGGCTGGTCGCAGCCAGGTCGCGCGCCGCCACATACGGAGCGATCCCCGTGTTGATCGTCTGCCCGCTTGCGGGCCGTATTCCTCAAGGCAGGAAAACGATCGCGGCGACAAGTACGACGCCGAGAACTCGGGCTTCTGCTCCACCAGCCACGACTGCAGAAAATCCTGCATCGCATCTTCGAGCTTCCCATCCGCCTTGCGCGGTATGGGAGGCACATCCCCCGGCAGCAAATCGGCGTTCGGATCGTCCACCACTCCCGGAAGTCCAAACAGACTGCGCCACCAGTCCGTCAGCCCTTGCCAGCGTTGCAGGTGTACCTGCGTGTTGTTTCCCGCCCGCACATCCGAATTCGACGCCGTCAAGTGGCCATTGAACAGGCCCTGCGGGAAATCCCGACGAGCGGTAGTCCACATCGATATCGGCGTGCTGGCCATCTTTGGCCATCGAGAACTGGATCGACGGCGTGCCCGCCTGCCGGTAGTTCAGCGGATACCCGCTGTGATACACCGTGTTGTCCCGGTCGCGAAAGAACTCGCTCGAGTCCTTGAGCTTCTGCAGCGCGTCCGGCTTCAGTTGCACATACATGCGGAACTGCAGATCGCCGCGCGCCCGCGTCACTTTGCCGTTGATGGCTTCAATCTCCTGCACCAAATCCAGCGCCGTGCCCATCGGCTTGCCCGACTTGTCGGTCAGTTGGGTGGTCATCAGCGCATGCGTCACCGCCTCGTAGGTGGTGCGCGTCGAAAGCGAAAACTGGTTGTACTCCTTGGGATCGGCATGGTCGCCGGTCATGCGGTTGTAGTCCGCATACCACTCGTCGATCAACTGCTTCTGCGCCGGCTTCAGCTCTTCATACGTGCCATGGAATTCCGGCGGCTGGCTGGCTTGATTCGGGGCTTGGTTGAGCTGTTGGCTGGGGGAAGCTTGGCTGGGCGTTTGGTTCGGGACCTGGTTGGACGTCTGATCCTGTCCCATCGCCGTACCACCGAACAACAACACCAACGGGACAATCGTCCACCGACCCGCCATCGCCACCTCCTGCGCTCGCAACACTATAGCGCGAGAGCCCCACTTTCGGGCTAGACCGCAAGAGTTGTTACGTGCTTCCGTACACCTTGTAATGCCAAAAAGCCGCGTAGCGAACCACGCGGCCTTCTTAGGTCTTTGCACGATTGACCTGTGCTGCTTACGGTCCCGTCTTGCAGAACTTGTCCGCCGGCACGGCATCGTATTTGCAATCGTCAGGTTGATGCGCTTTCGTGTTAGTCGAGAACGGTGTGCTCCATCCCGGATCGCTCGACGTTGCGCAGGCGTTGGTCGGCCATGTTACGTTCGACCCCTGGTCCGTGGCCTGGAAGCCGCTCGGCATCTTCACCGAGAACCCATAGCAGCCTCCTTCCGGACAGTCGACGTCCCGTCCCGCCCAGTTGCCGCACACGTTCTGGCACTCTCCATAGAGCGGGTCGGTATTCTTCAGCGCGCATTTGCACGAACCTTGGCCCGTCTTGTCCCACCCACAGAAGGTCTTGGGCTGGCACAGTGCCTGCTTGGCCGCGTTGTAGTCGCTGGCGAAATTGGTGAACGCGTCCTTGTCCACCGTGAGCGTCAGGATTTTCGTGCTGGGGTCATACTTATAGTGCTTAGGATCCGTCGGCCAGGTCCCATCGCCGTCCAGGCTTGTTTTCAGCGGCGCCCCGCTTACGTCCACCCGCACCCGATGCACCTCCGGCGCCTCCGACTGGCCGAGACCGTCGATGTAAAACTGGTAGGTCTGCGACAGCTCCGGCGTGGCATAGAGAAAGAACGTGTTGTACGTCTTGTTCGCCTGGAACACCGAACCGATCCCCGTCCCGAACTTGTTCTGTGACACCGTGTTGTCCACGTAGTAGGTTGCATGGTTCGCCGTCAACGTGCTGCGTTGTCCGATACCCGCTCCGGCCATCCGGATGAACGGCGGCGTGGTCAGTCCCTTGTCAATGTCGTCCTGCGATTCCGTCATTCGGTGCAGATGGACTCCCGGGCAGCTCTGGGTCTCGCAGTCCTTCGACCACACGCTGTCGTCTCCACAAGTCTTGTCTTTGACGCAATCCGGGTAGATCACCGTCGTCACATATTGATAGGGGCTGGTTCGCGCCGTGCCCGCCACTCCCACGGGAGGATGCAACGGATCGTTGGGCAGCGTATGCACGTCCGAAGCGCACTCCCGAATGTCTCGCGGAGCGTTGAAGAAATTGTCCATGTTCACCGAGATCGTCGGTCCCGGCGGATCGCTTGTCCCCGACGACAGTCCGGTGAGCGTTCCGTCGTTGTCGGTCAGTTCGGTTTGCCGGTCCGTGTCCGTGAACGCATTGAACATTCCTGGAGACCACGAGCAGTATGTGTTCTTGGCTTTACTGGTGTTGAACTGGTAGGTCCCATCCAGAAACAGCGGCTCCACCACGAAGTGCCGGATCGTCACCTCATTGAAATAGAGGTTCTCCGAATGGAACGCCGGCGGATAGTAGAACGTGTTCGGCTGCTTCCACCCGATGGCCGCATTCGGCTGGTAGCAGGCCTCGTCGTCCTTCGTCGCATTCGGGTCCTTCGTCAATCCCGGCGCCATCCCGTACAGCCACCCAGTTTGCGCGCAGTTGGTTCCATTCACGCACCCGGTCAGGTAGCTCGGCTTAATCTTCAGGTAGGCATTGGAAGACTGATACGACGGCCCATCGTAGATATTGAAGAACCGCTGGTTCAACGCAAATCCGTCGGTGGGAAAACTGACGCTCTCGCTCTCCAGTAGGCAGTAGCCCCCAACCGGCTGGCCGTCACTCCTGCGGGTGCACTGCAGCTTGCCCCCATTCGCGGCCGGCGCTACCGGCCCCGCTGCCGATGCGTACGGATTGCCCGTTTGCGTCTCGCCAATGAACACGTTCTTGCGCGCCAGTGCCCAGTAACCCTTGATAATGCTCGCTCGCGTGTAGTCTCCGCCGGTGACGAACGTCAACCCACCATTCTGCACATCGGTGATCGCGCCGTTCAGAAACAGGTACCACTGTGGCCGAAGCCAGATCGCCGACAGATTGGCCTGTGCCCAGTTGAAAGATGTCGTGTAGTGGTTGATTACAGAAACCACACAATTGTCCGTCTGTCCGTCGGCGCAGGGCGGCTGAAAAGCGCAGTCGCCTCCATCAGGACATTGCGTCGGTCGTCGGCCAGCAAGTATTGCGATTTTCGGGTAATACATCTCCGCTTCAGGGTCGTCCATCTTGGGCGCCAGGTTGTTCGGCACGCTGGCTAACATCGGGTCGCCACCCGCACTCCGTTCCACCCCCGCGCAATACGCCGTGTCGCCTACGGTAATTAGCGAATTCATCGCCGACGAACACGAATTCCCTACGAAGCTCTTCAGCGGCGTCAGGCCTCCCCGCGCTCCATCCTCGCCCGGTCGCGAGCCGTTTACATTGACCTGCTCGGCTGCATACGAGGTCCACTTCTGTTGCCGGGAGTGCCCGCTCACGTCCATCGGAACCAGCCAGTAGCACATGCCGCAGCTTCCCGCTCCCGCTGCCATGTTGTATTGCACGTCGTTCCAGCCGTTCGGGATCCAGAACACAGAGGGATGTTCCACATCGCTCGTGTACCTCGTGTACTGCGTCCCGATCGATTGCTGCGCCACGTCCGGCGCCGCCAGGATGCCCGGCGCCTTGTGCGGGTTCTGCTCGTTCTCCAGCGATCCGCGCGCGAACACACCCAGGTTCGAATACAGCTTGTTGTCCGTCTCCGTCCCGTCCTCCAGGTAGAAGCCATGGCCAATCGACAGGTACCCCACGTTGCGGGCCAGCGTTACTCCCTGCGTGGCGTGCAGCGTAATCCATCGCGTCATCGAATCGTGGATCGAGCAGTCTTTGACGTAGGTGCCTGTGTTGGGGTCCGTCAGCGTCGAAGGCTGCGGCGTCTTACGCGCCATGTGGAAGTGGATGGGGTAGTGCATGATTTCGCCGCCCTGTCCCATTTGGAAGAACTCCACACCCTGCAACTGGTAGTTCTTGAAGCCCTGGCGGACGATGCTATGTGCCCCAAACGTGTATTGCGGGCCAGCCTGTGCGAACGTCTGGTCTACCGTATTGCCTTCCGACACGATGCGGATGCTGCGCGTCAGCAAGCCGACCGCAGCCCGCGTCTCCACCTTGTGCTTGCCTGTCATGCCGGCAAGGTTGGGGTCGTCATCGGGTCCGATCCCCGCCGGCACCGAGCTTATGTCGTACTGGGTCGCGTTGTGCGCATACACCAGTCCCGTTCCCGGCTTTCCCGGTTGCTGCACCTTAAGCTGCGTGCACTTCTTTGTTGAGTCCGTCGGACATGTGATCAGCGTGTTCGCTGTGATCTCCATTTCCTCGGCATGTCCTGGAAGATAGTCGGTGGACGAGACGACGACGTGGTCCTTTACCGCCCAATACGGAACAGCTCGGTCGAGTACCAGGGTTTTGGCGTCTGTCGACTGGCTTAGCCTTCCCCAACTGGTGCCGGAGCTCCATGCTGGAAGCACAACCGAGCTGGGATACTGCGCGCCCTTCTGGCCAAATAACTGAATCGTGCCGCCGTACGATAGCGCCAGCACCTTCGTCCCGAAGTAGCCGGCCGAGTCTCCATCGTCATAGTCGATCGCAGAGTAGCCATAGAAGCAGTCGTCCACCAACCAGGAAGGTTTCGTAAAGCCCGTCACCTTCGATGCCAGCTTGCAGTCCGGCGGAAACATGTCGGCCATGGAATTCGAGTTCCACAAGGCTGCCGGCACGTTGCACATCGTCCCCGTCTTGCAGGTGATTCCCTTGTTGTGATGGCTGCGTGTCTTCGGCGCCGTAGATATGGATTGTGACCACTCCGCCGTTTGTCCCGATCGGCTTCAGGCGTGTGCCCGCCAGCAGGCTTCCACTGTCTTCTACCAGGATCGACGACGCATAGAAATCAATCTTGGAGTCGGTGAAGATAAGCGAGCCTCCACCATAGATGTTCACATTTTTGTACTTCCATGTACCGGCGGGAACCGTGCAACCCGGACCCGTAACCACCACCAGGTCGTTGCTTCCGTCGGCAGTCTTGGGATCCAGCGCCCCGGTTGTGCAAGTGACGGTTTGTGCCGCGACCGGCAACGCCGCGCCGACGGTTAGCAGGATAAGAAGGGCTAGACAGAACAACACAGCTGGGTGGCCAGACGCCAGACGAGTGATGCGCACGGGGGAACTCCCTTTTGTTTAGACAAAGTGGGTACTGATTACGGACCAACGTTAAGACTGCAGGGGGAGGAATTTATGAAGCTATAACAGACGGCGCGGGTTGGCTAGAAAAAAATCACGCGCCGCAAAACGAGTCAACGATGGGAATAGTTGATTTTGCTTGTCTTCCCGACCGGAGCCGCCGCTTCGGCGGCGTAGTGGAGGGACCTGCATTTCGCTCGGATCCGGGCGCACCCCATCCTTGTGAGCGCAATCACAGCGGCAAAACTCGAGGCGGCACATCATAGCGAAGTGCGCGATCACATCTACACGGTTTACATTCTGGCCAGTCGATCGCTCACCTTGTACATCGGTGTGACTGGAAACCTGCAACGCCGTGTGACCCAGCACAAGCATCACTTCTTCGATGGTTTCACCAGTAACTATAAGATAAATCGCTTGGTCTACTACGAGCGTTTCAACGACATACACAACGCAATTGCGCGCGAAAAGCAGCTCAAGCGTTGGAGACGAGAGAAGAAAATCGCCCTCATCAAATCGACGAATCCCACTTGGATTGATCTTTCAGAAGAATGGGGCAAACCAGTCAAACTGCCGCTTCTCTCCCCAAGAGCACAAGAGTAAGGTTTGTCATCCCGGGTGCCGGGGGTGCAGCTGGGTAGCCGAGGCCCTGCATTCCTCGCTCCCGCCAACCTCAACCACTTCCTGCTTCATACCCCAAGGGCAGTGAGCGCTTTCGTTTTTTTGTTTTGTCATCCCGACCGGAGCCGACGCTTCGGCGGCGGAGTGGAAGGACCTGCATTTCCTCGCGTCCCGCTAACACAGGTCACTTCTTGTCTTGCTGGCAACCGACCACCGACAACTACTCCAGGAGCACGCTGGGATTCTTCCTCGCAATATGCAGCAGTTTGAGCGTGGCTTGCCGCGGCTCGCGGATCCCCTGCTCCCAGCTTTCCACGGCGTTCGAGCTCACATTGAGCAGCCGTGCCAGCAACGCCTGGCTGGCGTTGAGGCTCGTCCGCAGCGCCCGAATATCGGCGGGCTTCAGTGGCTTGGGACGCGCCGGCAGCTCCGCCTTCCGCAGGTCCAGACCGCTCTTTGTCGACTTGGCTGCGACTTCCTGCGGCCCATGTTTCTTCTTGCCTTTTTTCTTGTCCTTTTTCCCCATGCCTCACCCCCGTATCACATTGTGGTACTACCACAATGTAGGATTCCACCCACCCCGTAAATGGCACCAAAGTGCGTGGCGCTTAGGCACGTGCGGATCCGGGCAAATCCGCAGCCAAATTGCCTTTTGCCCGACTCTTCTCCGTGTCCTCTGTGCCTCTGTGGTGAATCTGGTCTTTTGCCTTGCCTTAAATTGATCCGTGACGATCCGTGCAAATCCGTGGTTGTTCTTTGCCGTTGACTTTTCCCGATTCCGATCCGCGTTCCTCTGCGAAATCCGCGGTTGCCTTTGTCCGGTTCTTGCCTTGCCTTAAGTTGATCCGTGCCGATCCGTGCAAATCCGTGGCTAAATTGCTTGTATTTTGCCCGGTCTTCTCAGTGTTCTCTGTGCCTCTGTGGTGAATCCTTAGTCGATACTCCGTGCCACCGGCTTGCCCTTCTCCCCCATCTCCACGTAGGCCCACGGCTTCTCGTGATCGTGCGTGAACGCCACCAGCCACTTCTCCGGGATCGCCTCCGCATAAAACCGGTGCCGGTTGTCGATCGAAGTCAGCGGATACAAGTCATATCCCAAAACCCACGTGGGATCGAGATGGTTCGTCGTGGGAATCAGGTCGCTTGGATAGGCCAGCGTCGCTCCCCCGCTGCGCACCACCACGGCCTGCATGTCTCGCGTGTGGCCGGGAAAAACTCGCACCGAAATTCCTGGCGCGATTTCAGCGTCTCCGTCGAGTAGCGTCATCTGGCCGCTCTCGATCAAGCGGATCGTAGTTGTCCGTCATGTAGCTGACGCGGTCGCGCTCGTGCTGCTCGTGCGCATGTTCGACCTCGCCTTTTTGCACGTAGTACTTCGCGCGCGGAAACGTCGCCACCGCCTTGCCGTCGCGGTAATACGTATTCCAGCCGCAATGATCGAAGTGCAGGTGCGTATTGATGACGATGTCGATTTCGTCAGGAGCGACGCCCGCTTCCTCGAAGCTCTTCATCAGCAACACCTGGTTCTTGTGGATCGACTGGCTCTTCTCGCTTAGCTTGGAGCCAATACCTGTCTCGATCAGTACCGTCTGCTTTCCATCGCGCACCAGCAGCGAGTTCGTTCCCACTTTGAGCATGTTGCGGGCGTCTGGCTGGACGCGCTTTTCCCACAGCACCTTGGGCACGACACCGAAGAACGCGCCGCCATCCAGTTCGTAGGTTCCATCCGAGAGCACCGTGACTTCAAAATCGCCAACTGTTGTTCTGATCAAACTCCACTCCTAACCCATTTCCGATCCGTGAAATCCTTGTAAATCCGTGGCTGCTGTGTTTAAGTTCCTGCCGAATCCGATCCGCGCTCTCCGCGAAATCCGCGGTTGTCTTTGCCTTTCTGCCTAGCCTGATCCGTGTCGTCCGTGCAAATCCGTGGTCGCTTTGCCTTTTGCCCAAATCTTCTCTGTGTCTCGGTGTCTCTGTGGTGAACCTTGTCTCGAACTGCTCTAGAATTCCACCAATCGCCACGGGAGGAGAATTATGGTTCCCAGACTCGCCTTGTTCTTGTTGCTTGCCTGCGTTGTGCTGGCGGGCCCACTCGCCCATGCTCAGCAACCGCCTTCCACGCCTTCGGCGTCAGTTCCAGCGCCACCCACCGACCGGGTTCAGCAAATGCGCGCCGACCTCAACCAGATGGAAAGCCTGATGGGCAACATGCAGAGCGAGATCAACTTCCTGCGCGACCAGAACCTTCAAATCCTGCTGACGACCAACGTTCGCATGTGGACCATCCTGATTCGCGACTTGCGGCGCCAACTCGACGACGAAGACCGCCGCGGGTTGACTCCGCCTCCTGCTGCCGCGCCCAAGCCCACCCTACCGAAGTGACTGACAGTCATAACGACTAACGTTGCTAAAATAGCCTTACTTGCCACCTAAGGCCGACACGACGCGGTCAAAATCTTCGAGCGACGAATATTCCAGCAGGATCTTGCCCTTACCTTTGCGGTCGGTGATCGTGACCCGCACTCCCAACGCCCTCTCCAGTTGACGTTCGGCCTCTTTGACATTTGGATCGGCGATGACCGACTTGAACTCCTTTACGAACGCCTTGTTTTCCGGATGAAGCCAGCGATCCACCGCATCTTCGGTTTGCCGCACCGACCACGACATGCTGGCGGCTCGCTTCCCCACTTCGAGCATTGCCTCCGGCGAATCTAGCGCCATCAGGACCTTGGCGTGTCCGAAGCTGAGCTGGTTTGTCCCCACCAGGGTCTGGATGTACTCGGGCAGTTTCAGCAGCCGAAGGTAGTTCGCAATCGAAGAACGTTCCTTGCCGGTGCGCACGGACATCTGCTCCTGCGTCAGGCCGAAATCGCGTCCCAGGCGATCGAAGGCGCGTGCCTGCTCGAGCGGATTCAGGTCCTCGCGTTGCAGGTTTTCGATGATGGTCATTTCCATCGCCTGCTCGTTCGAGACCTGGCGGACGATCGACGGGACCGTCGGCTTTCCGGCGCGCTGCGAGGCCAGCCAGCGGCGTTCGCCTGTAATCAGTTGATAGCGGCCGCCCGGAATTGCGCGAACCGTGATCGGCTGCAGCACTCCGGTTGCTCTGACGGAACCAGTCAGTTCCTCTAGCGCCGACTCATCGACGTGAGAGCGCGTCTGGTAAGGATTCCGGTCGATTAGTTCGGTGGCGAGTTGATGAATCGCCTCGCCCTGATGAATTACCTGCGCCGGTGGCTCGCTTGGCTGGGGTTGCCGGGAGGGTAAAAGCGTGTCCAAGCCGCGTCCCAGCACTTTTCGTTTGTCCGTCATAACTCTTCTCTTTCTAAGCAGTTAGCCGCCTCATTCCGCCTGCATAGCGGTGTCCGGCTGGGTCCGGGGATGCGCCGCTCGATCCATAATTTCGCGCGCCAATTGGAGATAGGCCTCCGACCCGCGCGATCGTGGATCGTACAGCAATGCCGGCTTGCCATGGCTTGGGGCTTCCGCCAGCCGAATATTGCGCGGGATGGAGGTTTCGCACATCAAATCGCCAAAAAACCCCTTCAGATCGGCCGCGACCGATTGGGCCAAGTTGGTGCGGTCGTCGAACATGGTGATGACGACACCTTCGACCGACAGTCCCTGATTGAGTTCCTGCTTAATTCGGTCGATGGTGTCGAGAAGCTCAGTTACGCCTTCCAGGGCAAAATATTCCGCCTGCATCGGAATCAGCACAGCATCGGCTGCAACTAGAGCGTTGAGCGTAAGCAGGTCGAGTGCGGGAGGGCAATCGAGAATGATGAATTCGTAGTCCTGGCGCACGGGCTCCAAGGCGTTGCGCAGCCGATATTCCCGGTTTTCCATCGGAACCAGTTCGATATTGGCGCCGATCAGGTTCTTGTGGGCAGGGATGGTGCGCAGGTTCTCGACTTCGGTGGGGCTACTGGCGTCGGCGGCTGTGACTTCTCCCATGAGGACCTGGTAAGTGTTCGGCCGGTTGGGATCGCGACCGAAGCCGATTCCACTGGATGCGTTGGACTGGGGATCGCAGTCGACCAGCAGCGTTTTCGCGCCGAGCGAGCCAAGCGAGGCGGAGAGATTTATGGCAGTGGTCGTCTTGCCGACTCCACCTTTCTGATTGGTAACAGCAATGACCCGGCCCACGATGAGAAAACCTCGGAGAAAAGATTAGACCGTGAATTCGAGCACGGCAACGCTGTTGAGCGGCATGGAGGCATTTTCCAGAGGAAAAACTGTGCAAGCTTTGAATGTCTGAGCGGAAACCACTGATTCGCTGGCAGGTAATCCGAGTGCGAATCTGTGAGTATCTTGGCGCGAATTGTTCCACGTGGAACAATTTAGCCTCCGGAAGCTTCTGGCGACCCGAATTGTTCCACGTGGAACAGTGACTATAAGTCATTTATGCGAGGCCGGCGGTTCATTCCCTAAGAATGCGATCATTGCTCATTCTTTAGCGGCTTATGAGCGATAAATTACTGCATAGTTCCCACTAAGACATATCGATTGTCGCTAAACGGGATAAGTTTTCCCACATTCCAGATTCTTTCTTTATCCCCCGGTGGTGGGAAGTACATTGGCTGCCTTGATGAAACGAGGAGACACAGGCGGCCGCCTGGCCGAACCAGCTTGGCTGCCTCAGGAACAAGGGACTGGAACCGCTCTACCGCTCGCATGGTCACAATGTCCGCGGTCCCGCCCCAGAGTTCAGCGCGACCGGAGTACACCTCCGCGTTTTCGAGGGACAAGACTCGAATCAACTCCTTCAGGAAGGTGGCTTTTTTGTTTTGTGACTCGATCAGGGTCAGGTGGATTTCGGGGACAAAGAGTTTGATCGGAATTCCAGGAAGGCCAGCGCCAGAACCTGCATCGGCCAGCGAGGTCGGAAGCGTGGTAAATGCGCCATCGTCGCGCAAGAGGCGGGCGGCGAAGAGAGATTCTCCGAAGTGGCGGGTGACAATCTGTTCGGGATCGCGGATTGCGGTCAAGTTGACGCGGGAGTTCCAACGCAGCAGTAAATCGAGGTAGATCTGCAACTGGGCGAGCAGGCCGGCTGGGAGGGGATCATCGCCAGCGAACGGTTGCAGCAAGGCGGCCATATGATCGACATCCATCGCTGCCAGCATATCGCACGGGGCGCAGGAGCCGCGTTACAGTTTCATGGTCACGATTAAGCCCAGCTTCACGACTCTCGCGCGGCAGCGATCCAGAAGGAGGCGGTAATCGAAGCGAAGGGAACTAGCCATAGGCGCGGGGCGACATACGATCTATCGCCACCCCTTTCCCATGGTTTCTACTTTTGTGGTACGGGTTTCGTGATCTCTGGTTTTAATTCGGTCTGCACGAGATGAAACTCAGAAGTGCCCACGTTTTCTACTGCGTGGGTTCCTGGGTCGCGCCATACGGCTGTACCGGCTTTGGCTTCAGCCACCCGGCTCGTTCCGTCCGGAAGAGTGAACTTGATCTTGGTATCGGTGACGTAATAGACAACACTGGCGGGATGCGAATGCATGGCGACTTTCTGCCCGGGTTGCAGGTGAACGTCGAGCACGCGGACTTGGGCATTGTCGAGTATTACTTTGTGGGTCTCCGGACCTCCCGACACTGTCGTCACGTCTTGCGCCAAGGCTGTTGACAGAGCAAGACACAAGTAACACGTCAGAAACAAGAGTCGACGCATGTGGGTTCTCCAACCTCGAATTTGACGATGAAACCTTATACTTCGGCAACTCGCGTCCGTCAATCGACAACTCCGGCAGTCAGACGACTCTGAACATGTCCCGGGCGCATGAACTGGTTCGCAATTGGCTTCGCTGGTAGGATCGCATGTTGCAGGGCTAGACAAATAAATACGCTTGAGGCATTCATGAAAGCTTTAGTAAAGAGCCGCGCGGAGCGCGGATTATGGTTGGACGATATCGCAGAACCCACGGTGGGGATCAACGATGTGCTGATCCGCGTGCGCTATACCGGCATCTGCGGAACCGACGTACATATCTATCAGTGGGATGAGTGGGCCCAGAAGACGATTCCTGTGCCGATGGCCATCGGGCATGAATTTGTCGGGGAGATTGTCGAGGTCGGGTCGAATGTAAACGACTTCTTTCCGGGCGACATCGTGAGCGGGGAGGGACATGTCACCTGTGGACGCTGCCGCAATTGTCTGGCCGGGAGACGTCATCTATGCGCCCACACATCAGGCGTTGGGGTAAATCGACCTGGGGCGTTCGCTGAATTGATCGCACTGCCGATGACCAACATCTGGCGGCATGAGCCCGGCATCAACCAGGAAGTCGCGGCGATCTTCGATCCCTTTGGCAATGCGGTGCATACCGCGCTCTCGTTCCCAGTGCTTGGCGAAGATGTGTTGATTACCGGCGCTGGGCCGATTGGAGTCATGGCAATTCCAGTGGTCCGGCATGCGGGCGCGCGTCACATAGTGATTACGGATGTAAATCCTTTCCGCCTGGAGTTGGCGCGCAAAATGGGCGCGACCCTTGCAGTGAACACGCAGGAAACGCCGCTCGCGGAAGTACAGAAACAACTCGGCATGCGGGAAGGATTTGATGTGGGTCTGGAGATGTCTGGGAATCCTGCAGCCCTGCAGGACATGATTGCGAATATGAGCCACGGAGCCAAGATCGCTATGCTGGGAATTCCCGCTAAGCCGATGACCATGGATTGGCGCGCTGTGATCTTCAATATGCTGACCATCAAAGGTATCTACGGGCGTGAGATGTATGAGACCTGGTACAAGATGGCTGTCATGCTCGAGACAGGGCTCGACATTTCACCGGTCATCACCCACCGTTTCGGCTACCGGGATTTTCAGAAGGGATTCGATGCGATGATATCGGGGCAGACCGGCAAAGTCGTTCTGGACTGGACCCACTAAGAAGCATGCGTCAGGTTTCGCGCTGGAGGTGGCTAGAGTTCGATGCGTGCCGTGAAGGTACAGGCGGGCTCTGCCGGCAATCTTCACGCGATCGCCGCTGATTGTGCACTGCATGGATCCACCGCGGGCACTGAGTTGTTGCGCGCGAAACGTGTCCTTACCCAGCCGCCCCGCCCAATAGGGAGCCAGGGTGCAGTGTATCGAGCCGGTTGCGGGGTCCTCATCGATGCCTTCCGCGGGTGCAAACAATCGGCACACGTAATCCACGTCACCCTCGCCGGGAGCGGTAACAATCGCTCCGCCGATCCCATGTCGAGTTTGGCAAGAGCGGCAATATCGGGCGAGAGCGCTCGCACTTGCTCAGCCTGAATCCACCACCACGAGGTAATCGCGCGATTTCATAACTGGCCGCGTCGCTTTCAAACCCAGGGCTGGTAAGAGCTCGGCTGGCGTCTCACAGGGTTGCGGCGGCCTGGCGGGAAAGTCCATTTCAAAGCTGTCCTGTTCTGAGGGCGAGTCCTGAGCGACGGTCAAGATGCCGCTGCGGGTGTGGAAGCGAACCGGCCACACGTTGTGCTTCCGCAGCGCGAGCACATAGGCGGATGCCAGGGTCGCGTGCCCGCAGAGGTCGTCCTCGACTGTGGGTGTAAACCAGCGCAAGTCGAAATCGCCATCAGCGCGAGGAACCACAAAAGCGGTCTCGCTGTGCCGGTTCTCAGCCGCAATTTTCTGCATGATGCTATCCGCGAGAAAAGCGGGAAGGATGCAGACCCCCGCCGGGTTACCTGGCAAAGAGCTCATCCGTGAATGACATCAACGTGGTAATACGGAATTGCCATGGGGTCCTTAAGCGGCACGGAGGAATATGGTCTGTCCGACCGCGATTTGACCGATGCGAGTGACGGTGCCGTAGACTCCCGCGGTGTTCTGGTGCGCACGAACGACCGTCTTCATCATTTCTGGCGCTGGACGTGCTGAGTCGGGATCAAGGTTCAGCATCGAGCAGCGTTCGTCGCGCAGGGTGACAGTGATGGCGGGGGCGTCGTCCGCCGCGCCGAATGAGAGCACACCGCCCACCCACTCGTCCTCCTGAAAGGGAGCCGGCCGCAGTAGACGAACCACAACGTTAGGGCGAAATCGTCGCACGTCCGGGGTCAGTCCGGCGAGCCGCGCGATCTCGTCTACCGTATCGAGGGCGATCACGGAGAGGCTGGCTTCATCGAAGATGCCATGCTTGAACTGCATCATCTGCACGGGAGCGCCATAGCGGCGTCCGACCTCGGCGGCCAACTCGTCGCCGAAGACAGGCATCGCTTCGCCAGCCGGAGTGCGAACATGCGTGGGAAGGTCTCCGACGGCACCGGCTTCACGGCGGAGCGGGGCAAAACAGGAGCAGATCGGGAAGCTTGCTGGCGGAGAGCCACGGAAAGCCGCTGCGGTCGTTCATCCGCCGGAATGCCAGGCGCCGGTCACCCTCGAGGCCGTGCCAGCCCGAGGTTGGCGGCGTCGAGCCGTTCGCCGCCCATGGACTTCACGGGATACCGGAAGATCGCCTCCACATGTCCGATTTGTATCAGCATGCTCGATTCAACTCCGCCGGACTTGGCAATTGATTGTGGCATGTCGGGCGTCGCTCCCAGTAATAATAGCCAGTGATTTTCTAGTATCCCCGAATGGGTATATAGTGTCGGGTCGTTGGCAGGTGAAACGGAGAATCCTTTAGGCGGGAGGTAGCTATGAAACGGACTGCTTTCTTGTTGGTCGCTATTGCGGCGGTGGCCGGCGTTGCCGCCTTCACGGTCCACGCATCCGGACAAGCCGATGGAGCGGCCGCTCCGATCTTCGGAATCAAAATTCCCCCCGGATACCGCGACTGGAAGTTGATCTCCGTGGCACACGAGGCGGGCAACCTCAACGATTTTCGGGCCGTTCTGGGCAACGACGTGGCGATCAACGCCTACCGGGAAGGGACGCTGCCGTTCCCGGACGGCACAATCATTGCCCGGCTGGCTTGGAGTTACGTTCCGTCGGAGGAAAACAACAAAGTCTTTGGCCGTGAGCAATCGTTTCGTGGCCGGGTCCGCCACGAACATTCAATTTATGGTCAAGGACTCAAAAAAATACGCCACGACGGGCGGCTGGGGGTTCGCTCAATTCAAGGACGGCAAACCCGACGCGACGGCGGACCTCAAAACCTGCTTCCCCTGCCACGCGCCTGTCAAAGATCGCGACTATGTCTTCACCAAGTACGCGCCTTGATGCCGAGCGGCGAATCATGAAGATGTTGCGGCGGTTCAGGTTGAACAGGTTAGCGGGGCGTCCGATGGCAACCGAGACCTCGTAAACTGGAATCCTCATGGAAACCATAAGCAAGACCTATCAGGGAGTATCGCTGCACGGACTGCCCGTGCGGATGGAATTGCAGTGGCCTTTTCACCGTCGAGGGCGGCAGCGACTGGCACGTGTGCATGGCCGTCTAAAGCTGGCGGACGGCGGCGAACTGCATGCCGACGTCGCGCTGAATTTGTCGCAGAGCATCAACGAAGTGCTGCCCTCGCGCGATGGCGAACTGGCGTTCTAAGTGTCGGTCAATACCGCCCGCAAGGCACTTGACGATCACCAACTCCAATTGTTGCGGTCGGGAAAACGACAGCCGGTGCCGGTGTCGAGCCGCTGCTATAGCCTGAGGCGGCAGCAATTCACCTTCTGGCACGTGGGGCCGGAGGAGATTGAGAACTTCGTCGCCCGCAAGATGTTCTGGGCCGGCGGCCTGGAGCGACAGTCGGTACTGATTGCCGATCCCTGTGATGCAATGTACCTCAATGCCGCAGACGGAACATATGCAGGACAAGCTGCTAGCCGCGGCAAAAAGTCTGGCTGAGCAGGGATGGTCGAACTATCGGGCGATCCGCGCGCGCCACCGAGGCGCTGGTCAGTCGCGCGGCTGAATTTCATGCGGCGAAAGAGAAGGCTCTGGATGAGCTGCACGCCAAGCATGCGTTCGAGCGGGCGTAGAAAGTCAAAATAGCCGCGGATTTGCACGGGTCGTCGCGGATCCAGTTAAGGCCAAGAAGCTAAGTTCACCATAGAGGCACGGAGAACACGGGAGGAGAGTTTGCCCGAAAATCCCTTTGGTTGTGTCGGGACGGGCGTGTAAGATTCGGCTTAACGAACAAGCTCGCTTGCCTGCCCCCAGCGCGAGCTGCAACGGGGTATTCAACATCCAGGAAATAGCGGCGAGCACATCTCGTCAGCGCGAGGAGAGCTACGACCATGACCAAGAAACATCTACTACTGTTCGCAATCGTGGGACTGCTGCTTTCGGTGGGGGCCGGTTCTTTGCTGGCACAGTCGACTGCGACCGACACCACGACGTCGACCACGAAGAAGGCAGCGAAGAAAACCAAGGCTGATGCCGACAAGGCCGCTGACGCGACCGCGAGACACGACTAAGAAAGCGGCGAAGGCGACCAAGGACACAACGGTAAAGGCCGCTGACGCAACCGCGGACACCTCCAAGAAGGCGGCGAAGGCGACCAAGGACACCACGGTGAAGGCCGCTGACGCAACCGCGGACACCTCCAAGAAGGCGGCGAAGGCAACCAAAGACACGACCGTAAAGGCTGCTGACGCGACCGCCGACACGACCAAGAAAGCGGCGAAAGCAACCAAGGAAGGGACAGTGAAGGCCGCCGACGCGACGGCTGATACGACGAAGAAAGCCGCGACCGCTACTGCCGATACTACTAAGAAGGCGGCCGATGCAACCGCCGATACCAGCAAGAAGGCTGCGAAGAAGGTAACGGGCGACACCACGTCCAAACCAGCGGAGACGGCCAAGCCGTCGGCCGCAGCTCCTGCTGCCAGCGCGCCGGCTTCTACCGCCGCTGCGACTCCGGCAGCGAAGCCTGCAACTACCAAGCCTGCGACGACGACCGTGGCGTCGGCGGGACCGCCTCCTCAAAAAGGTATGGTGTGGGTCAATACCGACAGCGGTGTCTATCACAAAGAAGGTAGCCACTACTACGGCAAGACCAAGCAGGGCAAATACATGACTGAAGCCGATGCGCAGAAGGCGGGCTATAAGCCGTCGAAGTCAGGCAACTAGGCGCGACGCAAAGTTGGACGATGTGAGAGCTCCCCGGAAGTTGCGGGGAGCTTTTCTTGTAAGCGCCCGGATTCACCACGGAGGCACGGAGGGCACGAGAAGAATTAGGCGGAAAGCAAAGGCAGAATCGGGCCGCGGATCTTCACGGATAATCCAAGGCAAATTGGGCTGGGTTAAGTCGAATGGATTTGCGTTTGCTGGCGCGACTGGATCTCGATGAAGACGTTAATGAGCGAGACGGCGGCGGGGGTGACTCCGGGGATGCGGCTGGCTTGTCCGAGAGTGTGCGGACGGACGCGGGTAAGTTTTTCGTTCATCTCGCGCGATAGGCCGCCGACTTTGCCGTAGTCGAACCAGTCGGGAATGATGCGCTGCTCGGAACGCTTCAGGCGCTCGATGGATTTGGTCTGCTGGTCGAGATAGCCGGCGTACTTGATTTCCGTTTCGACAGACTTGAGCTCGTTGCGGATTTCCGCCGGGAGGCGGAAATCAGTGGATAGTGGGTAGTGGATAGTGGATAGTTCGGCGTGGCCACCGGTCTCGCTAACCACTGTCCACTGGTCACTATCCATCTCGCGTCGAAGAACGACGGCATCAAGCTTAGCCAACAGCGGCGCGAGATGTTCGATCTGGATCTCGGGACGCTTCAACAGTTGAGCCAGTGTCGTTCCGACGGAGTTGCCGAGCAAGTCGATTACGCCGGCGGCGACGGGCTCGCGTCTTTCAAATCTTCCAGCAATTCACCGGACAGCCTGGTGCGCTGCAGAAGCTCGTGCATGGCCTGCATGCGCTCCTGCTTGGCGAGGTGATTGGCCCACGCGGCGTCGTTGATCAGCCCCACGCGACGGCCGTGCGGAGTGAGGCGGCGATCGGCGTTGTCGATGCGCAGGTGCAGGCGAAACTCGGCGCGCGACGTGAACATGCGGTAAGGCTCGTTGGTGCCCTTGCTGATGAGGTCGTCGATCAGGATCGCGGTGTAGGCCTCGGTGCGATCGAGAATCAACGGCGGCTCGCCCTTGACCTTAAGCGCGGCGTTGATGCCCGCCATGATGCCCTGGCACGCGGCTTCTTCGTAGCCGCTGGTGCCGTTGATCTGTCCGGCGAGGTAGAGGCGCGCGATCTGCTTGGTCTCAAGCGTGCGTTGCAGTTCGGTCGGGTCGATGGAATCGTACTCGATGGCGTAGCCGGGGCGCAGCATCTCGGCGGTTTCGAGGCCGGGAATGGACTTGATGACCGCGAGCTGCACATCGATCGGCATCGAGGTGGACATGCCGTTGACGTAAATCTCGTGGGTGTTGAGGCCCTCGGGTTCGAGGAAGAGCTGGTGCGTTTCCTTGTCGGGAAACTTGGCGATCTTGTCTTCGATCGAGGGGCAGTAGCGCGGGCCGATGGACTGAATCTGTCCGCTGTACATGGGCGAACGCATCAGGTTCTCGCGCAGGATGCGGTGCGTCTCCGGCGGTGGTGAACGCGATGTAGCAGGGCACCTGCTTGTCGTGATGCGCGACCCGACTGCGTGCGGAAGCTGAAGGGCGTGGGGTCTTCGTCGCCCGGCTGCACGGTGAATTTCGACCAGTCGATCGAGCGTCCGTCGAGACGCGGAGGCGTGCCGGTCTTGAGACGGCAGCCGCGCAGTCCGAGAGCCTTGAGCGATTCGCCGAGCAGGACAGCCGCGGGTTCCCCGCTGCGTCCGGCGGGATATTGCTGCTCGCCACAGTGGATCAGGCCATTGAGGAATGTTCCGGTGGTGACGATGACTGCTTGCGCGCCGACGGTGCGGCCGTCGCGCAGCTTCACACCGCGAATGATGCGAGTGATGTCTTCGGACTGGTGACTGGTAACTGGTGACTGGCTACTGGAAACTTCTTCGAGAATCAAATCGGAGACTTCGGCCTGCTTGATGTGCAGGTTGGGTTCGGATTCCAACACCTCGCGCATCTTGAGGCGGTACTGCTGTTTGTCGCACTGCGCCCTCGGCGACCAAACGGCCGGGCCGCGCGAAGTATTCAGCAGGCGAAACTGGATGCCGACGGCGTCGGTGATTTCGCCCATGATGCCGCCGAGGGCATCGACTTCGCGGACGAGGTGTCCTTTGGCGATACCGCCGATGGCGGGGTTGCAGGACATCTGCGCGATGAGATCGACGTTGAGAGTGAAGAGTGCGGTCTTCAGGCCCATGCGAGCAGCAGCCATGGCCGCTTCGCAGCCGGCATGACCGGCTCCGACGACTACAACGTCATAGGTTTCGGTGAACTGCGACAAGCGAGTGATTCCCCACAAGAGGCGATGTTTCTATTTTAGCGGGAAAAGCAAGATTCACCACGGAGGCCCTTCGACTCCGCTCACGGCAGGCTTCCGACACCGAGAACAATTGGCAAAAAGTCAAAAGCAAAGACGTCCGTGGATTTACACGGATTGCACGGATCGAAACTCGGGAAAGGCAACTGCGGCGTGCGCGGGTGCTCGCGGACACTTCTCGGCAAAAAGCAAGTCGGCCGAAAGTTGGTGTTTGCTTCGGCCGAATTTGCTCGTTCTCGACTATGACTCGGGCTACGACCCCACAGTTGCCTGGTGTGCTTGCTCGAAGCGGCCGGAAAACAGCTTCCAGCCGTCGCGGAGAAGCTTCGCGAGCGAGATCACGGCGGCGAACATCAGTCCCAGGCGAATTCCGTAGTTGATGCTGGTCAACGCCGGCTGCAGGGCCAGGTTGTTGGGGTTGGCGACGAACAGCTCTCCGGCGCGAATGAGAAAGTACAGCGTGATCAGGCTGAGGCTACGAGGAACCAGGCTGAACAGGAGGTGCTGTCTGGAGGCTTCCGGTTTGGCGAACTCGAAAGCGTGCCGCGCCACCTCGACGATTCCCATGGCGACCCACAGCGGATAGAGCTTCAGCCATATAGGAGCGAAGGTCATAAACGCGATGCCCGGACCCATGATAAGGAACGGATTGCGCAGGCCGACCAGCCACCAGACGGTGGCGATGGCGCCGACCAGCAGGGCGGTAGCCGATTCGGTGCGGCTCTTGCCACGCTTCACCTTTACCAGTGGCGGGAGCTTGCGCGGGTCCCACTGGCCGGGGATATTGAACTTGACTCCGATAAAGTGAAGTGCCACGAAGGTCAGAGTGATCCAGGCGAAGGTGGCCAGAGCAATGTTGGGAAAGCGGAGGATGGGCGCCAGGATTTCCATCAGAGGACGGCCGGCGGCGGCAATCACAATGGCGGCAAAGACGTTCACCAGGAACGCCAACCCCAAAGCTATCTTCATCACCTTCCAGTAGATGGGCATCACGGTGGGCGCGATCAGGCCCTGCTGCTCGCGATAGCGGCTGGCCAACTGCGCCGGGCTGCCCATCTTCCGGAGGATCTCGACCAACTCGTCTTCGTTGAGAGGCCGGCCGAGCGCAGCTTCTTTCTCCTCCACTTGCGAGAGGATGCTGTCGTTGAGCTCCTGAATAATGTCGTCCGGGCTGCCTTTAGGAAGGGCGAACTTCACAGCCTGCAGATAACGATCGACTAGTTCCATAACATGCTCCTTCATCCATCTTTTAGCGATCCGATCGCGTCCCGATCGAGTGCGGGTTCATGCCCCTACGGTCTTGGAATCCCGTGAGCGCGGTTCTTTCAAAATTCCGTCCAGCGCGGTATTCATGGCTTCCCAATCCAGCATGAGTTGGGCCAGGATGAGCTCGCCGTCGGGCGAAAGCCGGTAAAACCGTTTGTTCCGCTTTTCTTCTTCCCGCCATTCGCTGAGTAGCAAGTCCTTGGGTTTCCAAGCGGCGCAGCAGAGGGTATAACGTTCCTTCGTCGATGGCTATCCCGTTCTCTACCAGCGACTTGCGCAGGGTGTAGCCGTATTGTTCCTGCCGCAACTCAGCTAGAACCCCAACGATCAGGCAGCCTCGGCGGAGCTCAAGCCTAAGATTCTCAAGGACTTCCGGGTTCATTGATGCGCCTACCGTATGAGACATAGTGTACGACACACACTGTATGACACACAGTATAGGTTGTCAAGAGAAATCTTGGGAAAAAGACAAGTATTCACCCCGGAGGCACGGAGGACACTGAAAGGCTTGGGCAAAAGGCGAAGTGAGCCGCGGATTTGCACGGATCTTCACGGATCAACTTCGAAGCCGAAAAGACAAGAAACAAGACGGATCGCGCGAGAGCGCGGACAATTCTCTCGGTATGGCGAAGGGGTCGGCTGAGGTTGGCCCTAGTTCTCGTCTTTGAGTGGGCCCTCTTTGGCTTCGCGATAGGCTCGGACAGCTCCCGGGCTGACAAAATACTGGTCGAAGTTGCGGCCTCGGGTCTCGTCGTTGCCGGCGAACTGGCTGCGGAACTTCGCCATGTCAACCGACTTCTGAAACTGCTCCTGGGTCAAGCCCTGCTTCACGGCGGCGTGAGCTTGCTGGGAGAGCGATTCCAGCGCCTGCCGTCACCAGCAGCATGTATTGCTTGTCGTGCTCGACCGGACCGTGTCCGGGAACGATACTCGTGGCGTCGATGGCGGCGAGCGCCTTCATGGTGACGATCCACTCATCGATGAAAGATCCGATAGCGAAAGGAGTCGGCGCTACCAGCAGGTCGCCCGTCATCAGGACCTTCGCATCGGGCACGTAAATCACAGCGTCGCCTCCGGTGTTGCCGCGGCCGAGGAAGCTGATCTCGACTTTGCGGCCGCCCAGATCGACTATCATCTGCCGATCGAAGGTCACCGTCGGCGGCGCGTGCGGAGTCTGCTTCAGCTCGGGATACATGAATTTCGCTTCGGCGAGCACCTGAGTGTAGTAAGCACGCCCGTCATCGCTGAGAGGCTTGCCTCCGGGGCCTTTGCCAGAGGCGAGTGCTTGCTCGATCATCGGCACGTACTTGTTCATCTGGGTCACGTCGTCATAGAGCGAGTCAGGGCGTGTGAGTTCGAACTGCGTGGCGGGTGTGCTGACGATGGAGATGCCAGGCCACTGGTCGCGATAAAGACTGTTGCCTGTGACGTGGTCAGAATGCCAATGGGTGTTCACCAGGAAACGCACGTGCTTATCAGTGAGCCGGGTGATATCGGCAATCATGCGTTTGGTGAGGCTGGGGATATGTCCTGAATCAACGACGAGAGCCGCGTCGGCGCCCACGATGAGGACGGAGTTACCGCTGACGAACGCTCCTGTAGCTTCGGGAGAAATGAAAGCGTAGATGCCTTCGGCGAGTTTTACGGTGTCGTAGGAAGTAAAGACAGAAGGGAGCTGGTTTTGTGCGGCTACCAACGTCGACGCGGAGAGCAGAAGAGCGCCAATTGTGAGTTGAATGCTTCGACGGAATGATTCCACGGCAAACCTCGTTAGAAGAAGAGCGAAGTAGGTACGACACTACATGCTACCGCGGCAAAATGGACCGAGTTCTGTGGCTGGGACTGAACAACTTGAATCTGTGACGAATGAGTCTCAATTTGGGAATGATGGTGACGGATGACAAGTAAGCGAGACGGCAATTACATTCGAATTATGTCCAAACCAGTTCCTGTCGGTACGCGCGGCGAAGCGGAAACCACTGTCGAATTCAAGAACACACTGACTGCCTGGAAAGAGCATCTGCCTCCGGTGTATTCCACGCCGAACATGATTGGCATGATGGAGGCGGCGGCCTACAACGCGTTGGAGCCTTTCTGCGAAGGCGATGAGGTGAGCGTTGGGACGGCGATCAACATCGTGCATCGCGCTGCCGCGACAATCGGGATGAGGATCAAAACAGAAGCGGTGCTCGAATCGTTTGATGGACGCTTCTATACCTTCAAAGTCAGTGCGAGCAATGGAATTGAAGTGATCGGACACGGGACCATCGCACGCGCCATCGTGAGCAAGGCGAAGTTCGAAGAGAAGCAACGACGGAAGGCGGCATCCTCCACTGATCAGAATCAGTCAAAGTCAAAAGGTAAACCAACCACGGATTTGCACGGATCGCACGGATAGCTTCTGAATCACAAAATCAAACGCAACTAAGGATAGATGCAATCGTCGCGTCGTTTCACCCAGCCTCCAATTCAGTTGCGTTTTTGGATTGCTGTCGGCCTCCACTTATATAGTCCTTACATCGGAGATGACAGTGAAACGAGTCGGATGGATGGCGTTGCTGGGTTCGCTGGTGTTGTGCAGCGGTGGAATGGTGGGTCAGAGTGTACCGACTGCGGCGCCTTCGGTGAGCAACGCAGCGGCGACGATCACGCGGACCCAGATTGAGGAGGCGCTGCGACTGGCGCCGAAGACCGGTATCAAAGATGTTGCACTGCGGGTGGTGCCAGCCGGTAGCGAATACAACGTGGGGGTCTTCGCAGTGCGGCGAACACCGGTGAACGGCAAGGCAATGCCGGATGCTTATCAGCATCACGCGATCACGGAGATTTATCAGGTGGTGAGCGGTGGCGGCACGCTGGTGACCGGCGGGACGCTGGAGAATGCAACAGAGATACGGCGGGATGATCCAAGTGTCGTTAGACTCATGGGGCCTACGGCTGCGGGCGCTGCGATTAAAGGTGGAACCAGTCAGCACATCGGACCCGGAGACATCGTCGTCATTCCTGCGAATACACCACACGGTTTCGCGGAACTGGCTCCTGAGGGTATCGCGTATGTGGTGGTGCGAGTCGATGCGCACCGTATGCTGCAGGCGCGGTGATCTCGGCTCGGCCAAGAACAGAATCAAGCGCGGCGGAACGCGGATCAATCTTGGATTCGACGTGGAATGCCTAGCGCCCTGGCTGCACCGCAATTCGGAGTTCCTGCTTCTCGGCGGCTTCGGGGATAAAAACATGTAGCGCATGCGTGGAAGCGTCGTACTTTGTCTGCAGACGCCGCGTGGATCCGGCGTATTTTGCAACCGCCCGGGCAGAAGGCCAGTGATAGATCACCACCTCGATCGTCTTCCACCACGGAGCGTAGGTTCCCTGGCGCTCGCCAAACTGAACGCTCACCGAATGACCAGCCGATTGGCAAGTGAACTCCTGGCGAAGAAATTCGCCGTGCTGGTAGGCGAAGGTATGTCCGTCATCGAGGTACAGCGAGCCGTTGCACTTCTCGCCCGGGTAGACGCGCAACTCGAGCGGGCCGTCAGGCGTCTGGTCGGTACTTTGCACGAGAGGCTGTAGCGGAAGAATAGTGCCGCCACGCACGTACACAGGCAGGGTTTCGAGTGTGGGGTGGATCATCGTGGATTGAGCTGGAGGCAACGTTTCCCCTTTGGCAATCGCGATGCCGACTTGCGCGATGCCGGGCCCGGGAGTGGAGTGCGGCATTTTTTCGCCCGTCCAGAAGTCATACCAATCCCCGGGCGGATACGAGACGGCGTAGTCTTCGGGCATCTCAGCATGCGGCGGAGGCACGACCAGAAGGTCGGGGCCTAGTAGAAACTCGGTGCTTGGAGTGTCCAGAGTATTGGGAAACTCGAGGAAGATGGGCCGGGCGAGTGGAAGGCCAGTGCGCGAGGCCTCTTCCGCAAGCGTGTAGATATAGGGCAGCAGGCGGTAGCGGGTGTCGATGTAGCGACGGCGAATCGCTTCCTGCTCGGGCCCGTGGACCCAGACTTCCTGCGGCAGAGAGCCTTTGGTGCTGTGGTCGCGGAAGAGTGGCTTGAACGCGCCCACCTCGATCCAGCGGGTGAGGAGATCGGGCGGAGGCGAGCCGCCGAATCCGCCGACGTCATCGCCGACGAAGGAGATACCGCTGAGGCCGAGGTTGAGCACCATCTCGGTGCCGAGGCGAAACTGGTTGTAGGTCGAGGAGTTGTCGCCGGTCCAGGTGAACCCGAAGCGCTGGCCGCCGGCGTAGGTGGCGCGCGTCAAGACGAAAGGGCGCTCGTTGGGGCGTAACTTGAGCAGACCGTCGTAAGTGGCGCGCTCGTTTTGCATGCCGAAGACGTTGTGAATTTCGGCGTGAGTGGCGGTGCGGGTGGCGAAGCCTGGCTCCTCGATGCGGTGAACATTGTCGAGCGGCATGGTGAAGGCGGGGCCGTCAAAGACGGCAGGCTCGTTCATGTCGTTCCAGAATCCGGCGACCCCGTCGTCGACGAATTGCTTGTAGAGGTTGCCCCACCATTCGCGGGTTTGGGCGCGGGTGAAGTCAGGGAAGACCGCGGGCCCGGGCCAGACAACTCCGACAAACTCGCTGCCATCGGCCTTCTTTACGAAATGGTCGCCGGCGTGACCGGTGTCGTAGGGCATGTAGCCCTGGCCGGAAACGTGCGCGATATGCAGGTCGGTAATCAGGACAAGGTTGAAGTGCTGTTTGCGAAGATCGGAGACCAGGCCGGGGAATCCGGGGAAGGTGACGGGATCAACAGTGAAAGGGCGGTTCCGAAACTGGTAGTCGATATCGAGGTAAACCACGTCCGAGGGAATCTTGTCGGCCCGCAGGCGATCGGCGACCTTTCTTAGCTCCGACTCCGGGGTGTAGCTGTAGCGAGACTGCTGAAAACCGAGCGACCACAGCGGAGGCAGCGGCGGCGTGCCGGTGAGGAAGATGTATCCCTCGAGAACCTGCTTGGGGGTGGGGCCATAGATCAGGTAGTAGTTCAGCGGCCCGCCTTCGGCTCCGAAGGAGTACGCGTCACGCGCCTGTTTGCCGAAGTCGAACCAGGTGCGCCAGGTGTTGTCGAGAAAGAGGCCGTAGCTGCGTCCACCGCTGATGGAAAGAAAGAACGGAATGCTTTTGTAGATGGGATCGAGCGATTCCTCGATACCGTGGTCGGTGTTCCAGAGGTCGTACGCCTGGTTGCGGCGGTCGAAGGACCCGGTCTTGTCGCCGAGTCCATAGAAACGCTCGTCGAGCGGCATTTCTTTGGAGACAGTGAAGCCTCCCAGACTGAACTCGGTCGGCCGGCCAAGCGCGTCGGCGCAGATGAGGTTGCCGGCGAGATCGCGAACGACGATGCGCAGCGGGTCGCGCTCGACGCGGACATCGAGAGTCTTGGTGCGAAAGCCGACCGAGGTCGCGTCTTGTGTCGGCTGCACGTCCACGGACTTCTCGCGCGAGGTTGGCAAAACGGCCCATGAAGCGTCTTCGGGGAGCGCGCTGCCGGGCGCGATGCGCACTCGGATAATGTCATCTCGCAGAGCGGTGATGCGCAGGGTGGCCGGACCAGCTTGAATCGCAATGCCGTCAGGAAGCGGCTGGGAGCCGGTGACGGATTCCAGCACGACCTGGGCCTGCGATGCGGGTGGAGTCTGTGCGATAGCGGCGTCGCCTAGAGCGATGGCTATCAAGATGGGAAGAACTGCGAGCGATCGGCAAGTAAGAGTTAAGTGACCGGGTCATCTGTCCCTTTCAGCGCGGAGAACATGATACCAACGCGGAGAGATGTCCCTATCGTGAACTCTACTTTCGTGGCCGCGACTCTGGCGGCACCATCCCCGCGACGCGGTAGTACACAACCAGTTGGCCGTAGTGTTCGCCCGGAGTGCTCGATCACACCGTAGGCGAGGTCTTGGAGAGGTACAGTTCGTCCGCCTTCGGGTTCTACGACCATCTCCAACATTCCTCTTGTCCCCCTTCTGCTGAATGGCCGATGCGCCGTCGGCAAACGATTTCTTGAGGTAAGCCACGACTGCGGCTTTCGTTTTGTAATGTTCCCGTAACTCGTCGTCCACAGGCTTCTTGCCTTTCGCCACGTCTGTGTACAGATCATTGGATCCGGCCACGTGCAGCAACTGCTCGGCAAAACTGCGCTGCGCAGGGGTTGGCTTGAAGTCGTACTTGTCCTCAGGGAAGTCCTCTGCCATGGCGATGAGCTTGCGCCCAATGTCGTTCCACGATGCGAGCAGTGCGGCGGATGGCCCCAACTTCGGTTTGGGGGCTGCGGTATTCTGCCCGATTGCAGACAACGTCAAGAGCGCGGTAACGGCTGTCGTCAAGAAAAACTTCGTCAATTTCGCATCTTCCTTTCTTTCCTGCAGAGGGTTGGATGGAAATAAGCAGAGAACCGAAAGCAGGAATCCTCGAAAATTTGTCTCCCGCCACAATCAAACCTTCAGATCTTTTCACTTTGAGATTGAGGCCACAGACGGCAAGGTGCGGGCGGGCGCCTGTTCACGCGGCGGGGAGACGAAAACCCCATCCCGGAAATTGGGGGACGGGGTGAGGTATAAGACGACTAACCTTGCGAATCGCCGCTAGTTCTTCTTTTCTTCGGGCGGATGCTGTTGGGGCTGCGCCTGAGCCTGTTGTTGTGGCTGGGCTGTTGCTGTTGCGGCTGCGCCTGAGCGTGCTGCTGCTGTTGTTGTGGCTGGGCATGCTGCTGGGCTGCGCCTGAGCGTGCTGCTGCTGTGGCTGGGAATGCTGTTGGGGCTGCGCCTGAGCATGTTGCTGTTGTTGTGGCTGGGCGTGCTGTTGCGGCTCCGCCTGAGCATGCTGCTGCTGCTGCTGTGGCTGGGCATGCTGTTGGGGCTGCGCCTGAGCATGTTGCTGTTGTTGTGGTTGGGCGTGCTGTTGCGGCTCTACCTGAGCATGCTGCTGCTGTTGTGGTCTGGGCATGCTGTTGGGGCTGCGCCTGAGCATGCTGCTGCTGCTGTTGTGGTTGGGCGTGCTGCTGTGGCTGGGTCTGAGCATGTTGCTGCTGCTGTGCTGCTGCGCCTGAGCGTGCTGTTGCTGCTGTTGTTGTGGCGCCGTGCGAGCAGGAATCACCGGAGCAATCGGTTTGCCTGCCGCGATGGGACGTGTCGCCGCAAGAATCGGCTGGCCGCCCATGGTTGGCAGAGGCAAACTGCTGGTGGTTCTGCGCTGCCACCCGCTGATTCTGCAACTGCGTGGTCATGGGAGGAATGCGCTGCTGGCGTAAGGCGGCGTTTTCGGCTGCCAGTGGCCGGCGCGTGATGCCTCCGGGCCCGTTGTAACTGGCGCGGTTGACGGTTGCGTTGTTGACGGAGCGGTTATACACATTAACGTTGGTGATGTTTATGTTGTTGACGGAGCGGTTATAGCTGAAACGATTTCCTCTCCAATACCCGCCCTGATAGCCGATGCCGCCATAGCCGAATCCATAGTTAATGCCGCCGTAGTAGCCGACATATTGGCCCCAGAAACCGTAGTTATAGCGATACATCCCGCCGAAGAATCCCCAATATCCAGGCGTCCAGAGGAAGCCCACCTGAGGTGGCCATGCCCAGGCACCAGGCACCCAGAAGTAGCCTTGGGGAGCGTAGCTCCAGTATCCGGGCGTCCATAGATAGCCATCGCCGGGCATTGGAGGCTGCGAATATTCCGGCAACGGCGGCGGCGGCTGTTGTGCCTGCAGCACCGGCTGGCCGTAATTCGCTTGCTGGTAGTCGGCGTCGGACTCGCCGTTGGAATAGGTCTGGTCTTGTGCGGCCGGTTGCACCAGCGGGAGGCGGAGCAGTATGCTGAGCCGGCTGCGGGCTGCTGCTGGTAACTGGTATCGGCAGCCTGAGTCCCGTTCGTGGGAGCCAGGTTGTCGGTCGATGCAGGATCCTGCGACTGATCGGTCTGCGCTGATTGACCCTGGGCGCCGTTGTCCTGGGCCAAGGTTTTACTGCATGCTGCAACTCCAAATATCAGAGCGACGGACTGCTGCCGTCAGAACGATACGAGATGAAAACTTGTCCGACATATTCGCCTCTATCTCGGAGATGTCGAAAGGACAACTCCACACGATGACAGTCGCATGGCAGGCTGCTTCGGGTCTGAGCAAATGAGTACACTCCGCGCGGTAAGGTTTACGAGCCCCACAACGCCTCGCTACGAATTCTTTGCCTCCCGCTACAATCGTTTTCAATGTCTTTTCGCTTTGAGATTGAGGCCACCGACGGCAAGGCGCGGGCCGGGCGCTTCTTCACGCCGCACGGCGTGGTGCAGACGCCTGTGTTTATGCCGGTCGGCACGCTGGGCACGGTCAAGGGTGTGCCGCAGGACACGCTGGAAGAACTGGGCGTCGAGATTCTGCTGAACAATACCTATCACCTGTACCTGCGTCCGGGAGTGGAGATGGTGCGCTCGCTGGGCGGGGTGCAGCGCTTTATGGCGTGGGACAAGCCCATCCTGACGGACTCGGGCGGGTTCCAGGTGTTCAGCCTGAGCGAGCTGCGCAAGGTGACGGAAGAGGGCGTGGCGTTTCGCTCGCACCTGGATGGTTCGTCGCACATGTTCACGCCGGAGAGCTCGATCGCAGCGCAGATCGGGCTGGGCGCCGACATTATTATGGCGTTTGATGAGTGTACCGAGCATCCGGCGGTGCGGGAGCGGGTGCGCGGATCGATGGAGATGACGCTGCGGTGGCTGAACGAAGCCGCGATTATTTCGAGGCGCATAAGGAAGAGGTGCCGTGGTTTGAAAGACAGTTGCCGGTTGTCAATGGCCAGTTGCCAGTAACGTCAAAACCGACCCCTGGCCAGACGCAGGCGCTGTTTGGGATCGTGCAAGGGGGAATGTATCCCGACTTGCGGCGGGAGTCGGCACAGCGAACGGTCGAGATCGATTTGCCGGGCTACGCGATTGGCGGGCTGAGCGTGGGCGAGCCGCGTCCCATGACTTACGAGATGGTGGATGCAGCGATACCGTACCTTCCGGAAAACAAACCGCGCTACCTGATGGGCGTGGGGACTCCGGAGGAGATCGTGCATTATGTCGCGCAGGGCGTGGACATGATGGATTGCGTTCTGCCGACCCGGGCCGCGAGGCACGGGTTGCTGTTTACGTCGGAAGGAAAGATCTCGATCAAGACGGCGCGATATGCGAAAGATGAGGGTCCGCTGGATCCGAAGTGTCCCTGTAAGGTGTGTACGCGCTATTCGCGGGCCTACCTGCGTCACCTGTACGCCTCTAACGAGTTGCTGGCACAGGTGTTAAACACCGTGCACAATCTGGCCTATTACCTTGACACCATGCGACGCGTCCGGCAAGCTATACTACTTGGGGAGTTTGCGACTTTTCTTTCCGGTGTCAGACCACCGCATCTGAGTGTCCCCTAGCAACACCCGGCGGTACGCTGCTGAGAAATCCTGAGGTCCCGGACGTCCCGCGGTAATCCCTGCTTACGTTTGGATTCGGGAGTGAGGGACTGCGTCGCGCAGCGGCTGTGGAAAAATAGAGAAAGTTAACGAAACATGCAGACATTGACAGGCATTTATTTACAGGCGTTCGGCGGCGGCGCTGCACCGATCGTGATGATGGTTGCGATTTTCGCAATCTTTTACTTCCTGCTCATCATGCCGCAGCAGCGCAAGCAGAAGAAGTGGCAAGAGATGCTGAAGCAGGTCAAGCCGGGCGACAAGGTAGTGACCAGCGGCGGGCTGACCGGGGCCATCATGTCGGTCAAAGACGACGTGGTCATCCTGCGGGTTCCGCCTGACAACATTAAGCTTGAAATAGCGCGTTCCTCCATCGTCACCCTCACCACGCAGGAGGAAAGCAAGTCCTAATCAGGGATTGCAGTCTCTCATGAAGAAGAACCTCACGATAAAAATAATCGTCATCTTCGCGGTGCTGATCTTTTTCCTGTTCGGCATCTTTGGCATTCCACCGAATCTCACGCCTTCCGGCTTGCTGGCTGGAATGCAGCAACGCATCCACTTGGGACTCGATCTCAAGGGCGGCACGCACCTCATTTTGCAGGTGCAGGTGAACGATGCCATCAATGCTGACTCAGACCGCGCCATCGAGCGTCTAAAGGACGATCTGAAGGCGAAGAACATCAACTACGCCGAGATTGCCAAGCCGAATCCGCAGCAGAACCCCGAGCTGATTGTGATCAAGGGCGTACCGCCTGAATCGATCAGCGATTTCCGCAGCCTGGTAGCGGACCGGCTGCCGGACTACGATCTCGCGTCTGGACCGGATAACACCTACACCCTGACGATGAAGCCCAGTATCGCGAAGGAAACCAAGACCAAAGCGGTACAGCAGGCGATTGAGACCATCCGCAACCGCATCGACCAGCTCGGCGTCAGCGAGCCGGTGATCCAGGAGCACGGACTGGGTGATTACCAGATCCTGGTGCAGTTGCCGGGCGTTGACGATCCGGCACGCGTGAAAGAAATCATGCAGTCCACGGCAATGCTGGAAATCCGGCAGGCGCTGGGCGGGCCTTACGGCAGCGAGCAGGAAGCGATGCAAGCCAATGGCGGCGTGCTTCCGGCCAACGCGCTTTTGATGAAGGGCCGCAATATCGGCGTGAGTGGACAGGAAAATACTGATGCCTACTGGGTGATCAGCCGGGCGTCAGCGGTAAGTGGCGGCGATTTGCGCACCGCGGACGCGGGCCGTGATGAAAACGGACGGCCGGACGTGAAGTTCACTCTGACCGGCGAAGGCGGACGGCGGTTTGCCGCGTTTACCGGCGCGCATGTCGGCGAGCGACTGGCGGTGGTGCTGGACAACAAGGTGATGGAAGTGGCCACCATCCAGGAACAGATTCACGACGAGGGCCGCATTACGGGCTCGTTCACCGAGCAGGCGACGCAGGACCTGTCGTTGACACTTCGTTCGGGCGCGCTACCAGCAGGCATTAAGTACCTGGAAGAGCGGACGGTTGGCCCGTCGCTTGGGCGCCGACTCGATTCGCGCGGGCGTGCGGGCCGCACTGATCGGCATGATCGCCGTCATGGTCTTCATGCTGTTCTATTACCGGTTAGCGGGCATTAACGCGGACCTTGGCTTGATGCTGAACCTGATTATCCTGCTTGGGTTTCTCGGTTTCAGCGGCGCGACGCTGACGCTGCCGGGAATCGCGGGAGTGATCCTGACCATCGGTATGGGCGTGGACTCGAACGTGCTGATTTTTGAGCGCATCCGGGAAGAGTTGCGGCATGGCAAGACGCCGCCTTCCGCGGTGGAGCAAGGGTTTGCTCATGCCTGGGTCACGATCGTTGATACCCACGTCACGACGATTGTGTCCGCCATCATCCTGTTCCTGTTCGGAACCGGTCCGGTGCGCGGATTTGCCGTGACCCTGAGCTTTGGTCTGGCGGCCAACCTGTTCACTTCAGTCTTTGTATCGCGCGTGATTTTTGACGCCATCCTCAATCGCCACCAGCGTGGCGAGGCTTTGAGTATTTAGTGCAAGACGTGTTCACCACGGAGGCACGGAGAACACGGAGAAGAGAGAAATAGGTCTGAAGATCGGATTCAACTCGGCGGTGTGCCTCAGTCGGAGATACGTTGGCGATGCAAACGATGATTGGCGAGGATCAGAAGACAGGGGCGATCGGCCTTGTCGAGGAAGATCTGACCGGTGAAGTCATCGGCGCGGCCATGTCGGTGCACCGGGAACTCGGGCCTGGCTTGCTGGAGTCGGCTTATCAAATCAGCATGTGTCGTGAGCTGACGCTAAGAGGGATCCCTTTCCAGTCGCAGGTAGAAATTCCTGTCGAATATAAGGGCGTCCGACTGGATTGTGGCTATCGGATTGACCTGCTGGTAGACAACAGGGTGGTAGTGGAACTGAAGTCGATTGAGCGCTTTCAGCCGGTGCACGAGGCACAATTGATCACGTACTTAAGGCTAAGTGGCGCGCATGTTGGACTGTTGATTAACTTCAATGTTCCAGCTTTGCGCAATGGAATTGTAAGAAGAATTTTGTAAACCTCCGTGTCCTTCGTGCCTCCGTGGTGAATAACTTTCGCCGGAAGCCAGACGAGAGCGGGGTTTCGCAAGGGGCAATAGGTGGAGTTATTTCGTAATACCAACATCGATTTCCTGGGCAAGAAGTGGTACTTCCTTGCCTTCTCGCTGATCTTCAGCATTGCCGGGTTGTCCTCGATTTTCTTCTGGCACGGCATTCCCTTTGGCGTGGACTTCAAGGGCGGCACGCTGGTGTACGTGAAGTTTGCGCAGACGCCGGACTTGAAACAGATCCGCGCGGCCATGGATCGCGCAGGATTGAAAGACCCCAAGATCCAGAGCTTCGGCGCGGCCGCCGCCAACGAAGTGCTGGTGGCGTTGGAAGAGCGGGAGACCAGCGAGGCAGCGCTCGACCAGGGCAAGAACACCATCATCCATGCCCTGGAGTCGACGGAGCAGACGCAGGCGGGCAAGCAGGACCTGAACAATACCGGCCCATCGAGCCTGCAGCAGTATTTGCTGTCGAAGGACCCCTTGCATCTGGGGGGAATCGACGCCGCGGCCAAGTATCTGACCATTGCGCAGCGGATCGACGACTTCCGCAACAAGGAGCACGGGGGCGTGCTGACCTCAGTGGACGAACTGAAGGGCGCGGTCCCACCGGAAGTGCTCGCATCCCTGGAACAGGACTTCTACACGTCGGACTTCGCGGTACGCAACGTGGAAATTGTCGGCCCGCAAGTAGGCGGCCAGCTCCGCAAGCAGGCGCTGTTTGCGACGCTTTATTCGCTGGGCGGAATGCTGGTGTACCTGTGGTTCCGTTTCGAGCTGATCTATGGCATCGGCGCGGTTGTAGCGTGTTTTCACGACACCATCATCACGGTTGGGTTCTTCTCGCTGCTGAATAAGGACATCTCCCTTACAGTGATTGCGGCCATTCTGACCTTGATCGGTTACTCGATGAACGACACCATCGTTGTGTACGACCGCATCCGGGAAAACATCAAGTTGCTGCGCCGCGAGAACCTCGCCGACGTGGTCAATAAGAGCATCAACCAGACCCTGAGCCGGACGATTCTTACTTCAGGCTTGACATTCCTTACCGTGCTCTCGTTGTATGTGTTCGGGGGTGAAGTGCTGCGGGGCTTCTCCTTGGCGCTGGTTATCGGGATCCTGATCGGAACGTACTCGTCGATCGCGGTGGCGGCTCCGATGCTGGTGGCCTACCAGGAGTGGCGGAGCAAGAAGACTGGCCGGGCCAGTCTGCCGGCGGCCAGTGCCGCCCGGGAAAAAATGAAGGCCAAAGCATAATCGATTTTCTAGGCAGCACAAAGCGGCTTCTGAGGTGTATATTCAACTCCTTCGGCGGTCGGACGCGTCTTGTGTGCTACGGATCAGGGTACTGACCGGCGAAGGCACGATGCAGGATTCAGAAATTGGGAGCAAAAAATCGTTGGGTGGTGTCTAAGTAATAAAAGCGTTCGACGGAGATAGGGCTATGTTTGAAGACAGCCTCATGGAATCGGGAGGCAAGATTAAGACGAAACAAGGCGCGACAACCGCCATTTCGTTCGGCCTCCAGATCGTTCTCATTGGCATACTGGTATTGCTACCACTTGTATTCACCGAGGCGCTACCCAAACAGCAACTGATGACGTTCCTGGTTGCACCGCCTCCGCCTCCACCGCCACCTCCACCGCCGGCAGCAGTTCCCGAAATCAAGATCGTAAAGAAAATGCAGAGCGATCTGGACAACGGGCAGTTGCGTACGCCGACGAAGATCCCGAAAAAAGTCGCCATGATTAAGGAAGACGAGGCGCCCCCGCCGTCGACAGGTGTCGCAGGTGTCGTAGGCGGAGTTCCGGGCGGAGTTCCGGGTGGCGCGATGGGCGGCGTGTTGGGAGGCATTATCGGCAACACCCCGACAGTGGTGCCGAAGGCAGCGACTCCGCAGCGCGTGCGCGTGTCGCAGGGCGTTTCTCAGGGCTTGTTGATCCGGCAGGTAAGGCCGGTGTACCCCGCGCTTGCCCGTTCGGCGCGCATTCAGGGGGTAGTCGTCCTGCAGGCCGTAATCAGCAAGGACGGCTCCATCGAGAACCTGCACTTGGTCAGCGGACATCCCATGCTGGCCCCGGCGGCGATCGATGCTGTGAAGCAGTGGAAGTATAAGCCGTACTTCCTGAACGGCGAGCCCGTCGAGGTGGAAACCACGATCAACGTGAACTTCACCCTGGCAGGCGGATAGGTTCTGGCGCGAAGGCAAGTTTAACCGGCCGGTGCAGAACTGGTCGCATATTCTGATCACCCGCAGTAACGAAATACGTTCTGCTGTAACGAAAGTTCCTGAGGAGGAAAATTCGACTCATGCTTCTAGCAAATGTTGCAACTCATGCTCTCAGTCACGTACCGACGGCGGCCGTCTGGATGTTCCAGGAAGCCGCGGTGGGTTGGGACCCGGTCTCCCTCTGGAAACAGATGGGAATCCTGGCAAAGATCGTCGTGCTGATTCTGTTCATCATGTCAGGCTGGTCCATCGGCGTGATGATCGATCGTGCTATGGCGTTCAGCGCCGCCCGCAAACAGTCGCGTGCTTTCGCTCCCGCCGTAGCCGGCGCGTTGCGCGAAGGCAAGATCGACGAAGCCATCAAGATTGCCGAGCGCAATAAGAAGAGCCACCTGGCAAAGGTTGTCACGGCCGGCTTGCAGGAATTCCGCGCGCACGGCGAATCCAGCGATATTCCGGGCGAGCAGATTGAAGCTTCCAAACGCGCCCTGGAGCGCGCCGAAGCCATCACCCACGCCGAACTCAAACGCGGACTTGGCGGATTGGCGACCATCGGTTCGACAGCACCTTTCATCGGGTTGCTGGGCACGGTCGTCGGCATTCTGAACGCGTTTAAAGAAATTTCGACCCAGAAGGCCACTGGTCTGGGCGCGGTCGCCGGCGGTATTTCAGAAGCCCTGGTGACCACCGCTATCGGACTGTTCGTGGCGATTCCGGCCGTCATGATGTTCAACTATTTCTCCAACAAGGTGGAGGCTTTTGACGTGGAAATGGACAACAGTTCGAGCGAGCTGATTGACTACTTCCTGAAGCGTCGTGGAGCCGTCCGCCGGTAACCGGAGTCCGGCGTAGCCGTACACCGCCGCATTCAGGTTGAACGGGAGGTAGAACTCATGGCGATCGTAAAACGCGACGAAGGTGGAAAAGTAAACTCCAACATCAACGTCACGCCCATGGTGGACGTGATGCTGGTGCTGCTGATCATCTTCATGGTCATCACGCCGATGCTGCAGAAGGGCGTCAGCGTCGACATGGCCAAGGTGAACAGCCCGACCCCGATGCCGGATGCCGACAAGGAAGATGCTTTGCTTATCTCGATCATGCGCGATGGCAAAATCTACTTCGGCTCAGACCGGGTGGAACCGGACCAGCTCACACAGAAAGTGAAAGACCGCCTGTCCAACAAAGTGGACAAGCGTGTCTTCATTAAGTCTGATGCCCGCGCCCGCTATGGCAACGTGGTCGACGTCGTCGACAACGTGCGCTCGGCGGGAGTGGACGACGTGGGCTTGCTGACGGAACAGAAGAAGACGGGAGCGGCGGCGACAACACCACCGCCCGCACCTACGAAGTAACGGGAGTCACTTATGGGAATGGTAATGGGAGGGAAGGGCGGCCCCTCAGCTGACATCAACGTAACGCCGCTCATTGACGTCTTGCTGGTGCTGCTCATCATCTTCATGGTGATCACGCCACTGACCCCGAAAGGTCTGGACGCGCTGGTTCCCCAGCCGCCGAAAGACCCCCAGAAACAGCAGGATCCCAGCGATCGAACTGTGGTCGTGCAGCTTCTGAAGGGCAGTGGTGACAAGGCAGCGCTCAAGATCAACCAGGACGATGTGACGTGGGACAACCTTGAAGGCCGCCTTAACGACATCTTCAAGACCCGCGCCGAGAAGGTAATGTTCGTCAAGGCTGATCCAGACCTGACGTTCAACGAGGTAGCGCAAGTCATCGACATTTCGCATTCAGCAGGTGTCGACAAGGTCGGGTTAATTACAGCCAAGATCGAAGCCGGCCAGTAGTGGGTATTGCAACAAGAACGTGATTCGGGAAGCACTCCTCCTTCAGGGAAGGCGGGGCATCGCGAGAGCGGTGTCCCGCCAAGCCGTGGAAACCCGAAAAAGCGCAACGGAGAGTGACACCAGACATGAACAAAAGCGGACGGGTACTGACCATCCTAGCTGTACTGCTCGCGTTGCTTTCGGCTGTAGGCTGCGAGAAATTGAAAGCACGCGACCAGCTCAATAAGGGCGTTCAGTCCTATAAAAACGCACGATACGAAGAAGCCATCGAACATTTCAAGAATGCGGTACAACTCGACCCAAGCCTGACGAACGCGCGTCTTTACCTGGCAACCGCGTATGCCCAGCAATATATCCCCGGCGCCGATTCGCCCGAGAATAACCAGTTTGCGGAGCAGGCCATCGACGAGTTCAAGAAGGTATTGGACACCAATCCACCCAAAGAGCAGCAGATTCACAGTTTGAAGGGCATCGCTTCGCTCTACTTCAACATGAAGAAGATGGACCTGGCGAAGCAGTATTACCAGAAAGTCGCCGACCTCGACCCCAACGATCCCGAGGTCTATTACTCCATCGCGGTGATCGACTGGACGCAAGCCTATCAGCCTCGTCTGGAAGCTCGCGCCAAATTGGGGCTGAAGCCGACGGACGACATCAAGGACAAAAAGACCTGTGCCGATTTGCTGAAGGCGGTTAAGGAACTAAACCAGCCGGTGGTTGAGGACGGTATCGCGAAGCTGCAGAAGTCGATTGAGCTGAGGCCGGACTACGACGACGCAATGGCCTACCTGAACCTGATGTACCGCGAACGCGCTGACTTGGAATGCGACAATCCGGACGCGCGCAAGGCCGATCTGAAGTCTGCGGACGACTGGGTTGACAAGACCATGGCCACGAAGAAGGCGAAGGCTGAGAAAGCCGGACCTACAGGTATCGTGACCACGGAAAATCCGACCAAGTAATCGGTGAGCCGAGTGGCATGTTTTGAACGGACGCGGCATTAGAGGCTGCTGAAAACTATTGCGGTGCGGTTTCATATCAGGACACGGCTTTAGCCGCCAATAGAGCGTTTCTTTTTGGATACCGCGCGGACTTCCAGTCCGCGCGGTTCTTGTTTGGGGCCGTACTTGCGCGCCGAGGATAGGGCAGCGGTTTCGTCACCGCCGTTTGTGACAGCGTCACCGGCTGATCGCAAACCATGCATTACAATGCTTGCTTTGGCGCGAGGGCTGTAACGCAGTGGTTCGGCATTGCGCAACTTTCGCAATCGCGCCGAAGGCGCTCTCATGTTCAAGCGAATTCTCATTGCCAACCGCGGCGAAATTGCGGTCCGCATTATTCGCGCCTGCCGCGAGATGGGGATCGAGTCGGTCGCCGTGTTTTCCGACGTGGACCGCAAAGCCCTGCACGTCCGCAAAGCCGATCACGCGTATCACATCGGTCCGGCAACGGCCAGCGAGTCGTACCTCAACTTCGACAAGATTCTCGATGTCGCGCGGCGCAGCGGCGCAGAGGCAATCCATCCCGGCTACGGATTCCTGTCGGAGAACGCGCGCTTTGCCAATGCCTGCCGCGATGCGGGCATCAAGTTCATCGGCCCGACGCCCGAATCGATGGAGATGATGGGCTCGAAGACAAGCGCGCGCCAGCACATGAAGAAGGCGGGCGTGCCGTTCGTTCCCGGCTCCGAAAAGGGCATGGAGTACGAGGCCACCGAGCGGATGGCCGCGCAGGTGGGCTATCCCATCATGCTGAAGGCAGCGGCCGGCGGCGGCGGCAAGGGCATGCGCCTGGTGCAATCGCAGGCCGAGCCTGCGCTCCGCCTTCGAGAGCGCGCGCAGCGAGGCGGAACGCTCCTTCGGCGACAACGAGGTGTACATCGAGAAGGCCATCATCAATCCGCGACACGTGGAGATGCAGATCTTCGGTGATGAGCACGGCAACGTGGTCTATCTCGGCGAGCGCGAGTGCTCGGTGCAGCGCCGCCATCAGAAGGTGCTGGAAGAGTCGCCTTCTCCGATCGTCGATGAAGACATGCGCCGCCGCATGGGCGAGATCGCCGTGCGCGTGGCCAAGGCCGCCAACTATCAGAACGCCGGCACAGTCGAGTTCCTGGTTGACCAGGACCGCAACTTCTATTTTCTCGAGATGAACACCCGCTTGCAGGTCGAACACCCGGTTACGGAATTCGTAACTGGCATCGACCTGGTGCACCTGCAGTTTCGCGTGGCTGCGGGCGAGAAGCTTCCGTTCCGTCAGGAGGACATCAATCTGCGCGGCCACGCCATCGAGTGCCGCGTTTACGCCGAAGATCCGGACAACAAGTTCTTCCCTTCGCCCGGACAGATCACGCGGCTGATTTCGCCGTCTGGGCCGGGCATCCGGCGCGACAGCGGCATGTACGAAGGCTGGACCGTGCCCATCGAATACGATCCTCTGCTGGCCAAGCTGGTGGGCTACGCCGAGACCCGTGACGAGGCCATCAACCGCTTGCTGCGAGCGCTGCACGAGTATTTTGTCGGCGGGATCAAGACCAACATTTCGCTATTCCGGCGCATCCTGAAAGACCCGGACTTCCGCGCGGGCAACATCGACACCGGGTTTCCTGGAGCGCTTGCTGGCGAATCCAGCCGTCGAAACCGATCCGCGGCGCCCGCTGATTGCGGCGGTCGCGGCCGGAATCTTCGCGACCATGGACCCGAAGGCGACCTTCCCGGCGCAGACGGTTTGCCGGCTCCTGCCAACGGCCATGCTGCCGCTGAGCCCAGTAACTGGCGTCGCACCGCGCGCGAAGAAGGCATCGGCGCGCGATGACTGAGACGGAGAAATTGCGAACTGAGAACGGACAACTGATCACCGACAACTGCTTATGACCTACGACGTAATCGTTGACGGCAAAACCCATCGCCTCGAACTGACCAAGGGCGAGACGACCTGGCTGTGCAAGGTGGACGACGAGATGATCGAGGTCGATGCCGCGTTAACCGCGCGCGACATTCTTTCGGTGCTGGTGGGCGGAGATGCCTTCGAGATCAAGCGCGAGCGCTCGTTGCAGGGCGAGTTTCACCTGGTGATCGGCAGCGCCCGCTACGCCGTCGACGTGCAGGACCCGCGCTCGCTGCGCACCCGCCGCGCCGCCGGCGGCAGTCGAGGCCGGCCCGCAGAAGATCACCGCTCCCATGCCGGGCAAGATTGTGCGCATCCTGGTCGCCGTCGGCGACGAGGTCAAGGCCGGCCAGGGCATCATCGTCATGGAAGCCATGAAGATGCAGAACGAAATGAAGTCGCCCAAAGACGGCAAGGTGCAGAAGATCCTGACTTCGGAAGGATCGACAGTGAATCCCGGGGATACGCTGGCGGTGATTGAGTAGACGGCAGGTGCACACTTACGGTGAGTACAGACCCACTCGACTAACCGATCATTTTGCGTTGATCGCCGATGCGGCGCTCGCGTTCGTTTGCGAATCGCTCCACGCCTGCGAAAATCGAATCGGGATCCAGATGCGCTTCTGCGATCACTTCGGCTTCGAGGCCTCCGCTTCTCCAGCAATTGTCGAAGTCAGAGGTGAGTGAATACTCATCCGTCAACGGACCGAGGTTGCGCAGCGGCCACATGCGCCGCGTGCCCGTCGATACCACCATCAAATCGTAGCGGGCCTCGGGCGGCAGCACGGAATCGCGATAGGCTTGCGGCTGGCGATCGAACAACTCCTCGCTGATCATCGCGATTACCTTCACGTTCACACCGGCCGCTTCGAGTTTCGGCAGCACTTTCACCAGATTCGCGGTGGAACTCGATCCCTGCGCGATCACGTAACCGTGGCGTGGCTTGTCCGGCGCGAAATCTCGGATCACGTACAGGCCTTTTGCCGCAGCGCGCAGATCGGAGTCCGCGAACTGGTTGCGGTCGGCAACCGCGAAGTCAGGACGCGCCACTTCCAGTGTGATAATGCCCACGTGTGGATCGCGCGCCGCGATTTCCGCAGCCGCGAAATAGCCAGGCGCGACATCGTTGTAATCCCAAAAACTCAAATTGATCACTTGGCCGCGCGGGAACAGCTTCCACACTTGCGGCGCGAAGATGCCGAAGTGTGTGCGCGCGTCAGCCGCGGTTTCAGGACCGGAGTGCGCGGCGAGAATGTGCAGCACGCCGACGCGGAACTTGCTGTCCTGATTTTGTTGACTCCACACCCGCGCCGGAGTGTACATCAGCGGCGTGAACGCCCCGTACGTGCCGCTTAAAGCCCACACGCCCGCGAACTTCTTGGGATCGACGGAAGCGCTTTGACTCACCAGCCCGATGGCGGTGGAAACATTACCCGCTTCTTGAATGGGCGCTTTCAAGCGCGTGCCCAGCGGATTGTCCGTGGGACTGTAATGCCCCCACAAACTGCCGTGCTCCACATTGATCGATTCTGAAAGGTCGGCGGCCACCGTGAAGAAACGTCCTTCAGTCACGTAATTCATCCACTTGATAATTTCGGAAATCGCCCGCCGCGCTCCGGCTACTTCGCCGGGTTTCTTGAATAGCGCGATGCTGACTTGCTTCTCCGCACCGGACATCGCATTGCGAATGGAGACCTTCTGTGGCTCTTCCGGTAGCGTCGCGACGCGCAGGCGATCGTCGAGGAACGGATCGCTCGTTGCTGAGATGCGCAACTTCACGTCGTCCCGCACCGTGTCGCCGATTTCAACCAGGCGATCAGCGAGGCGATCGCCCAATCCGTCACGGTCGAGCAGCGACATCACCACGTCGATGTTCGTCTTGAATTGGATCAATCGCTCGCGATTATTGCTGACCGCGCCCTTACGAATTCCCTCGAATTCCACGCCGTACTGCTTCTCGAACGTCTGCGCCAGCGCGACAAAATACTCAGAGTTCATCTTCAGGGCATAAGGATGACTTGGGAAACTCACTAATTGATCTCCGTCAAAGCCGGGGATCTTTCCATCGACGGCCGTCGGCCAGTAGCCCTTGATCGTTTTGCCAATGGCGACGATTGGGCGACGGTCATGTGGGTCCACTTCGTCTATTGCTTTCAGCGCCGCGGTAACTTCGCAGTAATCGTTGCCGTTCGAGAGCGTAAAGACATTCCATCCATACGACGTCCATTGATTCACCAGGTCGTAGCCGTCATAACACGTGGCGATCACACCGCCAATCTTGCCGCCAATCAGGCAATCGTCAATGCCCGCGTTGTTGTCGGAAACCATCACCCGCAATCGCTTTCCCACTTGCAGCGCAAGCGCCTGCGTCTTCAACTCCTGTGCGTGACCTTCGGTAAGCGCGAATTCGCCTTCCAGCGCAATTATTTTCGGCGAGGCTGGAGCTCCCACCACATCCCAGAACGCCGCTTTGCCTGCGGCCGTCGCGATGCCGATGCCCGAGGGTCCGCCGTTCACGTCGTTGGTGACGTCAGTGCTCTCGGCATGTCCCGCGAGCGCACGAATACCACGGCCCTTCGCTTGCGCGAACAGCGGATTGTCTTCCAAACCTGTTTCTTGTAGTAGTGTCTTCAGCGCGCCCGCGCCACGCCGGAATCCCAAGGCGTCGACCGGCAGCATCGCAACCTGCGGATCGACGTGATAACGCGGATCGCCGGTCTGCTGGTACTTGCGATACAGCGCTTGGCCCATGATCATCCACAACGCATAGCATGTCGGGATCGAGTGGCCGGCCGCGAGCATGAACTTGTCGGAGTAAGGATGCTTCGGCCGGCGGTAATCGTAACGGAGTCCGCCGTTTTCAGGACCGATCAAATGCACCGCCACGTTGTACGGTGTGTAGGCGAGCGGTCCGCCGAGATGCCCGGTCTGCGCGTAATTGCCGAGCAACACCAGGGTCATGCAGGTCATGTATCCGATGTCATCGAGCAGCGGATCGTACGCCGAAGCTAGTTGCTGGGAGGGAGAAGGAACTACGTGAATGCCTGATGTCATAGATGTTCTCAAAAAGAGCTACATCCCTAGTATCACTGAAAATCTCGAAAAATGGAGGCCTGTTCGTGGGCCTGGGGCATTCGCATTGAACACCCTGGTTTCTCCGGTCCCGGCAATGAGACTGTGCGCATCATGATTGCGGTCGGTGATGAGGTCAAGGCCGGGCAGGGCCTCATCGTCATGGAAGCGATAAAGATGTGGAATGAAATGAAGTCACCCAAAGACGGCAACGCGCAGAAGATCCTTACTTCGGAAGGATCGACCGCGAATCCCGGAGATACGCTGGCGGTGATTGCCTAGGTTCGTTGAGTTATGCCCGTCGGATCTGCGCGAAAACGCGCGGTTGTTCGGCTACGAGCTGCTGTTTCGCCGCCACGTCCGGTTCCGGTGCCCACACATTTTCGTCATCGGTGCCGCTCAACAGGATGCCATCGGCCCGCGGAAACATGGAGAGTTCGCCGCCCCGGGACGGTGCGCTCGCATCGCAGCAGCGCGCCGTCCCGTCCCGGCTCGCTCCTAAGGCAGATAATTCGTGGCGTACTCCGTGTGCACACTGGCGGTGTCGTAGCCGGAATAAATCACGATCGCATTTCCCGCGGAGTCCACTGCGGCGGCTTCCGGCCCTATGTAGCTGCCCGGTCCAGAGACAGTGACCGGACTGCCCCAAGCCCCCAGAGCGGTGTTTCTGATGACGGCGTGGATCACCGGAGTCCCGCTGCTCGACAACCAAACCGCCAGCGCCGTGCCACTCGGAGCGAGAGCGAAATACACCTGGCCGACACTCGTGTCACTGCCCGACAGAACCACAGGCGACGACCATGTGTTGTTGCTAATGGTTCCGCTGACCGCAAGCGCCTGCGACGTGGGGTAACTGATGAGCTCGTAGACCAGCGTTACCTGCCCCGCATCGTCGCTCGCCAGATCGCTGACAATCGTCGAACCCGGGGGATTTACGACGGTTTTGAACGGGCTCCAGGCGCCACCGGAGCTGCCCTGCGTTGGCTGGAGATGTATACGCCGGAAGCTACTGAACGCCACCAGTATTGCTTCCCCGGCGGAATCCAGCGCCACTCGCGCGGCATGCGCAGCGCGATCGGGCCCCAACAGCGGGCCCGAGTCCACCCAGGAGCTGGTACCCGCATTCTGCCGGGAGGCATGCAGAACGTAGTTGCTTAGCGCGCAACCATATCTGTGCAAACTGCATTGTAGGTTTCCCAAGTCACAATCACCGCGCCATTCTTGCCGATTCCGGCATGATCGGCGGAAAGATGCACGCCGCTGGTTACTGTCTGTTGCGCCGTCCAGGCTGACCCGGCAGGCCGCCGTACGGCCATCACCGAGCCGCTGGTGCTCCTCGGACCACCGCCCACAGTCCAGGCTATCGCGGCATCGCCTAGCGAATTCATTACAAAAATCGGATTTGACGCGCCGGGGATCAGAAGCTGAGGGGAATTCCAGTTCGACGCGGGCGGGCGATCGGCTGTCCACACGCCGTTTTGATCGCTCCATACTGCTGTCGCGAATCCTGCGCTGCTGATCCGCACGGCCGGAAAAACAGAGGTTGTCTGCAGTGCCGGGGAGACCCTGGTTACGGCCCCCCAATTGCCGGCGCTCGGTTTCGAACGTGACCAGAGCTGGTCTTGCGTTGTGCGCTCATCCCAGAGAGCCACCGAGTTGTTGGCCCCATCTATGGCTGCGGCTGCCTCCCAGCCCTGACCGCCCGTACTGAGCACTACGGGTGAAGTCCACGCGCCGGTCTGTGCGGACATCGGCGCTATCAACGTAACTGCCATGCAAACCAAAATACAAACCAATCGAGCGTTCCCACTCAATTCGTCCTTGAGGTTGTTCATATTGTTCTCCCTAGCTGGTTTCGTCGACGGCCGTTAATTGCAGGCCATTCCGCCTAGGAGTGGCGCGCCCATGAAGGCCGAGTTCGACACGACTCGGCCCAGGCGCCGTTGGTATCTTCAATGAGTTCACCATGCGGCTGGTGGCGAATTGTCACGAATTTGTCGAAGTAGTGTGATCTATTCGACACTAATGAAAGCGCATGAATCGGCACCGACAAGCCGTTCAGGGGTTTGCGAATTTGTCCCCTCCTGCAGTTATCCCGCCTCCTCGGGACGCGAACTGGAGGCAACCCCGGCTCGTGTAGGCTTAGTCAACGCAGACTGTCGAATGTCCAGGAGGGAAAATGGCATCGGTTCTGATTACTGGAGCCAGCAGAGGAATTGGTTTGGAAACAGCGCTGGCTTTTGGCCGAGCTGGCCACCAGGTTCACGCCACCATGCGCAACCCGTCGCAGCCTTCCACCCTGTCAGAGATAGCTACGCGCGAAAATCTGCCGATCCTAGTTTCTGCAATGGATGTGGACTCCGACGAATCGGTTAGCGAAGCGATAGCGGCAATGTTCAAGAACCACGGACCGATCGATGTGCTGGTCAACAATGCGGGGATCGAAGCCGTGGGTTCCGTCGAAGAGCTTCCGCTATCCAGGTTCCGGGCGACCATGGAGACCAACTACTTCGGAGCGCTTCGCTGCATTCAGGCTTTGCTCCCGCAAATGCGCCAACGCCGGAGTGGATGCATCATCAACGTAAGTTCTGTGGGCGGGCGTATCGTCGTCCCGCCGTTGATCGCTTACGGAGCTTCAAAGTGGGCGCTGGAAGCGCTGAGCGAAGGGTTAGCCGGTGAAATGAAGACATTCAATGTTCGCGTGGCAATCGTTGAGCCGGGTATTGTCGACACAGGAATGGCACATCGCATTGAAGAAACATCGACGGAATCGCACTACAGGCAAAGCGCACGTTTCGTTCATCTCTATTCCGATGCCCGGAAAGATCCGGTCTCTCCGTCGCTGGTGGCCAGTAAGATATTGGAAATCGCCGAGACCGGCACTTGGCAACTGCGTCACCCAGTAGGCCCGGACGCTGTGCCGTTCCTGCGCTGGCGCAGCGGGATGACAGACGAAGATTGGGTCGATATGAATGCAGGGGATGATGGCGCATTCTTTGCCCGGCTGGCGGAAGCGAAATGAAAACGAATTGAGGGTCGTCCTACGTCCTCGATCCGCCGCGTTCTTCGCGGTGAATCATGCTGCCGGCTTTCTTTTGCCTAAGCCGCATCCCTGCCGATCCGTGCAAATCCGCGGCTGTTTTTGCTTTTGACTTTTGCCCACGTTTTCCGTGTCCTCCGTGCCTCCGTGGTGAGCGGACTCTTGATGGCAGTTACGAAAGTTCGCCGCTTTGGGTACTTTCGTAAGTTGACAGCTTTACACGCCTCTGCCACTCTGTCAGCGTGGGCGCATCGTGCACGCGCCATTACTGTTGTATTTCGCCTCTGGTCGTACACCGGCGGCCTGCATCACTAGCCGATTTTAGGAGGCTCTATGGTCGCTCCTGACCATTTCCGTCACCCAGCCGACGGTCCCCCGGCCTGCAAGAATCCCACGCAACTCCTTATATCCCAATATTCTATGTACAACTCCTTTGTTTCCGATATTTTGCCCCGCAAATGCCGCCTATCTTGATGAAAACAAAGATTGGGGGGAGGGGGGAGGGGGGTGCGCCCATCAGCCTCCTATAATGCTCGCATGAAGAAGGACTGGACGACGAAGCTTATCCACTCGGACGTTCGCGTGCCCGAGGGTTACCGCTCGCTGGCGACGCCGGTATATCGCGGGTCAACGACACTTTTCTCGGATGCCGGCAACGTCACTGACGACTGGAACCAATACGAAGTCGGCTACACCTACGGCCTGTACGGAACGCCCACCACGCTGGAACTCGCAGGGAGAATCTGCGAGCTCGAAGGCGGCTATCGAACTCTGATCACGCCGGGAGGCCAGTGCGCCATCTCGACCATCAACCTCGCTTTCCTGAAATCCGGCGACCACATCCTGCTGCCGGAAAGCGTGTATGGGCCAAACCGAAAGCTCACGACGTTCGTGTTGCGCCGCTTTGGAGTCGAAACCACTTTCTATCCGCCCACCATCGGCAACGACATCGAAACGCTCTTCCAGCCGAATACTCGCATGGTCTGGTGCGAGAGCCCCGGCTCGATCACCATGGAGGTGCAGGACGTTCCGGCGATTGCCGAAGTTGCGCATGCCCATGGCGCGTTGGTGGTCATGGATAACACCTGGGCGGCGGGCGTGCTGTTCGATGCGCTGGCGCACGGCGTGGACATCACCATGCAGGCCGTGACGAAATATATTGGCGGCCACAGCGACCTGTTACTGGGAGCCATCACGGTGAAAGACGAAGCCGCATGGAAGACACTGGGCGCGCATCAGCAGGTGCTGGGAACGGCCGCCTCACCCGATGATTGCAGCCTCGCCTTGCGCGGTATGAAGACCATGGCGGTGCGGCTGAAGGCAATCGAGAGTTCGGCCCTGCACATCGCCCAGTGGCTCAGCCAAAGGCCAGAGGTCGAACTGGTACTGCATCCCGCGTTGGAGTCGTGTCCTGGGCATGAGTTCTGGAAACGCGACTTTCTGGGCTCGTCAGGCCTGTTTTCGATTGTGTTTAAGTCAGGCGTGACCAAGCAACAAGTACTGGACTTCGTGAATGCCCTTGAGCTGTTTGAGATCGGCTACAGCTGGGGCGGCGTGGCGAGCCTGGCAGCCGCCTACGATTTCTCCGGATTTAAGGGCCGTCCCGACTATGGGTATCGCCTGGTGCGCTTGCACATTGGCCTGGAAAATCGCGACGACCTCATCGCAGATCTGGACCAGGCGCTGAAGAAGACTGCAATAGGGCTTGCGGCAGCTACTTCGTAGTGCCGGACTTTTTCAGGATGCCTTCGGCGAAGAAGTTCTCCACCTTGGCCTCGTCGCGAATGACCTCGTAGTAGGCCGCCTTGAGCAGCTGTTCGCGGCGATCGCGAAGCTGTTCGCGAATTGCCTGCTGCACGCGAGGGTCCTGCAACTCGCGCTGGCCCGGCGGATTCCTTGCTGATCAAGCGAACCACGCGAAATCCGAAGATCTGGTGGCTGTTGGGATCGCCCACCAGTAGCACAGTTGAGTATTGTCCCGGCTTGAGCTTGTTGATCGCATCAAAGGCGGTCTTGTCGGACTTCAGCGAAGACTCGGGCACGAAACCAAGATCGCCGCCATTCTGCGAAGTTTCCGGCTGCTCGGAGAAATTCATGGCGACGGAAGCGAAGTCTTCTCCGCTGTCGAGGCGGTTCTCGATCATCTGGATCTTCTTTTTGGCTTCGGCTTCGTTCTGCGCCTTGTTGGCGACGTTGCGGGCCTGCGGATTGGGCTGGGTAGTGACCAGGATCTGCGCCAGGTGGTACTGCGGCTCGATGAGGTTAAACTCCGCCTTGTGCTGGTTATAGTAGGCGGTGATGTCCTCGTCGGTAATATTGATTTTCGACGTGACTTCCTTGTTGAGGACTTTCTCCACGGTGATGGAGCGGCGCAAATCGGCCTTGAAATCGGCGAGCGTAATTCCGCGGGCCGCGAGGCGCTTGTCGAAGTCCTGCTGGCTGAATGGGGCCTTGATCTCAGCCAGTTTGGTATTGACCTCGTCATCGGTGGCCAGCAAGCCCAGCTTCTCGGCACGCTGCATCAGGATCTCGTTATCGATCAGTTCCTTCAGGATATTCAGGCGAAGGGTATCTGCCTGCTCCTCGGTGGGCTTTTGCGGAGCTTCGGCCGTCTGGTTGTTGTAGTACTTGTCCACCTCGGTGCGAAGCACTTTGCGGCCATTCACCATGGCCATGACGCCTTCGGTGTCCTTCTTGGTGTTGCAGCCCGATGACTGACAGCAGCAAGAAAACCGTCGCTGCGGATGAGGCGACCGCGACACTCTGTCCACGCCTGTGGTTCGATTTCAAACCTGCTCCTCGTACTCGACGAAACTGGGTTGAACCAATTGTTCCGGCACACTTCACACGGAAAGCACGCCAGCGAATCCCTCCGCACACTTGCCTGGCTAATTGGCGGCCTTCGGTTGAGCGGCGGGAGAAAGCGGCGCTTGGCAGGCGGCTGAATTCCGGCCGCAAGCAGTTGCTGGTTCAAAATTGCTTTTACATCTTCCGCGTCCACTGCGCCTTCCAGCTTCTGCCCATTGATGAACATGGTCGGAGTCGCATTCAGTCCCAGCGACTCGCCTTCGGCCATCGAGGCCTTCAGAATGCTGTCGGATTGGGACTTTACGCAGGCTTGCAGGCGCCCCATGTCGGCGCCGTTCTTCTTTCCCATGTCGAGCGCGACGCGATCCAGTTCGGCTTGCGACTTCTGCAGGTCCTGCCCCGAACCGATGGTCCTCTGATTGGCATGAACATAATCGGCGTATTCCCAATAAGCCTTGCCATTTTCAGCCGCGAGGCAGTTCGCATCGTTAGCGGAATGCTGCGCCCAGGGATGCATGGACAGAGGAAAGTCCTTGTACACGATCTTGATCCGGTCGCCGTACTGGGGAAGGATGTCCTGCATCAGGGTGGCGTGCATGCGCGAGCAGAAAGGACACTGCAGATCGTCGTAATTGACGACGGTGACTTTGGCGTTCGGGTTGCCCCGCACCGGACGATCCTTGACGTCGATCTTATTCATGCGCTCGGCGTAGATGTCTTTGGTGAGGTCGATCTTGGTGACCTTCGCCAGCGTCTTGCCGTCTTGTGAGAGCAGAAAATCGAGCTTCTGGGTCTTTGCCATGGGCGCTCAGCGTTACCGTCACCGTATCGAAGGTAGGAAAGTCGCTGGGGCGGCGCGGCCCGACACCGACCGTCACTTCCGAAGGAAGATCGTACTGGGCCTGAACCTGCCGCTGGATGCGGGATTTTACTTCGGGAGAAATCTCTTGTGCGGAACATCCGGCGGACACGAGCAACAGAAGAACAGCCAAACGTTTCATTAACAAAGGACAAACCACCTTAAAATATGAGCCTGAACCCCATTATTATCTCATGCGCGGTCATCCCGGAGCGCTTCCGCGGCTAAGGAGCCTTAAATGCTTCTTATGATCAAAGCGACACGGATCACCTCCGTGCAGACCCTCGCGTCACCGCCGTCGTCCGTGCTGTACGCCGCAAACGCAAGGGCGCAACAGCAATAGAAAACGTGGTGGCCAGGTATCGGCGAGTTATGCTGGGAAAGTTTACCGCCGACGCTTTGTGGCGACGCGCTTGGCGGCCACCTTGCTCGCCGATGGAGCGCCTTGCTTCGCCTTCCGCGCCTGCCCCGCCTTGGTCATCAAGCGCGATTGTTCGTACATCTCGATCCACTTCTCGCTCGAAGTCGCCGAGATCAGCTTGCCAATCGCTTCGAGCGGCAAATCGTCCGGCGACTTGAAATGAACGCAACACCCTCCCATGTCGAGCTTCTTCCCCGCCGCCTTGAACGCCGTCTTCAGCTGCTCGAGCTGGCTGGCACTCCAAAACGCGCCCATCAGGTAGAGCGAGCAGTAGTTCTTCTGCGACGAGAGCCCGACGTAGTAGATCGGCTGCTGGTTGTGAGTGTCTGGATATCGCGACAGGGGGATCGTCCAGCCGATCGTGCCCCAGGCGAGGCACTCATCGTAGCCGCGCGGAATGTGCTTGTTCACGAATGCGCGTACCGTCGCGATTGTCTTCGCACGATCGGCGGGGAGTGAGGCGATGTATTGCGCTGGCGTCTTGACGTTCGATGATGGTTTCATAGATTCGTCGTATCCCCGAACGAAGTTGTCACATTCCTCGCGCCTGGCTACTTTGAACCCCTGGATTGGAGCAGCGTCTCGACTGAAAGCACGGCATTCATCGAGCCTGAACGAAAGCCTTCGAGGTCGAGCGTAACGTAGGAAAACCCCAACGCCTTAAAGATGCGGGTGAACTCAATTGCCATTTCAGGACTGAGGGCGCGAGGCATTTCGTCGCGGGCGATCTCGATGCGAACGATGTCGCCATGATGGCGGACCCTGAACTGGCGGAAGCCCATTTGCCGCAGCGCGTCTTCGCCCTGCTCCACGACTTGCAGCGCTTCGAGGGTCACAGGGCGGCCATATTCGATTCGCGAGGACAGGCAGGCGGAAGCAGGCTTGTCCCAGATGCGCAGGCCGGCAAGACGCGCAAGGTCGCGGATGTCCTGCTTGGTCAATCCGGCTTCGAGCAGGGGAGCGGCGACGCCGTGCTGTCGAGCCGCCTGCTGGCCAGGCCGGAAATCTCCCTGGTCGTCGGCATTCACACCATAAGCGATGACGTCGGATCCGTTTTGCGAGCGGAAATCCTCCATCACAGTGAAGAGTTCGTCCTTGCAGAAGAAGCATCGGGACGAGTCATTCTTGCGGTATTCGGGGCGGTCCATTTCTTGGGTGCGAATGATGCGCAGAGGTATGCCCTGTTCCTGGGCGAAAGCGACGGCATCGGCCATCTGCGCACGCGCCAGGCTGGGAGAGTCAGCCAACACAGCCAGCATGTTTGATCCCAATTCCTGGTACGCCGCCCAGGCGAGAAAAGCGGAGTCCACTCCTCCCGAATACGCAACCAACAAGCGGCCGAGGGGACGCAACTGTTCTCGCAGCTTTTGCGCTTTGGCGTTCAGCAGGCCGGTCGGATCGGGAGAGGCGGTTTCCGTGGAAGACATCGTTTTCATTGTAGACGGCGATCGGCGAGGAAAAGGTGCGAACTAATAGATTCTTTGCAGCCTTTTCAGATTGCCGAAGGTCCCTACGTTGGTGAGACTGAAAGCGAAGCGGTAGGCGTTTTCATTGCGGACGGGACCGAGTGCCCAGCGAGCGTACTCGAAAGTCAGGCCGCAGCAATCCCAGTTGTAGGTACTTTGCACGGTTGCGCCCTGGACAAAGTCGTTCTTGACGTCAAATGCAACGGCGGCCGAGGTACTGAAACCTCGGCTGTTCAAACTGCCATAGATCGCTTGCACGCGAAACTGGTTAAAGATATCCGGGGCCAGAACCTGGTTGGCAGTTGCGGGAATGACTTCGCCGGGGACATGCAGATAAAACTGACCGCCCAGAACATACCATTTCGGGCTGAGACGCTGGCCGACAAAAATTGTGCTGGCATTGATCTGGTGGAAGACCGGATCGTAATCCAGAGCCCACTGGAAGTCGGTGGAGGCGTCGCGAACAAACAGGCGGGAGATGATAGGCGAAGCATTTCGCGGCTGGGTGAAGAAGGCAATGCCGCTGAAATCCACGGAGCTGTCAAACACGTTGCGCTGATTGGGCACGAGCGCGCCACCAAAGGTGGGGTTGAAGAAATATTTCTGGGCGATCGTCCAGGTAATAACTTCTCGAGCTGGACCGCTCTTGTCGTCACAGAGTTTGGGGTCCGCAGTCATTTTCTTAGCGACGTCGGCAGCCGGCACGCCGCCAGGAAGGTACTTGGGATGCAGAAAACACTCTGAGCTGGACTTCGACTTTTTGGCGTAGAGACGGTTGACTACACCGTATTCGACCGCGCTGGAGTCGGCCAGAATGTCGCGCTCGTCAAAGCGAATGATATTGGCGAAATTGTTGATGCCGGTCTCGTAGCTGTAAATCGCATAAGGTTCGACCACATGCTTCATAACGTAGCCAAAGAGTTTGCGGTCGAAGATTTTCGCGATGGAGGGTGGCCGGACTTCCATCGATCCCGACAGCACGTTGCGATTGATGGTTTGGGCCACGGCGACGCCGATGACCCCGGTAGCAGATTCGGTCGGAATAAGCCGTTCCGTGTAGAGTGTTTCCCTCACTCCTACTTCCGGACGAAATGTCCATCCATCGAGAAAGGCAGGCATGGAGATCGTTGGAGAGGCGTCAATGCGGCCGACGATGTTTTGGGTCTGGAACCCAGGCTCATGACGAGACACACCTTCTGCGGCGAAGTCGTAGGTATACATGAACTTCGAGTTGAAGATCGGGTTCTCGACGCCGGCCATCTGGAAGCTGGGAATGTGGGCGATATCAATGACGTCGCCGTTTATCGTACTTTGATAGTTCTGATAACGGGACATGGCAAAGCCAAGGAAGTTACCCGACCAGCTTTTGCTTACGAACCCAACAGACCGAACCTCAGAGTTTATGGCGTCGGTAAAGCTCTGGCCGAACGCCAAACGAAAAATATAAGAACTCAGGTAGTCAACCGAAATCACACCGCGAAAGTCGAAGGGTAAGTCTACCGATCCGTTTGCCTTGAGTTCTTCACCGCCCTGGTTCTGTTTGGTGACCGGATTACCATCCTGGTCAATGACTCCGTAGTACTCGGTATGAAACTGGTAGTGCCATCCGATATTGCGATAGTTGCCGACTTGCGCCCATCCTCGCGAGGAGAAGTAGTATCCGCCGATTTCGGCGTCGGAGTTGCGGTTGATAGCCCAATAGAAGGAATCGCCGATGATCGTTCCTTTTGAATTCGACTGGCCGATTGCGGGAATCAGGAATCCGCTCTGGCGGCCCAGGCTGTCGGCCGGATGTTGTACGTACGGAAAATAAAAAATGGGAACTCCCTTGATGCGCAGGGTGGAGTGATACATCTTGGCATCGCCGCCTACCTCAACGATGGCGGTCGCCGGATGAAACTCCCATTTGGGTTTGGGAAGGTGGCACGACGTCAGGATGCCATGATGCACGCGATAAAGGTCAGGTCCGAGCTTATCCACGACTTTTCCGGTGAAAAAAAATGGCGTCGAGGATGTCAGGTACATGAGTTGGTTATGCACTTTGACCCCAGTTGAACCAACGACGTCGTAGAAGGTTCCGGTATCGCGGCTGACATCGTAGGTGGCGTGGGTGCCGACCAGGTGTTCGCTGTGCGCGCCCCCGTCGTAGACCACATGTCCGGTGGCATTAATTAGCCCGGTGGTGGAGTCGTAAGTGGCTTGATCGCAGTGCAGTACGTTATTGCGAAAACGAATTTCAACGTTGCCCCGGACGTTGTAAATATCCTGCTTTTTTTCTTGTTCATCAGCGCGAATCAGAACTTCGTCGCGATTTAAGACGACGTTCGCCGGCGGAGGTGGATTGCTGGAGTCCTGTTCGATTGCACTCTGCATCTGCTGTTGCACCACCTCTTCCACGACTTTCATGCCTTCGTCCTCTTCGACGGGCGGCGTCGAAGGCTCCGGCTTGGGAGTTGAAGTCGATTGCGCTGGATTGGGAGAGGTCGTTGCCTGCGGCGTAGCGTTTTGCGTCGAATTTTCTTCCGGAGGAGCGCTCCGCAACTGGCTGGTTAACAGCGCGGGCGCGAGAATTAGATGACAACCCATCAGGGCCGTGATAATCAATCGAATGCGGGAGATCATCGAAAGCCGCGCGTTCCTCCGCCGAAGACGTGCAATCAACTCAACCCTGCAACTTAGCACGTTGCACGTACGCAGGCAAAACGCGCACGCTGGTGGTTGTTTCAAGATGCTCTGGAGCTTTTTTAAACCCGCTCGCGATTCTTGGGTTGCGCCTTTAACGCGAAACGAACAGACGTTTCAGGGAATACTAGTTGCGCCACGACATGAACGACCATCAAGTTTCGTCTACAGCCAATGACTCGTCGGAAGCGGTGCCGGACGTTTGGCGCAGTGAAGTGCAAGCTCGTATCGCCAGCTACAAAGGACGTCGAGGCCGGCGCATTGAGGGAGCCTTCTCCATGCGCTTCCCATTCCCGGCTGAGGAGATCGTCGAGCCGGCGGAAACAGATGAAGCGTCTCTAAAGATCGCCGAGCCGTTGGAGGTGGTTCCTGATCCGGAACTGACTTCGCAAGCGGACGAGCAAATTGTCGAGACGCCCGACTCGGCTTCGGCTGCACTCGCGCATGAACTGGCTAGCGAGTCAGAATATGCAGCCACGGAGTGCCCCGATTTGGTGCTGACATCCGCTCCTGAACCCGAGCCTGACCCGGAACCGCGGGTGGATACCGTTCCCCGGCCGCGGCCCAAACGAAAAGTCATTGCTTTTCCGAGTCATCGGTCGGTTGCGCCGGAGGTATTTTATCGCCTGGCCGATCCCGTGACCTTGGAGTCGCCGCGCATTCTCGATGTGCCTGAGGAATTGGAGGCGATCCCCACATCGCCGTTCCTGGATGGCCTCCAGCTTGATCCGGTGACCTCCGGCGATCGTCTGTCGGATCGGGAGCACGTCGAGCTTCCGTTCCGTGCGGTAAGCGTCTCGCGCCGAATCGCCGCGGGACTGGTTGACATTGCGGTGAGTGGTGTCGCGGTCATGGTGTTTGCCGGCGTCGCCTTCAGGATTCTCGGCAAACCTCCGATCACAAAGCCGCTGGTTCTGGCGATCGTGACCATCGCAGGCGTGCTGTGGAGCGTGTACCAGTATCTGTTTATCGTGTACGGGGGAAAGACGCTTGGCATGATGACGGCGAAGGTCCGTCTCCGCACCTTCAAGGGGAAAGCGCCGACCCTCCGGCAACGGCGCCATCGGGTACTGGGCTTTTATCTGTCCGCCCTGTCGCTCGGCATGGGGTTGATGTGGATGTTGGTTGACATGGACGCCCTGTGCTGGCATGATCGCCTCAGTCAAACCTACCTGACGGATCATCAATAAACACTGCCGACCTGTGTGTTACTGACAACACAGGGCTGTAGAGTGTAAATTTCAAATCTACTGTATCTTCGAGTTCCATCCCCCTGATCGCGGTTGTCCCGGACTCTGAGGGAGGCAGTAGGTTCCGGGACGTTTCGCGCTTATGTCGACGCCAACACAAAATCTGCAGCGGCCAATGGTCAAGGTCTTCGTCGCCACCACGGTGATGCTGACCTTCATCTCGTTCTGGCGCGCCGCGGCTATCGTGCTCGCCGACCTTGCTTCGTCCGCCTATTACGTGGGTGGCGATGCGGAAAAGGTGATCGGCAAGAGCGCGCCGTGGTTCGTGCTGGCGGTGATGATCTTCAGCTACGCCGTGCGCGCGCTGTATATCGAGTCGAGCGCGATGTTCGTGCGTGGCGGCGTGTACCGCGTGGTCAAGCAGGCGATGGGCGGAACGCTGGCGAAACTCTCGGTTTCGGCGTTGCTGTTTGACTACGTGTTAACCGGGCCGATCAGCTCGGTGGCCGCCGGTCAGTACGTTGCGGGCTTTCTCACCGACACGCTGCACCACATCGGCTACGAAGTTCATATCCCCGAGAACGCTTTAGCGCGGTGTTCGCTGTTTTCGTGACTGGCTATTTCTGGTGGAAGAACATCCAGGGTATCCACGAGTCCAGCGACCGGGCCCTGCAGATCATGAAGATCACGACGGTCATGGTGGTGATGCTCATCGTGTGGTGCTTGATCACGATCTTCAAAACCGGCGCGCAACTTCCGCCGCTGCCGTCTCCCGCCGACATGCACCACAATCGCGAGTCGCTGGGATGGCTGCTGGGAACCTGGGCGCAAAAAATTCCGCTCATCATGCTGCTGGTGGGGTTTGGGCACTCCGTGCTGGCCATGAGCGGCGAGGAGTCTCTGGCGCAGGTCAACCGCGAAATCGAGCACCCCAAGCTGAAGAACCTGGAGAAGACCGGGCTGGTGATCTTCCTCTACAGCCTGTTCTTCACCTCGCTGGTGTCGTTCTTCGCGGTGATGATTATTCCGGATGGACAGCGGGCAGGGTACTTCGCCAACCTGATCAGCGGCCTGGCGATGAACGTTGTAGGGCCGTACTCCGCTGAAGCTGGTGTTCCAGGGCTTCGTAGTCGTGGTGGGCGCGCTGATCCTGTCGGGCGCGGTGAACACCGCAATCGTTGGCGCCAATGGCGTGCTGAGCCGGATGGTGGAAGACGGCGTTCTGACCACGTGGTTCAAGAAACCGCAGAAGAAATACGGCACCAGCTATCGCGTGGTCAATATGATCGCCGGGCTGCAGGTGCTGACCATCATCGCCAGCCGCGGCAACGTTTACCTGCTGGCCTCGCTCTACGCGTTTGGCGTGATCTGGAGCTTCTCGTTCATGTCGCTGGCAGTGTTGGTGCTGCGTTACACGCTGCCGCAGAAACGGGAATGGAAGGTGCCGGGGAACATTCACATCCGTGGCGTTGAGATTCCCATCGGACTGGGTCTCATCTCCATCGTGCTTTTCTCCACGGCATTGGTCAACCTGTTCACCAAGGAAATGGCGACCATTGCCGGGGTGAGCTTCAGCCTGGTGTTTTTTGTGGTGCTCACCATTTCCGAGCGCGCCGTGGCGCAGAAACATGCCTCCGGCGAGTCGGGCCTGGAACAGTTCAACATCGCTTCCAACACCGAGCTGGACGCCCGGGCGATGGAAGTTCGTCCAGGCAACATTCTGGTGGCGGTGCGCGATCCGCAAAATCTCACCTACTTGCGCGATGTGCTGACTCGCGTCGATACCACCAAGACCGACGTCGTGGTGATGACGGCGCGAATTTATCACCGCGAGCACTCCTTCAGCGGCAACATGGAAATGGAGAGCTCTGAAGTCTTTGACAAGTACGAACAGGAACTGTTTACGGCCGTGGTTGCCGCGGCGGAGAAGGAAGGGAAACACGTTTCGCTCGTGGTGGTCCCGACCAACGATATTTTCGAAGGCATCGTCGCCACGGCGCAGCGGCTGAATTCTTCTGTCATGGTTTGCGGCCTGTCGAACAAGCTGACGGCAGACGAGCAAGGTAAACTGACGGGCGACGCGTGGGAGCGTCTGCCCGAGCCGCGCCCACGCCTCAACCTCGTAGTTGTCGGACGGGACGGAAGTCGTCACGAATATCAGTTGGGGCCACACCGCCCGCGCGTACGCAAGGAGGACGTGGATCTCTTACACAGGTTGTGGAAAGAAGCCACCACGGACCCCAAGTTCAGGGAGCTGCATCACTACCACGTCCTCAACGTGGCTCTCCAGGAAATGGAGAGGCGTATGCATGACGGCGAGGACCGCGACGTGGTGATGAGGGACCTGCTCGCCGAGATGAAACGTACCTGCGGCCCCACCCTGCCCGATGAAGACCCTCCGTCAACCTCAAGCTGACTCTCGCTGGGTGTGATGTTCACACGGGATGGCCGACGCCTGCTGCTCTTGCTAACATCAGACTGTGAGCAAAGATTCCAAGGTACGTGTACGGTTCGCTCCTTCCCCCACTGGACAACTGCATGTGGGCAACGCCCGCACCGCACTTTATAACTGGCTTTTCGCCCGTAAGACCGGCGGCGCCATGGTTCTGCGCATCGAGGATACTGACCTTGAGCGCAGTGAATCGCGCTACGAAGACCAACTGCTGGAAGATCTGAAATGGTTCGGCATCGATTGGGATGAAGGTCCCGACGTCGGCGGCCCGCACGCGCCCTATCGCCAGAGCGACCGTCTCGCGATCTACCGCGAGCATGCCGAGCGCCTGGTGAAAGAGGGCAAAGCCTACCTGTGCTTTTGCTCGCAGGAGGAGCTGGAGCGCGATCGCGATGCTGCGATGGCGGAGCACCGCTCTCCGGTGTATTCGGGAAAATGCCGCGGGCTCGATCCGGCGGAGTCCGAACGCCGTCGCGCCGGTGGTGAGGCCGCGGCAATCAGGCTTGCCATACCCGAGCATCCCATTCGTTTTCACGACATCGTGCGCGGCATGGTCGAATTCTCCAACGAAGCAGTGAGCGATCCCATCATCCTGCGGTCGAGCGGCATTCCGGTTTACAACTACGTAGTGGTGGTGGACGACGCGCTGATGGAAATCACGCACGTGATCCGCGGCGACGACCATCTTTCCAACACGCCCAAGCAGGTTGCGCTTTACGAGGCGCTGGGCTGGCCGGTGCCCGAGTTCGCGCATCTCTCGACGATCGTCGGCAGTGACGGCGCGCGCCTGTCGAAGCGACACGGCGCGACGTCGATTGCCAACTTCCGCGAGATGGGAGTGCTACCCGAGGCGCTGGTGAACTACATGGCGCTGCTGGGCTGGGCGCCTGCGGGCGGCAACCGCGAAGTCTTCACTCCGCAAGAGCTGACCAAGGAATTTACGCTTGGAGCGGGTGACACCCTCAGCCGCCATGTTCGACATGGAGAAGCTCTACTGGCTGAACCGGCATTACATCAAGCAGGGGCCGCCGGAGCGCATCGAGAAGCTGGCAGAACCGTATTTCATCAAGGCCGGACTGCTGCCGGAGAATCCCGACGAGCCGACGCGAGCCTGGTTCAGCAAAGTGGTTGCGTTGCTGGTGCCGTCGGTGAACAAGCTCGATGAACTGACCGAGCGCGCCGGATTGATTTTCCGTATCGATCCCGCCGCCGCGCTGAGCTCGCCCGACAATGCCGAAGTACTGACTGGGCCGAAAGCCGCCGAAGTGCTCGCGGCGTTCGCCGAGCAGGTCGAAAGTGACTCCGCGCCCATGACTCCGGAGCGCTTCAAGGCCATCATGAACGAAGTGAAGGCGAAGACCGGAACTAAGGGCAAAGACCTGTACCATCCTGTGCGCATCGTGTTTACCGGCTCGCACTCGGGGCCGGAGTTCGACAAACTGATCCCGATCCTCGAGGAAGGCTCGCAGCTACCCTTGCCGGTGCACGTGATGAACACCCACGAGCGGCTGGCGGCGTTCAAGGCGGCTTACAACAGCATGTAGTGTTGCCGATCGGCCATCTCGTGCTTAATAGTATGATTCTGCCCGAGACTCCGGAGTCATTCCTATGGTTCAAGGCAATCCCGACAAGGCCAATAGCCGGACATACAAATACGGCAAATCTCTGCTGACCATAGAATTTGGCGACATAACAACGAGCAAGTCACAAGTTATCGTCAGTTCGGATGATGCTTATATCAGTATGGGAGGCGGAGTGTCAGCGTCCATACTTCGGGAGGGCGGACAGGAAATCATCATCGATGCGTCCAAGAAAGTACCTGCAACGATAGGTGACGTCGTGGTCACCACTGCAGGCCGCCTATCTGCCAGTTACATCTTCCATGCCATAACGATCGGGGCCGAATACGAAGCTGCTGCTCCTCAAGAGGTCCTGCAAAAGACTCTTCCCAAGTGCTTCGACCTTTTACAGGTGCTTGGGTTGCATTCGATCGCTTTTCCAGCAATTGGCGCAGGAGCTGCCGGTTTTGACTACCAGACTGTCGCGGTGGAAATGGCGAAAGCCATGGCACCTCGTCTGATCGGGTCTCCCACTCCAATCAGTGCGACTCTATATCTATTTGATCGCTATGGAAGAATGGGGCCGATGGATTACATCCAATTCTTCGAGGAGTTTCGGGCGAGAATGCCCGAACTAACGACTCAAGCAGTCCCCCATCAGGATGGCAACGCAAAACCGGCTGCAGAAGTGCAGAAGCCGACCCAGCCGATCGCTCAACGCCACGACGTGACTCTGAAGATTGGTAGCCTGACGGAGGAGCGCGCTCAGCTCGAAGAAAGATTGGCCCGCATTAGCGGTGGCGACCAGGGCAAGGAAGAGGCTTCAATTCGTGATCGTCTGGCCATTGTTCAAGATGAGAGGCTCCGGCTTTTGAAGGAGCTGCAGTGCACACCAGACAAGAAGGTCCTGGTTTTTGTCTCGTATGCGCACGAAGACGAGAAATTGGTCGACGAATTGCGGAAGCAGTTGTCGATTCTGAAGCGCCTGGGATTTATAGAGGAATGGTACGATCGCGATATCACAGCCGCCAGCGAATGGAAAGGTGAGATTGACGACCGCCTGAACTCGGCCCAGATTGTTCTTCTTCTTGTCAGCCCGGATTTCATCGCTTCGGACTATGCGTACGACGTCGAGATGAAGCGAGCCTTGGAGCGTCACACATCCGGTGATGCGCGGGTCATCCCGGTGATACTGCGCTCCTGTATGTGGTCAAAAGCGCCGTTCGCGAAGCTGCAAGCGTTGCCGCCGGATGTCAGGCCGGTCAATGAATGGGCAGACCGAGACGCCTTCTTCCTCAGCGTCGCTGAGGGAATTCAAAAGGTAGTCGAATCGCTTGTGAGAAGTGCCCCCTAACGGGCGGCCCCGCGCTCTCGGTTCTTCGCAAACACTAGAATTTTCCGATGGCGGATTGCCAGCACCAGGCTTACTCTAGAGCGCGTCGCAGCGCCGCTCGCGCCAAGATCCGCGTTGAATCCAAGGTCGGCAATGGCGACGTGGTGTCATCGATCAACAGCGGTATTTCGGTGCAACCCAGAACGACAGCGTCGCAGCCCTGCTGGCTCATCCTGGCAATCACCTGCTGGAAATAAGCGCGCGATTCGGACGTGAAGATGCCATTCACCAGTTCGTCGAAAATGATCTGATCGATGCGCTCCCGCTCCTGAATTTCGGGCACAAGATATTCGAAGCCCGCCATTCCCAGCTTGTCCTGATAGACCCTGCCTTCCATGGTATAGAGGGTGCCGGTGATGGCCAGCCGGCGAAAGCCGCGCGAGCGGGCGACGGCAGCCACCTCGTCGACAATGTGCAGCCAGGGCAGCGGCGAACGTGGCGCAACCAAGTCAAAAGCATGATGAATCGTGTTGTCAGGGCAGATGAGAAAATCCGCGCCCGCCTTCGCCAACTTATCGGCCGAGGACAGCATCAATTCGGCGACGCACTGCCAGCTCCCACGATAGATGCATTCCATGTACTCGCCCAGACAATGCGTGTGCATCGATATCTCCGGATGCATGTGGCGACCCATCAGCGCGGGAGCTTCGTCGCAGATAGCGCGATAACACAGCGCAGCGCCTTCGGCACTGCAGGCGACAATTCCAATGTGCTTTGACATAGATTTTTTCCAGTTCCGGGGCAAAAGACAATTTCACCACGGATTTGCACGGATGACACGGATAAGACTTAGGTGATTTAGATTCATGTTCTATCGGTGAGATCCGTGGAAATCTGTGGCTTCCGTACGCTTTTAGAACTTCGAGAGAAGCTCGCGCTTCTTCTGCTTCCGGCAGAAACGACGCGCGAAAGGAATTCTCTGCCAGTCGCCGCAACTCGGCTTCATTGAATCCGAACACGTCCTGCGCAAGCTGGTATTCCCGCGCCAGGCTGGTGCGGAACATGTCAGGATCGTCGGTATTGAGCGTCACCAGCACACCGGCATCGAAGAGCTTGCGGATAGGATGCTGCTCGACGGTCTCGCAACACCCAGTGAGAACGTTGCTGGAGATACAGACTTCCACGGGAATGTGCTCGTCTGCCAGATACTTCACCAATTCCGGATCGTCGATGGCACGAAGCCCATGGCCGATGCGATCGGCATTTAGGTTGCGCAGCGCCGACCACACAGATTCCGGTCCGACCGTCTCCCCCGCATGAACCGTGGTGCGCAGTCCCTCGCTTCTGGCCCGCGCATAGACATCGCGAAACAACTCCGGCGCAGCCCGACGCTCGTCACCGCCTAGGCCAATGCCAATGATCATGTCGCTGCTCTTGCGCAGCGCAATCGTCTCGTCGAGCACTCGCTCGGCGGCTTCGACTCCGAAATGCCGCACGGCGTCGAAGATCCAATACAGCGACATGCCGAAGTCGCGCTCGCCGCGCTGCCGTCCCGCGCTCCAGACCTTCGAAGAGCGGAGCAAACTCTCCGCCTCGCCAATGGATGACCCCCACCGAGACGTAAACTTCCGCATGCAGCACGTTCTGCGCGTGCAGCTTCTGCATCATGCGGTACGTCACCAGCTCATAATCGTCGGCAGTGCGCAGCCGTCTCGGTTACCGCCTTGAAGGCCAGCAGAAATCCCGTGAAGTCTTTGTACTGATAAAGCGCTCGAGCTTCGTCTTCGGTAAAGACGCGCCCGCTGTCGGCGATGTTGGTATACCGATTGTTCGTGGTAGAAAGCGGTGTAGGATGCCTGCGGCTCAGCTCCGCCAGGGTTGCGGGATCGACGGTGCCCTCGAGGTGCAGATGCAGCTCGGCCTTAGGCAGCGAGTGGATGAAGACGCTGGGACTGTCAGGCGACACAGGCGGTTGATCTACCTTCTGCGGTCCTCTGGGCAGAACTCGCTGCGATACCGGCTGTAGAGCATATACACGGTGAGTCCGATCACCAGCCAAACGAAGAAGCGAATCCAGGTGAGGATCGGCAAGCCCGACATCAGCAGCAGGCAGAACAGCACACTGAGAATCGGGGCCGCTATTCCGCCCGGTGCGCGGAAGCCGCGACGGCGCTCCGGTTGCTTGTAGCGCAAAATAATCACGCCCAGCGAGACCAGCACGAAGGCGAACAGAGTCCCGATGTTCGACAGGTCAGCCAGCGTGCCGATGTCAAGAATTCCCCCAGGTATCCCGACCAGGAATCCCGCAATCCACGTCGCCGTCGAAGGAGTACGGAATCGCGGATGCACGCGCCCGAACAGCTTAGGCAGCAATCCATCGCGCGACATGGCGAACCAGACGCGGGCCTGTCCCAACTGGAAGACCAGCAGCGACGAGATCATGCCCATCATGGCGCCGAACAGTACTGCCAGCCGGATCCAGTGCAGGCTGTGCGACCCCGTCGTGATGCCCAGTTGCTTGAGGCTGTTTACGACCGGAGCGGCGTCGTCGATCAAACGCTGCCACGGGACGATGCCGGTCAGCACCACGGCCACCGCGATGTACAACACAGTGCAGACGATCAGTGTCGCGATAATGCCGATGGGAAGATCGCGCTGCGGATTTTTCGCCTCTTCGGCTGCGGTCGAGACCGAATCGAATCCGATATAGGTGAAGAAAATAATCGAGCCGCCGGTGAGGATGCCCGACCATCCATTCGGCGCAAAGGGATGGTAGTTGCTGGGATGAATGTAGTGCATGCCGGCAAACACGAATGCCAGGATGGCTGCGATCTTCAGGATGACCATGATGTTATTGGTCTCCGCTGACTCGCGAATGCCGCGCACCAGAACCACCGTGAGCAGCATCACCACGGCGAATGCGGGAATGTTGAATCCGAAGTGCCAGCCCGGAGTGTAGAGCACGTCGCCATTCAGGTCGGTCATGCCGGAAGGCAGATAGGCCGGCGAAATCCAGCGCAGTGCCGGATGCCAGCCGAACCAGTCGAACATGTCCACCAGATGCGCGGCGAACCCTACGCTCACGGCCATGTTGCTGACTGCGTATTCCAGAATGAGGTCCCAGCCGATGATCCACGCGATCAGCTCGCCCATGGTGGCGTAGGTGTACGTGTATGCGCTCCCCGCGATTGGAATCATCGACGCCAGTTCGGCATAGCACAACGCGGTGAAGGCGCACACGATCGCCACCAGCACCAGCGAAACGGCCAGCGCCGGTCCGGCTCCGGGCCGGCCGAGTGTGGCTACGTGATGCACGATGTAGTCGGCGAGCGGAGCGTTCAGAATGGAGGAAGTATCAAACTTCTGGCCGGCGATGGCCGTCCCGATCACGGTGAAGATGCCGGAACCGATGACAGCGCCAATGCCCAATGCCGTCAGCGACCACGGGCCGAGAGTCTTCTTCAGCCGGTGTTCCGGCTCTTGCGACTCGGAGATCAGCTTGTCGATCGACTTACACGCGAAGAGTTGGTTCGCCAGAACGATGCTCCCGGGGATGCAGGAATCGATGCCTCAGGATTGAAACAGAAAGCAGAGGGACGGGGCAAGTGTGAGGTTTGCATGTCTTTCAGCTGGCATTTTTTTTTGGGCGTCCACCGAGCCTTCCATTAGCGCGGGACGCTCGCTTCTTGGAAGCACTGGTCTGCCCGCCGCCTGCGGCACCGAGCCTTGCCGCCATCCATTTCTTGGAGCCGAGCACGCCTGCCAATAGGGCGGGAAGGTAGATGTCGGCATCGAGCTTCGGAAAATGAATGCCGAAACCAGATGGGCTGATCTCGATGATGCTTAACTGGGCTGGCGTAGCGCCCTCGAGACCTTCGATGGCTTGCGGCGAGACCATCAGATCCACACCTGAGCCAAGGCTGACGATAACCCGCCCAGACGTCCGGTCGTAACGGGCCGCCACCGCTGGCGGCGTCTGTTTCAAACGCCGTCGCGCACGTCGATTCGCTGCTTTGAGCTCGTTACTCAGTGCCATGAATCCTCTTCCACGCCAAACAAATGCCGCTTCGATGTTGCTGCCGAACCAACTTGATGCGGCGGAGACGAGCCAAAACGAAACCGTAGTTTTCGCGCAGCGTGATGGGTCCGCCTCCGCAACTCATCTCGAACACTGCTTCGCAGCCGTCCCCGATCACGTGGACATGCGCCGGACGATGGTCATTGGTGTAAATCACGACTCGCAGCCCGGCAAAACGCAGGATCGTCGGCATCCAAATTATAACCCAATCGGTTGGGTTTATATATTATGCTCCTATTGCTCGCTCTTGTATACCACTCCGCCCTTCATCACGAATTTCACCCGCTCCAGCGTCGTAACGTCCTGCAGCGGATCGCCGTCGACCGCGATGATGTCGGCGAAGTGGTTGGGCTCGATCACCCCGACTCTATCGGACCAGCCCAGCAGATCGGCATCGTTCACCGTCGCCGCCTGGATCGACTGCAAAGGCGTCAATCCCAGCTTCACCATCACGGCGAATTCGTGGGCGTTGAGTCCGTGGGGATAAACGGCGGCGTCGGTGCCGAAACCAACTTTCACTCCGCTGGCAAAGGCATGAGCGATGTTCTTGCGCGCGGCGGGCATCACCTCTTTGCCTTTGGCAAGCATCGACGGTGGAACGTTCGTCTGTGGCGCGTTCTCCAGGAACCAGTCGCTCAGATACAGCGTCGGGACGAGATACGTGCCATGTTCCTTCATGGCCGCGATTCCCGCATCGTCGATATAAGAGCCATGCTCGATGGAATCGACTCCAGCCTGCGTCGGCCCAGAGAATTCCCTGCGCGCCGTGCGCGTGGGCCGCAACTTTGCGGCCCAGGCGATGAGCGTCGGCGATGATGGCACGCAACTCTTCCTGCGTGAACTGCGATGCCTGAGGATTGTCGCCCAGCGAGAGCACACCCCCGGTGGCGCACACCTTAATCACATCGGCGCCGTACTTGATGATCTCGCGCACCTTGTGTTGCACGTTCTCGACGCCGTCGGCGACGCCTATCCCAGTGGCGTGCCATTCGTAGGGCAGCAGGTTGTCATCGCAATGTCCGCCGGTGATGCTTAATGCAGGACCGCTGGCGTCGATACGTGGCCCCGGCACATCGCCCGCATTGATGGCGTCCCGCAGCGCAATATCGGTGAACCCGTCGGCGCCAACGTTGCGTATCGTGGTGAAGCCTGCGAGCAACGTGATCCGGGCATTCTTCGCGCCGATCAACGCTTCCCGCGGCAGTGAGATTGCCAATCGGTCGTACCCGAACTTGGGATCGAACGTGATATGCGTATGGGCGTCGATCAAGCCGGGGAGAACAGTCTTGCCCGACAGATCGATGACCTTGGTATTGGCGTCAGCGGCCGCGCCCGAGTCGGGACCCACGCTAACGATCTTGCCATCCTCGATTACGATCGCCTGATTGGTCAGCGTCTTACCGGTGCGGACATCCAACAGGTGTCCGGCGCGAACGATCGTGCGGGTTGGAGTCGGCGAGGTCTGCTGTCCGAATCCAGAGACAGTCAGCAAACCAAGCAGAACTGGACCGACAAATTTCTGCAAGTTTCAATTTCATTCGCCTTCCGTTGGTGTGATTGTTTCCAGCCCGCTACTTCGCAGGCGCAAGATTTTCCTCAAAATGATTCTCGATCAGGTGAAACAGGTGGGTGCGCGCGGCTGGTCCGCTGATGCCGTGCGTCTTGCGCGGATACAGCATCAACTGGAATTGCTTGCCCGAGTTAATGAATCCATTGATCATCTGGATGGTGTTCTGCATGTGCACGTTGTCGTCGCTGGTGCCGTGAACCTCCAGCAGGCTTCCGTGCAGGTCCCCCGCGAAGTTCACCGGAGAGCTCTTGCGATAACCGTCTTCGTTGTCGGTAGGCAATCCCATGTAGCGTTCGGTGTAAATGGAATCGTAGTTGCGCCAGTCGGTGACAGGTGCGACCGAGATCCCAGTCTTGAAGACGTCGGTCTTTTCCATCGTGTAGAGCGTGAAGTAACCGCCATAGCTCCAGCCCCAGAAGCCGAGCCGGGATGCGTCCAATTGCGGATATTGCTGCAAAGCCTGCTTGAGAGCGGCCAACTGGTCGTCAAGTTCAACCGGTCCCAAGTGGTGCTTGACCGGTATCGCGAAAGCCTTGCCGCGGTTGGCCATTCCGCGGTTGTCAACGTGCAACACGGCGAATCCCTGCCGAGCGAGAATCTGGTCAAAGAAAGACGCCGTCCCGCTCCACGCGTCCCGCACCGCCTGCACGCCCGGTCCGCCGTAGGGATTGACGATGAGTGGGGCTTTGCCGTTCGCCATCATCGGGCCGCCTTCTGGCAAGAGAAGCGTCCCAAGCAATGTCGTGACTCCATCGGCAGCTTTGAACTCCACCGGTTTCGGCGCAAGCAGGTGGTATCCCTCAACGCTGCGCGAATTCCAGACCGGGTTACAGTTGCCATCCGTCGAGCACAGAGACATGCTGGGAGGCGTCGTCAGCGCCGAACGGTTGTCGACGTAATACTTGGTTTTTGAAGGCCCGAAGGTGGCATCGTGGGTCCCATTCTCTTTCGACACACGATGAAAATTCTGGCCGTCCAACCCCACGGCGAAGACGTTAGCCTGCCGCCAGTCGCCCTCGTTCGCGGTGAAGTACACCACGCTCTGCGACTCATCGACGGCATTGATCTTTTCCACTTCCCAATCGCCGTGTGTGAGTTGCGCTACGAGTTTGGCCTCGGCGTCGAGCGGCTTCTCCTTGTCGAACTGGTACAGATAAATGTGATTGTGGCCGTCGCGCCAGCTTGTCCATACGAAACGGCCGCCCGACGACAGCAGCTCAAAATCAAGCGCGTCGATCCAGGCGTCGGAACTCTCGGTAAGTACTCGCCGCGACTTTCCGCTTTGCACGTCCACGAAGTAAATGTCGAGCCGGTTTTGCAGCCGATTCAGTGCCATCGCCCAAAGCAGGCCATCGTGCACCCATCCAAAGCGCGGGACCAGGACGCTGGCATCGTTACCCAGCGGCAAGTCCCCGTCGCGTGCGCTGCCCGCGGAGATCCACTTGATCTTGCCGCCGTTCGCTGAGACCACTCCGATGCGAACTAGGGGATTCGGATCACCTGCCTTGGGATATTTCTCCATGTCAACCGTGGGATGAGTCGGGATCCAGTCGGTGATGGGGTAGGTCGGTACTTCCTTTTCGTTCATCTGCAGGAATGCAATGCTCTGCCCATCGGGCGACCAGTAGTAATTGCTGCGGCTATAGAGCTCTTCCCGGTAAACCCAATCGACCTCGCCGTTCAGCAGGTTGTCGTCACCGTCTTTGGTGAGAGCCTGTTCCTGGTCGTGACCGATGTCGCGAACGTACAGGTTGTGCTTGCGAAGATAGGCGAGGCGTTTACCGTTGGGCGAGAACTTGGGATCGACGGCTGGATCAGAACTGGATGTGATCTGGACTGCGGTTCCGTTGTCCAGGCTGCAATACCAGAGTTGACCGAGTGCGTCGAACAACAGGTGCTGCGAATCGGGCGACCAATGGTAGGCGGCAACCGAGTAACGCTGCGCGGCTTCTTTTTGCCGTTCGTCCTTGATCGAACTGGCAGGGGGCGCCAGCGACGACAGCTTTTCGCTCGATACCAGCACCGCCGGTTTTCCGGTCGCAAGATCGACGTAGTAGAGCGCGCCATGCTCGCCGCTGTCATCACGCTGAACGTACGAAACCTTGGAGCCGTCCGGGCTCCACAATACAGCTTCAGGAGCTCGTCCCAGAACTCCACCGTCAGCGAAGATCGCCTCAATCGTTAGCTGTTGCCCGTCTTGTTGAGAAGGCGCACCCGGTGCTTGCGCATGCACGATAAACACTGAGTCCAATACCAGGAAAAAAAAGCAGGATGCCCAAAGGCGTGCTTTCACGGCTACTCCCAGGAATGAATTTTTCGTTGGGCAGAAGTGTATATCACCGCGTTAGGCGCAGGTAGAAGGCCGGGATCTGCACATGATTCCTGCGTGCTAGAATCCAGACAGGTTTCCCCGCAGGTGGAATGACTTCCGATCTCCAAAATCTCATCGAGCTGCAGAAGATCGATTCCCAGATCGCCGCGCTCAGAGCGGAAATCGCTGCATTGCCGAAGCATGTGGCGGAGATTGAAGCCAAGCTCGCCGGCTCCAAGGCGAAGGTTGAGGCTACGCTTGCAGCCGCAAAGGCCGACGAAGGCGCCCGCCGAAAACACGAATCCGATATTCAGGACCAGCAACAGAAAATCAGCAAATACCGTGACCAGTCACTCAACGTCAAGACCAATCAGGAATACAAGGCCTTGATGGAGGAGATCAAGTTTGCCGAGCAGAAGATCGCCGCTTCGGAAGACAAGATCCTGGAAATCATGGTCGCCGCCGACTCGCGCAAGGAATCGCTGAAGAAGGCGGAAGCCGTGCTGAAAGCGGACACGGCTGAGAACGATCGCGAAAAGGAAGAAGCGCGCCAGCGCACCGCGGTTGACGAGAAAGAATTGGCGGAATTGACCACCCGCCGCAATGCACTGCGAACCGGAGTGAGCGAAAACGCGTTGCGTCACTACGATCGGCTGCTCACTACGCGCGGTACGGCGTTGTCGCCGGTTTACGAAAATCAGTTGTGCTCGGCCTGCAGCGTCATGCTCCGCCCCCAGGTATTCCAGGAGGTCATGACCAACGAGCAGTTCATGACCTGCGATTACTGCAAGCGGATTCTGTACTACATCCCGCCACCGCCCAAGCCGGAAGAGACGAAAGCTGCTGCGCCCCCTGCAGAATCGGCTGCGGAAGCCGAAGCTGGACCTTCTTCAGCTGAAACCGCTGCCCGGTAGTTCCTTCCTCCTTTCGCCTGACAAACATTTAAGATGAGCAGGCGAATTCCGGAGATCCCCTGTCGGCTTACGAATCCATTCCAGTTGTCAAGGTTTCCAGTCGAGGCGCGGCTCGTCTCAAATCGGGCCACCTCTGGGTCTACCGCTCCGATCTGGCGAATGCCAATGCCATTCCGCCCGGTGCTCTCGTCCACGTGCTGGATGAGCGCGGTCGCAAACTTGGTTCTGCACTTTACAGCAGCTCATCGCAGATTGCGATCCGGCTGCTGACCGCGTCGGCGATTGGTGAAACTCAGCTCCTGCCCCTTGTGCGCGAGCAAATCGACCACGCCGTACGTTTCCGCAAGCAATTTGCCCGCGACACTGACTCCTACCGCGTGATCTTCAGCGAAGCCGATCTGCTGCCCGGCCTGATCGTCGACAAATACAACGACGTGCTCACTATGCAGCTGCTCACACAGGCATTCGACCGGGAAGATATGCGTGGGATTGTCGCTGAAAAGCTTGCCGAGTACTTCCCCGGCAGCAGCCTTCTGGAGCGCGTTGATCCCCATATTCGGGAGTTAGAGCAGCTCCCGAAACGCGAAGACTCATTCGCGTTTGGGAGTAAGGCCTCGACGGTTTTTCGTCTCAACGGCGTCCAATTTCACTTTGACGCGACTGCAGGCCAGAAGACCGGAGCCTTCCTCGACCAGCGCGAGAACTATGCCGCCGCTGCCCGTTACGCCCACGGAGAAGCTTTGGATTGCTTCACTTACCAGGGAGGCTTCGCGCTGCATCTGGCGAGAGCTTGCAACCGGGTGACGGCGGTCGATTCTTCGCGTCCCGCCCTAGAGGTAGCCGAACAGAATGAACAACTTAACCGCGATTCGCATATCTGCGGCGAAATCGAGTGGATTGAGGCCAATGCCTTTGACCTGCTCAAGGACTACTCCACCGCCGGGCAGCAATACGACACCATCGTCCTCGATCCCCCGGCCTTCGCCAAAACGAAGCGTGTAATCCCCACGGCCATAAAGGGTTACAAGGAACTCAATCTCCGCGCCCTGAAGATGCTCCGCCCGGGAGGCGTGCTGATTACCTGCTCCTGCTCGTTCCACGTTAGCGAAGCCGAGTTTCTGGAAATGCTTGGATCGGCAGCTGCCGACACAGGACGCCGTTTGCGGATCCTGGAAAAGCGTGGAGCAGCCATTGATCACCCCGCGTTGCTCAACGTTCCCGAAACGGCGTATTTGAAGTGCATCATCTGCCAAGTGATTGAGTAGAAAGTGATTAACCGCGGAAGCCGCAATTTGCTGGCGTTACCGCGCTCGAAATAAATATGATAATAATACGCTAATATTTTATGATTCGACTAAGCTAATAAAAGCATCTAAGTATGTGAGTGGCTTTCCAGCCACCACATCTCTAGCCAATATCTTTTGGAGGTTGCAGACCATGACTGTGTTGACTCGTTGGGAGCCGTTCCGTGAATTGAACACCTTGCAGAGCCGCCTGAATCGCCTGTTCGAAGAGCAGACCCGAGGCGGAAGCGAGGAATCGCTAACTGCCGGAGCCTTTGTGCCCCCGGTTGACGTTTACGAGGACGAGCACAGCATTCAGCTCAAGCTGGAAGTGCCCGGAATCGATGAAAAAGACCTCGACATCAAGGTCGAAAACAATGTCCTGACCGTGAGCGGTGAGCGCAAGTTCGAAAAGGAAGAGAAAGAAGAGAACTTCCGCCGCGTGGAGCGCCGGTATGGCAGCTTTGTCCGGTCGTTCACTCTGCCCACCACGGTGGACAGCGAAGGCATTACCGCCGACTACACTGCTGGCGTCCTGAAGCTAAAGCTGGCCAAGCGCGCCGAAGCCAAGCCCAAGCAGATCAAGGTCAACGTCGGCAGTGCGAAGACGATCGAAGCCGGGAAAGGCCAGGCCGCGTAAGCACCAGCGCACGGGCGAACTTGCCCCGAAGTTGCGACACTCGAAGGGAGGCCGGCCACAATCGCGCCTCCCTTTCTTTTTCTTCTTTTTGTCAGTGTCCGGCTCGATCGAAAATATTCCCGTTTCATTCCCATTCTTAGGTTCATACAATTCATATTTGGCGGCCGCCAGGCCGTCCGCAATCGTTAGGAGTACGACATGGCAATTCGATGGGACAAACTAACCGTAAAGGCGCAGGAGGCGGTGCAGCGCGCGAACGACATTGCCAGCGAGCACGGCAATCCGGAGCTGCAGCCTGTCCACATTCTGGCCGCGTTGCTGGAAGACCACGAAGGCATCGTCGCCCCGCTGCTGGAGCGCGTGGGTCTGCAGGTGCCCACGGTCCAAGCCGAAGCAATGGCGCAGATCGATCGCCTACCCAAGGTGTCGGGGGGAGGCGCGGCCCAGGCGGCGTTGTCGCCTGCCGCCAATCAACTGCTGGAGAACGCCTTCAAAGAGGCTTCGAACTTCAAAGATGAGTTCGTCTCGACCGAACACATCCTGCTCGGCATGACCAAGCTCAAGCGCGATCCGGCACAGGAAATCCTGAGCAAGGCGGGCGCGACCTATGACAACATTCTGCGCGCGCTGACCGCGGTCCGCGGCAATCAAAAGGTCACCGACCAGAATCCCGAGGCGAAATACCAGGCGCTGGAGCGCTATGCTCGCGACCTGACGGAACTGGCGCGCCGGGGCAAGCTCGATCCCGTGATCGGGCGCGACGAAGAAGTGCGCCGCGTGGTGCAGGTGCTGTCGCGTCGCACCAAGAACAACCCGGTGCTGATCGGAGAGCCGGGTGTCGGCAAGACCGCCATCGTCGAAGGCCTGGCGCAGCGCATTATTTCCGGCGACGTCCCCGAGCAGCTGAAGAACAAGCGTGTCGTCTCGCTCGACCTGGGAGCGATGCTCGCGGGCGCAAAATATCGCGGCGAGTTTGAAGACCGTCTCAAGGCCGTGCTGAAGGAGATCGAGCAGTCCGAAGGGAAGATCATCCTGTTCATCGACGAACTGCACACGCTGGTGGGAGCTGGCGCGGCGGAAGGCGCGATTGACGCCTCCAACATGCTGAAGCCGCCGCTGGCACGCGGCGAATTGCGGGCCATTGGCGCAACCACGCTCAACGAATACCGCAAGTACATCGAGAAAGATGCCGCGCTGGAGCGCCGCTTCCAGATTGTCTTCGTGGGCGAGCCCAGCGTGGAAGACACCATCGCCATCCTGCGTGGACTGCGCGAGAAGTACGAAGTGCATCACGGCGTCCGCATCAAAGACTCGGCGATCGTGGCAGCGGCGACCCTGTCGCATCGCTACATTTCCGATCGCTTCCTGCCCGACAAGGCCATCGACTTGATCGATGAAGCCGCGGCTTCGCTGCGCATCCAGATCGACTCCATGCCTACGGAGATCGATCAACTGGAGCGCCGCGCCACTCAACTTGAAATCGAGCGGCAGGCACTGAAGCGCGAAGACGACCGCAACTCGCGGGAGCGCCTGGCAGCCGTGGAGAAGGAGCTGGCGCAGGTGAAAGAACAGTCCAACGCGCTCAAAGCGCGCTGGAAGCAGGAGAAGGAAGCCATCTCGCGCGTGCGCGAGATGAAGGAAAAGCTCGAACAGTTGAAGCTCGAGATCCAGGACGTAACTCGCAAAGGCGACTTCAATCGCGCGGCACAACTGCAGTATGGCGAGTTGCCGAAGATGGAAGCGGAGATCAAGCAGCTCAGCAGCCAGATGGACGGCAAACAGTCGCGCATGCTGAAGGAAGAGGTGGACGAGGAAGACGTCGCCAAGATCGTCAGCAAATGGACCGGCATTCCGGTTTCGAAGATGCTCGAGGGCGAGGTCAAGAAGCTGGTCACCATGGAAGAGGGCCTGCGCCATCGCGTCATTGGGCAGGACGCCGCGCTCGAGCGCGTGGCCAATGCGATCCGGCGTTCACGCGCTGGGCTCAGCGATCCGCGCCGGCCGATTGGCTCGTTCATCTTCCTCGGGCCTACGGGCGTCGGCAAGACCGAGTTGGCGCGCGCGCTGGCGGAGTTCCTGTTCGACGACGAGCACGCCATGATCCGCATCGACATGTCGGAGTACATGGAGAAGCACTCGGTGTCGCGCTTGATTGGTGCGCCTCCGGGATACGTGGGTTACGACGAAGGCGGGCAACTGACTGAGGCGGTGCGGCGGCGTCCGTATGCCGTCGTGCTGTTCGACGAAATCGAGAAGGCGCATCCCGACGTGTTCAACATCTTCCTGCAGATCATGGATGACGGCCGCCTCACCGACGGCAAGGGTCGCAATGTCGATTTCAAGAACACCATCATCATCATGACGTCGAACATTGGCTCCAGCTATTTGCAGCAGGCAGGCGCTGCGCCCGACAAGCAAGAGGAGGCGCACGAGCAGGTGATGGAAGCGCTGCGGGCGCACTTCAAGCCCGAGTTCCTGAACCGCGTGGATGACATCATCTTCTTCAATCCGCTGGGCAAGGAGCAATTGACCAAGATCGTCGATCTGCGGCTGGAAGATCTGCGCAGGTTGCTGGCCGACCGCAAGATCACGCTGGAGCTGACGCCGAAGGCCAAGGAATTGATCTTCACCGAAGGCTACGACGTGGCCTATGGTGCGCGTCCGCTGAAGCGGGCGATCCAGAAGCTGGTGCAGGACCCGCTGGCGATGAAGATCCTCGATGGCGAAGTACTGCACGGTGACCGCGTGAAGATCGATGCCGATAACAAGGCCAAGAAGCTGACCTTCGAGGTCATGCAGCGCGAAGTGGAAAGCGAGCCAGTCGCGGCAAAGTAATTGGTGAAGAAAGAGGAGGACGGTACAGTCGCAGGGCTGTGCCGTTTTTCTGTTTAGCCGCGGTTTACACGGATCAACGCGGATTCTTGGTGCGGTATGAACTATTATCCGAAGCCGTTCCAGGCCAAAGAAATTCGGTCGCCGCAAAATGTTCGCTTTGTAATGCAAAGTACTTGACACAAATCCGGCAACATCTTAGCCTGAGAGCCATGAGTGATCCGCGTCCCTGCCGAAAACCCCCGCGAAGGTCCCTGGCTCCGCCGGAGCCCGCGGCCCTCGAGCACCTCGCGGTCATCCGGCAGACCATGGAGCGGAGCGCGACGTTCACTGCCGTGTCGGGCTGGGGTTATTGCGCCATGGGACTGACCGCACTGGTCGCGGCATTCGTCGCCATGCGACAGGCCACGACCGATGCCTGGCTGGCGGTGTGGCTGGCGGAAGCGCTGACGGCGGTGACCATCGGTCTGGTCGCGATGCACTGGAAGGCTTCCCGGCTGGGCACGCAACTTCTGTCGCTTTCGGGACGCAGGCTGTTTGTTGGGCTGCTTCCCGCTTTGTTCGCAGGCGGCGTCATGACGGTCGCGCTGCTGCGCGCAGGAGATCCGCGGCAGATTCCCGGACTCTGGCTGTTGCTGTACGGCGTGGCCGTTATGCAGGCGGGCGCGTTCTCGGTGCGGACGATTCCGGTCATGGGAGCGGCGTTCGTGCTGACCGGGGCCATCGCGTTGCCGATTTCGTGGTGGTGGGCCAACGTGATGCTGGCGGCCGGGTTCGGGTTGGTGCATATTGCGTTTGGTGCGTATATCGCGAGGAGGCACGGTGGTTAAGCGCGCAAGCCAAGTTGGGCGGGAAAGGTTGCCTGCCGGTCGGCCGGTGAAGCGTGGTTCTCCCGCACGGGCGGAGGCGGTGAGTCTCGATGCCGTGATACACGAGCGGGTGCGGCTGGGCATCGTGAGCGCGCTGGCGGTGAACGACGCGCTCAGCTTCAACGACCTGAAGAGCCTGCTGGAGATCACCGACGGCAACCTCAGCGTCCATGCGCGCAAGCTGGAAGAAGCAGGCTACGTGAAATGCACCAAATCGTTCGTGGGACGCCAGCCGCGCACCGAGTTCCGACTGACGGCCGCGGGGCGCCGGGCAATGGAAGGTATCTGCAGCAGATGGAGTCGGTGATTCGGTCGGCACGCAGGGATTAATTGCATGCAGGGGCCTTGCGCCCCTTTTCTTGCGTCACGTTACTTTGTGTTGCAAAGTACTTGTTAAAGAGGTGCGATCATGTACACCAACGGCAATTTCGAGTCACACCTGGCGGCGTTGTGCTTTCTGGGAACCATGGGGCTGACCGTCCTGCTTGGCGTCGCCACGGTCGCGCTCGTCTTCAAGCGCCGCGCTTGGGTGCGGCACTCGCTACTCGCAATGGTTGCCCTGGTTGCGGGCTACGGCTTGGTGCTCGCGTTCTTCTCGTGGGCAAGCTTCGACCGAACCGTCGCGCGTGGCGACGAGAAGTTCTACTGCGGAATGGACTGCCACATTGCCTATTCGGTGCAGAACGTGGAGCGTTCAAAGACCATTGGCGAGGCGACCGCCCAGGGCGAGTTCTACGTGATAACCCTGCGGTCTCATTTCGACGAACGAACGATTGCCCCGTGGAGAGGAAATGGGGCGCTGACGCCCGATCCGCCGGAACTGGTGATCGTTAATAGCAGGGGCCATGCCTACCCGGTCTCCGCGGCCGGCCAGAAGGCATGGGACGCGGCGCACCCGCAGTCCCATTCGCTGGTCGATCCACTGCGGCCTGGTGAGTCCTACGAAACGACTTGGGCGTTCGACATTCCCGCAGACGCCCAGTCGGTGCGAATGTTCGCCGGATGGCACGGGTTCCCGTCGTATCTGCTGATCGGGGATGAGGCCAGCCCGGGACACAGAAAAACCTACTTTGCGTTGTGACCAAGTCTGCAAAAACAAAATTCACGACTGTTTAGAATCAATGGTTTAGCAGGAAATTGTTCGCAAAAGGTTGATTCTTATGTGAGTTATACGTATCCATTAGTGCGCGTAGGGGTTAGATTGGGTAATTTTCGCTAAATGCTCTGGCAGCAGAATTTTCGCGCCACGGCCGCAACACAAGGGAGGCAAGGTCATGCCCTTAATTGCCGAGTTTTCAAAGAGCCAATGCGACCGCGGCGTATGGCGCGGAACAGGTGGGGACACATATCCCTTCCCCGTCTCGAGGTATAGATCGGGGGCGGCAGTACGCGCTAGAGAAATCGAGAGGACGAAGAAACTAAAGTAACCATGGGGCTCGGGCTGACGCCCTCGCCATCTTCTACCGTCCCGCCGCCGGGACTCCCATCATTAGGACAGGTTGCCCCAGGCTGAGCAGGCCGCGGAAAAAGTCGAGAAAGCAGATTCCTCGCGGGCTGAAGAACCCCCCACGAAGCGCAAAGGCCGCGCTTCGCGGTTTTGCTGGTCAATTCGCCGAGCCCACACCCCTGTCGCTGTGCGTGTCCAGTCCCACGACATTCCTTACACTCTGTAAAAGGGAGTCATGGGACTGAACAGCTGTGCGGACAAGGGTGGGTGCCCACATTCACTCCTGATTGAGGCGGAAAGAGTCGACCTCCCTCCCAGCCGCGTCTTCCCGGCTCCTCAATCACTTGCGATCGGGCACAGTGCGCAAGTTGTTCTCGTAGACCGCCGTGCCGACAGAACGGCCCAGGCGGCTGCCCGCATCTTGGTCGGTTCGAAAATGGATGCCGCCGTAAACGCGCGCGTCGGAGATGTCGTCTGTAATCTGCTTAAACGAGCTGTATTGCAAGACGATGGTGGGCACCGTAGGATTCGTCAACGTGATCGAGTGGCCGGCCTCACCGTAAAGACGCCTCAGGACTTCGGCGGCTGCATTACCAGCACTGCCGTGGTTGGAGGGATAGCTGGGAAAGCACGGAGTCACGATGAATGGAGCGTAGTTAGGATCGGCGTGTGTCTCTCGGTTGCCGTCGGTGTCGCCCGCATGAATCGCCGTCTCTGGGCGCCAAAAGTTGTAGTGATATTTGTTGAGGAATGACGCTACCAGGCTGTCACTGATGGCCATGTTGACCAGTGCCAGAGCTCGCGCATTCTTAGAGAGCGTGTCCCCTCTTTCGACTGCGACCTGCCGGGCGGCCTGGTTGAAGGCCTGGGTTGGCGAGTCCGCAGCATAAAAGAGCGCGACATTGGCCCGATCGGGTGGCCGCTCGGTGCTATTGATACTCCCGACCGTCATTACCTCGTTGTAGGTCTTTGCGTATTGGTTACTTGTGAGTTCCGGCGGCGGACCAAGGAGAAAGGCTTTAGCACTCGGGATACCGAATGGGGTGATGAATTGCCACTGAAAGGCGATTCCGACTGCTACTCCATTCATGATCGGACAGCTCGGGGTTGCTTGCCATTCGCCCGGAACCGGAGGGCCGGGGACCTTGAATTGCGGTGGTGATGACCCGTCGTTGGCACGCAGGAGCATCATGGCTAGAGCCGCGGCGTCGCCGGTCGCGATGCCGTCATTCTTGGCCTGCCCGTCGGGTATCGACGCCAGTGAACTGGCGCGTGCGGGGTTGAGGGTCGGCGCACTGCCCGGGAAATAGGTGATGAGCACCAGATAGGCAGCCTCGATGGCAGCCGCGTCGGGCGATGCGCCAGGCGGTGCTGTGATAGTCCCGAGATACGGTTTGTAGTCGCGAGTGATGGCGTTGACGGCCTCAAATACCGCAAGTTGCACGATCGCCCCATAGCGAGCCTGGGCGAATGGGCTCTGGTGGTTCGCGACCGCGGTGTCTACCGCTATGACGTTCCAGTTCAGTACGACATCGGCGCTCGCGACTGCGGACCCGAACGACAGACTCACTACCAACACGCATAGGAGCCCGAAAGTACTCTTCGTTGTTCTGCCATGAATCCTTTTCATTTTCATTGTCCTGCCTCCGAATTCTTCAGCGGTCTAATGAGCGGCATCATTGCAATGGAGGACGTGATTGTCCATAGCGAGGCGCGTGTCGCGGCATTATGGTTTGTGTCGCGCTAACTCATAAGGACAATTGCACTTAGATCAGTGTTTCCGATGTGGTGTAAAATCCTTTAACTTCCGTAGGGCGTGCCATGGCTTCCCAGCCAATTGGACAGCAGCAATCGATCCGGTTCGGCGACGACTTCGAGCTTGATGTCCGTACTCGCAGGTTGCGCCGCGGCAGTCATGTGCTGAAGCTGGAGCGTATCCCGCTAGAAATTTTGGTGCTGCTGCTCGAGCACCAGGGCGAGATCGTCTCCCGCGACGAAATCGTCGCCAAGGTTTGGGGCAACAGTGTCTTCTTCGATACCGACAACAGCATCAGGGGAGCGATCCGCAAGGTTCGCCAGGTGCTGAAGGACGACCCCGAAAACCCGCGGTTTATCCAGACCGTGACCGGACAGGGGTATCGCTTCATTGCGCCAATCATTGTTCCAGGGCAACAAAACCGCGCAGTCGCTTCCAGGGCTGAACCACCAACCGGTGCCGAGACCGCGCCCAGCTTCATTTCGGAGCTCGATGGTTGGTTGCAAAGCCGCAAACTGCGTATAGAAGAGGAAGATACAGGGCGAAAGGCGGAGATTCCGAGCGGATGCGGAAAGCGACCGCGGACCTTGGACTCGGGGTGCCTGGCGCTGGATTGTTCTAGGCGGAGTAGCTTTACTCGCCCTGCTTGCCGTCGCATACGTTACGATCCGGCATCGCGCAGCGAATGCTGCTGGTCCCAAAATCAGATCTCTAGCCGTATTGCCTTTGAAAAACCTCTCTGGCGACCCAACTCAGGAGTACCTCGCTGACGGCATGACCGAGGCTCTCATCGGTCGCCTCTCCAGGATTCACGATCTGCGCGTTATTTCCCGCACGTCAGTGATGCACTATAAGGACACGAAGCTCTCGATGCCGGAGATTGCGAGTACGCTGCGGGCCGACGCCCTTGTGGAAGGCTCGGTTATACGAGAGGGCAACCGGATTCGCGTTCATGCGCAATTGATTCGCGGCGCAACGGACGAACACTTCTGGTCGGAAACCTATGATCGCGAGCTGCGCGACGTGCTTGCTCTTGAAAGCGACGTGGCGCAATCCATCGCCGGGAAGGTCGAGGTTACCGTCACCGGCCAGGAACGCGAGAGGCTTGCCGCAGTACGTTCCGTTCCGCCGGAAGTCTATGAGAGCTATCTCAAAGGCCGGTTCGCCTTAGACAAAAGCAACCGGAGAGCCGACGTAGAGGAGAGTATCCGTTATTTCGACCAAGCCATAAAGATAGACCCGACGTTCGCACCGGCTTACGTTGGGCTGGCGGATGCGTACGATCAACTCGCCACGGTTTTTATCGGAGTTCCCCCTTGGGAAATGCGTCCAAAGGTGATTGAGGCTGCCCACAAGGCACTGGAACTGGATTCAGAACTTGCGGAAGCATATGTCCCGCTGGCAGCCGTAGAACAGCAGCAGTGGCAGTGGGCCGACGCCGAGGCTGGATACAGGCGGGCGCTCCAGTTGAACCCGAATGACGCTGCTGCCCACCGTGAACTCGCCCACTGGTTGCTGTTCCAGGGACGTATCGACGAAGCACTAACTTGGTCTCGCCGCGCACGTGAGCTTGACCCACTTGGAGACTCCACTACCAACATGGGGTGGATTCTGTTCTGCGCGCGGCGCTACGATGAAGCCATCCACGAGTTGCGGAGCAAGCTGGCGCTACGACCGGACGACGCATTAGCGCTCTGGGTACTCGGATTCGTGCTTGTCGCCGACAATCGGCCCTTAGAAGCGATCCCGGTGCTGGAGAAAGCAGTTTCTGTTTCTGATCGGAGTCCGGGCATTATGGGTGTACTGGTCGCAGCATATGCTCATGCTGGGCGGCGGACGGATGCCCTTCGACTCCTGGCAGAATTGAAGACACGCAATCAGAAAGGTTATGTTCCTGCGGCTGCTTTCATAACCGCTTACCTGGGACTCGACGACTACGACGAGGCATTTGTCTGGTTTGAGCGGGCCTACCAGGAACAGTCCAACATTCTGCAATTTCTCAAAGTGCATCCCTTCTTTGATCCCGTGCGAGATGACCCCCGCTTTAAGGACCTGCTCCGGCGCGTCGGACTTAACTAGGCGTGCGGCTGGTGCCGTTTGAGGTGGCTTCCTTCGGGAAAGAGCCCTTCGGCAAGCTCAGGTCAGGCTCCTCGACTCGGGTCCCAAGCCCCGACTGGTTGCCGTATCTGCGTTGACAGAGGGCGCGGTGGTCGTTTATTCTTAGGTCTTTGGCAGTTCTGCGTTTGCCCGCCTGGTGGTTCCCTGCGCGTCCAGCGCCATGAACTCAGCGGCTCTTTCGCGGTCTTTTCTAAATTCTGGGAGATTTCACGATGTCTACGTATTTCCCCAAAGGGGAAATTGCGCGTAAATGGTTTGTTGTCGATGCGTCGGGCCAGACCCTGGGCCGGCTGGCGACACGTGTGGCGCGCATCCTCGCTGGCAAAGATAGTCCGCAGTACACGCCCTTTCTCGACACCGGCGATCACGTGATCGTGATTAACGCCGAGAAGATCAAGATTTCCGGCCTGAAGGCGGATACGAAAACCTATTATCACTACACTGGATATCCCGGCGGCATCAGGGGCGAAGAGTACAAGAAGCGCTTCGAACGCAAGCCGACGCTGGTGGTGGAAGACGCCATCAAGGGCATGCTGCCCCACACCAAGCTGGGACGCGCCATGTTCTCTAAGCTGAAGGTTTATAAGGGCGACAAGCATCCGCATGTGGCGCAGAAGCCGCAGACGTTGGCAGCGGCCGCGAAGTAGTTTCCGGCCCTGCTTTGTAGGCGGGTCAGACATTTTTGACCCCACCCTATCGACCACAGAACGGTCGATAGGATGGGGCACCCAGTCAGAAATTTTGGGAAGGATTAAGGGAGCCTGGCTCCCGACGGACACAAATGGCAGAACTGGTTCAGTATTACGGTACGGGACGGCGCAAATCGAGCGTGGCCCGCGTGTTTCTTCGCCCTGGCAGCGGCGAGTTTACGGTCAACGGCAAGCCGTTCGATGTGTACTTCGTGACCGAAGCGCAGCGCATCATGGCGAAGTCTTCGCTGGTGCTCACCGAGACCGTCGGCAACTTTCAACATCGTCTGCACAGTTGATGGCGGTGGCGTGAACGGGCAGGCCGGTGCAGTCCGCATGGGCACTGCCCGCGCGCTGCAGGAGTTTAAGCCGGAGTTGCGTCCCAAACTGAAGGCCGAAGGCTTCCTGCGCCGCGATGCACGCGGCAAAGAGCGCAAGAAGTACGGCCAGAAGGGCGCACGTAAGCGCTTCCAGTTCTCGAAGCGGTAAGAAAGTTGCCAGTTGTCGGTCGTCAGTTGTCAAAAGCCCGACGACACTGACAACCGGTTCTCCTGCCTTGTGGTTCCGGGGGCGGGAGGTAGAAGTGAACCGGAACGAATCTTCTCGCACCCGCTGTTTATGATTCAACGGGGCGGGTGTAACGGGAATGTAATCCCGACCGACCGGCTCAGGCCGCCGCAAGGGATGCAAGCTAGGAGGTAGCTTGGCAAATATCACGATGAAGGAGTTGCTCGAAGCCGGCGTTCACTTCGGGCATCAGACGAAACGTTGGAACCCGAAGATGAAGGAGTACATCTTCGGCGAGCGCAATGGCATTTACATCATCGACCTGCAGAAGACGCTGAAGATGTTCAAGGAAGCGTCGAAGTTTGTGACGGACCAGGCGGCGGAAGGCAAGCTGGTGCTGTTTGTGGGCACCAAGCGGCAGGCGCAGGACGCGATCTCGGAAGAGGCGACGCGTTGCGGCATGTTCTACGTCAACCAGCGCTGGCTGGGCGGATTGCTGACCAACTGGATCACGGTGCAGAAGTCGGTGAAGCGGCTGAAGGAACTCGACGAGATGGCCACGGATGGCCGCTACGAGCTGCTGCCGAAGAAGGAAGTGGTCAAGCTGGAACGCGAGCGCAAGCACTTGCAGGCGAACCTGGCGGGCATCAAGAACCTGAACCGGCTGCCGGATGTGCTGTTCGTGATCGACTCGAACAAGGAGCAGATCGCGGTGAAGGAAGCGCGCAAGCTGGGCATTCCGGTGGTCGCGGTGGTCGATACGAATTGCGACCCGAGCGAAGTGGATTACGTGATTCCGGGCAACGACGATGCGTTGCGAGCGATCCGGTTGTTTGCTTCCAAGATCTCCGATTCGGTGGTCGAGGGCGCGCAGGCCGTGACCGACAAGCAGATGGCGGATATCCAGGCAGGCGTGCAGCAGATGCAGCCGCCGAACCTGCGGCTGCCACGGCGGCTGAAGGCGAAACGGGCAACGCCCGGGGTTGGAGCCAGCCGAAATGGAAGAAGTCAGCATGGAGGAAGTCCTGGGCAAGTCGGCACGCCGAGTGCCGCCGAGGAACATCGAAACTCCAAGCGCGTAATCGCAGCCGAAGGCTGACGAATTGGTTTAAGACCCGCGCTACATGGCGCGGGTCGTTTTGTAAGGCAGCGTCGCCATTGGTTTTCGGACCCGCCAAGGCGGGACAAGGCGACGTTGAGTCGTTGCTTCATCAAATCTATAAAGGCTGTCAAGCTAGTACGTCTCAAGGAACAAGAGCGAATAGCTGAGATCAGCCGAACAGGATCACTAGAGAAATGGGTACTACAACCGTGAACATTACTGCCGCACAAGTGAAAGAGCTTCGCGACAAGACCAACGCTCCCATGATGGACTGCAAGAATGCCCTGGCCGAGGCCAAGGGCGACATCGAGGCGGCCATCGTCGTGCTGCGCAAGAAGGGCGTCGCGACAGCCGCGAAGAAGGCGACTCGCGCCACCAGCGAAGGCTCGGTGGCCAGCTACATCCATGCCGGGGGCAAGATCGGCGTGCTGGTGGAGGTCAACTGCGAGAGCGACTTCGTGGCCCGCACCGACGAGTTCAAGCAACTGGTGCACGACATTGCCATGCACATCGCTGCCACCGATCCGCAGTACATCCGCAAGGAAGACGTGACGCCGGAGGCCTTCGAGAAAGAGAAGGACATCTACCGCGCACAGGCGGCCGCGACCGGCAAGCCGGCTGCGGTGGTGGAGAAGATCGTCGAGGGCAAGATGGGCAAGTTCTACGAGGAGGTCTGCCTCTACGAGCAGCCCTTCATCAAGGACCAGACCATGACGGTCTCCCAGTTGATCGCCAGCGTGATCGGCAAGCTGGGCGAGAACATCTCGGTCAAGCGCTTCGCCCGCTTCAAGGTGGGCGACGTAAACGAGACCATCGCCGTCAGCAAGGCAGCCGATCAGGCCGCCGAGTAAATCGCGAAACATCAGCTGTATGTCAGGGCGGGATTCGTTCCCGCCCTTTCTATTTCTGCGCGGTGCAGCTTTGGATCGCCGACAGGAAGGCCGGACCGAACTTGGAGGCTTTTTGCGGGCCGATGCCGGAGACTTGCAGCGAGAGCGTCGGTATTGGCGGGCGCGGGGCGCGCGAACTCGCGCAGTGTCTTGTCGTGCAACACGCAGAATGCCGGCAGCGCCGGCGTCCTTGGCCAGCGACTGCGTACTTTGCGCAGAGCTTCGAAGCGGATCTCTTCTGTCGCGTTGAGCGGCTCGTCGCTCGTAGTTTTCTTGCGCTTACGCTGCGACGGCACGGGCTCCGTCTTGAGCCGCGCTGGTGGTCGCTTTACCTGGCCGCGGCAGACGTCGCAGGCGCAGCCGTCGACGGTGGCGGGCTGGCCGAAGTAGTTGAGGATGCGCCTGCGGCGGCAGTGGCGCGATGAAGCGTACTGCATCATGGCTTCCAGCTTGCGACTGGCACTCGCCTGCAGACGCGCGACATCGGCATCCTTGAGTTGCTCGTTATTGTCGCCGATCTTTTCGATGAAGAACTGCTGAATGCCGAAGTCGCGGGGCGAGTGATAGAGCACGCAGTCTGCGGTGCGGCCGTCGCGCCCGGCGCGGCCCGCTTCCTGGTAATAGGCTTCGACGCTGCCCGGCAGGTTGTAGTGCAGCACAAAGCGAATGTCGGGCTTGTTGATGCCCATGCCGAAGGCGTTGGTGGCAACGATGACCGCTCCCCTGCCTCGCATAAAGCGCTCCTGGCTGTGCTTGCGGTCGGGCTGCGACATGCCGGCGTGGTAGCCGGAAATAATGCGATCGGGCATTTTTTCCTCCAGAAACGCCGTGAGTGCTTCGACGGTCTTGCGGGTGGCGCAGTAGACGATGCCAGTCCCGGGCGAGGCTGCGAGGCCGTTGACGAGCGCGGAGTCTTTCTCGCCATCGTTGCGAAAGAAGCGCGCGGCGTAGCGCAGGTTGGGGCGGTCGAATCCGGTGACATGCATCTTCGGCGACCGCAGTTTCAGCTGAGCGATGATGTCGGTGCGGACCTGCGGCGTCGCGGTGGCGGTGAGCGCCACGGTCACGGGCGATCCCAGGGCCTCGCGAATCTCGGCAAGGCGCATGTATTCGGGGCGGAAGTCGTGTCCCCAGAAGCTGACGCAGTGGGCTTCGTCGACCACAAACAGGCGGGGGTGGAGTTGCGGCAGCAGAGCGCGGAATGAAGGGGCGGCGAAGCGCTCGGGCGCGACGTAGAGGATGCCCTCGAAACCAGCGCGGACGATCCGGAGGGTCTCCCGCTGGTCGGCGGCGTCCTGCGAACTGTTCAGAAACAGCGTGGGCACGGCCAGCTCGCGCAGTTGCTGCACCTGGTCGGCCATGAGCGCGATCAGCGGCGAGACGACGATGGTCAGTCCGCCCACGGCGACCGCCGGAAGCTGATAGCAGAGGCTCTTTCCCGCGCCGGTGGGCATCACGCAGACTACGTCGTGGCCTGCCAGCACATCGGCGATAATTTCCCGCTGGTGAGGCCGAAACCGGGCGAGACGAAACACGCTCTGCAGCAGATCGTCGATATCTTGGGGATGCATGTGCGCTCGGTTCCATTTCCACTGTATTGCAGTGCGAAGAAAATGCGAAGGGTTATGCGGTCGGCGGTATTACGATCGTAACCATTGGTACGCCGTTAGCCTAGACCGTTCACGCGGTGAAACAGCCCAACGCCCCTGCTACACTGATGAGTACCGCTCCACCGTACAACTGCTCATCATGACCACTCCAGCATACAAACGCATACTGCTCAAACTTTCCGGTGAGGCGCTGGCAGCCGGCCAGGGCTTTGGTGTCGACAACACCGCGTGCACGAGATTGCGGCCGAGATCGCCGACGTGCACAAGCTAGGAGTCGACATCGCCATCGTGGTGGGCGGCGGCAATTTCTTTCGCGGCGTGGCCGAGCAGGCCAAGGCGATGGAGCGAGTTTCCGCCGACCACATGGGCATGCTGGCGACGGTGATCAATGCGCTGGCGTTGCAGGACGCGCTGGAAAAATGCGGTGCGCAGACGCGCGTGATGAGCGCCATCGAGATGCACGAAGTGGCGGAGCCGTTCATTCGGCGGCGCGCCATCCGGCATCTGGAAAAGGGCCGCGTGGTGGTGTTCGCTGCCGGCACAGGCAATCCTTATTTCTCGACCGATACTGCAGCGTCGCTGCGCGCCATGGAGATCCACGCCGACGCTATCCTGAAGGCGACGAAGGTGGACGGCGTCTACACGGCCGATCCCATGAAGGACAAGGACGCCACCAAGTTCGAAAAGATCACTTACCTGGACATCCTGAAGCGCGGGCTGAAGGTGATGGACGCGACTGCCATCGCGATGTGCCAGGAAAACAAGCTGCCCATCGTGGTGTTTGACCTCAACAAGCACGGCAACATCAAGCGGGTGGTGATGGGCGAGAAGGTAGGGTCGCTGGTGTATCAGGGCGCGGACTAACTAGTTGCCAGTGGTCGGTTGTCGGTTGTCGGAAGAACAAGCAGACTCGCTTGGATGCGGACTAGTTGAGAAACGTTAAGACTTGTCGTCCTACTCCTTCACAAAGGACGCGAAAAGACGGGGCGCCCAGCACCGGGCGCTCGACACGCGGGTTTATAATCGTGCGTTTGCGACAGCTTACTACATGCGTACAAGGTGAAATAACATGGCACAAATTTCGATGGCGGCGCTTCCTGCGCTGAAAGACAGTTTCGTTCAGCTCAAGACACGGATGGACAAGGCGGTGGAGGACTTCCGCAAGGAGATGACTTCGACCCGCACCGGCCGGGCTTCCGTCCACATGCTCGATGGCGTGATGGTGGAGGCGTACGGCTCGCAGATGCCGTTGAACCAGCTCGCCAATGTGAGCGCTCCGGAGCCGCAGTTGATCACGGTGCAGCCCTGGGACGTGAGCCAGATCGGCGCGATTGAGAAGGCCATTCGCAGCGGCGACCTGGGTCTGAATCCCATGAACGACGGCAAGCTGGTGCGCGTTCCGGTGCCTGCGCTGACCGAAGACCGTCGCAAGGAGATGGTCAAGCACCTGCACAAAGTGCTGGAGGAACATCGCACGGCGGTGCGCAATATTCGCCGCGACGGCAATGACTCGATCAAGAAGGCGATGAAGGACAAGAAGATCACTGAGGACGAAGAGCGCGGGGCGATGGAGAACCTGCAGAAGCTCACGGACGACGAAATCAAGAAGATGGAAGAGATGGCCAATGGCAAAGAGAAAGAAGTGATGTCGGTTTAGGTCCTGCTAAAAGCCCTCGCAGGGAGCGGAGTGGCTGAGGCTGCTCCGTTTTGTTTTAAGGGCGTTAACATGGAGACATGCTGCTCGAACTCGGCGATCTGAGCATACGGTCCTGGCGCAAGGACGATCTGAAAGCGCTTCTGCATTACGCTAACAATCCAAAGATCGCTAGTAATCTTCGTGACCAGTTTCCCTATCCCTACACGCGTCGCGATGGAATCGACTTTCTCGACTACTCGCACTCCCAGAATCCCGAGTGTTCCTTCGCCATTGAGTACAACGGCGAAGCCATCGGAGGCGTGGGGTTTCATCTTGGGCGCGACATCGGGCGCATCAGTTCGGAGATGGGTTACTGGCTGGGCGAAGAATTCTGGGGGCGAGGATTTGCGACGCGAGCGGTGACAGCCACGTCGGAATGGGCGTTCGACAACTACAAGCTGACTCGCGTCTTTGCGTTCGCGTTCTCGCACAACGCGGCGTCGATTCGGGTGCTGGAGAAGTCGGGCTTCGAGCGCGAAGGGTTGTTGCGACGAAGTGCGATCAAGAATGGTGTCGTGATCGATCAGTTCTTGTTTGCGAAGGTGCGGTGACAACGCGAGGCACCAAGATCCTACCCTATCGCCAAAAGCGGGCGCTAAGGGCGGGTCGTCGCTCAGGATGACAACGCTGCAATCATTTCCTGCCTGCTGCTTCGACCGACGTTGTGGGGTCGGCACCATCCCACGTCTGGTCTGAGGTTGGTCCGTACACCGACGGCACCGGCTTATTCAGCATCCGAAGATAGACAGTGAGCTGGGTGCGGTGATGGCAGGTGTGCAGGACGCGTCGCCAGAAAACCCAGATGCGCTGCCGGGTAAGGCCGAAGAAGGGAACGTCCTCCATCCACCACTTCGCGGTTTGTCCGGCGAAGAAACTCTAGGCGCGGACGGGCCAGTTCTTCCATGCGGGTCGATGCAGGCTGCGAGTTCAAGCGATGCTGGAAGCACTTCGGCCGGCAGGCGGCTCGGGCGTGCCGACAAACTCGCCGAAGAAGCGGCGCTCCGAGAGCAACTGGTGCTTCAGGATTTCCGCCACGGTGGAGGACTTGGGATGTGGACGAAAGTCGAGATCTGCGGGCTCGAAGCATTGCCACACCGCGATGACTTTATTGGTCTCGCTGGCGTAGGTGTCGAGCAGATGCTGGAAGAGTCGGGTTGGCGGCGCGAGGGATCTCGGAATCGGCGATGGCAGTGAAGGAATATTGCATGTGGTCATCCTCCCGAGTCGGCGCGATGATTGTACTGTGAGCAATAAGAAAGGGCGCGACTGACGCGCCCTTGTCATGATCAAGTCCCCGAGCTTAGTTGTCGGTGCAATTCATCTGCTGCTCGTGTTGTTCCACGTACTGCAGCAGCTTGCCGTGCTTCTGCAGCGACGAGCAGGTTGTCGAGCACCGGATACTGCGCCGTCGGATCGAAGCGCTGAATCGCGCGATAAGCGCGAAGCGCTCCGGCCAGTCCGGCGGCCTGCTTTTCCGCATCGCTCTTCACCTTGGGATGCCGCAAAATGTAGCCGGCCTGCGAGTAAATGGCCTGCATGCGCAACTGGTTCGAGTAGGTGTCGTTCACCTTAGTCGAGCGAGTCAAGCTCCTTGCAGCAGGATGTCACGGTGATGTCCGGCACCTGCACGATACACTCGGTCAGCCACATGCGTTTGTCGAGGCTGTCTTTGGCAAGGGGATTCTGCTCGAGGCTCTGGATGTAATCGAGCGCGCGGGCCCGTTCCTGCGGCGTGGACGGTCCGCGGGTTTTTGACTCGGCGGGAATCGACGCCGCCAGCACCGTCACAGCGAGCAGGACAAAGAGTTTACGACCCATGGTGCCTTCTCCGGCGTAGCCTTCGATGGCCAAGCTGATTGATGAATGATACTCCGACTACCGCTTAAATACGCAAGCGGGAACTAAAAAGGTCAACCGCAAATCCAGCGGCTCACCCCGCTTTTCGAGGAGTTCGTCCCAGGCGTTTTCAATTTGGAAACTGGCCCGCCGCGGCGGAGGAAAATTCGGCCCTGCATGGGATAATTACGCAAGGTCTTGAGTGATGAAACGTAGTCGTTCATGCCGTCTGTCCGCACGATTGTCCCGACGCCTGCGGGACGCTCATTACGGTCGAGGACGGACGGGCAACCCGGATTCAGGGAGACCCCGCTCATCCCATCACGCAGGGTTTCCTGTGCGCGAAAGTTGCGAAGTATCTTGACCGTGTTTACTCGCCTGACCGGGTCTTGTATCCCATGCGACGAGTCGCTGCCAAGGGAGCGGGCGGCCCGGAAGCCTTCCAACGCATTACCTGGGACGACGCTTTCGACGAAATCATCGCGAGGCTGAAACACATCAGTGCGGAATTCGGTCCGGAAGCGGTGCTGCCATACTCTTACGGCGGCAACCTGGGAGTGCTGAACGGCGGCTCGATGGACATGCGCTTTTTCCATCGCCTGGGCGCATCGCAGCTGCTGCGGACCATCTGCGCCATGACCGGCGGAGAAGCGATCGTCTCCATTTACGGGCGCAAGCTCGGCACCGAGCCCGAACAGTTTCGCCACTCGAAATACATCATCGCCTGGGCCGCGAACATTCACGGCAACAACGTTCACTTGTGGCCGTTTGTGGAGGAGGCGCGGCGCAACGGCGCCAAGCTGGTGGTGATCGATCCCTACCGCACCCGTACGGCGCGAGTTGCCGACTGGCACATTCCCATTAACCCCGGCACAGACGTCGCGCTCGCGATGGGGCTGATGCACATCATCGTGCGCGACGGCCTGCACGACGAGGACTACATCGCGCGCTACAGCGAAGGTTTCGACGAGCTGCAGAAGCGGCTGCCCAGGTACACGCCGACGCAGGTCTCGGAATGGACGGGAATTCCGCAGGACGACATCGAGCGGCTGGCGCATGAATACGCCACTGCGCGTCCGGCGGTCATTCGCTTGAACTACGGCATCCAGCGCGCGCAGAACGGCGGGGCCGCAGTGCGCGCAGTCTGCATGTTGCCGGTGATTACGGGATCGTGGAAAGAAGTTGGCGGTGGATTGCAGCTTTCGCTGAGCGGAGGCTTTCAACTCAACGATTCGGCGATGGAGCGCACCGACCTGATGCAGAAGAGCCCGCTGGGCCGGGACGCGCGCAGCATCAACATGGTGGAGTTGGGCAAGGCGCTCACGGAACTGAGCGATCCTCCGGTAAAGGCCCTGGTGGTTTACAACTCGAATCCGGCAGCGGTCTGTCCCGAGCACAACCTCGTGGTGCGGGGATTGCAACGCGACGACCTATTCACCGTCGTGCACGAGCAGTTCTTCACCGACACGACCGATTACGCCGACATCCTGCTGCCGGCGACCACGTTCTTCGAGCAGAAGGACCTGGTCAAGGCCTATGGCCACTTGTACTTGCAGGTATCGCAGCAGGCCATCGATCCCTTGGGCGAATGCAAGTCCAACGTGGACTTGTTCCGCGAGCTGGCGCAGCGCATGGGATTCGAAGATGACTGCTTCCGCGAGACTGAGGACGAGATGATCGACGAGGCGTTGTCGTCGGGAGTTCCGCAACTGGCGGGAATCACGCGCGAGCGCCTGGAGCGCGAGCCGCAAGTTCGACTGAACGTGCACGGCGACGACAGCGACAAGCCGTGGTTGCCTTTCGCCAATGGCTTTCCAACTCCCACGGGGCGGGCCCGGCTGTACGACGGCGATCTAATCGCGCAAGGAATGGACCCGGTTGCGGAGTTCGTTGCGCCGGAAGAATCGCGGCACTCACCGCTGTCCGAGCGGTATCCACTGGAACTGCTGGCGCGCAAGGCCGACAACTTCCTGAACTCGACGTTCGTGAACCTGCCCAGTGTGCAGAAGATGGAGCAGCAACACGAACTGGAGATGAACCGCGGCGATGCCGCGGACAGAGGCATCGGAGACGGCGACCGGGTGCGGGTATTTAACGAGCGTGGTGAAATTTTCCTCACAGCTCGCGTCGATGGCGCGGTTTCGACGGGAGTCGTCGGTGCCAAACTGGGCTGGGCGAAGACTGTCTGGCGGACGTCAACATCAATGTGCTTACCTCGGCGCGCCTCAACGATCTCGGTGGCGGCGCTACTTTCTATTCCACCCTCGTCGAGGTCGAGCGAGTTCCCGAAACTTCCAGCGCATGAAAGGGTTAGGTTGAACGTGGCTGAAAAACTGCGGGTGGGGTTCGCTTTCTGAGGGCCCCACCCGTACCGTATAATTGCGATTTCATCCAGAGACGTTTGAGGTTGTTCCTATTTCTTTCCAAAGCCAGGTCAGCCCTGCGGAGAACCTCCGCCGCAGGCGGCGCTTTTTTGCCACGGCGCTAAGTTTCCTTTTCGCAATCCTCGGTTGTCTTGCTCCTACGTCGAGTTGGGCCCAGCAAGGGGTGATCGAGGAGATCATCATCCACGGCAACCGCCGCATTCCGGCCGACACGATTCGCGCCCGCATGTTCACCCGTCCGGGCGACGTTTATGACCAGCAGGCGCTGGAGCGGGACTTCAACTCCCTGTGGAACACCGGCTACTTTGACGACCTGCGCATTGAGCGGGAGCAATCACCCAAGGGCTGGCGAATTCACGTCTATGTCAAAGAAAAACCGACGATTCGCGAGATCAAGTACGTTGGCCTGAGTTCGGTGTCGCAAAGCGACGTGCTCGACAAGTTCAAGGAACGAAAGGTCGGACTGACGCAGGAAAGCCAGTACGATCCAACCAAGGTGAAAAGGGCAGAAGTCGTCATCAAGGAATTGCTGGCGGCGCACGGTCACCAGTTCGCGACCGTTCGGTCGGAGGTGCGTCCCATCCCGCCCGCCGCGGTCGGCCTGACCTTTGTCATCAAGGAAGGCCCGAAGGTAAAAGTCGGAAAGATCACCTTTGTGGGCAACAACGCGGTCAGTGCGCACGAACTGCAGAGCGCGATGAAAAACCTGAAGCCGATCGGAGTTCCGTACTCTGTCTTCACTCCATACTTCCTGCAGAACCTGTTTCCCAGAACTTACGATTCGACCAAGCTGAGCGAGGACGCCGAGCGAGTCCGCTACTACTACCAGACCAAGGGCTACTTCAAGGCACTCGTATCCGACCCGAAAACGCAAATCCACGACACCCGTCCCCCGTGGTATTGGCCCTTTTCGAAAACTCCCGGAAAGGCGGTTGATATCACCCTGCCGGTGGAGGAAGGCGATCAGTACCACCTGAAGGAAATTACCTTCACGGGCAACAAGGCTGTGGCGGACACCCGGGCGCTACGGGCCCAGTTCAAGATCAAGGATGGCGACATATTCGATAGCGAAGCGATCCGCAAGGGCCTGGACAATCTGCGCAAGGCTTACGCCGCTCTGGGCTACATCAACTTCACTCCAGTGCCGAATACCGACCCGAACGACGAAACCAAGGAAATCACGCTGAAAATCGATCTCGACGAAGGTAAGCAGTTCTTCGTCCGCCGCATCGAATTCCAGGGCAACTCGACCACGCGCGACAAGGTCATTCGCCGGGAACTGGCGTTGGAAGAGGGCCAGGTTTACAACGGTAACCTTTGGGAATTGAGCTTGCTTCGCCTGAACCAGTTGCAGTATTTCGAAGTCCTCAAACCGGAGCAGGACTCGGAAATCAAGCAGAACCCCCAGGATGCTACGGTCGACATCCTGCTGAAGGTAAGAGAAAAGGGCAAGAACAGCATCGGACTGACGGGCGGCGTGAGCGGCCTCGAAGGCGGGTTTATCGGGGTCAACTACACCACCAACAACCTGTTTGGTAAGGGCGAATCGTTGTCGCTTCAGGTCCAGGTTGGCCAGTATCAGAAAAACGAGACCATATCATTTACCCAGCCATACTTAATGGACAAGCCGCTGCAGTTCAGCTGGACAGTGTTTCACAGCAGCTATAACTACAACCAGCAGCAGCAATTAGCCGTTCAGCAGGGACAGCAGATCAACCTTCCGGCCAGCTATCAAGCACTATTGCAGAACTACACTCAGACCACCACAGGATTCACGACGTCGCTGAGCTATCCCATCAAACGGTCGTTCAAGCGAGTCGGCATTACCTACGCTTTCGACAACACGTCGCTGCAGACCTACAGTGCAGCCTCGACGCTTTATTTTGAGAGCCTCGCGTTTCGTGGCCTATCGGGTCCGAATGCTCTGACCGGAATCGTGACCAGCAAGGTGGTTCCGAACTTCTCTTACAACCGCATTGACAATCCTCAGCACCCTCACAGTGGACAGAGCTTCTACCTCGCGACGGAGATCGCCGGACTCGGCGGCAACACCCACTACCTCAAGCCGGTCGCCGAGTGGAAGAAATTCAAGCCGATGCAGAAGGGCCGCAACACGCTGGGCGTCCGGGTGCAGGGATCGTGGATCAGCGGCTACGCAGGCGACGTCGCGCCGCCGTTTGACCGGTTCTATATGGGTGGCGACCAGGACCTTCGTGGATTCGACATTCGCTCACTATCTCCGGTGGTATTCTTCCCGAGCGCTATTACCATTCCGCTGCAAAACCCGGACGGCACCACGGTGCCGTTGGATCCGACGAATCCGCGGCGCGGAACGTGGAACGTCACCATTCCTGTAAATCAGATTATCTTCCCTGGTGGCGACACCAGCTTCGTAACCAATGTCGAATACCGCGTGCCGATCATCGGTCCGGTGACGCTCGCGCCGTTCATCGATACCGGGATGGACTTCATCACCAACACTTCGCAACTGCGTATTGCGAGTACTCAGGTGCTGACGCTGAATACCACGAATTACGGTTGTCCCTATCTGAATCTCGATTATTCCTGCGCCGGAACAAGCAGGATTCCCATATCTGGAGTGCTGCGTCCTATTGCCGGCACCAATTATCAGCCGTACATGTCAACGGGGTTGGAACTGCAGGTCGTGTTACCGATTGTGAATGCTCCGTTCCGGGTGTATTACGCCTATAATCCGCTGCGGTTGGATCAGGTCGTTCCTCCAGTTTCGCCCATCACGAGGTCGATGTTCCCGGCGGGCGCTGCTGGGGACTTCACCTATGCCAACTCCGTGGCCCTTTACAACCCAGCGTATTTGTTGCGGGATCCCCGTAAGACGTTCCGCTTTACCGTGGCAACGACTTTCTAACGCCATTGACGAGGCGTTGGTTTACCGCCGGAGTCGCCTGCAGAGCCGTTTTTCTCGAATTTGACGCTGGTACGCCAGGTTCCCTATAATTGATGGTATCCGCACCGCCGAATCTTCCGGCCGGGGAATGCGACGCAGTTGATGCGCCGGCAGTGAGTGTTCCTCTGGTCGTCCGGCACAGCACCGAGTAAAGTCATCGGGTGCGACTGGAACATCTGAGGAATTCCCGGAGCAGTTCAAGGAGTCACAGTAAATCTAATGAAGCGCACGTTCGCAAGCATAGTTCTGCTCGTTCTAGTTTCCATGGCCTCGCTGGCCCAGACTGGTTCGGCCACCCCTAACCCAGCGCCAACCACCCCACTCGCCACTGGCACGGGAGTCAAAGTGGGTGTGATCGATATGCAGGGAGCAATTGCCGGCAGCAATGAAGGTCAGCGCGACTTCGAAGCCCTTGCCAAGAAATTTGAACCACGCCGGGTCGAACTTCAGAAGCTCAATACCGATATCGAGGACCTGAAGAAGCAGCTCAACACGCAGGGCGATAAGATGAACCCGGAAGCGCACGAGGCCCTGGTGAAGTCCATCGAGACCAAGACCAAGAGCCTGCAGCGTTCGGCGGAAGATGCCCAGAACGAGTTCCAACAGCAGCAGAACGAGGTTGCGGGGAAAATCCTGCAAAAACTTGCGCCGGTGATCACGAAGTATGTCGCAGACAACGGCTATGGGCTGTTGATTGATGCTTCGTCACCGTGGCCCCAGGGGCCGATCGTTGTAGCAACGCAAGCCGTCGATATTACCAAGGCAGTAGTGGATGCATATAACGTCCAATCGGGCGTTCCGGCACCGCCGAAACCCGCTGGGACAAGTGCGGGAACGACCCGTCCGGCGACCACGCCTGGTGCGACAAAGCCCGCCACCACCCCGGCGACGACATCCAAACCGCCTGCGTCAGGAACTACCAAACCTCAGTAAGCTTCGCTCTTCGGAGCTCCGAAAGACCACCCTGTAGCGGTGGTTTTTTTTTGGTCTGTGGACGCACATGGGCGGGATGTCCTGTCCCAATTTGGCGCACCTCGTGCTGGCTCAATCGCCCACATAGCACGATGCGATGTTGTCGGAGCGGCCAAATAGTGGGTGTGGAAAACTTTGTGGATTACGAAACCTCGTGGTAACCCGAATCCAATCCGCGGCCCATTCATTAGATTGCAACAGTTTTGGTGCATCCAGTAAGAATGTTCTAAATCAATGTTTTAGCCGCGGCGCGGATTTTCAGGGAACCCGCTCAAAAAAGAACTGAATCCGAATGTCGGGGAGCGGTTTTGCACAATTTGTGGTGGTTACTGCCGGATTTGGCGTCTGGCGGGAGGTTAGATCGACGCGTTCCGCTAGTCTTCGCCGACCCGCAGAACGGCTAGAAAAGCCTCTTGGGGGATGTCAACGCGTCCGATACGTTTCATGCGTTTCTTGCCTTCTTTTTGCTTTTCCAGGAGCTTGCGCTTACGGCTGATGTCGCCCCCATAGCACTTGGCAATTACGTTCTTGCGCATGGCTGCAACTGTTTCCCGCGCAATTACCTTGGCGCCGATGGCGGCCTGGATGGCGACCTCGAACATCTGCCTGGGGATCAACTGCCGCATCTTCGAGACCAAGGCGCGACCGCGATCGTATGCGAAATCCTTGTGGACGATGATCGACAGCGCATCCACCGGCTCGCCTCCGACAAGGATGTCCAGCTTGAGCATGGGAGAGTCCCAAGTGCCGGTCAGGTGGTAATCGAGCGACGCATATCCGCGGGAAACTGACTTCAGCTTGTCGTAGAAATCCATCACGATCTCGTTCAGCGGCAGCTCGTAAGTCAGCATCACCCGTGTGGAGCTGACGTACTCGAAGGCCTGCTGCTTGCCGCGCTTGTCCTCTACCAGCTTGAGAATGCCGCCGACATATTCTTCATTGGTGAGGATAGTGGCGGTGATAATAGGCTCTTCGATCTTCTCGATCTCGCTGGGATCAGGCCAGCGAGAAGGATTGTCGACCTCAACGACGCTGCGGTCGGTGAGCGTGATCTTGTAGCGCACGCTCGGGGCCGTGGTGATGAGATTGAGATTGTACTCGCGCTCGAGGCGCTCCTGGATGATCTCCATGTGCAGCAGGCCCAGGAAGCCGCAGCGGAAGCCGAAGCCGAGCGCGGCAGAGCTTTCCGGCTCGAAGAAGAACGATGCATCGTTGAGGCGCAGTTTCTCCAGTGCTTCGCGCAGAAGCGTATGTTCGTGGGCATCCACCGTGTAGAGGCCGGCAAAGACCATCGGTTTCAGTTCCTCGAAACCGGGCAACGGTTCCAGCGCAGGATGAACGTCGTCGGTGATGGTGTCGCCGATTCCGGTATCGGCCACGTTCTTGATGTTGGCGATGAGGAAGCCGACTTCGCCGGCGCTCAGCTCATCCACCTCGACCGGCTTGGGAGTCAGCACGCCTAGAGTCTCCAAGTCAAAGGTGTTGCCGTTAGCCATCAAGCGGATGCGCTGTCCTTTCGTGATGGTGCCCTCGACAATGCGGGCCAGCACAACCACCCCACGATAGGGGTCGAACCAGGAATCGAAAATCAGAGCCTGTAAGCGGTGATCCGCCCTGCCCTTGGGAGGAGGGATCTTCTTTACGATGGCTTCCAAAATCTCTGGCACGCCTACGCCTGTCTTCGCGCTGATGGCCAGAGAGTTCGAGGCATCGAGTCCGACGGCGCCCTCGATCATCTCCTTGGTGCGTTCGATATCGGCGCTGGGAAGGTCAATCTTGTTGATGACAGGAATGATCTCCAGCCCGTTGTTGATCGCGATGTAGGAGTTGGCCAGCGTCTGAGCTTCGACGCCCTGCGACGCATCGACAACCAGCAGCGCGCCTTCGCACGAGGCCAGCGAGCGCGAAACCTCGTAGCTGAAGTCCACATGCCCGGGCGTGTCGATCAGGTTGAGCTGGTACGTCTTGCCGTCCTGCGCCGGATACATCATGCGCACGGAATGCGCCTTGATGGTGATTCCGCGCTCCCGCTCGAGGTCCATGGCATCCAGCACTTGTGCCTGCATCTCCCGCGCCGTCAGCGAGCCAGTGAGCTCGAGCAGACGGTCGGCCAAGGTGCTTTTCCCATGGTCGATATGGGCGATGATGGCGAAATTGCGTATGAGTGAAGGGTCCATCGGCACACAAAGGGGGCAGCTTCGATTCTAGCAGGATGTCGCGACTTCTATTTGCAGCGCCGGGGGTCATGCGGGAAGTGTGAGCAGTGTTCCGAGTGCAGTAAAAACAGGCATCTTGGTGCAGTTGGCGCCGGTCATCTTAGCATCGGCCTGCCGCAACTCGCATTGCCGGCAGATGCCCGCTAGAATCGTGCCTGCATGCCCCTGATTCTGGCTTCTGCTTCGCCACGCCGGTCGCAACTTCTGCGCAGTGCCGGTCTCTCTTTTATCGTCGCAGCCGCCCACGTCCCTGAAAAGCCCCTGCCTAATGAACAACCGCAGCCCTACGCGCAACGCCTGGCTCGCGACAAAGCGCTTGCGGTTTATGCGACGTATCCGGACAATGCGGTACTCGGCGCGGATACCATAGTTGTGGTGGATGAGCATTTGCTGGAGAAACCGCGAAACGCTGAAGACGCCGCCCGTATGTTGCGCTTGCTCTCCGGACGGTCACACCAGGTGATCACGGGTGTCTGCCTGTTGGCGCCAGGTTTCGAGCAGATTGAGGCGGAGATTACGGAAGTTCGCTTCAGCCCACTGACGGAGAGCGAGATCGCCGACTACGTCGAAATGGGTGAGCCAATGGACAAAGCCGGCGCCTATGCGATCCAGGGAATGGCGTCACGCTGGGTCGAGCGCATCGACGGATGCTACTTCAATGTAGTTGGATTGCCCGTGCCGAGGGTGTACAGGATGTTGCGAATGTTGGGGGCCAAGACTGGAGTTCAGTTGTTGTAAGCTTCGGGTTGCGGAAGCAGCGGAGTTGCCCACGGCGAACAACTCCGTCAGAAACTTGGAAACGCTATTTCTTTTCGTCGGTCGGATTTGTGGTGCTGGAACCACCTTCGCTCATCGACGACTTGAAGTTGCGAATACCTTCGCCCAGGCCCTTGCCGAGTTCACCCAGCTTCTTGGGGCCGAAAATGAGCAGGCCGATGAACACAATGACCGCCAGCTCGGGCAGACCGATCTTTCCACCAAACATATAACCTCCGGTAAAACAGCCCGGTTGTTCTGCGTCTAGGCAAAATCGGTTAGCGGGCTTCTGGCTTAGATTCTAGGCTTTTGCTAACAGCGCGTCAAAGAATGCCCGGTCCGGATCGTCGTATCGTCGGCGGGCCCGAAACGTTGCAGGACACATTAGATGGCCTCGATGAGCCCTGCCAGCAGTGCCGCCCGTCGCGGCAACTCGGCGGCTTCTACGTACTCGTGCGAGGCGTGGGCGCCATCGCCCACCGCGCCTAGACCATCTAGCGTTGGAATGCCCAGACCGCCGGTAAAATTTCCGTCGGAACCTCCGCCGACCGCAATTTCGCGAAGCGGGAATCCCAAGTCGGCGGCAATTGTTTGTGCCACGTGGAACAAAGCCGCGACCTGCTTGGTGCGCTCCAGAGGAGGACGGTTGACGCTGCCTTCGATCTGCAATGAGCAATGCTTGTTGACGGGGCGCAACGCTTTCACTTTGCGTTCCATTACCGGGCCGTCTGACTTGCGCGCGATACGCAGATCGACCTCGGCGACGGCATCTGCCGCGACGACGTTGGTGCGGGTGCCGCCTCGAATGACACCGACGTTCAGGGTGATGCCACGCTTCAAATCTGTGAGTCGCGATACCGCCTGGATCTGGTGAGAGAGTTCGAGGATCGCGCTCTGTCCCTTCTCGAAGTCGAGGCCTGAGTGCGAGGCTCTCCCCGTCACCTTGATGAGAAAGCCGCCGACTCCCTTGCGCGCGGTTTTCAGAGCACCGCCCGGACCTGCAGGCTCGCAGACGAAGTACCGACCTCACATTGCGTCGCCAGCTTCTCCGTCAGGGTACGCGAGCTGTCGCTGCCCTCTTCCTCGTCGGAGACCAACCAAACCTTCACCGGGCGCGAAAGATCTCCCTTGGCTTCCCGCAGGGCGCGAAGCGCGAACATGATTTGCGCAATGCCACTTTTCATGTCGAACACCCCGGGCCCGTGCAGCCGGCCGTTCTGCTCGCGCCATGGCATAGTCGCCAGGGTTCCGAGCTCATACACGGTGTCGTAGTGTCCCAGCAGAAGAACCGGCTTACGGCCGCGGGAGCCCGAGAAGTCCACCAGCAAATGGTTACCCGCTTTCGGCTGGCGATGGATTTTCACGCGGCCGCCCAAAGCTTCGAATTGTTGCGCGAGGTATTCGCACAGCGCATCGCACGCCTGCTTGTTGTGGGTGGGAGATTCGCGCACCACCATTTCGCGAACCTGATGCACCATCTCTTGCTGATGATCCGTGAGCCATCGCAGGACATCTTTGAGTGCAGACTTCGATTCGATCGTGTCAGTTTTAGGCATGATGTGAAACAATCCTCGTCGCAAAACAAACGCATGGGACGTTAGCTAATAATACGGAATGTATAATCGGGAGTTTCACGAGCCAAGTCATGAGTGATACCGCAAAAGCCATGCCCGCCGAAACCGAGGAAACGACCGGCCTAGACATTCAGGAAATCCTGAAGATACTGCCGCACCGGTATCCGTTTCTGCTGATCGATCGGGTGACGGAGCTTACGCGCACCAAACGTATTGTGGCGATCAAGAATGTCAGCGTCAACGAGCCATATTTTGTCGGGCACTTTCCTGCGGGTCCCATCATGCCCGGTGTGCTAGTCGTCGAGGCCATGGCGCAAGCCGGAGGCGTGCTGCTACTGACGGAGTTCCCAGACCGGGAGCACAAGCTATTGCTGTTCACAGGCATCGAACGCGCCAAGTTCCGCCGGCCGGTGGTGCCCGGTGACCAGCTCCGCATCGAAGTCGACGTGCTGGTGTGGCGCGGCAACGCCGGACGCATGCTGGGCAAGGCGTACGTGGGAGAGAAGGTTGCATGCGAGGCGGTCATCACCTGCCGGTTGCTGGATCGGCGAGGCAAGAAGTCCGATGCGGCCACTCCAGACTCGGGAGCCCCGCAGGCATAACCCTGTCATGAATATTCACCCGACGGCCATTGTCGATCCGTCCGCCAAAATCCCTGCGTCGTGCGCGATTGGGCCGTACTGCGTGGTGGCTGCGGATGTCGAGCTAGGCGAGAACTGCCAACTGCTCTCGCATGTCGTTGTCGGTGGACCGACGAAACTCGGTGCCGATAACCAGGTTTATCCGTTCGCGGTGATCGGTGGTGATCCACAGGACGTCACTTATCACGGCGAACGCACCCGTCTCGAGGTCGGTGACCGCAACATCATTCGCGAATACGTGACCATCACTCGCGGCACGGCCAAGGGAACGGGCGTCACGAGCATCGGCAGCGACACACTGATCATGGCCTACACCCACATCGGACACGACTGCGTGATTGGAGACCATGCCATGCTGGTCAATGGCGCGACCCTGGCGGGACATGTGACCGTCGAGGACTGGGCCGTGGTAGGCGCGCTATGCCCGGTACATCAGTATGTGCGTATTGGCGCCCACTCCTATATCGGAGGCGGCACCACGATTACGCAGGACGTCCTGCCGTTTTCCATGACCAGCGCCGAGCGGGACACGCATGCCTTCATGCTGAACAAAGTTGGGTTGCAGCGACGAGGTTTCTCGCGCGAGCGCATCACCAAATTGCACCACGCCTACAAAGTTCTTCTAGCGTCGAAGCTGAACACCTCGCAGGCGCTAGAAAAGCTGCGCTCCGAAGGAGAGCACGGCGAGGACGTTGACGCGCTTCTGCGGTTTATCGAGTCATCACAGAGAGGCGTGATCAAGTAACTGGCAACTGGCAACCGGTTGCTGGCAACATCTGCAGTATGGATAAGCCAACTCCAAAGCGCATCGGTCTCATCGCGGGCAACGGCAGCTTTCCGTTGCTGGTGCTGGACGCTGCGCGCTCCCAAGGCATGCAAGTGGTCGTCGCGGCCATCAAAGAAGAAGCTTCCCCCGAGATCGAGCAGCACGGCGCCGCAATAGTGGAGTGGTTGTCACTAGGGGAGTTGTCGAGACTGATTGAAGGCTTCCAGCGAGAGGGCGTAACCCGGGCCATCATGGCGGGGCAAGTCAAGCACAAGCAGATTTTCAGCAGCATCAAGCCCGACTGGCGCCTGGCCAAGGTGCTTCTCACTCTGGCGACCCGCAACACCGATTCGCTCATTGGCGCGATCGCTAAGGTCCTGGAAGCGGAGGGCATCACGCTGATGAGCTCGACCGCTCTGCTGGAACCGATGCTGGCCGACGAAGGTGTCATGACGCGCCGAGGCCCCAGCGACTCCGAGCAGACCAACATCACGTACGGACGAGGAGTGGCGCAGCATCTGTCGCGCTTCGACATCGGACAAACGGTGGTCATCGCCGAAGCGGCATGCATTGCGGTCGAAGCCATGGAAGGCACCGATGCTGCTATCTTGCGCGCGGGCGAACTGATGAAGTCGCCCTCATTGGGTCAGGAGCCGTCGATGCTCAGCCGGGCACTCACCGTGATCAAAGTTGCCAAGCCCAACCAGGACATGCGCTTCGACGTGCCCGTGGTGGGGATGCGAACCATCGAAACCATGAAGAGGGCAGGTGCCACCTGCCTCGCACTCGATGCCGGACGCTGCCTGATATTCGATAAGCCCGCCGTCATCAAGGCCGCCGACGAGGCGGGCATTTGCATCGTGGCGGAGAAGCCGGTCAGCCACATTCCGCACCACAGCTGATAGCCGCGGTTTTGCCTCAAAGCAGATCAATGCGCGACAATCCTGACATGCCAGACAGTGATGGCCTTTTGCGCGTAGGTGTGGTCGGTGCGGGCGCGTTCGGCCGCAACCATGCGCGTGTTTATCGCGATCTGCAGGCCGACTCCGACGCTCCAAGTGCAATTTGTGGGCGTCGTTGATGCCGATCTGGCGCGCGCAAAATCTGTGGCATCGGAGTTCGGCGTGCAAGCGTTTGGTTCGGTGGCCGAATTGGTGGCGACCGGAGTGGACGCGGTTTCAGTGGCCGTTCCGACCATCGCTCATCTGCCCGTCGCCCGCGAATTGATGGAATCCGGAGTCGATGTACTGATCGAGAAGCCGCTGGCCAGCACTTTGGCCGAAGCCGACGAGCTGCATGAGCTCGCAACCCGGAACAATCGCGTGGTGCAGGTCGGACACCTGGAGCGCTTCAATCCCGCAGTCCGCGCGACTCTTCCACTTCTGACCAAGCCCATGTTTTTCGAGGTGCATCGCCTCAGCATGTTCACGCCACGATCGCTCGACGTCGACGTCGTGCTCGATCTCATGATCCACGACATCGACATTGTGCTGACCATGGCAAAGTCGCCGGTGAAGGAAATTCGCGCCGTGGGTCTGCCCATACTCTCGAAGAAGGTCGACATTGCAAATGTGCGTATCGAGTTCGAGTCGGGATGCGTGGCCAACTTCACCGCCAGCCGCGTCAGTACCGAGCGCGTCCGCAAGGTGCGCTTCTTCCAGCCGCGACAGTATGTGTCGCTGGATTTCTCGCGGCAGGATGTGCTGGTACTGACGGTCGACGATGAAGCCGGCGCGAGTATGGAGCTGGATCCGTTCAATCCCGCAAGCGTGGCCGGCAGCGCATTTCCCGGAATTACGCCTTTCAAGCCCAAGATCGCACAACAGGAGCCCCTACGCGCCGAATTAGCCAGCTTCCTGAGGGCCGTCCGCGAGCGCAGCACGCCCGAGGTTTCGTTGCAACAGGGCCGCGACGCGCTCGCGGTGGCGCTGCAAATCGTCGACACCATCGCGCAGCATAGCAAGCGGGCGCATCTCGAGGAATTGACGGGTGGCTTAAGTTAGTCCTAGGCTGAGTCTCATCAGGCATGTCGGAAGATCTGGTCACCATCGCAACCTTCCTGAACATTGGGGAAGCCAAACTCGCCCAGGGCAAGCTGGCCTCGGCCGGGATTTCGGCCTCGGTCCGCGACGAGAATGCCATGAACTTGCATATCGGCATGGCGATGCGGGGCATTCAATTGCAGGTTCATGACTCTCAGGTGGTTCGCGCGCTTGAGGTGCTGGACGACTTCCGGGCCGATCCCTCCGACGAGGAGACAGAGTCGGAGGTCGTGCATTGCTGCCCGGAGTGCGAGTCGCTGGAAATCCGCGAAATCGCCGGCGCCAATCCTCACCAGATCGCCTTGTGGTCGGCCGCCATCCCGTTTCCTGAGCCTACGGGCGACCAGGGGCAGCGTTGGCGTTGTCTGGCTTGCGGCTACCAGTGGGAAGAGGTTGAAGATTAGTGGCTCGGATGGCAGATCCATCCTGCTGGCGAGATGATGGGCAGCATTCGGTTGCCGTCATCTGGGCACAAACATTAGTGTCCATGAATTTAACGGCTTGAGCGTCCTCTCTCGCATCAGTTTGTATAGAAACAGAGACGCGCCAGGAGCCGGGATTCAGGGGATTGGACGGGCGGACCAGGTAGATCTGGAATATGAAAGCCTGTCCGGGCCTCTGATGGATGAGGTAACATCCAATTCCCAACTGACCCGCACCTATGAGCTTCGAACCGATTGAGAACTACGGGGTGATTGGCAACATGTGCTCAATCGCGCTCGTAGGTGTAAACGGATCAATCGACTTTCTCTGCTATCCGAATTTCGATTCTCCCACGGTGTTCGCGGCCCTGCTCGATGACGAACGAGGGGGCTGCTTTCAGATTCAGCCACAACTGAAAGAACGGCGGGTACGGCAGATGTATTTGCCGGACACGAACATTCTGCTCACGCGATTTCTCGCTGAGGAGGGAGTTGCCGAACTGACTGACTACATGCCCATTGGGACAGACGGGGAACAACCGAACGAGATAATCCGCACAATGGCTGTGGTCCGGGGAAAGGTCGATTTCAAGATGCGCTGCCAGCCCCGATTCAACTATTCGAGATGTGAGCACACTGTGAACGTCGAAGAGGGGCGCGCGATATTTTCGCCGGCGAGCGATTCTTGTCCGCCCCTGGCGTTGTACTCCACAGTCGCCCTGCATCGGCAATCCCAGGATGCAGCCTCGGAGTTCACGCTCCGAGCGGGCGAGAAGGCGACGTTCGTCTTTGGTCGGGTGCGACCCCAGGGGCAGGAGCCCGAAATGGACTTCATCGAGCAGCGATTCCAGGACACTTCTCGTTTCTGGAAAGCATGGATCGCGCAATCGAAGTACAAGGGCCGCTGGCGGGAAATGGTCAACCGTTCGGCCCTGATGTTGAAGCTGCTGATCAGCCGGGAATATGGATCGCTGATAGCAGCACCTACATTTTCCCTGCCAGAACAAATTGGCGGAGTCCGTAATTGGGATTATCGCTTCACATGGTTGCGGGATGCGACATTCACGCTCTATGCGTTAATTCGACTTGGTTTTGTAGAAGAAACCGAAGCGTTTATCGAATGGTTAAAGGGACGGCTGATCGACGACGCGGAGCGTGGACCACTGCAGGTAATGTACGGGATTGACGGCAGGCAGAAACTCGATGAGTTGACCCTTGATCACCTGCAGGGATATGAACATTCGCGCCCTGTGCGTATCGGAAACGCCGCCTATCAACAACTGCAGCTGGATATTTATGGCGAGATGATGGATTCCATCTATCTCGCAAACAAATACGGCGATCCAATTTCGTACGCGGGATGGCAGGGGGTTAAGCGCATCCTGGAGTGGCTGGGCAAGAACTGGCAACGGCCCGATGAAGGGATATGGGAGGTTCGTGGCGGCGCGCGAGAATTCCTGCACTCCCGTTTGATGTGCTGGGTGGCTTTCGATCGGGCGCTGCGGCTTGCGGAGAAGCGCTCGCTTTCGGGACCATTCGATGCCTGGCTGCGAACCCGCGACGCCATTCGAGAGGACATCTTTACGAACTTCTGGAATGACGATTTGCAGTCGTTTGTGCAGTCGAAGGGGAGCAAGGACTTGGATGCGTCGGTCCTGCTAATGCCACTGATGCGGTTCATCAGCCCGGTGGATCCGATGTGGCTCTCCACCATGCAGGCAATTGAAGAACGCTTAGTCGACGATACGCTGGTTCGTCGTTACGAGGCAGAGCGCACCCACGTGGACGGTCTTCCTGGTGGCGAGGGTAGTTTCACTGCGTGCTCCTTTTGGTACATCGAATGCTTAGCGCGTGCCGGAAAGTTGGAAAGGGCCCAATTGTTGTTTGAGAAACTCCTGGGATACGCCAACCACCTTGGACTCTACTCGGAACAAATTGGGTCCAACGGGCAACACCTTGGGAACTTTCCACAGGCCTTCACCCATCTGGCATTGATCAGCGCCGCAACCTATCTGGACAGGGTCCTTTCCGGCAAGGACGACTCAGTATGGCGTTAGCCTTCCTGTTGGAGACGTGCGCTAAGCCCCGGACCGTTGGCCGCCGGAACCCAATCCGCAGGACTTCTTTTGCGCCTTTCCTCTGCCGCTCCGCCATGCGAGAATAGACACTCCACTCCCGAATCGCCATGAACCCAGTCGAATCCGCATCGCCCGCCGCTCAGGAACCCTCTATCACTCCCGAACTATTGCGTGAGCACGGCATTACGCCTGAGGAATACCAGCGCATTCTGAAATCAATGGGCCGGACGCCGACTCTCACCGAGTTGGGTATTTTCAGTGTGATGTGGAGCGAGCACTGCTCCTATAAGTCGTCGCGCGTGCACCTGAAGCGCCTGCCGACACACAGCCGGCGTGTGGTGCAGGGCCCTGGCGAGAACGCGGGCATCATCGACATCGGCGATGGCTGGGCGTGCGCGTTCAAGATCGAGTCGCACAATCACCCATCCTTTATCGAGCCGTTCCAGGGAGCGACCACCGGTGTAGGCGGCATTCTCCGCGACATCTTTACCATGGGCGCGCGGCCGGTTGCGATCATGGACTCCCTGCGCTTTGGGCCCATCGTGCCGCAGCCCGGCCTCGACCGCGCGACGCTGCACAAGAATCACTCCGTCATGGAAGGTGTGGTAGCCGGGGTTGCGTCTTATGGCAACTGTTTTGGCGTGCCCAACGTCGGCGGCGAGGTGAAGTTCGAGAGCTGCTACAACGGTAATCCCCTGGTAAATGCCTTTGCATTGGGCCTCGTAAGGCGCGACCAGATCTTCTATGCCAAAGCGTCCGGCGAAGGCAATCCCGTGATCTACGTTGGTTCGAAGACCGGACGCGACGGCATCCACGGCGCCACAATGGCGAGCGAGGAGTTTAGCGAGGAGTCAGAAGCCAAACGGCCCAACGTGCAAGTGGGCGATCCATTCCTGGAGAAGCTGTTGCTGGAAGCCTGCCTCGAGGCCATGCAAACCGGCGCGATCATTGGCATCCAGGATATGGGAGCCGCAGGCTTGACATGTTCGACCTGCGAGATGGGCGGACGCGGTGGTGTGGGGTTGGAGATCGAGCTCGACCTGGTGCCCCAGCGCGATACCGGCATGACTCCATACGAGATCATGCTGAGCGAGTCGCAGGAACGCATGCTGCTGGTCGCCGAAAAGGGCCGTGAAAACGAGGTCTTCCGCGTATTCGAGAAGTGGGGGCTCGACGCGGTGACGATAGGGCGCGTCATTCCCGAATCGACCATGCGGGTATTGGAGCATGGTAGGGTCGTGGCGGAAATTCCCAACCAAGCGCTGACGGATGAAGCTCCTCTTTACAACCGTCCCATGGAGCGTTGGGAACCGCCCGTTCCGCGCGAGATGCCGGAGGGCATTCAGCTCGGTACGAAGGCTGATTTCACTGGCGACCTGAAGAAGCTGCTGTCGAGTCCAAACATCTGTTCCAAGCGTTGGGTGTTTGAGCAATACGACTCGATGGTCCAGACCAACACGGTCGAGGGGCCGGGTGGCGAAGCGGGTGTTATCAGGATCAAGGGCACACGGCGCGCCTTGTCCATGGCGCTCGATGGCAATGGGCGCTGGTGCTACCTCGACCCCAAGCTGGGTGCCATGCATGCGGTAGCCGAGTCGGCCCGCAACGTGGCGTGTTCGGGCGCGACGCCGATCGCCGCGACCAACTGCCTGAATTTTGGCAATCCGGAAAAGCCGCACATCATGTGGCAGTTTTCCCAGACCATCGACGGCATCACCAAAGCCTGCGAGGAACTGGAGACGCCCATCACGGGTGGCAACGTCAGCTTCTACAACGAGACCCTGGGCGAAGGCATTTACCCCACCCCCGTCATTGGTATCGTCGGAATTTTGGAGGACGTTCACAAGGCAGTCGGCCCGGACTTCAAGCAGGCTGGCCGCGCGCTCGTCCTGCTCCGCGGCTCTGAGCCGGGAGACGCCTCGGACGTGGAGGCGGAGTTCGGATCGTCGGAGTATGCCAAAGAAGTCCTGGGCCAGATTTGGGGATTTCCGCCGTCGCTTGGAGCTCGACAAGGAAGCCGGCCTGCAAAAGGCGATTATCGAGATCATCGATGAGGGGCTGGTCGAATCCGCCAAGGACTGCACCGAAGGCGGACTGGCGGTCACTTTGGCCGAGTGCGGCTTCGCCCGGGGGATCGGCGCCCAAGTCGATCTGGGGTCCGATGGACTGGTGCTGGAGTCCGTGCTCTTTGGCGAGGATGCCAGCCGAATTCTGATTTCCTGCGACGCGGAAAGTGTGGCGAGAATCAAACAAATAGCGTAAAATACGCCCTCTCAGCAGAACAGATCGGAAGTACGCTTCCCGACGATTTAGAGGTCCGGGTTGACGGCAAGAGTGTCATTGCGGCGCCGGTCTCGGAGCTGAAGCGGGCGTGGGCGACCGCTCTGGAAGAGGCGCTGCACACGGAAACGGAAGAGCCACTGGTGGCGGGTACGGTGCGCGAAGCATAGTTAGTTTCGGAGTTTTGCATCTGAATCGAATTGGCGGGTGAGCGATGCTGATCACATCTGACAAATTGCACGAGGAGTGCGGAGTGGCTGCCATCTACGGCAACCCCGAGGCTTCCAAGCTCGCTTACCTCAGCCTCTATGCGCTGCAACATCGCGGACAGGAATCGGCAGGCATAGCCTCGTCGAATGGCGAGCGCCTGGAACTGCACAAGGCGATGGGCCTGGTGTCCGACATTTTCACCGCCGACGCCCTGGCCCGGGTTCCGGGAAATCTTGCTATCGGCCATACGCGATATTCCACCACCGGCGACTCGGCTTTGCTGAACGCCCAGCCGATCCGTGTGGAGTGTAGCAAGGGACAAATTGCCCTGGCGCATAACGGGAACATCACCAACGCCCACGAAATACGTTCGCATCTTGAAGGGCAGGGGTCGATCTTCCAGACCACCAGCGACACGGAAGTGATCGTTCACCTGATCGCCCGTTCCAGGGAGCAGACGCTCGAGTCGGCGATGAGCGATTCCCTGCGTCGCATCGAAGGCGCATTTTCGCTGGTGATGCTGACACCCGACCGCATCTTTGCGGCGCGCGATCCGCGTGGCTTCCGGCCCCTGGTGATGGGGCGTATTCCGGGACAGGCGACCCACCCCGCTACGATCGTATTTGCTTCCGAGACGTGTGCCTTCGACCTGATCGGTGCGGTTTACGAGCGGGAAGTGAAGCCGGGAGAGCTTGTAATCGTTGGCCCGGAGGGCGTGCATTCGCGTTTTTATGCCACCCAGCAGCCCTTGTCGAACTGCATCTTCGAACACGTGTATTTCTCTCGGCCCGACAGCATCGTGTTCGGGCGCTCGGTGCAACAGGCCCGCGATGCCATGGGCCGGCAACTCGCCCTGGAGTCGCCAGTCCTGGCCGACATCGTGGTTCCTGTTCCTGATTCCGGCGTGACGGCTGCCATGGGTTTCTCTCACGAGAGCGGGATACCGATTCAGTTCGGATTGATTCGCAACCACTATGTGGGACGCACCTTCATCGAGCCTGAGCAGCGGGTACGCGACTTCGGCGTTAAGTTGAAGCTGAACCCGGTCCGCCATGTAATCGAAGGCAAGCGCGTGGTGCTGATCGACGACTCCATTGTGCGCGGGACCACCAGCCGTAAGATCGTCCGCATGATTCGTGACGCTGGCGCCAAGGAAGTTCACATGCGGATTTCGTGTCCGCCGACGATTTCGCCCTGCTATTACGGAGTCGACACTCCGTCGAAAAATCAGTTGATCGCAGCCAACAAATCGGTGGATGAGATTCGCGAATACATTCATGCCGATTCGCTGGCATATCTTTCGCTGGAGGGACTGCGTAAGGCGGCCGGCGAAAGCGACGAGGTTAAGTACTGTACTGCCTGTTACACCGGCAAATATCCGACGAGACTGGTGGATGTGGGAGAGATCCAAGCGGCGCCAGCTCCGGCGCCCCCGGAGATGGTGGCTGGCGACTAGGCTTCTCGAGGAGTACAGCATGAAGTTCGCCAAAGATCTCTCCTGAACAAGCTGCTGCGCCTGTCCTCACCGCCAATCCCTACGCCCAGTGACGATCAAAAGCGGGTTAGTGATATAGTGCTATATATCACTATATCGGCAAATTTTTTTGCTGCTGCTGTTTAGAATCAATGGGTTGGGAGGAAATTGTTCGCAACCCGTTGATAAATATATATCTTGCACGTATCCATCTCTGCCCGTTGGAGTTAAGAGCCGCAGTTTTCGCCGTATCTTCGCTAACCACTATTCCTGATGGCTTGCCGGCCCTGCAACTTCGACCTTTGTCAATGAGCCATCCACGCCGCAGCCTGGGTGCGGAGAGGCTAGAGACACAACTCCCTGAACCTCGCGCTTCATTTATTGCAGGTACTGATGGAAAACCGATAGGACATAAGTCACTGAAGTGGGTGATAAGAATCAATGCCCTGTCGGCGCACAACCAAACCGACAGGAACACGCGTGCAATGATGACCGGGGGGCGGGCTTTCCCATAGAATGCAGTGGAATGACTTGGGTGCCAAGGAGCTTGTAATGTCATTTGCCCAGAGACTCATGCGTGGACTACAGGCTCTGTTCCGCAAACGGCCGGAGCCCCAGGATCCTTATGCGTACGTGATGGCGGGTTTGAAGCGTGGCCCGGGAGGGCGTTCGGCTGCCGTCGCGTTGGAAGAGCCGGTACCGCAGCGGGTTCTGAACGTGTTCGGACGGCGGCAGGCCCGCTGATCCGATCAGCATCTTACACTTCGCTCGCCGCAAATCCTGTCAAGGAGAACCCGATGAATCCCTCTCGCCAGGCGCTCGTGCTCGCGGTTCTTGCCGGTGCAATTCTGGCCGGAATGTCGTCCTTGCCGGCGGTCGCAGAAGACGGCAACTCTTACGTTCCAGCTCATGGCAACGCAATCGTCTTATTTGACGGCAGCGCTCCGGACACCTTCGATAGCTTCCTGAAGACCCAGGGGCTAAATCACGATCCCGACCATGTCTTCACCTTCGAGAATGGGGTGATTCACGTCTCGGGCACCGAGATGGGATACCTGATCACGAAACAGGATTATGCGGACTACTACCTGCGCGCCGAATTCAAGTGGGGCGAAGCCACGCACGCGCCTCGCGAAGGACAGGCCCGCGACAGCGGCATTCTGTACCACATTCAGGGTGAGAACAAAGTCTGGCCGACCTCGATCGAATACCAGATCTGCGAAGGCCAGACCGGCGATTTCTATATGACAGATGGCGCGGCGCTGACGGGTACAGACGGCAAACGTGAAACCGGCCCTCCCGGCTCAGCCGCGCGAATCAAGCGTATCGGCGAAGGGCCGTGGCAAAACGTGACCGGCTATCGCGATCCGAACGGCGAGATTGAAAAGCCGCATGGTGAATGGAACGTCGCCGAGATCGTGGCGCAGGGCGACAACGTGAAGCAGTTTCTGAATGGCAAGCTGGTGAATGAAGGCACGAAAGCGTATCCCGCGAGCGGGAAGATCCTGATCCAGTCGGAGGGCGCGGAAATCTACTTCCGCGACATTAAACTGTATCGGCTGAAGCCGTAGCGGAGTTTCTCACTCCAATCGGAATGCCCCGTATCGAGTTTAGAAGAGCTCGATTGCTGCGCCATGGCCGCGCGCAGAGGCAAGGCGCGCGTCACGCGTAAGCAATGTAGCGCCGAGGGTCTCGGCAAGCACGACATAAGCTGCGTCATATGCTGAAAGATTGTGCCGGTACTGCCAGATGCTAAGCAGAAGAGCGGTGTGCGGGTACCGCCTTATCTTTAGCCGCATCAGGTCATGCATAACTTCGTCCGCGCGGCCCGGCGAGACGCGTTCCTCCCGCACTTGGCGGCGCAGTACCTGGGCCACTTCAAGATCAATGAGATGCGGAGCATGCAGGGACTCGCCGCGTGAGTGGATTCGACTTTCAATGCTATGACCCGCAGGTGTCCGCAGAAGCCACTCGACGACCACGGAGGCGTCGAGGACGATCAACGCGCGTCTCGCTCCTCGCGAAGTATCCGGACGGTATCGATGTCGGCAGTCACTGGCTTGCGGCGGTGCAACAACTCGCGGAACTCGGCCAGGGTTGGCTGCTCAGCGGTCTCTCTTATTTCGGACAACAAGTAATCGGACAGCGACATGCCCGCCATGGCGGCGCGGGCCTTCAGTCTGCGATGTAGGGCGTCAGGAACGTTGCGAATCTGGATCATCTTCGACATGTGGCAAGCATAGTTACATGTGCAGCACATGTCAAATCAGTTTTTCGAGTTTTGAGAACTCCGGTATCGTCGTTTCGACAGTTGCCGAAAAACAAGGGGAGGGATGGGGCACCCTGTTTCAATTCGGGGAACGTCAAAAGACCCGCTCAAGCAAAATCGGCTTGAGTTGATTGGATAAGGTCGAAGGCTCGATCGAACCCGAGTAGTCTTTTGTGGATTGAGGACAAAAGACGCAGGGGAAGGAAGGAGCCTTCAGATGAAGATTATAGGATGCGATTTTCATCCCAGCTGGCAGCAAGTGGCGTGGTTGGACGCCGAGACGGGAGAAACAGGCGAGTGCAAGCTGGTGAACGGTGACGGTGAAGCCGAGCGGTTTTATCGCGGCTTGGCGGAGCCGGCGCTGGTGGGAGTGGAAGCCTGCGGCAACAGTCAGTGGTTCCTCGAGTTGCTGCAGCAGTTAGGGCACGAGGTGTGGGTAGGAGATGCAGCGCAGATCCGAGCCAGCTACGTGAGGAAGCAGAAGACAGACAAGCGGGACGCGGCGCACATTCTGAAGCTGCTGGTGGAGAATCGGTTTCCGAAGTTATGGGTGCCGTCGGCCGAGCAGCGAGACGTGCGGCAGTTACTGATCCATCGGCACAAGCTGGTGGAGATTCGGACGCGAGTGAAGAACGGACTGCAGCATCTGGCAATGAATCGTGGCATGCAGAAGAAGAACAAGCTGTGGAGTGCGGCGGGACAGAGAGCGCTGCGCGAGCTGCCGCTGCCCGGCTGGGCGGGGAGGCGACGTCAGGATTTGCTGGGGCTGCTGAAGAACCTCGATGAGCAGATCGGGCAGTTGGACCAGGCGGTGGAAGAAGAAGCTCAGAGAGACAAAATGGCGCAGCTATTGAGGACGCAGCCTGGGGTGGGTCCGATCACGGCACTGGCGTTCGTGGTGACCATTGGCGATGTCTCACGCTTTCGGCGAGGCAAGCAGGTGGCCAGCTATCTGGGGCTGATTCCGCGCGAGCGCAGTTCGGGCGGACGGCAGCGGCTGGGTGCGATCAGCAAGCAGGGCAACCGCTTTTTGCGCATGTTGCTGGTGGAAGCGGCGCACAGTGCCAATCGCAAGGATGAAGGATTTCGCAAGACGTATCAACAGCGCTGCCATCGCATGGCGAAAGGCGTGGCCAAGGTGGCGGCGGCAAGAAAGTTGGCGGTACGACTCTACTGGATGCTGCGCACCAACACCGGGTATCCGGAGATCGTTCAGATCGAGAGCAGCCCGCGGGTGCCCCTGGTCGGCGAAAGCTAGACCGATGAATTGATTGGGCGTTCTCGCCTCCCGTACGGGACGGGAGGTTCGCATAGAAGAATCATGGCCGAAGTACGAGGCCGTATCGATGGTTGGTGAAACGAGAGTTGGTTTCACCGCAAAGTGATTAACGCGAGTTCTCCAGTGACTTTCGTCCTCAATCGTGCTGGCGAGCGAGCGGTGCTTGCGCACCGCCTCAGGAGAACTCTCGCTTGACAATGCCTTCGACCTTATCGAGGGGCACCCGGCCGTCAGTCTGCACTCTCCGACGGTGCTGCGTAAGCCAGAGAGTGCAGCGGAGGTCGGTGGGTCGGCATTGCCCAGATAACCTGCTCAACGGTGCCGACGATAAACAGCCAAGAGGCAGTGCCCACGAGCGCGACCGTCGTCACCAGCGCGAACGCCCAGGCAAAATTCCCGGTGCGGGCGAGAACGAACCCCGTGACTACCGGCACGACGACCCCGGCGGTATTCCCAAACCCATTCTGGAAGCCAGTCCACCGGCCTGCGGCTTGTGGTCCGGCGAGTCTCTGCGAAATCGCGAAAACATTTGAGCTCGACACCCCGAAGAATGCCAGTCCCGCGAACAGCAGTGGCACAAACATCCAGGGAGCGGCGATCGCGCTCAGGCCTAAGAAAATTCCGGAGATGCCAATCGCTCCGGCAAATGTTTTCCGCACCCGGGTGGGAGTTCCTCCCGCCATGATCCAGCGGTCCGAGAGCCATCCCGAAAGAGTGGCAGATGCCGCGCTGATCAAATAACCCGCGCCACCGATCTTCGCCATGGTGCTCATCGAGAAATGCCGTTCATGGACGAGATAATAGGGCAGCCAGGTCAGAAGAAAATAGTTTACGTAGTTGCCGCACCACAAGCCGACGAACGTTCCCCAGGCGGAACGCAGGCGCAGGAATTCACCCAGACTGGGCGCACTGGTCGCGTCAGCGGCTGGAACGAGATTCGACTTCGGCATCCACTTGATCCACGCCGGCAGCCACAACATGCTGACCAGCCCCAAGGCCACGAAGAATGGACGCCAACCGAAGCTGGCCATAAGCGTGCCGCCAAGCAGCATTCCGAAGCCAGGGCCCAGGCACTGTCCCGCTGCGACCACCGAGTTTGCCAGACCCCGGTGCTCTTCGGGGTAATTGAGCGCAATAATCTTCGAGTACGCGGGATAGCAGACGGCCTCACCGAATCCGACGATGAGCCGCAACAGGAAGAGAACGGCGAATCCGCGAACCAGCCCGGTAGCGGCCGTCGCCAGAGACCAAGTGAAATAACAAGCAGCCAGGAGCCAGTAGACGTTCAGCCGGTCAACCAGCCAGCCATAAACCGGCTGAAGACACGCGTATGTCCAGAAAAACGCTGACAGTAGGAAGCCCAATTGCGCCGGGCCGACGCGAAGTTCGTCCTTCAGCAGCGGGGCCGCAATGGAGAGGTTGCCGCGATCGATGTAGTTGATGAAGACCGAGAGCCCCAAAAGTATCAGGACCCCCACCAGCGCCCCTGGAAGCGGCTTGCGCTCCAATGCTTTTGGTATTGTCATGAATGTCTGGGCATTGTGCGGGTGGACTCAAGATTTTGCAAGAGATTTCGCTCCGCCGACCAGCGGTCTGGCCAGAATCGGCATACCGCTGAGACAGGCAATGCGAGTGGAGCGTGTGGCCTACGCCGCGCCGAGTTTCTTCCACACGTCTTGAACGTAGTGGTCGGTCATGCCGGCGATGTAGTCGCAGACCACACGCACCAGCTTTTCGTGCTCGATCTTCTCCTGATAGCTCGCCGGAAGCGCGCCAGGATTGGCGACAAGAAAGTCGAAGGTCTCGGTTACTACCTTCTCTGCCTTGAGCTTCTCGGGCAATAGCGGTTTGCTCTCATACAGTGCCTTATAGAGATAAGCCTTCGCCTCGCGCCGTTCCTGCTCAACTTCTGGACTGAAGGCAGCCATTCGCTCCGGATGCCTGCGCAAGTCGTCGAGGGTGGTGATGCCCGACCTGCGCGATGCGCGCTCTGTGTGTTCTCGATCAAATCGGTCACAAACCGGTTGAGCATGCGCTTGAGCGCTTCGTTGAATTTCAGCTTGTCAGGCGCATCGGGATACTTCTCCTCCACCTCAACGTAAAAGCGCTCAAAGGCGCGCATGTTCTTTCGAATGTCCGCCAGCTTGAGAAGCTTGGCCTCGAAGCCGTCGTCGAGGTCGGCGGTGGTATAGGCAATCTCGTCGGTGAGATCGATGAGCTGTGCCTCCAGAGGAGGCCGAAGATCCAACAAATACTCCTCCAGCTCCGGATGCTCAGCGGCGCTGTAGTCGTGCGAGTGCTTGATGATGCCCTCGCGCACCTCGAAGGTCAGGTTGAGTCCACGGAATTCGGCATAGCGCAGCTCGAAATCCTCGACGATGCGCAGCGCCTGCAGGTTGTGGTCAAAGTATTCGCCATGGCGATGCATCGCGACATCCAGCGCCCGCTCTCCCGCGTGCCCAAAGGGAGGATGACCAATGTCGTGCACCAGCGCCAGCGCTTCCACCAGGTGAACATTAAGATTGAGCGCGGCCGCAATGGTGCGGGAGATCTGCGCGACCTCGATGGTATGCGTCAGGCGGGTGCGAAAGTGGTCGGAGTATCGACGGGTGAAGACCTGCGTCTTGTTCTCGAGCCGGCGGAAAGCGCGCGCGTGAATGACCCGGTCACGATCACGCTGAAACGGGTTGCGGTAAGGATGCGGCGGCTCCGGATAGCGGCGTCCGCGAGAGCCCTCCGCACGAACCGCGTAGCTGGCGAGCATGAACCGAGTTTATCAGCGGGTTAAGAAAAGCAAAAAGCAACCGCGGATTTGCGCGGACGACACGGATAAGGCTTGGGAGTAAAAGGCCAAATTCACCACGGAGGCACGGAGAGCACGGAGAAGAGTTAGGCAGAAGACAAAGACAAAGCCAACCACCGATTTACACGGATGACACGGATAAGGCTTGGGAGTAAAAGGCCAAATTCACCACGGAGGCCACGGAGAGCACGGAGTACAGGTCCAAAGCAACCGCGGTATGGGGGGACGACACACACGAACAGGATAGAGTTTCAAAAACGAAGAACCTCATCACATCGACCCAAGAACGGTCAATAGAACGGGGCGCCGGGCAAGAGAAAGGCGCTGCCGCAGCAGCGCCGGTTTCCCATCTCGAACAGCTATTCCTTGCCAGCCGTCTGCTTGGCCAGCTTGACTTTGGCGGATTCCAAGTCCTTCTGCACCTTGGCGACTTCGTCGGTATCGATTTCGGCTGGGACGGTCTTGTTCCATTCTTCAATCGCACGCTGCCAGTGAGCAGTGGCAAGCTTGAGGTGGCCGGTCTTCTGATACAGGTCACCCAGGTGAGCCTGCACGGTCGGATCGCTACCGATCTTCTCGGAGGCGCGCCGCAGGTTCTCTTCCGCGAGATCGTAGTTGCCCATGCGGTAATAGACCCATCCCAGAGAGTCAAGGTAGGCGCCATTTTGCGGATCGATCGCCACCGCCTTACGAATGTAGCCCAGCGCCTCTTCCAGGCGCGTGCCCCGGTCCGCCAGCATGTAACCCAGATAGTTCAAGGCCTGAGCATTCTTCGGATCATTGGCGAGAACTTTGTGGAATGACTCCTCTGCCAGTTCGTATTTCTTCTGACGCTCATAGATTGAGCCGGCAACAAACGTAGCGTAATCCTTGTCCTCGGGCTTGCTGGACAGTTCCAGCGCCTTGTTGATGTTGGCTTCCGCCTGGGGCCAGTCCTTGATTCGGCTGTCCATCTGCGCCAACGCAATGTAAACGTCGCGGTCCTCAGCCGTGCCCTTCAGCATGGACTTCACCTGCTCGATAGCCGGACCCGCATTCCCCATATCTGCGCGCTGGGAGGCGGCGACCATCTGCAGCGACCGATCATTGGGAAACTTCTTGGCGGCCTCCTCGGCGGTGGTAGTTGCCAACTGCCATTGCTTCTCGTCGCGGTAGGTCTCGATCACCTGCTGATATCCGCGGATCGCGTTGTCATCTCCCAGCTCATACATCCGGTGGAAGGTATCGATCGCCAATTGCGGCTTGTTGGCCTCGCGATAGACGGTCCCCAACCTCTCCAGGAAAATCGCACGATTGTTCTTTTCCGAGGTGTCGTACTCTCCGTTGGTGTGCTCAGTTTTCTGCAGCAACTGGGTAAGCAGCGTAATGGCGTCGTCGTATTTGCCCTGGGCATCCTCGATGACCGCCATGTTGTACTTCAACTCGAGCGACTCGGGGACGACGGCACTTGCCTTCTTCAGACAGTCATAGGCTTCGTCGAGCTTGCCGTTGCGGCGATAGATCTCGGCCATGCGCATGTAGGTCTGCGCGTCCGAAGGATCGGACTCGGCGATGACTTTGTATTGCGCCAATGCCGCCTCCGACTGGCCGTCATTCAACAGGTTTTGCGCGAGGCCGCGGATCGAATCGAGATTGTCATGGTCCAGATCGACCGCCTTCTGGTAGGCGTCGATGGCTTTCTTATAGTCCTTGGTCTGTTCGTAGGTGTAACCCAGCGCGGAATAAAGCTTCGCGGAGCGGGCGCCTTCCGGGAACGCCTTCAACACGTCCAAAGCCCGTGAGGTGTCACCCTCTTCGTTGTACAAAATCGACAGGGCCGTGACCGCTTCCTCTGAATCGGGCTGGATCTGCACGCCTGTCTTAAATTCGTTTTCCGCTTTCACCAGGTCGTTGTTCAGGCGATACAGCCGGCCAAGGAGAAGATGATCTTCCACGCTCTTCGGATCGAGCCTGACAATCTGCTCGTATTGTTCGATGGCCAGCTTCAGGATTTCCTGCGACTGGGTGCCGGACTGCATGTCGCCCAGCGAGCGCAGGTAGATGCGGCCTAAAAGGCGATGCGCGTCCAGGTTGTTGCCGTCGCGCTTGAGAATGTCCTGCGCTTCCAGGACAGCGTCTTTGATGCGGCCGGTACGCGCATACAACTCGGCGAGCCCAGCATTCAGATAATCCGAGTTCGGATCGTTATCGATGGCCAGCCGGTATTCTTCCACCGCCTTGTTGGCGTAATCAGCGCGGCCGTACATCGAGACCATCTCCTCGTAGATGTGGGCCATCGAGAAGTGATAGTACGCGGCGGCCTTATCGGGCGTGGTTGGCGCACTCGGGGTCGCAGCAGACGGGGCCGAAGGGTTTTGCGACGGCTTGGAATTATCTTGGGCGAAGCCGCCAATCGAGCAAGCAAGCAGGAACGCCAGGAAGGAGATACGAGTGCGAGTTAGCTTCATTCTTTGATGACCAGCCGTTAAAGCAATTGGATGACGTACTGACGTGGGGGGCTTAACTATTTTAGCCTTTTGTGACGCAAGATGGGGAAAATCATGGATTCCACATCACTGATGAAAATCGCCACAGCATCGTAAACCCGGTAAATCATTGGACGTCGCGGTGGCGGAAAGGTTAAAACATCCGCAGGCACGAATAAAGCGAGCGTTAAACGTATCGCTCATTCTTGTTTAGACGTGTTTTGCGCAGTAGTGATGCTAGCTGTGGTAACGAGGTGTGGGATGGAAACACTGTTTTACTCACGAATGATATCGCCGGTGGGTTCCTTGCTGTTGGGAATGTCGGACACGGCGATGGTGGTGCTTGAGTTTGACCGTGGCCTGCCTGAGAAGGTTGTGGGACGACCTATCCAGTGGAAGGCTTCAGCCGAGGCAACCGAACCCGCGCGGCGCCAGTTGGAGGAGTACTTTGCCGGCAAGCGCCGTAAGTTCACCGTTCCACTCGATCTTCGAGGAACCGAATTCCAGAAGCAATGTTGGGAAGAGTTGCTGCGCATTCCCTACGGGGAAACCCGCAGCTATGCGCAAATTGCCCAGGCAGTTGCACGCCCAAACGCCTATCGCGCCGTCGGACAGGCCAACCATTACAATCCGATCGCGATTGTGGTGCCCTGCCACCGGGTGCTTGCAGGCGGCAAAGCATTAGGCGGCTACGGCGGCGGCTTGCCTACCAAGGCATTTCTGTTGCGGCTGGAAGGGGCGGAATTCTACGACGAGTCCAGCACCGCGAACACCCGGCAAGCGGCCATGACATTTATCTAGTCGAAGTCTCCAATTCCGGAGTCGCAGCCAGCAACGTGCGCGTGTATTCATGGTGCGGCGCAGACGTGATCTGTGCCGTGGTGCCTAACTCAACGAGTTCACCATTTTTCATGACTGCGATTCGGTCGGCCAGGTAGCGCACCACAGGCAGCGAGTGCGAAATAAACAAATAGGTGAGCTGAAATTCCTTTTGCAAGTGGCGCAGCAGGTTCACGATTTGCGCGCCCACGCTGACATCAAGAGCCGAGACAGGCTCATCCGCCACAATGAAACGCGGCCTCAGCATCAGTGCCCGGGCGATGCCGACTCGCTGCCGCTGGCCTCCGCTGAATTCGTGCGGATAGCGACGGAGCGCCGATTCATCCAGGCCGACGGCGCGCATCATTTCAGCGGCACGGCGTCGCCGGCTACTGCGTGACTCGCTACCGTGAATCACCTCGGGCTCGCAGACGATCTGCTCTACCGTCATGCGGGGGTCGAGTGACCCATAGGGGTCCTGAAAAATGATCTGCATATCGCGCCGCAGGCGACGGATCTCGCCTCCGCGCGCCGCCAGCACGTCCATGCCGTCGAAGCGGACTGTACCGGAATCCGGCTCAATCAGCCGTAGCAGCAATCGCCCGAGCGTGCTTTTGCCGGAACCTGACTCCCCCACGAGTCCGAGGGTCTCTCCCGCCTCGATGGTGAGCGATACGTCATTGACCGCCCGCACTCGAGCGCCGGCGGCACTCCCAAACACGCCTTGCCCCGAGCTGAACGACTTTACGAGATGTTCCGCCTGCACCAACGGCATGCCGCCGATGGTACCAAATGTCTTTCTGCCAGATTTTGTCGTCGATCGAAAATGGCGCTCATCAAGGTTTCCGCGGGATTCTCACAAAACGAGCGGGAGTCCCCCGTCCCGCCTTCCCGCGAAGCCTCGATGCCGTAGCCGCGAAAATGTTGGTTAGCGTGATAATGCCCGTGACCATCCAATCTCGCTTGCACCATTTTTCGGCATGTCCCTGTGGACGAGCTGCACTCCATTGAAGACAAAGGAAATAAAGTCATGCGATTTTTGTTGACTTCAAAACTGGGAAGCGTAAAACAAACTCGTTCTTTGGCAGTTTCCAAGGTTTTCCCGGTTAGCTGGTGAGTCCGGGGCTGAAGCAAATTCACTGCTCCGCGCCTGCAGCGCTACGGCAGCAGAGGGATAGCGACGGTCGATAGCAAACCGCTGGTTGAGGAAACACGAAGCCCGTCAAAGGCAAGATAGGATCCCGAGGCGTTGAGCCCGATTCCGGTTGGCAGTAAGCCCGGAGCCCAAGTTGAGATCGTACGCCGCGTACGCAAGTATCCGGCGACCACAGGTCGGCGAGGGTCTAAAGCGAACTGCCGGTTGAGATGAGGGAGCAACACAACCTCGGGATTCTTATTTCGATCCTCCTCACTTCCTCCGCAACAGGTCTTGCTTTCCGGTCGACGCCGCAACGCCAGGAGCGGCGTTCGCCGAACCTACTCGATTGCAGTCCACTCCGCGGGATCCGTGCTGTTCCGGCATGTGTCGAGGTCGGCTGATTTACACACCTCGATGGAATAGACGGGGTGTATCTCCCACAAGGACGCGCGTTTTGGATTCGGGCGAGAGTGCGCCGTACACGGAGTGTGGCTATTGTCATAGAACAGTTGACCCTTAAGCCTGACGGGCCTGCCCAGTGCGTTCAGCTTTTCCGGCGTCCAGTTCGTAGGCCGGTAATGCGGACTCATTTCTGCCGTCGTACTGTTGCACTCATCGGTGTCTGTGGCGCTCGACATCAGGACAATGTGGATGTCGTTAGGGGGATTACCGGACATATTGCAATTGACCGCCTCGCCGCCCGTAGTGTCGGAGTAGTGGGCATTCTTGATGAGGGCTACATAGCTGACGTAATTGCCTTCGCCAAGGTTTTCGACCTCCTGACGGTCTTCGAGCTTCTTGGGGATGCTCGCGCTTTGCGTCTGCAGGTCGAGCAATTTCTGGTAGGTAACCGTGTCGGGATCATTCATGGGAGCGCAGAAGTTATTCTTGGCCGTGCTTTCCGCCTGGGCGGCCGGATCGGAGCTTCCGCCCTGAATTCCGCAGTGATCGTCGCTCGCGGGATTGCGTACGCCATTGAAGGGCAACGTGCACACTGGCGTGAACGTTCCTGTCTTTTGAACTACGGTGGCACTGGGAGAAGGGGAGCGCGCGCCGGTGGTCGTCTTCACGCCCGGCAATACGGCGCTCCCTAACAGTGCGATGGCCAGAGGAATCGCCGGCCCGATGGTCCTTGCGGCGCTGGACCTGGACTTGGACCTGGGACTCGGAGAAACGGTCGTCGTTGTGGTCTTTCTTGGCGGCATGGCTAAACCTCACCCTCCATCGGCAATTGGCACATCGCGCGAGACCCTATTAGCGGATGCTGCCCGCTCTTAGGCCCGCGGATTTCCAGTCGCCGGGCCGGCGGCTTGCTGTGCAATTGCGGCCTTGGTCGGAGGAGTGACCACCGTGGTGTGGGTCACCGCGCCTCCCGCTTCGGGCGACGCGACTACTGTGGTATGGGTCACCGTGCCGCCGGGTGGCGGCGGTGGGGGCGGAGGCCCGTCCCCGTTGCCATTGGTGCCATCGTCGCTGCTCCCGCTTTGGATCCCCTTGCTGACGGCGTAAGTGCTAGCACTGATGCCCAATAGAGTGAGGACGCCTACGGGGACTTCTTTCGGAAAATCGTATTTCGAGACCACGATCAACAGCAGGCTGATCGCCACGACAAACGTGAAAATCAAGAGCTGAAAGCGCGACATGCTGGCTCCGCCACCGGAAGAATTCTTTTCTTCCAAGAGGCTCGAGATATCAATCTTGCCGCTGGCGATGGCGGCGAGCACCATGAAGCCGAACAGGAAGAGGATCACCAGCGCGCCGTACTCGACGGCATAGACAACTCTATCCCTGGGATCGCCGGGAGCGTAGATCGCGACCCACATTGCCACGCCTATGGCAAGAACTATACTTGCCCAAAATTCGATGTTCTTAATCTTCATTGTGGTCTCCTATCCAGCAATGCTGCCAAATCGCGGAATCTTCCCAAGTAAAGCGCTTGTGCTTTGCCACCCAGGTAAATTGCGGAACTCCCCCCGAGGGCGACTAGAAGCGGTGTCGGTATGTCTGGAAACTGGGTGGGGTCTTGAATCACTTGAAGCAGGAAATATCCAGCACCGACGACGGTCGTCATCAGCATCTGTGCCCGTCCGGCGCTGAAGTATGTTTTGCGGTGGCCGCCTTTAACCGCCCGGGCATCGCCGTGGAGAAGATAATTGAGGCTAATGCCACCGGTCAGGAGTTTCCACAGAACAATGCCACACAGACCCGAAACCAGGATGATTCCTTCCCATGCGGCGAGCTGAGCGACGTTCGGCATCCTAGTTCGAGCCTCTTCTCGACGGTGACTCCGACCCGGCAAGCTTGTTTTGTCAGGCGATTGTTTGGGACAGCATTTAAAGTGTGGGCCAATTATGAGACCCATCGAGGACAAGTCAAGACCACATAGGTGGCGCGAGCCCTGGTGGAGCGGGGGAAGTTAAGGGTGCTACCTAATCACAGAGCTTGAAAGCAGAAGGGAGCTACGATGAGAACGGACTTACTGCGGTTCAATGGCACTGTCGAGCGGGATCCCGCCATCGATGCGTGGCTGAAAGAGCATGCGGGTGAATTGGGAGCCATCGCGCAGGAGTGGTTTGAAGTGATGCGACAGTGTGGAGACGAAGTCCGGGAGCTGGTGCATGACGGTTGTCCGGTTGCCTGTTTGGGAGATGCGCCCTTCGGCTACGTCAATGTATTCACGTCGCACGTAAACGTAGGGTTCTTTCACGGCACAGCGCTGCCGGATCCGGCCCGCTTGCTGCAAGGCACGGGCAAGTTCATGCGCCATGTGAAGCTGAGACCGGGAACGGCCACCAATGACGCAGCGCTCAGCAGGCTTATCGAATCGGCGTACTCGGATATCAAGGCGCGCGTCGAGCACGGCTAGGTCAAAGAAACGCCGAGAGAGGGCGATCCGGATTTGAGCTGCGACACTAGTAACGAAAACGTCGCATAGTGCTGGGTGATCGGGGGGCCAGGAGTTGTCCTGTGCTGGGGCAACAAGCGTAAGCATTGGCCCGACTGGCTCCCTGAGACTTGTGTCCGCGCCGGCGTGGTCCGGAATCGGCTGCGACTTCGCAATCAGTATTTTCAGCAGCTTGTCAATGCGGTTTGTGCTTGGTCTTCTTTTTAGACTTGGGCTTGCTGCTCGCGGGCTTGGCCGCAGCCTGTTGGCGGGCAGACGCATCGGAATCATGCTTCGCTTTCTGCGCCGCGAGTTCTTCCGGGGTCGGGACACGGCGCACGATGGGGCCATTCATCTTGTAGGTGACTTCTTCGGTCTGCCCGTTGTCGAACATTTTGCGGATGGTAAAGGTCGGCAGGTCGCCTTCCTTGTCGAACACCGCGTGTCCGGTCTTCACCGGAAAATATCCTTCCATGTTGCGCTCGCGATACGCCGTTTCATAACGGTGCTTGTTGCGATTGCGGGTGAAGACGCGAATCTGATTGTAGTCCCACGCCAGGCCGTCTTTGGGCTCGTTGAGCAGCACCAGGTATTGCGGCATCTGTTTTTCCTGGCCGTCGATGGTTTCTGGCACCGTGTTCAACAGGAAGTAGCCCATGATGCGCTGGCCTTCGGCGTACTGGGCGACATCGAGCGGCACGTCGAGATCGATCATGCGCATGAGCACCCACCCGACCTGCCCCGCGGAGTTCCGCACCAGGTACCAGTCTTCCATGACGGGTTTTGGCGGCTCAGCTTCTTTGATTTTCCTGGCGGGTGCACCGGTCTGAGTGGTGGACGCGGCCGGAGGCGTCGAGTAGCCGGCGGCTTGGCCGTAGGCTGGCTCTTGGCGCGGGCGGCTTCTGTCCTTTCCGCGGCTGGTTGTGCCACGGTAGTTCAGGGCTTGGGCGGGGGGATCTTCGGCGCATTCTTGTCGGTGGTGGCGCGCTTCATGACCTCAACCTTCTCGCCGTCTTTGAGCTGGTAAAGATGTTCGCCTTCGCGCGACGGTGTGACGTGCATGTTGAGCTCGGATCGTGTCGTTCCGTGCGCCTGCACGCTCAGGTTTTTGCATGTCCTGTGCCAGCTTTTGAAAACCATCGTAGACATCCTGCGATACCAGACTGCGTTGCTCGACCCAGCCTTCGACTCCGGCGTCGGTGCGCACTCGCACGAAACGTCTCTGCCGCTCGAGCACATCCACCCGGTCACCGTTCTTAATGGTGCCGACCTTGCTGTACATGGTGGCAACGCGATCGCGCAGGCTGGTCTCGGGCGCCGAGACGTACATGTACTCATGCTTGGTGATGACCGAGCGCTTGCAGGCGGGCACCGACCCCAGCAGCAGAGTGCCGCAGACGCTACGATTATCCTGAGGAAACAAAGGCGGGACGAGTTCACCGATACCACATTTCAATATAACGCAGGGTGCGCGGCGCAGAGTGAGATGTAGTAGTTGCAAAGCTGGTGCGGGGGAAAGGCAAAACCTACCACAGAGACACAGAGGCACGGAGAAAGATTGGGTTAAGAACCGAGGCAATCGGGATTTCTGTTGGGGTTGGATCGAATTGCAGACGGAGAGTGAGCGGGCTGCCGGAGCAGTTGGAAAAACAGATCCCCCGCAGGCTCAAGCCTGCGAGGAATGAGAAAAATAAAGGGCGTTACGGCACGGCTGAAGCCGTGCCCTTTCAAAACATTGCGCCTGAAGCCGCCCGTTCGAGTCGTGTCCTGACACACAACCCTACCCGTTACCAGACGCGGCAGGCAGGAGTGCGGACCATCGGCGCGTTGGGCTTGCATCCCCAGGCTTTGGCGAAGTCGGCCGAGTTCGACACCACTCCATTGACCCGGGCCTGCGGAGCCAGTGTTCGTTCGACAGTGCTTGCAGCCGCATGGCTTGTGGAGTCTGGTTCTCGCACCAGACCTGCGCGTAGCCCAGGAAGAATCGCTGGTCTGGAGTAAAGCCCTCGACGGTTTTCTCCGGACTCGCCGCGAGTACGTCGAGCAGGGCCATGTGGGAAATGCGCAGGCCGCCGTTGTCGGCAGTGTTCTCGCCCAGCGTCAGCTTGCCTTTGATGTGAACGTCATCAACCACTACGAAGCCGTCGTATTCCTTGACGAAACAATCTTC
>CAVOKT010000010.1:2500-136736 GCA_963696575.1 uncultured Acidobacteriaceae bacterium
ACCCGCACTAGGCGGACGCTTTCGGAGCATGACTCATACAGCCTAAGCCGTATTTCGTCTGTCCTCGAAACCTTACAAACATACCGCGCCATTTACCGTGCTGTCAACTTGTGAACAACCTTCGTTAACAAGGAGCACCGGGTTTGGCTGGCTAATTGCAAGCCGAAACGCGCGCGATATGCCGCTCCGCCGTGCCTGGCACTTTCAAAACAGCGCGCAAAGACACCGGAGCGATTCAATTCGTTAAAGATCTTGTTCTGGAGGTTCCGCGATTACCGCTAACCTATCGGAGCGCTTTGTCCCCGATTTCCAGCCCTGTGGCCAGGGCAGCTTTACTGAGGCTGTATAACGTTAGACGCCGATATCCGCGACGCGATTCATTTTATTCGCGCAGCTACCGACGACAACAAAGCCTCTCGCTGACTTGTTTAATATAGCAAACCGTTTGGGGTCGCGCAACCCCATTGTCGGAAAAGCTGCGTAACTTTTGTTGTACACCTCTCTGCTTTCAACGTAGTGACGCTTGTGCGTGGCCACAGATATCTCACATTAGCCGCATAAACACTGGCGATTTCGTTTCGATAAGGCCCATTGACCGGGCTGAGTAGCTCAGAGTCTGGACGGCAAAATATTTGCTGATCCCGTCATCTCGCGTGCGTGAGACGGCCGTTCCCACAGATTTCCCACAATGTTTGCACAGATCTGGGTCGTGGAAGCCAGCCGGACGTGTTCTCGCGCGGCGCTTGGGTTAGAGCCCCCCTAAGCCATTGAATCGATTAAAGATAATAGGCAATACGCGTGAGTTGTGGGCGCGCGGATCATCTCTACGCCTTCACCAGGCTTTCCATCTCTGTCTCGCCGATGACTGCGACACCGAGCTCCTTTGCCTTGTCGAGCTTCGAACCGGCGTCTTCTCCTGCAACGACATAATCCGTCTTCTTGCTGACGGAGCCTGCCACCTTGCCCCCGGCATCTTCGATCAGCTTCTTGGCCTCGTCGCGCGAATGTCGCTCGAGCGTGCCGGTGAGGACAAACGTCTTACCCGCCAGTGCGGTTCCACGCTCTTTTTTCTTCCCTTTGAACGTCAGTCCAGCCTCACGCAACCGATCGACCAGCGCCACGTTCTTCGGTTCATCAAAAAATTCGCGAATGCTCTGCGACACCCGCGGACCAATCTCATTCACCGCCTGCAACTCTTCTTCGCTGGCGGCCATGAGCGCGTCCATCGAACCAAAATGCTCAGCCAGGAATTGCGCTGTCCGTTCGCCTACCATGCGAATTCCAAGTCCGTAGATCACGCGCTCCAGTGGCAGCTTTTTCGAGTCTCGATTTCACGCAGGATGTTGTCCGCCGACTTCTTCCCCATGCGCTCCAGTGCAATTAATTTCTCCTCGGTCACGTCATAGATGTCGGCAACGCTCTTCACCTGCTTGGCGTCGACCAACTGATTTACCAGCGCGTCGCCCATGCCTTCAATGTTCATGACTCCGCGCGAGGCGAAGTGGCGAATGCTTTCGCGCAATTTGGCCGGGCAATTGGCGTTCACACAGCGATGATCGGCCTCGCCTTCGACGCGCACCACGTGTCCGCCACATACCGGGCACCGCTCGGGCATATGAAATTTGCGAGTGCCGCGCGGCTTGTCGTCCAGCACCTTCACGACTTTGGGGATCACGTCGCCGCCCCGCTCTACTGCAACCCAGTCGCCGATGCGCACGCCCAGGCGGTCAATCTCGTCCATGTTGTGCAGCGTGGCGCGGGTCACGGTCGTACCGCCGATCGACACCGGCTTCAGCGCGGCGACCGGCGTGAGTTTGCCGGTACGTCCCACCTGCACCAGGATGTCTTCAATCTGTGTCTCTCCCGCACGCGCGGCAAACTTGTAGGCGATGGCCCACCGCGGGGCTTTGCCGGTGATACCCAGTTCGTCCTGCAGGCCGATGCGGTCCACCTTGACCACCACCCCGTCGATCTCATACGGAAGTTTGTCGCGGACCGAGTCGGTCTCGTTGACAAACTCCATGACCTGTTCCAGGTCGTGCGCCAGCTTATGACGCGGGTTGACCTTGAAGCCCGACCGCTTGCAACGCCTTCAGCACCAGCGAATGGCGGTCGAAGATGGGACGCCCGTCCTTGAGCAGCCCATAGGCAAAGAAATCCAGACGCCTTTGCGCAGTGACGCTCGGCTCCAGCGTCCGCACCGTTCCGGCGGTGGCATTTCGCGGATTGGCGAACACCGGCAACCCTTGCGCCTCGCGCTCATCGTTCATGCGCTGGAACGCCGCGAGAGGCATCAGCAACTCGCCCCGGACTTCGAAATCAGGCGGGCAAGGCCTGCCTTGTCGAGCGTCTTGGCAGGAATCGTCATCGGCACGCTGCGCACGGTGCGAACGTTCGGGGTCACATCTTCCCCCACCGATCCATCGCCACGAGTGAGTCCCAGCGCCAGTTTGCCGCCGGCGAACCGCAAAGCCAGCGACATGCCGTCGAGCTTCATCTCGCAAACATAATCGACCTTTAACTGCCCGGTGAGTTCGTGGACACGGCGCTCCCAGTCGCGCAGCTCGGCCTCGCTTGTCGTCTTCGCCAGTGACAGCATTTGGGTGGAGTGCCGAACCTTGGCAAACTCTTCGCTCGGTTTGCCGCCTACCCGTTGCGTGGGCGAATCGGGCGTGACCAGCTCCGGATGCTTCGGCTTCCAGCGCGATCAGCTCGTCCATCAGCTTGTCGAATTCGGCGTCGCTGATCTCGGGATCGTCGAGCACGTAGTAGCGGTGTTCGTGATAGCGGATCTTGTCGCGCAGCGCTTCGATTTTCTTCTGCACGTCTTTGCCGGCGGTAGGCATTCGCCAATTATAGGAGGCTGGCGAAGAGCATCGCGAGCGGAGCGACTCGCAGGGGTTCACGTAGAATAGAAGTTTTGACCAAGGCACCTTGTGAAGCACTTATTAGCCAAGTGGACCTTACTGATACTGTCGATTCTCAGCCCGCTGGGGATCTGGGGAGTGTTGGGGTTCGCGTTTGTCGATGCCGCCCTCTTGGGCATGCCGCTCGACGCCATCGTGGGCGGATACGTCTACACCAACCCGCATCGCTTCCTGCTGTATGCCGCAATGGCGGCCGTCGGCTCCGCGCTGGGCAGCATCGTCATCTACTGGATCGGATACAAAGGGGGCGAAGTCCTGCTGGTCAAGCGCATCGGAGAAGCGCGCTTTAACAAGATCAAAGCGTCGTTCGACAAGCATGAATTTCTGGCGATCATGCTGCCGTCGATGTTGCCTCCGCCGACGCCTTTCAAGCTTTTCGTATTATCGGCGGGGGTCGCCGAGATGCGCTTCAGCCATTTTCTCGCAGCCATCTTCTTCGGGCGCTTCCTCCGCTTCTGCATCCTGTCGATCCTGGTGATTCGCTTTGGGCCCCAGATTGTCGGCTTCGTCGGCGGCATGGTCCACAATCACGCGAGGCTGGCGATCGCCCTCATCGCTGCCGCTGCGTTAATCGGATGGTGGATCTGGCGCTTGCGCAAAAAGAGATCCTCGCGCAAGGCGGCGGCTCAAAAGTAACCAATCGTGCGGACCCGAGTCCCAACACAAAAGAGCCGGACGCGGTGTCCGGCTCTTTCTATACAACTGCAATCTCTTCTAGCGAACGGCCGTGACGCTTGCTTCCTGGCGATGGCTCACCAGGTATCCGATACCAAAGAACATCGCTGCGAAGAACAGGTCTGACACCACCGCATTGCGGAAGAACGGCAGACCGGCAACGTAGCATGCGGCCAAGCCGCTGGCCGACTTGGGATACATGCTCCACACTGCCCACACGGCAAAATTGCTTACCAGGAAGAACGACACCGAACCGGCCAAGGTCGCCGCGCCAACCCGTAGCGCGGATGCGTTCTTCGCCAGCATCCCGCCTAGCAAGATAATCGCTGCGTACCACGCCCACGTCACCAGCAGATCGGCCGTGACGGGATAGCCGTACGTGCTGCGCGATAGATAAACTCCTGAGGCGGCCAGCAGGGTCACTGGAATCCACATCTGTTTGCGCGGCATCGTCGCGCCGAAGTACAGCAGCGCGGCCGTTACCGGAGCAAAGCTGAAGGGGAGCGGCAGGAACCGCAGATGCACGGCAAGGGCAAAGAGAAGAAATAGATAAGCCAGCATGGTCACCTCAAAATATCTACGCGGCTGAAACCCAACGTCTTCTGATTCTGTACGCCAAGGCCATCCGAGTCAAGGGAAGTTATCAACACACGAAAAACCATTTGCAGGTGGCGACAAGTTCACCGGCCAGTAACCGATGGCTCCTATTGATCTTCGCCGGTGGGTGGTTTGTGCGAATTCGTTCCTTCATCCAACACCCGCAGGTCGGGAGCCACCAACACCCATCCCGCCAGCGTGCCTCGGCCACGCATTTCCGGATATCCAAAGCGCAGGTCCTCAAACCTAACCAGATAGCCTTTGACATCGCCCTCCAGCTTTTCCTGCCGGGTCAGGGGGAACACCGCCCAATCGAGATAGACTCGCCCGAAGTCGGATGCCTTCGCAGCCTGCGTAACCGGAGTTTCCTCAGGCTTGAAGTATGTTTCCCCTTCGGATTGAGGGTCAACCTCCAGAGCCAATGAGTCGACCGGGACTGTCTTGAACAGACTCTCCGTTTCCACTACTCCGTGCCAGCGAAATGGATTGACCCAATAGGGATACGCACCTATTTTTACGGGCACAGCTCCTTGATAGAGCACCGATTCCATAGCACTCAGTGCGCGGCGATGCTGGTAGTCACGAAACCCCCAGATGAGCACGAGACAGATCAGCGCGAAAATCGCCCCTCCGCGTCCCGGCAGACCTTTGCTGCGCGCCCCAATTTCCTGGTTGATCAACCCGAAGAGCGAAGGCACAACCAGCCCGAGGATCAGAGCCAGCAGAATCAACGGCTCGATGATGAACACGATGTCCCACGAGTACCAGCGCCAGTTGAAAGGTTCGAACAGGCGGATGCCGTAATCCGTGGTGTAGTCAAGGAGCAGATGGCTAAGCGCGGCCAGCAACGCCAGAAAATAGAGGTAACCCCATCGCAGCGGTGGCCCCGACCTCTTCTCCGGCCGATGACGCAACCAGAAATGATGCAGCAGGTAAACAAAACCTAGCGTCGCCGCTGCCACAAAGGGAGCTCCGACGAAACTATGGGTGATTCCGCGGTGATGCTGAAGTGCGCCGATTGGCCCCTTGAACGCCCACAAGACATCGAGGTCGGCAGCCTCAGCCGCCAGCACCATGGTCAACGTAGCTAGCTGGGACTTGCGGTTGAACCCCGCCCGTCCCATGCAGGCGCCGGTCAAAAAGTGAGTGACAGGTTCCAAGAATCTCCTTGCGAAGAATGTAAGAGGTGACGGCTAACGCTCGCCGTCTTCGTGTTCTGTCTTGCCGGCCAGAAGATCGAGAGCATGTGGCAAAATCTCGATGACCGACTGCAGCGAGTCGACTGCGCCGCCAGGATTGCCCGGAAGATTCAGAATCAGCGAACGCCCTCGTACGCCGCAGACACCACGGCTGAGGATCGCGAATTCAGTGCTCGCCAATCCCTCGGCGCGCATCTTTTGCGGGATCCCATCCATCAACTTCGAGCACACGGCGCGTGTGGCCTCGGGAGTGATGTCGCGTTCCGCGATGCCCGTCCCTCCCGTGGTAACGATCAGCCGAACCTGTTCGGAGAGTTGAATGAGGGTCTGCTCGATCTCGCTTTGCTCGTCAACAACGGCCCGCTGTTGCGTGACATCGAAGCCGTGCTGCCGCAGGACTGCGGCAGTTGCAGGTCCCGAGCGATCGGTACGCTGGCCTCGCGCCACGGAGTCACTGACGGTAATTACGGCGGCGGTATGCATGACTTCTCCTTCCTTTCTTAGCGCAGGTAAACCCCGCTCTTCCCACCCGACTTACGTTCCAGCCTCACCTCGCGAATCACGATCCCCTTGTCCAATGCCTTGCACATGTCATACACCGTGAGCGCCGCCACGGATGCGGCCACCAGCGCTTCCATTTCGACGCCAGTGACTGCCGTGGTGCGAGCCAGAGTCCGAATCTCCACGCCGCCACTCCTCGTCCTGCACGTGACATCGACCTTGCTCAGCGGAACCGGATGGCACATCGGAATCAACTCGGAGGTGCGCTTGGCCGCCTGGATGCCCGCAATCCGAGCTACTTCCAGGGGATCGCCCTTGGGATTCTGGGGCAACGCCTTGAGTACCTTACGACTCATGGCCACGAACGCGTACGCCTCGGCCTCGCGCAATGTGGGACTCTTGCCAGAAACGTCGACCATCGACGCGCGTCCGGCAGCATCGTAATGTGAAAGCCCCTGCGATTTTGCGGGTCGGTTTGGCATGGCAGTCAATACGGCAGCACCGTAATCGCTTCGCCGACTTCAAACCGCTCGCGATCCGGAGGTACCACAATGTAGCAGTTCGCTTTCGAGGCCGCCATCAGGTCTCCCGATCCCTGCCACTTGACCAGTTCAACTCCGGGCTGATCGTGCGAACCGTCAAGCATCGCTGGGAGGAATCGCGTCAGGCCAGTCTTGGTGGCTAATGGAGCTTTCAGTATTGCCTGGGTGAAGCGCAGCGGCTCGGGCGTCGCGCCTGCGATGGCGTCCAATACCGGGCGCACGAACAGCTGAAACGTGACCATGGTTGAGACCGGATTCCCCGGAAGGCCAAAGAATGGTTTGGCCTTACCACTTAGCGCGACTTCACCAAAGACGACTGGTTTGCCGGGTTGGATCGCGACGCCAGTGAAGAAGAAGGTTGCGCCGAGTGAGGCCAATACCTCTTCCACCAGGTCGTATTTGCCCATCGAGACTCCGCCGCTCAGCAGCAGCAGATCGGCATCGAGACCCTTGCGTAGCAGCAGGGCCAGATCTGCGGCATCGTCGCGTGCAACCGGCAAGATTACTGGCTCTCCACCTGCCGCACAGACTTGCGCCGCCAGCGAATAGCTATTGGAATTGCGAATTTCATTCGGCCCAGGCGGCAAATTGATGTCGACCAACTCGTCGCCGGTGGCGAGCACCGCGACAGAGGGCCGGCGATAGACAGCAATCTCCGGTCGTCCGACCGCGGCCGCCACCGCTACCACCGCATGATTCACGCGGGTGCCGCGCCTCACCATTACGTCATTACGGCGTGCTTCCGCGCCTGCGGCAACAATGTTCTCTTTAGACTTGACCGAGCGCTTCACGGTCACCCGGTCACCCGCGGACTCGGTGTACTCCACCATCACGACCGCGTCGGCCCCGGCGGGTACGGGCGCGCCGGTCATGATCTCGACCGCGTGGCCCGGCTCGACCGCGACGCCGCTCTCCTGGCTGCCGGCGCCGGCTTTGATCACCCCGTCGCAATGCAAACGAGCCGGCACGCCTTGCACATCGGCGGCCCGTACCGCATAGCCATCGCGGGTTGCGCGGGGAAACGGCGGAAAATCACGGTCAGCAAGCAGATCCTCGGCCAGCGTTAGACCAACAGCGTCCAGAAGACCGGTCAACTCGGGCTCGGTGTGCGGGAGAGTGGCAGCGTGCTGTTCCACCACTCTCCGGGCTTCAGCGAACGAAAGCAACTTGTTATGGGAGGCAACGGGCATAGAAACCACGTACCTGCGGATTCTACTGGACGCGAGTGCGACGGCCAAAGCGGGGCTGCCTCGAGCCCAAAAAAAGGGCGGCACAAGGCCGCCCTCGCGCTTCGACTGCAGTTAATTCGGTTTCTTCTTGGCCGGAGCAGCTTTCTGCTTGCCAAACGTGGTCTCTACCGGGGCACCGATACTGGCCAGCATCTGCTTGGCAGCGTCGGCATACTTGCCTGTGGGATCGAGTTCCAGATACTTGTTGAAGGCATCGGCGGTTCCTTCGGGCGCCACCATTTTGTCGCCTTTCAGGGTCGCCTTGCCGATCATATTGACGCCCTTCCAATAGTAGGCATCAGCTTTCTTGGGATCGGCCTGGATGGTTTTATCGAAAGCGGTAATGGCCTCATCGAGCTTCCCGCTGTTGGTAAAGATAGCGCCCTCGTTGAAGTAATAAGTGGCGGCGTTCGCCGGCTCTGCCTGTGCAGCCGCAGCATACTCGGCCACCGCTTTGTCGGTCTGGCCTGACTTGGCATAAGCATCGGCCAATCCATTGTGATAAGCGCCGCTGTTGGGATTGATTGCGAGGGCCTTTTGGTAAGCCTCGACGGCTTCGGGGTATTTCTTGGCCCCGCGGTATGCGTCCCCGAGATAGGCCCACAGCAGGTCCTTTTTCGGCTCTGCGTTGGCTGCTTCCTGCAGAAGCCCGATCGCCTGGTCGTAATTGCCGGCCTTTTCCAGGTCACGCGCCTCCGCCAGTTTGGCGTTCAGGCCCTTAATCTTCTCGTTCTGCTTCTGGGTCTCTTCCTGCTTTTTGACCTGCTCTTCCGACACGCCGGACTTCGCCATAGCTTGCGCCAGGTCTTTCTTGAGATCGAAATTGAGTGGCGGAGCCTCGCCGGCCTCCAGAACAACGCCGTTAAACAAATCAATGACCTTGCCATCGCGCGACAAGGTGACGTTGTACTTTCCGGACGGAATACCGACGGAGAAATACTCACCGCTCTTGTTGGTTTTCAGATCGATCTTGCGGTTATTGTCGAGATTGATCCATTCGACCACACCGTCGGTAATAGGCTTTCCTTCCTGATCTTTACAGACGCCTCTGACCGTGGCCATTTGCGCCATTGCCGGCATCGCACAGACTCCCAGCAAGACACCCAGCAGCATTACGAAAGCAATATATTTCTTGTTCATGTTTGCCTCCAGCGCGTGCAATCGTACGGCCCTTTTGCCTGCAGGACGGTTGGTTGCCGCGGTGATATGAATCTTCAAATTTGATTGCATGATGATCAGCGGGCTTCGACCTGAGATAGATAAGGAATGGGGTCGCTCGCTCCCGCTGCCGCAAAGGCCCGTAGCCGCAACACACAACTGTCGCAGACGCCGCACGCCTGGTCCTCACGGCTATAGCATGACCACGTTAAATCGAATGGAGCGCTTAATTCAAGGCCAAGCCTCACAATCTCGGCTTTTCTCATAGAAATAAGCGGCGTCTCGATGCGGATATTCCCCTCTTTCGTCCCTGTCCGTACCGCTTCATTGAACGCCTGGTAGAACTCCGGACGGCAATCCGGATAGCCCGAACTGTCCTGCTGAACCGCGCCAATATAGATATGTTCGGCGCCCAGTACCTCGGCCCAACTCACGGCTGCCGACAGGAAATGCGAGTTCCGGAAGGGAACATACGTTACCGGGATCTCCGCGCCAATCTCTGGTCCAGCCTGCGGGACGTCGATTTGCCGGTCCGTCAGCGCTGAGCCCCCAATGGCCCGAAAAAATGCAGTCTGGACGGCCAGTCGGGTCCGAATGCCTAGCTTGTCGCAGATCTCCTGGAACGCCTGCTGTTCTCGCCGTTCGGTTCGCTGTCCGTAGTCAATGTGCAAGGCCGCAATGTGGTCGGCGCCGAAGTCGCGTACCGCCAGCGCAGCACAGACGGTCGAGTCCATGCCGCCGCTGAGCACCACCAGCACGGTGGCTTTAGGGGTTTTTGCGGTTTGGTTCATGTTTGGACCTATGGCCGGGGCTCCGCCGATTTGCACGAGAACGCGAAACCGCTCTACACACCTTTCAGCGAGGGCTCCCAGATGAACTTGTGAATCTGCAGCCCCAGCCGCACATGCAGTCCGTCCGCCAACATCCATTCCGCCAGCTCGCGCGGGTCCAGCAGACAATGTGACACGTCGCGGCTGCCGGTCGCGTCCTTGCGGAACGCCGGCGACAGGATCACCGATCCCACTCGGGCGCTCAACTCGTGTTCGCGAATGAAATCACGCGCGAACTCGTAGTCCTTCCGGCTGGCTAGGACGAATTTCGCTTCGTCTCGCATCGTCATGTATTGCAAGTTCTCATGACGGAAGGTGCCACCCTCGCCGGAATTCGGACACTTCACGTCAACGACCTTCACAACGTGTTCAGGAACCTTATCCAGCAGGCGCTCTCCGCTGGTTTCCAGCAGTACGGTGTATCCCGAGATCAGCAGCCGATCCATCAATGGCAGGACGTCGCGTTCCTGCAGCATCGGCTCGCCGCCGGTGATCTCGACCAGTCCACCGTCGGGCGAGAGACGATGCACTTCGTGCTCAATCTCGTCCAGCGTCATCGGCTTGCCGCCCTTGAAGGTGTACTCGCTGTCGCACCAAACACAGCGCAGATTGCAACCCGCTGTGCGCACAAACACGCATGGCAGTCCCGCGTAGGACGACTCACCCTGCAGCGATTTGTAGATCTCGATGATTTGCATTGGATCGAGCGGCTCGTGATGTCCGCGGTCCGCGGTCGAACCAGGCGGCGCTTTCGCCCCGGCTCATTCGCTATAGGTCGCCGTGGTCGTATCGGTTTCCCAGATGGTGATGTCCTTCACCTTCACCCGGCCATTGGTCTTGCCCTTCAGATGCGCGTTGGTCTCATCGTAGAAGTACTTGGCAAGGTTTTCCGCCGACGGATTCAGCACATCGAACGGCTGCAGTTCATTGATCATCTGGTGGTCGAGATAGTTCACTACTGGCCGCAGCACATCCTTCAGGTCTTTGAAGTCCAGCAACAGGCCGGCGTGGTCCAGCGTTTCACCGCGCAAGGTGACGCGTACTTTGTAGTTGTGTCCATGGGGCTTTTCGCACTTGCCCTTGTAGTTGCGCAGAAAGTGCCCCGAGGAAAATGTGTCTTCAACTGTAACTTCGTACATGTGCTCCGGCCGCAGCAGCGCAAATAGGCGGGATGCGGCTAAGGTTCTATTTTAGCTGGAATGCACGCCGGAGTGCAGACTAGTGGGATTTCGGTCGTGGTCGGGATAAACTTGAAACAGGATGAACCAGGTTATCGTCAAAGATCCGGATGTTCTGGGTGGGACTGCTGTTTTTAGGGGAACCCGTGTGCCCTTCCAGTCCCTGCTGGACTATCTTGAGGGTGGGCAAAACTTGGACGACTTTCTGGATGACTTTCCAACCGTCAGCCGCGAGGCAGCGGTTGCGGCACTGGAACAGGCCAAGTCTCTCCTGGTCGATCAACTGGGATGAGGGTGCTACTCGATGAGTGCGTCCCTGCGAGATTTGGCCAAAGCCTTGTCGGGCATGATTGCGTCACGGTACCGAGCGTGCTTCTGGCAGGCACGAAGAATGGTGAATTGCTCGCCACAGCCGAGCGCTTAGGCTTCGAGCTCTTTATAACAATCGACCAAGGCATTCTTTACCAGCAAAACTTATCCGGTCGAAAGATAGCCGTCTTTGTGCTCCAGCCAAGAACGAGCCGCCTAGTCGATCTTTTGCCATTGACGACGGAATGTCTCGCGCAAATGCGAACCATAGCTCCAGGTAACTTGCGAATCATCAGTTCCTGACATATTCGCCCCCAAAGAAACCATATACGCTCCTTACCAAACGTGCGGCACTAGCCGGAATCGCACGCGCCTCGCATAGTCAGCATATCCTGGGAGCCGCGCCTGCAATTCGCGCTCCTCCAGCACCGCGCGAACGGATATTCCCGCAATGAGCAGAACCGACCCAGCAACGCCGTACCACGACCCCAGCATGAGCGCTATGGAAGGGAGCATCAGCAATACGCCGGCATACAGCGGATGCCGCACAATCGCGTACGGCCCCGTTGACACAACCTTATGGCCACGATCGGTCTGGATTTTCACCACAGCCGCTAAATAAGGGTTCTCGCGGTACGTCGCATACGTGATGTACATTGACCACAGCAGTCCCGCGACCCCGATTCCTTGCAGCCACACGGGCATCGTGGACCAGCGAAAGCGGACCGCATCCAGACCCATTAGAGCGATCCAGCCGCAAAATACAACAGCCACGATAGGCATCAGGATCTTGTCCCACTTGGGCTGGTCTTTCTGTATGAGCGGGCGCAATCGTTCTTCGAGCAGTGCCGGATCATGACGCAGCAACATGATGGAAATCACCAGCGCGAAGATGAAGAACAGGGCCATGAATACCCATCCGGCAATCCATTTGAACGTCCCTGCCGCCCCAAACAGGAGCGCTGCAAACACCAGGAACTCCAGGCTTAAGGCAACCGTTAGTTTCGCCTTCATGACTGCTTAGGATGACGCTGATCGACTGTGCGGCTCATGATTCGCGGCCAAAGAAACTCTGCACGGCGCGCATGTCCGTTGTTCGCGCGTACTGCGGCAGGCTCTCGAGAAACACCCGCCCGTACTGCTTCTTCAGGATGCGGTTATCCAGCAAGCACAGCAGCCCGCGATCGTGCAGCGAGCGGATCAACCGGCCGAACCCCTGCTTCAGCGAGATCACCGCGCTCGGCACCTGATACTCAAAGAACGCGTTGCCGCCGTCCTCGTCGATCGCTTTGATGCGGGCCGCGACCACCGGATCATTCGGCACGGCAAACGGCAGCCGGTCGATGATGACGCAACTCAACTGCTCGCCCTGCACGTCCACACCCTGCCAGAACGACGAGGTTGCGAACAGCACCGCGTTCGGCGTCATGCGGAATTCTTCCAGCAGCGCATTCTTGGGAGCGCTGCCCTGCAGCAGCATCGGATATTCCAACTCGCCCAGCAACCGCTCGTAAAGCTGGTGCATGAACGAGTAGCTGGTGAACAGGCAGAACGCCCGCCCGCTGGTGATCTCCAACAACTGGCGCACGCGCTGCGAGGCCTTCTCCACGAATTGCGGCTCCCGCGGATCGGGCAGATCCGGAGGCACGTACAACAGCGCCTGGCTGGGGTAGTCGAAGTGCGATGGCACAATCAGCTCGCGCGCATGCTCGATCCCCAGCCGCCCGCGGATGTAGTCGAAGCCACCGCCCACCGCCAGCGTCGCCGAGGTCAGCACCGCTGTCTCAAGGTGATCGAACAGCGTTTGCCGCAGAATGTCAGACACCGTGATCGGCGTCGCCTGCAAGAACACGTTGTGCTGGCCGCCGCGTGTGCCACGTCTCTCGCCTCGCCGCTCGATCCAGAACACCGTGTTCTTCTGGTTCGACTCCAGGATGAAACCGAGCTGCACCCGCAGCTCTTCCACCCGCCGGCACAGGTTGTGAACCTCGTCCGGCTTGTTCGGAATGGCCTGCAACTCGCTGTAGAGGTGCAGCAGCGTGTTTTGAAATCCGATATATTCGTCGCCGTTTTCTTCCAGGAATTCTGCCCGGTTCTCGAACGCGAAGCGGCCATCACCCGGCGGGAATCAGCGAAAAGAAGAACTGCGAACGCTCGCGGACTCGCGCCGATGCCGCCAGCGTCTGCGCCAGCGACAGGTTGGCGCGACGCAGCGTCTGCTCCACATCGCGCAGCAGCTCATCCACCCGAACGTTCGACACCGACACGCCGAAGTAGTCGGCGGCCACGTCTTCCAACTCGTGCGCCTCGTCAAACACCACCACGCCGGCGTCGGGCAGCACCCCGGCATCGGGCGCGCGCATCGGCGGCGGCCTTGATCGCCAGGTCGGCGCAGAACAGGTGGTGGTTGACGATGATGATGTCGCTCTCCGCTGCCCGCCGGCGCATCTCGGTGATGAAGCAGCGGTCGAACTGTTGACACTCGGCGCCGATGCAGCGGTCGGTGCGCGCATCGAGCTTCGACCACAGCTGACTGTTCTCAGGCAGCTCGGCCAGTTCGGCGCGGTCGCCCGTCTCGGTCGTCTTCTCCCAGTCGCTGATGATCTTGAACTGGTTGATCTCCTCCAGCCCGTTCAGCACCGGCTGGTCAGTCAGGTCGTAGAGCTTCTTGCGGCAGAGATAGTTGGCGCGTCCTTTCATGTAGCAGACGCGCAACTCGCCGAGGTGCTCCTGCAGAAACGGAATGTCTTTGAAGAACAGCTGCTCCTGCAGCGTCTTCGTACCCGTCGAAATGATGACCCGTTTGCCCGAGCGAATCACGGGCAGCAGGTACGCCAGCGTTTTTCCGGTGCCGGTGCCGGCCTCGACGATCAGGTGCCGCTTCTCTTCCAGTGCCTGCTCCACGGCCTCCGCCATCTGCAGTTGCCCGCGACGAAACTCGTAGGCCGGATGGCTGCGCGCCAGCACTCCTCCGGGGCCGAAGAACTGGTATAGCGAGGGAATCGCGCGCGACAGCGGACTGTGCGGACGAAGACACCGGCGGAAGAACGGGTCCCTGTGACGGCAGTTGCGACGGCGAGCAGGCTTACATCCCTATAATAGACGTTGCTACCCGCACAGCAGAAAGAGTCCCCAGTCCAATGTCCCGCCGAGTCCGATTACGAATCCCGCAACCAAGACGCTGCCGGGCGAGATTCCCCTCGCGGGCACGCTGGCCATCGTCGGCCGCCCCAACGTCGGCAAGTCGACGCTGTTCAACCGCCTGGTGGGATCGCGCCGCGCCATCGTAGGCGACGAGCCCGGCATCACCCGCGACCGCCTTTACGGCGAAGCCGAATGGGCCGGCCGGAAGTTTCGCGTGGTCGACACCGGCGGCATCATTCCCGACGACAAGGCGCTGATTCCCGCCGAAATTTTTCGCCAGGCGCGGGTCGCGCTGGAACAAGCCGACGCCATCGTCATGGTGGTCGATGGCCGCACCGAGCTCGCCGCTCCCGACATCGAGCTGGCTCGCCAGCTGATGCGCATGGGCAAGCCGCTGCTGCTCGCGGTCAACAAAATGGATACGCCGCAGCATCGAGCCCTACGCGCAGGAATTTCGCCGCCTGGGGATCAAGGAACTGCTGCCCATCTCCGCCGAGACACGGCAACGGCGTTGCCGAACTGCTGGAGCAGGTGTTCCGGTGTTGCCTCGACACCGAGCGTCTTGCCGAGGAGGAAGCCGCAGAGGTCGTGGAAGAACGAAAAAGCCGAGGCCGAAGACGGCGATGCCGGTCGAAGCCGACTCCGAAGCCGACGAAGAAGCCCGTTCGCCAAAGAATCAAGGTCGCCATCATCGGCCGCCCCAACGTCGGCAAGTCGACGCTGCTGAACGCGCTGACCGGAACCGGCCGCGCCATCGTCTCGCCCATCGCCGGAACCACGCGCGATGCCGTCGATGAACTGGTCGAGCGCGACGGCCAGACCTACCGCTTCATCGACACCGCCGGAATCCGCCGCAAGGGCAAGACCGAGCTGATGGCCGAGAAGCTCTCGGTGGTCATGGCGCGCAAGCATCTGGAAGCCGCCGACGTCGCGCTGATCATGATCGACGCCACCGAAGGCGTCACCGCCGAGCGATGCCACCATCGCCGGCTACGCGCACGAGAGCGGCCGCTCCGTCATCATCGTGGTCAACAAGTGGGACCTGGTCACCACCAACCGCACCGACGGCAAGCCGCCCGGCTGACCGCGCAATCTTTACGAGGAGCAGGCGCGCCGCGCACCTCAAGTTCCTCAACTATGCTCCGATCGTGTTCGTCTCGGCCACGACCGGCAAGAACATCGACAAGATCTATACCACGCTTGAGCTGGTCGCGAACGAGCGCCGCAAGCGCGTCAGCACCGGCGACATGAACCGCTTCCTCGCCAAGGTCGATTTCGAGCGCGCTTCGGTGCCGATCTCGAAGCGGGTGCGGATCTTCTACATGACGCAGGCCGCGGTCTCTCCGCCCACGTTCATTCTGTTCACCGACCGCGCGGTGAAGCTGCACTTCTCCTATCAGCGTTTTCTGGAGAACCAGATTCGCGAGGCATTCGGGTTCGTCGGCTCGCCTATCTGGATCAAGAACCGCGCTCGTCACGAAGACCGCGACAAGAAATAGCCACTCACCAGTGCATTGCTTAGCTTCCCTCTGAAAGGGTCAGCTACTGCAACCAGGTCGACCGTTGGCTTCGCTCAGTGAAAGATCGAGGCGAAAAAGGACCCGAGTTTGGCGAAGAAGCCTTGTTTTTCTGGACCGGGTTGTTGGCTATCGGCTTTGGCTTGAGCATTCGCCGGCTTCGAGTTTTTTGCCGACGCAGGTGGCGGTAGCACCACCGGAGCAAAGTTCATCGGCTTGCTCTCCATCCTGAGGTGCGCGACGTTCTCGGTGAGATCGACCGGATCGGAAGCGCGATAGATAAATGGGGCATCCACCACCATGTGCGTTTCCGGCTCCTGTGGCTGCGACTCGGCTGGGCTTGGGCTGCCGGGTGGAGGAGTGAGCTTTGGCAACTTGCGTAGGCGGCGGAGCCGGACAACCGCAACTCTCGCGCGTAGGCGTTGCGCCGCTGATGTGTCCACCGTTAAAAATGACAGCCTCGTTGGGCTTGACCTGGTAAGACGCGTCGCCCATGCCTTCAGAAATCACGATGGCCGAAGAATTGGACGGCAACGATTGCACGCAGGTGTCGCCCTTGGGACTCACGCGCACAGCAATGTGCAGGCGCCCGGGACCGGGCAGCAAGAGGCGGAAGTCAGGCGTCAGCAGGTTGTCGGATGCGGCGCCGATTGGGTAATCCATCTCGAGATTGCCGGTGTCCATGCTGAACATGAGTTGGCGCCCATTCTGCGAGGTGGTCACCGCGAGATTGGTGCCCGGACAGATCATCATGGTGCCCCCACGCTCAAGTTTGAGCGTCGCGGCCTGGGCACCGGCGGCGATGGACGAACCGCTCATCACTTCCGTTCCGGAGTTTGCGAGGACGATCGAACCCTTCACGCTAGCGTCGGACGCAAACAACTCGCCAACCCTCTGTTGGGCTGGCGCAGGGGCCGCGAAAAATGCCGCTCCGATGAGGACTGACGTGAGTGCGGAGCCGTGACGAAACTGTGACATCAGAGGTGTTTCGGCCAGGGTGTTGAATCCTAGAAGATGATCATACCCCAGCGGTAGCCGCCGTACTTCCTGGCGCTTGACGCATTGGTGAGGTCGTCGAATTGAAGCGCCACACGGCAAGGGTTAGTCTAAGCAGCGATAGGTATGGCGAACCAACGGCAAGAACGGACGTCGTTATCCCAAGCTGGTGTTGGGAGAAACGGTCAGTGTGGCGATCGAGACCTTTCGCACCAACAGAGTGCGTTTCGCTCTTACCGCGCTGGGCATGGTGATCGGCACAGCGTCGCTAATCCTGGTAGTGACCATCGGCCTTACCGGCAAGCAATATGTGCTGCAGCAGATCCAGTCAATCGGCGCCAACATGATCACGCGTGAATACGAAGGCGGCTCGATCTACAGCGCCGAGTCGGCCAACGACTACATGACGGTTGACGACCTGAACGCGATCCGCCAGCAGGTTCCGAATATTACGGCGTCGTCTCCGATGATCGAATTGCACGACCGATTGACTGTGCCGGGCGGACGAGAGCGCGATGTGTTGGTGCTGGGGGTCGCCGCGGAATATTTCTGGGTGCGCAATCTCGAAGTGCTCGACGGGACGCTTCCTGGAGGACAACGACAGCCAGTCGCGCGGCAAGGTAGCCGTAATCACCAAGAACCTGGCGAATACAATGTACGGCTCGACCAGCGCAGCGGTGGGCCAGGTCATCAAACTCAGCGGACTTCCCTTCATGGTTGTCGGGACATTCCGCGAGCGCGTCGATACCTTCGGCCAGTCGGAGATCTCCGACGACACCATCCTCATTCCGTACACCGTGGCGCGTTTCTTCACCATCACAGACACGGTGAAAGAGCTCTTCTTCTCCGTTGCCGATTCGTCCGACATTCCTGGCGCGACGCGAGCAGATTCAAAAGGTCTTGCAGTCGCGGCATCGGCCGGAGTCGGTTTACAAGGTCGAAAACCTGACGCAGTTGCTCACGGTTGCGGGGAAAATCGCCAATGCGTTGACCACAATCCTGCTGCTGATTGCCGTGCTGACACTGCTGGTGAGCGGCGTCGGCATCATGAACATCATGCTGGCCACGGTTAATTCGCGCATTCGGGAGATCGGCGTGCGCAAGGCCGTAGGCGCCACCAAGGCGGAAATCCGGACGCAATTTCTGACCGAGGCCATCCTGATCTCGTTGATCGGAGGATTTGTCGGCATCGTGATCGGCATGGCACTGCCCATCTCCGTGCGCCTGCTGACGAATTATCACATTCCCATCTCCGGCCTGTCGGTCGTCATCGCGGTGTTGGTGTCTTCGCTGATCGGAGTGCTCTTCGGCACCATGCCGGCGGCCCGGGCTGCGCGACTCGATCCGGTGGAGAGTCTGCGATACGAGTAGGCTGAGGTCGGATGGCGGCGGTCGTGCCAGCGCACCTCGCAACTTCCCCTCAGTGCCTGTCATCGAACCATCGAAGATTTTCCAATGGAGAAATGAATTCCTCATGCAACTGAACGAATACGTAACCTTGGGCCGCTCGGGCCTGCGCGTCAGCCCGCTTTCGCTGGGAACTATGACTTTCGGCAACGATCGGTGGGGATCAGACGACGCCGAAGCCCGCCGTATCTTCGACCGCTACGTCGAAAGCGGCGGAAATGTGATGGACTGTGCCGATGTGTACTCGGGCGGAAAATCGGAAGAGTTACTGGGCAGCTTTGTCGCCGACGCGGGCCTGCGCGACAAGCTGGTGATCGCCAGCAAGTTCAGTTTCAATCCTCACGATGGCAATCCCAACTCCGGCGGCAACGGACGCAAGAACATCTATCGCGCGCTGGAGTCGTCGTTGCGACGCCTTAAGATGGACTACCTCGATCTCTACTGGCTGCACGTGTGGGATACAGTCACTCCCGTCGAAGAAGTGGTAGACACTCTCAGCACGCTGGTGCGCGAAGGCAAGATCCGCTACTACGGCTTCTCGGATGTGCCTGCGTGGTACGCCGCGCGCGGGCAGACACTGGCCCAGTGTCTCGGGTCGCGAGCCCGTTGTTGCCTTGCAACTGGAATACTCGCTGGTGGAGCGGACCATCGAACGCGAACACATTCCCGCGGCGCGTGAACTGGGGATGGGTATCTGTCCGTGGAGTCCCCTGGCCAGCGGATTTCTTGCCGGAAAGTACACCAGGGAGGGAGGCCCGGAGAGCAGTCAGGGCAGCCGGCTCGAAGTGCTGAAGAAAGCCGACAATCCCGCTTTCAAGAAATTTACCGAACGCAACTGCGGAATACTGGACAGCCGTCCTGGAGGTTGCGAAAGCAGTTAGACCGCCCGGCGGCGCAAGTCGCGCTCAATTGGGTAGTCACGCAGCCCGGTGTAACCTCGACGATCATCGGCGCGACCAAGCTGGCGCAACTGGAGGACAACCTGGCGGCGTTAGCTTCGAGATTCCCGCCGAATTGCGCATGAAATTGGACACGCGCCAGCGCAGCTCGATGCGGCGCATCCGTACATGTTCTTCGAAGGAGTGCTGCAGGAGCGGATCCACGGCGGCGTGAATGTGAAGCACTGGCGGTTAAAGCGAGAATCCCTCGCGGCTCGTGGACTGAAGCGCTGGAGTGATCCCGCAAAGAACAAGCCAGTGATCCCCGCAAAGAAAAAGAACAAGCCCGGGAAGTTTTGCCCGGGCTTATTTTGTTCGCTTCGGGACTGCGCCATCGCGTCCAGGTTCTGGCGTTGCGCGCAATCGATCACCGCGAAGTCGGTACTAGCGAAATTGTTTCGTCACCGCATCGCCGGATTTACGGCGAGCACATGGGGAGCCGGCCCTTTACATCGCGAGGGCGATGCTCTCCAGTTCCCGCTGGAACACCTCCAGCGTGTTGCCCATGAGTCCCACCCGGCTTACCGCGTGGCGGGCGGCCTCGGGCGAAACACCGTAGCCGTGCCCAGCCAGAAAGAGCTGGACCAGCTCGGCGGCATCTTTGGAGTCAAACCCCAGCAGCAGTTCGCTCCTCAGCGCCGCCAATTCGGGGACGGAAAACTTTTCTGCCATCGAGCTCACCTCCGACCCTTGCGGGCTTTTCTCATTAGACGGACGAGCTAACAATAAAGTTGCAGCAATCGGATTGCCGAACCTCCGTCTCAATCCCCCACTTCGACAACTTTTGTTGATTCCAACACTCAGTTTGCAGCTTAGTTGCTGACGATAGCGAATGCCTGCATGATCACATGTTGGGAACAAAATCCGCGACGGAACGACGGGCAGAATCAACGTCAGAAAACGTTAAGTTTCGTGAATGCAGCGGTAATTGTTCCGAAAGTGAGGACGATGACGCAGAAGGCGGGACGCGACGACAAATTTCCCGCAGTCGAGGCCTAGCTACTCCAGAAAACCGTACCGGCGGGACATCCCAGACTCAGAGTGGCTCGATTGTGGCTTCGGGCTCGAGCAAAATGGGAATCCCGTTCCGAATTGGGTATACCCGCTTGCACTCGTTGCACTTCAGGCTGTCTTCGCCGCGCAGTACCAGCGGCTTGCGGCAGACGGGCAGGCTAGAATTTCGAGAAGTTCCGGTGAAATCATGACGAGATTGTAGCAAGAAAACGGCGTGAGCAGCTCGGCTTTGGGACTGACGGACTGCCCGAGACTTCTAGCCGACTGGCGCTGTCACTCGAATGGGATCGGCGAGATGCGCGGCGATTCCTGTCCCGCGCTAAACTAGAAGTTCATCCTAATCTCCGGAGGAGCAATGTCGGCAGTCATACTCGACGGAACCAAGATCGCGGCCCAGATTCGGGCCGAAGTTGGCGAGGAGGTCAAGCAGCTCACCGCCGATGGGCTACGGCCCGGCCTGGCCGTGGTGCTGGTGGGGCACAATCCGGCGTCGGAGATCTACGTCCGCAGCAAGGTAAAGGCGTGCGAAGAGCTGGGCATCCTGAGCGAGAAACACGCGCCGCCGGATTCCGTCGACCACTGACGAACTGCTGGCGCTGGTCGACGACCTCAATCGCCGCGACGACATCGACGGCATCCTGGTGCAACTGCCGCTGCCCGCGCAGGTCGACTCCAAGAAAGTGCTGCTCGCGGTCTCGCCCGAGAAGGACGTGGACGGCTTCCATCCCATGAATGTCGGCTATCTTTCCACGCAGCGCCCGGGTCTGGTGCCGTGCACACCCGCAGGCGTGATCGAGATTCTGAAGCGCAGCAACATTCCCATCGCGGGCGCGGAAGCCGTGGTGGTTGGGCGCAGTGACATCGTGGGCAAGCCGGTCGCGATGCTGCTGCTGAACGGCAACGCCACGGTGACCGTCTGCCATTCCAAAACGCGCGACCTGCCTGGCGTGTGCCGCCGCGCCGATATTCTCGTCGCCGCCATCGGCCGCGCCGGCATGATTACTCCCGACTTCGTGAAGCCGGGCGCAACGGTGATCGACGTAGGCATGAACAAGATCACCGATCCTGCGGAATTCGCAGAAGTTCTTCGCCGGCGATGCCAAGCGCGAAGCGGCGTTCGCCAAGAATGGCTCGACGCTGATGGGCGACGTTGATCCCAAAGTCGCCGAAGTTGCAGGGGCGCATCACGCCCGTTCCCGGCGGCGTCGGCCCGCTCACCATCGCCATGCTGATGAGCAACACGGTGAAGGCGGCCAAGCTGCGCCGCGGCCAGAAAGTCGCAACCGCCGCCGCACGATAGTCGCGCCGAAGCTCCGACACATCATCCTGTGGTGCCCGGTGAATTCCGCCTGCACCACTCACTTGCGGCGGAACCGTCGGCGGCAAGCTGCGGGTCTGCAGCGCCAGGACAAAAGCCTGACCGCTGTCGCGATATGAGTAATCTGCCGACGGAAGCTACGCGCGTCTTCGCTTTGTATCGCGATGCTATAATCCTGCGACTTCAGGGGTGGAAGCATTCATGCGCAAACTTGCCTTCATTGCTTCTGTTAGTGCTCGCTGCTCTGTGCGCGGCCCAGGATCAGGACTTCAGCAAAGTCCAGATCAAGGTCACCAAGGTTTCCGGCAACATCTACATGCTTGAGGGCGCGGGCGGAAATATCGCCGCTTCGGTCGGCGAAGATGGCATTGTGATCGTCGATGACCAGTACGCTCCGCTGGCCGACAAGATCGCCGCCGCGCTGAAGGGCATCGGCGTAACCGACAAGCCCGTGCGTTTCGTCATCAACACGCACTATCACGGCGACCACACCGGCGGAAATGCGCCGTTCGCTTCCGGCGGCTCGACCGTCATCGCGCAGGACAACGTGCGCAAGCGTCTGGAAACCGGCGGCAAGGCAGGCATCGGCCGGGCGTGCGCATGGAACAGATCAGCCTGCGGCCCCTAAGGGTGGGCTGCCGATCATCACCTTCGATCACGACGTGACTGTGCACCTCAACGGCGAAGACATTCGCGCGCTGCACTTTCCCGCCGGGCATACCGACGGCGACGCGATTGTCTTCTTCCCCAAAGCCAACGTCGTCCACATGGGCGACGACTTCGTGACCTACGGCTATCCCTTCATCGACGTCATCTCCGGAGGCAGCGTGCAAGGGATGATCGCCGCCTGCGACAAGGTCGCTCGCGTGCTGCCCGCCGACGTCAAGGTCATCCCCGGCCACGGCCAGCTTTCAGACCTGAACGAAGTGCGTGACTACTCCGCCATGCTGAAGGAGACCAGCGCCGCCGTGCAGGCGGCGATCAATCAGGGCAAGACCGTCGATCAGATGAAGAAAGACAAGATCCTTGCCGCAGTGGGACGCGAAGTATTCGGCAAGGGTTCATCACATCGGACCTGTTTATCGAGACACTCTACAACTCACTCACCAACAATAAGAATGCCGAGTTCGTGAAGCACAACTAGAACCACGCTTCGTCCGTCGCCCGAGGCATTTCACCAAACGCTACGCGCCGGGTTTGTCGCGGTTCTCGATTTTGGCCCAGGTGTCGCGCAAGGCTACGGTGCGGTTGAAGACCAGCCGTTCCGGTGTCGTGTCGGGATCGACACAGAAATAACCCATGCGCTCGAACTGGTAGCGGTCGCCCGTCTTCGCGCTCGCCAGCGAAGGTTCGAGCTTGCAGTCGGTCAGGACTTCCAGCGAATTGGGATTCAGGTTGGATAGAAACGTATTATCTCCCTCAACTTCGTTGGGGTCTTCCTTGAGAAACAGGTTCTCGTAGATCCGAACTTCGGCGTCGATAGCGTGCTCCGCCGAAACCCAATGGATGGTCGCCTTCACCTTGCGTCCATCGGGCGCGTTGCCGCTGCGGGTTTCCGGATCGTAGGTGCAATGCACTTCGGTGATCGCACCGCTCGCGTCCTTCACCACGCCAGTGCACTTGATGAAGTAGCCGCCGCGCAGACGGACTTCGCGGCCCGGCGACAGGCGGAAGAACTTCTTCGGCGGATCTTCCCGGAAGTCATCCTGTTCGATGTAGAGCACCCGCGAAAACGGCACGACGCGCGTCCCGGCACTGGGGTCTTCCTGGTTATTGACCAGCTGCAACTCGTCCGACTGGCCCTCGGGATAGTTGTCGATCACGACCTTGAGCGGGCGCAGCACGGCCATGGCCCGCGCCGATCTCCGGTTGAGATCTTCGCGGACGTAGTGTTCGAGCATCGCCAGTTCAATGGTGCCGTTGGTCTTTGACGCGCCAATCGCGGCGCAGAAGTTGCGCAACGCTTCGGGTGTGTAGCCGCGGCGTCGAATACCCGAGATCGTCGGCATGCGGGGATCGTCCCAGCCGCGCACTCGGCCTTCCTGCACCAGTTGCAGCAGCTTGCGCTTGCTGAGCAGCGTGTACGTCACGTTCAGCCGGTCGAACTCGATCTGCTGCGAGGGGAAGATGCCCAGTTGCTCGATGAACCAGTTGTAGAGCGGGCGATGATCTTCAAACTCCAGGGTGCAGATGGAGTGGGTGATGCGTTCGATCGAGTCCGACTCTCCATGTGCGTAGTCATACATGGGATAGATGCACCACTTGTCGCCGGTGCGATGGTGGGTGGCGCGCAGAATGCGATACATCACCGGATCGCGCATGTTCAGGTTCGGCGATGCCATGTCGATCTTGGCGCGCAGGGTGCGCGAGCCGTCTTCGAATTCGCCGGCGCGCATGCGCTCGAACAGATCAAGGTTCTCGTCTATCGTCCGGTCGCGATAAGGACTATCTCTGCCGGGCTCGGTCAGGGTGCCGCGATACTGCCGCATCTCCTCGGCGGTCAAATCGCAAACGTAGGCATTGCCAGACTTGATCAGCTGGATGCCCCACTGATAGAGCTGATCGAAGTAGTCGGAAGCGTAGTACAAACCGGCCCACTCGTAGCCCAGCCAGCGCACGTCGCGGATGATGGAGTCTACGTACTCCTGCTCTTCTTTCTCAGGATTGGTGTCATCGAAGCGCAGATTGGTCCCGCCACCGAATTCCGCAGCCAGCCCAAAGTTCAAATAGATCGACTTGGCATGTCCCGAGATGGAGGTAGCCGTTGGGCTCGGGAGGGAAGCGGGTCTGTACCCGTCCGTCGAACTTGTTCGATTCGAGGTCGGCAAGGATGATGTCGCGAATAAAATTCGAGGCTTTGGGTGTTTCCGATGGGGACTTGGCTGGCGTCTCCACCTCGCGGTTCGTAGTATCCATAACCTATCGGTTTTCCTCGGAATGGGCCGACACACCGGGCGAAGCAGGCGCCAGCCGCCAAATATCTATTTTACTGTGTCCGAGGGCTGGCGACCGGACGTGCCAGGCGATGTCGCCGGGCAAGGACTGTCAGAAGGCCCGACTAGGTCCGCGCAGCACTCGCGCCGGCAACAAGATGATCGCTTTCACCAGTTCCAGGACACCTTCGACCGCAATGCCAAGAATTCGGAAGGGCAACAGCAACAGCCAAATGAGCGGATAGAGCACAAGGGCAACGAGCGCCAAGGGCCAGCAGAAGAACAGCACGACGATCCATAAGAGGAATGTGAACATGGTGGCCTCTAAGAAATGATACGGCGAAAGAGCTCGAGCCGTTCCGCTTCAGGTGTGTATTCGTCCGGGTGCGATCCCGTTCTGGAAATTAGCCGAAATGCTTAATCACGCGTCGTTTGTTTTTAACAACTTAGGCGGAAATTGTTTGTAAGTTATTCATTCTAAACGAGTTATACGTATCCATGTCTCCCCGTAGGACTTAGCGGCAAAAAAAGCCATTTCTTGCCTCGAAAAAGCCATACTTTACATATTTTTCATACACATCGGTGTCATACTTTGCATACTTTACATACGCCTAATTGCCATACTTTACATACAATTCATACGCTTGGGAGATGGGCGATGACCTGAGATTGTCAAAGAGCATCGCAACCAGCCCACCATGGCGGGCTGGTGAGAGCAAGAGACACTAATCCTCTTGCCTCACAGAGGATGTTTTAGCGAATGAGCGTCTGATCAGGATAGGACGCAGGGCACAGAGGCGTGTGATAACGATTGTTCCGAGGTTAGCGCTGAAAAGCTCAGGCGAACCCAGAGGGTGCACTAACTCCGATTACTTGCGAGATGGCGATTTCACGAACACAATCCGTGTGATGCTCGGAGAGTCAGGGTGTGCTCCACGTTGCTGACAGGCTCTTGATCCAGCGTTCCATTTCCTCGCCGTCAGTTTGACGCATGACCGGTCACAGCACAAAAGGTGTTGCAGTGCAGGGTCTATGCCTACACTTGCAGGACGCAGCACTCGACACGAAGGTGCAGTGGACTTCATGACACGCAAGCTAAATCGTGCGGTCTTGAGGTCGGCACCCTAGCCGAACGAGTGGTGGGGAAAGTCGAGGTGTTGTACCTTGAAACACGTTCCGCTGATCTGTGGTCGTTTCTGGTCTTCGGTGCCTCGCAATTCCGGCGCCAGGGCAGACCGAAAGTGCTGTCACCGTCTCCCAGTCCGGCAGCCAAATCACCGTCACGGCGTTGCAGCAAGTTTCCCTCACAACCTCCCGATGAGCTTTGCCGTCGGGCCAAGGCTGATTGTTCAGGCACCCAGCACGCCATGCCGCTCACGGTGACGGCACAGCAAGTGGCGGGCGACTGGCGGCAGGTTCTTGCTGTCCGGCTGAGCGGTGCCGAAGCCTGAACTACATTGTCGGCACACCTTCTGGTTCAAGCCCGGCGATGCAGACCATCCTCGGCCTTGCTGCCAGCGTGGCGGCCGCGGAACGAGGGCGTCCGCCGGGCCAGCGCAACCAGCTCATGGATCAAAGCGAGAACGTTGCCGAGCCATCGTCGAATGAGCTTGCTCTCCGCACTCCTCTGCTGAAACAACGGGAAGCTCACCAGACTCAGGCGCCATGGCCTCTGCAGACGATGCGTAGCGATCCCAGATGGCATTCCACTTCCGGAAGCTGCACCCGACACCCCCACAGTCAACACCATTGGGTCTGCAGCGCAGACGCTACCGTTTCCCGACAGCTTACGGCAATTCCGATACCGGTAAACGTTCAGGCAACTGAATATCTGCCGTTTCCAGACGCGGATGGAAATCCCGTGCCGAGTTTCAATCAGCCGAAGCGCCAGAATGAGCGTTGTGACAGTAGAATTCTCCGAAAACTCATAACCCCTCCTTATGCGGAGTCCCATTAGACGTTCGTAGCCGCGATGTACAGTACCACTACTCATCGCAATCGCGATCCATCGTTCGCCATGCGCTTCGCAGAAACAAACCATCCAGACTGCAAACTGCTGCTGACTTCCCTTTACAGAAACCACAGGATTATCATGGCGATCCGCCCGGTCGCAACGGTCACCCATGATGGGCATTCGTTGGCGCTGCAAGGAGACCAGCACCGGCAGCCGGTCGGCTAACTGCTTTGGTGGGGAATCAGAGAGGCGTCGCGAGACAGGTGCTGAGCTGTGCAGTTCCGATGCTGCTAACAGCATGGCGGGATGAGCCGCTGGATACTAGACCTCATCGACCGGGCCACGAATCAGGGAAAGGCCCGCTTCAGGGTGCCAGTGAATGGTGCATTCGTGCGGCGGAAACAACATACGGCCGGGGCTGCCGATTTCGGGCTACCCGAATCCCAGCCTTGCTGTTTGCTCTGATGTCCCACTTACAGTCGCTGTAGCGCTGCTCACGTCGAGTCCTCTTCTGAGGGGATTACCTAACTGTCGAAATCAGGCCATATCGCACCCAATTCCGAGTCAGGGCATTGGTTTGGACTCACCTTAAGAACAGTTTGTGTCTTTGAAACGACCTCCTGCTGCCTGAGTTATGGAACTCAATTCATGAGAAGGATTGAGTGAGGCACCCAGTCGACGGCGTATACTCGTCCGGAAATTCCAGGAGGCGTAATGGTTCGGGCAAGCCAACTTGTTGTTCTGACGATTCTGCTGTCCAGCGTTCTTGCATTCGGTCAATCGAGTGCACCGGTGGCTTCGCCCGCTCAGCCGGCCACGAACCAGACCGGGCCTGCGTTCGATGTCAACGCGGCCGTGGACACCTACCTGGCCAAGATGCCGCCGGCCCAGCGCGCCCGTTCAGATGCCTATTTTGAAGGCGGCTATTGGCTGCAGCTGTGGGACTTTCTTTCCACGCTCGTCGTGATGTGGTTGCTGCTGCACTTCCGCTGGTCGGCCCGCATGCGCGATCTGGCCGAGCGCATCACCCGGTTCCGCCCGCTGCAGACGGCAATCTACTGGGTGCAATTTATCGTCATTGTTTCGGTGCTCACGTTTCCCATGAGCCTCTACGAAGGCTACTTCCGCGAGCACAAGTACGGGCTGCTGAACCAGACCTTCGGCCCGTGGATGCGCGATCAGATGGTTGGGCTCGGGGTCGGGGTGGTGCTGGGAGCCATCCTCGTGGTGCCGTTGTTTGCGCTGGTGAGACGCCTGGGACGGAACTGGTGGGTGTGGGGCGCAATCGTGATGGTCGCATTCGCCGCGTTCGTGAGCCTGATCGCACCGGTTTATATCGCTCCGCTGTTCAACAAGTACACGACGCTGACGGACGCACGCATCAAGGACCCGATTCTCAGCATGGCGCGCGCCAACGGAATTCCCGCCAAGGACGTCTACGAGTTCGACGCATCGCGGCAATCGAACCGGGTGAGCGCCAACGTCAGCGGATTCGCCGGGACGCTGCGAATTTCGTTGAACGATAACCTGCTGAAGCGCTGCACGTTGCCTGAGATTGAGACGACTATGGGACATGAGATGGGCCACTATGTCCTGAACCATGCGTACAAGGGACTCGTCATGTTCGGAGTGGTGATCGTGATCGGGTTCGCCGTCGTGAACTGGGGTATCAACTACGCTCTCGCGCGCTGGGGACAACAGTGGGATGTACGAGGAATCACCGATATCGCCGTGCTGCCTCTGGCGCTGATGGTGTTCTCGATCTACATGTTTCTCATGACGCCGGTAAACAATACGATCACACGCAACATGGAATATGAGGCCGACCTGTACGGTCTGAACGCGGCCCAACAACCCGACGGCGAGGCCAATGTGGATATGCTGTTGGGCGAATATCGCAAGCTCGATCCCGGACCGATCGAGGAGTTCCTCTTTTACGATCATCCCAGCGGACGCACCCGCATCACTGCCGCGATGCGCTGGAAGGCCGAACATCCGGAGTTGGCGAACCAGGAGGAGATGGCGAGGCCGCTGTTTGAAAGCAAGTAAGGCCGGGCCACCAAATACAGCACTCCTGGAACAATCAGCGAACTATCGCCGCGGGTTTGGCATCAAACTCTAGGACCTTGCTGCCTGGGCTGGACCCAGGTGTGGAGAACCATGAGTTCAAATGCAGACCCCAACTTGACTGCGGTGCAGCCTGGCTCGGGTGCTCGGCTGGTTGTGGTATCGAACCGGCTTCCTCTCACATTGCAAAAAACAGCCGAAGGCTGGACGACGGCGCGGAGCTCAGGAGGGCTCGCCAGCGCTATGGATCCTTTGCTCCGACGGAACGGTGGAGACTGGATTGGTTGGGCGGGAGGTGGCGGGCAGGAAGACATCGAGCAGCGCCGCGCGGTTCTTGCCGAATGGGCCGAAAAAGAGCACTATTTCGCGGTCGATCTTCCGGAAGATGTCGCTGCTGGATTCTATGAGGGCTATGCGAATCAAACTCTCTGGCCCGTGTTTCACAACTTCCCTTCTCAATTGAAGTTCGACGCGAAAGGCTGGGAGTCGTATGTCGAAGCCAACCGCATCTTCTGCGACGCGGTTGTCGATCGCTATAAACCGGGCGACCTGATTTGGGTACACGACTACCATTTGATGTTGCTTCCCCAGATGTTGCGCGACAGTCTGCCGGACGCAGCGATCGGTTTCTTCCTGCACATTCCGTTCCCGTCGTCGGAGATCTTTCCGGTCCTGCCCAGACGCGAAGAACTTCTTGAGGGGCTGCTGGGAGCCGACCTGCTCGCATTTCAGACCCACGGGCATTTGCAGCAATTCCGCGCTGCGCTTCTGCGGGTGCTGGGCACGGAAAGCAAGATCACACAGGTCGCAATGGGGAGCCGTTCCGTGCGTCTGGAGGCGCTGCCCATCGGCATCGCGCCCGAGGAATACACAAGCCTTTTGAAGGCCGACGCAACTACGGCTGAGAAATATGCGGATTGGGGGGCGCATCACAGCGGCCGGAAAATACTGCTGGCCGTCGACCGGCTGGATTACACAAAGGGGGTTCCCGAGCGGCTGCGTGCCTTTCAGTATTTGCTCCGGTCGTCGCCGGAGCTTAAAGAGAAGATCATCCTGATCCAGATCGCGGTGCCGACTCGCGAAGGCATCGACACTTATCAGGACCTGCGCACCGAGGTGAACCGGCTGGTTGGGGAAATCAACGGGAAATTCTCCACTCCGGAATGGACGCCCCTGGTCTACATCAACCGCTCGATTGAACGGACCGAACTGGTGGGCCTCTACAAGTTGGCGGATGTCTGCTGGGTGGGGCCGCTTCGCGATGGGATGAACCTGGTGGCGAAGGAATACGTGGCCTGCAAGCCCGAGGGTGACGGCGTCCTGGTATTGAGCGAATTTGCGGGCGCCGCTGCCGAGATGGGAGAGGCGCTCCTGATTAACCCTTTCGACGAACAACGCACGGAGAGCACAATCAAGCGCGCATTGGCCCTCGATGAGCCAGAGCGTCGAATGCGCATGCGGATGCTTCACCGCAGGGTCCTGCGAAACAACGTTTTCCGATGGGGAGAGCGGTTTCTGGCTGCGCTGCAAGAAGCTGTGTTGAATCGTGCACGCTCGAATGGCGCCGAACCTCAGCGACTACGGTCGAGCGAAGTCCGCGATGCTTACGTTCGCGCGAACCGCCGCTTGCTGGTTCTCGATTACGACGGAACTCTGGTTCCATTTGCGAAATGGCCGCAGCATGCAGTCCCTCCTCCGGCGCTCTTGGATCTTCTCAGTGCGCTGGCCGCCGAACCCAGGAATCTCGTGGCGCTGGTGTCGGGCAGATCGGCGGCAGACTTGGAGGGCTGGTTCGACAAAGTGCGAGGATTGTGGCTGGTGGCCGAGCATGGAGCCGAGTTGAAACCTCCATCCGCATCCGCGTGGGAATCGTTGAGTTCGCAAGCGCCGCCAGAATGGAAGTCTACCGTCATGCCGATTCTGGAGCACTTCGTGGACCGCACGCCGGGGAGTTTTGTTGAGGAAAAGAAATATGCTCTGGTGTGGCACTACCGAATGGCAGAACCGGAATTCGGGGAGTGGTTGGCGAATGAACTGGTATCGATGTTAGAAGCCATGCTCGCCGACACGGAACTCAGGGCGTATCGCGGTCACAAGATTGTGGAAATCAGGCCAGTCTGGGTGAACAAGGGGGAAGCTCTCCATCGCTTACTCAACTCGTTGCCTGATCCGGATTTCATGTTTGCGGCGGGTGACGATCGCACCGACGAAGACCTGTTCGAGCGCATGCCCGCTGGTGCCTGGACGGTGCATGTCGGTCCGGGACCCACGCGTGCCTCATTCGTTGTGCCGGACTTCCAGACGTTGCGCAGGGTATTGGAATTGTTGGCCGAAAGCGAAAAAGCGCAGCGGGCGTCGTAGGGAGCAGTGGCGATCGCGACGAATCAGCTCGGAACGAGCGAACCCTGGTATAAGATGATCGCGGTTTTTGAGGTCAAGAATGAAGAACTTGTTTGAGCAGGATACCGTTGACGACGTGATCTCGCGCATAGATAGTCTGCAGCCGGCGTCCGTTCGGCAATGGGGAAAGATGGACGTGGCGCAGATGATGGCGCATTGTTCCAGAACAATGGACATGGCCTCGGGTACGGTGAATCCACCGCGAGCTTTCATTGGGAGGTTGATCGGTCCGTTTTTCAAGCCCATCTTTACCAATGAAAAACCGTTTGGGAAGAATAGTCCCACCGATAAACAGTTGGTCGTCGCTGATCAGAGGGATTTCGCGCGCGAGCAGCAACAGCTCAAACTGAAGATCCGGCAGTTTCGCGAGGGCGGAGAAGCGCAATGCACGCGTCATCCACATCCGTTCTTCGGCTCGCTAACGCCGGCAGTCTGGAGCCGCGGAATGTATAAGCACCTCGATCACCACCTGCGGCAGTTCGGCGGATAATGGTAAGAATCTTAATGCCGCCAGATCAACTGGCGCCTTTCAGCTTTTTCAGCGCGGCCTCGTACGCTGCTGTTCTGTTGCTCAGGTTAGCAGGGACGTTCTGCACGACAATCTCCCAATTCGCGATTGCGTTCTTCTTGTCATCTAAGGCCGTGTAGCCGCGAGCCAGTCCCAACGAAGTCCAGAATTTGTCTTGCGGATGCTGCTGCTGGTTGAAGGTGAACACCTTCATCGCTTTGTCCTTCTTGTCGTTGCGGAGCAACCCCATGCCATACGCATACACGGAATAAGCGTCGGTTCCCGGCAAGTGCAGCGCTTTCTGCATCACGCTATCCGCCTCGGATTCGCGGCCCATGGCGTCTAGTACGGCGGCTTTGGTAGAGAGCGTGGAGAAATCTTCGTGTCCGATGGTGGCTCCACGGAACGGCCCGTTGATCGCCCCATCGGCCCAGGTTAGCGCTTCCTCGAGATTGATCTTATTGTCGGCGCAGAATTGCGCGGCGGTCTGCCAGTCCTGGTAGTTGAACCCCGCCCATGACTGCAGGTCCTGGCGCATCTTCGCGACATAAAGCGCATTTACGTTGGGGACTTCAATCTTCAGCGGTATCCGTTTCTTTTCCCACTGCAGGTAAGCCACTGCGGAATCCGGACGGCGCTCGTCAAACCCGTAGGTCATAAATTCGGTGAACGGTGCGTCCTGCGGCGCTGCCGGCACGCGAAGAATGTCGTACTTGGGATCGTATTGGAAACTCCCCCAGCCCAGGTGATTGGAGAAGATCCACTGCCATGGGCCGTCCTTCTCCACGTCGAGAAAAAGCGCGTAGGTTCCGGCTTTCAGGTCCTTGCCTTCGACCTTCACGTCGTTGGAGAAGGTGATGGTAGGTGCTCTCATTGGCGCCGGCACGCCAGGGCGCGCCTTTTGTCGGACCGAAGCCTTCGTCCACGAAACCGTAGTGAACCACTTCTCCCCAAATGTGTCCGGTGCGATCGGTGTTGGCCGGGTTGTGTACTTTGGGACTGTGGTAGTCGATAGAAATCTTGACGGGGCCAATCCATTGCGCGACTTGCGCATGCTCGTTGTCGCCATTGGGAGGCGTGGATAGCTCCGACGTTTCCTGACCAGCAAGCGCAATGGAAAACATGAGCAACATTAGTGCGGCGAGTGCGGATTTCACTGTGGCCTCCTGTCCCAAAAGGAACATCGACGTAGAGATTGACTTGGTCTTGTTTGCAGCGAGAAGGGGTCGCCCTCATGCGCCCCCGACGCTGACGGTGGTAATAGACTCCACTGAAAAAGAAGGGTTAGCTCGGGCTCCTATTCCTCGATACGCTGCAGCGCTAGCGCAGTCCGCAGCCCGAAGGGCGGGATTTGCTTGAGCCGTGGGTCCTTCGACTGCGCTCAGGACAGGCTCCGCCCGCGGAGATGCGATCCATCCGAAGTTAAAGCCGCGCAGCGGCGGCACATCGACGCGTGACGTGCATTACGCATGGGTTCGCGCCGCGTGGTGGAATCACCGCATGGCCCGGTCGTACATTCTCAATGAGTCCATTGCGTATTCAGCACAAAACAACGGACACAGCTCATCCGCGATCCTGAATCGCTCTGGGCCTATATTCGCGGCATCGCGCGAAATCTCAAGTTCGATCTTCTAGCTATCGGAGGCACCGACAATCATGTGCACATCTTGTTGGCCTTGCCCGGCAACCACGTGGGTGGAAGCACCACGCTTTAGCGTGGTGAAAATGGAGCCGAATATACTCAGGCTTTAGCCTCGGAACACATGCCGCTTGCGCCGCCGCCCGGGCTTATTTTTTAGGCGGAGCCTGCGGCGGCTGCTCGCTGGTGGGCGGCACGATGTTCTTCATTCGCATGTACGTGACGAGATTGCCGTAGTGCTCCATGTTGTGCATGTTATTGACAGTCAGCACGTCCAGCTTGGGGGCGTCGTTTCCGAAGAGCTTCACCATTTGAGCGCCCGACGCGTCCGTCATGCCGTCATAGGCCTTGTCACAGTAAGCGACTGCGCTCTTTGAGTGCGGCAATGAGATCGGCTTTCGAAGTTTTACTCTGCTCGATTTTGAGATCGGGTCCCTTTTCGCCGAGAGCCATGGAGCAGAACATGTACTGCGCGTCGGCGACGTGCCCGACAATCTGTCCGTAGCTGCGCACCGTATCGACAGGCTTGTAGCTGTAGTTCGCTTCCGGCATTTTTTCAGCCGAGGCAACCAGGATCTGACTCACCCTGGCGTAGGCCGCCTTGTTCCATGTGCTGAAAGGGTTGTCCTGGGCCATGGAAATGGCGGCTGAACCAAGAACGGCGATCGTAAGTATTTGCAGAAATTTTCGCATCGGGCTTGTCCTCTACAGGAAGTATGCAGTATCCGAAGAAAAGTTCAAGAGCCAGTTCCAGATTCCGAGTGCCGGATGATTTACGGCGTTTAAGTTGAAGTCTCCAGGTTCGCACCCCGATGTTGGACGCTAAACCCGGAGCCCTTCACGTCACCGGTCGCCACTCTTTTTCTAGCCACTAACCACCGTCCATGTCCTCGTCACACTCAACCGTGACCCACGTCCTAGCCTCCCAATCCCATCCGCCTAAACTCCCTCTCAGAACGATGAGGGGAGTTGTCGTCTCCGAAAAGACGACACTCAGACACCATCCTCTATTGTCGAAAAAACTAGGCGGTTCGCCCTGTGGTTTGTCGTACTTGTTGATCGATTTTTTGCCCGTCATGCCCTGCCAACACCCCCGTTCGTCCTCCCGAAAACTCCATCTAACTCCTTTGTTAGAAAATTTTGCCCGTAAGCCCAACGTGTTCAGTATTTTGCACGGACTTTCCGCCTTTCGCTCCCTATGGTCTCAAGATTTTACGAGCATGGGGGGAGGGGGGAGGGGTACCTCCCAACCACTCGCTTCTCACTTTGGGAAACGAGAATGGGCGCCTCGGCAACGCCACTCCAGTTACCGGCAACCAGCTAACCTGGTTACCTCTAGTGTCCCCCGCTGTTCCCCGACAGCTCCTTCACGATGTTCCCGACAAACGCTTTGGCGTCGCCGAAGAGCATCAGGTTGTTGTCGAGGTAGTAGAGCGGGTTGTCGATGCCGGCGAAGCCGGGGCTCATGCTGCGCTTGATGACCATCACGGTGTGCGCCTTGTCCACGTCGAGGATGGGCATGCCGTAAGATCGGGCTCGACTGGTCGGTGCGCGCCGCGGGGTTGGTCACGTCGTTGGCGCCGATGACCAGCGCCACGTCGGTCTGCGGCATGTCGCCGTTGACCTGGTCCATGTCGAGCAGCTTGTCGTAGGGAATGTCGGCCTCGGCGAGAAGGACGTTCATGTGTCCGGGCATGCGGCCGGCGACGGGATGGATGCCGAAGGTCACGTCGACGCCGCGCTTGGTGAGCGCGTCGTAGAGTTCGCGGACTTTGTGCTGCGCCTGGGCGACGGCCATGCCGTATCCGGGAACGATGACGACTTTGTTGGCCGCCGCGAGAATCGCCGCCGCTTCTTCGGGCGTGGCGCTGCGCACCGGACGGGCTTCCTGCGCGCCTGCGGCCGCGGCCTGCACCTGGCCGAAGGCGCCGAAGAGCACGTTGGTGAACGAGCGGTTCATGGCCTTCGACATGTTGACGGAGAGGATGAAGCCGCGAGCGCCGTCGAGCGCGCCGGCCACGATGAGCAGCTTGCTGTCGAGCACGAAGCCCATGGCGGCGGCGGAGAGTCCGGCGTAGGAGTTCAACAGCGAGATGACGGTGGGCATGTCGGCGCCGCCGATGGGGATGATCAGCATCACGCCGAAGACGAGCGCGATGAGAACCATCGCGGGAAGATCGACATGCGGCTCGGGATCCATCACGAGCATGACGGCGATAACGATGGCAGCTGCCGAGCACGGCCGAGGTTGACGATGTTCTGTCCTTTGTAGGTGATGGGACGCTGCGGCAGGATTTCCATCAGCTTGCCTGCGGCCATGAGACTGCCGGTGATGGTGAGCGCGCCAAGGATGACTTCGAGCGAGAGCACGCTCATCATGAACTTCGTGATGTTCGGCGCGCGCAGATAGAACTCGGCGGTGCCGACCAGCGTGACGCAGAGCGCGCCGAAAGCGTGGCTGAGCGCGGTCCGCTGGGGAACGGCGGTCATGGCGACGCGGCCCAGCGGCACGCCGATGATGGTGCCCGAGCACCAGGGCGATGGCGATCCACTTGTAATCGACGATGCCCTTGTAGAAGAGCGTGCCGACGATGGCCAGCAGCATGCCGGCTTCGCCGGCGAAGACGCCGCGGCGCGCGGTGGCCGGCGAGCTCAGCCACTTGAGCGACAGGATGAACAGCGCCGCCGCAACAATGTAGAGAACTTCAATGACGTATTCACCACCCACGAGGTCGGTCATGGCTTGGGCGCTTTGCTCACTTTGAACATCTTGAGCATGCGGTCGGTGATGATGAATCCGCCGACGATGTTGCTGGTGGCGGCGACGATGGCGATGGTGCCGAGAATGGTCGCCAGCTGGCTCTTGCTGCTCGCCCGCCAGGATGATGGCGCCCACCACGGCGATGGCGTCGAGCGCGTTGGTGAGCGACATCAGCGGCGTGTGCAGCAGCGGTGAGACCCGCCGGATCACCTCGAATCCGATGAACGCGGCGAGCATGAAGACATACAGACTGGTGATCAGGTCAGACTTCAAATCAAAACCTCCAACAAATTCACCACAGAGCACAGAGACAGAGGCACAGAGTCGAATTCAATTCTTAGATCTCTTTGTTCTCAGTGTCTCAGTGCCTCTGTGGTAAAGATTCTTCCTACGTTTGCGCCACCAAAGCCGGCAGCGAGAAAAATTCGCGTACGCGCGGATTCACGATCTCGCCGCCCTCGGTGACCAAGGTGCTGCGCACGATCTCGTCGTCCATGTTCAGGTTGAGCTTTCCGTCCTTCACCATGTTGAGCAGGAAGTTGGTCAGGTTCTTGGCGTACATCTGGCTGGCATGATAGGGAACGGTACTGGCGAGGTTGATGGTGCCAATGATGGACACGCCATGCTCGACGACCTTTTCGCCGATGCGGGTCAGTTCGCAGTTGCCGCCGCGCTCGGATGCAAGGTCGACGATGACTGAGCCCAGGAGCCATGGCCTCGACCATTTCTTTCGTGACCAGCACGGGCGATTTCTTGCCGGGAATGACGGCTGCGGTGATCACTACGTCCTGCTGCGCGACAACCTGGCCCAGCAACTCGCGCTGGCGCCTGATAGAAAGACTCGTCCTGGGCCTTGGCGTAGCCTCCGGCGTCCTGCGCGTCTGTGACTTCCAGAGGAAGCTCGACGAACCGGCCGCCCAGACTCTGCACCTGTTCCTTTACGGCGGGACGCAGATCGTAGGCCGAGACCACGGCGCCGAGGCGGCGAGCAGTGGCGATGGCCTGCAGCCCGGCGACGCCTGCGCCCATCACCAGCACGCGCGCGGGAGTGATGGTTCCGGCCGCGGTGGTCAGCATGGGGAAGATGCGGGGCAGCGTGTCGGCGGCGATGATGACCGCCTTGTATCCGCAGATCGTGCCCATGGAGGAGAGAGCGTCCATGCTCTGGGCGCGGGTGGTGCGCGGCATCAACTCGACGGAGAAGGCAGTCGCGCCGGTAGCGGCGACTTCCTGCACGGTTTGCACGTTGCCGAGCGGTCGCAGGAAGCCGATCAGGACCTGGCCGCGCCGCAGAAGCGGAAGATCGGCTTCGCCGGTGACATCGTTGGAGCCGTAGCACAGCACCTGGAAGATGATGTCGGCCGAGCGAAATACCTCTGACCGGTCGGCGACGATTTGGCGCCTTTGGCCGCGTAGTCCGCGTCAGGGTAACCGGCTTCGACACCGGCACCGGCTTCAATAATGACGTCCAATCCAGCTTTCTTGAGGTTTGGAATGGCGGCGGGCACGAGCGCAACTCGCCGCTCCCCTGGAAAGGTCTCGCGGGGAACACCGACGATCATGAAGATATCCTTTACGGCAATAGCACAAAATGGCGAACTGAGCATTCTAACTGGCGGACTGTGAATGTCCATCGGAACCTGAGATTGCGGTGGAATGGGAACCCAAAATGAAACCCCGGAGTCGCGTTGGCGCCGAGTAGCCCATGAAGGGATCATGCGATTGACGATTAGGTGCCTGCGCGGGCCGACAGCTAAGTGGGGCGTGAAATGCAAGCCCGCGAAACGAGGAGGGTTATTTGCTTGACTTGGGGTTGAGTCGTGCTACTGTGTGCACACTTACAGATCAATCCACTGTAGGAGGACTGAGATGAATAGGGGCTTGGCCGGAATTCTTATCGTGGCTGGGTTGCTGGCAGCCGCCTATGCTTATTGGCTGTCGTCGCACAAGCGACCGATTGGACGGCAGGACGTGATCAGCGTCGTGTTGTCGGTGGACGACAATGGAGATTGCGTTCAATCTGGCGAAAAAGATGGTGTCGTGAGCATCCCGGAGGGCGAATCCGTCGAGTATTCGACGACTGATCCGAAGATCCCATTCAGCGTGAACTTTGGACCTGCAGGTGTTATCAGTACCGGGTCTCCATTTCCTTCCGCCGCTGGGGCGGGCTGGCAGCTGCAATTCACCTCGGCCGGAGGCCCGGCGTCGACGATGCCGTCCAAGCTTACGTTTCCCGAATGGGCGTTGAGAGCCTTCGGCACCACGTAATTTCCTTACCAGTCGGTGACCATCAACGAACAAAGCGTGCACTCTTCGAACAGGTGGAGGGCTACACGTCGACCCGTAAATTCTCGATCGGGTTCTTGCCGCAAGGTATTCGACGAAACCACGATCACTTGTCGGCGGTAAGAGCTTTGAAGGTTGGATCGGATAGCAGATGCCCGAAGTCGGGGGTATCACGTACCATGGTTCGCGAGAAATGCGCATCCGTCGCCTTTTTTAGCCATTCCAGCGTCTGGGGTTGGTCGCCAAGCTGGTTGTACACCAACGCCGCCCGGAACATGATGTCAGGGTCGTTAGGGGCGAGTTTCAACGCCTTCTGCAGATTGTCGACTGCCAGGTGCTTATCACCGAGCATCGCACTATAGGCCGCCACGTAAGCCATCGCGGTGGCATCCTTGGGATTGACCTGCAGCGCGGCCCGTGCCAACTCAAGCGCCGTCTTGTAGGCGGGCACGGATTCCTGGCGGCGGCCCGGAGACCAGTACAAGGCGTCGGCGAGGTTGCCCCAGTTCAGATAGTCCTTATCATCCAGGGCCCGGGCCTTCTCGTACATCGCGACTGCTTCAGGGAAGCGGTGCGAATAGTAATACGCTTCTCCCAGATTGCTGTAAGCGCTGAGAGTCGGCCGGAGTTCGATGGAGCGATTGAGTGCGGAGATGGCATCGTCATAGTGGCCCTCCGCCAGTGTACATCGCGCCCAGATTGTAGTAGCCGCGATTGTTGTCGGGCGTCAATTCGACGACCTTGCGAAACATCGCCGCGGCCTCCGCATACCTGGCCTGTTCGTAGTAGAAGGTGCCCAGCCAGTTGTAAACCGCCCAGTACTGTGGCCGCATCGCTATGGCTTTCTTGTAGGTGTCCTCCGCGGCCGCCGTGTTACCGAGCCTGTCATACGCCTTCGCCAGTCCATAGAGGGCGGTAACGCTATCGGGATCCAGTGAGCCCGCCCGCTGGAATTCATCAAGCGCTTCGTTGTATTGGCCAGTGTCGTTGTACAGGTTTCCGAGGCAGGTGTGTCCTGCGGCGAGCTTCGAGTCCGCCGCTAACGCTTTCCGCAGTTAACTGTCGCTTTGTCCAACCAGTCTTTCCCACGGTCGGCCTTGTAGCCCCTCCAGTAGGCTTCGCCCAGTCCGGCATAGGCCGGTGCGTAATTGGGACTCACCTTCAGTGCCTGCTCAAACTGCTTAATGGCGGCGTCGATGTTCTCCGGCTTCTGATAGTCCAGCAGATAGCCGCGTCCGCGTACGTAGTATTCATAGGCGGCGGGCGCGGCGGCCTGGACTTCGGAGGGTGCAGGCTGCTCCAACCTGACGTCGGCTGGCAGCATGGCGAACACGTCGGCGACGGTGCTGTCTTCCAGCGCGAACAGGTCGCTGGCATCGCCGGTCACGGTGCGCGCGTCCATCTGCTGGTGCGTTTTGGGATCGATCAGGCTGCAGGTGACGCGCATCTTGTCGCCTGAGCGCTGCAGCGCGACCGACAGCACGCGATCAACGCCGAAGGTCTTCCTCGCAGCTTCCGCGGTCTTGACTCCCTGCGCACTCAATTCATTGGGCGGGATCAGCTGGAGGGTTTGGCCGTTCGTACCCTGCGCGATCCGTGCGCTGATGGTTTCGGCGACGCCACGCACCAGTGCGTTCTCAGAAGCATCCTGACCGTCGGCTTCGATCGGCAACACCGCGAGCACACGATAGCCGTGACCTCCGCCCGAAGGAGGTTTGGGTTGCCACACAGCGTGGATGAAGTAGGCTGAGGCGGCAATCACCAAGGCTGCAAGCGCGAGTTTGAGACCGTTTTTCTCGCAGCCAGTTGTCGCGTTTGACGTCGCGTCCCGCTGCCACCCGGACAAGGTCGTCATGTAAGTCTTTCGCGGTCTGGTAACGGCGTTTGGGGTCTTTCTGCAAGGCCCGCAGGATTACGGTTTCCAAGCCTTTCGAGATTGCAGGGTTGATTTCCGTGGGGCGCTTCGGTTCGTCATGCTTGATGGCATGCCTGAGGCGCTGCACCTGGGTCTCGGGAAAAGGCAGCTGTCCGGTCGCGAGTTCGTAGAGCACTGCCCCGGCGGCCCATAAGTCACTGCGCTGATCGGAAATACCGTCGAACTGCTCGGGCGCCATGTAGGGCAGCGTGCCGGTCAGGGTCATCGTCAGGGTCACGGTCTCAGCCGATGCGACATCGCCGGCAGGATCGACCAGTTCGGCGAGGCCGAAGTCCAGAATCTTAAGTTGGCCGTTTTCGGTAATGCGAAGGTTGCCCGGCTTCAGGTCGCGATGGATGATGCCGGCGCGATGCGCCTCCTGCAGTCCGCTGGCGAGTTCGGCGCCGAGCGCCAAAACGGTTTCTTCGGGCAGAGGCCCTTGCGCCAGCTTTTCGTCGAGCCTGGCGCCGGAGATGTACTCGGTAACCAGGAAATCGATGCCGTTCTCCTCGCCGAAATAGAAGGCGGTGGCGATGTTGGGGTGGTTCAACTTGCCGACGGCCTGGGCTTCCTGGCGGAAGCGTTTGCGCGCAGCATCATCCGACAAGGCCTTTACCGGCAGGATCTTGAGGGCGACATCGCGGTCAAAGCGTTCGTCGTGGGCGCGAAACACCTCGCCCTGGCCACCGCCTCCGACCTTTTCGAGGATGCGGTAGTGACCCAGCAGTTGGCCGACAGTGATCGATGGTACCGACATAGACTGGCATATTAGGACACGGTTATCGCGTGGCGTCAACGCAGCCGAGCAAGCCGCCGCAGGCGTTCTTGCCAGTTCGTGAAGGTGGTTGTGGTTCCGAGGAATTTCAAGGCGGCGCGGAGTGATCACACCTTGAGGAAGATGCGCTTGCGGTACATCCACCAGACCGGCAGGAAGCACACGGCCACGAAGAGCAAGGAGTAGGCCAGCGATCCCAGGGCGAGGGGACTCATCTGCCCAAAGACCTGGTGGTAAATGTATTCCTGCAGGCTCAGGATGCGGTGTCCCACATGCACGCGCAAGCTGAACAGCACGCTCGATAGGAGTTCGGCGAGGGTGTAAGCGGCAATGGCATTGGTACCGAGAATCACGAATGGCTTGGTCCAGAAGCCGCGATGGAGCTTGACGTCATTGATCCAGTAGCAGAGTGCAAGGCATAACAGCGCGCATCCTGCGGTGAATAGAACGAAGGAGCTGGTCCAGAGTTTCTTGTTGATCGGGAACCAGACTCGCCCAGAGTAGCCCGGCGACAACACAGGCAGTTCCGAAGCCCGCCATGCCGATGACTTTTTGTTTAGCGTCGCGCAGGGTAGCCATCCACTCGCCGGTCAGTACTCCGAGCAAAGCCGTCGCAATCGCAGGAAACGTGCTGAGGATTCCTTCAGGATCGCGCGTTTTCTCATACATTGCTCCCGGAAGAAACTGCTTATCGAGGTACCAGCTCAGGTTGGCGTTGGGATCGAGGAGCGGGACGTCGCTACCCGGCATTCCAAAGCCCGGCACTGGAATGAATCGCATGGCGATCCAGTAGCCGACCAGCAGGCCCGCAATCCAGATGGCGATTCCGCGCGACTTTGACGTGAGCACAATCAATGCCGCCGCAAGATAGGCGAGGGCAATTCGTTGCAGCACTCCGGCTACGCGCCAAGTCGAGAGATGGAAATAGGGGAAGCCGTTGAGGAACAGGCCTATAAGAAAGATAATGGCGCTGCGACGTAAGGTATGGAATAACAGCGTCCGCCTCGACTCGCCGCGTTGCAGCCGCGATCGGAACGACAGGCTGAGCGATACTCCAACAATAAAGAGGAAGAACGGGAAGATGAGATCGGTCGGGGTCCAGCCATTCCATTGTGAGTGTTGCAGCGGGCGCGTAGGGAAAGTCGTTTCCTGGATTATTCACCAGGATCATGGCCGCAATCGTAGCTCCCCGGAAGACATCGAGCGAGAACAGGCGTGACGTCGCGGATATCTTTTTAGCAGGGACGGCCGGAGTTGGGGTGACGGAAACGGGCATCGTGGGCAGGCTTGCGGATGCCGCAGCCGTAATGGTTATCGTACCTGATGCGCTTCGTCCACCTGCGTCGGCTGGAATGCTCGCAAGACTGAGGGGCCGCCTAGCTGGAGCTGTCCGGAAACGGACACATTTATCCGACGCGGGACACCGGGCTTTTGCGGCACAAAAGAGCCAGTGCGCTAACCTGCTTCTGATTCAACAACAAACGAAATATATGATTGGCTACCCACTTGCTCTTTCAGAAGTGCAATGGATATCGCCCGTCCCGAATATAAGCAACAAAAACGCCGCCGCCAGATTATCTGGGGAGGCGTAGGCCTTCTCGTTCTTGTCGCCCTGACCGTTGGTGTCGCCCGCCTGAAGCCGGCCGCTCCCACCGTGGAACGCGCCACCATCTGGACCGATACGGTGAAACGCGGCTCGATGCTGCGGCAGGTACGCGGACTGGGGTCATTGGTGCCCAGTCATGAAGATGTGCGGCAGATTCCCGCAGAAACCGAAGCTACCGTCCTCCGCATCATCAAATTGCCCGGCTCGCTGGTCGAAGCGGACACCATCCTGGTCGAAATGAGCAACCCGCAACTGGAACAGGAAGCGCTGGATGCCCAGCTCCAGGTCAAAGCAGCCGAGGCGGAGTACCAGAGCCTTAAAGTCAAGCTCGACAGCGACTTGATGACCCAGCGGGCCGGCGCCGCTACGGTCAACGCGGACTACAACGAGGCGCAGCGCCAAGCGCAGACCGACAAAGCGCTGCACGATCTGGGCGTGGTTTCGGGCCTTACGGCGAAAGCATCGCAGGGCAAGGCGGAAGAGCTGGTGACCCGCAATGAGATTGAAGATGAGCGCCTGAAGATCAATCAGAAGGCGATTGAGTCGCAACTTGCGGTGCAGCAGGCCAAAGTCGGAGAAATGCGGGCGCTGGCCCAGTTGAAGCAACAGCAACTGGACAAGCTCAGGGTCCGCGCGGGAGTTGCCGGCGTCCTGGTCGAAATGCCACTGCAAGTAGGCCAGCACGTTCTGCCCGGAGCCGAGTTGGCGAAAATCGTGCAGCCCAACCACCTTATGGCGGAGTTGAAGATTCCCGAGACCCAGGCGCGCGACGTGCAGATTGGCGAACCGGCCTCGATCGACACCCACAATGGTGTAATTCCGGGCAGTGTGAGCCGGGTCGATCCTGCGGTACAGAACGGAACGGTCACGGTTGACGTATCACTCACAGGGGAGCTGCCGAAAGGCGCGCGCCCTGACTTAAGCGTGGATGGAACCATCGATCTGGAGAAGCTCGAGAACGTGTTGTACGTGGGACGCCCGGCCTTTGGGCAGGAGAACAGCACGATATCCATGTTCGTACTGGATCGCGAAGGCAACGGGGCCGTGCGGACGCAGGTCAAGACGGGACGCGCTTCGGTGAACCTGATCCAGATCGATTCCGGATTGAAGGAAGGCGACACCGTCATTCTGTCCGACATGTCGCGATGGGACAACACCGATCGCGTAAGGCTTGAGTAGCAGAGTCAAATCCAATTCAGCAGTTGCGCCGACAACAGAAACGGACAAACCATGAACGAAGCTGCAGCTCCACTGATCGAAATCGAGAACCTCACGAAAGTCTTCTATACCGACGAAGTCGAAACCCACGCCCTCGCCGGAGTTCACTTGACCATTGGCAAAGGAGAGTACGTTGCCATGTCAGGCCCATCGGGCTGCGGCAAGTCGACCCTGCTCTCCATCATCGGACTGCTCGACACGCCCACCGACGGCAAGTACAAGCTGAACGGGTCGACGGTGGAGAAGCTTGACTTCGCCGACCGCTCGCGAATCCGCAATCGCGAAATCGGGTTTATTTTCCAGAGCTTCAACTTGATCGGGGACCTCACGGTCTACGAAAACGTCGAGTTGCCGCTGACTTATCGTGACGGCATGCCGACGGCAGAACGCAAGCGGCGGGTGCTGGAAGCGCTGGAGCGAGTTGGGATGGCGCATCGTCTGCGGCATTATCCTTCGCAGCTGTCAGGCGGTCAGCAGCAACGTGTCGCGGTGGCGCGCGCGCTTGCCGGCTCTCCCTCGATTCTTCTGGCTGACGAGCCTACTGGAAACCTCGACTCCCGCAATGGCGAAGCGGTGATGGAGCTGTTGCAGACTCTGCACCGCGAGGGTTCGACCATCTGCATGGTGACCCACGATCCGCGCTTCGCCGCCCACGCCGAGCGGGAAGTACACCTGTTCGACGGCAAAGTGGTGGCCGAGGACGAGCTTCGGCGGTTGATGCAGGAAACACAGTAGCCATACAACTGCTGCCGCAGTTGTTGCGCGCGCTCCGGCGCGTGCGCACGGACACGTGTCCACAGGAGTAAAGAACGAAGATGATCCGGCTAAAGAACCTGGAACGGAGTTACAAGACGGGTGCGGGCGAGACGTGGGTGCTGCGTCGCATTGATCTCACCATACCCGAGGGCGAGTTCCTCACCGTCATGGGGCCTTCGGGCGCGGGCAAGTCGTCGCTGTTGAATGCCCTTGCCATGCTCGACGACCAGTGGGCGGGGGAGTTCTGGTTCCGTGACCAGCCCGTTCACAACATGAAGCGCAAGGACCGCAGCGAACTGGCGAAACGCAATATTGGAATGGTGTTTCAGAGCTACCACCTGCTCGACGATCTCACGGTGCAGGAAAATATCGATCTTCCACTTACCTATAAGGACATTCCACGCGCCGAGCGGCAGGCGATGGTGGCTGACACGCTGGATCGCTTCCAGATTGTGGCGAAGAAGGACCTGTATCCCAACCAGTTATCGGGCGGACAACAACAGCTCGTAGGCATCGCCCGTGCAGTGATCCACAAACCTGCTTTGCTGCTGGCAGATGAACCGACCGGCAACCTGCACTCCAGCCAGGCGAAAGAGATCATGGAGCTGTTTGCCGAGCTCAATCGCCAGGGAGTGACGATCGTGCAAGTCACGCACTCCGACGTGAACGCGTCGTATGGATCGCGCACGATTCAACTGCGCGATGGCTGGATGGTGAGCGACACCGGCAATCCGAGCCTCACCTCCGCAGGTCAGGCGGTCCAGTCATGATCGAGCGCTGTTCGCGGTCTCCGCTGCTGATGACACTACTGTGTTCGCTGATGGTGAGCGCCCAGGCGCAGACGGCAGCCCCGATGCCGTCGGCACCCACGCCGCAACCGGCACCCCAGGCGCAGTCGGCGATTCAGACTCCACTTCAGACTCCACCAAAATTCGTGATGCCGCATAGCTGGGAGCCATTCGATGCCTATCGTCCGAGAACAGTCCCCGAACCACAACTGACCAACTCGCCTCGCCTGGATCAGATGGTTCGTGACGGCAAGCTCTACATCTCACTGAAGGACGCGCTTGCACTGGCCATCGAAAATAATCTCGATGTCGCCATCGCGCGCTACAACCTCCCTATCGCCGATAGCGATATTCTCCGCACCAAGGCAGGCGCCTCGTTCCGCGGCGTCAACACCGGTGTCGTGCAGGGAACCCCGGGCGGCGGCGTCGGAGGGTTCGGCACGGGCGCTCCCGGCGCAGGAGCCGGCGGGACGACGGGTGGCGCGGGCGGTGCGGGTGCTGGTGCTGCCGGACTGGTGCAATCCACGTTGGGCGCAGGTGCTCCCGTGCAGTCCTACGACCCAGCTATCACGGGTAATATGGGCATCGAACACCTCACACAGCCCTTGGCAAACCTGCAGATTTACGGCGTGCCCAAACTGCAGCAGAACACTGGCGTTTTCAATCTCGCCTATCAACAAGCGTTCGCCACCGGAACCAGCGTCACATTCGAAACCCAGAACAATCGCCAGACCACCAACAGTATCTTCAGCAATCTTTCGCCGGCATTGGGGTCTTATTACCGCGTGACGGTTCAGCAGCAGCTGCTGTCGGGCTTCGGACTGGGCCCCAACCTTCGCTTTCTGCACATTGCGAAAAACAACAAGAAAATTTCCGACATCGCTTTCCGAGATCAGTTGGTCGCTACCGTTACCCAGATCTCGAACATGTACTGGGACCTGGTGAGCGCCTTCGAGGCCGAGCGAGTAACCGAGCAGTCGTTCTCTTTCGCCCAGCAGAGCCTGGCCAATGCCCAAAAGCAGTTGCAACTGGAAGCCGTCCCTGCAATGGACGTGATGCGTGCTGAAGCCGAGGTCTCGCGCCGCGACCAGGACCTGCTGATCGCCAAGACAACGTTACAGCTACAAGAGTCGCTGATGAAGAACGCGATCACCAAAAACCTCGACGATCCGGTGCTCGAATCGATGCCGGTGATTCCCACCGACCGCTCCGTAATCAGCACCATGGAAGTCGATGAGGCGGTGCAGGACCTCATTACCAAGGCGTTGACCGGCCGCCCCGAACTGGCGGAGTCGGACATTGACCTGGTAAACCGCCAGATCAGCCGCCAAGCCGCTAAGAACGCATTGTTGCCGACGTTCTCTGCGGTTGGCTTCTATGGGGGCACGGGATTGGCGGGTGAGTTGAATCCCGCGTTCAGCGGCGAAAATACGTCCACGCTGCCCACCGGATTCTGGGGCGCCTTCGACAACGCTTACAACAACACCTCTCCGGATTACTTTGTCGGACTGAACTTGAATATTCCAATTCGTAACCGAGTGGCCAAGGCCGACCAGTACCGTTCGGAGCTGGAATATCGGCAGGCGGAATTGCGTCTGCAGCAATTGAAGAAGCAGATTCGCATTGAAGTGCGAAACGCGCAGTACGCGTTGGAGCAGAGCCGAGCCAGGGTCCAAGCCGCGCAGAAAGCCCGCGACCTGGCACAGAGGACCTTCGGCATTATGCAGAAAGAACAGGAGCTCGGAGCAGGATCGCCCTTCCAGACGCTTACAGCGCAGCGCGACCTAGCGCTTGCTGAACTAGACCTGGTGAACGCGAATACGGCCTATCAGAAATCGAAAGTGGAACTGCAACGTGCCACCGGCACGACCCTGGCGGATAATGGGATTCAAGTGCAGGACGCCGTCGATGGCGTCGCGAATATGGGGAGTCACGTTGGCACGGCCACAAACACAAACTAGCCGTACCGAAATTGCCGATTCTGGCAGCGCATCGCGCGAACGGTTGCATGCCGGACGCATACTGGCTGCCGACGATCAGCCGCATATCCTCGAGGCTATTGAGCTGCTGCTTCGGCCCGAGGGCTACGTCGTGGACACGGCGAGGTCGCCTGGCGCGGTACGCGAGTCGTTGGCCAGCGAATTCTACGATGCGGTCCTGATCGACCTGAACTACACCCGCGACACCACCTCGGGCCAGGAAGGTCTCGACCTGCTCTCGCAAATCGTTGCGATCGACAGCAGTATTCCGGTTGTCGTCATGACGGCGTGGGGCAATGTCGGGTTGGCGGTAGAGGCGATGCGCCGTGGCGCACGCGATTTCATTCAGAAGCCGTGGGAGAACGAGCGCCTGCTTTCCATTATCCGGACGCAGGTGGAATTGCACCGAGCTTTGCAGCGGACGCAGCATTTAGAAGCGGAAACCAGGCTGCTGCGGGCAGAAGGGGCTCCTGATTTCATAGCCTCTGCTCCATCCATGCAACCGGTGCTGCAAACCATGGCGCGTATTGGGCCTTCCGATGCCAACGTGCTGGTAACAGGAGAGCATGGCACGGGCAAGGAAGTCGTGGCCCGTACTCTGCATATCCTGTCGCCGCGAGCGGCGATGCCGTTGGTGGCAGTGAATACCGGTGCGCTTCCCGAGGGCACGTTCGAAAGCGAGCTTTTTGGGCACGTGAAAGGGGCCTTCACCGATGCCCGCACCGATCGCATCGGTCGCTTCGAGCTGGCGGATAACGGATCCATTTTCCTGGACGAGATCGGCAACGTTCCCATGCGGCAACAGGCGAAGCTGCTGCGGGTGTTGGAGACGGGAGAAATCGAACGGGTTGGATCGTCACGCACCAAGCGGGTGAATGTGCGAGTGATTTCGGCGACGAACTCCGATCTCACTGCCGCAATTGCCGCTGGCCTGTTTCGCGAAGACCTGTTGTTCCGGCTGAACACGGTGGAGATCCATCTTCCTGCGTTACGTGAACGGCGAGAGGACATACCTGCCCTGGCGGCACATTTTTTGGCACGTTACGCTACGCGGTACCGCGTGCAGGTGCAAGGGTTCGCGCCCGCGGCAATGCAGACCATGATGCAATATGCGTGGCCGGGCAACGTCCGCGAGTTGGAGCACACCCTGGAACGCGCTGTATTGATGGCGCACAGCGACGAACTGCAGGTCTCCGATCTGGGCCTGAACTTGCAGCGCCTGCAGGGGCAGAATCTGGAAGAACTCAGCATCGAAGAAGTGGAGAGCATCCTGGTGCGCAAAGCCCTGCAGCGCTTCCACGGAAACGTCAGCCAGGCCGCCGATGCTCTGGGACTGAGTCGCGGCGCGCTCTATCGCCGCATGGAACGATATGGACTCTAGCTCGGGCAGCCGATATAGGGAGCGTGATCGGCATGCCATCGAGCGATTCAAACCTCACAGACTGATCTATGAGCGGCGCATCGCCATCTATGCTGTGATTGCCGCCCTGCCCGGAATTGCGCTGGGCACTACGCTGACCTGGCTGCAGCCCTGGACTCGCGACGCCAAGGTCGCCCTTACCATACTGGAAGTCTTCCTTTGGTTCATTCTGACCCTGATGCTGTTGGAGCAGATCGTCCGTCCATTGCAGACGCTGGCGAACGTGGTGAGTGCGCTGAGGGAGGAAGATTATTCATTTCGGGCGCGAGATTCTTCGCCTGACGACTCTCTTGGCGAGTTAGGGCTGGAAATCAACACGCTCGCCGACATTCTGACCGGGCAACGCATCCAGACCATCGAGGCCACGGCGTTGTTGCGCCGCGTGGTGGACGAGATCGACGTGCCCATCTTTACTTTCGATCCCGAACAGTCTTTGCGGCTGGTGAACGCCGCAGGGGAGCGTCTGCTGCAACAGCCTTCTGCGCGCATGCTGGGGAAGGATGCTACGGAACTTGGTCTTGACGCATGCTTCGAAGCAGGCAACGCGAGCCTGGTGTCGTTGCCGTATTCCACGCCAAACGCGCGCTGGATGGTGCGCAAGCGGTCGTTTCGCCAGAGTGGCGTTCCCCATACTCTGATCGTGCTCTCCGACGTCAGCCGTGCACTGCGCGACGAGGAGCGCAGCGCGTGGCAGCGCTTGATCCGCGTGCTGGGACATGAGCTCAACAACTCGCTGGCGCCGATCATGTCGATTGCCGGCAGTCTGGCAACGCGGTTGCCCCAACTGGAATTACCCGAGACCACCAAAAACGATTTTCAGCGGGGGCTCGATATCATCGAAACTCGCACGGGCTCGCTGCATCGTTTTCTACAGTCCTACCGCAAGCTGGCACAAATGCCTTCCCCCAAATTGCAGCCTATTGACCTGCGGCCGCTTGCCGAACGGGTTGCGATTCTGGAGACGCGGCTGCCAGTCCGGATTGCGGACGATCCTGACGTGACTCTGATGATCGATCCTGACCTCGTCGAGCAGATGCTGATCAACCTGGTGCGCAATGCGGTTGACTCTGCATTGGAACAGGCGCATTCGACTGCGGGTGCCAACGCTGCGTCTCCCGGCGCCGATCCGGAAGTTGTGATCCGCTGGCACCAGGATGACTCCGGCGTGTCCTTGAAAGTGGAAGACAACGGAATCGGGTTGCTCAACCCGAGCAATGCCTTCGTCCCGTTCTATACCACCAAGCAGGGAGGGTCAGGCATCGGGCTGGTGCTCTCGCAGCAGATTGCGGAGGCCCACGGAGGATCCATCGAGTTGGCCAATCGCAAAGATACTCACGGCTGCGTCGTGACGGTGCAGTTTCCGCATCGCGGCTGAAGGCATCTGCGAGTTCCGATCACGGGAAGAGTCCGTCGCGAAAGAACTTTCGGCAGCTAGTCTCCGGTGTTGTCCGTCCCCGGAACACAGCCACTATTGCTTCTCGCCCGCCTTGAACTCCGCCCAAGGGTTGCCCTTCATGTCCCGCAGCACCGGGCGCTGCCACTCAAATTCAGGATGTTCCTTGAGAAATGGCTCGGCGAGGAAATCCTCGCCGCAAGCGATATCCGGCGCGCGCGTCAAACGACATATTCTTGGCCATTGCGGCGTCGGCGGCCTGGGCGGTCACGGCACCTTCCGGGTTGTAGGGCGGATCGTCCCACTCCGGTGCGCCGCGTGGCGAGACCGCCATATGGCCACACAGTGAGCGCTCATTAGGGCCTTCCTTTTTCTCGTAGGTATCCCAATGGTCGGCGAGAAACTTTTGCGCCATCGCGACATCAATCTGACCTTTGTTGAGTGCCATTAGCTCTTCCCAACGCACGTGGCGCGCGTTCATGGAGCTGCCCAAATTTGTTGGATCGAAGTTGGTTTCTGCCTTGATCAGAGCCGGATCGCTGGGGAAATTTGCGCCAACGAAATATCCGTCCTTGGTCCGCCACACGCGATGCATCTTGAGTCCGAGCTCGAAGCGCGCGACTTCGCCGGTCTTGTTGTCGGCGAGCAGCCAGTCGTTGGCGTAGCCTCCGTTGTTGCCGTCGAGCATGATCTGCACGTATTGATCGATGGAGTTTGAGTATTGCAGCGCTTTGCGCGCGCGTACGAACTCCGGCACTCCCTTAGGATCGAACAGCGAATAGCCGGTGATGGTGGTTTCCGTGACCATCATGCCGGCGGAATTAATTCCAAAATCGTCGTCGCTCACGATGATGCCGGGGAAGCCGTCCTGAATGATGTGGTATCCGTGTGAAGGCACGATGTCGAAGATGACGGTCCAGCGGCTGCCAGTGGCAATGTTGGTCCAGTTGCTGTGCGCGATGACCGGCTTATGGTCTTTGGTCATAGAACCGGTAGCGACAAAGGCACTGCAGTTGCCAGGCGATGTCAGTTTGGGTGCATTGGCGCGCTTCTCCTGGCGATCGAGCCACGGTACGTAATAATCCGGGACTTCTTCCATGGCGTTCAGCGCCACTACGTCCCAAACATCCATTGCGACGCCGTGGGCTTTCAGGCCGTCGGCTATGCCCTGCAATTCCTGTTGATATTCGGAGTCGATCTTCGGCCACAGGACGGTCTGGGCGACATTGCGAAAGAAGTCCCAATCTCGCTTGGTGCGGCGTGTGTCAAGAAACTTGACGGTATTGAATCCGGCAGCGATTTCAGGGGCTAAGAGATAGCCATGCTGATAGCCAATGTCGGACGGAGAACCTTCCAGGTGGACGTAGATCCACTTGCTGCGCTCGAAGCGATAGGCTGGCTTCAGACGGGCGGCGTCGCCTCGGCCATCGGCCTGGCTCGATGTAGCGAACACGGTGGCGCCGCCGAGCGCACAAATCGCCAGCGCGAACCACACCACCACCATTTTTCGATCCTTCGCCATCAAGGCTCCTCATTTGGTGCAGACTTACAGAATGACTGCAAGGTTATCTGTTTGCGCGCCGCGACTCAACCATCGGTGTCGGCGGCTACGATATCATCCTCAGTCAAGAGGAAATGATGCGCAAACGTACCGGCGAGTCCATCACGCAGCGTTGTTATTTGCGAGTGGACAAGAGATCATCGCGAGCTCCGATCCTGCTGCTGGTTATTTTTGTGGCCTCGTATTTATCAGCCCAGCAAATCCCATTGACCAAAGGTAATGACTCCAAGTGGAGCTTCGCGGTGTCAGGAGACTCTCGTAATTGTGGCGACATCGTGATGCCAGCTATCGCACAGGGAGTTCGCCGCGATGGCGCGTCGTTCTACTGGCACCTGGGCGACTACCGCGCTGTCTACACATTCGATGAAGACTATCTGCATATTCATCCCGGTACGACCATCTCCGAGTACCTGACGAACGCATGGCCCGACTTCATTTCGCATCAACTGCAACCCTTCGGTGACACTCCTGTTTTTCTCGGACTAGGCAATCACGAACTAATTGCGCCGAAATCTCGACCCGACTACACCATCCAATTTGCTGACTGGCTCGACAAGCCGGTACTGCAGGAACAACGGATGGAAGACAATCCGAACGATCACATGCTCAGGACCTACAACCACTGGATCGATCGCGGAGTGGATTTCATAACCCTCGACAATGCTTCGTCTGACGAGTTCGATTCCGCTCAGATGGCTTGGCTGACCGGTGTCCTGCGGCGAGCGGCCGACAACCCGGCGATCAAGACGCTGGTTCTCGGAATGCATGACCCGTTGCCTGACGGTCTTGCTGCAGGACACGGAATGAATGACTGGGCGCAAGGACAGTCGACCGGACGAAACGTTTACGCCTCGCTGGTGGCTTTCCGGAAGACGTCAGGGAAGAACGTATATGTCATCGCCAGCCACTCGCACTTTGTGATGAACAATATTTACGCGACAGCTTGCCACGGCCAGCGACGAGGTGCTTCCTGGGTGGATCGTCGGGTCTGCTGGTGCCATCCGTTACCAACTGCCTAAGGAACATGCGGCGGCCACCGTCGCCTTGGCGAATGTCTATGGATATCTCCTGGGAACCGTCTCGCCCGATGGATCAATTCAGTTTGAATTCAAGCAGGTCAACGAGCCGGATGTTCCCGCGAGCGTGGTCCAGGAATTTTCCAGCGAACAAGTGCACTGGTGCTTTGAGAAAAATATCTCGCCGAGCCAGATCGCGGGACCTTCGTGCCCAGCGAACGCTGGAAACACGCCCCGGCGCTAGCTCCATCGGACTGAGCTAGAGCCACACATCCAAATCTTGAAGATACTTGCGGATTGCAATTCCTGGAAATTATAGGGGCGGTGAGCAATATTGGACTTATGTCAACAATATGCAAAAGGTTATGATCGAATCCTATCTTTCGGCGTCCGGCTGAATCAAAGTATCGTACCGGGAAGAATATTCACGGTAGAGGGGTTAGAAGAAAGGGTCTTAAGATAGGTTCAGGGTGAGAAGCTTGATCGAATATCGGCAAATCACGAAACTAGGTGCCACCGTTCTACTGTGGCTGGCATGTGTCGTTGCAGGCGCAGGTCAGACGCCGAACCGGGTCGTTCCCCAGCCGGAACTCGACCGCGGATTTCGCCAGATGTACAACCTTGACTTCCCTGGAGCACACAGCACTTTTCGCCAGTACCAAGCAACACACCCTGACGATCCGCTCGGACATGTGGCGGACGGAGCGGCCTATCTGTTCGCCGAATTCAATCGCCTGCAGATTCTAGAATCGGACCTCTTCGTCGACGATCACAGTTGGGACAATCGCTCGCAGCAGCAACCAGACCCGGCGGTGAAAGCGGCATTCGAGAAAGAGCTGACGCGCAGTGACGAGCTGGTTGCCAAGCTGCTAGCGACCTCGCCAAACAATGCCAACGCCCTCTTTGCACGAGTCTTGGCGAACGGATTGCGCGGCGATTATACCGCCATGATTGAGAAACGTAATCTCGCCAGCCTCAGCTATATGAAGACTGCGCGCGTCACTGCGCAGGATTTGCTGGCGATTGATCCCACCTGCTACGACGCGTTCCTGGCGGTTGGCGTGGAGAATTATCTGCTGGGTACTACGCCCGCGCCGGTACGCTGGGTGCTTCGCATGACGGGCTCGCAGACCGATAAGGATGAGGGAATCCAGCGGCTGCGCCTCACCGCAGAAAAGGGATACTACCTCGCGCCATTTGCCCGCCTCCTGCTTGCGGTGGCCGCGTTGCGCGATAAGGATAAGAAGACGGCGCGGGTCCTGCTAGCGGGTCTTGCCAATGAGTTCCCACGTAACCAACTGTACTCGAAAGAACTCGCCCGCATCCAATGAAGGCGCGCTCGATTGGTCAATCTGTATCGTCCCAGAAATATTCCCTTATTACGCGAATTCGATACTGAACTCCTGCAATCTGTAGTAAGCTCGCGTCCACCATGCGCCGGGCTCGCGTAAGATGCGCCCGGGCGGGTGCATTCCTGAATGCCCGCGACAGTTTGTTTGAGGCGTGGGAATCGCAAATTTCTGGAGGAACAGTGAAGAAAATATTTCTACTCGCGAGCATTGCGATGCTGTGCTGCGCCGGTGTCGCTTACGCCGATAACTTCGTCACGTATAGCAGCAGTGCTCAACAGAACCCGACCGATTTCATTGACTGGAGCCAACTCGGACTGGACGACACGATTAGCGGATTGACGATCCCCAGTCCATCCCCCGTGCTTACGGCAGCAGGGAACCCCGGGTTGGTCGGGAACACTAATCTTGGCGACTTCCTCCGGGTCGATGTGGGGCTTGGTTGGATCAATAGCCTTTTCGCGCTCGGCCAGCATTTGGTGTGGACCGGCAATAGCAACGTTGTAGGCTCGGGCGGTCCGTTCGAAATCGCACTGGCGGTTCCAGTCGGCTCCGTGGGTTTTGGAATTGAGCCGAACTCGTTTGGTCCCTACACGGTGAGGATCGATCTTTACGATGTGGGAGGTTCCTCGATTGGCAGCGTGTCCTTCAACGAAAATGAACCATTCTGCGGCGCAAACTGCTACCAGGGCGATGAGGCTTTCGTTGGAGTTGGCGATACCACTGGCGTGAATATCGGTTTTATCGTGATCAACACTGATATTGGCGACCCGATGTTTGACAACGATTTCGCGATTGGTACTCCCGGATTTACGTACACCACCGCCACTCCCGAGCCCAGTTCGTTCGTGCTAATTTGCGGGGGACTAGTCGGAATGGCTGGGGTAATCCGCCGCAGGCTCATTCGATAACATTTCGGTGTCTGGCTTCGATTTTCACCCTGGCGCAGCTGCACATTCTGTCTAGCGGCCTGCCAGCGTGAAATTCACATTGATCTGCGTGTCCACCTCGACGGGCTGGTCGTTTAGCAGGTATGGCTTGTAGCGCCAGAGTTGGACGGCATCCAGCGCCGCTGGTACCAGTAGAGGATGGCCGCTGATCACACGCAGGTCCTTCACCGTGCCGTCCTTGGCTATCATCGCCTGCAAGACCACCGTCCCCTGAATCCGTGCTTGCATCGCGATTGGCGGATACGCCGGTTTTACCTGGTGAATCAGCAGGCCCTGGGCAACTCCGGAAGATACTCGCACCTTCGAGGGGGCGGCTATTTTCGGCATTGCGGGAACAGTCTGCACGATGTTATTGATCACGCTGTTTGGCACTCCACTCCCGGTCCCGCCAGGGATGCCCGCCGAGTCGGGTGGAGCTCCTCCGTCTGCATGCGCCAATTCGTCGTGCACCATTTCGACCCGCTTCGGTATGAAGCTCGGCATTCGTAGCGGTCCTTCAGCGAGCGCAGGGTGCAGCGCCGACCGAGCGAGGCCGATCAGGCGATACCGGTGCAGGCGGTGGCGGAGGAACCGGAGCATTTACGACGGCGGTTATCTGCCGCCAGGGCAGAGCGTCGGTATGCAACAACGGCAGTAACACGAGGCTGCCGGCGACCAGCAACTGAATCCCGAACGACAGCGCTGCGGTCCACGGATTGCGCTTGCTCAAGGTCCCGCTCGATTCAACCAAACTGTCTTCGAACATGGCGTCGCTCCTTTGTATTGAGTAGAGACACCGGGAACGAGGGAATAGCACCGGCATTGTTTAGGGAACTTCCCGACAGATTTTGGTGTCGCGAGGGGTGAATGCGTGGCTATCACGGTTTGCGCGAGCGCCGTTTGCGTATTCGAGCAGTATCGTTTTCAATGGTCGGTCACCTGCAATTGCAGGTCATTCATTCGTTTATAAGGAAGGCTTCACGATGATGCGGACCCTGCGAGTTATCTTTTGCGTTCTGGCCTTTTTCGGTTTCGCGGTTGCACAAACCTCTCCCGCGTGGAGTAACGATCCCCAGACCGAGTCCCGCATTGAAGAGCTCCTAAAGAAGATGACGCTGGACGAAAAAGTTGGGCAGCTGGTGCAATATTCCGCAGGCGCTCCGACGGGGCCGGGCACCGGACGTACGGACTACAAACAGATGGCGGCCGATGGCAAGCTCGGCTCCCTCATCAATCTGACCGGCGCCGCTGAAACCAACGCCATGCAGAAAATCGCAGTGGAGAAATCGCGCCTGCATATTCCGCTGCTCTTCGGCCTCGACATCATTCACGGCTATCGCACCGAATTTCCCGTGCCGCTGGGACTGTCCGCGACGTGGGATCCGGCACTGGTAGAGCAGACTGCGCGGGTTGCAGCCAAGGAAGGCAGTCGCGCCGGGGTGCGCTGGACCTTCTCGCCGATGGTCGATATCGCCCGCGATGCCCGATGGGGACGCATCATCGAGGGCGCGGGCGAAGATCCCTACCTCGGCTCCGCGCTGGCAGCAGCCTATGTGCGCGGTTACCAGGGCTCCAAACTCAGCGATCCCGAATCGATAGCCGCCTGCAGCAAACATTTTGTGGGCTACGGCGCTGCCGAGGGTGGCCGTGACTACAACACGGCTGAGATTCCTCCTCGACTTCTGCATCAGGTCTACCTACCTCCATTTCAAGCGACAGTCGATGCGGGCTCCGCCACCTTCATGAGCGCATTTGAATCGCTGAACGAGGTTCCTGCCAGCGCCAACGCTTACACCCTGACTCAGGTGCTACGCAAGGACTGGGGCTTCAAGGGCCTCGTGGTGAGCGATTGGGGATCGATTGGGGAGTTGATTCCGCAAGGCCTCGCTAACAGTGGAGAAGTAGCGGCGAGGAAGGCCCTGGTCGCCGGTGTGGACATGGACATGGAGTCCAACCTCTACTCACCCTACCTCGCTGGCCTGGTGAAGTCGGGAGCATTGAACGAATCCGTGATCGACGAATCGGTGCGCCGCGTTCTACGAGTGAAGTTTGCCCTCGGGCTGTTCGACCATCCTTATACCGACGTGAAGCCGGACGGTATTGCGCCAGAGGATTTGGAACTCGCCCGCAAGGCAGCGGAAGAATCGTTTGTACTGCTGAAAAATGAAAGCGGCATATTGCCCCTGAAGGCCGCCGGCAAGACGATTGCGCTGATTGGCCCCTTGGCCGACGATGCCGGACAGATGCTGGGATCATGGGCGGCGAAAGGCGATCCTAAAGATGCTATTACGTTGCGATCGGCGCTGACCAGCCAGGTAGAAGCTGCGAAGGGGCACCTGCTTTATGCCAGGGGCACCGACATCATGGGTACGTCAACGTGCTGGTTTCTCTGACGCTGTGGGAGCTGCCAAAAAGTCTGACATTGTGGTAATCGCGCTGGGTGAAGACGCGGTCTGGATGACCGGGGAAGCCGGCTCCCGTGCGCACCTTGATCTTCCCGGCAACCAACAGCAGTTACTGGAAGCGGTTGCCGCCACTGGAAAGCCGGTGGTGCTGGTGGTGTTCAGCGGACGACCGCTGGTCTTGAACTGGCCAGCGCAACATGTTCCCGCGATTCTGGAAGCGTGGTTCCCCGGCGTGCAGGCAGGCCCGGCACTCGCCAATGTGTTGTTGGGCACCAGCAGCCCCAGCGGGCGCTTGACCGTCAGCTTCCCGCGCGCCGTGGGACAGGAGCCCCTGTACTACAACCACTTCAACACCGGACGTCCCGCTGACGGGGTTGACTTGTCGCGTCCTCCGCAGAATGGGAGCGAGAAATATCGGTCTCGTTATATCGACGAGCAGAATTCGCCGCTCTATCCCTTTGGTTACGGATTGACCTACAGTACCGTCTCTTATTCGCCCGCGACGGTGAACGCTTCCAGCATCAGCGCAAAGGACCTGAACGCCGGTTCTGCCAGCCTGAAAGTAACGTCCGAGGTGCGGAATACCGGGGAGCCGCGCTGTAGATGAGGTCGTACAGTTGTACATTCGCCAGACCGGTACCAGCATCGTGCGGCCAGTGCGCGAGCTAAAGGGTTTTCGCCGCGTCACCCTCGCCCCCGGTCAGTCACGGAACATCGAATTCACTCTGGGCCGCGACGAGTTGAAGTTCTGGAACCTTACCATGAAGGACGTGGTGGAGCCCGGACAGCTTACCGTTTGGGTGGCGCCAGACTCGACCCGCGGAACCCCACTGCAGGTCAGTATTGGGCAATAGGCGGCCCTCACAAAAGGTCGTAAAAAGGCCCGGCGCCGGATCTCTCCGACGCCGAGCTTCGGGCGGGGGGCAACTTATTAGAAGCTAGGCGACATCGCGGACATGGCGCTTCTCGCCCTTCTCAGCGCTAGCTTCGCCTGTCGAGGAAACATCCTGGGCGCCGGTCCGCTCCAGAATTTCCTTGGCTTTCTTCGTCCAATCGGAATTGTCGGAGTGGACTGACAGCAGAATGCCGCCGTCCTTGACGCGGCCTTCGTAGCGCTTGGCTTCGTACTCGGGGATACCCATGCCGATAAGAGCTCCGGCGATGACCGCCGATTGCGCCGCCCGCTCCAACGCCGGCGAGCGCTGCCACGATGGGGCCGGCAGCGATGAAAGGGCCGAATCCTGGAATCGCGAGGGCGCCGATGCCCACCAGCCATCCCAGACCGCCGCCCAACACCGCGCCGGTGCCAGCGCCGGTTGTTGCGCCTTCTGGAGCCTTGGTGTTCTTCTTGTGAGCAAAGTCCCTGGTCCCGCTGTTCTCTGGGAACAGCACGGAAATATCGGAGTTGCGAAAGTCTGCCGCCTTCAAAGCGTCGACGGCATTGTCGACCGCCGTGACGTTGGGATAGATGCCAAATACGGCTGTGTTTTTACCTGCCATTGTGTTTCTCCTTTATGTGTACAAGTCTTACTTCTGCGGCGTGACGTTCAGCTCGTTGGTTACATGGCTCTCGCCGGCCACTTCAGTCGCCTTCTTCTGAATCATTTCTTTCTCGGCTTCCGAACGCACGGGCCCCTTCAAAGTAACTTGGCCGTTTTGGGTAATGATCTTGACGTTTTGCGCGTAGGTCGATAGCGATTTGTCGGCCCTGAGCGATTGGCGGATTTGTTGAGAGATGGAGCGATCCGCGGGATTTTCTTTCTGCTGATCTGCCGTGGGCTCGCCTGGGTTCTGGTCCCCAGCGTTCATCTTGGTATTGTCAGGAGCAGGCTCCTGCGCGGTTGCCAACGACACAGTTCCAAGTAGCAACCCAAAGCAAAGAAAAGTTTGAAGCATACCTCTGGAGATCGACTGCATAGTTAGTCCTCCTTTTTAAGCTGCGAGAATGGAATGGTTTTCCATTCAGCCGCATCCCCGGAACCGGTTTGTGTTCCGGTATTTGGGAGCGGCATTAGCGCTTGAGAGGGAAGCGGCCTGAGAACGATCGCGACCGAAACACAGTCATCGCCCTCTCACAAATTGAGAGTAGCAACGCGATATCGAGCGCACCATCGGGTCAATCCTTTAGAGAAGGGCGGGAATACACCTATCTATGCTGTTAGCGCAGAATTCGCGAGGCGCGGGGCAACGGGTTGGGCGAATGAATTGGATATTGTGGGCTTACAAGATAGCGCCAGGGCTAACACTGCAAGTTCGTGGCGTATGGTGCATCCCTCAATAGCCGTACTTGGCGATCACCCTTCCGTTTTTCTTGTTCAGCAACACCAACGCGGCGCGCTGCTCGGGAAGCGTTGAACTTGATCTCCGCGCCGGTGAGTTTGTCACGCACGTCAACCGGCTCGTCGCGTCCACTCTCTGACATAAAGAGGTAGAGAACGGAATCCTGAAAAACCGTCGGTCGCGCGAGCACTCCGACCGAGAGCTGCCGTACTTCATAGGGAGGCTCAACTCCTGCGCGGCGCAGGGCGGCGGCATAGACCGCAGGCCGTCGCTTCGTTGCCTTCACTCATCTCCACGGGATACGAAGCAATCAGTAGCTTGCCTTTGCCGACCGCCAGCTCTTTCCATCCTGACTGGTCGGCGAAGCGAAGTTCATCCACGAAAGCCTGGTCGGCGAAGGAAACTGGAACCGGCTTGCCGTCCACCGTCATCGATCCCTGGCGGAAATTCAGCGGCAGTACCTGTGCATCGACGCCCAAACCCTTGAGTCGATCGGTGTAGCGCCAGTAAGGATCGCGGTCGAACGAGCCAGTAATCAGCAATGTCCCACCCTGTGAGACATAGGCGAGCAACTGCTTCCACGCGCTCTCGTCGAGCACGTGAGGCGAGGGCAGGATCGCCAGCTTGGGCTGTCCCAGGTGATCCAACTGATTTTCCGCAATGGCGTAGGCGGGAACATGCAGGTAGTTGTGCAACACGCGCACGGCCTTCTGTTGAGCTGCTACCGCGGCCGGGTTGAGGGGCGAAAACTGCAGGTCCTGTGCCAGAATGATGGCGACCTGCGGCTGTTCGGGAGTGCGAAACGCTTCGCGATTCGTATTGGCAAAACTTGCCAGGCCACGCATGACGGCGGTTTCCGCCTTCTCGGTGTAGTCGGGACGCACCACTCCAATGGTGACCTCGACGTCTTCTGTCATGTAGGCGTTCACGTTCCACAGCCAATCGATAACGCCGGCGCTCGTCGCCAGCGCCAGCGCGCACTTGCGCTCCAGCGTGTACGCCTGGTTGTCTGGGCTGCGTCGCCAGGTGTCGTCGATCTGGAAGTCGTTTTGCAGCCCGGTTTCCTGGATCAGCAGCGGCTTGCCGGGTTGTTTCGCCACCAGCGAATCCCACAACAGAGCGTCATTGAGCCACCAACTGTGATTGGTGGTGAAGTCCACGGCGTCAACCCAGTACGAGGTGTTCAGGCGATCGGTGCCTCCGCCTTCGTCCTGCCCCACGGTGACCAGTTGCTTGCTGCCGGTAGCGTGGATAGTCTGCCGCATGGTCTGCGCCCATTCCACGAACTGCTGCTGCGCGAAAAGGTAGAAGTCATGCGCCGACAAGGGATGTCCGCCGCGATACACGCTGCCCGGCGTGAAGTCCGGTTCGTCGGGCACGGGCATCGGCGATGGCAGAGTCGTCATGTTCCAGGCGTTCGATACCGCGTCGTTCGTGCCGTGCACTTTGCCGAGATACTCGTTCCAGCGCTCCGACTCGAAGCGGTCGCCGTTCGCGCGCGTCACCCACAGGTGTGCGGGCTTGTCGAAGCTAGGCTCGTTGATCAGGTCCCACATCAGCCAAGGCACATCTTTGAAGCGCGCCACGATGGCGGTGACGTAGTCCTGCTGCCGTCGCACCGCTTCGGGATCGAGATAGGGATTGGCCCCGCCGAAAGTTGTCGGGAATGAAGGCGAAGAAGGTGAACTGCACTGGAATGTTGTAGCGCCGCGCCGTCATGAAGAAAGGCTTCCATGTTGCGCAGGGCGGATTCCTGCACCACGCCCGGCTCTTTCATCACCTGGTCCCATGCCGTCCACAGCCCCGTGCGGATCATGTTGATGCCGTTGTCGTGCATCTGCGCGAAGTCGCGGTCCCATACGAACGGATTGGGCTGCATCAGATATTGGCGTTGCACATCGCTTGCCATGTAGGTGGTGCCAACAATCGGCAGCGGCTTGCCATCGACCAGGAAAAAGTTCTGGTCGAGCGAGACAGCTCGGCCCGGAATGCAACAGCTTTCTCATCGCGTACCCAATAGCCGGTGCGATATTGCGCGATCAAAGTGTCGCCTTCGAGGAATCGCGCTGTCACCGTGTGCAAACCGCCCTGCGATGGCGCGGGCAACTGGACGTTGCTGAGATAAGGGAACTGTGCGATTTCCAGCGGGAACGGTCTGGGTACATCGGCTTACCACTTTCCGCGGCGTCGCTAAGCTCAAGCCGAAGCGCTGCAGGCTTGCCGGCAAAGCGATTCACGCGAACCTCAAAGCCCGGAGCCTCGCCGGGAAGAAACAGCGCCCAATCCGGCTGCACGGATGATCTCCTTCGCGCCCGCGAGCGCGCGCTGCGCGAGCGTGGTCAGCACTTGCGGCGGCAGTGGCCCGTCGAGGTCGGCCAGCACCATCACCCAACGCCCGCCGACGAAGTTATTCTTGATGTGATCGAGTTGGATAACCGGTGCGGCCAGTTTATGCGATCCATCCGCTCCCCAAACAACGGATCCAGGCGCATGTCGATGGTTCCGGCCGTCCCTATCCGCGGATACAGCCCTTCGGCGCTCATGCGCACGGTCGGACTCCAGGCCCGCTTCCAGGAAATCACGGGCAAATGAAGCTCAGGCAAGTCGTCGTTGGCCAGTTGCCGCAGGCCCTTCGAGCCGGGCGTCTCCGTGTAGTCGTTGATGAACAGCGCCTTCGCCCAGGCATTGCGCGGATAACGCAGTTTCCACGAGCAAACATTGTTAGCGTCACACTCGCGATAGGCGGCATGTGAAAACGGCCGCCCGCCCAGAGTCAGCAGATTCCCACCGCGCTGCAGATAGGCGTAAATTGCGGGCCACGCCGTCCTCAGGAAAAGCCGAGCCATACGGCAGTACCAGAAGCTTCGTTTCGGCCGAGGCAAGCAGTCCTGGCAACTCCTGGGCATTAGCGAATCGAGAATTGGGCAGACCCGCCAGCGCCGCATGGTCAGGGGGTGCAGTATCAACGGCTGGGAACCCCTGCTCCCAGAAGAGCACCGAATTTGCGGAAGATTGGGCCATGGCGGAAGCAGATATCAAAAGCACCACCGCGGCGAAGAAAACGCGCATCCAAGGACCCCGTGTTTTCCGGACCACCTCGAACGATTCCTGCCAGTATTTGAAAAAGGATCAGGGCAGGTGATACCCGGCACAGTCAGGTCGGGCCCGGTGATTGATGTTCGCCTGAATGATAGAACTGTCGTCCGCCTTCGGCCAGACCGATCGGCGAGAAGAAGATGCGCCCGGCATTTCAGACGGCGTCAGTGGCTTGAGTTCTCCGCGGCTGGTGTTTCAGCCTCGAACTCCTGTGCCTTGACCGGAGCTAGAAATGGGATGGCCGTGGCTTTCAGGGCATAGGTTCCCGTCTTCAATCCGTCGACGGAAATCGCGTATTTAAAATCTCCCATAGCAAAGGACTCTGGCACGAGGTGAAAGACGAAGGTCTGTTGCTTCGCGTCGCGCATGCTGGCGATATCGGGCGTAGCGTTATTGACGACGACCAGCACCATGCCGGCCGCCTCTTCCTTCTTATCGTCTTTCTTCGCCATACCGTCTTTCTTTTCCTGTTTCTCGCGCAACTCCCGGTCGCGTTTGACTGTCTGCGCAGGATTGAAATCGGGAACTAGTGCCCGCGCTCGATCAACGCTGCTGGGAGGGAAAATGCCGTAACGCCACTGGTCGTCAGACAATTCCTGGACGGTATTGACGTGCACCGTCGCCACCGTGTCTTTGCCGCGTCTCGATCGGCTCGTTATTCGGGGCCAGAGCAAGCTCCGCGACGACCATCATGATGGCTTCAACCTTCTTTCCCTCCGCCACGATTAGAGTAGCCGGCCCGGCGTTCATGTAAGCAGGTACATCGACGTAGGCCGCGCTGTCGGTTTCGGCGACGATCTGCGCTGGAAAGCTGTCGAACGATACGAACGTATTAAGGCTGTCTCCGCTGAACTTTCCGGCCACTACGCAGAGGTCCCGCTTGAAACACAACGGAGAAGATTCGTACCCCGTTGAGCTGGACGGCGAGCGACCGGCAGCTTTAGAAACCGGCACCGCTCCCGAGACGGAAATGGAAGGATTCCCCGCTTGGCGAATCGTGAATTGCTTCAGCCCGCCCTTTGCCGGCACCACGAAGCTAATCGCGCCATCTGCCGGCTCTGGTTCCGAGGGCTTCCACTCGATCGTCCAACCACTGAGTCGCGATGCCTCACCAGACGACGTCATGGGGAGCGTCACGCGGGCCACGATAAGATCGGGTTGGCCGGCAAATCGATCAGGATCTTCGACGACGCGGCCCGAGACCTTCTGCCCCGGACGCAAGCGCGCCGGTAAAATCAGCGCTACCTCTTTATTAACTGTGGTATCGGTTCCTGGGTGGTCGGGCTCTTGGGCTTATGCGAAGCGATTTCTGCTCGGCCTGGGCCGCCTGGCGTGCTTCCGCCAAATGCTGCAGCACCTCTTCTCGCGTAATCTTGGGCGTTTCCTTCGGGCCCTCGTGAGACTCTTCCGATTCCGGGCAATCGATGGCCACATGCTTCTGCTGCGCGGCGTTCCAGTCGAAGCAGCGGAAAATGCCGGTCATGGGATCATGAAACAACTCGTGTCCGGAAACATGTTTGCCTGACTGGTTGAAATCCTCAATGATTTCGCTGATGAAGATTGGTGCTCACATCGAATGTGGTCTGCGCCACTTTCTGGACCGACTTGCCATCCGGCCAGTAAGAGGTGTTGGTGTCTGCGTGACAACTCGTAGCGGGCGCTGTAGATGTAATCGATTTTGACTATGAGCTTGCCGTCCGCGCCAATGGTGCGGCTCTCCACGATTCGGCCTTGCGCATCGTAATCCATTTCTTCTTTCGCGCCGGCGCCCGCGTCCTTGGTGACTGTCTTTTGACCGAAGCACGACAAAGAAACTAGAGCGACAAAAGCCAAGCCGTAAAGTGCCTCATATAGGCATGTCCGAAAGTGATGGCGCAAACAGTTACCTCCTGAAAATTTCGGGCCGGCCCCGCGTTAAATTGACCAATGGTCATTTTATTGCCGCCGAGCATCCATGGCCCTTGATCTTGAAGCGGAGTAGTGTAACACGCTTTGAAATCTCAGCCTTAAGCTGACTCGACGAAACTAAAGTCCGGGCATGATCCAGACGCGAATGGAATAGCAAGTGCAAGTTATTTCACTTTGTATGCATGGTCTTGCGCCACGCTACGCTCACTTTCCAGGCTTCTCCGGGCTCTGGCTCGACCCACCACCTCGGTGTGCAACTATCGCGGCAAAGGCGATAGTTAAGGCAAAAATAATATTAACCTGACGTACTACGAATATAGTTGCGCGCCAGCTACTACCGTGATAAAAGTGCAGCTACCTTCTGAAGCCGCCGTAACCACTTCACTCGGCAAATCGCAGTTACCCAAAATCGAAAAACCGAGGAACTGGAAAAGTTCCTCAGGAGAGGCTCAATGAAAAGAAACAATTTCCTCTCGTTGTGCGTCTGCGTTCTGTGCCCTATCGTTGTTGTTATGCGTCTCGATGTCAGCGCAGAACGAATGCGGCCCAGAGCGGCGTACTCACCAAATCTGATTTCAACCGCGCGATTCATTCCGACGTATCGCCGCCGCTCAGAGATCTCATCGATTCGCAGCCGGTTTCGCCCTTCGGCTATCACGTGGCCAGCCCGGCACCTGAAACCGAAATTGCAGAAGCAGCTTCAGTTCGCCGCCCAGCGTGGCGAGACCAGCTCCGCCGCTCAGAGCAATGCTCCCGTGCAGCAGTTGGCTCCCGTAACCGCCACGGTCGGCGTGAACGTGCTGGGCGTGGGAATCGGATTCCACGGATACACCGTTCCTGACGCGCCGACCTGACGTCAACACGCGCCTCCGGCGATTGGCCGGGCAACCAGGCCAATGCGCAGGTCGTCGCAGTGGGTCAACGTGTCGTACGCTGTGTTCAGAAAGAGCCACAGGCGCTTATCTGGCCGGTCCGATTCTCGGCAACGCCCTGTGGTCCGGTTTCGGTGGACAGCTGCCAGACCAATAACAGCGGCGACATCGTCGTGCAGTTTGACAAGATGGCATCATCGCTGGATCCTGTTCCAGCCGGTATTCGTTCGCCGTATGCGAGCTGCTTTGCCATCTCTACCTCACCGGACGCACTGGGCACCTACTATCGTTACTCGTTCCCCCAGACTGCCGGCTTCCCGGATTATCCCAAGCTCGGCATCCAGCCTGACGCCATTTACCAGTCGCAGAACATCTTCAACGACGCCGGCACCGCATATCTTGGAGCCCAGCCCTGCGCGTATAACCTGCGTCAAGATGTTGGCGGGCGATCCGACCGCCGAGCAGGTTTGCACGCTCGACGACTCCAACGGCACGCTGTTTGACGACAGCATGCTGCCCGCCGATCTCGACACGCCGTGAACCTGCCGCTTCCCGCAGGCACGCCGGAAGTGTTCGTCGGCAGCATCGACAACTTCGCCTCGGAAACCAACATCTACAAGTACACTTACAAGCCGAATTTCGCGGCTGGAACTGCCGTGCTTACCGGAGTCAACGGATCCAATCCAATCGCGACCGGGCTTGCCGGCCTTCGTTGGACTGTGCAACTTCGGCTCATCGGGTTGCATACCGCAACTTGGCGTTGCAACGGGCACCGGCGGATTGGATTCGCTCGGTGATCGCCTGATGTTCCGTCTGGCGCTGCACCGCACCGTCAACAGTGCCAATGTTCCTGTCACGTCGTATATGGTCAGCCACGCCATTAAGAACGGCAGCACTGGCGCCGAGCGGTGGTACGAGTTCCGTGCCCCGGCCAGCAATCCGACGGCACTGTCCATCTACCAGGGCGGCACTTATGCCCCGGATGCAATCTATCGCTTCATGGGCTCGCTCGCCATGGACAAGCAGGGCAACATTGCGATGGGCTACAGCCGTTCCAGCGCGACGCAGCATCCGGACGTCTACTTCACGGGACGGGCAGCCAACCGATCCTTTGGGAACGATGGCAGGGTGAAGCTCCCAATCGTGAACCAGACGGTTGCGACCGGTTCGCAGCCTGATACCAGCCATCGCTGGGGTGATTACTCCAGCATGACCATCGACCTCGACGGGTGCACCTTCTGGTACACCAAGCAGTACTACACGTCGACGACGCGGTTCGACTGGAGCACGCGAGTGGCTTCGCTGAAGTTCAACAACTGCACGCCAACCGTACTTCACTAGGTTGAATTCTGCGGCGTCGCCTTGGCGGCGCCGCAAGTTCATTAGCGGGATTGCGTGTTATCCTTGCGTACCCGGAAGCGGTGCGTTAGAATACAGTTGAGCGTTGCAACTAAGTTTCCAGTGACGCTGGCTGGCACTTAACCCGGCTAAGACGCGTTTGTGATTGGTCTATCGCCATTTCAGGACAAAGCCACGCAAGGCGCGGCTTTTGGGGAGGATTTTAGTATGAAGAATAAATCGTTGCGGAGTGTCGCGCTCGTGGCTAGCACTTGCTTCCTCGCGGTCGGCATGGCGAGCGCTAGAGCATTTCATATCCTGAGTAGTTATTCAGCAGCTCACACGCTGGCTCGCATGCGACGTCAACGTCAACGTACCGTTCCCAACGGCTGGTGATTCCTACTGCGGCGCCACCAATGGCTGCGGCACCATTCCCGCGGGTGGCCAGACCGACTTCATGTGGACTGCCGGGGACTATGTGATTTCGTCGATTTTCGTGCTTCCCACCAACTCAGTCACCGACCTGACGGCCAACTGGTGCTTCCAGGACTTCCTGGGTAACGGAAACACCGAAACCTGGTTCGTCTTTGTCAACGGCGTCGCGGTAGCACAGGCTGTCCTGCCGGATGACGACTACAACGGCGACATCTGGAACCGTGACCGGCACGGTTAACTTTGCCGGCATCGCACCCGTTGCCGGCGGCTACCAGGTCTGAATGGTGCTGCAGAACACCGTCCCTTTCGGCGGTGGTTCGGTGGCATGGCTGGATGGCGGAATCACGGGTCTGTCGTACAACGTCAACACCGTCCCTGAACCCGGCACCCTGGTGCTGTTCGGCTCGGGCGCTATCGGACTTGCGGGCCTGTTGCGCCGCAAACTCAAGATGTAATCACACCCATTCCGGGTTAACATGAGCCGCAGCCTTCGGGTTGCGGCTTTGTTTTTTACAGAGCGGGCCGAGTCAGTGACGTTCGATCACTACTCGGCCCGCTTCACCGTGTCACCGGCTTAGGGTTCTACTGCGGGGGCTTGGGCTCGCTCTTTGGCTGCTGGTGCGCCTGCTGCGGCAGTTGACGCTGCTGCTGTTGTCGAGCAAGTTGCTGCTGCTGTTGCTGGTGTTGCTGTTCTAGCTTTTGCGTCTGTTGCTGATGCTGCTGTTCCATCTGCTGTTGCTGTTGCTGACGCGCCGCGTTATTTGCCTGTTGTTGCGCGGCCTTCTGATGTTCCTGATCCTGTTGCTGTTGCAACTTCTGGTGTTCCTGATCCTGCTGCGCTCGAAGCTGTTGCTGCTGTTGCTGATACTGCTTGTTCGTCTCTGCGTTTCCCGTGTTCGGAGCGGGTGGCTGTTCGTGAGGCGGAAGCTCGTTCGGGTGTACCGCGGTGCGTTGGTTAGCCTGCTGCTGCCGGGCCTGTTCCTGCCTGGCCTGCTGTTGATTAGCCTGCTGCTGCCTAGCCTGTTCCTGTTGAGTTTGCTGTTGCCTAGCTTGTTCCTGCTTTTTTGAGCCTGCTGCTGGTTGGCCTGTTGCTGCCGAGTCTGCTCCTGCTTGGCCTGCTGTTGGTTGGCCTGCTGCTGTCGAGCCTGCTCTTGCTTAGTCTGTTGCTGGTTGGCCTGCTGTTGTCGAGCCTGTTCTTGTTTGGCCTGCTGCTGGTTCGCTTGAGTCTGGCGGTTGGCTGGCGGGTTATAAGGCCCTCCAGCTTGTTTCGCTGCAACGGCAGCACGGTCGTGCAGGTCTCCCGCTTTTGGAGTAGCCGCGATCGGCGGCTTGCCGTGGTTCACAGAAGCACGGAGTTGCTGATCGGAGCGGGCAGCCTGGATATGTTGCGTCTGGGCAGCTACCGGCGGGACATGCCTCTCGCGCATAGCGGCCTCATCTCGGGCAGTTGGCCGCGCCGTCGTGCCACCATTACCACCGTTGAAGCTGGCGCCCCGCGGCGCCGGATTGTTGATTACCGTTGTGTTGTACACATTGTGGATATTGGTGACGTTTACATTGTTAACGGACCGGTTATAAAAGAACCGTCCATTGTCCCAGCGGCCACCTTGGTAGCCTTGGCCGAAGTACCCATAGCCATAGTTGATTCCGCCGTAGAAGCCGACTTGCGGCCCCCAAAAGCCCTGATGGAATATATATCCCCCACCTTCCCAACCCCACCAGCCAGGCGTCCACAAGTAGCCGACCGTTGGAGCCAACACCCAGGTACCAGGCACCCAGTAATAGTCGTCGAAGTCATTGTCGTAAGCCCAATAGCCGGGAGTCCAGATGTAACCGTCGCCGGGGCACAGAGGCTGTGTATAAACCGGCAAGGGAGGCGGTCCAAACGAGACCGACACTGCCAGCTGTGCATGAGAAACGCTACACATTGCCAAGACAAGGGTTGCGAAACACAGCAAATTCCGGAAGCGAACTGTCATGATCTCTCCTTTGCCTCTCAACTGCCTCTCAACGTCCCCTAGGCTGTGCGGTCTTTCGTTACCACGGGGACATAAGAGGTGGAAGCAGCGCAGGACGCGTGGCGCAGTTGCGGGGTTCATCGAAGGGTGCTAAATGCTAAATAAGGAAGCTGGCTAATCGCCAGCTCCGCTCGGGGCGTAATCACGACGAGAAAAGGACTTCCGTACATTGTTGCCCAATTCCTGAGCCCTGTCGCTCAATACGGCACGGGTCTCATCCCCAGTCGCCGGGGCGAAAAGGAGGGCCACAGCGGCACCGATTCCCAGTCCGGCAATGAATCCCAGAGAGTTCCGAATGGCGTGGCTTTCATTGTCTTCGTATAAAGCGCTTGCCGCACGTGCGACACGATCGGATGCGGTTTCATACTTGTCTTGCGCCGCCTCACGAAGGTCGTCCATGCGTTCTGCTGCCTGGGCACGCACATTTTTGGTTGCACGATCGGACTGGTCAAGCAAATACAAACCGGTTCCAAGCAATACCTTAAGCAACTTGTTCATGGCATATCTCCATTCGAACGTCGGACGGCGGCCGTGTTGGCCCGCGGCTATACCGCAGTTCGGCGTCCACTCACCAGGTTGAATATGAGGGTTATCAGCGCCAGAAGGAGCAGTATGTGAATGAATCCTCCCAAGGTGTAGGAGGTCACTACTCCCAGCAGCCACAGAACCAGAAGAATCACGAAAATTGTCCAAAGCATGTTGGCTCCTTTCGCCTGCCTGACTAGAACTTCAAATCGATACGGCTTTTCCGTACCGTGAAGGCAGGTTAGCAACCCTGCCGACATTGTCCTATCCGGTCAACCCCGTAGGAGCGGCTGTTTATGCACGTATTTGTAAGGAAAGCGCAAAGGCGAGTTCCGTGGAACGGCGAGCGCGATGAGAGTGGGTGCATCAGCGTCTGGAAGTAGGTAGTGCGAAGGCTATTCGGCTGGTAACGCTGGCAGGCCAAACTTGTGGCCTGACGGCGATAATACCGCTTCTATTCGTCTTTTCCGCCCACAACCTGCGCGTGTCCTAGTGCGGCAACCAGAGATACTCCTCCGATGATGTTGCCGAGCAAGGTCGGAACAAAGAACTGCGCAAAATAAGTCGACCAGGAAACCGATTTCATGACAACCACGAACAGGGCGGTCGTGGAGCCGGCGACAATGTGATTGAATCCCGCCAGCCCCACGAGATAGGTAATGATGATGATGATGCTCACTCGTGCGGACTCGGCCCCGGGAAGCAGCCAAACCATCAACGCAATCAGCCATCCTGCGAAGATGGCCCGCACAATCACAATCCCGAAGCTGGCGCCGAAATGAGCTCGCCCGATTTCCGTCAACGCAGCTTGAGTCTGGGGGTCGAACACCACAATTCGAGCCAGGCAGAAGGCCAGCAGGAAGGTCCCCACCAGGTTTGCGCTCAGCACGGTTCCCCACAGGCGTAGCACCCGAAGCAGCGTCGCTGCGTCCTTGCGCACGAGCAGCGGCAGAATCACGGTAAGCGTATTTTCCGTGAAGAGCTGCTGCCTTCCCAGAATCACAATTAGGAAACCGACGCAATAACCCAGTTTCGAGACCAAGAGACGCCACGGTGTGTCGGGCAAGTGGGCCATCAGCAATCCTTCAGCAATAAAAGAAAAGCCCATTGACAGACCCGCTGCCAGTGCCGACCATGCCAGTGCCGATGGCGGTCGGCGCAGTTCCTCCTCCCCCTGGCGCCGGATGGTCTCATAGACCACATTGGCGCCGATCGCCAGCCGCTCCTCGACCTGCTTCTGCTCCGTGCGGGTCGAGATGGCTGCGCCGGAAGCGTGGGCCTCTGCTTTTGATTTGGCTACTTTTACGGTCACAGTAATGTTCTCCGCCCTCACACGCATCAGCGCAATGCGATGGCACCGGGCTCCTGCAGGACTGGGCTGGTGTCTTTCAAAGAGCCGAGTTTCTCTATCGCGGCCGCAAGGGTCGTGACAATCAGTCCTTGTGCATCGGGTCCAAAGCGCGCCAGGACACTTTCGATCGCGCCCTGAAAGTTCCACAAACCAACCATGACGTTTGCTTCAGGCAGCCGAGTTCGAATCTGCGAGTAAAGCTTCCGGGCGTGGGTCAGGGCAAAGGGTTGCAGCGACGAGACAATCACCACATGAGGTTTGCTATCGACCAGTTGGTCGATCATCTCTGCGGTTGTGCCCAGTGACATGCACTGCGCCGATTCACCCTCACGTTCCATCAGTTGCACAAGCATGGATCCAATGGTCTCGTCCGCTCCGGTCTTGGCGGGCACGCAGATGATGCTGGGGGAACGCGAGGTTGTTCGTTTCGTCCCAAACGGAGGCTCGTGTGATGTGTCTGGCGGAAGGGTCTGAGGGCCGGTGTACTCCTCGTTCAGTTCTTCAACGAGTTCGCGTGTGTTTTGAACAATGGAGTCTGCGAAGCTCTGGTCAAGATCGTTTTGCTGCCGGTCCCGCTGCACCATGCCGAGTGCCGGAATTACGACGGAGTCATAAACCTCCTGCAAATGCATTTCCTGTAGATTTGTCTCCAGAACCCGTCTCGCCTCACCTAGATCGGACGCCAGCAGTCGCTGATAAAAATGCATTTCGGGATCCAGCACTGGCTCATCGCCCAGCAAAACATGCAGAAACTCCATTTGTGGAACGTGCCGGCCCAGAACCACCAGGCACAACGTCAACGGCGTGGAGAGCACCAGTCCTATCGGGCCCCACAGTAGCGTCCAGAAAATAGCCGCCACCAGAATCGCGAGTGAAGACATGCCCGTATTGGCGCCGTAGAGCATTGGTTCGACAAAGTTGGCGACGACAATCTCAGTAACGAGATAGAGTCCCATGATCTCGAATGAACGCGTCCATCCGTCGAAAACTGCAAGCGACAGGACGATGGGCATAAAAGCAGCGATGGGTGTCCCGACATAGGGGAGGAATCGGCATGCCGCAGCAATTGCGCCCCATAAAATCGCATTCGGGAGGCCAATGAAATGCAGACCTGTTCCAATCACAATTCCGTACGAAACATTGACCATCAGCTGCAGCAGCAGGTATTTGCCTATTCGGTCGCTCGCGTCATCAATGGCTTGGGTCGTCAGGGTTAGGTGATTGTGACCCACCAGACGGATAAAGCGGTTCCGCAGGTCTTCAACCCGAAGCATGATGAAAACTGTAAAGACCAGTACAACTCCAGCGGCGCCAACTGGAGTGAGCACCATCAGCCACGACTCCCACGAGCCGCCTGGCGCAGGAACCACCTGCACTTCGACTGGCTTGCCTGATCTGGATTCGGAGACTAATCGGCGATTCGGCTGGCTGGCTGTTGGCGCTGTGCCCGGTAGAATTTCAACCATCTCTGTGGCGAGTTCACTCACTTCCTCCGAGGCCTTCAGGACGCCAGTCTTGCTGCTGTTATGCAGCGAGGCAATCTTCTTTTCAAAGTTGGTTCGATAAGTCGGAAATTCGGTAGTTACCTCGACCAGTTGGTCGGTGACCTTGACTGCGACGAAGACCGCGCTTGCCATAGCCAGCACGACTACCAGTAGTACGGCCGGTACTCTCGGCAGTCGAAGCCGTTCCAGTACTCTCACAAGCGGAGTGAGAAGAAAACTGAACAGCATGGCCAGCGCAAATGGAACCAGTACAGCTCTGGCGAAATACAACGTCGCGACTGCTACCACTCCGGCTACGAGGGCCAGGAGTCGTGAGATGTCTGAGCTGGATTGGCGCTGAGTCAACACATAATTCCTCAAATGCTGGCGATGAAATCAATCACCATTGGGACAGCAAAGAGGCCCGACGTCCCAGTTCAGAGATCCGTGATGTTGGTGTGGGTCGGGCCTGCTCGCGAAATTAAAAAAGTATGGAAACTAGCTGGCCTTCTTCTTGGGAACTTTCGCACCCTTCTTACGGGCTTCTGAGAGGCCAATGGCAATAGCCTGTTTCTTGCTGGTAACGGTTCCTCCCTTGCCGCCCTTGCCGGACTTGAGGGCCCCCTTCTTTTCGCGGTGCATTGCACTCTCTACACTTTTACCGGCCGCTTTTCCGTATTTCGCCATTCTGTTATCCCCCTCCTGAAGTTTTCCGTACTGATCTGTGATGTCGATTTCTGAAACGAACACTTGAAGAGCTCTCGAACCCACGTGTGTTATGCCGCCGGAGACTCGGCTTTGACCAGTCGCGGAGTCTCCGTCAATGCCGGTTTGGCAATCGCCTGGCTCAAGCCCGGACGCGCCACAATCTCGGTCTTCGTGACGCTGACCGCTCGGTTCGTGTCCGCTGCCTGCAAGATCGCCCGAATGATTCTCACGTCTGCCAGACCTTCGCGACCTGAGGGCTCTGGCTCCCGGTTTTTCAGGATGCAATCGGAGAAGTAGAGGAGCTCTGGCGCAAATTGGTCACTCTTCTTGAACGTCCTCACGCGGGTTCGGCGTCCGGTAGTCAGCTCTGCCTTCAGGGTGCCAGCCATCTCGTAGGCAGGATCCATCTTCACCAGGCCCTTGCTTCCGATGATTTCGAAAACCGAACGGTCGTATGCGCCAAAACTGCAGGTAAAAGTCGCAATCCGGTTTCCGGGAAACCGTAGCACCGCGGTCGTCGCGGCGGGAACTTCCTTAAATCGCGGGCCATCGCCTCCGACGTTCCACGCCATGACTTCCTCAGGTTCAGCCTTGAATAAGTAGCGCGCAGCGTTAATGCAATAAACCCCTAGGTCATAGACGGGGCCGCCACCCACGTCTCCCTTCAGACGGGAATTGCCCGGTTTCACTTGTTGTGAGAAAACAGAATTAAATATCTTGGGTTCGCCGATCTTGCCGGACTCCACCCATTTAATTGCCTGCAGATTGCCGCGCTCGAAATGCAGGCGGTACCCGATCATAAGTTTTACGTGGGATTTCTCCGCTTCGGCGTTCATGGCTTCACAGTCGGATTCATCCAGGGCCATGGGCTTTTCGCACAGCACGTGTATTCCAGCGCGCGCGGCTGCTTCTGCGTATGCACGATGCATGTGGTTCGGTAGCGCGATATATACGGCGTCGATTTCGCCGCTGGCGAGGCAGTCTGAGTATTGTTCGTAAGAATAGGTATGTTTGATTCGGTATTTCTTGGATAGAACCTTGAGCTTTGCAGGATCACCCGAAACCAGCGCGGTGACCGTTGAATTCGCCCGGGCGTGTCCGAAGGCAGGTAGTACGGCGATCTGAGAGATGTATCCCAACCCCACTACCGCGTAACGGATCTTCTCGCCGTTGTTTTTAGTTCTCATCGAGCCTCGCAAACGCCATGTTGCAACTCTATCGAAGGCCATGACGCCGTACTGGTAGAAATAGTCCAGCCAAGTCTTCGAAGGTCGCGTGCTAAGCAACTCTGAACCGAGGTTACCCCTCGTGCTGCGCTGGACGAATCGGGTGGTCCCCGTAGCCGTCCCACATAACACACGTAGGGACAGCTCGAAGGATGCGGTCGTCGTAACGAGAACCGTGCGCTGCATTCACTAATGTCCACTTGACCGGGCGGGGGATCTAAGGAATACCTGTAAATAAATTACGGTCTTCTTCCGCTATTGCTGTCGTCGCGATCGATCTATGTTGTGAGTGGCGGAGGCAGTGCGAGTGCTTTGCTTCCTGATTTAACTACGATCGAAGTGCCCACTCCGCCTGATTTTCAATCAACCCGCATGGGTTCCATAGGAGGCTACATTGGCTCATCGAGTTTCGAGAATGTCGCGCATGTCACTCGCAGTTGCAACCGCATCCCTAATATTCGTTTTCGCCGTCGGGTGCAATCGAAAGGCCGAACACGCTGACGTAAAAGCAGCCGTTGATAGTGCCATGACCCGCAACGGGCTTGGAGTCGTATCCGTCGCTCAGGATCGTGAGAAGGGTGTCTTGACCCTCTCGGGTGATGTTGAATCCGAAGATCAGAAGACCCAAGCGGAAACCGTCGCCCAGCAAGCTGCTCCTGGATACACTGTCTCGAACGAAATTGGTGTTCGCCCGGTCGGACAAGAGAGCCAGGCCAAGGCTGTTAGCTCCAGCCTCGATGACGGCATCGAGAACAATTACAAGGCGGCCCTGAAGGCGCACAAGAACTTGGACGACCAGCACATTTCTTACAACGCTAAGAACGGCACTCTCGTGCTGAAAGGCACTGTGGGAACGACGGCGGAAAGACAGGAAGCTCAAAAACTTGCAAAGAACATACCGAATGTCAAGCAAGTGGTGAATGAGATCGACGTGAAGGCCGAACGGGAATCGACAGGCAAGTAACGAACTTTAACCAACGATAGAGAGCAGAAAGGGCCGCAGCAAATGCCTGCGACCCTTCTTGATTAAGTTCGCAGTATTTCTCCTCTGCCACACGTCGAAAGACACAATATTTGCGCCTGTGAAGATTTAGCTCGGATATTGATTGGCACCCGGTGGCACTTTTCGCCAATAAAACCAGCGGGAGGCGACTCGCAACGTGCCTCATTTCCCGGGATTGGAACAAAGCATGAAACAACTCGTGGCACAGACAATGCGCGCCCTATTGTTGTTCACCGTGCTCTCTCTGACCATGGTTCTGCAGGCGCAAACCACCAAACCTGCCCCTCCCACCCCAATCGACAAGAAAAAGGTCGAGTTGGGCGACAAACCCTGGAATCCGGAGTGGGACCAGATCATCGAGCAGGCAATTCCCAAAGAAATGCTCTCGTCGCAAGTGCCTCGGGACGTGCGTCGTTTTTGTCCCCGGTTTTACGATATGAGCGAAACCGACAAACGCGTCTTTTGGGCATACTTCTTCCAGGCTCTTGCTGGTGCTGAGGCCGGCCTCGACCCCAAAACCCGCGCCCACCATACTGAGCCAGAGGTTGCGACGCGTGACGAAGTGAGTGGGATGTCCGGTCGTACGGAAGGACTACTACAACTCACCTACGCAGACCAGAAGCGTTATGGCTGCGACTTCGATTGGCATGCCGATCGTACCCTGAAGCCGAACGATCCCAATCGGACAATTCTCCGGCCCAAAAACAATCTCGAGTGTGGCGTGACGATTCTGGCGAATCAAATTATCGTCCAGCACAAGCCCCTGCTCTCCCGCTCCGGATATTGGTCCACGTTACAGCCGGGTCGCCCGAGTTACCGAGTCTTCGCTAAGCAGATGACCAATCCCCCAGCGGCTTGTGCGCTGCCTGTGAAGTCGAAGATCAACCAGGCGGAGACCACTAAGACCGTCCAGGCGGAAGCCGGCCAGACTACGTCTTCGCATTAGGTTTGATTTGGTGGCGGCGGTAGGACTCGAACCTACGACCTACGGATTATGAGACCGTCGCTCTAACCACCTGAGCTACACCGCCAACGGTCGGGAGCGACACCTCGTGCCGCATCAAGGCAGGAAATCTATGACGCTATCCTCAAGGGGCGATGGCGGTCATACGAAAGGCCGGACGTGACCGCGTCCAGCCCTCCATTCATATTAGAGTTGGCGTTCCGCCCTGTCAATTCAGGCGCACCGGGTCGCCACTTCAGCAGAATGCCTTGAAAGTAGCTTCGTCGCAGCAGTCCCGTGCGCCTTCTTTACCGCCTATCCCATAAATTGGTGGCTGGTCAAAATTGGTGTCAAGACAGCAGTGTAGATTGGCCTTCTTCTCGGGGCGCCGTTGGCTACTTCAAATAGGCCCGAACAATAGCCAGCAGGTCATTCGTGACCTCTTCCGACGCGCGCCCGCCACCCAGGTGTTCGCGGATATGCTCCTCCATCACTTCGGCCATCAGACCATTGATAGCTCCGCGGCAGGCCGCGAGCAGCTGCAATGTGTCGGCACATTCCTCTTCTTCATTGGACAACGCGCGCTCCACGGCCTCGATCTGGCCGCGGATTTTCTTTACCCGGCTGAGCTGCCTGTCGCGATCGCGATGCACGATTTTCTTCACCATGACCCTTGCCTATACCCTACCCCAGTATGCTATAAGAAACTGGGACGATGCAATTGAAAAAGACACACGGATCTTGAGCCGAGGTCGTAACCATCCTGTAACAAGGCCGTGTGAAACTGGAAAGATTCCCGCACCTTCAGGACCAGGCTGGCATGTGCGCGGTGAATACAGACGGAACTTCGTGATACGGACCGACCCAACCCGACATGATTCACGGGCGAGGGCCAATGATCATCGGCGCATGCGGACAATCCGCATTCTCGGCACGGTGGTGTGCTTCGCCTCTCTGGCCGTCGCTTCTTGGTCGCAAGATGGGCCTGCGGACTCTACTCCACCACCCGCGCCCGCTACGCCTGATACTTTCTTTGAGCACTCCGACACCGCGAAGTGGTGGGTCTCCGGGCAGGCGAACTTCGTCTTTCAGGCCCACGGAGATTTCTACGCCGCATACAGTGGGCCCAACAGCCTGAAGGACTATTCCGAACATGCCACGTCGCGTGTCCTGACGCTTTTCACTGGATACGAGTTCACGCCCAATTCGATCCTTTATCTCGACGTCGAAGAGGCCGGATGGGGAGGCATCAGCGGCGCCTTGGGGTTGGCCGGGTTCACCAATCTGGATGTCGTACGTAACCCTCAAGTCGGCACCGCTCCTTATATTGCCCGATTGATGTTCCAGCAGATCATTCCATTTTCCAAGGACAAGGTGGAAATTCCGCGTGGGCCCCTCACCCTTGCGACTCAGGTTCCCGCGCGTCGGTTGGAGATTCGCTTTGGCAAGTTCTCGATGGCCGACTTCTTCGACAACAACATCGGAGGATCCGACAGCCATTACCAATTTCTGAACTGGACCGGCGCTAACAACGGCGCATATGACTATGCCGCCGATACTCGGGGTTACACGGTGGGCGCAATTCTGGATTATGAAGATCGCAACTGGGGCCTGCGTTTTGCGGAAGCTCTCATGCCGAAAGTGGCCAATGGGCCCGACCTCGACGCTGATGTTGCTCGCGCACGTGCCGAAAACATCGAGTTGGAGCTTCGCTACAAGCTACTCAAGGGCAAGGACACCACTGTCCGTTTTCTGAATTACGTGAACCACGGCAACATGGGCAGCTACCGCGAGGCGATTGACGATTACCTTGCCGACCCCACGCAGCCACCCAACATCATCGCGACTCGCAAGCAGGGGACCGTCAAATATGGCTTCGGCGTCAACTTCCAGCAGGAGGTGTCGAGTGACGTGTGGGCCTTCGGGCGCTGGGGATGGGCTGACAGCAAGTACGAGTCGTTCTGTTATACCGAGGCCGAAAGTATCCTTCAGTTGGGCGTTTATGCCAAGGGAACACGCTGGCATCGCAGTCTCGATCGCGTGGGCGCAACCTTCTTGTCGAACGGAATCGGCGCCTACCATCAAACCTATCTGGCGGATGGAGGATTGGGGTTTCTTCTGGGAGACGGCGGGCTGAACTACGGACGCGAAACCATAGAGGAAGCCTTCTATACGGTTCACGCCTGGCGAGGATTGTATCTTCGCCGTCGATTACCAGCACATCAACAACCCTGGCTATAACCGCGACCGCGGTCCCGTCAGCGTGCCGGGATTGCGGCTGCACCTCGAATTCTGAGCCGCCGCTTCCCCATCGCTGTTAGAATCGATAACGTGATCCTCCCGTTCGTCCGCGAGATTTTTGCGGACGTGGAAAAGTCTCCTGCGTTTCTGCGTGCCATAGCCCGGGTAAAGGCTGGCGCGGGGCGGACTCGTGTTTCTGGCCTCACTCCTACCGGCAAGGCCCTCTTCTATTCTCTGTTACATCGCGCGACCACACGCCCGCTCGTTGTCATCGTGAGCGACAACCGCGCCGTGGACGAACTTCTGCCGGTGGTTCGCTCACTTGCGGAGTTAACCGGAATGGTCTCTCCCGAGTCCGTCATCGGCCTGCCCGCCTACGACGTGCTTCCTTTCGACAACCAATCCCCGCATCCGGAGATCCAGGAAGAGCGCGCGACAGCGCTGTGGAAGGTTGCGACCGGAGCGGCCAATGTGGTGATCACGCCATTCTCGGCGGCCAGCATGCGCTACCGCGAGGCGTCGTTTTATGCCGACCTGGCGCGCATCGTCCGGCGCGGAGAGATGAATGATCCCGAGCGCCTGGTCGAGCAGCTACGCCTGACCGGATACAGCCAGGTGGACGTGGTCGAGATGCCGGGTGAGTTCGCGCATCGTGGAGGACTGCTCGACGTATATCCACCTGAGTCTGAGCGTCCCGTGCGTATCGAGCTCTTTGGCGATGAAGTCGAATCGATTCGCAAGTTCGATCCCGCAACCCAGCGCTCAGCCGCGGCCACGGAAGAAGCGGTCTTACTTCCGCTGACAGAAACGCCGGTGGACGAAAACACTCTCGCGGCCATTAATGCGCGTCTCTCCGGACATCGCCTCGAAGGAGACGACGAGTTCGATCGAGGAAGCTGTGCGCTCAACCGGGATGAGTGTCTTTCCGGGCTGGGAACTTTATGCTCCCGTCGCAGGAGCCGATCGCAGTTTCTTCGACCTGCTCCCTGGAGCGACAATTGTTCTCGACGAACCCGATCTGCTGACCGAGGCACGGGACACTTGGTGGACGAAGCTCACCGAGGCGCACGAACGCAGCCTCATCGGCAATCTGGTGCGCCCGGAAGATCTTGTACCTCGATCCTGAGCGGTGGCACGAAGCCCTGCGAAAGTTGCCGACTATCGCAATCGAGCAACTCGGTATCGAAGACTCGACGGATGACGAACACATCGTTCTGCAGACCCAGCCGACTGCTCGCTTTCACGGTTCGGTAGCGGCCATGACCGAAGAGGTCGCCAAGCTGACGCACGACGGCAAGCACGTGTTGTTCGCGGTCGCCAGCACCGGCGAAGTCGAGCGACTGGCCGATGTCTTCAACGAATACAACCTGTCATTTCGCATCGGCAGCCGCACTCCTAAGCCCGGCCAGGAGGTGTACGTCGACGAGTCCACGTACTTTACCGAAGATATGGCCGCCACAACCATCGTAAAGGCCTATGTGCCCGAAGGCGTCGTCTTTCCCGACGCAGACTTGGTCCTCTTCGGATCGCGCGACCTGTTCGATGAACCCGAGGTCTCGATTGGCCGTCCGCAACGCCAGAAGTCGAAAGTATCGGCATTTCTCTCTGACTTCCGCGATCTTGCGGTCGGCGACTACGTGGTCCACGTCGAGCACGGCATCGGGCAGTACCAGGGGCTGAAAGAGGTCCCTCAGGAAGATGGCAGCCCCGCGGAATTCATGGTGCTGGAGTACGCCGAGGGCGCGAGGTTGTACGTCCCGCTCACCCGCCTCGATCTGGTGCAAAAGTATCGCTCCTCAGAGGGCGTAAAGCCGGTTCTGAATCGTCTCGGCACTGCGCAGTGGCAGAAGACCAAGTCGCGCGTCAAGAAGGCCATGAAGGACATGGCTGAAGAGCTGCTCAAGCTTTACGCCGTCCGTAAGACCGCCCAGGGACACGCCTTTGCCGCAGACAGCCAATGGCAGCGTGAATTCGAAGACGCCTTCGCGTTCAGCGAGACCGAAGACCAGATGAACGCGATCATCGACGTCAAGCATGACATGGAGGCTTCCACTCCAATGGACCGCCTGCTGTGCGGCGATGTCGGCTACGGCAAGACCGAGGTCGCCATGCGGGCCGCATTCAAGGCGGTGCAGGACGGCCGCCAGGTCGCGGTGCTCGCTCCCACCACGGTGCTCGCCTTTCAGCACTACAACACCTTCCGCCAGCGCTTCGCGGCGTTCCCTCTCAAGATCGACATGCTCAGCCGCTTTCGCACTCCGAAGCAGCAGAAGGAAACGCTGGCAAAGCTGGAAGTGGGCGAGCTGGACATCGTTATCGGAACCCACCGCCTGCTCTCGAAAGACGTGAAGTTCAGCAATCTCGGCCTGGTCACAGTCGATGAGGAGCAGCGTTTCGGCGTGCGCCACAAAGAACGGCTCAAGCAGCTTCGCAAAGAGGTGGACGTACTCACCATGTCGGCAACGCCGATTCCGCGCACGCTACATATGTCACTGCTCGGCCTGCGCGACATGAGCGTGATCGAGACCCCGCCTAAAGACCGCATGGCCATCCAGACTGTCGTGGCCGCATGGGACGAGAAGCTAATTCGCTCGTCCATCGAGAAAGAGCTGGAGCGCGGCGGCCAGGTATATTTCGTCCACAACCGCGTCGAGAGCATCTACGAAATCTCGGAGAAGATCCGGGAGATGGTGCCCAAGGCGCGCATCCTTGTCGGTCACGGGCAGATGGGTGAGAGCGAACTGGAGCGCGTCATGCTTGCGTTTATGCGGCATGAAGCCGACATCCTGGTAGCCACCACCATCATCGAGAACGGGCTCGACATTCCGCTGTGCAACACCATCATCATCAATCGCGCCGACCGCCACGGCCTGTCGGAGCTGTATCAGTTGCGCGGACGCGTGGGCCGCTCTGACCGCCGCGCCTATGCCTACCTACTGATTCCTCCGGACCGCGAGCTGAACGACCTGGCGCGCCGACGGCTGGCTGCACTCAAAGAATTCAGCGACCTGGGTGCGGGCTTCAAGATTGCGGCCCTCGACCTCGAACTGCGCGGCGCCGGCAATCTGCTGGGCGGCCAGCAGAGCGGACACATCGAGGCCGTCGGCTTCGAACTCTACACCAGCATGCTGGAGCGCACGGTGCGCGAGCTCAAAGGCGAGTTGGAGCCCGACACGCCCGAGACGCAACTCAATCTCGGGCTCAACATCCGCATTCCCGCCGACTACATCAAGGAAGAAAACCAGCGCCTTCGGATGTACAAGCGCGTCGCCGGTGTGGAGACCGATGCGCAGCTGTTCGACGTTGCCGGTGAGTTGGGCGATCGTTACGGCACGCCTCCGCCACCGGTGCGCAACTTGCTGGACTACGCCGCGCTGAAGCTGCTCTCGCAGCGCGTGGGAGTGGCGCAAATCGAGCGCCGCCGTGAGGCCATAAGCATTCGTTTCAACGAAAATGCCACGGTCGATCCCGAGCGGCTGGCGCGCTTTGTCCATGGCGAGCCAGGAAGCCAATTTACCCCGGCAGGAATCCTGAAGTTCACGCTGAAAGAGAAGCAACCCGAGCCGATCCTCACTCGCCTGAAAGCGCTGCTGGAACAGTTGGCCGGGGACCAGGTTGCGGTTTCTTAGGGTGTTTGCGTCTAGCCCAATCTCCCGATCCTGAAAAATTAGCCCTGCTTAGCGAAACGGAACTTGCTTGTGGCAATGCGACGGCGTACGAAAAAACAAACATCACGACTGTTTAGAATCAATGGTTTGGGAGGAAATTGTTCGCATGTCGTTCATAAATATGTATGTTATACGTATCCAAGTCTGCCCGTTGGAGTTAGCTTGCACCAGCTTCGCCAATTGTTCGCTGAAGTAAGAATTGCCGCTTAAAAACCAGGTCTTGCCCAAGACCATCTCACCATGACCGAACACCGGAATCAGGAGGTAAAGGCGGCGTCGATCCTGCCTTTTGTTTTGCCGATTTCAAAGAGCTTTTCAGTCCGCGCCTTGGCGTGGAAGGGCAAGAGACACAAATCCCGTCCCCTGTATGAGGTGTAGACCGGCGGCCCGCGGGTTGCCAGAGAAATCGTGAGGTTAGGAAAACGAAAGTAACCTGAGCAATCGGTCGGACGGGGGCGGGCTAGGTATCGGGGTATGGGTTGGAGCAACTGCACCCACTTCTAGCCCGACGGCCGCCTATTTGCGCCACTCCGCTTCGCATGACGGGATCATGAAGGCCCCGATGATGAATCATCCAAGTTAAGCGGCGCGGGCTGGCAGGCGCACACGTCGCACGTGAATCTGTTTTTCGCGCTTGCGGGTCTGGGCGATGTCAAAGGCCGCCTGCATCCGCATAAGCGTATCCATCCTCACTCCGAAAGCCTTTTCGATGCGGAGTGCCATATCTCCGGAGAGGCTGGCCTTGCCGTTCAGCAAACTGGACAATGCAGGGCGGGAAACCCGCAGCGCTTGTGCAGCAGCCGTCACCGACAGGCCAGCTGGGCTGATGATCTCGGTTCGTATGAAGTCTCCGGGGTGCGGTGGGTTCTTCATGGGCATAGCGGCACTCCTTAGTTCCTAGTGGTAATCCTCGAGACTCACGTCGCAGATTTCACACTTTGTGGTCTCAATATAGAAAGTTAAACGCCGGTTGCGGGTGACCGAGAGGCTCCACGTTCCTTTGCGGTCGCCCGTCAAGGCATGGGCCTTCCATGACGGAAGAGCACTCAATTCCGATGGGTCCTGCATATTGTCGAGAAAGGCCAGCATCTTTGTGAGCTTATCCGCCGAATCCGGAGGAACGCCCTTGGGGCTGCCGTCCCGATAGAGCCGTTGCAGGCCCTTATGGAGGAAATTCCGTATTTCCACTTAAATGCACTGTAGCCTGTGGCTTAACGCTTGTCAACGGTACAGCGGCGGGGATCCGGCGTCTCTCCTGTATGCGAATTGTGGGGCAGTCTGCGCGGCAGGAAAAGACACGCGGGCGGTCCGTTCCAGTTCCGCGGGCTCGCCTGCGTGCAACCTACTTCGCGGCCGTGCGTTCAGCGTGGAACTCTCCCTCTTTGCCCATCACGTGAAAGTTTCCCTGCATGGTGTCGCCTTCTACTTGTCCGCGAAACGTGAGCGGATGCTTGGTTTTGGTGCGGAAGACGATGTGGTGGCCATTCACGCTTCCATCCAGTCCGCCCGACTGATTCGGTCCCTTGAAGTGGCCGGTTATCGCGTTGCCATTTTGTTGCAGGTCAACGGTCTTGGTGTCAAAGTCACCGTTCCAGTTCTTCGCCTCAATCACCCAGTGTCCGGTCACGTTCACTGGCGCCTGCTCGTGTGGCAGTGGTTGCTGCGCCGAGGCGGCACTGGTGAGAAGAAGCGCAAATGACAGACTTAATAAGAGACGAACCAGTCGATTCCTCACGGAAGGCTCCCTTTGTTGTATTAGCTCGCCCATCCGGGCACTTTGACCATATTCCACACCATCTGATCGAGGGCGGTGTTGATGGTGTCGGAAGGTTGAGTTCGGGTATTGGTGAGCGCACCCCAGCACATACCGTTGGAGGTACGAACCATGACGCTGGTGGTGCCGGGCAGGCTGCCGGCATGCCACCAGTTGCCTTTGCCATTGTCGCGCACCATCCAGCCGCGCGCGTACTTGGCGGGAGAAGAGGCCGGATAGGCTGCGGCGGGTGTGGTCATGATCGCGATGGTTTCCGGCTTCAGGATGCTGGGGATGCCGGGCATTCCGCCGACATGGGAGCAGAAACGAGCCAGGTCGGAAGGATTGGCGATCCATCCGCCGTGCGAGTCCATGCGGGTAACGTTCATGTCATAGGGGTTCTCACCGAATTGTCCGAGGTACATCGCCTCGTTCGAAGCGCGCTGCTTCAAAGTGTTTCCGGCAATCTGCATGTCGGTGATGCCGCACGGAGAAAGCACCGCCTGCTGTACGTAATCTTTATAGGGTTGCCCGGTGACTTTCTCGATCACGCGCCCCAGCACGCAATATCCGAAATTGGAGTAAGCCCAGTGCTGTCCCGGGGGATAGGTCAAGGGCAGATTCTCCAGCGTCCATGCGATCAGCTTTGCCTGGTCCCACGACTTGAAGCGAAACATGGGATCCGTGGAGTCATTGGGCCAGCCTCCGCAGGTGTGAGTGAGCAGGTCATCGACGGTGATGTCGGTGACGTATTGCTTGTAGGGTGGCTTGCCATAGGTATTGCCGAGCACGCCGCTGGGGCCGAAGACTTTGTCCGAGACATTGAGCTTGCCCTGCTCGACCAGGGTGAAAATGGCCACCGAGGTGATGGGCTTGGTGACACTGGCAATGCGGAACAAGGTCGTTGGCGAAGTTTGCAACTGAACCTGTTTGTCAGCCATGCCGAAGGGGCGCTCGAAGACGAATCGGCCGTTGCGGACGATGGCGACGGACAGCGCGGGCGCGAAGAACTGTTGCATGAATTTCTGGCCGATCTCAGCCATTTCTTTGTGCTGGGGGCCAGTGGGCATTTCGCGTTGGGGCGGCGCCGGTGAAGCAAATGCAGGCAGGCGCGGCGCGATGGCCAGCGCAGCGGCGGCGCCGAGCATCTGCTTAAGTGCCTTGCGGCGGCTTGTCGGTGACATGTGGCGTCCTCGCTAGATGCGATCCGGGCGATTCCCTATCGTCGTCGCGCCAGGATGTGCTTTTGTTGAATTTTACCGCGACGAGCGGCCGCAATCATCTGTTAGAGAACTTCCGTGATCGCGAGTTTTTGTGTGATACGCATCCTACAATAGCTCCATGCCGACAGCACGCCGCAAAAACCAGCCTCCACCGCTCGACGATCCACTCTTCGCGCCCAAGCGGCGCAAAGCCCCGCCTTACGAATTCGTGCTCGACGCCCTCGCCGAATTGGAGCCTCGCACCAATCCTATGTTTGGTTGCCTGGCCGTCTATGTGGAGGACAAAATTGTGCTGGTGCTGCGCGAAAAGGATGGAGCGTCGCCCGACAACGGAGTGTGGCTGGCGACGACGCAGGAACACCACGAGTCGCTGCGCCGCGAATTTCCTAACATGCGATCGATCGCGGTGTTCGGCAAGGACGTAACGGGTTGGCAGGTGCTTCCCGCCGATGCGCCGGATTTCGAAGAAGCCGCGCTGCACGCATGTGAACTCGTGCTTGGCGGCGATCCACGCATCGGCAAGGTGCCGAAATCGCGGCGGGCGAAGTCTCGGCCCCGCTCAAGATGAAGATCTTGTCATCCGGACGAAGCTCGCAGTCAGGCTGCAGAACGTCTACGCCGCTGGCGTGTGTTCGAAGGGCAGCTTGGTGTAGCGCGCCTTCTCTACCTCAATGATCAGCGCCACACGTCCTGCCGGGTCTCGCCAGGGAAAATCTTTTCCCGTGTACTTGCGCGAGATTTCATCCATGATGGTCGAACTTCGAATCGTCGCGGAACTCGACGACGCGCCCGCGTATCTGGACCTCCTCGTAAGGATTGTGAAAATCGACGACCGAGATGGCGAGGCGCGGATCGCGCCGCAGGTTCTTTACCTTGAGGCTGCCTTCTCCGCTGCCGATCAGGAGTCGGTCGCCCTGCACCCCGATCCACACGGGCGTGACGTTGGGAGAACCATCAGGCATGAGGGTTGCAACATGTGCGAAGTTGGGGCGTGACAGCAGGTCGCGGACGTTGGAATCGAGTGACATAAATCGCTCCTCGGCGAAATTGTACCTTGGTCTCTGCCCCCCTACCGGACCCGTCCCATCGAACCTGTGTCCGCGCCGATCCGCGCCGCCCGGGACATTCCATGCGGTACCATAAACAGTTTGCGCAAAGGAAAGGACTACTGCCGATGAAGTACGCCGCAGCGCTGCTGCTGTCGATGCTGTTTCCGTTCGCAGTGTGTTCAGCCCAGAATCCCCCGCAGGGAAATCTCAGCCCGGAGCAAGTGATGGAATTCGAATACAACGGGACCGTGGATTTCTTCTTTGACAGCTATTTTCACTTTCATCCCTCGGATGGCACGGCTGCGGGTTTTCACCAGTACGACAGCATGATGGAGGACTTGTCGGGGCACGGACGCGATGAAGAGCTCTCTTTTCTGCTGGAAATGAAACAAGCCGCCGGTTACCGCCACCTGGAGCGCTACACGGAGGAGCAACGCACCGATTGGAAGTTGCTGTCGAACTTCATCAATGAGCGCATCCTCGAACTGCAGGAAATTCGGATGTGGCAGAAGAACCCGGACGTCTATTCCAGCAGCGCGACCTCGAGCATCTTTGGGCTGATGAGCCGAAAATTTGCTCCGCCGGCCGACCGGTTGAAGTCGGTCATAGCACGCGAGCAGAAGATCCCAGCCAACCTCGCGGCGGCGCGAGTCAACTTGAAGAATCCGCCCCACATCTACACGGAAATCGCCATCGAGCAGATGCCGGGCATCATCAGTTTCTTCCAGAACGATGTGCCCGAGGCGTTCAAAGACGTCACCGACGCGCAACTGCGTGCCGAGTTTAAAGCCTCGAATGGCAAAGTCGTCGCCGAATTGCAGCGCTACCAGGACTTCCTGAAGAACGACTTGTTGCCCATTTCGAAAGGCGACTTCCGCCTCGGCCCGGAGCTCTATCGCAAGAAACTGCACTACGAGGAAATGGTGGACATCCCACTCGACCGGTTGTTGCAAATCGGGTATGACGATCTCCACAAGAACCAGGCGGAGTTGAAGCGGGTGGCGGCGCAGATCGATGCCAGCAAGACACCCGAGCAGGTGTTGGCTGAGTTGGAACAGGACCATCCTAAACCGGATCAACTGTTGCAGAGTTTTCGCGACACCTTCAACAGCCTGATCGGGTTCATCAAAGAGAAGGACATCATCAGCATTCCGTCGGACATTCGCCCCATCGTCGAGGAGACGCCACCCTTCGCTCGCGCCCTGAGCTCGGCCTCGATGGACACGCCCGGCCCCTACGAGACCAAGGCGACCGAGGCGTACTTTAACGTCACGCTTCCCGACGCGTCATGGCCCGCGGAGAAAACCAAGGCGTGGATGGAAGGCTTTAATCGCGGAACCATCATCAGCACAGCCGTGCACGAAGCTTATCCCGGTCACTACGAGCAATATCTGTGGGAGCCGCAATATCCCTCGAAAGTACGTAAGCTGACCGGCTGCGGCACCAACATCGAGGGATGGGCACACTACACGGAACAGATGATGCTCGATGAAGGCTATGGGAACGGTGATCCTAAACTGCGTATCGGGCAATTACAGGATGCGTTATTGCGCGACGCACGGTACATCGCCGGCATCGAAATGCACACCGGCAAGATGACGCTGGCGCAGGCGACGGATTTCTTTGTGAAGCAAGGCCATCAGACTTCGACAGTGGCTGAGCGCGAGGCGCAGCGCGGGACCTCCGATCCGACCTACCTGGTTTACACGTTGGGGAAGTTGGAGATCATGAAGCTACGCGCCGATTACAAGCAGAAAGTTGGAGCGAAATTCAGTTTGCAGCGCTTTCACGACGAGTTCATGAAGCAGGGTACACCGCCGATACCGGTCGTACGCCGTGCCATGCTGGGAAACGACAGTCCGGCGCTGTGAGCCGGGGCGGCCTAACGCATTAAATCTCCATGCCGAAGTTACGAAGGTGGAGCGAACCACAGAATTGGAATCAAAGAGGCATCATGGCGATGAAAGTTCGTAAAGCGGTCTTCCCGGCGGCGGGTCTCGGAACCCGCTTCTTGCCGGCCACCAAGGCGCAGCCCAAGGAAATGCTGCCGGTGGTCGACAAGCCCATCATCCAGTACGGCGTCGAGGAGGCCATCGCTTCCGGCTGCGACCAGATCATCATGGTTACGGGCCGGGGTAAAAGCTCGATCGAGGACCACTTCGACGTCAGCTATGAGCTGGAAACTCTGCTGAAGGAGCGCAAGAAAACCGAACTGCTGGAGATTGTTCAGAAAATCTCTGACATGATCCGTATCTCCTACGTGCGCCAGAAAGAGGCGCTGGGATTGGGCCACGCCGTATTGATGGCCCAGGACCTGGTCTGCTGCGAGCCGTTTGCGGTCATTCTCGCGGATGACATTATTGACGCCGAGGTACCGTGTCTTAAGCAGATGATCGAAATCTACAATGAGACCGGGTGCTCCGTGCTGGCCACGCAGGTTGTGGAAGGTCCAGCGATCTCGGCCTACGGCGTACTCGACGCCGAAGCCGGTACCCGGCCGCCACGACGGACGACTCTTCGAAGTAAGCCATCTGGTGGAAAAGCCGAAGTTCGAAGATGCGCCGTCAAAGCTGGCCATTATCGGGCGCTACGTTCTGACGCCCACGATTTTCGAGATGCTGGAGAACATTACGCCCGGCAGCGGTGGTGAGTTGCAGCTAACGGATGGCCTGCGCGCCCTGCTTAAGAAAGAGAAGATTTACGGTTTTACCTTCGAAGGCAAGCGTCACGACGCGGGAGATAAGCTGGGTTTCCTGAAGGCGACAGTAGAGTTCGCCCTCAAGCGCGAAGGTTTGGGAAAGGATTTTCGGGAGTATCTGAAGGGTCTGGAGCTGTAGCGGCTTGTTCGCACGCTCAGAGTAACTTCATTCCATCACCGGACTGTAAAGAAAGTCTTTGCCCCAGTTGGTCGCGTAGCCCGCTTCGCGCAGCGCGGTCGCCAGTTGCGCCCAGTGCCGTACTCCGTGCAGCATGGCGTGCAGGAAAATTTTGCGCTTGCTCGAACGAATGACTCCCGCGGTACGCGTGTTGAACTCCATTACCCTGGCGAGGTCCTCATCGGTCGCGGTGGCGAGATAATCACGATACATCGCACGCGCGCGTTCACCAATCCCGAACAGATCTTGGACGCTTCCCGTCGCGAGCGTCTCATAATCGGTGACCGGCTGCCCTTTCAGGCGCTCGGCATAACGCAACTCGACGGCAAAGATGTGCAGCAGGAACTCGCGCACGTTTTTGGCCAAGGCAATACTCAGCGGAACGTCGAGCACCGATGCCGGCTGCGCGTCGAACCACTCACGCCACTTCTGCGTTTCGGCTTGGTTGGCGCTAAGCAGATCCTGAAAAGAAATCTGCGCCAGATTCTTCTGCATGGCGCTGACGCTCCTTTAGCTTTTTCGACTTCGTTTCGACGCCTTTCGCCAGCTTCTCCTTGTGCGCCTCCAGCTTCTTCGCGACCTCGTGGTCGTGCAGGCCAATCATTTGTGCAGCCAGAATGCCAGCATTGGTCGCACCAGGTTTTCCAATGGCAACGGTCGCGACTGGAATGCCCGCCGGCATCTGCACCATCGCCAGCAGCGAGTCGAAGCCGAGCAGCGCCGTGGACGGAATGGGTACCGCGATCACAGGAAGGGTCGTCTCGGCAGCAATGACGCCCGCCAAGTGCGCTGCTCCTCCCGCGCCCGCGATGACCACCTGCACTCCCCGTCCTCTCAGTGCACGCGAGTATTCGCTGGTGCGCGCCGGCGAGCGGTGGGCCGAGGTAATGTCGATTTCGTAAGGAATACCAAATTCGGTCAGCGCCTTCGCGGCCTCAGTCATGATCTCGAGGTCGGAGTCGCTGCCCATAACGATAGAGACTAGAGGTTTGTTTGACATAGCTTTGTGGTCACTTCTTCTCGCGCAAATGCTTCAGCCCTCGCGCGGCAATATCTTTTCTGTAGTGCATGCCGTCAAAGCGGATCTTCATGACCGCGTCATAGGCGCGCTCGACGGCTTCGGGCAAGTCGGATCCCCGCGCCGTCACGCCCAACACGCGGCCGCCAGACGTATAGTAGGCGCCATCGCGCTGATTGGTCCCGGCGTGAAACACCTTCACGCCGTACATACGGTCGGCATCTTCGATGCCGGTAATGAGTTTGCCAGCTTCAAGTGCACCGGGATATCCGCCTGATGACATCACTACGCACACGGCCGGATCGGGCGACCAGCGAAAATCGCCATCGCTCACGCGTCCTTCGATGGAGGCTTCGATCGCCTCGAGCAGATCGTTCTCCATTCGCATCATGATCGGCTGGGTTTCTGGATCGCCAAAGCGGCAGTTGAACTCCAGCACCATCGGCCCCCGCGCGGTCATCATGATGCCACAGTACAGAATGCCTTTGTACTCCGCGCCTTCCGCCTTCATGCCCGTGATTACCGGGCGCGCAATGTGGGTCAACAGCCAGTCGCGCATCTGCGCGTCGATGATCTGGTCGGTCGAGTACGCTCCCATACCGCCGGTATTCGGCCCCTTGTCGTCGTCGAAGACGCGCTTGTGGTCCTGCGTCGCCACTAACGGAGCCACGCGCTCGCCATCGCTGATCACCAGGAACGACATCTCCTCGCCGTCGAGAAACTCTTCCAGCACCACGCGCAAGCCGGCCTCGCCCAGCATCTTGCCGCTGAGCATTTCTTCCGCGGTGCGCTGCGCTTCTTCTTTCGTCTCTGCAATTACGACGCCCTTGCCCGCAGCCAGTCCGTCGGCCTTGACTACGATCGGAGTATGGAAGTGCGCCAATGCGTCCTTCAACTCTTCTTTCCTGGTGCAGATGGCATAATGCGCGGTCGGGATCCGGTGCCGCTGCATGAATTCTTTGGAGTAACTCTTGCTCGACTCCAGTTGCGCCGCCGCGCGGGTAGGTCCGAAGATCGGCCATCCGCGGCGCTGGAACTCATCCACCACGCCCAAGGTCAGTGGCAACTCGGGACCGACCACAGTGACGTCAGGATTCAGCTGGCTGGCCAACTGGACGATCGAATCCAGGCTCTTCAAGTCCACGGCAACGCACTCGGCGTCGGCAGAGATTCCGCCACTGCCGGGAGCGCAATAGAGCCTTTTAATGCGCGGTGACTGGCGCAATTTCCACGTGATTGCGTGCTCGCGGCCACCGCTACCGAGGACGAGTACCTTCATGGTTCGGACCTGCCCTCGCGGACTGAATCCGCGAAGGAAATCATAAACAAACGAGTTAGACGTTGGCCTGAAGGCCAGCACTGCCCAAAATCGCCTTTTTCAGCAGCCTGTAGAGCCGTGCCCTTTCAAAACATTGCTCAACGACGCAAACAACAAGGCGAAAGGAAAGAGTAGGGTTGTTTTGCGTGGCGTGTCAAACTTCTGACGCGGAGAAATAGAATACGGTAGGGATGAACACGGCGTGGGGGCGCCGAACTTCGAGATGGCGGATCCGGTACCAGAACGAATCCAGGCGGCGTTGGATGCCACGGCGCAGCGCGCGTTGAAAAATGCGCATACGACCGGACACCCCTCCCTCGAAGGGATGCATAGCACCGTCTCGGTGCCGCACCACCAGGCCGGCTTCTGGGAACAGTGGCGCGCGTTCGTCGGTCCGGCGATCCTGATCAGCGTCGGCTACATGGACCCGGGCAACTGGGGCACCGATCTGCAGTCGGGCGCCCAATTCAAGTATGGCCTGCTATGGGTGGTCGGGCTGGCCAGCCTGATGGCCATCTTCATGCAGGTGATTTCGGCCCGGCTTGGGGTCGTGACCGGCAAGGACCTGGCGCAGTGCTGCCGCGACTGGTATCCGCAATGGACACGCTGGCCGAACTGGCTGCTGAGCGAGCTGGCGGTAGCCGCCTGCGATCTGGCCGAAGTGCTGGGCAGCGCGGTGGCGTTGAACCTGCTGTTCCACATTCCGCTGTTTTGGGCGGTCATCCTCACCGGCCTCGACGTTCTACTGCTACTCGGCTTGCAGAGTTTTGGGATGCGCACCATCGAAGCTGTGGTGCTGGTGCTGATCGGCACCATCGCGGTCTGCTATTTCATCGAGATTTTTGTGCTGCCGCAGACCCAGCCCAGTTTTCTGGAAATGGGAAGGGCGCTGATCTCGCCGCACTTCCGGCAGGCTGGAATGCTCTACCTCGCCATCGGCATCATTGGCGCGACGGTCATGCCGCACAACTTGTATCTGCATTCGGCGCTTGTGCAGAGTCGCAGGCTGCAGAAGGACGAGCCCTCGATGAAGAGCGCGATCCGCTTCAACACCATCGACTCGGTCGTAGCTCTGACTATCGCCTTCTTCGTGAATTCCGCGATTCTGGTGCTGGCGGCAATGGTGTTCTTTGGAAAAGCGAGCGTCACCGTCCCCGGGGGGCAGATCGTACACTTCGGCGCCGACAGCGACTGGATTCGCGTCGCCTACCTGACGCTGGCGCCGCTGCTGGGGACGATCGCCGCGAGCACGCTGTTTGCCGTCGCGCTGCTGGCCAGTGGGCAGAGCAGTACCATCACCGGCACGCTCGCTGGCCAGGTGGTGATGGAAGGCTTCATGCACTGGCGCATCAAGCCGTGGCTGCGGCGCATGATTACACGGACGCTGGCCATCCTGCCCGCAGTCTTCGTCATCGGCCTCCGCGGTGAGAGCAGCGTGACTGACCTGCTGACACTCAGCCAGGTGATCTTGGCGTTGCAACTGCCGTTTGCCATGTTCCCGTTGCTGCAATTCACCAGCTCGCGCAAGCGCATGGGGAAATGGAAGAATGGATGGTTCTTGCTGAGCGCGGGATGGGCCAGTGCTATCCTGATCACCGCGATGGACATCTTCGGTCTGCCCGAATCGCTCAAAATCGCGTGGCACGTCATCACCGGCGGGTGACAAGCCCCCAGGAAATCGAATCAGCCATGTACAACACCATACTGGTTACGCTGGACGGCACCCCGACCGACCGGGCGATTATCGAACACATCAAGAAGCTGGCGACCATGGCGCACAGCCGCCTTGTGCTGCTACACGTCGCCGATGGCTGGGCCGCACGCACATATGGTCCCGACGCCGTAAGTCCAGAAATCTCCGAAGACCTTGCCTACCTGCAGAAAGTGCAAGCGGAATTTGAGGAGGCCGGCATTCCTGCCGAGTCGGAGTTGGGTTACGGGGACGCTCCCACCGAGATCATCAAGTGGGTGGAAGAGAAGGGGTGCGACCTGGTCGCCATGAGTACCCACGGACACCGCTTTATCAAGGACATCTTCCTGGGCACGACCGCTACGCGGGTACAGCACAATATTCGCGTGCCAGTACTGCTGCTGCGGGCGAAGTAGAGAGTTTTCGTAAACAAATTCGCCAAATACGTCTTTGTCCTGCACGTTGTTTTCATAGAGTTACGCAGAGATTGTTCGCAGCCCAGTCATTTTATTGGTAGTTACGCCTATCCATACCATCCCCAAGGACTTACGGGTTGTTTTCGGCAGTGACGCCCTGCCGGCCCGTATTCCAAAAAATGCGCACCTGTCGGCCGTTCTCTGGGCAGATTCGGAACCCAAGCTCGGGAAACTGTCGTCTTAACTAGAGGGGTTGCATTTCAGAGGAAAGGAATCTTATGGCTCGAATCGCGGGACTAGAGAAGAAGCAGGCGCCCTGGCACCTGCGCTGGTTTTATACCATGATGCGGAAGATGTTCGGAAAAGACTTGACGCCGGCGAAGATGCAAATGCGCCTGCCCGGAGCAATGTGGGGCAGCATTGCCATGGAAATGGGTCTGGGTAGGAAAAGGCGGGTATCACTGCGTTACATTCAGTTGGCGAGGGTGCGCACGGCGGCGCAAGTGGGATGTCCATTTTGAGTAGACATCAATTCTGCCGTGGGCAGAAAAGCGGGATTAAGTGATGAAAAGCTGCTGGGCGTCGTGAACAATAACCTCGGTGTGTTCAATGATGTGGAACGCCTGGTGATCGAGCTGGCGGACGCCATGGCGCGCACGCCGACCAATATTTCCGACGAGTTGTATGCGCGTCTGCGGCAACAGTTTTCCGAAGAGCAGCTGCTTGAGTTGGGGGCTCAGATTGCATTTGAGAACTATCGCGCCCGGCTCAACCGGGTGTTCAACGTGGAGAGCGATGAACTTTATTCGCCGGCCAGCAACCAAGGTCTGGCTAGGAGCGCCTGACCTTTGCCAAGCTGTAGTCCGGCGCTTCGGCGCCGCGTGCAGACCGACCCAAACGAATTCCGCGACCCCAGCCCGCGGCGAACGGACTGAGGTCGCGGGGCTGTTCTAGAACGTGAGGCCATACTGAATGTGCAGGAATATTAAGACGCTTTTCAATTTCGATCCGCCGGTCACAGAGGAAGAGACTCGGGCTGCGGCGCTGCAGTTCGTGCGAAAGATCACGGGATTCAACAAGCCGTCGAAAGCCAACGAAGCGATGTTCCTGGCGGCGGTGGATGAGATAGCCACTATCTCGATCCATCTCCTGGGGTCGCTCGAAACCAATGCTGCTCCCAGAAATCGGGAAGAAGAGGCAGCCAAAGCCAAGGCGCGGGCGGCCGAGAGGTTTGGACGTTAATGACGTTAATTAGGGAATGGTCGAGACCTGCCGGCTCAAGATCACTTGGGTGGCTTATTGACTTTGGCGCGAGTTGACGACGGCTGAGCTACGGGCACCGCTGAAACCGGCACCGTGAAGAACTGTTCTCCAGCCTTGGCTACCCATGACAAGGATTCCGAGTATGGCTTGCCGTGCTCCAGTCCGGGGATATCGGTAACGAGTTGGCCGATCGCCGCGAGCACCGGAAAAAGCGACTTGCCAACCTCGACCGTCTTTTTGGGACCGGGCTTGGTGAGTGCAGCCGCCGCACGAGGCAAGGTGCGGATGAGCCCGATGACATGGAAGCCGACATCGGCTCCTGTTGGAGGATTGGGGAACTGTTCCAGAAGCGCGGCGGCGTGTTCGCCTAGTTTGAGCACTTGAACGCCGTTTGCGGAGGGCCCGTCCAAGGCCTCACTCATGGCGGAGATGTGTTCGGTTGCGGCATCGAGGTCGAAGATGTCGACGCCAAAGAGGGGAAGAAACTCCGCGCCCGGCGTGAGCGGTACGGGCGATCCCACAGAAACCCTGGGAGTCGCGGCAATCGCGCCGAGCGGGCCTCCGAGAGGAAGTCCAACGAGATTCTGGTTGAGATACTTGCGCATCCCGGAGTCGATGTCTGAGCTAGCTTTCGCCACCTTTACGGTGTCTTCAGACGCCTTGGCTTTGGGCACGGACGCGACGATGATGGGTGGATCTTTGGCGAGTTTCATAACAGCTACAGCCCCAGATGGGCGTCGGGATTGTGGCGATTGTACAGCCATTTTCGATTCGAGGGGCGGCCTTTGGCCGGCGGCAAGTGATTGGACGCGAGGCAGATGAGAGGCCACTATCCACCGCCCGCTCCCGCGTTTTAAGATAGAAGGTTCAGCGCTGTGCAAACTTAAATCCAGCTAATCCGCCTCTACATAAGTAAGAAGGGAATCATCCATGAACAGCTTTGGCAGTCGGTCTACCCTCCGCGTTGGCTCCAAGGAATTCGAAATCTACCGTCTGAATGCCGTGGAGAAACACGGCTGCTCGATTGGGCACCTGCCGTATTCGCTGCGCATCCTACTGGAAAACCTGCTGCGGCGGGAAGACGGCAAGACGGTGAAGGCTGACGACGTGCGCGCGCTGACCTCGTGGAACGGTAAGAGTGTGCCGTCGCAGGAGATCGCCTTTATGCCCAGCCGGGTGCTGCTGCAGGACTTTACGGGCGTGCCCGCGGTGGTCGATCTGGCGGCGATGCGCGACGCCATGAAAGAGCTGGGAGGAAATCCGGGGCTGATCAATCCGCTGCAGCCGGCGGAATTGGTCATCGATCACTCGGTGCAGGTGGACGAGTTCGGCACTCCGCAGGCGTTTCAGCTCAACGCCGAACTTGAGTTCACGCGCAACAAGGAGCGCTATGCGTTTCTGCGCTGGGGACAGACGGCGTTCAAGAATTTCGCCATCGTACCGCCGGACACAGGAATCGTGCACCAGATCAACCTGGAATACCTGGCGCGTGTGGTGTTTGTCGGCGAGAACGGCGAGACGGGGCATCCGTTGGCGTATCCCGATACCCTGGTAGGGACTGACTCGCACACCACGATGATTAACGGACTCGGCGTGCTGGGCTGGGGCGTCGGCGGAATCGAAGCCGAAGCCGCCATGCTTGGACAGTCGGTGTCGATGCTGATCCCGCAAGTGGTCGGTGTTCGTCTGAAGAACCAGTTGCGCGAAGGCTCAACCGCGACCGACCTGGTGCTGACGGTCACCGAGATCCTGCGCAAGAAGGGTGTGGTGGGCAAGTTCGTCGAGTTCTTCGGGCCGGGGCTGCACAATTTGCCGCTTGCGGACCGAGCGACCATCGCCAACATGGCGCCGGAATACGGTGCGACCTGCGGCATCTTCCCCGTGGACGCCGAGACGCTGCGCTACCTGCGGCTTAGCGGCCGCACCGAAGAGCACGTCAAGATCGTCGAGGCGTACTACAAGGAGCAGGGGCTGTTCCATACGGTCGATACACCCGAGGCCGAGTACAGCGATGTGGTCGATCTCGACTTGGCGAGCGTTGAGCCCTCGATCGCTGGCCCGAAGCGTCCGCAGGACCGAGTGGCGTTGTCGCGGCCGCAGCGACTTCATTCGAGCAGGCGCTGCCGAGCCTGCTGAAGCCGGGGCAGCACGTTCCGCCGAAGCAGGAAGCGCGTTGGGAGGGTGAAGGAGGACATCTGCCCGGTCCGCGAAGCGCATCACGCGCTCGGCCGTCGAGACAGAAGTTGCGCTGGAAGAGGCGCTGACTCACGGCAGCGTAGTGATCGCCGCGATTACCAGTTGCACGAACACGTCGAATCCGTCGGTGCTCGTGGCGGCAGGACTGCTGGCAAAGAAGGCGGTAGAGAAGGGCTTGACGGTCCCCAAGTGGGTGAAGACCTCGCTCGCGCCGGGATCGATGGTCGTGACTGAGTACCTCACGCGTTCGGGGCTGCTGCCGTATCTCGAGAAGCTGAAGTTCAACGTCGTGGGCTACGGATGCACGACGTGCATCGGCAATTCGGGACCGCTGCCCGCCGACGTCTCGAGCGTGATCGCGGACAAGGACCTGGTGGTCGCCTCGGTGCTGAGCGGCAATCGCAACTTCGAGGGCCGCATCAACTCCGAGGTGCGGGCGAACTACCTGATGTCGCCTCCGCTGGTGGTAGCGTTTGCATTGGCCGGTCGCATCGATGTGGATGTCTATAACCAGCCGCTGGGCTACGGCAAAGGCAAGCCGGTCTTCCTCAAAGACATCTGGCCGACCGCGAAGGAAGTGGCCGACGTGCTGGCGGAGTTCATTACCGGCGACCTGTTCCAGGAGGCCTATAAAGATGTGTTCCGCGGCGACGCGCAGTGGCGCGGATTGAAGGTGCCCGAGGGCGAGACGTTTACCTGGGACGACAAATCGACCTACGTGAAGAACCCTCCCTACTTCGAGAACATGCCGAAGACGCCGGCGCCGGTGGCCGATATTTCCGGAGCGCGAGTACTGTGCTACCTCGGCAACAGCGTGACCACGGACCACATCTCACCGGCAGGGTCAATCAAACCGAACAGTCCGGCGGGACAGTACCTGATCGCACACGGCGTTACGGTGGGCGACTTCAATTCCTACGGGTCGCGGCGCGGCAATCACGAGGTGATGATGCGCGGAACGTTTGCCAATGTGCGCCTCCGTAACAAGCTCACGCCGGAGCGCGAAGGGGCATACACACGACACCTGCCGGATGGCGAAGAGATGTCGATTTTTGACGCGTCGGTGAAGTATCGCGCGGCAGGGACGCCGCTGATGGTGCTGGCCGGCAAGGAGTACGGTTCCGGTTCGTCGCGCGACTGGGCGGCGAAAGGGCCGCGTCTGCTGGGAGTGCGCGTAGCGTTGGCGGAGAGCTTCGAGCGCATTCACCGGTCGAACCTGGTGGGCATGGGCATCCTGCCGCTGCAGTTCCTGGATGACGAGAATGCCGAGACCAACGGTCTCACCGGCGAAGAAGTGTACGACGTTGTGGGACTCACGGACGTGTTGAAAAACTTCGCTCCGAGCAAGACAGTGAAAGTCCGAGCGAAAAAGGCTGATGGCACCGTGACCGAGTTCGACGCGACGGTGCGCATCGATACTCCGCAGGAAGTGCTGTACTACCAGCACGGCGGGATTTTGCAGTATGTGTTGCGGCAGTTGCGGCAGAACAATTAGTCACCGATCAGAAAGAACGAGGGGCAGGATGCTTATCCTGCCCCTTACCTTTTGCAAGAACTAGTCTCGTTCGCTTTTGCGAAAAGCCCGCGGCGATCCCGAACTTAAGGTTCCTTTGTCGAATCTCCCGAGTAGTAGCCGTCGCGGGCCTGTACGGTCATGTCTTTCTGGGTGGTGGTGACGCAGAAGTCTTGTGATAGCCGGCTTCGGCGTCGGCCAAGTCAGGCGTGAAGCCGAGGCTGTACTGGTTGCGCAGCTCTTCACCGATGCTCGCATAAATCTGCTCGACGGAGTCGTGCTTCGACACTTCGTAAAAGCGTCCCCCGGTTTGTTGCGCTAGCCGCTGCATGACCTGCTTGCCGTCGGCGCGACCGCCCTGCGATCGTCCGCCGCCGTTACCACCGCCACCGTTACCGCCTCCACCGCCGCCCCCGGGATAGCCTCCACCACCGCCTCCGGGATAGCCACCCCCGGGGTATCCGCCTCCGGGATACCCGCCACCATGACGGCCGGGATAGCCGCCACCACCGCCTCCGGGATAGCCTGCGTGTCGAGCCAAATTGTTGTAGGCCTGTGAGTCGGCGAAAAGAATGGTATAGACGAGAGTGTCGGAGCGCTGTGCGGCCTCGATGGCGCGGTTCAGGCTCACCTTACTGCCCTGGTCCACGCCGTCGGACAGAATGATGAGAGCCTTGCGGCCCTGCGGTTTGTTCATGATCTCGTCGGAGGCCAGGAAGACCGCGTCGTACAGCTTCGTGCCCCCTCCCCAATGGGACTGGCTGGGATCGGAGGAGGTTTGGGTTTGCCGCGCGTCGGGGATTTCCAGTTTTTGCAGCGCCGCTTCCAGTTTGGGGCGCGAACTGGTGAGGTCCTGCAATAACTCGATCTCGCTGTCAAAATGGACGACGAATGCCTTGTCTTTCCATTCCCGCAGCAAATCCTCAAGAAACTTGTAGCTGGCAGTGCGCTCCTGCTCCAGCACTTTGCGCTGGCTGAGGCTGGTGTCCACCAAGAGCCCCAGCGTGAGCGGCAGGTCGGTCACCTTGGCGAAGTAGCGGATGGTTTGCGGCCGGCCATCGTCATCGAGCTTGAAGTCGTCCTTGGAGAGGGTGTTGACGATTTGTCCCTGCTTGTTGCGCACCGTTGCCAAGACGTTGACGACGTTGACGTCTTTCTTGATGGTGGTTTCCGGCTGGTCCTGGGCCGGCTGGTTCAGTTTCGGCTTCTGGACGGCTGGAGTCTGGCCGGACAGCGTCAGTCCGCTCAACAGCAGAAAAAAAAGTACTGTGAAGGAAGCTGAATGATGGACGTGCAGCCTGGTTGCACGCGAGACGAATTGCATGATCTTTCCTGAGGAGTCGAGTCCCGTGATTAGTCTGAAGTGGCTTAAACCCATTGCAGCGAACGAAGTTGCCGCGATAATCACTCCTTGCTATCACTTACCGGGCAGCCGGGATTAGGTTCCATTTTTATGGCGCCGTTGCTTTGGGCCCAGTCCAGAAAACCGCTGGGCGCATGTTTCACGCCCGCCACATTGGTCTTCCGGATACTCTTGATTTGCTGCCACTTGATGCCGGCTAGGTCGGCGTTTCCCAGATCGGCGCCATCGAGGGTTGCTTCCGACAAGTCAGCTCCGCCGAACTGGGCAGAGCAGAAGTCTCCATCGTCGAGGATCGCGCCGACCAACAATGTGCGTTTGAGATTGCTCTGCCGGAAGTTCGCGCCATTCAAAGAAGCGTAGGACAGGTCGGCAGCCTCCAGATTGCTGTTGCGGACGTCGGCATTGGTGAAAGTTGCCCGCAGGAGCTTCGCTCCGCTGAGTTGAACGCCTTGGAGAAACGCGGACGCGACATCGACGCCGACCAGAGGGACGCCGTCGGCGTTGAGTTCAGACAGTGCGTCAATGCGGCCTCCGCTGCCACCCATGTGCTGGGCGGTGTTGATCACTTGCCATGCCTGGTAGTGCTTCTGCTTAAGACGGTCGCCGCTTTCCCTGAAATAGAAGATCACCGCGACCAGCACGGAAAAGGTACCCAGGTATTCCAGAACAGCAATGAAGGACCACTTGCTGAGCGCGTAGGCCAGCCAGGAAAAGCACCATTCGGGGGCCATAAACGGCGCCAGCCAGCCGCGTTTGCCGGCTATGTAGGCTCCCCAGGAGGCGGGACGCGGCCGCTCTGTTTGCAGAGTCATAAAACTTCACAGTGGCCACAAGGAACCTGCCTGGAACTACCACGACAGACCTCAGCGACCGGAGACTAAGAATAAACAAGGCCCGCGACCAGACGCAAAGTTACAGACAAATAAAAGCCGCGCTTGAACTTGCGAGAGTCTGCAGCGGACTCTAGAATCGCCTCTTGTACCGGAGGAGTGCAATGGCACCCGTGAACGTAGGGGATGAAGCGCCCGATTTCGATTTGCCGGCAGTGGTGGGCAATATCAAGCAGCGCGTCAAATTGAGTGACTACCGCGGCAAGAAGAACGTCGTCCTGGTATTTTATCCGGCGGATTGGACGCCGGTCTGTTCGGCGGAATTGCCGGTCTTTAACGCCGAGCTGGAAAAGTTTGGCGGCTACGGCGCTGAAGTCGTCGGAATCAGCGTCGATTCCATCCCCAGCCATATCGCCTGGCAGAAAAAGGAGATCGGAATCCTGAGCCTGCCGCTGGCCAGCGATTTCTATCCTCACGGCGAAGTGGCTAGTAAATACGGGATTCTGCGCACGGGAGAGCCAGTGCCGGGCATCAGCGAGCGGGCAGTTTTCGTGGTCGACAAGCAGGGCAAGATTGCTTACGCCAAGATCTACCCCATCGATCGTCAGCCTGACACCGAAGAGGTATATCAGGTACTGCGAAAATTGTAGTTCTGCGGCTCCGCCGCGCGGCAGACGGTCGCGTCGAACCTCGAGAAAAGACCCCGCACTCCGCGGGGTTTTTTAGGGTCGAAAATGGCCCGATTAACTCGCCTTGGCCTGCTGAAATTCAGGTTCCTGAAATGCGCCAATCAGCAGTTCCAACACCTTGTGAATGTCGTCGAGACCGTAATCGGCGCGTAACTCAGAACGGTCTGCAAGCACCTGATCGCGCCACAGGCCTTCCGCCATGCCGATGACGGCCGCCCGCACTGCGTCGAGGTTAATGTCGACCCTGAGCTGACCTTCCGCCCGCATTTCCTCCAGGATCTTGTTGATCGTGTCGCGATACTGGCGCGGACCCCGTCCCAGCAGGACGTCGGTACTGTCCTTGCGGACGCGGCGCGCCTCGAGGGCTGAAAGGACCTTCAGTTCAGGATCCTGTTCAAGTTCGACCGTGACGGCTTCCAGCACAGAGAGTAGACGGTCTGCGGGCGATCCGTGGGGAATCGCGAGAATCCGTTCGCTCATGTTAGCCCACCCGCGATCGAAGATTGCGACCAGCAGTCCTTGTTTGCTTCCGAAATGCTTCATCAACTGCGATTCGCTGGTACCAGCCTCGCGCGCGATTGCGACGGTGCTGGTGTTTTCGTATCCATGTCCGGCGAATAATTGTTTGGCTGCCCGCAGAATGCGATCGTGGGAGGAAAGGTTCGAATTCGTTTTAGGTGTCATGTCTCTAAACTCCAGGTTCATGACGATCAGAAAGTAGTAACACGTCAGAACCACAGGTGTTGCACGCCGAGCGCAGGGATTGACTTCCGGTAACCATCCCAAGGGAAAAACGCGCCCACTAGATAGTATTCCCACTTTGGGACACATTGGGTTCCAAAAAAAACGCCCCCAAGTGGAGGCGGGCGGGTAAATTCGCAAATTCCTAGTTCTACTGAGACTTAGACGGCTTCTTGGCACTGGCCGTGGTCGTAGCGGTCGCGGCTTTTTGCGCGTGCGGGTTTGCGCCAGCTTCCTTCATCACCTTGTCAATCAACTGGTAGAGTTGGTCACGATTCACCACCTCAACAAACGGGGTTCCACGCGTGGTATCGCTGACGACGTAAATCGTCGGGGTGTGGTCAAGTCCAACCCGCTGGCCAATCGCATAGTCAGCCTTAACCTTGGCCGCGAGTTCACCCGAGGGATCGACCACAAAGGGAAGCACGACCTTGTTGTCGGCGGCGAAGCGCTCGGTCATCCCGCGCAGATTCTGGGGGTTGATCTGGGGCTGGTTCTGGAAGATGAACAACCGGTAATCGTCGCCCAGTTTTTTCGACTTGGTGTCGAAATAGCGCGCGTTGACCGCCGCGTCGAACGACCAGTTGTGCATGGGAAGCGGGAAGTCGTACTGCACCAGCGGAATGTTGTACTTCTTTGCGGCCTCGTGCAACAGCGGAGCCGCGCGGGCACAGTCTGGACATTGCAGGTCTTCAAAGACCAGAATTGCTACCTTGGATCCTTTGGGTGGCCGCAAGACAGAAGTATCGCCGGCCCAGGCGGAAGCGCTGGCCACGAGCAGGCACAAAGTCATCAGGAGCGCGTACAAAGACAGGTTTCGTTTCATTCGCAATCGTCGCCTGCGGCAAGTCAGGAGGCACGCCGCACTTTCCCAATAGTAACGGAAATCGCGGCTCGGAGTCGCGCCCTACGGCGCCTGCGGCACTTTTTCAAGAGTGCAGTGAACTGTCTCGATCCGCCGCGCCTCAGCGAAAGGCCCCTGCCTCGACGATCCGAGGCAGGGGAGCAGCTCCTTGCCTAAGGAGCCTGTACCGCTTTCAGGATGTTCAACAGCCCCGAGCCAAAAACGGCGTTGGGGATTGACGAACCGTGCAGGCTTCCACAACTCTGCGTGCTGGTGAGAGGAGTAGCGTTCTGGGTCAACTTCAGCGTGGTCGCGTCGATCTGGCCGATCATTGCCGGTTGGGCCTGCCACAGGAGAGCGACACCAGCGGCGACATGCGGAGATGCCATCGATGTTCCCTGCCAGTAGCCCTGGTACATGTTCATGTATGCGATAGCAGCGCGGATGTTGTATCCCGGGGCGACGATCTCGGGCTTCAACCGCTGGCTGCCGTCCACGGTAACTGGACCTCGACTGCTGAAATACGCGATCAAGTTGTTCGAGTCAGTTGCGCCGACGCCAACACCGCTCGCGTAGATTGCCGGCGTGGTTTGGACGGTCGAGCAATTCGGTCCATAGTTTCCAGCTGCCATCGACTGGAAGATTCCCGCTGCCTTTACCGCATTTTCGATCGCCAGCAGAGTGGTCAGGGAGCAGCCTTCACTCACCGGGCAGTCCCACGAGTTGTTGATGACATCGGGAGCCATGGCTGGGTTAGCCAGTTCAGGATGTCCGACGGGATAGGGCGCAATCAAGAATTGAAAGCACTCGATGTATTGAGCTGGAGAGCCTACGCCGTGTTGATCCATGTTGCGGCAGGCGATCCATTTCGCGCCGGGCGCAACGCCAACCTGGTTGCCCAGTCCGTCGTCGCCTACCATCTCGCTCATGGTGAAGGTGCCGTGAAACTGCGGATCGACTGGGGTCGCCGAATGGGCGCTGGTGGCGTCGTGCCAATTGTAACTATGGTCGACGGTAGTTCCGTTCCAGCCGCGGTAATGGGATTTCAGAGCGATGTGGTCCCATTGCACTCCGGTGTCGGCATTAGCAATGACCATGCCTTCGCCGTGGAACCCCAGTGCCCATACCTGAGGAGCATTGACGCGCGCTACGTTCCACTCGATCCCTCCGCCGGGGGTGGCCAGGTTCTGCTTGCCTCCCGAGTTCACGGTGGTCAGCGGAGTGAGGTTGGGTGCCGGAATTGAGCTCTTGACTTTCGGGTTGGATTCGATGCGTTGCACTTCATCGTGCGCCGCGAGCTCATACAGCAGATCACGGCTCGCGGTTACCTGGATCATATTGACTGCCGTAAAAAGACTGGAACGGAATTCCACGCTCCTGCAGCATCTTGCGCATGGGAGCTTGCGTCCGTTCGGCGACGGTGCGCAGCGCGTTGTAAACGTACTGTCCCTTTTCCAACTTGGTAGGCAACTTCGCGGCCCCGCTCAAGTCAGCTTGTTCCGCAAACACAATCAGAGCCTCGTTGCTGCCCCCAAGCGCGACACTCGACGCAAGGTCCGGCGCGATTTTGGCCGCGGCAGCGACTTCGGACGAAGCAGCGAACGCGGGAATGGCAAAACAAATTGTAAAGGCTACAAATGTGGTTATGAAGAAGTGCCGTAAAACAGTAAAGGAATGCAAGAGAGCAGTCTTGTGGCGTAGACGGGCGTGTTCCTTGTTCATTATTCACCCTGATTTTGAGATTTCCCGGATTGGGAATTTTTTCTTGTGCAATCCGGAATGCCGATACTAAATGCAACCTAGCGAAAATACATAGCACTAAAGCGTCGAACACAGATTCGGATCGCAGTAACATAACGTACCGGAGTGGTGCCTCATAAGTTTCAATAACTTAGATAGAACATAAGTAACCAATGTCGGTTACTAAAGTACTGACGAGACTTAAAAGTAGTGTAGAGGAAGCACAATCCGGCGGGAGCGGCGATCACTAAAAAGCTACGACATTGGTGGCATTGAGGGAGATGCCATTACCGATCTGTATAGCTGCACGACCCGGTTCTCAGGCGTCGCGCAGACGCACAGAACCGATTCGGCTGAAGGGATCGTGAGCACGATCTGTTCAGCAGGTCTATCCAACAGAAAACGATGACGAGCGCGTCAGAAGAAGCGCAGCCACCCTTCCTAGCGGCGCTTGTGCTTCTCCTTTTCGCGGGTTTCTTAAACTAACTTTCCAAAACGAACCTTGCGTAACACGAATCCGAAGACGGACAAACCGCCGCCCATCAACGCCAGCGATGAGGGCTCAGGGACCGCCAACGGTGCATAGGCGAAACCGAATCCCGCGGTGCCATCCTGGGCGGACGCAAAGCCGTTGGTGTAATGCAACGCATTGGTTTCGATCACCAGCAAGGGTGTCGTCTGTCCCGGTGCTATTTCATCGGATCCTGGGAAGTTGAAACCAATGACCGGTCCGAACATGCTGCGATCAATCGTGGTGGGATCATGAATCCCGAACGGGTTGGTGCCGACATCGACGAGGAAGCCGGCGAAGTTGTACATCGAGAAGCGTTCGTTGGCATCGCCGCCGTTGTTCGTGAACTGGTAAACGAAATCCAGACAACCTGCGCACCAGCTGTTCCCCGGATCGGCGTAAACCCACTGCATATAGCTGGCAGTGAAAGTCGGGGTAGTAATTGTGCCGGATGTCGAGGCTACGAGCGATCCTGTGGGAAACAGGGGGCTCGGCGGAACGGAATTTCCATTGCCGAGTATGGACGCGTGGGCGAGGGGTGCCAAAAGGGCGATTGCCAGCAAACATACCAGCTTAATCGGCAGATGAGTCTTGCTGTTCTTCGTTTCCACTTAGGTCTCCAGAGTGTCTAGCCGTAAATTTTGGTTTCTCCGAGAAGGAGGGAACTTACTCGAATGGCAATTCTCACACGCGGAGAAAGTGAATACTGAGCAAAAGTGAACGTCGCCAAAGAATTACAGACTAGCGAATGCGAGTGGCCAGGGTTCACTGCATGCGTCGTCCAACGTTTGGCAGGGGTGGCTTCCTGGCGCGCTCGTTCTCGCGCGGTTCGCCACGCCTGGCTGGCGGCTCACGTTCATTTCTGGAGCGAGCGGTCGGCATCTCGGCTGTGGGCGTCACAGTTCCAGTGTCATCATTTAGCACGACGCTGAGAAGGGAGCTATGGATCAGAAGATTGTCTCCATTGTCGTACTTGATGAAGCCGAGCTTGCGAAATTTATTCATGAAAAAGCTGACACGAGATCGGGTCGTCCCCACCATTTCCGAAAGAGTCTCCTGGCTCAGGCGGGGGATCAACATGTCCGAGACGATGCCCTCCTGGCCGAAATGCGCCATCAACAAAAGAATTCGCGCCAGGCGCTTCTCGCTGGAGTTGAAAAGCTGATCGATCAGGTCATCCTGATAGCGGATGTTTCGCTTCAGCAAATACTTGACGAAGGTGGCCGACAATTTGGGCTGCAGGCTCATGGCCAGAAGCATCGCCTTCTTCTCGACGTGCAGAAGGACGCAGTCAGTCATGGCCGTCGCAGACGACATGCGTATCAGTTGACCGGCAAGGCCACCCTCCCCAAAGAAATCGTTTTCGCCCAGAACACCAAGGGTCGCTTCCTTGCCGGCTTCCGACACCACGCTGAGCCGTATCTTGCCGTCCTGGATAAAAAACAGTCCGTCCGATGGCTCGCCTTGGGCGAAGATTATGGCTTTCTTTTGAAAGGGCAGCATGCGCCTGCCCTTCCCAATGGTTGAAAGGAAAGTACGGGGATTGAAATCAGGAGTATTCTTCGCGATTGCCATGTCCTTCGCCCGAAGGCTTTCCCGGCTTAGAGAGACGCCGCCAAGATAAATTGTGTCGGAAGTGGGTTACGGGCGCTGTTCAATATTGCTCACAATCAGCACAGCCGGAAATTATTCGCCGATCAGAACGTTTCCTCGCATCCAGGCAGCTTGAAAGGAAACAAATCGGAGACGTCGTGTGGGTTGGGAGGGCCGTCGGGCAGCACAAAGGAGTGAGCAGTCTCAGGAGCCAGCAAACAAAAAAGTCCGCATCAGCGACCTGATCATTGCGTCAGGTCGCCGAGGCGGACCGGAGATCAACATTCCGCGGGAAACGCCCAATCATCGCCCGAAGTGCGATAAGGCGCTTGCGGTACTTACAGCTATCCGCCGATGCGGAACTTACGCAGCATCGCCCCAACAAAAGTCAGACCGCCACCCAATAAGGCCAGCGAAGAAGGCTCAGGTACCGCCGACGGTGCATAGGCGAAACCGAACCCCGCCGTGCCATCCTGGGCGGACGCAAAGCCGGTAGTGTAATGCAACGCGTTGGTTTCAATCACCAGCAACGGCGTCGTCTGTCCAGGAGAGATCTGGTCGGATGCCGGAAAATTGAAACCAATCACCGGGCCGAGCGCACTGCGATCAATCGTGGTCGGATCATGAATTCCGAACGGGTTGGTGCCAACATCCACCAGGAACCCGGCGAAGTTGTACATCGAGAACCGTTCGTTGGAGTCCCCGCCATTGTTAGTGAACTGGTAAACAAAATCCAGACAACCAGCGCACCAGGTGTTCCCTGGATCAGCGTAAACCCACTGGGTGTAGCTAGTCGTGAATGTTGGGGTCGTAATTGTGCCCGACACTGATACTAAGAGTGTCCCCCCCGGAAACAGCGGGCTGGGGGGCACTGAATTTCCATTGCCGAGTATGGAAGCGTGGGCGAGCGGCACTAACAGAGCCATAGTCAGCAAAACTGCGAGCATTGCTGACCGCTGTGTCGCAATTGTTGTCTTTCCCATCGGAGTCCTCCGAAAAACTTTCAGGCCAGAATTTGCTTACTCATCGGCGGGAAGTAGATTTCCCGCTACTCCATAAACGGAGTGGGCAACTTGGCCAGATATGTGCACGTTCGCTGCCATCCATCATGTCCGAGGAACCAATTAGTTAGGCGCGATCATCCGAAACGTATGTGCAAGAGTTTGCGGATAGTGGGAAGTTAGTTACTAATCCGAGGGTACTTTAGTAGCGGTACTATCGACTCAGGCCCGACAATCGCGCAGCGGGTCGAGCGTTGTGGTTGATTGTTAATAAACGACTTATTTACAGTGACTTATATAAGTCTAAATCTGCGCGGCAACGTTCCAATCGCTGTCAGCCCTCCAACCATCATTCCTACTGGGAGAGAGCCGGGAAACCAGCACCGGTGGAGTACGTCTTGGCTCGCGTGACAGCATCGAACCGGCCGAGCCGGTTTGAGAGGTAAGTCGCGTGTGCTAGGATTTTGAGTTTGTTCCACCATGCGCAGGCCGGCATGGTGCCCCGCCTTTTTGCCTCACCGGCAACCCGGGGTTTCTGGCACGTCTGCTGTTCGTGCCACCGGGAAAGCGCGCCTCTGAGACAATGCGGAGTTCCGACCTGTCTGTGGCGGTACAGCAAGTATTCATAAGGAGTCTTACGTGAAGACTTACGAAGGCGCTAACATCCGAAACGTCGCCCTGGTTGGGCATTCACACTCAGGCAAGACCTCACTGGCATCCGCCATGCTTTTTACTGCCGGGGCCACGCAACGCCTCGGGCGAGTCGATGAAGGCAACACTGTCACCGATTACGACGAAGAAGAAATTTCGCGTGGCATGTCGATCGCCGCTACCACGGCCGTTCTGGAGTGGGGCAAAACCAAGATCAATCTCATCGATACTCCCGGCTTCAACATGTTTATCCACGAAGCCGAGATGGTACTGCCCGCGGTCGATAGCGCGCTGGTCGTTGTGGACGCGGTCAGCGGCGTAGAAGTCGTCACCGAGCGCATCTGGCACTATGCTGACAAGTTTCTGATGCCGCGTGCCATCGTCTGCACCCGCATGGACCGCGAGCGCGCTGACTTTACCCGCGTGATGGATTCGCTGACGACGGCCTTCGGCCGCACCGTGGTCCCCATTCAACTGCCCGTGGGCTCGGAGAAGAGCTTCACCGGAGTCGTGGACCTGGTGAAGATGCACGCCTACACCTACGAGATGGGCGGCAACGGCAAGGCGAAGATCGGGCCCATTCCCGCCGACATGGAAGAAGAAGCCAAGGCCGCGCATGAGCGCCTGGTTGAGTTGGTCGCCGAAGGCGACGACAAACTGATGGAAGAGTTCTTCGAGAAAGGCACCATCGACGAAGAGCACATCATCGCCGGACTGCATAACGCCATTCGCGAAGACAAGATTTTTCCCGTCCTGTTCGCCTCCGGTCTGGGAAACATGGGCACCGACGAAGTGCTCGACTTTATCGCCGACTACTTGCCCACCTCGCTGGAGCGTGGGACGGTGAAAGCCGCAGCTACCGCCAACAATGGCGAGCCGCCGGAACGCAAGATCAGCGACTCCGGGCCCTTGTCGCTGTTCGTATTCAAGTCCATCAGCGATCCGTTCTCCGGGCGCATTTCGTTTTTCAAGGTGGTGTCGGGCGTCCTCAAGAACGACGCGACAGTGCAGAACTTCAATCGCAGCAGCTCAGAGAAATTCGCGCATCTGTCCACCATGCAGGGCAAGACGGCCGTCCCGGTGAGCGAACTTCACGCCGGCGACATTGGCGCGGTCGCGAAGTTAAGGGACACGCTAACCGGCGATACGCTGGGCGATAAAGGTTCGCCCATCCAATATCCGCAGGTGACGTTTGCTGAGCCGGCGATCACTTTCGCCATCGAGCCCAAGACGCGCGCCGATGAAGACAAGCTGAGCAACGGCATCCACAAGCTGATGGAAGAGGACGCCCTGCTGCGCTTCTTCCGCGATCCCCAGACCAAAGAGTTTCTAATCGCGGGAACGGGGCAGCAGCACATCGAGGTGGTGGTTTCGAAACTGAAGAACCGCTACCACACTGAAGTCAACCTGAAGGCGCCCAAGGTTCCCTACCGCGAGACCATCCGCGGCAAGGCGGATGTGCAGGGTCGTCACAAGAAACAGAGCGGCGGTCACGGCCAATTCGGCGATTGCAAAATCAAAATGGAGCCGCTGCCGCACGGCGGGCAGTTCGAATTCGTCAACGAGATTTTTGGCGGTTCGATTCCGAAGAACTACATTCCCGCGGTGGAAAAGGGAATTGTCGAGGCGGCGGCGCGTGGCTACCTGGCGGGGTTCCCCGTGGTCGACTTCCGCGTCATCCTTTATGACGGCTCCTACCACGATGTCGACTCGAACGAATTGTCGTTCAAGACCGCGGGACGCATCGCCTTCCGCAAGGCCATGGAACAGGCCAAACCCACGCTGCTGGAGCCCATCATGAATGTTGAGATCACCATTCCCGATGAGTTCGCAGGCTCGATCATGGGCGACCTCAACAGCCGGCGCGGCCGCATCCAGGGCATGGACAACAAGGCGGGCAAGACGGTGGTGAAAGCCGTGGTGCCGATGGCCGAGATGCTGACGTATGGCACCGACCTGACGTCGATGACCCAGGGGCGCGGCAGCTTTTCGATGGAAATGGACCACTACGATTACGTCCCGGCTCTGCAGCAGGAAAAGATTATTACGGCGGCGAAGGCGGAGCGTGGCGAACAGGTGGAAGAAGAAGAGTAGTCGTCTGGATTTTTGCCTAAGGAAAGCCCGGCCGCGCGCCGGGCTTTTCTTATTGAGAGCGGACCAATCAATCAGGTTGGGATTGCGTGCTGCCTGCCTTCATGGCGTGACTGAATGTCGTAACTCACCTTCTTCTTGCCATCGGGAGAGAACTTCACTGCCATCAGGCCGAAGGCTTTTCGTTTGCCGTAATCCGCAAGATACTTAGGATCGTCATTCAACTCGGCGGCATAGGTTGCGCCGGCTGTGGGCCGCGGGCAGCTTCCATAAGTTCTGTAGCACACGATGGAAATGTCGAACATCTCCCCGGTAACTGTGGTCAGGTACGCCCTCACGGTTGTGCTTTTAACTTTGCTGGTCGTAGCGACCTCTGGGCCACTCACTTGACGTTGTCCCGCCGAACCGCCTTCTCCTGGGCTAACCGATCCAGACGGAGAGGGACCGGAGCCCGGCACCGCGGTGCCGGGCGATCCCGTGCCTAAAGAGCCTGATGGCGCGGTCACATCTTCCGTTACGCTGGAGACGACGAAAAGCGTCGCACTGCGACGGGAGGCGGAGGCATAGCTCGCACCAAGTACCAGCACAAGCCAACAACAAAAGCCGAAAGTTCGCATGGACCCCTCCAGCAGCGTCAGAGCGCACCGCTCCGACGCTGCCATCGGCCTCATGGCTCAATTGTCCCTCAAAACATAGGTCCCCGACGCACAATTCCGGCCTCAACTGCGAGGTTTCCTGAAAAAGACACTAGCAATTGGCTGATCGCCAGGCCTATGGTTTCTTTTCCTGAATTGAGAGCAACTCGATCTCGAAAACCAAGGTGGAGTTCGGCCCGATCTCGGCGCCGGGACTGCGTTCGCCATAGGCCAGATCGGAGGGTATGAAGAGCTGCCACTTCGATCCCACGGGCATCAGCTGAAGCGCCTCGGTCCATCCCTTGATGACCCCAGTGACCGGGAAGGTGGCTGGCTCGCCGCGCTTATACGAGCTGTCGAATTCGGTGCCATTGATCAATGTGCCGCGGTAGTTGGTCACCACGGTGTCGCTGGCGGTCGGCTTCGGGCCGGTGCCCGCTTTCAGGATCTTGTACTGCAGTCCGCTGGGCAGTGTGACCACGCCCTCTTTGGTCTTGTTGGCGGCGAGAAACTGCTGGCCAGCCTGTTTGTTTGCGTCGCCTGCCTGCTGCGCTGCCATTTGTTTCTTCTTGGACATTTCGGCTGCGAAAGCCGTTAGCACGGTCTTGGTTTCTTCATCGGTCATCAGCAATTTGCCGCCGGCCATGTAATCCTTAAAACCCCGCATCACGATGTTGGGATCGATATCGAGGGAATCACTTTTCATGCTGTGCCCGATATTCATGCCGATGGCATAACTCACTTTGTCTTTCTGCGTCGTGAGGGTCAAGGGCTGCGCGGGCTTGGCGGCGGTCGCGGTATGTGGCTTTGCTGCCGGGCTGGCTTTGGTGGTTGAGGCTGGTTTCGTGGTGGATGACGAAGTCTGCTGGGCCGCGATGCTGCCCAGCAACAGGATGCTGACGGTCAGCATGCCTGCCGCCGTTTGAGTTAGATTTCGCATATGCAACGATTCTCGCACTGATTACGAGATCGGCAAAATTGCGGTTTTTCTTCTCAAGACTCCGAATCAAGCAACCCAGACATGCGCGAAACTCAACGCTTCCAGATAAGTAGTTCGCCGCGCGGCGAAAGCCGGCTACCGATGCCAGGGTGATATCTTAAGTCGCTTACCAAGGAGGATTTCCTGATGACCACTCGTCGCCTGAAACGCCAACCATTCGAACTGGGACTCCTCGGCTGCCTCGGGTTGCTTCTGCTCACATCCGCCTGCAGTCAGCCGACTCCGCCGGACACGCGCGGGACCGACGAAGCGACTCTACGGGACGTCGACGCCCGCTGGTCGAAGACCGCCCAGTCCCGCGACCTGGACCAAACCGTTTCTTATTACGCCGACGATGCAACGGTGCTGGCTCCCAACGCGCCCATGGCCAGCGATAAGCCGGCGATTCGAGCGCTATGGACTTCGTTGCTCGTCCCGGGGACGTCCATTGCATGGCAGGCAACCAAAGTAGAGGTTGCTCGTTCAAGCGACTTGGGCTACGTGATGGGGACCTATCAGTTGAACGTGAAGGACCAGACGGATCACGGCAAGTTTGTTGAGGTCTGGAAAAAACAAGCGGACGGCAACTGGAAAGTGGTGGCTGACATTTTCAACTCGGACATGCCGATGCCGGTGCCGGGAGAAGCCGGCAACGACAAGAAGTAGCTCAATCGATTTTCCGGAAAGGGCGCCCGCCTTTTTTGCCGAAGCAAAAGAATGAAAGGGTGGCGCGGTCGCCACCCTCGAGGTTAAGTCTTCTTAGTTTGATTCTGATCTAGCGCAACTTCTTTCGCAGCAGACTTCCCAGGAGAGTCAAACCACCGCCCACCAAAGCAAGCGACGACGGCTCGGGAACTGCAGCAGGTGCATAGGCAAAACCGAAACCTGCTGTGCCATCCTGAGCCGAAACAAAACCGTTGGTGTAATTCAGTACGTTGGTTTCGATGACCAGCAATGGCGTCGTCTGGCCAGGGCTGACTTCGTCTGACGCCGGGTAGTTGAAGCCGATCACCGAGCCATTCGCGCTGCGATCGATCGTGGTGGGATCGTGCATGGCAAATGGGTTGGTTCCGACATCAACCATGACGCCGGTGAAATCGTACATGGAGTAACGTTCGTTAGCGTCCGGACCGTTGTTAGTGAACTGGTAAACGAAATCCAGGCAGCCTGCGCACCAGTTGTTACCTGGATCGGCATAAACCCATTGGGTATAAGACGCAGAGAAAGTTGGCGTGGTAATGGTGCCGGATGTAGAGACTAGCAACGTCCCCCCAGGGAACAGCGGACTGGGAGCAACCGAATTTCCGTTACTGAGGACGGAAGCGTGGGCGAGCGGCGCGGTCACCGCCATCGCCAACAAACACACAAGCATGATCGGTGCCTGTGTCGAACGGAACGACTTTTTTTGCATCAGAATCCTCCGATTCCAATCAGGCCGGAACTGCTTCGGTATCGCGGGGAGAAGACCCCGGCTCCGCGCACCAGCGGATGAGTTTCCACACGATCCGAAAACGCCGACTACCGGCGGAGTTCTAAAAGGTTCGGTCCCGACTGCCAGCAAGCTTAGGAGAAAGCGGAGGGTCAAGTTAATCGGGTGATGACCGTAGCCATTGCAAACAAGACACTTACGGGATTCAAAGAGCCTTGTGAATCCCGTATATCGCCGGTTCAAGGCAGAGTCTCGGTTCGGAGGAGCAGTACGCCGTGCGCGGGTATGGTGAAAGAGGAATCGGACGGAGCTTTAACCTGTCTGCCGCTCCACACATCTTTGAAGACCACGTTGCTGTCGACTCCCAACTCTTTCCACGGCATTTTCACCGACTTTGTAGCGTCGGTGCGATTGACTGCGGCAATCGCGAGACCGTTACCGCTCAGCGAGCGCGTCCAATAATCGACCTCCGGACCTTTGAGCCACAGATGTTGCCGCATGCCAAGCGGATCCTGATCGATGGCAATTACGTCTTTGTTGAGCAGGATGGAGCGGGTGTCAGCCGACATGTTGCGCACATCGTTTCCGGCGAGAAGTGGCGCCGCGAAAATCGCCCACAAACTCATGTGAGTCCGGTATTCATCGGTGGTCATCCCGCCGTTGCCGACTTCGAGCATGTCGGGATCATTCCAGTGTCCCGAGCCAGCCCACTTGGCAATTGCCGATTGCGTGTCCGCGATCTCCATCATGCGTTTGTAGGTGTCGTTGATGTCGTCAGTGGTGCGCCACAGGTTGCCACCAGCCAGCGCGCCCCACGTCCACACGTCGGCCTTTCCGTACTGACATAGGCTGTAAACGATGGGGCGCTTGGTAGCGCGCAAAGCGTCCGCCATTTTCTGATAGACGGCACGCATCGCGGAATCCGGATACAGCCCGCTGGCGCTGCACCAGTCGTACTTGAGGTAGTCCACACCCCACGCCGCATAGGTCTTGGCGTCTTGCGCTTCGTGAGCATAGCTGCCTTCGTACCCGGCGCAAGTGTAAGGACCGGGTCCGGAGTAAATGCCGAACTTCAGTCCCTTGGAGTGGACGTAGTCGGCGAGCGCCTTCATGTCGGGAAACTTATTGTTGCTGTGAATTACGCCGTTGGCATCGCGATCGCCTTCCCAGGTGTCGTCGATGTTGAGGTAGACGTAGCCGGCATCGCGCATGCCGCTGGAGGCCATGGCATCCGCCATTTCGCGCACGGTCTTGTCGTCGATGCGCCCAGCGAAGAGGTTCCAACTGTTCCACCCCATGGGCGGAGTTTTGGCGAGTCCGTTGGGCGGAAGATCACGCACCACGGGAGGAGTCAGGGGTGTCGCAATCCGAAAGGGATCAGACTCTGAGCGAACAGCTACGACCTCGTAGGGCTTGGCGTTGGGATCGCGCACCGTGAAGTGAAGCTTGTCTCCCTCGAGCGTGCCTTCGCAGGTGTAAGGGCGGCCATCGCTGGTGGGCGCCGTGAGGGAGAACGCATTGCCCTCGACCTTGCCCTCCTTGATCTCGAGAGTGCCCCACGGATGTTCGATCTTGCCTGAGAGGCTGGTGCCGCTTTGTTGCAACGCAAGCACCATACGAGCGGTGTGACCATCGGGTTGCTTGGCGGAGTACAGCCAGATTCCGGAAAGGTCAGCGGCAAACAACAGGGGAGCGGAGAGAAACAACGCGAAGATTGCTATGAGCCGTGTCATACGCAATACCATAGCGCCCGGATTGAGAAGATTGCCAGAAGTATTCAGCGCAGTGGGAGGCAAAGAAAAAGCTCGGCGCAAAGCCGAGCCTGGTCAAACTCTAACGATCACATGCGAGCTACGACTTGTTGGCCATTGCGTTCTTGATTGCGCCGACGATGGCCATCAGGATTGCTCCGCCAACCGCTGAACCGCCGATATCGCCGACCATGCTGCTGCCACCGCCGCCCGCGGCCGCCGGCATCAGCATTCCGATTAGCTGACTTCCAAGACCGCCCCCGATCAAGCCGACGATCGTGTTGCCGATTGGTCCCAGACTGAGCTTTTTCAACAGCGCGCCGGCGATGTTGCCGCCGACTCCGCCGCTAATTAAGCCTACGATCAACTGCGTAATCATTGGTGACATGAAGTGTTCCTTTCAGCGCAGAGAATGAACTGCCAGGGCCTGCGCGGAAGTCTATCTCTGGAAACCTTGTGCTGTCATCAATTTGGGAATAAATAAAGGTGCCTCAAACGGCACCCGCCCATACCCGACGTCGCGCTATTGGTAGGTGACGCGGCGTTCGCCCTTGACGATGCGACCGATGGTGTAGCCCTTCTCGCCAGTTCGTTCAAGAATCGTTTGTGCTTTCTTAAACTTCTTGGCCGGGACCACTAACACCATGCCGATGCCCATGTTGAAGGTGCGAAGCATCTCGTCCTGGGAGACGTTCCCGATGGCCTGCAGGTGCTGAAAGATCGGCAGCACCGGCCAGGAATGGAACTCGACGATGGCTCCCATGCCTTTGGGAAGCACGCGTGGCAGGTTTTCGGTGATGCCTCCGCCGGTGACGTGGGCCATGGCGCTCACGGCTTCGGCGTCGATCATGCGGCGCATGATGGGCCAATAGCTCTTGTGCGTCCGCATCAACTCGGTGCCTACCTTGCCCTTGATCTCGTTGACGTAAGAATCGGGAGTGTAGTGGCCAATCTCGAAAAACAACTTGCGAGCCAGGGAGTAGCCGTTGGTGTGCAACCCAGTTGAGGGCAGTCCGATCAACACGTCCCCCACCTCGACCGACTTGCCCGTAATGATCTTGGGACGGTCGACGACGCCGACGATGAATCCCGCCAGGTCGTACTCTCCGTCGGGATAGAAGCCGGGCATTTCAGCCGTTTCGCCGCCGATGAGAGCACAGCCGTTCTGCTTACAGGCATCGGCGATTCCGCCGACTACCTTCTCGACCACTTCCGACCTCAGCTTGCCGGTGGCGAAGTAGTCCATGAAAAACATGGGCGCAGCGCCCTGCACGGCGATGTCGTTGACGCAGTGATTGACCAGGTCGGCGCCGATCGTGTGGTGCAGGCCCATTTCGAAGGCGAGCTTGAGCTTTGTGCCGACGCCATCCACGCTGGAAACCAGCACGGGATCGGCGTAGCGCTTCTTGTCGATGGCGAAGAGCCCACCGAACCCTCCGATTTCACTCAGAACGCCGCGGTTGAATGTCTTGTGAGCCAGATACTTGATGCGCTGCTTGGTGCGATTGGAGCGTTCAATGTCCACTCCGGCATCGGCGTAGGTGATGGCGCGGTCTTCAGTCGTGTGCTGTGCCAAGAGTCGGGGTCCCATCCAGAGGGCGTGTCGCCGCAGAACGCATGCAGGAAAGCCTGATTGTACCATTGGCGTGCGTCGGACCCGCGCTGAGCGCCCAGTTGGCAGCCGTCGGGATCAAAGCGACCAGCGTCATTCTCCGATATGACGCTTTTTGGGCGTGGATCGCGTAGCTCGGATTAGACTGGAACTTCATCCCCAAGCCTGAGGAGTTTCATGACCACCACCGCCCGTCTTAATAAGCCGATCGTCAAAGCTGACCCGTCTTCCGATGTCTATCGCTCCGAAAGCCACCCTCTCGACCCTTTGTTTGCGCCCCGCAGCGTTGCGGTAATCGGCGCCACCGAGCGGGCAGGCAGCGTTGGCCGTTCTGTGCTCTGGAACCTGTTGAGCAGCCCCTTCGGCGGGACGGTATTTCCGGTGAACTCGAAGCGCCCCAACGTGTTGGGGATTAAGGCTTATCCGCGAGTGTCGGACCTGCCCGACAAGGTGGACCTCGTGGTGGTAACCACTCCCGCGGACACGGTCCCCGGCCTGTTGGCGGAGTCGGTAGAGATGGGGATTCCCGCCGGCATCGTGATCTCGGCCGGATTCAAGGAGCACGGCGATCACGGCAAGGAATTGGAGCGGCAGATCACGCAGATCATTCGCGGCAAGATGCGCCTGATCGGCCCCAATTGCCTGGGAGTGATGAATCCCATCCGTGGCCTGAACGCCACCTTCGCCCACGCCATTGCGCGACCGGGCAACGTTGCCTTCATCAGCCAGAGCGGCGCGCTCTTGACGGCCATTCTCGACTGGAGTTTGCGCGAGAACGTGGGCTTCAGTTCGTTCGTCTCCACCGGCTCGATGCTGGACGTGAATTGGGGCGACTTGATCGACTACTTCGGCGGCGATCCCCGCACTCATAGCATCGTCATCTACATGGAGTCGATCGGCGACGCCAGCGCGTTTCTGTCGGCGGCGCGCGAGGTTTCACTGACCAAGCCCATCATCGTAATTAAGGCGGGACGCACGGCCGCGGCAGCCAAGGCGGCGGCCTCGCACACTGGGGCGCTGACCGGCAGCGACGAAGTTCTTGACGCAGCGTTCCGTCGCAGCGGCGTGTTGCGGGTCAACAGTATTGCCGACATCTTCTTTATGTCCGATGTGCTCGCCAAGCAACCGCGGCCCCGCGGCAACCGGCTGGCTATCCTCACGAATGCAGGCGGCCCGGGTGTGCTGGCCACCGACGCGCTGGTCACCGGGGGAGGCGAGTTGGCTGCGCTGTCGCCCCAAACCATGGCCGCGTTTGATGAGATCCTGCCGCCCCAGTGGAGCCACAACAATCCGGTGGACATTCTCGGAGATGCCGAGCCGGAACGTTATGCCAAGTCGCTGGAGATCGCCGCGAAAGACCCCGCCATCGACGGCATGCTGGTGATCCTTACTCCCCAGGACATGACCAATCCCACGCTGATCGCCGAAAAGCTGAAGCCCTATGCCAAAGGATTCGGCAAGCCGGTGCTGGCGAGCTGGATGGGCGGCGCGGAAGTCGCGGCGGGCGAGCAAATCCTCAACCAGGCCGGAATCCCGACGTTCCAGTTTCCCGACAGTGCGGTACGCGCCTTCAATTACATGTGGCGCTACTCGTACAACCTGAAGGGTCTCTACGAAACGCCCACGTTGCCCGCCCACGAAGATGCGGAGATGCAACGCGGGAAGGCGGAACGTATCATTCGCGATGCTCGCGCGCAGGGTCGCACCATTCTGACGGAATACGAGTCGAAGCAGTTGCTGAAGGCCTACGGCATTCCGACGGTGGAAACGCGTATTGCGGTGACTGAGGAAGAAGCCGTGCAAGCGGCACAGGAAATTGGCTTCCCCACGGTCCTCAAGCTGTATTCGATGACCATTACGCACAAGACCGATGTCGGCGGCGTGCTGCTGAATCTCCGCGACGCCGCTGCGGTGAGAGATGGCTTTCAGGCGATTAAGGCTTCAGTCGCCGAAAGGGCCGGGGCAGAGCACTTCCAAGGCGTTACGGTGCAGCCCATGATCAAGCTCGACGGGTACGAGCTGATCATCGGCAGCAGCGTTGACTCGCAATTCGGGCCGGTCATGTTGTTCGGCACCGGGGGTCAACTGGTAGAGGTATTCAAAGATCGGGCACTGGCGCTGCCTCCGCTAAACTCCACGCTGGCCCGGCGGATGATGGAACAAACCAAAATCTTCACCGCGTTGAAGGGCGTACGCGGCCGCAAGCCGGTGGACATCGAGGCCTTGGAGGAATTGCTGGTTCGCTTTAGCCAGTTGCTAGTGGAGCAGCCGTGGATCAAGGAGATCGATATCAATCCCTTGCTGGCCTCGTCCGAACGGCTGCTGGCGTTGGACGCGCGCGTTGTCGTGTACGGCCCAGAGGTCACGGCCGACGAACTTCCCGAGCCCGCGATTCACCCGTATCCGGTCAAGCTGGTTTCGACGTGGAAGATGAAAGATGGGAAAGAGGTTGTGATCCGGCCTATCCGTCCGGAAGACGAACCATTGTTGATCACCTTCCACGAGAAGCTGTCCGAGCGCAGCGTTTATCTGCGTTACTTCCAGCCGCTCAAGCTGACTCAGCGGACAGCGCACGAGCGGCTCACGCGAATTTGCTTCATCGACTACAACCGCGAGATGGCGCTGGTGGCGGAACGCCAAAACGAGGCCGGTGAGCCCGAGTTGCTGGCGATCGGTCGTTTGAGCAAAATCCACGGACGTGACGAAGCTGAGTTGGCCGCCGTGGCCATCGATGCCGCCCAGCACAAGGGACTGGGCACCGAACTGTACACCCGCCTGATCGGCGTGGCCCGCGACGCGAAGCTGAAGAAGCTGATCTCGAACATGCTTCCTGAAAACCGCGAGATGCGTGCGCTGTGCACCAAGCTGGGCTTCAAAATGTTCTCGAGCCTCGAAGACAACATGATCCGCGCGGAATTGGACCTGTGAGTCTTCCGAAAAGCGAGAGCAGCACCGGAGCTCGCAGGCACTGTAGGGCATTTTCCGGCTTCGAGCGATTTCCCTGAACACCAGTCGTGACGCTCGCAACACTAAATGCTATGATGCGTGTGCCAGCGGAAGTTCCAATCCTGCATAGCGTTTGTGCTACGAAATTCGCGGTGCCAAAGGGGCGATCCTTAGAACGTGCCGAGCGAAAAACAGGTGAAATGGTCCCAACTGCGGGTTGGCCTGACCGTCATCATTGCCAGTATCACGCTGGCCCTTCTGATCTTCCTGATGACCGGCACCACCGGCTTGTTCACCAAGAAAATCCTCGTAAGAGCCTATGTTGACAATGCGGGAGGCCTGCGCGTGGGAGCGCCGGTCCGGCTCGAGGGCGTTGACATCGGAAATGTCACCCACATAAGGGTGGTGCATGACCCTAAGCGCAAGCTTACTCCGGTGGAAGTGGTGATGAAGATCACCACCAAATACGAAGACACTATGCGGGCAGACTGCCGTGCTTCTTTAAATACCGCAGGCGTGCTGGGTGAGGTCTTCGTAGATGTGGATTGCCGCGACGCCAAAGGCGGTCCGTTGGTCAGTGGCGCCGAACTTCCGACGGATGATGTTGCGCAACTGCAGGATGTAGTCCGCGCCAGCCAAGGTACGCTGCAGAACGTCGACACGCTGGTGAAACGTCTCGACAGCATTTTGACCTTCATCCAGAGCGGCCAAGGCTCGATCGGCAAGGTGATCTACGATCCCGCGCTGTTCAATCGCGCCAATGACATGCTGGCCCAGCTCCAGCAAATCGTGGCCCAGGCGAACTCCACCAATGGAAGCATTGGCAAGCTGCTCAACAGCGACGAGCTTTACAACAAGGCCAATCTGGCCGTTGATAACCTGAACAAGACCATCGACCAGATCAACGGCGGCCAGGGGACCATCGGCAAATTCATCAAAGATCCGGCGCTCTATGACAATGCCAACCAGACCATGGCCAAAGCCAACCAGCTGATCACCGACATCAACGCCGGTAAGGGGACCCTTGGCAAGCTGGCCAAGGACGAAGAATTGGCCAAGAAACTCGATATCACGGTCACGCGGCTGAATTCCATCCTCGACCGGATGGACAAAGGGGAAGGAACCGTCGGCAAGCTGATGGTCGATCCCTCGCTCTACAACAATGCCGACCAGATGCTGGTGGAGACGCGGAACCTGATCACGGCAATCCGGAAAGAGCCCAAGAAATATCTGACCATTTACCTGAAGATCTTCTGATAGGCCCTCCTGCGTCTGCACCTTCGCATCTCTGCAGCAACTACTACTTTCGTGACGTAGAGTGAGTTTTTGGTAACCATTAATACCCAAAAGTTGCAATTTTTTGCAGTCTCCGGTGGTCGCGGAAATGGCTCCCCTACCTAAGCTGCTGATTTAACGATGTATAAGATGTAGCACAACTATTTCGGTTGGCATTCTAACTGCAAGTCATTTAGGTGCCGTCGGTAATTCCGCCTGTCGGCAATTCAGACTCGATGGAGAAGAAATGAAAAAGACGCTACTCGCTCTGGCTCTTACGGTTGGTCTGCTGTTGCCGGCCGCGATGTTTGCCGATACCGCGGCGTGGGAATGGTCCACCACTGGTATCGAGGGCACCAATGGTGACTGGACGTTTGGGCAGGTATTCACCCCCACCCAAAATTTCCAAGTCGATTTCCTGGGCTACTACAACCCCACCGTGGCATGTTCGACGTCCACCGGTCAGCATCTGGAATGGCACGACCGGAGCGCTGGTCGCATCCTCGACGATCACCTTCGCTTCCGGCTTCGCCAGCACCCACTTCCTCTACAACATGATTAGCCCGGTTACCCTGCAGGCCGGCCAGATCTACGAGATCACCGGCGTCAGCGGAATCGACAACTACGCTTACGGCGATACCGGTTGGACCTTGTATGCCCCGGTAACCTATGCAGGCTACAACTACTGCTTACTTTGCGGAGATGTCTTCACCGGAACCGGCACAACCGATCTGGGAGTGGGTGACGCCTTCTGGGGTCCAAACTTCGGATGGGCTGCGTCCACGACTCCTGAACCGGGCAGCCTGATGCTGCTGGGCACGGGTGTGGTCGGACTTGCCGGCATGATCCGCCGCAAGCTGTTCTAAACTTCCATCACCAACGAGTTCACGGCCGGAGTCCTCGGACTCCGGCTTTTTCTTTGTGCGCCTGAGGGCTTCGTCGCTTGCCCATCGACAGGCTCCCCACTCAAGTCGAAGCTCACTTCCCACGAATTTCCCAGTCTAAGGCGTTTGTAGTAGTGTGTCTGGTTGGAGACTTGCCGTTCTTCCGTCTTCATCCGGGTACGTCCAGCCCTACCCATTCGTAAGGTTCTGCGCGAGATGTCGGGCGTCGCGGAACGACAATTCATGATGTGAGGCGATGATGCCGATGCGTACGTTTTCGGTTGTATTTCTCCTGTGTGCCGCAATCTTCTGTTCAGCCCAATCGAATCCCTCTTCCCCGGGCCTTCCCAAAGAAATCCCCAGCTTCGACGTTACGGCGATCGACAAATCCATCGATCCCTGTGTGGACTTCTACCAGTACGCCTGTGGCAGTTGGATGAAAAACAATCCGGTGCCACCCGACAAGTCGCGTTGGGGACGCTTCGACGAACTCGCGGAGCACAATCTCTACATCCTGCGCGACATTCTCGCCCAGGCCCAGGCTCCCGGCCAGCACACTGCGACCGAAAAGAAGGTAGGCGACTACTACGCCTCCTGTATGGATGAGAGCACCATCGAGAAGAAGGGCACGGCTCCCTTGACTCCCGAGTTGGATCGCATCAACCAGATACAAACCAAAGCGGACGTGATCAAGCAGGTCGCTTACATGCACCAGCATGGCAAAAGTGCGCTGTTCGCCTTCTATGGACAGCCCGACATGCATGACTCGCGAGAAACCATCGCGTTCCTCGACCAGGGTGGTCTCACTCTGCCCGACCGCGACTACTACATCAAGGACGATCCCAAGTCGGCGGAAACCCGCGAGAAGTATCTCGCGCACGTGCAGAAGATGTTTGAGTTGGCGGGCGACAATCCTGATGCCGCAGCGTCGGAAGCTAAGACCGTTCTGGCGGTGGAAACTGGACTCGCTAAGGCGTCGATGGACCGTACCCTGCGCCGCGACCCCAAGACGCGCGACCATAAAATGACGGTTGCGGAGATCTCCGCCGCCGCTCCCAACTTTGATCTCACCACATACTTTGCCGACAACGGTTCGCCCAAGTTCACCGCGCTCAACGTCGGCAATCCCGACTTCTTCAAGCAGGTCAATGCACAATTGGACGCCGTGCCAGTAGCTGACTGGAAGACCTATCTTCGCTGGAAGACCATCAACAACGAGGCGCCGCTGCTCACCGCGGCATTCGTCGACGAGGACTTCCAATTTAACGGCAAGTACATGTCGGGACAGCAGGAGATGGAACCGCGCTGGAAGCGCTGTGTGAAGTCCACCGACCAGGCTCTGGGCATGGCTTTGGGCCAGCTTTATGTGGACCGCACCTTTGGTACCGCCGGCAAGGAACGCACGCTGAAGATGGTCAAGGCCATCGAAAGCGCGATGCAGCAGGACATCGGCCAACTGACCTGGATGTCCGACGCCACCAAGAAGCAGGCGTACGTAAAGCTGAACACCATCGTGAACAACATCGGCTACCCCGACCAGTGGCGCGACTACAGCACGGTGGTCATCACCTCCGACGACTATGCCGGCAATGCCGAGCGGGCGGGTGTGTTTGAGGTCAAGCGCCAGTACAACAAGATCGACAAGCCCACCGACCGCAAGGACTGGAGCATGACTCCGCCGACGGTCAACGCCTACTACCGTCCGCCGATGAACGATATCAACTTTCCCGCGGGAATCCTGCAGCCTCCCTTCTACGGCAAGATGATGGACGACGCGGTGAACTATGGCGCCATCGGTGTAGTGATCGGACACGAGCTGACCCACGGCTTCGACGACCAGGGACGCAAGTACGATGCGCAAGGCAACTTCGTCGATTGGTGGACGCCTGCCGATGGCAAGGAATTTGAGAAGCGCGCCGGTTGTACTGCCGACGAGTACTCGAGCTTCGTTGCAGTAAAGGACGACAAGGGCGAAGTGAAACTCAATGGCAAATTGACCCTGGGCGAGAACACCGCCGACAACGGTGGTCTGAAGCTGGCTTACATGGCGCTGACTGAGATCATCGGCAACACTCCGGTCAAGCCGATCGACGGCTACACCCCACAGCAGCGGTTCTTCCTGGCGTACGGCCAAATCTGGTGCCAGAACGTGACCGACCAGGAGGCGCGCAAGCGCGCGCTGACCGATCCGCACTCGCCGGGACGCTTCCGCGTCAATGGGGCGGTGCAGAACTCAGCCGCGTTCCAGCAAGCCTTCGGATGCAAGGCGGGACAGCCCATGGTGAGCGAGAACGCTTGCCGCGTGTGGTAATACCCCAAATTCGGAGCAACTCGTACCAAGATCAAGGACAACGGGCCTTTGTGCGCGTATAGCAGTCAAGAGTAGCCTTTTAATTTAGCTCTTACATTTCAAGCGAGGTAATCATGAGACGTTTGATCCTGATGGCCGGCGTTATTCATGCTGGCCGGAATTCCCGCGTTGGCGCAAGACACCAGCAGCCCTTCCACGAAGCCGGCAACCAGAGTTTCCAGCTTCGACCTGACCGCGATCGACAAGGCGGTCAATCCCTGCGACGACTTCTACCACTACGCCTGCGGAAGCTGGCTGAAGAACAACCCGATCCCGGCCGATCAGTCGAGTTGGGGACGCTTCAATGAACTGCACGAGCGCAATCAGACCATCCTGCGCGGCATTCTTGACAAGCAGTCGGCCGACAATTCGAGCCGCGACGCCGTCAACCAGAAAATCGGCGACTATTACTACTCCTGCATGGATGAATCCGGCATCGAAGCCAAGGGCACAGCCCCAGTCAAGCCTGCGCATGGACAGCATCGACGCCTTGAGCGACAAGTCGCAGCTTCCCGCGGTACTCGCCGGCCTGCACCGTGGAGGCGTGAACGCGTTCTTCGGATTCAGTGCCGAGCCTGACTTCAAAGATTCGAAGGTCGATATCGCCACCGCCGACCAGGGCGGACTCTCCTTGCCCGACAAAGACTACTACTTCAAGACCGACGCCAAATCGGTAGAGTTGCGCGCCCAGTTTGAAAAACACGTGGCCAAGATGTTTGAGTTGTACGGCGAGCCGCCGGCAAAGGCCGCAGCCGACGCCAAAACGGTGATGAAAGTTGAAACCGACCTGGCGAAGTCGTCGCTTGACCGCACTGAGCAACGCGATCCCACCAAGGTCTATCACAAGATGAGCACGGCCGATCTGCAGCAGCTCAGCCCGACCTTCGTCTGGAGCCAATACTTCACCGGCATCGATGCTCCCAAGTTTGACAGCCTGAATGTCGCGGTCCCCGACTTCGTGAAGGCCATGAACCAGGTCATCGCCGACAATGATCTGGAGACCGCAAAGACCTACCTGCGTTGGCAGACCCTGCACTCCGCCGCTCCTGTGCTGCCTAAGGCTTTCGTCGCGGAGAACTTTGAGTTCTACGGCAAAACCTTGCGTGGTGCCAAAGAGTTGCGTCCGCGCTGGAAGCGCTGCGTGCAATACACCGACAATGATCTGGGCGAAGCCCTGGGCCAGGCCTATGTGGCCGAGACCTTCCCGCCTGAGGCCAAGGCGCACACCCTGCAGATGGTCCACGAACTGGAAGCCGCGCTGAAGACCGACATCGGCGAGTTGTCCTGGATGAGCCCCGACACCAAGAAACAGGCGCTGGAGAAGCTGTCGCGCATCGATAACAAGATCGGCTATCCCAACAAGTGGCGCGACTACAGTTCGCTGAATATTGTGCGTGGCGACGCCATGGGCAATTCGCTGCGTGCCAACCAGTTCGAGTTCAACCGCCAGCTCAACAAGATCGGCAAGCCGGTGGATCGCAACGAGTGGGGCATGACGCCGCCCACCGTGAATGCTTACTACAATCCGCTGGAAAACAATGTGAACTTCCCGGCAGGAATTCTCCAGCCGCCGTTCTATGACTACAAAGCTGACGACGCCACCAACTTTGGCAGCATCGGCGTCGTGATCGGCCACGAACTCACCCACGGCTTCGACGACGAGGGGAGCCAGTTCGATGCCGACGGCAACCTGCGCAACTGGTGGACTCCGAGCGACCAGGAGCAGTTCACCAAGCTGGAAGTGGCGTGGATGCGGGCGCGGAGGGGGCGGCCGTGGTGGAGGATGGGGCGGTCGGCTTATCGCTGGATTTAGACGTTTCTTGGATTCGGCGGGCTTCGATTCGCTGGATGATTCGGTCGAAGACTCCGAGCTTTTGGGGGCGTAGTCGTTGATGTACCAGCCTGCGCCTTTGAAATTGAGGCGCGGTGCGGTGAGCGGACGAATTAGCGTGGCCTTGCCGCACTTGGGGCAGACGGTCTCCGGCTCGGCGGAGAAATTCTGAATTTTTTCGAATTTGTTACCGCAGCTCGTGCAGCGATAGGCGTAGAGGGGCAAGGCGGTTCGACTCTCCGAAGCGATGAAGCTCTGTATCCATTGTAGCGGTGGGCGGAGATGTTAGAAATCTCCGCCCAGGCCGTGTTGATCGCATTGTTGTTACTTGTGGACCGAGATGGGCACGGATGCGGAATGGTCTTCCCATGAGAGAGTGAGTGTGCCTTTGCCTCCGCCATCGTCTTCGAGGGTGTACAGGAGGTTCTCGACCATGGAGGCTGGCTTGGTCATGTGCATTTTGGTTTTGCCGAGGTCCTGGGAGCCGTCGTAGGCGAGTCCCCATTCGCCGGTTTTCTTGTTGACGATGAGGGTCCACTGGTCAGGATCGGAGATGTCGACGAAGAGGGTGTAGTCGCCCTTAGGGACGTTCAGGTCGCCGATCATGAGATCGCCGTCAGTGTGGAGGGTGGTGGCGGAGTTGGCTCCGGCGCGCCAGACGGGGTAGTGGGGGTTGTGGCTGATGAGGCCATCCTTGGTGAAGATTTTGCCTTCGCGGCCTTTGACGCCGGGGGAGGAGTAGGCGATGGTGATCTGGTGGCCGCCGATGGTGGCTTCTGCCTTAGCCGGCGGGCTGGCTGGCGGCTTTTGCTGGGCGAGGAGTGGTGGCAGCGAAAAGAAGTCCGGCACAGACGATGAGAGGCTTCATGGGTGATTCTCCCTCCAGGGCAGCGGCGCAAGAAACGGAAAGCCGCGGCAACGGGAACGATTGTCGCACCGGAGGGTGGGGGTGGGGAAGCCGGAGCGATTCCTGGATAGGCATTTCCTGTCGAGTTTTCGCCGGGTCGCCGACTCGCAGATGGTCGCGTCGACATCGGATTTGGGACAAAGCAACGGCAGAATCGCTGTAGCCGTTCCTGCTGCTATGATCCGGCGAAAGGGCATTGCATGCAGAAGACTCGCAGTGATGGATCGCCTGGAGCGCGGTTTCGCACCGCGGTAGCGGAAGAAAAGCCACTGCAGGTTGCGGGTGCGATTAACGCCTATACGGCGCGAATGGCCGAGGCTACGGGATTTCGCGCGCTGTATCTTTCGGGCGGCGGCGTGGCTGCGAATTCGCTGGGGATGCCGGACCTGGGCATCAGCACGATGGAAGATGTGCTGACGGATGTGGGTCGGATTACAGAGGTGACGACGCTGCCGCTGCTGGTGGATATCGATACGGGATGGGGCGGCGCGTTCAACATTGCGCGGACGATTCGGGCGATGATTCGCGCGGGCGCGGGCGCCGTTCACATGGAAGACCAGGTGGGCGCGAAGCGATGCGGGCATCGGCCGGGGAAAGAACTTGTCGCTGCAGAGGAGATGGTTGACCGCATCAAGGCGGCGGTGGATGCGCGGACGGATAGAGAATTCGTAATCATGGCGCGGACGGATGCGCTGGCGGGCGAAGGGCTGAAGGCGGCGATCGAGCGGGCGCAGGCGTATGTAGCGGCGGGCGCGGACATGATTTTCGCCGAGGCGGTGACCGAGTTGGGAAGTATGCGGAGTTTCGCAAGGCGGCGGGGGTGCCGATTCTGGCGAACATTACGGAGTTTGGGCAGACTCCGCTGTGGACGCGCGAGGAGCTTGCGCGACCGGGCGTGGACATTGTTCTCTATTGCTGCGCCGCGTATCGGGCGATGAATTCGGCTGCGCTGCAGGTGTACGAGGCGATACGGACCGAGGGCACGCAGAAGCATGTGATCCCGATGATGCAGACGCGCCTGATCTTTATAAGTACCTCGACTATCACGCGTACGAGAAGAAGCTGGACGATCTGTTTGCGAAGGGCAAGGACGGCAAGTAGACAGCTTCGCCGCTGATCCTTTAGCGTGATGCTCTGCGGGGGTTGCAATGAGCAATGAGGGAAACGCCGCGCCCGCGGCATTCAAACCGAAAAAGTCGGTCGCGCTATCGGGCACGCCGGCGGGATCGACAGCACTGTGCACGGTGGGGCATAGCGGCAACGATCTGCACTATCGCGGATACGACATCAAGGACCTTGCGGCGCACTGCGAGTTTGAAGAGGTCGCTTATCTGCTGGTCCACGGCAAGCTGCCCAACGTGGCAGAGCTTGCGGCATACAAGGCGAGCCTGAGGCCGCTGCGGAGCTTGCCTGCGGCCGTGAAGCAGGCGCTGGAATTGCTGCCGCCATCGACTCATCCCATGGACGTGTTGCGGACGGGCGTCTCCGTTCTTGGCTGCGTGCTGCCGGAGGGTGAGAGCCACAAGGAGAGCGGCGCGCGCAAGATTGCGGACAGCCTGCTGGCCTGCATGGGATCGATGCTTCTCTATTGGCACCACTATGCGCGCAACGGACGACGCATTGAGGTTGAACGGTTTGAGGATTCGATTGCCGCGCACTTTCTGCACCTGCTGCACGGGACAGCTCCGAGCGAAGAGTGGACCAGGGCGATGCAGACATCGCTGATCCTGTATGCGGAGCACGAGTTCAATGCTTCGACATTTACGGCGCGGGTGATTGCCGGTACAGGATCGGATGTTTATTCGTGCATTGCGGGTGCGATCGGAGCCTGAAAGGGCCGAAGCATGGCGGTGCAAATGAGGTGGCGCTGGAGATTCAGAATCGCTATGAGAAGCCGGACGAGGCCGAGGCGGACATGCGGCGGCGCGTGGCGGAGCGCGAAGTAATCATTGGCTTCGGACATCCGGTGTACACCATCAGCGATCCGCGCAGCGACATCATCAAGGCAGTTGCGCATGGCCTGGCAAAGGCCAGCGGGGATACTCGACTGTATAGCGTGGCTGAGCGCATTGAAACTACGATGCAGGATGCCAAGCGCATGTTCCCGAATCTCGATTGGTACAGCGCGGTTGCGTACGATTTGATGGGTGTGCCGGTGGATCTGTTTACGCCGCTGTTTGTGATGGCGCGGACGGCGGGCTGGTGTGCGCACGTGATTGAGCAGCGGCAGGACGGAAAAATCATTCGGCCTTCGGCGGTGTATACCGGACCGGAGGATAAGAAATTTGTGCCGATTGAGAAGCGGGCGTAACGGACAGAGGATCGTGCTTTCTCACCCTTGCTGACGCAAGGATGGGGCACCCAGGCAACGCTTGATTCTCAAAGAGATTTTCGCACCAAAAGCAGATTCTTCGCAGATCACCCCAAACTGAAATACGTTTGGGGCCCCGTGCGCTCAGAATGACAGAGGCATGAGGAGATATCCAGGTTGACTTCGCACATCAGTAATGAACGGCCGTCGTTCGATAAAGTGATCGCGGACATTGCGGATTACGCGCTGGGGTATGAGATCAAGAGCGATCTGGCTTATGCGACGGCGCACTATTGCCTGATGGATACGCTTGGTTCCGGGCTGGAAGCGCTTGAATATCCGGCGTGCACCAAGCTGCTTGGGCCGATTGTGCCGGGAACGGTTGTACCGCATGGGGCACGCGTGCCGGGGACAAGCTTCCAGCTCGATCCCGTGCAGGCGGCATTCAACATTGGCGCGATGATTCGGTGGCTGGATTTCAACGACACGTGGCTGGCGGCGGAATGGGGACATCCTTCGGATAACCTGGGGGAATCCTGGCGGTCGCGGACTGGCATTCGCGGACCGGCGCCGTTGAAGGCAAGCCTGCGCTAACGATGAAGCAGGTGCTGGAGGCGATGATCAAGGCGCATGAAATCCAGGGATGCATTGCGCTGGAGAATTCGTTCAACAAGGTTGGACTCGATCATGTGGTGCTGGTGAAGGTGGCGTCGACGGCGGTGGTGTGCGGGCTGCTGGGCCTGAATCGAGAACAAACCCTCAATGCAATTTCACTTGCTTGGGTGGACGGACAGAGCCTGCGGACATATCGACATGCGCCGAACACTGGTTCGAGGAAAAGTTGGGCTGCGGGTGATGCGACCAGCCGGGCAGTGCGGCTGGCGCTGATGGCTCGGGCGGGTGAGATGGGGTATCCTTCGGCGCTGACAGCAAAGACCTGGGGATTCTACGACGTTTCGTTTCGCGGGCAAGAGTTCAAATTCCAGAGGCCCTATGGCAGCTACGTGATGGAGAACGTGCTGTTCAAAATCAGCTTTCCGGCGGAATTTCACGCGCAGACAGTGGTGGAAACGGCGATGACGCTGCGCGGCAAGCTGGATCTGCGCGGCAAGACAGCCGAAGATATCAGGAAGATCACGATTCGCACGCACGAGGCGTGTTTGCGGATCATTGACAAGAAGGGGCCGCTTTCGAATCCTGCGGATCGCGATCATTGCGTGCAATACATGATTGCAATTCCATTGATCTTCGGACGGCTGACAGCGGCGGACTATGAGGATCAGGTTCGGGCGATGCTCGCATTGATGCGTTGCGGGCGAAGGTGGAGTGCGTGGAGGAGCCGCAGTTCACGAAGGATTATCACGATCCTGAGAAGCGGTCGATTGCGAATGCGCTGCGCCTGGAACTGGCGGACGGGACGGTGCTCGAGGAGACGGTCGAGTATCCGATCGGGCACAAGCGGCGGCGCAAGGAAGGGATGCCGCTGCTGGTGGAGAAGTTCAAACGCAACCTGGCACGACGGTTTGGCGAAGAGCAGCAGCAGAGGATTCTGGATGCGTCGCTTGATCGCGAGCAGTTGGAGCGGATGCCGGTGAGTGAGTACGTGGATTTGTACGTTGTGTGAATTCCGCGCTGTCTCGGCCCTGGGGCGGTTGCGGCACCGTGGTGGCTCGTGATTGACTTGGTCCGAAGGTTGACCACTCCCGATGGCATACATTCTTGCACTGGACCAGGGCACGACGAGTTCGCGCGCAATTCTCTTCGATGAAGCCGGCTCGATTGCCGCAGTAGCGCAGCACGAGTTCGAGCAGTTCTACCCGCAGGCAGATGGGTAGAACACGATCCCATGGAGATTTTGACCAGCCAGCTCTCTTGCGCGGTGGAAGCACTGGGCAAGGCGGGGGCCCGTCCTCGCGATGTGGCGGCAATCGGGATTACCAACCAGCGCGAAACGGTGATTGTGTGGGAGCGCGAAACGGGCAAGGCGATTCATCCGGCGATTGTGTGGCAGGACCGGCGGACTGCTCCGGTGTGTGAATCTTTGGAAAAGAGTGGGGTCGGGGAGACGGTTTCCGCGAAGACGGGGCTGGTGCTCGATCCATATTTTTCGGCGACGAAGGTGCGCTGGATCCTGGACAACGTGCCGGGTGCGCGGGGAAGAGCGGAACGCGGAGAACTGGCGTTTGGCACCGTGGATAGCTGGCTGATCTGGCACCTGACCAGCGGCATGCGGCACGTGACGGACGTGACGAATGCGTCGCGCACGCTGCTTTACAACATCGTGAAGGGCGAGTGGGATGCGGAGTTGCTGCGCATCTTCGAGATTCCAGCCAACCTTTTGCCGGAGGTGGTGTGGTCGAGCGAGCGGATCGGCGATGTCACTACCACTCTTGGACTAGGCGGCACGACGATTGCGGGAATCGCGGGCGATCAGCAGGCGGCGCTGTTCGGACAGCTTTGCTGGAATGCGGGAGAGGCGAAGAACACGTACGGTACCGGCTGCTTTCTGCTGCAGAACGTGGGAACGGAATTTGTGCGGTCGAAACACAAGCTGATTACGACGCTGGCGGCGAGTGCGCAACGACGGCGGGAATATGCGCTGGAGGGCAGCATCTTTATTGGCGGCGCCGTGGTGCAGTGGCTGCGCGATAATCTGCGCCTGATTGGATCTTCGGCAGAGGTGGAGGCGCTGGCGGCGAGTGTGCCGGACACCGGCGGCGTCGTGTTTGTGCCAGCGTTTGTGGGGCTGGGCGCGCCGCATTGGGATCCGCATGCCGGTGGGCTGCTGATTGGGTTGAGACGCGATACCAAGCCGGGGCATATTGCGCGGGCGGCTCTGGAGAGCATCGCATTTCAGGTTGCGGATGTGCTGGAAGCAGTGCACAGCGAGACGGGAACTCCGCTGGGCGCGCTGCGCGTGGATGGCGGCGCGGCGGTGAATGACCTGATGATGCAGTTCCAGGCGGACGTGCTCGGAGTGCCTGTTGTGCGGCCGCGCGTGACGGAGACGACGGCGCTGGGTGCGGCGTATCTGGCGGGACTGGCGACGGGGTTCTGGGCAAGTCCCGAAGTGCTGCGCGCTCAGCGGGAAGGCGATGTGCGCTTTGAGCCGCGCATGGAGGCCGCCGAACGCAAGGATCGCCGGGAGCGGTGGCAACGCGCGGTAGAGCGATCGAAAAACTGGAGCAACTGATGCGCAGAGAAGAGATGCTGCGCAGGATCCGCGAAAGGGCTGATGCCGGCGAACCGTGGGATATTGCGGTGATCGGCGGCGGTGCTACGGGCGTGGGCGTGGCCGTGGATGCGGCGGCGCGGGGATTCGACGTAGCGCTGGTGGAGGCGCACGATTTCGGCAAGGGGACCAGCAGCCGCAGTACAAAGCTCGTACACGGCGGCGTGCGGTATCTCGAACAGGGAAATATTCCGCTGGTGATGTCGGCGCTGAAAGAGCGCGGGCTGCTGCGGCAGAATGCTCCGCACCTTGTGCATGACCTGGCATTTGTCGTGCCGAATTATTCGTGGTGGGAGGCGCCGTTTTACGGGATAGGTCTGAAGCTCTACGACCTGCTTGCCGGCAAGTATGGCTTTGGTGCGTCGAAACTACTTTCGAAAGAAGAGACGCTGGAGCGGTTGCCGGCACTGGAGCCGGAGGAATTACGCGGCGGGGTTGTTTACTACGATGGGCAATTCGACGACGCGCGGCTGCTGATGCATCTGGCGATGACAGCGGCGGATCATGGCGCTACGCTGGTGAATTATTGTCCTGCAACCGGATTGTTGCGCGATGACGAAGGCTATGTGAATGGCGTGGCGGCGCGCGATGAGGAAACGGGCGAGGAGTTGCGGATCGCAGCGCGAATCGTGGTGAATGCGACTGGAGTGTTCACCGACGAGATTCGGCGCATGGCCGATGCCAAGGCAGAGCCGTTGATGGTGACGAGCCAGGGAATTCACCTGGTGTTCGATCGGAGTTTTTTGAAGGGGGAGACGGCACTGATGGTGCCGCGAACGAGCGATGGGCGCGTGCTGTTTGTGATTCCGTGGCATGGGCATGCGGTGGCGGGTACTACAGATACTCCGGTGGATGCACCGAGTTTGGAACCGAAGGCTCTGGATGAAGAGATTGAGTTCATTCTTGAGACGGCGGGGCGTTATTTAAGCAGGCCTCCGACGCGGGCGGATGTGCTGGCTGTTTATGTGGGGTTGCGGCCGCTGGTGAAAAGCAATGGAGAAAGCAAGACGGCGGCGCTGTCGCGCGATCACGTGATTCATGTGGACACGTCGGGGCTGCTGACGATTACGGGCGGGAAGTGGACAACGTATCGGCACATGGCTGAGGACTGCGTGGATCACGCGATTACGCTGGGCAGGTTGCGGGATGAGGCTTGCACGACGAAGAATCTGCGGGTACATGGGTATTTGAATGCTGAGGAAGAGGGCGAAGAGGATCCACTTGGGGTATATGGGGCTGATGCTGAGGAGATTCAGAAGTTAGTCACGGAGCGGCCCGAGTTGGCCGAGCGACTTCATCGCGACTTGCCCTATATCGCAGCAGAGGTGGTGTGGGCGGCGCGTGCTGAGATGGCGCGGGGTGTCGAAGATGTGCTGGCACGGAGAACGCGGGCACTGTTTTTGAATGCGCGCGCGGCGGTGGAGATGGCGGAACCAGTGGCGCATTTGCTGGCGGCGGAACTGGGGCGCGATGGAACGTGGGCGACGGCGCA
>CAVOKT010000011.1:0-720433 GCA_963696575.1 uncultured Acidobacteriaceae bacterium
CGTCGCTCCGCCGCGAAGAGAATTGTGCGTGTGAGCCCGTGGGCGGTTTCGACGCGCAGTCCGCGCAATGTGTACACCCGACAGGGAACACGAGCCAGCCACGCCGCGAGCATGACTAGTAAGCCAGCCTTCGGGAGTGCCGGCATTGCAGATCGTCGGCCTTAGCTGCCGCAGCAGCCTCCAGATCCGAACCAGGGAAACCAGATCACGAAGCGGGGAAACGTCACGTTCCATCGCAACGGTAAACAACGGCACCGATTGCTCAAGCCCAGCTTGCTCGACGAAGCTCCCCGGAGCACTAAGCGCCGCGGGATGGAACCCGGCTTCCTGTAAATAGCGAAGCTGTCCGCGCAAGAGCACGAGGCTCAACGGTGAAGTTACGGCATGCAGCGTGTCGATGCGCTCGCGGCTCACGCTCCTCCCCCGATCGAGATCGTCTCCGTTACTTCTCGGCTATCACCTGTCTGCCGGCCGTGCTCTAGCCAGGCTTCGAACATCAACACGTCCCACAGGTGAAATTCCCATCGACGCTTGCCGGAGATGTGTTCCTGCCATGCACGGCGGATTGGCACTGGATTGAAAAAGCCTTCGTTGCGAAGCCGGCGCTCATCGAGCAGCGATTCCGCCCAGTCGCGCAATGGACCACGCAGCCAGGAGTCAAGAGGTATGCCGAACCCAAACTTCGGCCGCTCGACAAGTTCACGTGGAACATAGCGATACAAAACCTGCCGCAGAATCCATTTGCCCTCTTTTCCACGCACCTTCATCGACAGCGGCAAGCGCCAGGCGAACTCCGCGACGCGATGGTCAAGCAGCGGTATGCGTCCCTCGAGGCTCACTGCCATCGTGGCACGATCCACTTTCACCAGAATATCGTCGGGAAGATAAGTCACGGCATCGCGGTACATCATCTGCTCGGTCGGCGAAGGCAAGTGCGGACCGTGTCCATTGGATGAGCTTAACGCCAGCGGCAAAGATTTGCTATGCAGTAGTTCCTGTGGCGAAACCCAGTGCGAAGCGAAACGATCATACATCTCGTTCGCGTCAGCGCTACCCATCACCGATGCTAACTTGTGAAGCTTGTAGCCCGGCACACGTTGGCGCCATGATGTCGGCAATACTGGATGGAAAGTGCGGAATAGACTGAATCCCATGTGTCGGGCGAAAGAGCTGTCAGAGACGCCGATCCGAGTTTGCGGAGAGACAACGGAAATGGCTTAATCTTTCTGCCACAGCGGGCCGCCCCAGGTGTGGCGATTGTAGCCGCCGAAAGATCTCGTCGCCGCCATCGCCTGACATGCTGACCGTCACGTGCTCGCGTGCCAATCGTGATACCAGGAACGTGGGTATCTGAGAGGAGTCCGCGAATGGCTCGTCGTACATCGTCGGCAAAAGAGGCACGACCTCGAGCGCTTCGCGCGGTGTTGCGTAGAGTTCGGTATGGTTCGTGCCCAGATGTTTGGCCACACGTGCCCCATCAGTAGCTTCGTTGTAGTCGCTTTCGTGAAGGCCAATCGAGAAGCTCCGGACTGGAGAGCTGCTCTGTGCCTGCATCAGCGCGACGACAGTCGACGAATCGATTCCGCCCGAGAGGAACGATCCTAGCGGGACGTCGGCGTGCATCCGGATCTTCACGGCGTCGCGCAATAGTGTATCCAGCGACTCGATCGCCTCTTGCTCGCTCCCGCCAAACTGGTTCTGGACGCCCTGCTCCGCAATTTCAGCTAACGACCAATAAGGTTGCGGTTGTCTGCCAAAACAGTCAGAGCTTAGGGTAAGGAACGTCGCTGGCGGTAGCTTTTTGATGTCGCGATAGATCGAGTATGGAGCCGGAACGCAATTCCGCTGCAAATACAGGGCGAGTGCGCCAAGGTCGATATCAGCCGAGAAATTCGGGTGCACCCGCAACGCTTTCAACTCAGAGGCAAATAATAGGGAGCCCTGCAATATTCCGTAATAGAGCGGCTTCTCCCCAAAACGGTCGCGCGCGAGCGTCAACGTGCGTTCCTTGCGGTCCCACAACGCGAAAGCAAACATGCCGTTAAAACGCTGCAACGACCCCGGAATTCCCCACCTCTCAAAAGCCGCCAGCATTACTTCCGTGTCGGAGTGACCGCGGAAGCTTAATCCAGGTGATGCGGCGAGGAGGTCCACACGCAGGTCTTCGCAGTTATAGATTTCGCCGTTGAACACCAGAACATATCGACCCGACGCAGAGTGCATGGGCTGTTTGCCGGCAGGGGAGAGATCCAGAATCGCAAGCCGCCGCATGCCAATGGCGATGCCTGCGTCGGGATCGTTCCACGTTCCGCCATCGTCGGGGCCGCGATGGCGGAGTGTTTCCACCATGCGGAGCACAGCGTGGTCCAGCGCCTCGGGTGACTGATCGCGATTCGGATTGAAGAAGCCAGCGATGCCGCACATGGTGTCGAAGTCCCGCCTAAGGCAGCGCCCGCTTGCCAAGAGCAACAGGCCGCATACCAGGAAACGCAAAGTTCCGAACCGGCGTCAGTCGTTTGGCGCCTAGTGGCTCCAGTCTTGCGCAAAATAGCATGAGAAGTAAAGGAACCATCATGATGCGTTCCCTCACCAGAATGCCGAAGTTACTGGTCGCGGCGGCAAACGCAACGCTGAAAATGAGCGAATAAACCAGAATGAATGCCACAAACGGTTCGCGCCAGCTACGGAAGGCGGCCACCACTCTACGGCGTCGCTTCCAGGCAAACCACAACAGCCCGAGCGCCTCGACGGATGCTACTGCCGCCATGGCGCCGCTTACCTCCCAGGGAAACGGGCGGAACATCAGGAGTGGCGCCTCCGCGACACGCACGGGCAACGATTGGCCCTCGTTGAATGCGGATCCGCCTATTTGTGTACTCTTTGTGAGACGGTTAGCAGTTTCGGTGCTGCTTTGCGAATCAGTGGTCTCCAGTCCTACAAACTCGCTGGCTTGGCTTATCAAGAGCAGGGTCACGACAACCAGGGTAGGTGCTATTACGACTTTCGCAGCCAGATTCTTCCATCCGCCGCGTGACTTTCCGAGAGCAAACGGCAATGTAAAGGCTACTGCAAGCATGGCGGCGATGTGCGGACGGACTGCCAGCACTCCGGCGATGCCGGCGGCACAAGTGAGAATCGATCGCGTGTCGAGCCGCCGGCATACTTTGGCAAAGCCGAAAGCGGCAAGCCCAATAAACAACTGTGCTAACGCGTCCTTTCCGATTGCGCTCGACCAGAAGAGGTTCGACGGCAGCAGCAAAGCCAGCATCCCATATAGCGCAGTGTCCCCTGTAGGAAACGCGATACAGAACGCCCGGTAGAACAAATAACCGCCCCACAATGCTGCCAGCGTAAAGAGCACGGAGAGTCCGGGCAACGTATTTCCGATCGCTAACGTGATGAAGCCGCAGATGTTGTTGATCAGGTTCGTATTCCAGAACGGGGGCTGAAATGCGCTCCAGCCTGCCACCGAAAAGTCGGCGGCGCGCTGCAGTCCGACAGACCAGTAATGAAAGGAGTCGACCGAGGCGTCATAGATGTAGGCACCGATCCAGATGTATAGGCTCGCCGCAGACAAACGCGCAAGAATCCCCGCACTTAGCAACTGCTTAAGATAGGGATTACCGCGCCACTGCGGCACGAATGCCGATACGCAACCAAGAACTATCAGCGGAACGAAAATCAGAGAAGGGGCGTAGACGTCCTGAACCACAGAAAAAAAAAGAGCCCATAACCAGATGGGAGAGGAGAGGAGGCAGCCCAGGGAAACCAGCCGAATCACCAAGCCATAGCGTCGACGAGAGACGTTCTCAGCCGGCTGAATATCTCTTGCTAGGGTCGCAATCGCACTCATTGACCTGTCTCTGCAAGACGCGGGCGGCAAGTGAGGGCTAGTGTAACATGGCGCGAATGACCTGACTTGTGTGCACCTCCTGGTGTTAACTCTTGCGTAATCCCTGAAAGAGTCAAAATTTGTATGCGCGTTCTGCAAGTAATCGATTCACTACGTATTGGTGGTGCAGAGGTATTGTTGCGCGATATGGTTCCGAGACTGGTGCAACGCGGCATTGACTGCGAGGTGCTGGTATTGCTCCGCAGCAACAGCTTCATCGAGATCTCGCTGCAGGATGCAGGAGTGAAGGTTATCGGCACGGAAGTTCAGGACGTCTACTCTCTGCGGCAAATTCCTGCCCTAGCAAAACGCATCCGTGGTTACAGCCTGGTGCACGTACACTTGTTCCCCGCGCAACTGTGGACGGCTTTGGCGGTAGTTTCCCACGCTGGCAGTACCTTGGTGACTACCGAGCATGGCACTCCGAGCCGAAGGCATTGGTGGTTTCGTCCCGTGGATAACTGGATGTATTCCCGGTACGCCAGGATCGCCTGTAACAGCCCTGCCATCGCGGAAGAACTTGCCCAGTGGTGCCCGCACGTGAAAGATAAGGTACAAGTGATACCTAACGGTATATTGCTTGAGCGGTTCACCGACGCTCGTCCCGCTGATCTGGCAGACGTTGGCGCTGGGCGCCTGAGGGCCGTTTTCGTGGGACGCTTTGAGCCGCCGAAAGACCATGTCACGCTGCTGCGAGCGCTGGCTCTTGCGCCGGGTATTCACCTGATCCTGATGGGTGATGGTCCGCTTCGGGAACAAACCGAGCAGTTTGCCTGCAATCTTGGTGTTCGCGACCGTGTTACATTCGCCGGTTTCCGAGACGATGTTCCTCAGGTCTTGAAAGCCTGTGACATCTATGTTCACTCGGTAACTGCCGAAGGATTCGGAATCGCAGCATGTGAGGCCATGGCCGCTGGTCTGCCTGTCATCGCCAGCGATGTGCCTGGTTTGGCGGAGGTGGTTGAGGGCGCGGGTCTCGTAACTCCAGTCGGGGACCATGCAACTCTTGCACGGGAACTGAATGCTTTGGCCAGCTCGACGGAGAAGAGAGCGCGAATGTCGGAGGCAAGTCGCCGGCGAGCGCGCGATTTCGGCATCGAAAAAACCGTGGACCTTCACATCCAGATGTATGAGAACGTGGTGCAATCTGCAGCGCAGCTTTAGCTGCTTTATGGTTACTTTCGTTTCTTGTTGCTCCGAAATTCTCTTGCAATTGACTTCCGGTTCCAGCTACAACTAGCGCACTGAAGCCGGGTTGCGTCTCTCTAGCTGGTTCGCGATGGTGCCGCGAATTCAAGTCGCTCTTTGACAATTCCCAAATTGGAACAAAATTAGGGTTGAGCTTCGGCGAGAAAACTTGGCTAAGTCCTACGCGCAGATATGGATACGTATAACTAGCTAAGGAATCACTGACATGCGAACAATTTCCGTCCAACATGTTGATTCTAAATGATCACGTTGTTATTTTTAAGTGTTATAGCTAGCTAGATCACCATAACACCGGTCCTTTTGAGCAGGCGAATGCGAATGGGCTTGCTAGGGAAGCGATACGGCTTTCCCGCCGGAGTGTTCCGCGTACCGGCCCATGTTCAGTCCCATTACCGCCAGGTACTGATCGACGACCAGGTCGTGCTGGAACCTCTCCAGCGCTTGCGCCGGGGTTGCCGGCTTGCTAGCGGTCCGCAGCACGTTCATAAGTGCGCTCGCCATTTCTTCGCTATCGCCCACGGGGACAAGCTTGCCATACGACCCATCGCGAGAGAATTTCTCGTGGGCCTGTTGGACAATCCGTGGCGACAATCGGAAGGTTCATTGCGAGCGCCTCAATCAGCACCGGTAGGCAAAGCCTCAACAACGGAAGATAGTGCGAGTGCCTTCGCGCATTTCATGTAGGGGAGCGGGTTCGTAACGTTGCCCAAAAAACTTACCGACGCTCCGAGTTCCAGTTCATGCGTAAGGTCTTCCAGCGCCCTGCGTTCCTCTCCATCTCCCAGGAATACCAGCCGCGCCTCAATACTGCGGCGCAAAATTGCGAAGGCGCGGAGCAAGGTAGGGTAATCTTTGTGATAATGCAGGCGGCCCACCGCGAGAACGATCGGTCTGGTGTCAGACTCTATTCTGAAATCATTCAGTGGGTCCGACGACCGTTGCCAGAAATCTGGCCCGATGATCGGATTGTAGATAACGTGAATTTTCTCATCGTGTCCCCCCATAGTGTGCGAAAGATCACGAGCCGCTCCCTGCGATACTGCTACCAACTGGTCGGCCCAGGGATAGAACTGGCGAACCAGGAACGGCGTCATGCGCGTGCGAATCATTGGCGCGTCTGCAGTAATGGCCGAGATGACGTTGTGTTCCGTCAAAACGACCTTCATCGGAATACCCGCCAGGCGTTTGGCCCATGCTGCGACTAAGTTGGTTTGGATCGCGCCGGAAATCATGACCTGCGGACGCTCGCGCCGCAAGTATTGTACGAGGGGAAGCAAACTGGTAAGTGCGCGTCCAGCGTTCAAGTCGATGAGACGCACACCTTCCGGGACGGCATGGCGAAACTCGTCGTTTGTGGTTGCCTGTACCAGATCTACAGCCAGCCCCCGTTCCATAAAGCCGCGTGCCAAATTGATAAATACGCGCTGTATCCCTCCAGCGATGAGAGAGGGGTGAAACAAAGCGATTCGGAATCTGCCATCGGTTAATGTCACCGTCGGTTCCAAGTCGCAGCATATAGGGATGCGAGCGAGAATCGCAACGTCGCCCTGAAGGGGCGGTTCGCGCTGCACCAACTTTCTGGTTTAAACTATTCCACCAATTGGGATCCGGCCGCCCAATCGACTCGGAGTTGATGAGTGTCCTCTCAGAACGCCAGACCTTATCTGATTACTTCCGATTACTCCAAAGTGTTTGGAACCGAGAGCCACCTTGCGAGGGCTCTCGACGGATCGTTGGTCGGCACCCTCTGTCTATTGCTGGCGTTTGGTCCTCTCGCCTTTGGCGGAGTACAGGAGTGGGCAATTTGCACTCTTGAAGTTGGCGCAGCCGTTTGTATCGTTCTATGGTCCGTGCGGGAACTGACTTCCGGCAGGCTTGAAGTCCATCGCAACCCGCTATTTCTCCCCATTCTGCTGTTCGCGGCGCTGGTCGGCTTGCAATTGCTAACTGGCCGGACAGCCTACTGGTACGTCACCTGGCAAAGCGCCTTATTGTGGGCCGCCTACGGAATGATCTTTTTCACCGCGACGCAGTGCCTGCGCCGCACACGATGGATCAAAGCTTTCGCCTTCTTCTTCACCGGGTTCGGTTTTCTTGTCGCTCTCTTTGCCATGATTCAGCAATTCACTTGGAACGGAAAGTTGTATTGGATGGTGTCTAACCAATATGGCGGCATGGTATACGGCCCTTACGTTGATCACTCGCACTACGCCGGCCTCATGGAAATGTTGGTACCAATTCCGTTGATCTTCGCAATGATGAATCGCTGGCCAAAATCCTTGCGAGTGTTGTTTGCATTCGTTGCCCTGATCATGGCTGGCAGTATTTTTCTGTCGCGATCGCTCGGCGGCATGCTTGCATTCGGAGCGCAGATGGTCGTTCTGTCGTTCATCGCGGTGTTGCGCGGGCGCGCAAAACGCCAAGTGCCGTTGATGTTGCTAATGGCGATGTTTTTGGCCGTGTGGCTGTTTTTCTTGAGCCCAGGGGGCATAGGTGAAAGGATCGCAAGGCTCCACGACCCTCTGGGGAAAGCAGGCGCCGGGGATCGCCTGGCGATCGTGAAAGACAGCTTAAAGATGATTCGCTCGCGTCCCGTACTCGGATGGGGGTTAGGTACGTTTCCCGAAGTTTATCCTTCGTTTCGCAGCTTCTATACGAACTATTTCGTAAACGAGGCGCATAACGACTACGTGCAGATGGCGGTCGAAACGGGGCTGGCAGGCTTCGGCCTCGTGTGCTGGTTCATCGCCCTGTTTTACCGTCGCAGCTTGCACAAAATAGAGCGCTGGCGCACTGACGTTGTCTCCGCGGTGACGCTAGCTTCGATCATCGGAGTTACGGGCATACTGGTACACAGCTTGTCGGATTTCAATCTGCAGATCCCCGCCAACGCAGCGCTTTTCTTTGCTCTCTCCGCACTCGCCACCGGAGCTTCCTAGAGTTCGGGCCAAGGAGGCGAAGATGGCTTTTCCACTGCCGTCGCTCACTTTTGCTGGGCTAGCGCCAAGAGCCAGTCCGTACTTAAGGCTGTTTTCCGTCTGAAACTGTGGGTTGGGATTGGCGGCTAACCGCAGGGCGATACACCGTGAGTTGGCCGACTTCTTCCCCCGGCTCGTAATTCTCCTTGATCGCACGCTCAACGGCGGGAGAATACCGGTCAGGGTCGTCGATATCGTGAATAAGCATGACCGAGAAAGCTTTCTTGCGGATCATGTCAATGAGCGGCGCTTCATCCCACGCTCCCGTTGCGGCCAACTGCGTGATAATTGCGGGCTCAAACGGCACCTCCTTTCCGGCTTGGTAGAGCAGAGTCATGTTCTCTGACATTACCGGTTCTGGACTGGCTCGGAGAATGCGCAGAAGTGTTTCCGAATTTCGGACGTTGTCGGCGTATTCCTGGCGAAGAGAGCTGCTGGGCGCGACAAAGCGAACGGCCGCCACGGCCTGCTGAGCAATCATTAAAAGCGGGAGCAGGTATGCCACCGCAGCTGCGGAAGATACCCGGCGCATGGCCCCCCAACTCCAAATGAGTCGTGCCACCACCAATCCGGCGAGCGTACAGGCGCTCAGGTTCCACTCTAGGAGATAGTTGCTATTCGCGCCTGCCTTGCCGACCGTGAGGGACACCAGTCCGGAAACCACAAAGTGAATGGCGAACGTGAACAATGCCAGCCGGTAAGTGCTCTTCAGGAGTCGCGCGCGGAACGGCGCCAATCTGCGCCTTGAAAGTGCTCTTGCGGCATCGGCCAGAGGTGCGAACGCGGCCGCACAGGCGAGAGCGAGCAGAGGGAGCGTCAGCTGCATATTGTCGTCTATGAGACGAATCGCGCGCCGAAGAGAAAAGGTGTTCTGGTTGTAAAGGAAGAGGTGCCGAATTACCTGCCCGTGCGTCGCGAGCACAAGCAGTGTCAATACAAGTGCGCCCAGGCCAGCTGTGAATAAAAGGAACTTAATCGCCTCCTTGAGGTTCAGAATGGCGGCGACGACTAAGCACGCAAACGCGCCAGCGATCAGCGACTGCTTGGTATACATTGCCGCAACAAACAAGACGAACGCGGCGTAGCGCATGGCGGCGGTTCTGGCGAAGATGAAAACAGCCAAACCTGCGAAGGTCAGCCAAAGCCCCAGCATGTCGACTCGCATCAGCAATGCCCAGTCCATGTTGTCGAGGCCGCAGGGCAGTGCGGCGGCGAAAATCGCACCTCCGATCGCCGCCAATTTTGGCACTCGCCCAGGAACCGAACGATAAACAGTCCATCCCATCGTGAGGCACAAGGCCAAGGTCGAAAGAAAGGTCACCAGGCGCCCGGCGAACAACAGGTTGCCGGTTAGCTTCGACACCAGCCAGGAAACCAGATGGTAGAGCGGCGGGTAGTGAAAAACGATGTAGGGGTAGTGGGAGATTGACGCATACGCCGACGCGAGCCGCGTAACGTGCGCGGCCTGCCAGAGGACGATACCCTCGCCGTAATCGAACTCGAAAGGGTATGTCGTCGCCTTCGCGACCCAATAGAAATAAGCCACAGCGGCGAAGATCGCCGGAACGCAGAGGACTACGACATATTGTCTCGCTGTCAGGAAGAACCGGGTGTGTGGGTCGTTAGGGTCGGACGCGCGATGATCGGCATTTTCTTTCCAAGCGACTTCGCGGGAGAGTTCAGGTAGAGCCATATGAAGAAGGAGTATACCTTTACCGGGAGATAGCCTTTGGTGGCTGGGCTGGAGATTCTGCAGGGTTCGGCGTTATGCCTGGTCCGTGTGAAGACTCATACAAAGTGAGATCTTGAACGGTTAGGATTGGCCGCATAGTTCGCTCAATCTCAGACAGAAACTCGTCATTGCCCGGGGAGACCGCCCACCGTCTAAAGAATCGATACATTTTGTCGCTGACAAGCACGCACTCGTGGTCTCGCTGTTGCAGCTTTGGTAACGCTTCTTCGCGGACCTTATCCGGCAATAAGAATGGCCAGGAATTGATTCGCGTACTTTCCATGGGTGGTACGCCGCTCCATACTGAGAAGCTGTACAGGCCAGGAAGCATAAGCACCTCCCGGCAGTTTTGGCTGAGTCCGCTGACGGTGACCGTCAAGCGTGTCGTATCACTCGGCGGTAGCCGCAGCCAGTGTGTACCCGGAAGATTCACGGGCTCAGCATTGCGCCACTCGTCGAGGCGGAGTTTCGCGTGTCTCCCACCATACAAAAACAACAGAATGGCCAAGAAGATCGCTGTTCCACCGGCAAGAACGCGGGTCAACCGGGGGAGCCGTATCCCTAGGCTCTCACGTTGAATGCAGTTTATGCCGTCTGCCAGCAGCACAACTGCGGCAATCATCGGCATCAGCGCAGCCCAATCGACTTGTTCTCCCGCCATAGGGAATAGCTGCAGGCTAAGGAGCGGGCCCAGCAGGGCAAGTAACAGCCGATTCGAATACTCCGAGTCGGGCATGGTCCCCACAATGAGCAACCAAAGGAACAGCAGCGAACCCGTCACCGCCGCTCGGTGATCATAGGCCATCGCGCACACTAGTCCGGCGCCAGCTGCGAGTTTAACCAGTCCGAGCCGAAGCGGCATTTCCTCACCCACTCTGTACCAGCGAAACACCAATACGGCTGTACTCAGGGCGACTACCGCTAACAGAATAGAGCTTCCTCGCGTCGCATCCAGGAATGGGCTGTGATAGCTCCTTGTCAGCAGTGCGGGGTATGTTACTAAAGACGTGAATAGGGCACGGAGTGTCGTTCCATAAATCAGAACTATGCCTACCCCGGCGCACATGCATACTCCTAACCCCGCTGCGAGCCAACTTAAGCCCGTAAGCGACGGCTGCTTCTCCATAGGGCGGACACTTGCGATGCCGATAGTCACTGCTAGCGACCCAAGATAGGCAACCGCGAAGAGCTTTTCGGATCCCACCGAGCCTGTGGAGAACAATAAGCAACCCAATCCCGCCGCAGCTATTACTAAGCCCCCAAGCGCCAAACTCCGAAACCTACCTCTTAGTTGCAGACACACAGCTAGTGCGGTCGCTATCAACACAAATATCCCAATATTGATTTTGCAGAGGAAGATAATGCCAATGAGGAAGCCGGTCCAAAATGCCCGTCGTTGCTTACTCGGCAGATATAGCCAATCGAGACCGAGCCAAAGGAGGACCGCTGAGGCCAGGATGACCCACAGCTGGGGATGACCGACCGATTTGGCCAAGCCTTTCAAGTGGAATCCGACCAAGAGAAACGCAAGGACCGTTGAGCTAAACTGATGAGTCCAGCGCCATACAACTCCTGCGATGAGCGACGCAATCACAATCCACAAGGCGAGTAGCGCCCAGCGGAAATTGTCGTGGGTGACATTGACAACGCGGAAGCGGGCAGTCAATGCTCCGCTGTAGAACGTGAAGGGGCCGTAAAACGCAAATATCTGGTTGTAAGGTACTTGGCCCCTGAGAAAATCCCGGTAAGCCTGAAGGAAATACCCTTCGTCGTCCCACGGGACAAATGTAGTGAATACATATGCGAAAGCGAATGTGGTCACCAGCCACACGCTGGCAAGCGCCCCAACGCCCCGCCACAAATACCTGTATCGCTGACGTAGAATCATATTGCGCTGTGGTTACTGAAAAGAACCGGCGGACCCGCGCGTTCGGGCGGGACGCGCGATGATTAACATTTGTTTTCCGATCGGCTTAAAGGGCGATCGCAGATACAGCCAAATCAGGAACGGGTGTATCTTCACGCCGGCTTTTTACTGTCAGCGGCGTGAACTTCGGTCTACACTCAACAATGTCGTAGCCGTGCGCACGAAGAAAATCGCACATCGTCAAATGGGAATACACAGTGACGTGAGTATAATCATCGAAGTATTCTGCGTAGGCATATCGATAGTTGGGTTGCAATAGGCAGAGCACACCTCGTGCGGACAACTTGTCCTGCAGTTGCTGCAGTACCTTTGCGAGATCGTCTTGCGTGATGTGCTCGAAGAGATTGCTGGCGAACGCGAAATCCACTGAGCCGTCTTCAAGAAACGATAGGTCGGTTACGCTCCCGACATGGGATTCGACGCCCGGTTGGACATGTCCGGGCATCTCGGACCATAGGTCTAGCGCAATGCGCCGCCGCGCTACCACGTTGTTGATGAAGTGGCCGTATCCAGCTCCGAGTTCGAGCACGCAGTCATCTTCCCGAATCCAGCGCTTGAAGAAGAATTTGTACAGAGATCGCCACAGCGTCTCTCGACGTGCGTCGTATTCGAACCGAGTCTCGTGGTAGCCCGCGTCTACGCTCACGAGAGGCTGCTCCACCCGAACGTCAGTCCCCAGATCATTCGCAATCCAACTTTGAGTGCGCGGAGGTTATTCACATTCCCTCCCTTGCTGACGCCGACGCGTGGGTGAAAGGTTATTGGGCATTCGACGACCGAAAAATTGTGTCGCAGTGCAGTGTCGAGAAAGTGTGCATTGAATTCAAGGTTGATCGTGGGTTGCACAAACCGAAGAATGTTGGCTACAGTCCCGCGCCGCATCACCTTGTATGTGGTTCCGACATCGGTGAATGTGCCCCTGCCCAGGTGCTTTGCCTCGAGCAGTTTGCCAGCAAAGAAGTTTCCATAATACATAAACGTGCTCAATTGGGTGTCGTATTCCCGTAACTGTTCGACGATGCGGGTACCATTGATAATCTCGGCGTGGGAAATGTAAGCGACAAACTTGTCCAAATCCGCCGCCCTGAAAGTCATATCGCCTTCGCAAAGGGCAACCAGTTCGGTGTCGTCCCAGTGCGCCGCTTCGGCGAGACAGCGATAAACACAGTGGCCATAGCCTTGCTGCTCTTCGTTCAAGGCGATTGCACCTGCCTCTGCGGCGCGAGCCATTGTGCGGTCTTTGCTGTTGTTACTGACGACGATGACGCGCTTGACCATGGGATGGCTGAGAAAATCTCTAACCGCCGTTGCGATGCTCAATTCGTCGTTGTATGCAGTCAGGGCAACGGTAATCCCAGGTTCATCGCCAAGCGGCAGGGGAACCTTATGAATACCGCGCCTTTTGCGCGGGAAATAAGCTCCAAGATCGACGGCAATGAGGATGACACCGATTGTCGTTGGAAACCCGCTGATCCAAAGCAGCTTTGTAATCGAGCCAACAAACAGGTTCTGGTGAAGAAGCGCGAGGCGCAAAATCGAGAGGACAATCGCCCCGAAGTATATTCCAAGGCCAATCAAGAGCGACCACAGTCCCCAGAAGAACAACGGAAGCTGCGCGCCCCGGGGCTTGTGAGGAAGGTGCAGGTTGGACTCGTCGGGTTGGGATGAGCGTTCCGGCGGGGGAGAGTTCTGACGCATTCGTGAGGGTTGCGAACTCATTGCAAAAAACCTAAGTTGATGGGACAGCTATCTTGTCACCTTCAGAGGTTAAGCGAGATACCGACCTCTCGTGATGCGTCGCTGACCCGTCATTCGCAAAGGTCTCAATCAACAGCGCACTAACGACAAGAAACGCAGTGACAAAGTATCGCGGCTCCGCGATGGGAAATGCGAGAATGTGCATACAGCAAAAGCTCGCTGCGACAAGTAGAAATCCCCTCGATGTTTCCGAGTAAAACCAAACCAGTGCACCCAGTAACACCCAAAGTGAGCAAACCGACAGCAACCCGGTCACTCCATGCACCAAGTAACCTGCGTATTCGAGGAATGAGATTGGACGAAAGGCATCGGCCGGGTGGATCAATCCGCCAGCAACGCTGTGCCGTATCAGCACCGTCCACCCATAATTGTGGGCTAATCGATTGATGGCGACGACCACAACGCCAGCCAGCGCGGCGTAACCGAGTGCTGCGCGCCAATCCAACCTTCGCTTGAGCGCAAGTACGATCAACAAGGGCACAAGAAAAAAAAGATTATCCGTCCGAACTGCCAGGGACAGCAGCAGTGCAGTGAGACCGGCTGGCACATGGCCGCGTTTTACTAGCAAAAAGCCGCCTAGCACCACGAATCCAGACAGGGCATCCGGCGTAATTTCGCGCGCAATCACGAGCAGGTCAGGAAGAAGCGTGAGCGGAATCACCCACCAGGGATTCTGCACCCACAGCGCCAATACCAACACAATACCTACATAACCCAAGGGCGAAACCGCCCGCAAACCAAAGACGGAAAGTGCGTAAATGTAGAGAGGGCGGATGGCGTAAAACGGAATCTGCTCGGCAATGAGTGTCGGCTGTGCCAGCAACTGATCGGTAAACGCGGTGTGCGGATAGTTCGTCGTGCCCGCCAACTGGAATGCCTGCTGAGCGATTTGGTTTGGATCGGAAGAGTGCAGATGGACGACCGTGGCCGCATAGAGCAAACGGTCAAATGTAGGGAGCGGACCGCGGTATGCTCTGACGGCCACCGCCAACGTGAGTCCGAGCAGGATTGCGTAGCCTACTTTCGTCTGCATTCAACATGCATCTCCGCGATCTGCCTCGATGCATTGTACTACTCGTCTTCGTAAGTCAATCTCCGAGCTGAGGCCATCGGGCGGTTGCAGTCCAGATCTACGGCAAATGCCCTACGCCATTTCTGGCTCAACGAAAGCGAGTTTTCGTGTGCTAGAATCGTGCCCAGACGACGGTAGGTCGGACGCGCCCCTTCATCGAAACCGAGTTAGAAGGTAAGTATCGATGAATCCGACGAGGCAGTTGCTTGACGGCCCGGCTGACCGCGGGTTCACCGAGCACCCCCTGGATAGACTGCGGGAGTTATACGCAGCCCCACAACCCGAACTGACTCTTAGCGACTACTGGCGCATCCTGCTGAAGCGCAAGTGGACGATTTTAGTCTGCGCGCTGGTAGTGGTGACCGTCGCCGGGCTTGCCTCGCTTCGCATCACTCCAATCTATGAGGCCGTGGCGCGCGTCTCCATCTTTGGCCAGACGTCGAACCTTCTGAATTTCTCTAAGTCGCAGTCGGCGGACCTGGACGAGGCACAGCTAAGCATCGACACGCAGGTCAAAATCCTACAGTCGAACACCCTTGCCTTGCTCGTGATCCGCAGACTGAACCTGGACAATCGTCCGGAATTCGCTGGTCCTTCGGGGTCTGATGCGAAGCCCGGTGCCATGTCGAAATTATCGCGGCAAAACCTCGGTAGGGAAGAGCAATTGCTGCAGACATTTCAAGGCAATCTGCGCGTGCAGCAAGTTCCGAATACGGCCATCGTCGAGATCCGGTATTCGAGCCCCGATCCGGCGTTGGCGGCGGAAATCGCTAATGCGACGGCGGATAGTTTTATTGAGCAAAACATCAAGTCGCGCTATGACAGCACCATAACAGCCGCCGATTGGCTCTCGAAACAACTCGCGGACCTCCAGATCAAGGTCGAAACCTCACAAGCAAAACTGATCGAGTACCAGAAGGAACACAATATAATCGGCGCCGACGACAAGCAGAACCTCACGGTCGAGAAGCTAGATGGGTTGAGCAAGGAACTGACGCAGGCGCAGGTGCAGCGTATCCAGAAAGAGTCACAATACGACATCGTCAGGGGCACCAATCCGGAAGCGGTGGGCCTGGTCCTGCAAGATCCATTGCTATCGACCTTTCGCCAGCAGCAGACAGAACTGGAGGCACAGGACGCGCAGTTGTCCAGCCAGTTTGGCAGTTCCTATCCCAAGGTTCAGGAAGTACGCAGCCGGCTTGCGCTGATCAAAGACGCCTACAACAAGGAACTGCAGAATGGCATTCGCCGCGTGCAAAACGACTACGACTCGGCACTAAAGCGCGAACAAATGCTACAGGGGGCTCTCGATGCCCAAACGACCGTCGCCGATCAGCTGAACGTCAGCGCCATTCAGTACAAGCTCCTGAAGGAGGAAGCGGATTCCAATCGGCAGATGTACGATGGGCTGCTTGGGAAGCTCAAAGAAGCCAGCCTGGCTGCTGCATTGAATTCCAGTAACATTCGCATCGTTGACAAAGCGCGCGTGCCGATGGCCCCTGCTCGTCCCAACATCCCGCGGAATCTCGAATATGCGCTGATGCTGGGTTTGATCGGTGGAATCGCCATCGCGTTTGTGCTGGAGTCGATGGATACCACGGTCCGTACACCAGAACAGGTCGAGTCACTATTCGGTCTTTCCATGCTGGCGATGATTCCGATGAAAGGCGAGTTACAGAGGCCTATTCCGCGAAGAGCGACCGGACTTCTCAAAGGCGCCCGGCAGGAACAAGCGCCTGCCGTGTCTCTCGTTACATGCCTGGAGCCGCAATCGGAAATCGCAGAGGCTTACCGCGCGCTGCGTACGTCGATTCTGTTGTCAAGTGCCGGCGGCCCGCCGCACTCAATCGTGTTCACGAGCCCTATGCCTCAGGATGGCAAGACGATGACCAGCATCAATACGGCGATCGTGCTGGCGCAGCAGGGAAAGAAAGTTCTGCTCGTCGATGCCGACCTGCGGCGACCGGGCGTTCACCGGGCGTTCGGTCTTCGGCAGCAGCTTGGGTTGTCAAACGTGCTCAGTGGAGGAGCCGACGTAGCCATGGCTACCTTCGCCACTCAACAGCGAAATCTTTTCGTCATGCCCGCCGGCGCGATGCCGCCCCAGCCGTCGGAATTGTTGAGTTCTACTCTACTGCAGGAGTTATTGCTGCGGTGGCGCGACGAATATGACCACGTCATCATCGACTCACCCCCCGCACTATCCGTAACCGACGCCGTGTTGCTGTCGGTGCAGGCGGACGCGGTGATACTTGTAGTTCGCGCCAGCCAGACGACAACGGGTGCGGTACTCCGGGCGCGTGACCTGCTCTTGCATGTGAAGTGCAGCCTGCTGGGTGTAGTGCTGAATGCCGTCGACTTAGCATCGCTGGGCGACTACTACTCCAGCTCGCGCTACAGCCTCTATTACACAGACGCCAAGCGCAAGGGTGCTAAGCGTGCGCCGGTTGAAGAGGACGATGGCCAGGACGAACCGAGATCCGCAAGTTCAGGCGAACTCTAACACCGCTGGAACAACCGCCCGGGCCGGGCACCACGCCGAGACCCGCCGTGCGCTCCCGGCTGTATTGCTGCCGATCTGTGTTCTAACTGCCTTCTATGTCTGGTGTACGGTTCAGGTGTACAGGGCGCACCTTCTCGCAGTGAATCGCGACCAGGTTTCACTGGAGCGTGCGATCCAACTGCAGCCGCGTGATGCAAGCAATTACGATCTCCTGGGCCAATACTTTATGTGGAAGGGCCAGGATTCGCGTGCTGCCGCCTCTCAGTTCCAACAAGCCGTTCGTCTGAGTCCCTACGCGTCGTCGTACTGGCTGCATCTTGCGCAGGCCGAAAATAGCCTCGGCAACGACCAAGAGCAGACGAGAGCGATCCGAAATGCGATTGCCGTTGATCCCACCACCCCAGAGGTCGCATGGGATGCGGCCAACTTGTTTCTTGTTCAAGGCAAGACCGACGAGGCCCTGGACCAGCTTGCGGTCGTGGTGCGCAACGATCCCACCATGGCCGGGTTGGCGCTCGATACCAGCTGGCGCGCGTTGGGAGAGGTTGATCCCATCCGGCGACGCCTGCCTCCCGATCCTGAGATCTACCTGAAGTTCATCAACGTACTTGTCGCAAGGCAGCAATGGGAAGCAGCGGATCAAGTGTGGTTATCAATGCTGCAACTAAACCGGGAGTTCGACCCGCATGCAGCTCTCTTCTACGTGGATGCACTGTTGGCGCAGCGAAATGCGGCGGGCGCGCAGAAGGTATGGCAGCAACTTGAAGAAGAGTCCGCCAGTTTAAAACCGTATTCCACGCCTGGCAACCTGATAGTAAACACCAGCTTTCGAACATGATTTCCTGAATGCTGGATTTGACTGGCACTATGCACCCCTCCCGGGGATCGCGGTGATGCTGGATTCAACCCAGACTCACCGCGGGAGCGAGTCTTTGCTGATCACTTTCTCCGGTAGCGCTGACGACGCAGGGGTGTGGCAGTACGTACCTGTGACGCCCGGTACTTCGTATGTGGCTTCGGCTTGGACAAGAAGTGAAGAGTTAGAGAGCGCGAACGGACCCCGCCTGGCGATTTATGACGCGCGCAAGAACACGGAGTTAGGCCATTCGGACCAGACTCTCGGTACGACCGGCTGGCATCGCGTGGAAGCAACATTCACTCCCGATCATGACGTGACGCTCGTAGTAGTTCGATTTTCACGTAACCCTGGCAATACTCGAATACGGGGCCAATTTTGGGTTGATGACGTGCGGATGTGGCAGCCTGGGGCCGCGAGTCCCGAGGAATAACCGGTTTTTCGGCGGTTACGGTAAATATAACCTGATTGTAAGGTAATTTTTGTAGAGGATGGCTTGCGCCAAAGCCGCGATCTACATAAAATTTACACCAAGTCGTACCCGTCGACCTGATAAAGGGTCGATCGCTCCTTCGTCCTGCCACTCGTCCAAAACTGAAAGTATGGGTCACGGACACAGCATGTCGTTTCACGTGTCGCGACGTACCTTGCACGAGCTTTGCGGTCATGCGGGCCGCGCTGTTGACCGGCTGCCACGCTGGATATTCAACCGCGTGGGCCTGATCGCGGTGGATGGCTCGCTATCGATGATTGCAATCTGGCTGGCTTGGCAACTACGCTTTGATTTCGACGTTCCAAGGAATTATCAGACAGCAGTGCGCATCTCCGCAGTCGCACTCCTGCTGATACGGCCAGCGTGTTTATGGGCCTTAGGCGCCTATCGAGCCATCTGGAGATACTTCAATCTGGGCGACGCGATGACCCTGTGTCTCGCCGCCATTCCGCCAACCATTTTCATGCTGATGCTTCGCATCGGTTGGCTGGAATACCATCCTGTTGCCGTACTGCCTCTTACCGTAATCGTGGTTGATTATGGAGCGTTTGTAATGCTAGGCGTGGGGGTCCGCAGTCTGCGGCGATATTTGTTTGAGGCATCGTTGGGTGGTTCCACTTCCAAGAGAACACTGCTGATTGGAACCGGCGAAGGCCTGGCATCTGCGTTGCGGCAGATCTCGTTTCACGCTGACATTCATGTGGTGCGTCTATTATCGCCTGACAAGAGGTTGTACGGGGCGAGGCTTGCCGGGTTCACCGTGTCCGATGGACTGGCGAGTCTGTCCAAACACCTGGCGTCCGACAAAATCGACCTCGTCTTGATTGCAGACGCTGACGTTGAGACGATCAGTGGTGCGATTGCCACCGCGGTGGAATTTGGTATCGAAGCCCGACTGCTGCCACTGGCGGCTCAGGTCATTAATGGAGATGTGCGGGTGGCGAATAATCCACGTCCCGAACTGGCGATAAAGAACGCCGTCCCTGTGACGGTTCGGCCCGATCCAGCTGTAGAGGAAGCGTTCCGTGGACGCTCTGTACTTATCACCGGCGCTGGTGGATCTATCGGCTCCGAATTGAGCCGGCAGGTCGCGCGCCTTCCTGTCGACCGCCTTGTGTTGCTGGATCAGGATGAGAATTCGATATTCCACATGCACAGCGAACTCGTTTCGAATGCGCGAGTGAAGTTGCAGCCGGTACCGCTTGTGGCCGACATTCGCGACCGCGATCGCGTTGCCACGGTTTTCGACAAATACAAGCCTGACATCGTGCTACATGCCGCGGCTTACAAGCATGTACCGGTGATGGAGCACAATTGCAGTGAGGCGGTGTTGAACAATGTTCTTGGTACCCGCACCATAGCCGAAGCGGCAATTGAATGCGGTGCCGAGCGGTTCTTGATGATCTCGACTGACAAGGCCGTCAACCCGAGCAGCATTATGGGCGCAACTAAGAGGATGGCTGAGCTTACTGTCCAACACCTGGCAACGCGGCAGGTAGAGCCGGAACGCTCCACGCGATGCGCGTGTGTGCGGTTCGGAAATGTGATGGGCAGTAGCGGAAGCGTAGCTCCGATCTTTCTTCGCCAGATCGCCGCAGGGGGGCCGGTGACAATTACTCATGAAGAGATGACGCGCTACTTCATGACCATCCCGTCCGCCGTGCAGCTTGTGTTGCAGGCCACCACTCTCGCTTCGAACGGGGAGATCTATATTCTCGACATGGGTGATCCCGTGAAGATTACGACTCTGGCGAAGCGCCTGATCGAGATGTCAGGACTTCGTCCCGGCCACGACATTGAAATCCGCTTCGTAGGTACGCGTCCAGGAGAGAAACTGCACGAGCAATTATGGAATGACTCTGCCGCGGTGAATCCTACGACCTTCCCAAGCGTCTTGCGTATCGAGCCTTCACCGCCACCACCTGACTTCCATCAACAACTCGCTGCGCTCGAGGCCGCCGCGTTAACGCGAAATGACGAACGCGCTCGGAAGACGATGATGGAAATGCCGATTAGTTCTCAAGAATTCATGTCAGCGACGGCGTAGTTTGGCTAGAATATTGGGATATACTGCAGACTTTTAGTCTTGCACAGAGGCAACATGTTAAGACAAGCGTTGCGAAAGCTAGTTGCGGTGCTGCTGGTGGTGGTTTGTCCATGCACTTTGCTGATGGCAGAGCGGCCGGGCGCTATGCTTTACGCCACCGGAGCTGTGACGCTCAACGGGATTCCTACGGCTAAGTCGATGAGTGTCTTCGAAGGGGACCGTATCGATACGGCGGATGCGTCGGTAGTGTCCGTTAGTCGTAATGGCTTTTCGCTCGTGATCGACCCGAACTCTTCGGTCCAATATCAGAGCAATGGTTTCGGCATTCTGAAAGGCAAAGCAAGCGCCAGGACATCCAACGGAATGTCCGCCCATGCCGGCGCCTTATCAATCACTCCCAAAGGTAATTCCGCACTGTTCGATGTAAGCAGTGACGGCAAGACCGTAATCGTAGCCAGTCGCGAAGGCATACTGACACTGACGGATGGCATCCAGACGGCAACACTCGAGCCTGGATATACAGCAAAGGTGATTCTCGATCCCCAGGACCAGGGGCCGAAGACTGCTGCGTCTGCGAGTGGCCAGCCACCTACTCAGAACACGAGCCCTAACCAGGAGTCCAATGCAAGCGATCAGGATCAGGGGCCGAAACCTGCGGCCACGACGAGCGGTGACGAAGACCATCACAAACGAGGGATGATCATCCTGATTCTCGTGTCGGCTGCCGCCGGAGCTGCCATCGTCTGTATTCTCGAATGCGGAGGCGGAGGAGGAACGCCAATCAGCCCGGTCACACCATAACGAGCATCAGTCGACTGGCTGAGAAGTTATCTTGCCGCTACCGTTCAAGAAAAGCTACGCGCCGATGGAGGCGCTCTCTGCAAGCACGTTGCAGAAGAAGAAGTACTACCCCTAGCGGTAAGTGAGACATTACCCTCGGCAGTGCTCGGTAGAAAAGGGTTACAAGCATTTCAGATCGAACACAAGACCAGAATCGGCCGTTTGGGTCTAGCCACAACAAGCTTCCTTGGGACCACCCTAGTCAACATCTAGCTGGGGAGCAAACTCGCGGTGGGAAGATCGCGGTTTGCTGTTATCGTCCCCTAATATCCCCTGATCGGGAAGGAGTAAGTCTGTAAGCCATTCAAAAGAATGGCGGGGTCGACGGGACTCGAACCCGCGGCCTCTGCCGTGACAGGGCAGCGTTCTAACCAACTGAACTACGACCCCGCTTGCGCGGTTGGCGACTCGCATCGCCGGTACCCGGCTTCCGGGCCCATCACCAATCTACTACTAAATGTGCGGTGACGGATATGGTGGGCAGTGCAGGGCTCGAACCTGCGACCTCCTGCTTGTAAGGCAGGCGCTCTAACCAACTGAGCTAACCGCCCGTCGCACATGCCTCGGCGACGAGTGCTAGCGCGGGTGCAACTCCTTGAGTTTACACGACCATAACCGGCTGGTCAAACCCCGCGACGATGGCTTGAATCACAGTATGCAAGACGAAAACCGCTTTCGCGACCGCCAGCCGCACCGCAAGTTGAGACATCTACCGTAGCGTTCGGAGGCCGATAACTCGCCCTCGTTATAACGTTCGTTATAAGCACTTTTTAGCCCCATAAAAATTTTCAATCTGGGTTTCGACACTAACCGGTGCGGGGTCTGCTTCTTGTCGGCCGCCGCGGACGTCTAATACCCAACCGGCGAAATACCAGCTTAGGTAGATCGCAAACGACAACAGGTCGCGGCGGTTCGGAGAAAGATTGTTTGACTTCAGTGCGAAAGGCCGCGAACCCAGCTTTATCACACCAGGAGAACACAATGAAGCGCTTTTTGGGCTCAATAGTATTGTCTACGCTTATCGCAGTGACCGCTTTCGCGGCCGACAGCGGTTCCAAGAAGATCCGCCTCGATAATGCCGTGAAGGTTGGTGCGAATGAGCTTCCTGCGGGAGATTACAAGGTGACGTGGACCGGATCCGGAGCCAATACCGAAGTCACGCTCACGCAGGGCAAGACCAAAGTGACCGTTCCTGCTCAGATTGTCGAGGCGCGCCACAACAATGATGGTATTGCGACCAAGACGGAAAACGGATCGCGGGTTCTGACCGAGATCCAATTCCAAAAGGAAACCCTGGTACTGCAAGACTCCTCCAGCCCCGCAACCGGCCGATAAACAATTACACTAGCAGCCTGGGCTTAAACGCCCGGGCTGCAAACCAATTCCACAAGGAGTTTGACGAAGAATGATGCGTCTTTCAGTTTTGTTGTGCGCCCTCGCGATGCTCGCGGGCACGGCGGCCGCGCAAGTTCAGTCGTGGCAGATCGATCCAAACCACACAGCCGCCCAATTTTCTGTCCGCCACATGGGCATCTCTACGGTTCGAGGAGCGTTCACAAAAGTGAGTGGCGCCGCCCAGTTCGACCCGACGAATCCTAGCGCGGCATCTGTGGAAGCTACCATTGATGCGGCTTCCGTCGATACGCGTGTCTCCATGCGCGATGACGATCTGCGAAGCGCCAATTATTTCGAAGTGGCAAAATATCCGACCATCACATTTAAGTCGAAGTCAGTACAAGCGGCAGGCGCGGGCAAACTGAAGATGGTGGGCGACCTGACGATCCACGGTACGACCAAGGAAGTCGTTTTGGATGTAGATGGTCCAAGCGCTCCCATCACCGACCCGAAGGGGAACCAGCATGTGGGAGCCTCTGCCACTACCACGGTCAGTCGTAAGGACTTCGGAGTCGGCGGAGCTAATCCCGCGGTTGGCGACGAAATTACGATCACCATTGACACTGAACTTGTGCATCCTGCCGCGAAGAAGTAGTTGCAGGCATTGGGTTGCAGAGTGGGGCCGTTCGCGCGGCCCTATTTTCTTGCTTGCTACACTGAAATCATGCGCAGGCTCATCGTCAATGCGGACGATCTCGGAATGACCGCGGGCATCAACCGGGCGGTTGTCGAGGGCTGCGAGAGAGGCATCGTCACTTCTTCCACATTGATGGCAACGTCAAAAGCGTTTGACGACGCTGTCCGGCGCATCAACCATCTGAGGGCCAGCAAGCCGCGATTCAGCGTAGGATGCCACATAGCTTTACTGGACAGCGAGCCGACGCTGCCTCCAGAGCAGGTGGCGAGCCTGCTGGACTCTACGGAGAATTCAGGGAGTCCGCGGTTTCATCCTCGCTTGCCGACTTTGGCCGTTCTGCCTTCGCCGGGAAATTGAACCCTGAACAAATCCAGGCCGAGGCCGAAGCGCAATTCGGGCGCGTTCAAGCTGCCGGACTAACGCCCTCTCACTTCGACTGTCACAAACACGCACATATGTTTCCTGCAGTTCTGCGACCGCTGTTGCGCGCCGCAAAGGCACGGAACATTCCCGCCGTACGCAATCCTTTTGGAAGGTTATTTCCGCTGCCTTTTGGCCGCATCTTGCGAAATCCGAAGCTGTGGACGCGCGTCGCCCAGATGAGCGTGTTACGCAAATTCGCCGCCAACTTCAAAAGCGAAACTGAGAAACACGGGCTTCGCACTCCCGATGGCTCGGTCGGGATCCAGGTGACGGGCGAGTTGGATCACAGCTTCTTCTCCAGCATCGCGGAAAACCTGCCGGAAGGCACGTGGGAGTTCGTTTGCCATCCGGGATACAACGACACTGATCTCGACCAGATTCGGACTCGACTGCGTGCCTCGCGGGAACAGGAATTGGCGCTGCTGACCTCGCCCGACGCGAAGGACATACTGCGACGGCAAGGCATCGAATTGATCAGCTACTTCGATCTGTAGTCTCGCGGTATCAAGTCTCGCGGCAAGTTACAATGGCTGTCCTGCCATGGGGACTCCAGGTGCTCTCTCTATGAACCCACTTGTACTGCCAGAAGAAGCATACCGGGTGGTTTACGACCGCGTGGCGCAACTTTCGCTCGATTATCTGTCCGGGCTCGAGGAGCGGTGCATGTTTTCCCGACATATCGGCAGTTGAGGCCAGCGATATGTTCGCGGAAACGCTGCCGGAGCAGGGCATAGGGGCGGCTGCGCTCGATGATCTGAGCAAAGTGATCGATGCGTCGCGGGTTCAGGGCCCCCGTTTTTTCGGTTATGTTCTGGGCTCGGGAGAGCCGGTCGCAGCCGGCGCCGACCTGCTGGCCAGCGTGCTGAATCAGAACGTGACAGCATGGCGGTCCGGACCGGCAGCGGTGACGCTGGAGCGCCTGGTGGTGGGCTGGCTGGCCGAGGCAATCGGTTGCGTGGGCTTTCGCGGCAGCCTGACGGGCGGAGGCTCGTCTGCCAACCTAATGGCACTCGCCATGGCTCGCGAGTCACGCCTGTCGGCGAATGAGCACGGTGTTCGTGCCGTGGGAACCGTCTATGCCTCCGAGCAAACGCACATGTCGATCGCCAAGGCGGTGGCGTTGCTGGGCCTCGGACGGGAGCAGTTGCGGCTGATTCCGTGTGACGACGATTTTCGAGTTCGTACTGACCTGCTGAGGCAGGCGATTGAGGCCGACGTGAGGGCAGGGAAGCGTCCCATCGCCATTGTCGGATCCGCGGGGACGGTGGCAACCGGAAGCATCGATCCCTTGATGGAGCTGGCAGAACTTGCGAAACAATCGGGTGCGTGGTTTCACATTGACGGCGCCTATGGTGCACTTGCGGCCATCGCTCGGCGGGAGCAATTCGCCGGTATGGAACTCGCCGATTCGGTCTCGCTCGATCCGCACAAGTGGCTCTACCAACCGCTGGACTGCGGCTGCCTGCTGTATCGTGAGCCGTCGGAGGCGCGCCGCGCCTTCTCGTTTACCGGAGACTACGCTAAGTCGTTGCAAGAAGATCCGCTGGAAGACTTCGCGTTTTTCGATGAATCTCTGGAACTCTCCCGACGATTTCGAGCCCTGAAACTCTGGCTATCTTTGCGATATCACGGGATGAGCAATTTCCGCCAACAAATTGAGAATGACCTGAACTGTGCCAAACACCTGGCATGCGCTCGTAAGCTCAGAGGCGGAAATGCAGTTATTGGCGCCGGTCCCGCTGAGTGCCGTTTGCTTCCGTTTCGTCCCTAACGCGCGTAACTTGGCTGAGTCCGAGCTTGACGACGTTGAACCTGCGCATTCTGCGCGGTGTGCAGCGACGCGGCAGAGTCTATGTGTCAAATGCGACTATCCACGGCAAGTTCGCCTTGCGGGCGTGCATCGTAAATCATCGCACCACTGCGGCTGACGTCGAAGCGGTTATTGACGAGGTGTTACAGGTCGGCAGAGGAATTTCGTCGGGGGCCCAATCCTAGAATGTCCATCAAGTTGCCAATTCCAAAGCCTGTCGGCAGCGATCAGATCTATGCTGAAGCTCCATGCCGCGCCGATCTTGCCGGGTCTACCCTTGACCTTTGGCCGCTGTACTTGTTTCATCCGGCGTCAGTGACGGTCAACATCGCGGTCAACATCCTTACCAGTTGCAAGATCACTCCCCGCAAGGGGCGCGCGATCCATTTGAGATCGATCGACACGGGCCGCGAAGATCGCTTTGCCAGTCTCGATGCCTTGAGGAGTGCGAAGAAATACCAGCATGCGCTGGCGGCCTACCTGGTGAAATTTTTTCAACCAAAGCAGGGGTTCCTGCTGGAAACCCACTCCGAGTCGCCCGCAGGCGCCGGCATATCGGGGTCTTCTGCCATGATGATTTGTACCAGCGCCGCATTGGCGCGGTTCGTCGGACGCGACATCGACATCGAACAAATCCGAGTGATCGCCCAAAACGTCGAAGCGCAGTTGATTCGCGTACCGACCGGTTGCCAGGACTATTATCCGGCGATGTATGGCGGAGTGAACGCGATTCATCTCGATCCCGACGGCATTCATTGCGAGCCCATTGCAATTGCGGCGGAGGAAGTGAACAAACGCTTTGTGCTGTTCTATACAGGCGCTCCGCGGCAGTCGGGCATCAACAACTGGGAGGTCTTCAAGCAGCATATTAATGGTGACAAGCATGTGATCCGGAACTTTGCCGAGATCTCGCGCATCGCTCAGGAAATGCACCGAGCCGTGAAGCGCGCCCAATGGGACGATGTAGAGCGTCTGCTGCACGAAGAGTGGACGCTGCGTCGCACTAACGCTCCCGGGCATCACGACCCCGCTCATCGATAAGTTGATTGCGGCGGCCAGGAAGCAGGGAGCGCGAGCCGCCAAGGTCTGCGGTGCCGGAGGCGGCGGATGCGTCATCGCATTTGTCGAAGAAGGGTCGCGTGAGCGCGTGCACGAGGCAATCCGAAACAACGGTGGCCAGCCTCTTGATTTTCAGGTGGCAAGAGCCGGACTGCGCTTCCACCCATCATCCCGTCCCGCCAGCAGAAATTAGCGATGTTCACCGACACCACTGGACGCTTGCAACCGATATGGGCGTTTGTTTTTTCGGCGCTGTTATCGGTCGCAGCGTTCCTTCTCGCTGGATATTCCGCTGCCGCCGTAGCTGGCGATCACGTGCTTCGCTTTGAAGCAGTGTTTCGTCCATTGCTGGCCGTGTTGCTGCTGGGAATCTTCAGTTGGATGTTGAGCTTTGGGAATCACGTTGAAGAGCATCGCATCGCAGCGCAAGGACTGCCGTTGTCAGCGGGCTGGGCCCGCCAGTTTGGCATCGGATGCGCCGTTGGCTTTTTGTTGGTGATCGTAGCCGTGGTCCCGATTGGCATCTGGGGAAGCATGAGTTTCAGGCCCACGCTGAACCTGCGGCAGCGTGTGTGAGGGCTGCCGCCGTTTTAGGTGTCGTCATCTTCGGCGCGCTAGCTGAAGAATTGATGTTCCGCGGCTACCCATTTCAACGCCTGATTGAAGGAATTGGCCCAACCGGCGCTATCGTCGTTTTCTCCTTGCTCTTCGGAGTGGTGCACCTATCAAACCCCGGGGCAACCGCTTGGGGCCTGGTCAACACGATCGCAATTGGGATCCTGCTTTCCGTGGCGTACTTGCGAACTGGAGCGTCTATGGATGCCTTGGGGGTTTCATTTTGCCTGGAATGGCACGCTAGGCCTGCTTCTTGGCTTGCCGGTCAGCGGTTTACGGCTGTTTAATGTAGCGATTCACACGACGGCGATCGGTCCTAAGTGGCTGACCGGAGGTAGTTATGGAATCGAGGCGAGCTTACCTGGAGCCTGCGCCATAATTTTGGGACTTATGATTATTTGGAGGTTGCCCATGAGTCGTCTCGAAAATCCAGCCGCGTCGTTAGCAGCGGGACAAGATCCCGAACCCAAAACGGCAAATGTCACAAACTAGTGTCATCCTGGATCGTCCAATAGGCATATAATCTCCGCAAGACGGGGTCCTGGATGAGTCGCCATCGCCATCTGTTGTTTTCAGCTACAGCCTTTGTGGTGGCGGTTGTTTTCTGCGTAGGGGCGCCTCGGCATATATTCGCGCAAGCGGCAAAGACTCCTGCTCCGAACACTTCTGTTCCGAATCAGCCCGAAAAAATGACAGGTCAGACAAGGCTGCTGGTCATCCGCAGCCTGCAGTCGGAACGCGTGTTCGCGCGCGTCATGTTTCCTCAAGGCGATAAGGGACTCAGGATCAAGAATGGCGTCGTGAGTCCCAGTGAGAAGGTGATTGCGCAGGAAGTCGCCGACTATGGTCCCGCCGTTCGTCCGGGCGATCGATGTGTAATTACCGATGTTCAGATCAAAGACCACTACATCATCGTCGAAGTGAACGGCGGCTCAAAGAAGCATCAGAAGTGGTTTCAACACATCCAGCTTGAAAGCAACGCCGGTGAGACTCCGATCCCCGGCGGGCCTAGCCCGCAGAGTCTCGACGCCCACGGCACGACCGTTACCCTCGACTTCGACAAGTATGTGCCGGAGCTGAATGGCGATCAGGTGCGCCAACTTCTTGCGCCGGTCATGGACTTCAAGGCGCTAACGACCGCTGAGGCCTATGAGAAGACGCTGCCACCCAAACTTCAAGCGGCCATAAAGGACCACAAGGTCCTGGTCGGCATGGATAAAGAGATGGTGACCTTCGCCAAGGGGCGTCCCAACCAGCGCATTCGCGATAAGGATGCAAACGGCCAGGACTACGAAGAGTGGATCTATGGCACCCCGCCCGAAGAAGTCGACTTCGTACGTTTTAAGGGCAACGAGGTTGCCCGGCTCGAGATCATGACGGTCGATGGCCAAAAAATCGTGCGCACGGAAAAAGAGATCGATCTATCCTCGAAGGAAACTGAGTTGGCCCAGCAGAAACCTGCGCAAAAGCCCCAGAACGCGCCGTCGCTGCGGCGACCGGGCGAGGAGGTCGAATACCCGACCTCGCAGTCCGATCATCGGACGTCGCGTCCGCAGGACCAGACGAACCCGCCGCCTAGCGCACCAAGCTCCCCGTATCCAGACTCGGGCGGCTCGAACCCCACGCCCGGTGCACCACCGATGACGCCGACAGATAATCCAAGCAACGCGCCAACGAGCAGTGGGCCTCCACACATCTTGCCGGCCTCGTGATACTCGATTGCGGTCGGAGGTTCCTCTCATCCTGATTTGGCGCGGCGCTCTCGCGCCCTTTACACTGATAACGTGAGGATTGCACTCGCCCAAATCAACCCTACCGTCGGCGATTTCAGCGGCAATTCCGCAAAGATTATCGACTACGCTCTTCGGGCCAAGAGTGCCGGCGTCAGATCTCGTATTGTTTCCGGAACTGAGCGTGTGCGGCTATCCGCCGCGGGACCTGGTCGAGCGCCCGTGGTTCATCGAGCGCAATCGCCTGGCGGCGGACGAAATTGCGGACCGGACAAGAGGCATCTCGGTGATTTGCGGGTTGGTTACTCCTGCGAATTCAGCCACCGGAAAATCGGTGCTGAATTCCGCCGCCCTGCTTCGCGATGGAAGCATTGCGGCCATCCAATCGAAACGGCTTTTGCCGACCTACGACGTATTTGATGAGATGCGGAATTTTGCTCCTGCCGACAAGCAGGCTGTGATTTCGTTGAACGATACTCCGCTGGCGCTCACGATTTGCGAGGACGCCTGGAATGACAAAAACTTCTGGGACCGCCGCTTGTATGGCGTCGATCCCGTAGCGGAGTTGATTGGAGCGGGTGGAAAGATTCTGCTGAATATCTCGGCGTCGCCCTTCTACCTGCGAAAACGTGAACTTCGGCACGACATGCTATCGGCCATTGCCAGGCATTACCAGGTGCCGGTCGCCATGGTGAACCAGGTTGGTGGCAATGACAGCCTGGTCTTCGATGGCTCCAGCCTCGCGCTCGGCCCCGATGGCCAGATCATCGCGCAGGCCAAGTCGTTTGAAGAGGACATGGTCTGCTTCGATTCGGAGACCATGAAGGGCGACATCCATGATCGCGACGAAGGGATCGAGGCCAGCGCTTACGCAGCCTTGGTTCTCGGCACACGCGACTACGTTCGGAAATGTGGTTTCCGGAAGGTGGTGCTGGGCCTAAGCGGCGGCATCGACTCGGCGCTCACGGCAGCAATCGCAGTGGACGCACTGGGCAAGGAAAATGTAATTGGGATCGGCATGCCCGGCCCGTATTCTTCCCAGGGCAGCGTCGATGATGCGGTGGCGCTCGCAAAGAATCTTGGCATCCGTTTCGAGACGATTGGGATCGACCCTATCTTCGACACCTATCTGCAGTCACTCAAGCCGGTCTTCGCCAATCTCCCTGCGGATGTTACGGAAGAGAATGTCCAAGCCCGCATCCGCGGGTCGGTGCTCATGGCGTTGTCCAACAAATTTGGAGCGCTGGTTCTGACCACCGGCAACAAGTCGGAGATCGCCGTAGGGTACTGCACGCTGTACGGAGACATGTGCGGCGGGCTTGCGGTGATTTCCGACGTGCCAAAAACCTTGGTCTATAGGCTGGCGCGTTACGTTAATTCACGATCGCCGGTGATTCCGGAATCCACGTTGCTGAAGCCTCCCTCAGCGGAGTTGCGTCCGGACCAGAAAGACAGCGACTCGCTTCCGCCCTACGACGTTCTCGATCCAATTCTGGATGCCTACATAGAAGACAATCAACCACCGGAGTCCATTGCTGCCGAAAACGCTTTAGACCTGGCATTGGTGCGTAAGGTCGTCGGAATGGTCGATCGCAACGAATACAAGCGGCAGCAGGCCGCTCCCGGATTAAAAATCTCACCCAAAGCATTCGGTTTTGGCCGTCGCTATCCGATTGCCGCCAAGTTGGAATTCTGATTCTTCGCTGCCGTAAAGCCAACGATTTAAGTATGAAAGGAAGAAATGAACTATCGCCGCCAAATAATTATAAGTAAAGCTGTTATTGTAATCGCAATATTGTTTTCGTCGCCTGCGGTTTTCGCCCAGGCCAAGCCTGCCTCCTCAACTTCAGCGCCTACCGCCTCGAGCGCCGGTCTTCCCAGCGAAGCCACCGTGGATGCGTTCCTGAAGCAGATGTTCGGCTGGAACCAGGATCTTGACATGGAAGGTTGCCGACATCAAGCCATCCGAGGCCCCGGGTTTCTCCGAGATCACCGCGGTTTTCAATACGCCACAGGGCCAGCAGGTTTTCCGCATCTACGTCATGCCCGATCAGAAGTTTGCCTTGACGGGAGACATCGTTCCCTTTGGCGCTGATCCGTTCGCGCCAGCCAGGAACGAGCTTAAAGCCGCGAACGGACCGGCTCACGGACCTGCGGACGCGGCAGTCACCATCGTGGAATTCGGAGATTTGGAATGTCCGGCGTGCAAGGCTGCGCAGCCCAACGTCAGCAAGCTCATGCAGGAAGAGCCCAAGGCCAAGCTCGTCTTCCAGAATTTTCCTCTCGAGTCGATCCACAAATGGTCGCTCCTGGGGGCGAAGTACTTGGACTGTGTTGGGCAGCAGAACAGTAACGATGTGGTGTGGAAGTTCATCAGCACCGTGTATGAACATCAGGGAGAAATTACTCCCGCGACGGCCGACACGATGCTCAAAGGCTACGTGAAGGAAGCAGGCGCCGATCCCGCCGCGGTTTCAGCCTGCGTCGCGAAGCCGGAGACCGAAAAGCGAGTGCGCGAGTCGGTGGCGTTGGGAAACGCACTTGGGGTCACCAGTACTCCGACATTTTTCATCAATGGGCGAAAAGTCGTGGGGTTCGGGAACAACACTCCGTATGAAGTCGTGAAAGTCGATGGTGGACTACGACTTGAGCAACGCAGCCAAGTAAGCCGTGGCTCGTGACGCCGAGTCTGCCGGAACCAGTGTTCCGGCATTTTTTGCGTCTCTGGCGAGACTAGTGTCCTTCAGGCAACTGAACGGCGAATCCCTCCGTCGACGCCATGCGAACGATATGGGGAGTCATGACGATCAGAAGCTCGTCATCGTTCACATTCTTGTCGTGAACCGACGCGGCATAGGTCGCGAGTGGAACCCGGCTGAGAAAAGGGTAGCCCGACAGGCTCTTGAGTCGGCCTTTGAGATCAAGCCAGCCACCACCCCCGATTCTTCGTTTTTCAAGCGTAATGCTTCCGTTGTACTCGCGGTTCAGAATGATGGGGATTCCATTGACTGCTCTGATTGCCGAGGGCTGCGGAGTTCAGTTCGACCTTCAAGCTCACATCGGTGTTGGAATGGATGATTGGCGTTGCTTTCAGGTTCAATCCGAGGTCCTCGAAGTTGAACGAAGGAAACGGTGCGATGTAGCTCTGGTTGCCCACGACCTGGGAGATGGCGGCACTGTTGTAAATTGGCGCGAAGGTCGCGTTGACAATGGGATAGCGCTCGCCGATCTTCAGGACGGCGGGAGTATTTTGTGACGCCTCCAAACTCACATGTTCGAGATTGCGCACGTCGGACTCATTCACACTCAAATTCACCATAATGGGCGGCGTCCCCGAGAGGCCGAAGAGAGTGAGACCACCGCCAAACGTCGCAAATGGGGTGGTGAGGAGCGGGTTCTGGGTCGACTGTTGCAGCTGCGCAAGCAGCGCCTGGATAGCGGTCGAGTTGGCCTGGTTGATCCCGCCGGAAGCGATCAGCTGGTTAATCAGGTTCTGTGCACCGACTCCCAGCGATGCGACCAGCGCTGGGCTGATATTGAACATGGTGAACTGGGAAGGCCATTGCGTTCCCAGTTGGCGCACCAGGCTGGAGCTGATTTGAAACACCCTCACATCCAGGATAACTTGAGGACGACCACCTGCGAGGCTCTCGACCAACTTGCTGGCAGCATCAACCACCGGTAAAGGCGCGCGGATGGTGATACTCGATTCCGCCGGGATCTTGCGCGACAAACCGTATATCCAGGATGACTCGGAACGCATTGACCAAGTCCGCCAGTTCCTGGGGTGACATCGCGTCCGAAAGATAAAAGGTACGAATCGCCAGGCGCTCGAAATTGCGGCGGTTTTCGATAGTGTCGGCGACGAGGTAAATCTGCGACCCAGAAAGCGGTATCCAAAACGTTTTGGTTACCGAGGTCGCGGCCTCCATCGCGGTGGCGAAATTTACCTGCTGCAGTTCGAAGTGGACCCGCCGCGTCTGTACCGAATCGTCAATGGTCGCGGTGATGCCGTACGCTTTCGCAATCTGTGTTAGGAGTGTCCGGGAGTCGCCACGGAATTGAAAGTCTTTTCGTTCGGCACTTGGCGACACCGAAATCTCAATGGACTTCTCAGCCACATGAACGGTTCGACTTTGAGGAACACCGCTTTCCCAGATTGAGTCCTTCAAGCGTTGGCGGGCGAATTCGTTGGAGGGATCGTACTCGAGAGCTTGCCGAAACTCGGCGGCAGCGTCCACCTCGTTCTTCGCCTGCATCGCCTTGTTGCCGCGCTCCAGAGCTTCCATCACCAACTGCTGACGCGCAAACTCTCGGGCAGTTATGTATTCGATATTGCGCGGATCCAGTCGTGACGCCTGTTCAAATTTCGCGAACGCAGCCTGCGTTTCACCCGAGGCCTTCAGCTTTAACCCTGACTTAAATTGTTTCTTGGCCTCGGCAACATCCTGAGGACTTGGGGGAGCGGACACAATGGTCTCGGCGGGCTTCGCGGCATCTTGAGACGGCGATGATTCCGGCTGCGACCCGGTCGCTGTCGCAGCGGCGGGCGGAGAAGCTTGATCGATGACCGGCGTGAGGCTGCCTGTTGGTTCGGAGGGCGCCACGGCAGTTGGTTCCTGCTGCCCGGCCAGCGACAACCAGGGCCAAGGCAATCGCGATCCCAGCAACAATGCGCATGCGTGATGAGATTCTAAGCCAGTGCCATTGCTGTTGTCGCCTCGGACGCGAACTTGCGCATTGTGATGGGAGTGGGCGCTTAGGCCGCGGCACAATAACGCCTGTGCTAGACTTCACCACATCAGGTGTGTGGATGAAGCAATTCGTGCGCAAAATGCTGTTCGTCGACTTGATCAAGGGTCTCGGCGTGACCTTCCGCAATCAGTCTTCGAAACAGCTCGTCACGGAACAATATCCTTTACAGCGCCCGCAGATTGCGGAACGCTTCCGTGGCGCGCCACGCCTCGACGTAAATCCCGACACCAATGAGTCCCTGTGCATCGCCTGCGATCTGTGTGCCATAGCATGCCCGGAACATTTAATTGTTGTAGGCAGCGAGCGTAACCCCGTTACCCGTCGCAAAGAGCTGACAGAATTCACCTACGATCTCAGCCGGTGTATGTTTTGCGGGCTCTGTGAAGACGCCTGTCCGACGGACGCTTTGGAACTGACCCAGGACTTCGAAATGGCCCAATACAGCCGTGAAGGTCTGATCTGGAACCGTGAAACGCTGGAGAAGGGGCCTGAGCCCAATTCTTACAAGCGCTAGAGTCAAGATTTCGGGCAAGGAAAAAGGCGCGACATGATCGCGCCTTTCTAATTTTGTTGAAGGCTATTCGAAGATGAGAATGGCGGCGGCAATTACCGTCGTCCACAATCCGCGCTTGTCGCCTACCGCGGTCTGGGTCACGTTCATGGTGCGGACGATCTTGTTGGAAAGCCGGTAAACTTCTTTCTTTTCGTCCCAAGACTTATCGGCGTCAAATTCGACATCGAGCGTTGTCGCCAGCATCTCAGCGGCGAGTTCCTCCGCGTAGTCACCCGCGAGGTCCTCCTTCTCACCGAAAGAGTGGTGTTCGCTGAGATATCCGAAGGTGCTGCGATCTGCAGGTATCGCGAGCCCGATACTCGAAGCGACCAGCCGATGCGGTTCACGAGTCGAATTTTCGGCCACAACCGCAAATACGACCTCTCCCGGGTAAAGAAATTTCAGGCCTTCCTTACGAGGTATTAGCTTGCAATGAGGTGGAAAGATTGAGGAGACGCGAACCAGATTCTGTGCGGCGATGCCGGCGTCTCGCAGTGCCAATTCGAAGGATGTCAGGCGTTCCTTGTGCTTTCCCACACCTTTAGTGAGGAAAATGCGTTTAGGAACCATGTTCTTGCCCAATTTAAGCTCCTCTACCGCGGAGATTGATTCCTCTCCGAATTTTTAAAATTAACATACGACTGGGCTTGCGGTGTGAAAAGTCGTAGAAAAAATGACGTGTAAGCCCCACCACGGGAAGCTCCGTCACGACGTGCGCACCGAAGGAATCTCCGGAGCTCCGGTCTTCAGCTTTACCGCGATCTCGATAAAGGCAAGCGCCGCGCGGCTCAACGCCTTGTCTTTGCGGAATACCAGCGCCAGATCGCGCTGCACGACTGCGTCCGCGATTTTCACGGCCGTCAGCGTTTTACCCTTGAGTTCCTCAGCTACATTGGATCGCGAAATGAAGCTGATCCCCACGTCTGCCGCCACAAACCGTTTTGTAAGCTCACTCGAGTCGAGTTCCATGGAGACGATCGGCTTCAGATGGCGTTCGTGGAACAGGTTCTCGAGAGTGTCGCGAGTGCGTCCGAGCTTCGGCAGCAGCAAGGGATATTGAGCAACATCGGCCAGAGTCACGCCATTGCGGCCCGCCAGGGGATGCTTCATCGGAGTAATGACCACCAATTCGTCCCGGTGGATAGGTACGACCGTGTAGCGTTTGTCCTTGATCGGCATTGAGACAACGCCAAAATCGCACGAATTCTCAATCAGCGCCTCAAGAATCTTCTGATGTTCGGAGCGTTTTACGTTGACTGCCACATTGGGGTACTGCCGCTTAAACTCAGCGAATACTTCTGGCAGGATATGCAGGCACGTCCCCTCATTGGCTGAAACGACAATCTCACCCCGGGGAACGCGATGCATTTCGGCCAGCGCGATCAGCATGACCCGACGCTGTTCGATGGTCTCCTCGGCATATTTCTGGAAGACTTTTCCGGCAGCGGTCACTGCCACTCGCCCGCCGCTGCGGTCCAGCAGCTTGGCGCCCACTTCTTCTTCGAGCGAGCGAATTTGCGACGAGATCGCCGGTTGCGTGCGGAAGCGACGCTCCGCAGCCCGCGAGAAACTGCTGAGCTTGGCGACCTCTAAAAACGTCTCGATTTGATCGAAGTCCATCTGCTGCTACGAGCGCTTCGCTTCCATAATACAAAATTATGTGGCCGATAAAATCATTGTATGCCTTGCGGTTAGAGCCACGGCGTATTCTGTCGAAGGACCCTGCAAGGAGCTCGTCATGGCCGCACTAAAAGCTGATCCGAAAGCCGTACTGGAATTTGCCAAGCGCAATAACGTCCAGATGCTCGATCTGCGTTTCACTGACCTTCCTGGTTTGTGGCATCACGTCTCGTATCCCATCGGACAGCTCAGCGAAGAGTCTTTTGAGGAAGGCTTTGGCATGGATGGCTCTTCGATTCGGGGCTGGGCGGCCATTCACGAGAGTGACATGCTTCTGATCCCCGATCCTTCTCGTTACGTGCTTGATCCTTTTACGGAAGTACCCACGCTTGTCATGGTCTGCGACGTCATTGATCCCGTCACCAAGCAGCGCTATGACCGCGATCCGCGCTACATCGCCAAGAAGGCAGAGATTTATCTCACCTCCACCGCGATTGCTGACACCGCATATTTTGGAGCCGAAGCGGAATTCTTCATCTTCGACAATGTGCGCTTTGACCAGAATGAGCACGAAGGCTATTACTTCATCGACGCGGAAGAAGGCCGCTGGAACTCAGGGAGGGTAGAAGGGAATCTTGGGTATCGACCGCGCTACAAAGAAGGATATTTCCCGGTTCCCCCCACCGACCATTATCAGGATTTGCGGACTGAGATGGCGCTGGCCATGCAGAGTTGCGGCCTCGAGGTCGAGTGTCACCATCACGAGGTCGCCAGCGGTGGTCAGACCGAGATCGATTTGCGCTTCGACTCGTTGATTCGCTCCGCCGACAACATGATGCTCTTTAAGTACATCGTAAAGAACGTCGCCAACCAGGCCGGCAAGACTGTAACGTTCATGCCCAAACCGCTCTTTCAGGACAACGGCAGCGGCATGCACACGCATCAATCGCTCTGGAAGGAGGACAAGCCTCTGTTCTCGGGCGATGGCTATGCGGGATTGTCGCAGTTAGCATTATGGTATGTCGGCGGCCTCATCAAGCATGGTCCGGCGCTGTCGGCGATCATCGCGCCCACCACCAATTCCTACAAGCGCCTCGTTCCGGGATTCGAAGCTCCTGTAAACCTCGCGTACTCGCGGCGCAACCGCTCGGCCGCCGTGCGTATCCCCATGTATTCCGCCTCGCCCAAGGCCAAGCGGGCTGAGTTTCGCCCACCCGATCCCAGTTGCAATCCTTATCTGGCGTTTGCCGCGATGCTGATGGCCGGAATCGATGGCGTGGAAAATAAGATCGAGCCCGGGCCGCCCCTGGACAAGGACATCTACGATCTGGGTCCGGAGGAACTCGCCAAGGTTCCATCCATGCCGGGTTCTCTCGATGCGGCGCTGGATGCGCTCTCGCGCGACTGCCAATTCCTGATGAAGGGCGACGTTTTTACCGAAGAGATGCTGAACACCTACATCGACTACAAGCGCGAAAAAGAGGTGGATGCCCTTCGCCTTCGTCCTCACCCGTATGAATTCATGATGTACTACGACGTCTGAGACCGCGTATTCCCATTTCGGTCTTGTCCAGATTGGATTGGTCGAGGCGGTGTGGCTCGGGATGCGAGCATGAAATAAACCGCGCATGTCGAGCCCGATCTGAATCCAATACCATTCGCATCGGTGATCCCGCCAATCAAACCTCCGCGTACATCGCCGGAGTCAACGGGTCATCAACCAACTCGGGCATGCCGGTGTTCGTGGATTCGACCGGTAAGCTAGGCACAAACGGCGGAGCGGTAAACTTTTCCCAGGTCGTTGGCACTCTGGCCACCACACAGTTCAGCGGCACGTACAACAACGCCGTCTACACTGGCCAACACCTCAAATTCCTTCACGGGCACATTCAGCGGCAACGGAGCGGGACTGATCGGCGTGACTTCCGGACTGTCATGGCCGATCGTCACCAAGACCGCGGACTATTTGATACAGACCAGCGACTTTTCCACTCCAACCAAGTACGGAAACTTCGTAATTCTTACTGGACCGGTCTCCCACACGTTCACATTGCCCAACCCGCCGCCGGCGAACGGCAGTTGCGTCGCGATCGGAAATGTGGCAGACGCGGGAATCAATTCAGGAACTAATGTCTTTTTGAGCGTCGCCCCTAACGGCTTGAACGTAGATGCGAGTGCTACAATTCCTACGCAACCTCGCCGTGTGGCTTACCTGTATTGCTCCGACGGCACGGGTTACTATCGGCTCGGTTATAACCAGAACGGCGTCGAGCGAAATCGGGCCCTGGCTTGAGACGGTTGACACAGGAACGCTGAACGCCCTCAAAACGACTTTCCGGAACGGCATGGATTTTGGACTGATCGCAGGCACAATGTTTTACATACTCCCAGCGAATGCCAACACGATCACGACTCCGACCTTGAACGTCAACGGACTTGGGCGCGAGATTCATCGTCAAGTTCGGCAATCAAGCCGCTGGCGCCAGGCGATCTGACCACCGCCTCATATGCCCACGTTTTTTACGACGGAACGAATTGGCAGTTGCTCAATCCGCAAACGGCCCAGGGAACGGTCACGTCTGTGACTGCAACGGCGCCACTGGTTTCCAGCATGGGAACTGCTCCGACGATCTCGTGTCCAACGTGCGTGACGACGCCCACTTTCAGCGGCACGACCGCCAGCATCGGTGGCAGCGCGCTTACGGCTGGGAGTTGCGCCTCTGGTACCGCTACGGTGACGGGCGCGACGGTGGGGCGTCCGGTGTACGTTAGCGCGTCAGACGGAACTCTTCCTAGTGGCTTCATTATCCTCAGCGCCGCCGTAACCAGTTCCAACACGGTCACGGTTCAGTTGTGCGCGACAGCCAGCGTGACGCCGGCAGCGAACACCTACAACGTTGCTACCCAATAGGACGGCGGCGATGAGCTGAGCGGCTACTCGCGCTAGTCACGTGATGCGTTCTGTACGATTGCCGAGCGTGAGTTCGGTTTGCAGACTCGATCTACTTAATCGCATTGAGGTCGACGTCTTTGATTGGCAAGTCCCAGTGCGCGTCGAGTATTTCGAAGCGGCGCTGTTCTTCTTTCTTGTAAGTTTCCTGGTCGGGATAAAGCTGCTTAATCAGAGCGGCCTCGTCAAAGCTGCCGTCATTGGCGGTGGCGGCGTTCTTGAATACGATCGTGACTCGATAGTCCCAGCGGCCGTCTTCGGTCGCGTGATAACGCGGGGCGACCACTGTTACTTTCAACATGCGGCCCATTTCAACTTGCTTCTGTAGAAGAGGGTAATGGTTCTTCTTGAAAAGCGTGATGAACTCATCGGCGTGGCCCCACTTCGCCTTGTAGTAGTACTCAACCACAAACGGTTTGTCCTGCGCGTTGTCGGTAGCAGCGCTGCTCGCTTGAGGAGGAGCAGCCGCCATTGGAAGTGCCGCGAAAATCATCGACATCAAGACAATCGGAACGCCGAAGTAAGGTTTCCGTAACAGCACCGAGAACATATGAGTTTCTCCTGGGAGGAAATCGATGCGAACCACTCGATCGGCGGCCGGTGGCGCCAGCTGCAAAGGTATTTCGGGATTCCACCTATGGCTGCGGGTTCGGTGAGTCGAAGCCGGGCAAATACTTAACCAGCAAGACCTCGTTACCCTTCTCGCCATAGATGAGATCGTCCACAAGGTTTTTAGCCAGCATCACCCCGTAGCCTCCCGGCCGCATGCCCTCCTGGTTTCGCCTGATAACATGCGCGATGGGGTCGTCGGGAGGGTTTCCGATAGCGGCGTGGCGAACCTCGTCCAGGGTAAAACCGTCACCCGGATCTTTGATTCGCGCCATGACCATGTGTCGGGTTCGCACGTAGCAGATTTCCACGTATTTTTCGGGGTCGAAGTTCCCGCCGTGTTCCATGGCATTCAACAGCATCTCCCGGAAGGCCATGCCGACATTGTGGCGTTCCTCGTCAGGCAGATCCGCAATCTCGCGCATGAACTGAAGCAGACGTTCGGCGGCGACCATCTGGCAACGCACCGCGAGCGTGATCAGATTCGGCGTCGCCGACATGATCTCGATGCCGTCATCCCAAGTCGGCGTCTCCAGCACGGTTCGAACCGTTTCCGCCAGCGTTTCGATGGAGAATCCCTTGGAGAGATAACCGAATGCATGTTCCCGCATAGAAGCGATGACGTCATCGGGCGTGCTGTCGTCGGTGAGAATGATGATCCGGGTATGCGGACGCACCCGGCGCAGTCGACGCAGGAATTCTACGTCCTCTGTTCCCGAAGTATCACGACTGGTGACGATGAGATCGAACGGCCGCGATTTCGCAAGCGCCAACGCGTCGTCCAAGCCGCCGCTTTCCTCCAGGGTCCAACCTTCGGGCCCAAGAACGGATGCCAGCGCAGCCTTGACTTCCGGATCCTCGCCCACGAGAAGCGCGGTCTTTGGAGCCGATGACAGCTTTGCTTTCTCCGATGTCGTAGCCTTGGCGTCGGTCATAGCTCTGCGGTTCACTCCCTTTGAATTGTGATCATTGTATGGGCACTTCTTCAGTTTCGCTCTGCCAAATGTGTCGAAACGCGTGCTTTCACAGGCAGGGCGAAATGCCGCCAGCCCCAACGTCTTCTGTATAATCCGCCTCTTATGGCGAAGTCCATCGCGTTCCTCGCAGTTGTTCTTTCGTACTCGATGCTCGCGGATGCGCAAGCCGCAACTCCATCGTCAGCGAAGATCGCGGGTAGTCCACCCCAAAGCGAATTGCTTTGGAAGAAACTGGACGCCACAATCCAACAGGTGAATCGCGACCTCGATGGCACCATGGGAGTCGCGATCATGGACCTCACCGACGGACGCACCCTGTTGCTCAATGCCGACGCGGTATTCGCCCAGGCCTCCTCAATTAAAGTGGCAGTGCTTGCCGAACTTTACCGCCAGCAGCAACAGTCTGAACAAGGGGCGACTGGCAAAGCGAGGCTTTCCGATCCATACACAGTAGATGCCACCGATTTGGTCGCTGACAGCTACATCATGAGCGGACTTACGCCCGGCGTTACCAGAGTCACTAACCGCGATCTTGCTACTTTCATGGTCTCTGTCAGCGACAACAGCGCCACCAACGTACTGATCGATCGAGTGGGCATGGCAAACGTCAACGCCACGCTCGACTCGCTCGGCCTCAGCCATACACGGCTGCAACGCAAGATGATGGATGTGAAGGCGGCCCAGGCCGGACGCGAAAACCTCTCCACGCCGCGCGAGATGATGACGCTTTTCGTCGAGCTGTACCAAGGAAAAGTCCTGAACAAAGCGTTGGCCGACGACTTTTTCAAGGTGCTGGCCACTCCGAAATCGAGTGACATCCCGCGTTTTCTTCCCGAAGGCGTTGTCATCGCCAACAAACCCGGAGAACTCGCCGGCGTTCGCAACGATGTTGGCATCGTCTTCGTTCCGGGCCGTCCATTTGTAATTGTCGTGATGACCGCATATTTGAAGCACGAGCGCGACGGAAACGATGCTATCGCCAAGATCGCCTTATCCGCCTACGATTATTTCGATCGCGTGGGACGTTCCTCGGACTATGGACGCATCGTAACCGAGCGGAATTCTCACTGATGTTTTCTCGTCGCACAGCCTGGAACCTCGCCCGCAACCGCTACACCGAAGCGCTTGAAGATCACAAACGTGCGGGAAGGGAACTGCTCGACCTCACTGCATCCAATCCCACGACTATTGGCCTTACCTACCGCGAGAGCGAACTGCTTGCATTCCCTCACCGATCGCCGGGGCTTGACCTACCAGCCGTCCGCACAGGGGCTTCCTTCCGCGCGCGAAGCGGTCGCGTCTTACTATGCAGAGAAGGGAAGCCGGATTTCGCCCGACGACCTGCATCCTGACCACCAGCACCAGCGAGGCTTATTCATTCATCTTCCGGCTGCTCTGTGATCCCGGCGACGCGGTCCTGATTCCGGCGCCCAGCTATCCGCTGTTCGATTTCCTCGGCGATCTGAACGACGTCCGACTCGTGCCTTACGAACTGGTTTACGACCACGGCTGGCAGATCGATTTCGAGTCGCTTCGAATCGCGATGGCTCGAGCCCGCACCAACCGTGCCAGGTGCAGGGCGATCCTTGTTGTTCATCCCAACAATCCCACCGGTTCTTACATTAAGTCTCATGAAGCGACTGAGCTGAACCATATTTGCGCCGCTAACGAAATGGCCATCATTGCCGATGAGGTTTTCCTTGACTACTCGGTCGGCGAACCAGTCCCGTTAACATTTTCGACAAACACTGAGGCCCTGACATTCACGCTCAGCGGACTGTCCAAGATTTCCGCACTCCCTCAAATGAAGGTGGCATGGATCGCTACCACCGGTCCTGAAGCCGACAAGCAGTGAAGCCCTTGCCAGGTTGGCCGTAATCGCCGACACCTATTTGTCCATGAGTGCTTCGGCCCAACTGGCGCTCCCAACCATGCTCGCGGAGCGGCACAACATTCAGCCTCAGCTCATGCACGCGGATTCGTGACGAATCTCGCCGAACTCGACTCCAAACTGGCTGCGCAGAACCTGTGTCAGCGTTTGGCCGTCGAGGGAGGATGGTACGCCGTCCTGCGCGTGCCCGTGCTCGGGTCGGACGAGGACCTTGCGATTGCGCTGTTGCGCGATGCAGGAGTCCTGCTTCACCCTGGGCACTTCTACAACTTCCCGAGTGAAGGGAATCTGGTTGCAAGCTTGATCACGCCGAGCGGAGAGTTTCGCCGAAGGCATTCCGGAGGATCCTGAGCAGCTTCATCGGATACATCGTTTAGCGCGCTCGATCATCTCACGTAGTCATCGTCGCACTAGCCGTCACTAGAAGGGAACCGTCCAGCCCAAAATGCCCGTTTTGGGAAGCCCAAACGGTATAATTGATAGTACCGTGCTCAAGTACTCAATTGTTGTACCTTTCCACAACGAAGAGCAAAACGTCACCGAACTCTACGACCGACTCAAGGCCGTAATGGAGACCACTCAAGAGTCGTTTGAGTTGGTGTTCGTTGACGACGGCAGCAAAGACCACACGTTTTCTCTTTTGCAGCAAATCGCCGCCGTGGATCGCCGCGTAGTTGTGGTTAAATTGCGCCGAAATTTTGGACAGACCTCCGCCCTTGCCGCCGGTTTTGACCACTGTCAGGCCGAATATGTTCTGGCCATGGATGGCGATCTGCAACATGATCCCGACGACATTCCGTTGTTCCTGGAGCAGTTACGGGCCGGCTATGACATCGTCAGCGGATGGCGCAAAGAGCGCATCGACAACTTCGTAATGCGCCGGATCCCTTCGCGAATCGCCAACTGGCTGATGGCCAAGCTGAGCGGCGTCGATATCCATGATTTCGGCACTACCTTTAAGGCCTATCGCCGCGAAGTCGTGCAGGAAGTTCCGCTGTATGGCGAACTGCACCGCTTTATTCCCGCGCTGGCGTCGGCCTATGGCGCGACGATCTGCGAGATACCCATTCGCAACGTCAGTCGTGAGCATGGCGAGTCACATTACGGAATCGGCCGCACATTCCGTGTGTTCTTCGACCTGATCACCATCCGTTTCCTGCTTAAGTACATGTCACGGCCGCTGCACTTTTTTGGCGGCTTTGGTGCGATCAGTTCGGTCACCGGACTTTTGATCGCCTTCTGGATGCTGATTGAGAAGTTCATCCGCCACGTGGATGTCATGGATCAGCACGGCCCGATGATGGTATTTGGCGCGGTGCTGATCGTCGCCGGCGTTCAGTTGGTTGCCCTTGGACTTTTGGGCGAGTTACAGGTGAGGCACTTCCACGAGCCGCAGAAACGCGCGCCGTACACCGTGGACCGTGTGCTGCGCACTGCTCCCAGCGAATCGACGCTGGCGGAATAGCATGTCTCAGGCCAAGGTGATTGTATTTACGCAACAGGACTGCCCGCCTTGCGGTTGGGTGAAGAACTTCCTTGACCGAACGCGGCGTGGAATTTGAAGAGCGCAGCATCGATTCCGGGTTTGCTGTCGTCAGGGAACTGACTCAGAAGTACAGAAGCCAATCGACCCCAACTGTTGTCATCGGAGACGAAGTCCTGATCGGTTACGACCCTGAACGCCTCGTCCAACTTCTCGAACAGTAAGCTACATCCCGCCCGCGGCTATCTCTACATCGCCGCGGCTACATTTTTCTGGGGACTCTCGGCCGCCATGGGCCGTGCTGTTTTCACTGGAAGAGTCTCCATCGGCGGCGAACATCGTGGCCCGCATCGATCCCCTGATCATCGCCCAGAGCCGGACCACGATTTCGTTATTGCTGCTTGCGCCCATCCTGCTGTTGAGAAACCGCTCTGCGCTTCGCGTTCGTGGCACGCATTTGCTTCAGTTCTTCCTGCTTGGCATCGCAGGAGTGGCAGCTTCCAACTACTTCTACTATCTCGCCATCGACCGGACCATCGTAGCGACGGCGATCGTGCTGCAATATGTTGCTCCGGTCTGGGTGCTGCTTTACATGCTGGCGCGCGGACTGCAGCGACCCACGGCCCAGCGTGTCATTGGCGTCTTGTTGGCGGTCGTGGGTTGCGCTTTCGCCGTGGGCGAAATTGCCGACTCAAGCCAGCTTTCCCTGGCTGGGACTCTCAGGAGTACATTTCAACACGATCGGTGTCGTCGCCGCGGAACTGGCGGCGATCTCATTTGCGTTCTATAACGTCTACGCGCAGCACCTGCTGCAGACCTACCAGCGCTGGACCGTGCTGGTGTATGCGCTCTCTGGGCGCAGCGGCTTTCTGGATCGTGTTGAACCCGCCCTGGAAAATCGTGGCCCAGCATTTCACTGGCGGGCAGTGGGCATTCATGGCTGTGTTCTCGATGACCTCGATGCTTATCCCGTTCTCGTTCTACTTCACCGGATTACAGCATCTGGATCCCACGCGGGCCATCGTCACCAGTTGTCTGGAGCCGGTATGGGCGATCTTGCTGACGGCAATACTTCTGGGCGAACTGGTCTCGCCGATTCAGGTGCTTGGGATGTTGATCGTGCTATCGGCTACTGTGCTGGTTCAAAGGCCCGACCAGTCTCATCGCGAACCCACGATTGCAGTCGAACCTATCGAGTGATGGGAAGTCGCGGCGGAGGCGAATCACCTAGTCAGCTCGTCACTTTCGTCGCCGGCTACTTCCTGACGTGCTCGACCAGATGTTCGGCCTTGTCGTGCGGCTGTTCCTCGGCATACATGGCGTCAATCTGTTTGTGGTAACGCTGCTCGAGGTGCCGTCGCCGCAGCTTCATGCTTGGGGTCAGTGTTCCATCGGCGATGCTGAGTTCGTCCGGCTAGCACCATCACTTTTTTCAGCTTTTCGTATTGCGCCAGGTTCTGGTTCAGCTCGTCCACGATTTCGTTGTAGAGCGACTGTACTTGGGCTGACCGCACCAAGTCCTTTCGCGGGGTGGTCGGGATCCCTTTCGACGTCGGCCCATTCTTCGAGAATAGGAAAGTTAGGCACGATCAGGACAGACGGGAAGCGTCTCCTGTCGCCCATCACTGCCGCTTCGCCGACATAAGGATTCGCCTTCAGCGAGTTCTCAATCGGTTGTGGTGCGATGAATTTTCCACCCGAGGTCTTGATCAGGTCCTTCTTGCGATCGGTGATCGACAAATAGCCGTCCTCGTCGAGATGGCCGATGTCGCCGGTCTTGAACCAGTCATCTTCAAATGCGGCGGTAGATTCCTCGGGCATGTTCCAGTAACCCTTGAATACCGACGGACCCCGCACCAGCACCTCTCCGTCCGTCGCGATCCGCACTTCGAGGTTCGACAGGACCTTCCCCACGGTAGTCAGCCTATGCTGGCACGGAAGGTTCACTGCAATCACCGGCGAGGTTTCGGTCAGGCCATAACCTTCATCGATCCGGATACCAATATCGGCGTACCACGCAGCCAACTCTCGTCCCAATGGGGCGCCTCCCGAGAGAAACAGACGGGCCCGCCCGCCCATGCCTTTTCGGATCTTTTCGAAGACACCAGCCGGTTGGCAACCTTCCACCCTACCGACTTGGGAGTAATGTCGTTCAAAATCTGTTCCCGATGCTTGTGCCCGACCGAGAGCGCCCAGTTGAAGATCTTCAGTTTCGTTCCTTGCGTCGTCTGCAGAACCTTGTTGTGGATCTTCTCGTAAACTCGCGGCACCGCCACGAAAATAGTTGGTCGCACTTCCAGCAACGCCTGCGGCAGGTCGTCGAAATTGGGGCAATAGGCGACCGTGACCCCGCGCTGAAACAGCAGATAATCCACATGGCGGGCTGTGATGTGCGATAGCGGTAGAAACGACACCGCTACGTCGCCCGGTCCAATATCAACCAGGTCGGCTGTCATGCCGAGGTTCGACGCAAGGTTGCCATGCGTCAGGATGACTCCCTTGGGCGTTCCGGTTGTTCCCGAGGTATAGATCAGCGTCGCAACATCATCTGGCTGAATGGAGTTTGCGATCGTCTCAATGGCGGCGTCCTCGCAGGTCGGTGGCGCCGCTCAGTATGTACTGCATCTGCGGAACATCCGGCAGATCGTCGACTTTGTCCATCACCACGATCCGCTCGATCTTCGTCTGCGCGCGAATCGACTCCACCTTCTCGTACTGCTTCCGCGACGACACGAACGCAATGCGCGCCTCAGAGTGTTGGAAAAGATACAGGCTCTGCTCGGCGGTCTGGGTTGCGTAAATCGGGACGACAATGCCTCCCAGCAGCAGCGTGGCAAAGTCAGTCACAGCCCATTCCGGACGGTTCTCGCTGAGAATAACCACCCGATCGCCCTTGCCGATCCCCCAAGACTGCAACTGCCGCGCAGTGGCTGTGACCCAACGATGCAATTGGTCCGCCGTAATCGGGTTCCAGACGCCATTTTCCCGGCGTTGCATAACGCGGTCGTCATCACGACTCGCGACTGTAAAGAACACATCATTCAGAGTGCGAATATTCATCACTCACCATCCATGGCTACTTCGAAGTAGCCCGCATCCCGTTTAGCAGGATGTCTAAAACCGGATCGGCAACGTGGGCCAGCGGATAGTCCTTCTCGCTGAGCACCCACGAAGTCACCATCTCGTCGATGGCGCCGAAAAAACAGTTCGCCACAATCTTTTCCGGCAAGTCGCTGCGAAATTCTCCGCTGGCCTTGCCATCGCAAATCGCCTGCCGCACCAGGCCGAAATACTCCACCAGATGTTCATGGGAAAACTCGGAAAGAGACCTCGTGCTCTGCCGCAACTCCATCTGGAAGACCACCGCCATATTGCGGTTGGCTCCCAATCGCTTCAAAGTGAAGCGAGGCCAGTCTCCGCAAGCGCTCCGTCGGACTCGGCAGTTTCTCCAGCTCCGTACGCGCCGTCTTCATGAAGCCGTCGAACGCCGTGTTGATGGCTGCCGCCAGGATTTCGTCTTTGTTCTTGAAGTACAGATAAACCGTGCCGTCGGCTACATCAGCGCGGTCCGCGATGTCGGAGACTCGCGAGACGAAGAAGCCCTTTTCCGCGAATACGGCTACCGCGGCGTCCAGGATTCGCTGATACTTATCCGCGTTTCGGCCCGCGCCGCTGGCTGTGGCTGCGGCGGTCGAATCGGGAGAATGGGGGTCGCGTTTCGCCACGGTCGCTTCCCGTAACCCTAGTAGATTGTTTGTGATGGCTCCAGCCGATGCCTTGGGAGACTGTCCGGCTGCAACCGCATCGGCGGCAAATTCCGCCGAATGAATACTCATTCACTTTATCGCCACACCGTGAATTGCGCAATTGCACGCGTCACAATCGCGTTTTGTTTCCCCTTTCGGAACCGAATTCTCTAGGCCACGCCGGCAGTCCGAAGTCGCTCAAATGTCAAGGCTTCGCCGGTTCGTGGGACAATGACGACACACTTCTGCGAGTCTTCGATGTCGTGATGGGGACTTACCGAGAGGAGAGTGTTCATGAACCGTTTGATCACAGCTGTTGCACTCGTTGGCTTGTTAGTGCCATCGCTACGTGCGGCCGACAAACCCGCTGAAACGCCACCACCAACCATCAAGGTTGGCGACATGGCTCCGGATTTCACCTTAACCGATCAGAACGGCAACAAGGTTTCGCTCAAGGACTTCAAGGGTAAGAAAAACGTCGCCCTGGCGTTCTACATCTTCGCCTTCACCGGTGGTTGAACCAAGCAGATGCAGAACTTCCAGCAGAATCTTGCCAAGCTGGAAGCTGCAGATACCCAGGTTCTGGGTGTAAGCATGGATTCTCCCTTCTCGAATAAGGCGTGGGCGGAAAAGATCGGCGTCACCTTCCCGTTACTCAGCGACTGGGGCGGAGACGTCACCAGGGAATATGGCCTTTACAACCCCAAGTACAAGGCGGCGCGCCGCGTGAATTACGTCATCGACAAAGACGGCAAAGTGGTCGAGATGCAACTCGACTCCGAAGCTATCGATCCCACGAAGGTCGTCGAGGCATGCCAGGCGAAAAAGTTGAACCGGTAGGACTGAGTTGACTGCAACCCCAGCCAAGCCCGTTCGTTGACGAAACGCCAGGGGAGGTTCCGGTTCGCGGAGTATTACACCGCGCTGTTGGTTCCTCCGGCGACTTCTTAGTGTTGACCCACGGCGCCAGTGGAAATGTGAACACTCCGTTACTGGTGGCGTTGGCTCAAGAGCTTGCCGCCGTCGGGATCAGTGTTTTGCGATGCGATCTCCCCTATCGTCAGCGACGTCCGCACGGACCACCCTCGCCCGCGAGTGCGAAGGAAGATCAGCAAGGCCTTCAACGGGCCGTGATGCTAATGAGAGAGCAGATACCGGAAGGGCATTCCTCGGTGGCAGTTCCTACGGAGGCCGCCAGGCCAGCCTGTTGGCAGCTTCGCACCCGGGTTTGGTCGAGGGCCTGTTGTTGCTCTCCTACCCGCTCCATCCTCCAGGAAAACCGGCGCAAATGCGGACTGCTCATTTCCCCAACTGCGAACGCCGTCGCTATTCGTCAGTGGCACGAAGGATACTTTCGGCACCATCGACGAACTAACGGCTGCGATCAAGTTGATACCGGCACGTACCGAACTCATACAAATCGCCGGCGCCTCGCACGGTCTCTCCAAGCCCGCGAGCGTCGCTGGCACCGTCAGACAGAACTTCTTGGAATTCTTCGCTTAAGGCTTGCGGGATATCGATGACCAGGAAGATTCCGCCCTTCTTACTCAGGCAAAGGAGCAAACCCAATCGCCTCCAACTGCCGTCGCAATTCGACGGGCGAATTGGCCACGATTCCGCTGATTCCCAGCGACCGCGCCGCCTGCACATTCATCTCGCGATCGTCCACGAATAGCACTTCCTCAGGAGTGACTGCGAGACACTTCAGGCAATGGTGAAAGATATCCGCATCAGGTTTGGCAATTCGAATCGCCGACGACAGCGTCAGGCAGTCAAAGTCTTCGCCCACGTCGTATCATTGCGGATCTTCTGCACCATGTCGTCGTGCATATTAGAGAGCACGGCTGTCTTGATTCCGGCCGCGCGTAGTTGCTCCACCCAGCGCAGCATCCCGGGCTCAAGCGGCTCCACATGGCGACGTCGGTCGTCGCGGAGTCGTTCGACTTGCCCATCCACGAGTTCGACTCCGGCCGCCCGTGCGATTTCCGACCAGTATTGATCAGCGTTCAGGTCGCCGCGATCGTACTCGTGACGCTGAGAGCTATAGAGCTGCCGGAATCGAGCATCCGGCAAATTCGAACAGCTCTGCCATGGTCAGCAATCGCTGCCGGATCAGGCGGCTGCGATATGACTTCGCCGAAATCGAGAATCACCGCACGAATGGAGGAGCAGAATGAGTGTTCGTTGCTTGGTATAGGGTCAGGCGAAGTTATCGCAGGTGCTGTAGTACGCCGACACGACGTCACATGCATCGTACCGCAATCGCAATTGCGGCCGAATGGCTCGTGACGTGCCGGCAGGCTCCGATGTCCGCAACGATTTTGTTATAATCGCAGAGCCGCAACGCTGCGCGCCCTTAGCTCAGCTGGATAGAGCGTCTGGCTACGAACCAGAAGGCCGGGAGTTCGAATCTCTCAGGGCGCGCCATATTTCTGCTCATCCATGATCCCATCACACCTTGCAAAATAAGATAAATTTGACACTGCCCACTGCTCGGCGATGCCGAATGTGGTGTCGACTTGAGTTCGTTCCTGGAGTCCATGCATGCAATCGTCTTTCCCACGCCTAGCTCCGATCTGTGGTTGTGTTGCTCTTTCCCTCCTCTGGCTTCCTTCAATCATCGCCCAGGGCCCTCCGCCGAGCATGGAAGGGAAGACCGCAGGCGAGTATTACAAGAACATCAAGGTGTTGAAAGACATTCCTGCCAGCCAGCTCATCCCGTCGATGCAATTCATTGGGGCATCGCTCGGTGTCGAATGTGACTTCTGCCACGTCGAGCGCGAGTTCGACAAAGACGACAAGAAGCCCAAGGGCACAGCCCGCAAGATGATGCAAATGCAGTTCGCGATTAATGCGAACAATTTCTCCAACGAGCGGGAAGTGACCTGTAATACGTGCCATCGCGGAACGATGCATCCCCAGGCCATTCCCGCCGTAGCCGAAGTAAGCGCCCGTCCAGCGAGCACAGAGGTGCACGAGCACGACGCCGATCACGAAATGGAGACGAATCCCGCCAAATGGCCTTCCGGAGCGCCCCTGCTCGCCAAGTACATCGAAGCTCTCGGTGGCAAATCGGCGATCGACAAGGTGACTGCGCGAGTAGAGAAGGCATCGGCCCTCATGCCAGGAGGCCGCAGCGTTCCAATCGATATCTACAGCAAGCCGCCCGACGCTCGTGTCTCGGTTATGCACATGCAAGGCGGAGAGAGCGTTACCGCATTCAACGGCACGGCTGGTTGGCTGGCATTTCCCAACCGTCCACCGCGCGAGATGTCGGCCGGAGACCTGCAGGCCGCCAAGCTTGACGCTGCTGCGTTCTATCCCGATCAACTGCAGAAGATGTTCAGCGACTTCAAGCTGCAACCGGAACCGGAGAAGGTCGGCGACCAGCAGGCTAGCGTCGTGATTGCTACCGCTACTGGACAGCCTCCGGTTCGACTGTATTTCGACAAGACAACAGGTCTGCTGCTGCGCATGGTGCATTACACCGATTCGGCGCTCGGGATCAATCCCGTTCAAGTCGACTTCTCTGACTATCGTGAGACCGGCGGAGTGAAGACACCATACCGCTGGACCATTGCGCGTCCCAGCGGCGCTTTCACGATTCAAGTGAGCGACGTGCAGAATAACGTCGCCATCGACGAGAAGCTCTTTGCAAAACCCGCCGCTCCTCCGCCATTGCACTGATGAGTCGGGGCGTGCTCGTTCAGTTGGGATAAGGCTCGCCGCTCTTTACGATGCGAATGTAATGATCGCTGAATTTTGAGTGCGCGCCCGGCAGTTCGTACTGCGGCATGTGGCAGGTGACACAATTGTTCTGGCTCACTTTGCAGCCGTTTCCCGGATGGTCCGCCGTCGCCTTTGCTCCCATCACGACATGGCATCGCAGGCAGGCAGCATCATAAGCTGCGGCTTCGTGCACCAGCGGTTTGTGCGGATCGTGGCATGTAGTGCAGGTGAGGCGTGAATCGCCGCTCTCCCAGCAGCGGCTCTTCTGCAGTCGGTACGGCTGGAAGCGCGCATTCATCACACCGATATCGACCCATCCGTTCTCAATCACGTCGCCGGTGGTGCGATGACACGATCCGCAAAAGTCCACTGCTTCCGCCCGATTGAGTTTGCCGGGATTCAAGACCGCCCCGCTGCCTTCAGCCAGTCCCGCTCTCTCCGCCGCAACGTGATTCGCGGCTGGTCCGTGACACGCCTCGCAAGTTACGCCGTTCGCCAGCCCCGCCGGATCGAACTTGCCTGCGTTGAACGATTCCGTGGTGTGGCACACAAAGCATAGATTTGTTTCGGGCGTGTACATGCGTCGCCCTGCCGCGGTTTCCAGGCTCTGCGGAACGCCTCGCGCGTGACCGGTCGTGATGTCGAGCCCATTGATGCCCGAGTAGAAACTGACATGGCTCTCGTAGAACTTCTCGCCTTGTTGGTAAACGTACGTCTGTCCCAGGCTGCCCGCGCCGAACGCCCATACCAGATCGTGCGTACTCGTTTCCTTGCCGTTTCTGACCGTGTAGGTGCTCTTGTCCGCAGTCGTCTCGAGCGTGTAGGTGTAAGGCCCCGATTGAAAATGCATTTCAGGATGCTGATGCAAAAGCTCGGAACTCGCCGCGCCCTCCGAGGCGTGCGACATCGCCATTTTGCTGTAGGACTCCGTAATCGACTTGTGGCATTTCATGCAGGCGGCTGTTCCGGCATAATCACTGCGGGGAGCGTCGGTTTTCGTGGGCCACCAGCCCGGCTGATGCAGGCGATCCGACGTGGGAGCCGACATCGCGATTGCATCGGAGTGGCTCGCTTGCCCTTGGCCTGCGGACGACGGCAGCAACACAAGGCAAACCACCGCAGTCAGCAAAACGAGAGAGTGAAGAATGTACCGGGCGCTCATCCTCGACGACGTTGCCGCGATACTATCATGCGACCGATTCCCAATTGAATTGGGCGCAGCCCCATCGCCCGGCCGCCCGCAACTTCACGCCTTGTAGCCCATTCCAGCCAGTACTCCACGCATGTACGCGAAGCTCTTGATCATTCCCGGCATCGGATTGTCTTCGTTGATCTCATACTCAAGGTCAACATACCCGGCGTAGCGGATCGCGATCAGCGCAGCGAAGATCTTCTCGATGGGCAAGGTTCCGTCGCCAACAGCGACTTGGCTCTCCTTGCTAGTGGAACTCGCCAGGTCTTTCATATGGACGTCGTAAAGTCGCGGTCCCGACCTCGCGGATGGCCTGTCGGAACATCTGTCCCGGCCCTGGTTGCATGCCCAACATCGATACATACGCCCATCCGCGGATCCATGTTCTTCACCAGCTTCAGTGCGTCCAGCGGTGAAGGGAAGTACTTGTCCTCCGGGCCGTGATTGTGGATGGCGATCTTTATATCGTATTGCTTTACAAACCCCTCCAATCGCGGCAACGTCTGGGGCGTCGGCCCGGCGACCATGACCGGAACGCCGGCCAGCTTGCAATATTCGAACTTACGCCGCATGTCGTCATCGTTGTCTTCCGTGAAGTAAATTGTGCCTGCCGCGGTCAGCTTTATGCCGGCAGCGGCGTACTCGCCGGTATCCTGCTTGATCTGGTCTGGTGTGGTCATGGGCAGGTGCACGTCTTTTACGTTCAGATAGGGAGTATTCAACTGCTTCATGAACTTGATTACGTCGGCGGGGCTGAATTTCCGGAAGGAGTAGCTGGCGACGCCTAGGCGAATCGGAGAATTCGCGGCCGTATCCTCGCGATCGGGCTCAAAAGCCCAAGCTGTCTTTCCCAGCAACGCGGCGACTGCAATCGCAGTACCTCCGCGCAAGAGGTCTCGCCTGCCTATTTTGGAATTCGTGTTCTCGAGACTTAGAGGAGCAGCTTCGCTCAGCATTCTGAGCAACAGTGTACGGCTTCACCCAAGCCCTAGAGTGCATCCTCGAACGTTCGGGTTGGCGCGGGAGCCGGCACGAGGGCATTCGACAAGGTTAGTGCCCGGTAGGTGATCCTGTTATGGATCGGAGTCGACCCGAGCCTGAACTCGCTCAGGCCACCCGGGTGTCTGTCGGAGTAGCCCCACCTAAGTGACTGCCATGCAAAACTTACGCGATGATAGCGCAACTTTTACCGTGTAATTCTACACGTGTGCCACGTAACTGCTTTACCTTCAACACACGCCGTTTGGTACTCCAGATGCTCATACAGAGGCAGACGAAGTGGCGCATAGGGGCCATCGGTGAAGAGGTTTTCGGCCAGAGTCCTCTTTAGCAGGTGGTCCCTTTTTATTGCTCGCCAATAGTCGCAGTTTTCACGCCCTCCCCCGTGGAACGCCTGGTGGATCCGATCTCCACTCGACGAACACCAAGAAAAAAGCGAGATGCAGATAGCATGCACCTCGCTTTTCGTTTGCCGATAATCCGATTTTTCTAAGCCAGGGCGAGTTTTTCCGTTATCTCAAATCCTGCTGCGCGCAATAGTCCCTCGACTCTGGCTTCGTTCAGCCGGGTTGCATCGTACTCTACGCGAATCGTCCGCTCCGACTCCTGCAGTCGCAGTTTGCGGATGCCATACACATCGCTCAACTGTCCGAAAGCGCTCATGGCGTTCTCGGTCGGCGGGACACCATAGCGGAACAACACTTCGACTGCTGTCATCGAATAATCCTTTCGCCCGTGCAATGATAAGGAATTGACTGATCGGCGGCCGTTTGCCCCAACGCCCGGCGGCGCTTAGGATTCGAGTGTAGCCATCAGGGACTGCCGCTCCACTTAAATGACAGACTTACTATAAAGCATTGCAGTCTATGAATCACGGCAGCTAGGTCCCGCTGCCATCGCAGCCGGGAACAGCCGGCACATGTTAGATAGGCCAATGAACGAGATCAGCGAAAACCCAGGCACCGAAGCACCCCAGCCGCCACAGCCAAAGACCCGGTCTGCGGCATGTCGGTCGATCCCAGCAAAGCCCGCGGCAGCGCCCAGCACCGGGACATAACCTACTATTTCTGTTCCCCGGGATGTATGCATCAATTCTTCTCCGATCCGGCAAAGTTCGTTACTGCCGACAGTCAACTGCCAGCGCTGGATGCTGCGAATTCATCCGCCCAGCCCGTGCGAGGCAGCAAAGTTCACAAAGATCCGGTGTGCGGTATGACGGTTGATCCTTTTAAGGCAGCAGCCTCCATTGAACATGGGGGCCGCCTGTTCCACTTCTGCTGCAAGGGCTGCGCCGAGAAATTTAACGCTGATCCGGCCAAATTTTTGTCTCCCGCTTACAAACCAGGAGGAATGTCCGCGCCTGTACAGATCGGCGGTATTCAAATTCAGGCCTCTCAAACGCGAGAGCACAGCCCTGCCGTTTCCGAGATGGAAAAGTCTCAGGTAAGGGCGAAGGCAGCGACCTACATCTGCCCCATGGATCCTGAGGTTCGCCAATCCGGCCCCGGAGCCTGTCCGAAGTGCGGCATGGCCCTTGAACCCGAGATGCCGTTGACCTGCCGTTCATACCCAGTGGACCTGCCCAATGCATCCCGAGATCGTGCGCGACGGTCCCGGTTCGTGTCCCATCTGCGGAATGGCGCTGGAGCCGATGACCGTCACTGCGGCAGAGGAAGAAAATCCTGAACTGCGCGACATGACGCGCCGCTTCTGGTGGAGCGTTGCTCTCGGCATTCCTTTGGTTGTCTTTGCCATGTTGCGCATGGGACCGCTGCTCCGTCTGGTTTCTCCCGCGCTGGGGAATTGGATCGAGTTCGCTGCTTGGCGACCCCTGTGGTCGCTATGGTGCGGACGACCATTCTTCGAGCGCGGCTGGGCGTCGGTAAAGTTCCGCAGCCCGAACATGTTCACCTTGATCGCAATGGGCGTGGGCGTCGCATACCTCTACAGCGCCGTCGCGACCATGCTCTCCGCAACTCTTTCCCCCATCGCTGCGCACTATGCACGGCATGCCGGCAGTCTACTTCGAAGCCGCCGCCGCCATCATTGCGCTGGTGTTGCTTGGGCAGGTTCTGGAGCTCAAGGCGCGCAGCCGCACCAGCAGCGCCATCCGCGCCTTGCTCGATCTCTCGCCCAAGATGGCGCGACTCATGCGCGACGACGGCAGCGAGTACGACGTGCCACTCGAACAGGTCAAAGTCGGCGACAAGCTTCGGGTTCGTCCCGGCGAAAAAATCCCTACCGACGGCATCGTCGTCGACGGCCTCAGCTCTGTTGATGAGTCGATGATCACCGGTGAATCCATTCCGACCGAGAAGCGCTCCGGCGACCGTGTGATCGGGGCCACCGTAAACGGTACAGGATGGCTGCTGGTTCGTGCCGAGCGCGTGGGCAGCGAGACCGTGTTGGCCCAGATCGTGCAGATGGTCAGCAACGCCCAACGCAGCCGCGCCCCCATTCAGCGTCTCGCCGATCGCGTAGCGGCTTACTTTGTGCCCACCGTTCTCGCTGTTGCCGTGATCACCTTCATCATTTGGTTGACCATCGGCCCGCAGCCTCGTCTGGCCAATGCGATCGTTAATGCGGTAGCAGTTCTGATCATCGCCTGCCCGTGCGCCCTCGGCCTCGCGACGCCGATGGCGATCATGGTAGGCACAGGCCGCGGCGCCCGCGCCGGCATCCTGATCAAGAACGCAGAAGCCCTCGAGACCTTCCAGAAAGTCGACACCATCGTCCTCGACAAGACCGGCACGCTGACCCAGGGCCGGCCCGAGTTGATGAACGTGGTCGCCTTCGCCGGGGAAACCGAAGAAGACCTCGTACGCCTCGCGGCCAGTCTGGAGCGCGGCAGCGAACATCCCGCTGGGCGCGGCCATCGTCGAGGCGGCTCAGGCAAACAATCTTGGACTGATCCCTCCCGACGGATTTCGCTCTCTCACCGGCAAAGGTGTCGTGGGAATCGTAGGCGGCCACGAACTCGCCGTCGGCAATGAGAAGCTATTCGTCGAACTCGAGTATCCCCTCAGCGGAATTGCAGCCCCAAGCCGAAGCCATGCGCCTCGCTGGAGAGACCGTTGTATACGTCGCGGTCGACGGGCGCGCAGCCGGACTAATGGGCATCGCCGACCCGGTTAAGTCTGAAGCCGCCGACGCTCTTCGCGACTTGCAGAAGGAAGGCCTGCGCGTGGTGATGCTTACCGGCGACAGCCAGACCACCGCCGCCGCCGTAGCCCGCAAGCTCGGCATCGCCGACTTCGAGGCCGGAGTGCTGCCCGACCACAAGGCCGACGTCGTAAAGAAACTTCAGCAGCAGGGAAGAACCGTTGCCATGGCCGGCGACGGCATCAACGACGCGCCCGCGCTTGCGCAGGCCAACGTAGGCATTGCTATGGGAACCGGCACCGATGTCGCAATGGAGAGCGCCGGCGTCACCCTGCTCCAAGGCGATCTGCGGGCGCTGGTCCGCGCTCGCCGCCTCAGCAAAGCCGTGATGCGCAACATCAAGCAGAACCTGTTCTTCGCCTTCGTCTACAACTCCATCGGAGTGCCCATCGCGGCGGGCATCTTGTATCCCAAATTCGGATGGCTGCTGAGCCCGATCATCGCCGCCGCGGCCATGAGCTTCAGCAGCGTGTCGGTCATCACCAACGCGTTGCGCCTGCGCAGCGTGAAGCTGTAACTAAAACCGCGAATCCGCACTACCCGGCCTATAATCAAAACCCATAGTTCGCCTGCGGTGTGAGGATGCCATGCATAGGTTGACTGAACGTCGTCAAACTGTTGCCGTTATGACCGTTGCGACTCTGCATAGCCATCTGGAAAACATCAGTCGCCCTGCCTGCGGCTTCGCCATTCATAAGGTGCACCGCGACCACGTCTCCATTCGCGCCGACTACAAGTTATCGGGCGTCAAGAAGCATCCTTCGGTCGTGCTGCCCGCGTATCCCACCGGCAACCCTAGCGATGACCCATGCAGCAACCTGAACGTAGTTTTAGATCCAATCGCGTTTATCGACGCTGATACCAGTGCCGACCGTTACGTATTTCTGCCGCTGCTCGGTCGCGACATCCTGGCGCATTACGAGAGGCTGCACCAGGAGCCAGGTTTGTCTGTGTCACGCTGCTGCTAGACGGCGCGAATATTCAAGTCTCTCAGCCCACACTTCAAGGCGAAGGGAGACATTGTCCTCGTTTACAATCCTCTACAGAGGCTGCCGAACGACAGGATGCATATCCCTGACGGATATCTGAGCCCTTCAACCTGCGCGGTCCTCTATGCCGGGGCGGGCCTCGGTTGGTACGGAGCCTTGCAGCGAATCAGGCGCACCTTGACTGCGCGCATGGTTCCCCTGATCTCCGTCTTCGCCGCGTTTTCTTTCGTCCTGATGATGTTCAACCTACCGCTTCCGGGCGGCACCACCGGTCATGCGCTCGGAGTAACGATCGCCACCATTGTTCTTGGGCCGGCCGGGGCCATCATGTCGCTTTCCATCGCGATCGCCATCCAGGCTCTCTTTTTCGGAGACGGCGGCATCACCACGTTGGGAGCCAACTGCTTCAACATGGCCATCATCGGATCGCTGGTGGCCTATGCGACATATCGGTTGATCGCGTCCGGCGCGGCGCTGACCTCGCGTCGCCGGCTGGTCGCGGCAGCCATTGCGGGATATCTAGCCACCAACGCGGCCGCTTTTTTTACGGCGGTAGAATTTGGCATTCAGCCCGTACTCTTTCGCAACGCTCAAGGCGTTCCACTGTACGCACCCTACTCGTTGGGCGTCGCGCTTCCCGCCATGATGATCGGACACCTCGCAATTGCGGGTGTCGCGGAAGCCGCGATTGCAGCAGGTCTGGTCGCCTATCTTCAAGCGGCTGATCCCGCGCTCTTGCGGGGCACGTCGGGTCTCGCGCCCGACCGGACTGCCGCAGAAGCGCACGCGCCGCAGAAGTCCTTGCGCACCCTATGGATCACCGTCGCGCTGCTGTTGTTGCTGACCCCGCTCGGCATTCTCGGGGCCGGAACGGCGTGGGGCGAGTGGAGCGCGTCGGACTTTTCCAGTGCGAAAGGACGCGCCGATATCGCCAAGTCTTCGCAAAACCAGACAGCACCTTCGCAGACTCCAATTGGTTTGCAGCGGCTCTCAACCATTTGGACTGCTCCCATTCCCGCCTACGCGCCGCAAGTGGTGAAGAGTCCGTCACTGGGATACTTGCTTTCCGGAATGTTCGGTGTCGGCCTGATGATGTCGCTTTCATTGGCCGTGCAGAGATATCTCCAGCGGCGGCGTGGCCCGGGACAGGCTGCGTGAGGCGAAATCGCGCTATCGGCGACACGCTGATTGGACTGACCAGGGCATTCGGGCATGCGTTGGTCTCCGAGCAAGTGGCGCAGAAGTCCGGGCTGCTACAGGCGCTTGATCCACGCGTGCGCCTGGTTGGGCTGCTGAGCCTGGTGCTGGCGGTTACGCTTTCGCGCCGGATTAGCGTTGTCCTCGCCCTGTTTGGGGCGGCGATTGTTATTGCCGTGTTATCGAACGTCAGCCTGCGGACTCTGGTGGTTCGCGTCTGGCTGGCCGTGCTTCTATTCACCGGAGTCATCGCGATACCGGCTCTCTTCCTGACGCCCGGTGATGCCATTTTCACCACAGCGGGTGGGGCTTTTCGCATTACCGCGCAGGGCGCGAGTACCGCGCTGCTGTTGCTGGCGCGCGTGGAGACTGCCGTCACTTTCACCACACTGCTCGTTCTTTGCACACCGTGGATGCACGTCTTGAAGGCCCTGCGGGCTTTTCACATCCCACAGGAAGTGGTGATGATGCTGGCTATGACGCATCGCTACATCTTTCTGCTGGGCGAGACCGCCAGCCAGATGCTGGAATCGCGTCAGAGTCGAACCGTGGGCGTGTTGAACGGTGCCAGTCAGCGTCGCATGACCGCAAGAACTGCCGGAGTTCTGCTTGGCAGGAGCGTTGAGTTAAGCAACGATGTGTTCCTCGCAATGCAGTCGCGCGGGTTCCGGGGAGAGGTCAAGATCCTCTCCGAGTTCCGTATGCGCGCCCGGGACTACTTCGGCCTCGCGGCATTTCTGGCGTTTGGCGCCTTCGCCGTGTGGATGGGACGGTCATGAGCGACGCTTCCATGTTCGACGTCCAGAACGTCACCTTCGAATACGAAAAGATACCTGCTCTTCGAGGACTCTCGCTAGCCATAGATCGCGGCGTGTCGATCGCGCTGGTGGGAGCAAACGGCTCGGGAAAATCAACCTTGCTTCGCGTGCTTGACGCGCTATGTTTCCCCTCTGGCGGAACGGTTAGCTTTTGTGGCGATCCAATGACACCCGAGAGGTTTCGCGACAACGAATATGCGTTCTCGTTTCGCCGGCGCGTGGCGCTCGTGTTCCAGAACCCCGATGTCCAACTCTTCAATCCAACCGTGTTCGACGAAGTGGCATTCGGGCCGCTGCAGATGGGCTGGTCGACCACTGAAGTCGTCGCCCGCGTCGATAGACACTCTGACGTGATGGGCATCTCGCATCTGCGCGATCGCGCACCCTATCGCCTCTCTGGCGGCGAGAAGAAGCGAGTTGCGCTGGCTTCGGTCGTCGTCCTCGATCCCGAGGTGCTGCTGCTCGACGAGCCGACCGCGATGCTCGATCCCCGCAGCCAGAGCCAACTCATCGACCTCATCCAGCAGTGGAAGGGTTCGTCGAAGACCGTCATCACTGCCACCCATCAACTCGAGATCGTCGAAGACATCGCAGAGCGGGTAGTCGTGCTGGAGCAGGGAACTGTCGCCGCCGACGGCTCGCCGCAGGAAATCCTCTCCGATGGCGAGCTGCTGCTGCGCGCCAACCTCGTTCATGCCCATCGCCACAAGCATGGCGACGTGATTCACTCCCACCCGCACCTGCACTCTCACGGCGAGCACGAGCACTGAGCAGCTTGTGTAAGGCATTGCACCTGGCTGAGACCATCACGGGAATTCGTGCGCCAACTCTTGTCACACTACTCCGTGACCGGCGTCCTTTCGTACACCATTGCCCAGCCTGTAAGAAAGGCATCGTGAGCCAAGGGTGGTGTCTCTCGCTCCGGCCGTACCCAGCATGCGGCTGCGCTGATCTTTGACAGATCGTCTCCGAGGTCAGGTAAAAATCCCTTCCGGATGTGATAAAGTCTCCCTAACCTAATGAAAATAAGCGACGTTAGCGCGGAGCGGCATACGAGTCATACTTGTATGACTCACGTGGGTCATACTTGTCATACTTTTCATACCAAAATTACTACCAAAAGCGAACGGCAGGCGAAAATCGTATTACCTAACTCCCACGCGCACTAATGGATACGTATAACTTATATATTTATCAATGACATGCGAGTAATTTCCGCCCAAATCATTGATTCTAAACAACCATGTAATGTTTTTTTTAATGTTATAGTCGACTATACAACCCCACCTTAGGGCCACGTAGCGCTAGTAGTGAAACCGGAATTTCACCTGCACTGAGCACATGAAGGGATCGGCCCAGTGCGGTGCCTCCAAAGGTATTGCTGTTGTCCAACATGATATCGCTGGTTGGTGATGTTGGTGCCGATGAAGCGCACCATCCAGTTCTCGCCGAACGACTTTCCCACCGACAGATCCAGCGTGTAGTAGCCCGGCAAATGGCTCGGGGCCGTCGCCGTTGAGAAAGCCCGAGCCATAGTTGATGGTCACGGCAGCGAAGCTGCGCCACGGCAGGTTTCCATCGAAGCCGGCTGAGAGCGTGTTGCGCTGGTCGTGGTCGAGATAGAACGCCCCGCCTTCGGGCGGTGAAAAGTCGGTAAGCCCGCCGGTGACGGCGCCGACGCCCTCGGCGAATCTGGTGCGAGTAAACCAGGTGAGCGTGATAGCGATGGAGGATCAGCGGCGAGCGGACGGTGGCTTCCTCTCCCTCGATGATGGCTCCCTGAATCGTGAGGGGCAGGAAGATGTTGGAATTGCCAATCGCGTCGTGGTCAAAGAAGTTCCGCGCACTGGTGTGGAAATAGGTGAGGCTGGAAGTCCAGTTCTCGCAGCGGAATGGTGATGCCGTACTCCTGCTGGATGTCGCGCTCGCCTTGCAGTGGCAGAAATCCCAGTCCCTGGTTCTGGGTGAAATCAAGCAGCGAACCGGTAACGGTGTCGAGCGGCGGAGGCTGGTAGAAATACGAATAAGCGGCCCGCAGCACCCAGTTCAGTTTGGGAAGCGTGATGGCCACTCCCAGCCGCGGATCGAACGGCATTCTCGGTGATGTTGCCGGAAAAGTGCGTCATCCGGAGTCCGCCGGTGAACGTCAGCCACGATGTCGCCTTGAACTGGTCTTCGAGAAAGCCGGCGAACAAAAAACCGCCGGGATAAACCCGCTGGCTGAATTGCTGGCCGGATGCCGTCATTGGCGACCACCGAAAAGAAGGTGTTGTCCTGCTGCGCGAATGCATAAATGCCGGCGCGGGCGTTGTTGCGCTTATTGAGCCACGACAGCGTGACCTGTCCGCCCTCGTAGTTGGAGGCGCGATTGTCGGTGGTGATGGGAACATCGGTCGGCCCGCCCTCGTAAGCCGCGCGGTTGAAGTGATAGAACGGCGAGACGATCAGCATGAGTCCCGGCGAAAAGGTGTGGACCCAGGTGCCGGTGGCGAAGATGTCCTGCTCGCGCTGGCGATCGTTGATGCCGGCGGCTTGCATGCTCGGGATCGTTCGGCACCTGGTAGTAGTCGAGCCGGAGCCCCGGCGTCGAAGCGAATCTGGTCCTTGGGATCGGGGTTGTAGATCAGGGAAGTGAATGCGCCGCCGCCGTCGGCCTGATTGTGCAGGTTGACGCTGGTGGGCGGCTCCAGTCCCCAATCCGTATTGTTGCCGCCGGCGCTGACGTAGTAAGCGAACTTCGAGGTGTGGTCGCCGAAGCTCAGCCAGTCGTCGGTCTGGTTGTAGTTACCGTAGCTGGCAATGAGCTCGGCCTGCCGATTGCGTTCGAACCCCGTGTTCGGAGCGACGTTGAAGACGCCGTAGGTGCGGTCGCCATATTCAGCCGCATAGCTGCCGGTCTCGGCCTGCAGGTAGGAGACGTCCTTGGGATTGAACTGCGGCCCAACGTTGGAGGCGATGTTGGTGTTGGGGATCGGGCACGCCGTCAATGGCCCAGGTGACCTGGTGGCCGCCGCGAACGTGCAGTTGGTCGTGCACCATGTACGAGCCGGGAACGAACTCGGTGATGATCTTGAAGCTGTTGGCTGGCGTCCACGCCGGCATAGCGGGATATCTGTTCCTGGCTGATGAGAATGTCTCGCCGCGGCGAATCGGGGTTCAGGTCCTCAGGCGAGGCGGTGACGGTGACTTCCTGCTTCGCGGTGGCGACAGCAAGCTGGTAATGCAGTACCGGCGCCGATCCGGAAACCACGACCAGCACCTGCGACTGGGGTGCGAATCCAGGCGCATCGACGTTGACGGTGTAGTTGCCCAGCGGTACGGCGTCGAAGTGAAACTCGCCGTCGTCGCCGGTGTCGGCGGTCATTTTGAAGGCCGAATCATTGGCCTGCAGCGTGGCGTGCGCGGCGCTGACCGGGTGGTGCTGCGGATCGTGCACCACGCCGCGTATGTTGCCGAAAACCGTGGCGAGACACGGAGTTCCCACTGCCAGAATCAGGGGCAACAAAACGAATCGCAGCGAGCGCGGAAAACACTGGCTCATGCAACAAATCTCCGAAGATCCACAGGCGCGACACGCGGTGCACTGACCGGAATATCGCGGTAACCGTCGCTAAATCGGTGGAAGAGCTAGATGGGTTAGAGCTGAAGAATCAGGCTGCCGGAGGTCCGCGCTTGTGCGCGTCGATACGATCGTGCGAGTAGATAGTCGAGAGAGTGGGATTGGGGCGTCTTGCCTTCGAGAAGGAGAACCACGACGCGATGACGTGCGGTTGCCAGCGCGACCGCTTGCGAAGTCACGGCTGCCTGGTGACGATAGGGACACAGCACGGCCGCTGACTTGAAGCCGACGGATCCAGTGGGTTCCATCGATCCGCTGCAGTGGTGTTTTCCTCCGGCGCGGCAACAGGCGGGCGAGGTAGAGGGTTCGCCAGCGCCAGAGGAACGAGCAGGCTGGCCAGCATCACCGACAAGCACCGCGATGGATACGCCACGCCGCATGAATAGGCCGGATTTTAGCACATCAAATCTGTGGTGTGATAAACACTCAGAGTAGCAGCTACGCCGGCGCGAAAGATGCTTGTGCCGTTGCGGGTCGAACTTTCGGAGGGATCTGGTGCGATACGTCATTGCTGTTCTTGCGATCGCAGGAATCGTCGTCTCAGTCCTGGCTCTACAGCGTGCACTACAGCACCGAGACCGCGCCCTGCAGCATTAACGAAAAGTGGGATTGCGGCATCGTGAACCATAGCCCCTATGCCGAGATACGTGGCATTCCGGTGGCCGCGATCGGCATTGCCGGATATTTGCTGATCGGAGTCCTCGCCCTGTTGCGTCGACGCGGGCTGTTGCTGGCGGCTGCGCTGGTCGGAATGGCTTTTGCCCTCTACCTCACGAACATCGAGGCGCGCGTACTCGGCGTGTGGTGCCTCTACTGCGTGATCTCGCAGGGAATCATCGCTGTTGTCACACTGCTGGCCATCGGTTGGGTGGTGTGGCGCGCTTCACGCGAACGGAAGCGTGACCCAGCCTCTAATCAGCCTCGAGTAACTTACGTCAGGCTCGATCTCGCCCGGCTCCATCTGATCGACGTAGCACCATATCCACGCTCTCCTGGCTCGATCGAGCGTATCAGGGGATGATGAATGTGTTGAAAGTGTTTGGTGGCGTGCTTGTTCTTGGATGAGTCGCAGCACCCAACGTTTCCGCAGGTCAGGCACATGCGCAAGTGGACCCAGGTATCGCCGAGTTTCACGCACTCTTCGCAGACGTGCTTGGTGGGCTTGGTTAGCTTTGATTTGATCAAGATGAGTGCAAGTTTCAGCCATATGATTTGTCCTATCGCGACTGCTAACGCTCTAATTTCTTGCGGTCCCAGTTTCCCAGATTAGCGGCTGCTTCATAAGTGGTCTGCAGAAACTGTAATAACGAATCCCTGGGCGACTGCGCACGGCGCACGTCGTCGTACATCAGTAGGAACTCATGCAGTTCAGGATGATAAAAGGCCGCTCCGGGTTCCACTTTGTAGGCCGCAAAGCCAGCCGGCTCAGGCGCGGCATAGGCGTAGAAAGCTGCTCCATCCACCCCGCTTCCTCCTGGCCAGAAGCCTGCGCTGCTTACTTCCTGCGAATACGCTTCGGCGGTGACGGGATCGGCGCCGGGCCGGGGAGGGGCAACGCGGCCGCTGAAGCGGGTCGCCGCCAGATCAAAACTTCCCCAGAAGAACTGAACGGGACTTGCCTTGCCGGTGAAATGTGAGCGAAAATCCTTGAACACTGCATCGGTCCAGACCAGGATGCGCCAAAAACGATTCGCGGCGTCGGCGTCGTAGGATTTGTGGGTGTCGTCTTCTTCAAACGGAATGGGATTGGGAAATTCGTCGGGCGTTGTGTGGATGTGTACTTCGATTCCGAGTTCTCCAAGCGCGGCCATGAACTTTCGGTAGAACTGGGCCACGGACTGCGGCTCCAGTTTTATCTGGCGCACAGCGCCGTCACTGGTTTCGATCAGAAGGTGGTGAGCGATGAAGTCGAACTGGACCTCGAACGATCCGTAGCCGTGAGGTATGGGAGAGGTAGTCAGGCCACGCGAGGTGACGTAGAAGGTAACGCCCCACCAATGGTTGATCGCCGGGCCGAGAGTCTTGCGGACCTTGCCGACGATCTGCGTCCACATGTGCAGCGTGTCGTAGGTGGCTTGCCAGTCTTTGAGGGGCAGTTCCGGCAGTTCCAGGGATGTAGCTGACTTTGCGTCTGCAGCCATACTTGCGCCTCGTCGTTGATTATTCGCAGATAGTAGATGAGGAGGGAAGGAAAAAGCTTCGGGATTTGTGAGTGGAGTACTGGACGGAGGTGATGAGACTATTGGCGGGCGGTTAGCGGGGTTCGCCGGTTGGCTGAAAACGCGTTCCCGCGATTTGTGTTCCGGAGGCGAGTACGTCGCGGAGCTTGGTACGGTTTGGTCCCGACTGCTGCTCAGCCGCGGCCAGGGTTTGCATCGCCTGATCGAGAGAAGTGTCCTGAGGCATGCGGAAAATCCACGGGATGTTGGTAGACGTCAAAGCGTGGTCCGAGGAAATAGCGATGACGGGAACGAAGGCCTTGACGCCGATCTGTTCAGCCAAGTGGCTGGAGTTGTGATCGAGCGCGATGATGGCGACGACATTTTGCTCGAAGACCGCAGAGACCAATTGGCTGGACGCCTTGCCCCATTGCACGTCGGAGGGTATTCCGATCAGTGACCAGCGAGCGGCTCCGGCGTTGAGTGTGATCAATGCGGCTGCCACTTCCGGCGAACGTACCAGTCGATCAGCTTGTGGCCCAAAGACAGCAACACGAACGTCAGTTGTTGGAGAGTCAGCATCGGAGGGACCGTAGAAGGGAACGCCGTCTTCGCCGACGCGGGCATACGGCACCGTCGCGGTTGTCGACGCGGCTGGTTTTGCGTCCGACTGCTGAGCCGTTGGTTCCATCGAAGCTACGCGATACTCGATCGTTCCGTTATGTACTCGCGCCAGATACATTGGTGCGACGTTCTTGCTGTTGGTGTCGAAAACCATGTGCCCGGTGACGCCGTCGTATTCATAGACCTGCGCCAACGCGTCCATGATGCGCCCTTTGTTAAGGCCGGCCTCGCAGACTGAGCCCAGCAGAATATTCATTGCGTCGTAAGCGAGTGAAGCAAACTGCTCCGGCTTTTCGCGGTAGGTTGCGGCGTAATCGGTGTTGAACTTCTGCCAGCGGGGATCGGTGCGTGCCGCGTCGTAGGGAAAGACGGCCTCGAACCCCTCGGCGAGGTCTCCCGCCTGCGCGATCAGATCGTCGCCGATGGTGCGATAGCTGCCGAACACGCGCTGCTTCATGCCGAACTCATGCATCTGCTTCAGGATCAAGGCCGTCTGTTCCTGGTCATTCCACAGCACAATGCCGTCGGCACGAGACGCCTGTATTGCCATTAATTCGCGGCTAAAATCCGTAGTCCCGGCGGGGTACCGCTGCTCGATCACCACCGGATGGCCCAGCCGCTGCGAAGCCTCCTTGAATTTAGGCGAACCGAAACGTCCATAGCGATTGTTGACGCGCAACACCGCTACTCTCTTCAATTTGAGCTGGCCGTAGATGTAGCGGGCAAGAGTGTCGGCCTGCACGCGGTCGTCCTGTAGATCGGTGAAGTACCACGGGATATACGTCTCAGGAATCGTCGGATCGGTCGAAGCCGAATTGACGATTGGGATCTCGGCGCGCAGAGCCAGCCGTAACGCGATGTGGGTAGACTCAGAACTAATCGAGCCGAAGATCGCCCAATCCTTATCGTCATAAACCATCTTTACCGCTTGGTTGGACGCTGCCCCCCAGATGTCCTGGGACGTCGGTCGGTCGTCTCCGTAGACCTGCTTGGCCTGCCAATTGTCATAGTCGTTGCGAGGAAGCAGTTTGAAAGGCTTGCCGCAGTATCCACCGTGGGCATTTTGTTGGTCTACCGCAAGTTGCGCTCCGTTCAGCATTCGCTGGCCAAATAGCTGGTCTGGGTTCTTATCGATCGGTCCGAGAAAACCAATGTGAATTTCCGACAGGTCGTTCAGGTTGGGGTCGGGAATATCCCGCGCAGCTCCCGCGTAAACATTGGTCTGAATGTAGTTCAGATCGTAAGGCTTCGCGAACTTCGAATAAGGCTGGAGATCCTTTGGTTCGTTGGCATAAGGCTCAACCGTGCGCTGAGGACGTGGCTGTGGCGGATGGCTTCCGCAGGCGCAAGGGTTGAGTGACAGTGCGGGCGAACTCGTTTGTGCCGGCGCTACCACCGCTAACAGGGTCGAAAGCCCAGTGGCAATCAGCCCCGTCGTGATGACAACGCGGACAGCCCTCAATTCTGTTTTCATGTCTCAATCCTCACGACAACCTCGCGGTCCTACGACCGGCGAGCAAATTCGAGCAGCTGCTAATTCTCAACCTTCTTGAACATCGCGATAGCTTCAATCTCTACCAGTAGCTCGGGGCGGCACAGCTTGGCTTGGATGCCTGTCGACGCCGGCACCGGATCCAAATTCTGCTGCTGGTAGAAAGCGGTACGCTCTTCATTGAACGCGGCGTAGTCGCGGTCGATGTCTCGCAAATAGCAGCTCGTTCTCACGATGTCATGCCAGGTCGCGCCCTCGGCTTCGAGCAGCCCGGTGATGTTCTGGAAGGTGCGACGGCACTGCGCGCGAAAATCGCCAACATGCACCGTCACCCCCTGCTCGTCGATACTGGCGGTGCCGGAGATCAGCAGGACAACCAGCCCGTTCAGATCAAGTCGCATGCCCCGTACGAAGGAGCTGGGCTTGGCATAGTCGTAAGCTTCATTGAGAACGGCGAGGTTCGTTATGGCGCGTTTCTCGACCGCTGTTGTTGCTGCTACTTCGGATAAGAGCTCCTGAATATTCATGACATTTCTCTCCTTGAAAACTGATGTCCCTACTTCTGTCGAATTCCGTGACTTAAACCCTTGGCGGTTGCCACCCAAATATCGTCATCCTGAAAATCAACCGCGAGGATGTAATTGTGAGCGGGCGCCGTTTCCACCGTTATCGGCGTGATGACGCCGGCCGCGTCGCGCACATACATTTCCGGCTTACCGGTGTCGAGCGCGGGCCGGTAGATCGCCCAGTTCGTGCCGTCGTAGTAGGCAAGCCCCTTATCAGTGCAGAACCATGCGCGCGTGGCATCGACGCCTTTTACCTGGTTGGTGAAGTTCGATGGTAGCCCGCTGTCCTTGACCAAGAAGTTGTGCCAGTTTCGCCCGTCGTAGTGGCTGTCCCCAAAATAGGTCGCGACCCAAAGAACGTTGTCGACGTAGCTGACCGAGGTTGTGATCTTGTGGATGAGTCCCTGGTCTTTGAACAGGACCAACTCGTTCTCGCCGTCCGGGTCGGTGTAGTTTTTCCAGCGACCGGTGGCGAGGGTGTACTCAAGCACACCGCCGCCCCAAACCGCGTAATAGACCTTGTCAGCACCAGCGCTCACTGCGTACGCCCAAATCTCGTCCATCGGAGCGTTGCGCTCATTGAAGAGCGACCACTCACCTGTGCGCGTGTTCAGACGGCTTGCGCCAGCAGCAGTCGCGGTCCAGACGTATTCGCCTTGCACTCCCACGCCATAGACCACGTCATTGGATAGTCCCGAGTTGAGCTGTGTGTAGGTGTCAATGCGCCCTGCAGAAATGTGGCTCAGCCCCCCCATGGTGCCGACCCACAGGTCGCCCGTGGCTTTATCGATCGCCAGCGACAGGACAGCACGATGCGCCAAGCCGTCGGCCGGGGTTAGCACCTTCCACTTGCCGCCTTCATAAAGAGCCAAGCCGTTTTCGGTGCCTGCCCACACGCGGTCGCCATCCACCAGGACAGTGAATACGTGATTGTCGGGAAGGCCGTTGGCCGTGGTGAAGTTTTCAAAACGGAAGCGAGGCATGTCGGGAGAGGCGGCGAATGCCGCTATCGCGATTAACACAAACAACGTGACTGTAGAGGTCCGTTTCATAATGTCTTCAGGTATTCGATCAAGTCGTTGAGTTCGTCTTTGGTCAAGTCGTTAGTAAAGCCGTGCCTGTCATTGGGGTTGAAAATGGTCCAGATTTCTTCCATGGAACGAGCCGAGCCGTCATGAAGATAAGGCGCCGAATAGGCCACATTCGTGAGTTGCGGTACGTCAACCAGCGGCGAGCGGTCGGTCTTCTTGCCGGTGCCAACATCCGACAACTTCTGATTCGTATACTTCGGGCCACTATGACAATATGTGCACCGGTTACCCTCGGGGATCGGCTTGCCAAACTTATTCACATCACGCGCAAAGATCGCCTTGCCGCGCTCCTGCGCTGTGGTGAGCTCTCCCGCAGGCAAACGGTAGCGATTGGGGCGCAAGGGAAGTGCCATCACGTAAGACACCAGGTCGGCGAGCTCCGCGCTGTTATAGCTTTGCGATCGATAGAAATACTTTTCGGTTCGCGGCCCGCACTCGGTGGGTAGATTGGGGTTTCCGCCATTCCACTTGAATGGCTCCGTCCCCGACAGGTCTTCAATCGAGCGGTTATCGACAATGTCGACACCGAAGCCATCGGGCTCGAGGTCCCATTGCAGACCGTCAAAGGTGGCGTCAATGTGGCAGTTGGCGCAACTGAATTGTCCCTGGAAGGCGAAGCGGGCGGTATAGAAGATACGCTCGCCTCGCCGCAGGGACGTCATGTCCTGCTTCCCACCCAACCCGATCGAGGACACGACGACGTCGCTGCTGGTGTCGATTACGCTAATGCTGTCGTCCAGACGATTCGCCACGTAGAGTCGTTTGCCATCGCCCCTGAGCAGCAGGCCCTTGGGGTTGCGTCCTACCGGAATTCTTGCGACCACGTAATTTGCCGATGCGGAAAGATCATTTGCTATGGACCCGTTCGCGGCACGTACATAAGCGAGCATTTTCGGGATGTCGATTACCGTGATCGTGTCAGCGCCGGAGCTGCTGACATAGAGCTTCGATTTATCCGGGGTAATCACCGCCGCGTAGGGCATAGCGAAGTAGCGTTCGAGCTCATCGATCGGTACCTGGACAACGCCTCCGACATCGTCGCCGAAGAGAGCCAGTGAATCACCAAAAGCCCATCCGTGCTCGACGTGAGCTAGTGGAACCAGATTCTTGGGACGCAGCTGAGGTGCTACGCCGAGCTTTCCGTCAGCCGAGAGCGCGATATGGAACACACCAGCGACGTTGTGAAGTGGCTTGCGCTCGATGACTCTTTGGCGATCGGTGTCGATAACTGTAACTTCAGAGTCTGGGGCAGACCGGTGAGCGCCCGTGCGGGGATATACGTGAGTGCAATACAAGCGCGTGCCGTCGGGCGATAGAGCCAGATAACTGGCCCCGTGCCCTGCGAGCAGGCGCTTGGTCTCTTGCCCGGTTGCTAAATCGATCACCGAGATATCGCTGCTCAGCCGGTTGGCCACGTAGAGCGTCTTGCCTTCGCGATCGGCGATCACACTGTTGGGCTCGAATCCTGTGGGCAGCGTGCGGACCACTTTGAGAGACGCAGCGTCGATGACCGACACGGTGTCATCCCATGAGTTCGCGACAAATATCTGACTGCCGTTAGGGGACAACGAAATACCGCGGGGCATGTGGCCTACGGCGACAACCTCTAATACCTTTCCTGACTTTGTATCGACAACCCGCACTTCGTCGCTGGCCTCGCACATTACGTAGAGGCGCGCTCCATCGGGCGAAATAACCATCTCCCGCGGGCTGAGGTAGCGAGGTTCATCCGATTCCGGCTTGGCTTTCGCCGACAGTGTGAACGCGAGAAAGCCGAACGCAACTGCAACGGCAATAGCGGCCGTAACTACCGCAGACTTGGGAGCGACCCGAATGGAGAGCAAACTCACTTCGGCTCCTCCACCGCCATAATCCGATCAACCGCAAGGTTCTCAAGCACCTGCTCGCGTCCACTGGGCCACTTCACAGTCAACTTCTCAACTTTGCTTGCGCCACCTAATCCGAAGTGCACTCGGCCGTCATTTTGGGAGAGATATCCCGAGCTCGCGACGCGCTCTGCGATCTGCTTCCTGCCGCCAGCAGTAAGCTCAAGGCGCGCACCAATTCCATCTCGATTGCTCTTGGTGCCCTTCAGTTGAACCGTGAGCCAGTGACCTGTGGTGCTTGACGTGTTATGGAACAGAGTGGCCGGTGCGCCCAGATTTACCAGGAATGCGTCGATTTTTCCGTCGTTGTCGTAATCGCCAAAACATGCTCCGCGAGCCACCGTCTTCGCGTCGAAGACCTTGCCGGCTTCACTCGAAACGTCGGCGAATTTCAGGTTTCCCAGTCCGCGGAAGACAGAATGCTCTTCGGGTATGAGGTGAATCAGGCCTCCATGAAAAGTCAGGATGTCGAGGAAGCCGTCGTTGTCGAAGTCGTAGATACCGGTGCCCCAACTGACATACTGGCCGGTCACTGGCGAAATGCCTGACGCAGTCCCGATATCGTCGAATTGCATCTTTCCGGTATTGCGCATCAGGCGGTTGTACTTCGAATCAGTGACCCATAGATCGAGCTTGCCATCGTTGTCGACGTCGGCGAAGACCGGGCCCATGGCCGAGGTCGACTCGCCGTTTTGCCCGTAAGCAACACCAGCGTCGACAGCAATTTCTTCAAATGTCCCGTCATGCTTGTTATGGAAGAGGAAGTTCTCGGTCTTATCATTTGCGACGTAGATGTCGGGATACCCATCGCCGTCGAAGTCCGCCGCGGTCACGCCCATGGTACGGCCGGTGTACGCTGCGATTCCGGACTTCTCGCTCACATCGGTGAATGTGCCGTCGCAATTGTTGTGGTACAGCACATTGGTCTGTCCCTCGTAGTCAAGCGGCCCGGGGTAATTGTCGCCAGCATAAAAGTTGTGATACTTGGGATCGAACTTCACGTATCGGCCGACGAAGAGGTCGACGCATCCGTCGCGATCGTAGTCGAGCCAGGTCGAACTGATCGACCAACCATCGACGTTGATTCCGGCCTTCGCGGTCACGTCCTCGAAAGTTCCATCGCCCTTATTGCGGTAGAGGATTGCGCGCCCATAGCCAGTGACGAAAAGGTCTTCGTAGCCATCGTTGTCGTAGTCCGCCGCGATGGCTGCCATTCCATATATGTTCGCTGCCACGCCTGCCTGGTCGGTTACATCGGTGAACTTGCCGTGGCCATCGTTGCGATAGAGATGGTTGTGGGGAGAACTCTCGGGCTGCTGCTTGAACGGAAAAGGATGCACGCCAGCTTCCAGCGGCTTACCGCTGGCGACGTAGAGGTCAAGGAGTCCATCGTTGTTGAAGTCGAACCAGACGCATCCGCTGCCTGTGCCCTCGAGCAGCGATCCCAACTTCTGCGCTCCGAAGCTATGAGTGAAGCTAATTCCGGAGGCGGCAGTCGCGTCTTCGAAGTGAATGGTACTTGCAGACGGTGTCTGCGCCAGCAAAGCGCAAGAAAGGGCAAAGATTGCGAGTATCCGGGCAAGCACTAGCGGCCTCCTTTATGTGATGGCGTGCCAGAACCCGTCAGATCCATAGCTACGGTGGACTTCAGCAGCACCGCCGGAACTGCATTTTCCGGAGAGTGCTCAGGGCCGGTATGACAGCCAACACAAATCCGCTGCTCGCCCTTTCTCAGCCAGAACCAGCCTTGCTGTCGCTTCAACGTTTTACCGGAGCCATCCACTAATTCAATCTGCAACGGTTGGTCGGCTGGAACTTTCAGAAAGAATGACCCGTCGGTTTCGACGTTGGAACTGCCCATCAACCTCGGTTTGCCGAAGTCCGTTCTGGTGTAAAGGCGCATCGACTTGATCGAGCCCTCGGCAAATTGGTATTTGGAGGTGTAGGCGTTCAGGCAAAGCAAGTTGGCGTAGTTCCAGTCGTGCAATCCCGAGGGATGAAGCTTAGGAGTGGCCCGGGCCGCGACTAGAACAGGCTGGACAAGACTGGCGCCCGAGTCCGCGAAAAACGACTGGAATGTGCTGGTCCGTGAGTTCCAGAGCTGCAACGAAAACCGTGCCTTGGCATCCGGACGCCAGGAAACGAGGTATGCGCCGGAGGGGGCTTGCATCACATCGCCAGCAAACTCTCCGGTGGGCACTTTGAGTTCGATCTGATGTGCAACCGCCGATGTGAACCGGCCAAGACCCTGGTCTTTCGCGAAGATGATGTCGCCGGACGCAACCTGCTTACCTGCCTGCCGGTCGCCGCCATGATCGCAACGATAGGATTCGACACCGCTGCCATCCGAATAGACTGTGTAGATCTCCGGTGCCGTCCCACTTCCTAGTGGATATGCGGCCTCGAAGAGAATCCGGCCATCGCGAAGCACGTCCGTCGCTAATGCGTTTCCAGGAAAGTACGTAAGTTGCAGGGAAGGTCCACCGGCCAGCGAAGCGGTCTCCAGCACAAGACTGTGGCTTACTTTGTGGGCAAAAACTACGCGCTCACCCGGCAGGTACAAAGGACCGATGCAGTCGGTGGTGCAAGTGGTGACTTGTCGCGTTCGATTCGCTGCGATGTCGATCTCCCAAATCTGCCAAGACGACTTCGCATCGCGCTTCCCGGAAAAGATCACGTGGCTTCCGTCGAAAGACACAGATGGATCCGCGGTCGATGCGAACCCCTCAACCAGTGGGCGTGACGTACCGTTCGCTCGAAGCATGACCGTTGCGCCGACAGGGAAGCGTTCTCCGCCATGGAGCCATGCCCCGGGTTCATAAGTCGGCGTTGACGTGTATAGCAAAGGAACTGACTGGAGTTGTGCAGGAGATTGAGCCGATACCTTCAGCCACAATGAGCATGCGGTCAAGGTCAGGAGAACGAAAGCTATGGCACCAACCCGCACTAGTCGAGTCCTCCTGCGGCGGCGTACATTTTGTCAGCATTGGCGCGCAGGCTCAGGTAGGGCTCGAGGTCGTGCATCATGGAATCGAATTGCGCGAAGGTGAGCGACTGTTCTCCGTCGCTGGCAGCTTTGTCCGGCTGCGGATGAACTTCGACCAACATGCCATCAGCTCCCACTACCACACCCGCTCGCGCCAGAACCGGAACCAGCGAGCGAACGCCGGCGGCGTGGCTGGGGTCGACGATTACGGGAAGGTGGCTGACAGTCTTGAGCACAGGTACTGCCGCCACATCGAAGGTGTTGCGGGTAGCCGTCTCGAAGGTGCGGATTCCGCGCTCGCAAAGAATGACGTCGGGGTTTCCACTGGCAGCGATCAGTTGGGCCGAACGCAACAGGTCTTCCAGAGTCGCGGTCATGCCACGCTTGAGAAGCACGGGCCGTCCGCACGTGCCCAGACGTTCCAGCAGAGAAAAATTCTCCATGCTTCGGGCGCCGACTTGCATGATGTCGGCGTATTCCGCCACAACATCCACGTCGGTCTCCGACATGACCTCCGTGATGATCGCGAGACCAGTTAGATCCCGAGCTTTGCTCAAAATTTTCAATCCCTCGATACCCAGGCCTTGGAATGAATACGGCGAAGATCGCGGTTTATAGGCGCCGCCGCGCAAGATGCGCGCCCCTGCTACGGCCACGGATACGGCGGTATCCAGTACCTGGCGCTCCGATTCCACGGCGCAAGGACCCGCCATGACAACAAACTCATCGCCGCCGATCGCAATGTCGCCGACCTGCACGATGGTCCTGGGTCGCTCTGCCGTCTTCGCGACCAGGTCATAGCACGAGAATTGTCCGTTCCAGCGGGAGTTCACGTTGGCAGCAACCGTTTCATTTCTTGCTTGTACCGTAGTCTTCGGAGCGCACGGTGGTCGGTGACGTATGAACATCACCTCTGTGACATGAGAACAAGGAAGGGAAATAGTAGTTTTAGGTTATTGATTTAGTGTGTGCCGTGCGAGCCAATGGACACAGGTAGTCGAGCGAGCGTGTCGCTTATCAGGTTCTCTGCCGGTTCGTGGTACGGCATAGCTCTCGCTGGTCGAGTTCAAAACATCCACCAAGAGAAACAAACGTTTCATAACGATCGGTTAGAGAGACATGTAGCGGCGCCCCCTGATCCTAGGTGATCGGTTCGAGATGAGCAGTGAAGTGGCGCAGGAATGGTGCTTCGTAGGTCAGACGCATTCCCTTGATGTTCTGACGCCGCTTCCAGACCCGCAGAATTATCTCCACCACATAGTCGATGTGGCTTTGGGTGTAGACGCGACGTGGGATGGCCAGACGCACCAGATCCATGGTTGCGGCTTCGGCGAACATAAGTGTGCCAATCTCCACCGAACGGATTCCACCCTCCAGATATAGTTCTGTCGCGAGGGCAACGGCAGGGAACTGATTCAGGGGTACATGAGAAAGGAACGCGCGGGCGTCAAGGTAGATGGCGTGGCCGCCCGGCGGTTCGACGATCGGAACGCCTTGTTCCGTCAGATGGTTGCCAAGATAAGCGGTCGAAGCGATGCGATAGCGCAAGTAATCCTCTTCCAGGGCTTCCTGCACGCCAACGGCAATGGCTTCGAGATCGCGGCCTGCAAGGCCACCGTAGGTCGGGTATCCCTCCGTCAGGATCAGCAAGTCCTTTTCCTGACGCGCTAGAACATCATCGTTGGTGCAGAGAAACCCGCCAATGTTCGCCATGCCGTCTTTTTTAGCTGACATGGTGCAGCCGTCGCCCAAGGCAAACATCTCTTGCGCGATCTGCTTGGGCGTCTTCGATTCGTATCCCTTCTCTCGAAGCTTGATGAAGTAGGCATTTTCTGCAAAGCGGCACGCGTCGAAGTAGAGGGGGATGCTGTGCTTGCGGCAGACTTCGCTCACCGCCCGCGCATTTTCCATCGACACCGGCTGTCCACCGCCCGAGTTGTTCGTCACCGTGAGCATCACTAGCGGTATGCGCTCGCGTCCCACTCGACCGATGAGCGTCTCCAGGGCGATAACGTCCATATTTCCCTTGAAAGGGAGACGGGTCGATGGCTGGCGCGCTTCGGGTATAGGGAGATCGACGGCTTCGGCACCCACAAACTCAACATTCGCGCGGGTGGTGTCGAAGTGGGTGTTGTTGGGCACAACGTCGCCCTTCTTGCAGGCTACGCTGAACAGGATCCGCTCCGCTGCGCGTCCCTGGTGGGTGGGAATCACGTTCTTGTAGCCAAAGATATTTTGGATTGAATCCCGAAAGCGGTCAAAGCTCTTGCTGCCGGCATAGCTTTCGTCGCCTTCCATGATGGCGGCCCATTGATGAGTTGACATCGCTCCCGTGCCGGAATCTGTCAGCAGATCGATCAGGACATCATCGGCAGGCAGTAAAAAGAGGTTGTAATGGGCTGCGCGCAGCAGTTCTTCTCGCTGATCACGGGTCGTCCAGCGGATCGGCTCAACACTCTTGATACGGAATGGCTCGATGATGGTCTTGGTAGGCATGTCGGCTCCCGTGCGATTCTACTCTCAGGCTCGATGCGGGCTTCCATGTTGCACGTGGCGAACCAGGAAGAATCGGACAAGTGCGAGTGTTTAAAGTCTCGTGAGAGTTGGTCGAACCGTGAACGTGAGCCGCGGCAGGTCACCACGAAGGAAATATGTTTGGCGGACCGTGCGAGGGGCAGTCGGCTGCCTGAGGCTCAAGTTTCGTCGGGAAAAAATTAGCTGGTGACTAACGGACTCAGCAGGGCGTCCAGAGAGCAATTCCGCGGGACGCCCTGCTGATTAACTCGACTCGTGCTACATTCCGCCCACAGGATGGAAATTCGTACTGGTGGTCGTGACCACGATCTGCTTGGCCGCAACGTTTAACACTGTCTTCTCGTTGTAGTTGGTGCCATCCGGCAAGGTCGAGAAGTTCACGGTCAACGTGACCGCGTCCTTGGCCTGCCCCATGTACGTGTTGACACTCAAAGTCGAGATATTCTTGGTCGAAGAGTTAAACGCCACCGTCATTTGATCGCCCGGCTGGGCGTAGTTCTTGAAGACCAGATCGACAAGGCCAGCCGACGGATCTGGATTCATTGATACGTTTCCTGCTTGGAACGCCTGCTGCATCTTTTGAGGACTGGGCGGGACATACATCGCCAACAGTGATTTCACCTGGCCCATGTACTGTTCCATTTCGTCGGTCTTTTTCTCGACGACGTGCTGTTTGAGCCGACCACCACGGCCCTGCTGTTGCTGCGGCGGTTGCGACGGAGTCGTCGGGGTCTTCTGGACCTGCCCGTCGGGCCCATATTGACAAAGGAAAGTCTTGGAAGGTTTGTCCTCACCTTTGAAGTTGACCTGCTGAATCTCCGTCCACTGATACTTGTGAAGTTTTTGTTTGTTCTGGGCGGCCGATTGTTTCAACGCCGCCAGTTTCTGTTGCAGTTGTGGGTTCGCGCCGCCGGTTTGCGCGAACGCCGCCAAAGCGAATAGTAAAGTCGCGAAAACCGCCAAGGTGATCCGCCTGAAATTCGATTTCATTATTTCTTCTCCTGAGCCGTCGTAATCTTCGAGCGTCAACCAGCAATGGCTAAGCACCGGAAGGTAATGGTTGATTAGTGCCGCCGCTACTTGTGGTTGCACCGATTTCATCATGTTCTTCTTTAGGTCGTTCTTCCCACGTTAACCACTTCAAATCGAGCACCGCGATGGAATAAAACACAGGAACCATCAGCAGCGTAATAAATGTTGCTACAGTCAATCCGCCGATCTGCGCGTAGCAAAGCGGCTGCCATAGCGGTCCGCCGTGCAGCGCGAGCGGGAAGAGCGCCAGTACCGTAGCGCCCACGGTGATCATCACGGGGCGCAGACGAATGATTCCGGCGTCGATCACCGCCGTTTCAAAAGGCTCTCCTTTGGCATGCATCTCTTCGATGAAGTCGAACAACACGATAACGTGGCTGACGATGACGCCAATCAGGCTCGCAATCCCGAGAAAGGCCATAAAGCCGAACGACGTGTTCATGATCCACAGGGCTATGAGAGCTCCCGCCACGCCATATGGCGCCGCGGCAAACACCAGGAACGGCTTGATCGCGTTGTTGAACTGGAACAACAGGGCGAGGTAAATCGCAGAGATCGAGATCAACAGCACAACTGCCAGGTTTCGAAAACCCACTTGTTGCTTATCGTACTCGCCGCCGAAGCTCAGGCTGTACCCGGGCGGAATGGTCTTCTCCAGCTCCCTTAGTTTCGGTAGTGCCACGCTAGTGATTTCCGAGGCGAGATGTCCGCCGGCGGGGAAGGCATAGAGCGACATCGAGCGGAAGTGATCGAGGCGAACGATACGGTTTGATGTCATGGTGTTCTCAATGCTCGAAACCTGCACCAGCGGGATCTTCGTGTTGCTGCCATATACGTACAGATTCTGGATATCGGAGAGACTCGCCCGTTCATCCATCTTGAGCCGAGCCACCACAGGAATGTTTCTGTCCCCATCCTGAAGAGCGGTCACGGTGACGCCGCTCATCGCGCTGGTGGCTGAGTTCGCGACGTCCATATTGGTGATACCAGCGAGATTGGCGCGGTCGGGATCGACGTTGAGGCTGACATTCGTGCTCTCGGTATCCCATTCGTTCCGCACGCGCTCGGCGGCAGGAGCCGAACGCAAGATGTCGGCAACCTGCTGGGCGATGTGGCGCATGGTGCGAATATCCTCGGCACTGCCTGCCGTTCCAACGTCGGCCCGGCTGGTCACCCGGATTTCTACGGGATAATTCACCGGATTGGTCTGCAACTGGCGCATGTCAATTCGGGCGCCGGGTACGGTTGCCGAGACCACTGGCTGGACCTGGTTCACAAACGCCGGCGTAATCTCTTTCTGGTCCAACTGGACCAGCACTTCGGCATAGTTGAGCTGCTGAGCTTGCGGCGACAACGAAAACCAGAATCGAGGACTGCCTCCGCCCACCCAGCTGGTTACGTATTGCAGAATGTCGGAGGGCTTTCCGTCTTTGTCGGGATGCTGTTTGGCCCAAACCTCTGCCTGCTGCCGGATGATCTGCTCGACTTGTTGCGAAGCCTGGTTCGTCGCTTCGAAGTTCGCGCCGTTCGGCAGCCAGACGTCGGCGTACGACCAATACTGTACGTCGTCAGGAAAAAATGATGTCTTGAGCCTGGTAAACAGGAATCCCGCCAGCAGCAAGAAGAGCGAAGAGGCTATTGCGACCTTCCAGCGATGGTCAATGGCAAACTTAGCGACTCGCGCATATTTTCCAGTGAATCCGGTGGTGCGGCGAACTTCAATGGGCTGCTCCGGGTTCTTGTCGGGGCGGAGGATGTAATACGCAAGCAGCGGGATGAACGTCATCGAGGCCAGGCGCGATGCCACAAGTGCAACCGTCATCACGATGGGCAGGCTGTAGAGGAACTCGCCCGTGTTCCCGTTCACGAGCAGGAACGGCAGGTATGCCACGACGTTGGTAATGGTTGCGTAGAGGATTGCCGTCGCAATCTTGGTCGGCCCCAGCCACGGAGCCACGATACGCGGCTCGCCTTCGGACAGCGAGCGCTTGATGGAATCGCCCGCCACAACCGGGTCGTCCACCAGCAGGCCGAGAGCAATAATGAGCGACGCCACCGACACCTGCTGGATGTCGATGCCCAGCAAGTAGATTCCACCGAAGGTCAGAGCCAATGTCACCGGAATCGATAGCGCCATCAGTAACGCCGACCGCCACTCCCAGAAACCGATCAGCGAGACAAGAACGACCAACCCGATGGCTTCGTACAACGCATCCATGAACAGGTCGATCTGTTCCTTCACCTGAACAACCTGGTCCGAGGTGTGCACCACGACCAGATCGTCCGGCAGATACTGCTTAACCGCGTCCATCTTTTCCTGGACGTGCTGGCCGAACTGGTTAATCTGCTGACCGTCGCGCATATAGACGGCCAGCGTGACGGCGCGGCTGCGTATCCACTTTCCGTCTTTGTCGCGCCACGTCAGGAAATTCAGATATGTGGGAGGGCTCTGGTAGCCACGCGAGATGTCCACCAGGTCGCGCAGGTATACGGGGCTGTTCGAAGTCGATACTCCGATGACGACGTTGCCGATTGCTTGCGCATCAGGGAACAGGCCGGACGGGTTGACCGTGATGTCCATCGGTCCGACGTCAAGCGATCCGGCGGGCAGCGTAATGTTCTGCGCTCCTAGAACATCCTTTAACTTGGAAGGGTCATATCCATACTGCGCCAATCGCTGCTGCGAGTAATCGAGGTAGATCTGCTCGGGCAACACTCCCGACCGCGAAACTTTGGAAGTCTCCGGAACTCCTTGCAGGGTTCGTTGCAGCAAGTCGGTGTAGTTATCGAGATCGTGATACGAGTATTTCGCGCCTGCAACTTCCTGCAGCCTGGCTTCCGTATCGGCGGTATCGCGGATGATGGCCGGTTGCCAGGCGTCCGGATGAAGTTCCGAGCGGTGGAGGGTGCCTCGGATCAGTTGCTCGCCGCGTTCGCGAATGGCGGCGTCATCGAATGTGGTACTAGCGTCCAATCCGACGTAGCCCGGCCCCTGGAAGAAATGCAGGTCGAGCAGCGTTCCATTCTTGCGGGCGATGCCAGCGATGTTTTCAAAATCGGTTCGCACAGGCCCAGGTGCGACCGACATCGGAAATGCATAAATCACGCTGACGCGTGGTCGTGGAGCGTTAGGAGTCAGCTCAGCCCGCGTCTTCTCGATGGCCTTGCGGATAGCGATGGCACGCAGAGCCACTTCCATTGGTGTGACCATTGGGCTGGCGACGGTCAACATCAGCGCTGCGGTGTCGCCGAAGTTACTGTTGAATTGAATCGGCCCAGCCCCCATGGGAAGGTTGAGCTGGTTCAGTTTGAGGTTGATGTCGGAGAATTGCTTCTCCTTGTCTTTCACGTTGTCATTCAGCTGAATGTAAACGACCGATTGCCCGGGAAAGCTCAGCGACCGGATTCCAAAGTCCGAAGGGCTGGGCGGCTTCAGCGAGGAGTTCATGGCCACGACTTGTTCGATGGGTCGCGTAATCAGTTGCTCGACTTGTTCCGCCGTCGCGCCGGGCCAGGGACATTGCGCCGAGGCTACCCGCACCGGGATGTTCGGGTCTTTCCGCTTCGGCATATTGTGATAGCCGAAAAACCCCCAGACGAATGTCGCGAGCAACAGGATCAGACCTACCTGCCGATGCTCGGTGAAGAAGCGAGCAGTGTTGTGGGTAGTTGCGATGAACTCCGCATCCGACTTGTGCATGTGTGCCATGGGCTCGCTTGTCGTTTAGCACTAACCGCCAACCGCTGGTTCGTGCCGGCTTCTTCTTAGGGGATCACCCTTACTTGATCGCCACTTCTGATCATGTTGGTGCCGGAAACTACCACGCGTTCTCCTGGATTCAGTCCGCTTATGACGGCGATGTTATTTCCGTAGGTGTCGCCCAGAGTTACGTCGCGGGTTTGCACCCGCACCGTATCGCCGGGCCCGTCTGTGAGATACACCGCGAATCCTTTCGGATTATCTGGACTTCGCACGACTGCGGTCAGCGGAACAACCATTACCTGAGCGCCGAGCTTTCCCCGTCCAATCGCGATTGAGGCGATCATCCCGGCCTTGAGTCGATTGTCCGGATTGTCAATTCGAACTTCGACGGAATACACGCGGCTTTTTGGATCCGCAGCGGCTGAAATCGAGGTGATGTGTCCTGAGAACGTCCCAGGCAGGGCCTCGGTTACCACGGTCTGCTGGCTGCCCAGCTTGACGTGTTCCATCGCCGTGTCGGGGACTCCAAAAACAGCTTTTACGGACCGAGTGTCGGCCAGAGTAAAACCGTTGGTCGCTGGACCTACTAGAGTTCCTACATCGACGCTTCGCCTTATGACCCACGAGTCAAACGGAGCCCGCAGCTCGCAGTAGCCCAGCGCAATCTGGGCCTCGGCAACTTGGGCTTTTGCATTGGCCACGGATGCTGCTGTCGATAGCACCTGTGCATTGCTGTCGTCGTAGTCCGGCTTGGTGGCCGCACCGACATCGTAGAGCTTCGAGACGCGTCCGAACGATAAGACCGCCCGCTCGTTCTCTGCCTGGGAACGTGCCAACGACGCCTTGGCCTGGTCGAGTTTCTGCTTGAAGTCATCCTCTTGCACGGTCGCAAGCAGAGTGCCCTGCTTTACATAATCGCCCTGATCGATGTTGCGCATGTGTCCATCGGCATCCCGGACCTGCCTGATGCTCGCCAGATAGCCGTTCGACTTGAATGCCAGATCGACCTGCTGATAAGGCTGGATGTTGGCCGAGTAGGTATTGCTGGTGTCCGCGTCGATCAACTGCGACATCGCTATCCGGACGGGCGTCGGCGTATGTTGGATCTCTGCCTCGTTACGGCAACCCGATGCAGCCGCCAGTGCCAGCCCTAGCACGAGCATCGTCGGACTCGTCCAGGCTCTCATTCGATCGGACATGTCGTTCACTCCTCGCCCATCGCCTTCTCCAACTGCGCTCGTGCTGTCCAGAACGATGCCAGCGCCTGGCTGTAATCCGAGTTCGATTTCTCGACCAAAGCTTGCTGTTGCAGCACATCCCGCAGCAGCTTAGTTTTCTGACCGTACTGTTCCGTTACTTCGCGCAACTTTTCGCGTTCCGCCTCTCGGTAGGCCGCCGCGGCCGCAACTGACGCCTGGGCCTCGTGTACTGCCCGATATTCCTTGTCCACATTTAGCAGGACTTGCGATCGCGTATCGTCCAGGTTCAACTTGCTCTCTTCCACCTTGAGCGTCTTCTCGTTTACTTCATGCTTCCGGCGGTTCCAGTCAAACGGCTCCCAACTGAACTCCAGGCCAACGCCAGATATATTCGTGGGAACAAAATTTACGCCGAAGGGTGAGATGTAATGGATCGACAGATCAAGGTCAGGAAGGTACTTGGCCTTGGTTTGCCGCACCATGTTCTCCGCCTGCTTGATGGTGATCTCGGCCTCTTTGATGTCCGAGTTCTGCGCCATCGCTTTGCCCTCGGCCGCGACCAGGGATTCCTCTTCGGGAGACAACTGAGCGGCGTTGGCAGTACGGAACGGCGTATGAATGTCACGACCCATCAAGTTATTGAGCATGTCTTTCGCGGTCGCGAGCTTGTCCTGCAGCTTCAGCAGCGACAGCTGCTCTTGCGTCAGTTTGGACTGAACTTCGAGCAGTTCCGACTTCAGAGCCACCTTTTCTGCGACGTATTGGGTTGAGATGCGCTCGAGCTCTTCATATTGCTTGATGCTTGCCTCTGCGGCTTCAATGCCGTCTTCACACTCCAGTGCGGTGTAGTAGGTTTCGCGCACATTTGCCACGACGCTGAGCTTCTTGCCAGCCAGTTGCTGCGCGGCCATGTCAACCGAGAGCCCTTTGCCCGCCACTGCAATGTTCACCTTATAGAGCGTCAGAAGGGGCTGCGACGCGCTCGCTACGACGTATGCGGTTGGCTGGGAGGGCGTCGTAATGTAGGTATTGGTGGCCGGAATGGGCCCGATTCCCTGGTAGGTTCCAAACTGGCCGGCCTGTACCACGAAGCTGAACGGTGCCAGCACTTGCGAGCCGAATGCGTAGGTATTGAAGGACGGATAACGCCGGGTCTTGGCAGCGAGGTAGCTTTCTTTGGTGTCGTCCAACTGGAGGGAGGTGATCTTCAGCGTACGATTGTTGGCCAGCGCAGTCTTCACTGCCTGATCGACAGTGAGAACTTCAGGCTGGTCCTGCGATGTCTGCGCTACCAGGCTGCTGCCTATTAGAGCTGAGGCCAGAAATAGGTTCGTCAGCAGACCGCGCATAGTCCTTTGCTTCCAGCTCCCGTGAAGCGAGCATAGACCTCTCCCGTCGCCCGATACGACTTGGTTGCGAATCGTGGACGCAACGGGACATCGTTCTGATTGTTGGCAGGAGGAGTTTATAAGCAGACGTTGGTTTCAGCAACCCTCAAGTGGGCTGTGCAACACAACGAATTGGAACGGATAGGGAAGTGCGTGAAAACAGCCGCGTGCTCAGGTGGAGCGCAGCTCGGCACTTTGCATCACGCCGGTCTTAAAAGTTGAACATGGCTTGTAATTCGATCTTGCGAGGCGCTGAAGAGGTTCCGAACGGCCCTCCGGCAATCGCGTTCGGCTGCCCGAAGATAGGCGAATTCAGGTTTCCGACAAGCGGCGCGTAATTGATGTCGTTAAAAATATTGCGCGCGTTGACGCTGAATGTGAGGTTGTACCGGCGACTGGTTGTGCTACCCAGGCTCATCGGCCCGCCCATCGCTCCGCCAAAATGGCCGTGGTCTGCGCGTCCGCCCCCGCCCGGTCCGCCCTGTCCAGCCGCACCGTGTCCGCCAGTCTCGGGGCCAAAACCGATGGTCTTACTCAAGCGAAGGTTCAGAGAAAAGCGCCCGGGCCCAGTTCCATAGTACGGGGGGATCACCGTTTGCCCGGGCTGCGGCGTCAGGTTGAACGTTCCCCACTTCGTCATTACGATGTTCGGGCCCGTCATACCGTTGGCGAACGTCGGGCGGTCATTAAAGATGGAGTCGCCGTTGTAGTCCTGGCCCAAGGTAATGTTGAACGGTATGCCTGAGCTCGCCACCATGAAGGGGCTCAATCGGTATCCTCGCGGCAGTGCAATGGTTCCGCCAACAAACAGGCGGTTGCGAACATCGTAGGCGGTTGGTCCGTAGTTTTCCGCCAGGTCATATTGGTTGTTAGGGAAGCTACTCGCGCCGGTGGTATTGGCGTTGACGTTGTTGAACGTATACCAGCCAAACAGCGAAAGCCTGGAGCCCATCCGCACATTGGCATTCACGATCAACTGGTTCTGCTTGAATGTGCCATCCGACTCGTACTGGTAGATGTTTCCAACATCGCCAAACGGGCGAATGCCGCTGGTGGGATCGTTGGGGTTGTAGGTATTAGGAAACGGAGCATTGATGTTGCGCGTCAGGAACTGGTGTACGCCGCGCGAGTTCAGATACGAAACCGCGATGTTCGCGTTCTTGGTGATCTGCCTCTCTACGCTCAAGGCTGTCTGCATCGTATAAGCCGCTCGAAGATTGGGCGAAACCTCATACATGGTTGGAAACACCTTCGCCGTGTTCAACAAAGGGCTGCCTTGCGGTGGAATAAACGGGTAAAAATCGGGTTGGTCCACAATGAATTGCTGTTGTGTGGTGCCGTTTAGCCGGTCGGCTTGCAAAATATACTGCTCCTGAAAGCGATCGTAAAACATACCCCAGCCAGCACGCAGTACCGTCTTCGGCGAAGGATTATTACCCTTGCCAACTCCCCATGCGAACGCGACGCGCGGCGCAACATCACCGTGATCGGGGATGTCAGTCTGGCCCTCATAGCGGAGCCCATAGCTCAAGGTGAAGTTGGGGCGCAACCGCCAATCGTCCCCAAAATACAGACCGACGTCGTACATGGTGACGGCCGTCGAAGGAATTCCGTAAGTGATCGCGAACTGGCCGGCGCCACCGCCGGCCGCGCGAATCTGTGCCGGGGTCAGGCCGTTGGCTATCCCTTGTTCCGTGATCTGGTAGGCGTCGAGCGAATTAAACGTGAAGGTGCCGTTAAAATTTGAGGCCGAGAAGCTGGAGTCGCGCACCGCCCGCAGACGTCCTCCGAACTTCAGCATATGTTTTCCAGCCAACACCGAAGTGTAGTTCTGAAGTTCGTAATGGTCCTGGTTGTCGACGTTGAATCCTAGGGTGTTTCCCCCTCCTACAAAAGCACCTTGCACGTTCAGCGTGGATTCAATACTGACAGGATTCTGGTTCTCGCGATCGCGCAGATACTGGAAGCGCATCTCGTTGACCACCTTGGTTCCGAATAACTGCGTATCGCTGACCTGAAGCGTCTGCTCCGTCGACATCTGGTTGTATGCCTGAGTGGGGAGCGAAAATTGTCCAACGCCCTCGTTGTTTTGATTGTCTTGCCAATACTGGTAGCGGACACTCAGAGTATTGTTTGGCGTGAGTTGGAAGTCCATGCGCGGACTAATAGTGGTGCGAGTGTGTGGAGTAGGAAGAGAGGTGTCGTACGGAACCTGATTCAAATGCCGGGTCCAAGACAAACGCGTTGACCACCGCGTTGTCGCCAATGTTGCGTCTCTCGGCATTAATAAAGAATGAGGCCTTCTTCCCAACGGGACCGCCGAAATTCGCACTGTATTGCGTGGAGTCGTAGGAAGGCGGGTTCGTGGCGAATGGGCTCGTCGAGTTGAAGTACGAGGAGTTGCCCAGAACCGAGAACTGCCCGTGATACTGGTCGGTCCCTGGCTTGGTGAATATCTCGATTCGTCCGTAGCCCAGCTTGTCGTATTCGGAGGAAAACGGATTCTGGTTGATGCGAATCTCGCGGATGGAAGCTTTGGGGGGAAGCTGGCCCGCGGTAAATCCGTCAATGTAGATCTGACCGCCATTCGGTCCCGCGGATGGCCCCGCCAGCGCCTCAAGATCAGATTGGAGCTCGTCTGGATCGTCGGATAGCGCATCCAGATCTTTTCCGCTGATCACCATTTGGCTCGCGTTGTTCTCCGCTGAGGTGTCGACCCCAACTCCCTGGTCCGACACGCTAAGGTTCTGTTGCTGAACTTCAATCGAGAGCGCAACGTCCATCTTTTGCGGCTGGCCCGCGCTAACATCAATGCCATCGACTTCATAGACTGAAAACCCTTTGGCCGAAACCTTAATTCCGTACTTACCGGCGGCAAGCCCCTTCACTTCGTAGTTTCCGGTCTGGTTGGTCGTAGTGCTAACAACCTTTCCGTCCGGCGCGATGACCTGCACATCAGCCTTAGTCACTGCGGCCCCTGAGGGATCGGTCACCTGTCCGCGCAATGATCCCACGGCCGTTTGTGCCCAGAGGTGGCCTCCCAGCAGCATGATGAATATCGGCCCGACGAAGATGACCCGGAACAAACTCCGGAATGCAACAAACCTCATGAATATTCCCGCCTTACGAAAAGCTGGTGTTGTAATAAACGCTGTCATTGCGCCGGACCTTCGGCCGCGCCCCCGCTCAGACTCCACGGAGAAAGAACCATCGCCTGGCCACCGGCGGGCGCGGCGGTGAGGATGGGCTCGACGCCCCCAACCAGTGTGATCGCGGTCACCTCGGATTCATTGCCCTCGGTTGAAACCAAGATCACGGCATCGCCCTTCTGAAAATCATTGATGGTCATCGCCGGCAAGCGGGTCAGCATCTGTTGCAAATCGCCGCCGCGGCCACCGCCACCGGGACCTCCCGGTGCACCCGCCTGAGGTCCGGCCTGCCGCTCCAGCTGGCCGGCGTTGGTGAAGGCGCGGACTGTCCTTCGGGCGTCTGGCCTTTCAGGCGCATGGCAATGCGTTGGGCTATCATCGGCGGCAACTTCCGCAATTGCGAATCAGGAGTCACCTTCACAACCACAGCCTTTTTAGTTAGCACATCCATGACCGTCAGCGAATTGTCGGCGGAATTCGCAGCTGAGACGGTACCAGCGATGTTGCGGAACGAGCCGCTTACAATCTCGTCGGCCGCGAACTCGGTGCCGTCGGTGTTCTTGGTGCCACGCGCCCGCAGTTGGTCGCCCGGATGAATGTCCACCACTCTGCTAGGTTTTGCATCGTCGAATTTCACGGAACTCAAAGCGTAACGTCTCACGACGGTCTTATCGGAAGTTTGAATCAGCACTTTCTTGCTGCCGGCGAGCGTCGTCACTGAGATGGTCATGGTTCCGGCTGCGGGGTCGACCGCGCTCACCAGTCCGCCTATGCCGCGCTTCTGCCAATCCTCTCGCTCCTGTTGCTGTTTGGCAGCGACGTCCGACTGCTTCATTACAATGACCGCCGACGCAACCAGCGATTTGGCGTCGTCCGAGGCCTGGCCGCGAACTAGAATCCGGTCGCCAACCTGCAAGTCCTGCAGGGTGATTACCGTCGCATTCTTCAAATCAGTCTGCCCGGGCGCAATGCGCACAATCCGCGTACCGTCTGGCACGGAGATGCTTAGACTCTTCCCGTCATCCGTAGTCAGCGCTATCGTGTTGCCGTTAATTGACTTGATTGTGCCGACTGTCTTACTTTGCGCACTCGCGGCAGCGGTCTGCTGCGGAGCGGCCAGCGCGATCGCGCTCAGCATGAATGCGAGAGTAACGGCCGTTGCGACCCGCCCAAGGGCTGACCGAACTAGTGACGTATATGAAGTACCTAACAAATCGTCCACTCCAACATTTCTTAAACTGCCAGCCTCGAGTTGATTAATAAAGGGTCGCGAATGCTGATTGCGCAGGCTCTCGAACTTGCGACGCAACTGCCCGTTCGCCGGAGGCCGCTGCGTCACCCGACTCCTGCAAGGAAACGTGCGACGCTAGTTCAATTTTCCTATTGGAAGAGGGTTGTCAGTGTGTCGTTTTGTTACGAACGGTTAAGAGATGGTTAAAGTGCATCGCGTTCGACACAAGTTCCCAGAAAGCCTGCGTTAACGACGCTGGGTCTCAACACTCGATCACGTTCAACGCCAATCCCGCGAGCGAAGTCTCTTTGTAGCGCGATTGCATATCGAGTCCTGTCTGATACATGGTCGCGATCACCTGGTCGAGCGACACTTTGTGTTCGTCGGTTTCCCGCATCGCGATCCTGCTGGCATTAATCGCCTTGACCGAGCCCATCGCATTGCGCTCGATGCACGGGATCTGGACCAGCCCTCCGATTGGATCGCACGTCATGCCGAGGTTATGTTCCATGCCAATCTCGGCGGCGTATTCTACCTGCCGGTTCGAGCCGCCTTGCGCTGCGACAAGTCCGCCCGCAGCCATGGAGCACGCGACGCCCACCTCGCCCTGACAACCCACTTCCGCCCCTGAGATCGAGGCGTTCTCCTTATAAAGGATGCCAATCGCCCCTGCGGTAAGGAAGTAACGAAACAGTCCTTCGTCTGAAGCGCCTTCTACGAAACGCTGGTAATAGTGCGCTACTGCTGGGATGATTCCCGCGGCGCCGTTGGTCGGGGCCGTAACCACTCTGCCGCCTGCTGCATTTTCCTCGTTGACCGCCATGGCGTAGACGTTGACCCAATCCATGGGTGCCAGCGGATCGGCGCTACCTTGCTCTTCGAGCTTACGTGCCAGTCGCGGAGCGCGGCGCCGCACATTCAATCCCCCGGGCAGGACGCCTTCTGTCTCAAGCCCGCGCCGAACGCAGGCCTTCATGACTTCCCAGATTCGTTCAAGGTCTTCGCGAATGTGCTCGCGGTCTCGCCACGTCTTTTCGTTCTCCAGCATGATCTGCCAGATCGCAAGCTTTTCCTGATCGCCGATTTGCAGTAATTGATCCGCACTGGAAAACGGGAAGGGAGGCGCTTTCAGGGTTGCACGATCAGCGTCTTCTCCTTCTCGCATGATGAAGCCACCCCCCACCGAATAAAAGACGGCATCGTACAACTGGGCGCCGTTGCGATCGAACGCTGTGTAGCGCATGCCGTTGGAGTGTCCTTGCAGGATCTGCGTCTTTAGGAAAAGCAGATCTGTGTCTTCGTTGAACGGAATCTCGTGCGTTCCGAGAAGGCGAAGCGCACGCTGCCGGCGGGTGTTCGTGATCTTCTCATCGATACTGGCGGGGTTGACCAACTCCGGCGCCTCGCCCGAGAGTCCGAGCAAGACGGCGCGGTCGGTCTGGTGACCGTGTCCAGTTAGAGCGAGTGAGCCAAATAGCTCGACCCGTATCCGCGCTACCTTAGGAAGTACTCCTTTTTCCTGCAGGTCGAGGGCGAAGCGCCGCGCGGCGCGCATGGGCCCCACAGTATGCGAGCTTGACGGTCCAATTCCGATCTTGAAAATCTCGAAGATGCTGGTTTTCAATGTCTTTCCGTAAGGCGACACAAGCTCGTCGCAGACCCCGCTAGAGAGATTCTAGTTCGTATCTGGTTAATTTGCAGGCGTTTGGGGCGAGATCCGCCGAACGCCGACGTCATGTGACACTGCCCGCGGAACAACTACTAAAGCATTAGTTACCTTTTTCACCCAGTCGCGTCCAACAGTCCGTAAGAACTTATTGCGGGAGCAATCATCAAGTGCCTCCGAAGAAATCCGCAACGCTGACCGAAGCTGAACTGCGACTGATGGAAGTGCTGTGGCAACGCGGTCCTTCCACGGTTCAGCAGGTCCTGGACGCGCTCCAAGGCGAGAAGTTGCTGGCCTATAACTCGGTGCTGACCACCATCCGAATTCTAGAAAAGAAAGGCTATACAGCCCACGCCAAGGATGGCCGCGCGCATGTTTACATGCCGCTGATAAAGCGCGCCGATGCGACCCGCTCCGAAGTCCGCCACCTGGTGCAGCGCCTGTTCGGCGATTCGCATGAACTACTGGTTCTTAATATCCTGGAAGACTCTGGTCTTAATGGAGATGAGCTTCAACGATTGAAGCAGTACTTGAAGGATAGAGAGTGACCGGAATCATGCCCATCGCGTCGCACGAGTTGAATGCGCTGGCCCAGATTGCCACCGATCGCATCCTCAACAGCCTGCTTGCGGGAATCGGGATTGCATGTCTGGCGTGGGCGATCACTTGCTTATTCGATCGCCGCGGCTCCGGTACTCGTTTCGCTGTCTGGTTTTCCGCGCTAATGGCAATTGCTGCCTTGCCGTGGGTCTATCATGTGCAAGCCAGCCGCGGTTATGCGATCGCTGACGTTTCCCGAAGTACCGTCACGCTGCCGGCATCTTTCGCATCGTACCTCTTTGTGGTGTGGCTACCGTTGGAGCCGCCTTCGGGCTGTTCAGGATAGGGTTGAGTCTCTACCGGTTACGACAGTTGCGTTCCACTTGCACTGCAGTGGACCTGACGCAAGTCGAGGCGGAATTGCGCGACGCTCTGGTTCAGGCTCAAACGCATCGCCGGGTTACATTGTGTTCCTCCGATTCGGTTCGTGTGCCCGCATCCATGGGATACTTTCGTCCCCTCGTTGCCTTTCCCGGCATGGGCGCTGCAAGAGATTCCCGCAGATGAACTCCAGGCGATCTGCCTGCACGAATTGGCACACTTGCGTCGTTGGGACGATTGGACCAACCTCGCACAGAAAATCTTGAAGGCAATCTTCTTCTTCCATCCCGCGGTGTGGTTCATCGAGAACCGCCTATCGCTGGAGCGCGAGATGGCGTGCGACGATGCCGTGCTGGCCGCCAATTTCAGCCCACGCGTGTATGCTGAGTCGCTTCTAGGCCTTGCCGAGAAGAGCTTTCTCCGACGCGGAATCGAGTTGGCACAGGCAGCGGTTGGCCAAGTCTGGCAGCTGAAATTGCGGATCGTGGAGATTCTTCGCCGTGACCGGACAAAGAAGTAGCCGGGTATGGAAACCCGCAGTTGCCGTGATGGCAGTTGCCGGAATGGCAGGCTTGTACAGCAGCTCCCGCGCGCCGCACCTCATTGCATTCGGCAGTGAGAGCCGCAAGCGACGTCCATCCGTCGCGATGGCACCGTCAGTTCAGCTACCGACCGACGCGCGGTTTCACCCGGTGAACCTCGGCAGGTGCGTTGCAGCTCCCACAGTAGTCGAATGTCATATGGGACTACGACGACGCCTCTGCACCGGGCACGCGGGTTGCACCGAAGCCTCGCGTTGTGCTCGCGCAAGACACAACTCGGAAATCCGTTCTACGAAGAGGAGTTCGCCCACCCGCCCGTGCTGGTGCTCTCCAACTTCGTGCCGCCGCAGGAAACTGTTAGTCCGTCCGCAGTACTGGTCGTCTTGCGAGGGGAACAGCTTGGGACCGACGGCCCAGTGTTTTGGCGAGTCACTATCTTCCATTTAACGAAGGCGCAGCAGCGCGCCGTTGCCGGAGGCAAGCTCCAAACAGATTTAGGCAAGTTTGATCGCGGCAACGCAGCACTGCGGTGCAAAGTAACTAATTTGTTAGTTGTACACAAGAGTATGGCATCACCAAACGACAACCCCGACACACAAACACGACAGGAGCAACTGAAACAATGAATACCCTTTCCACCCCACTCCACAAGCGCAGCGTTGGCGCGGTCATCCTGGCAATCGCGCTGGTGGCCGGCGTCATCGGTTATCACTGCATTCAGCCCGACCGAGCGCATGCCGGCCGCAACCTCCAACGCAACTCCGCTGGATGAGAGCAAGATCGCCCCACTGCTTTCGCTCGACCAGGCGATGGAGACCGTTGCCGCCCGCGTGACGCCAGCCATCGTCAACGTCGCCGTTACCGCCAAGGTCGACCAGAAGAAGCTGATGCAGCAGCAGGGCATGCCCGAAGGTATGCCTGACGACATGCAGCAATTCTTCCAACGCCAATTCGGCGGCGGTGGTCGCGGCCAAATGATGCCGCCGCAGCCGCAGTTCCAGCACGGCATCGGCAGCGGCGTGATCATTTCGCCTGAGGGATACATCATCACCAACAACCACGTCGTCGAAGGCGCCACCGACATCAAGGTCACGCTCAGCGATCGGCGCATGTTCACCGCGAAGTTGGTCGGCACCGATCCGCTCACCGATCTCGCTGTCATCAAAATCGAGGGCAGCAACTTCCCCAATGTTCCGCTCGGGAGACTCGTCGCAGCTTCACCCTGGCCAGACCGTTCTCGCCTTCGGTAACCCTCTCGGATTCCGTTTCACCGTGACGCGTGGCATCGTCAGCGCGCTCAACCGTCCCAACCCCTACAACGATGACCCGCGCAAGCCCGGTCAGTTCATCCAGACCGACGCGGCCATCAACCAGGGCAACTCCGGAGGCCCGCTGGTCAACGCTCGCGGCGAAGTCATCGGTATCAACACCTTCCTGATCTCGCCCTCGGGCTCGTTCTCCGGCATGGGCTTCGCCATTCCCACGCAGATCGTGCAGCCGGTTATGGACTCACTAGTGCGCTACGGCAAAGTGGACCATTCCTACATCGGAGTCGGCATTACCGACGTCACGCCCGAGAACTCCAAGTTCTTCGACATGAAGGACGCCAACGGCGCCGTCATCAGCGAAGTCTCGCCTGACTCGCCCGGTGCCCACGCTGGCCTCAAAGTCGGCGATGTCATCGTCGGACTCGACGGTAAGAAAGTCACCGACGCCGGAGAACTTCAGGCCGAAGTCAGCTCAGAAGCGGCCTGGAACCAAAGTCACCCTCGACGTTCTCCGCGACGGCAAGAGCATGAACGTTCCCGTCACGCTCGAGGAGCTCGGCTCCAAGGACAAGAAGGATGAGCTCGACGCCAACGCTGACAGCGGCAAGCCGCGCTGGGGAGTTGGTATCGCGGATCTGACCTCCGACGTGCGTGAACAGCTGCAGGCTCCGCAAGACCCTGAAGGGCGCCGTCATTCAGCGGGTTCAGCCCGGGAGCCCCGCTGAGGATGCCGGACTTCAGCCCGGCGATGTCATTCAGAGCGTGAACCGTAAGCCGACACCCAGACGCTGCGGACGTGCAGAAGGCGCTGGCAAGCGTGCCCAAGGGACAAGACGCGATGGTTCTGGTTTGGGGCAACGGCGGTAGCACCTTCCGCGTGCTGCACGCCACTAACGGCGCTTAATATTTTCTCTCCGAGACTGCAGGGCACGGACCAGTTCCGTGCCCATTTTTATTTGCGGCGAAGAGCCGAATCGCAAATTGCTCCTCCGCTGGCTGCGAAACTGTCTTATCATTTCTCTGATGAAAGAGGAGGACGGGATGGCTCATTGCACCAAGTGTGGCGCTGAGTTACCAGACACTGCGCAGTTCTGCCAAAAGTGTGGGCAGCCCCAAGGAGTGTTGCCTGTCAACCCGGGTTTTCGGCCCCCGACGCCGCCATATCAACCAGCTACGGCGGGGCTTTCCGAGAATGCCGCCGCCACGTTGAGCTATGTCCTCGGATGGCTGACCGGCATCATCTTCTATCTCATCGACAAACGACCTTACGTCCGCTTCCATGCCGCTCAATCCATCGTGACCTTTGGCGGTCTGAATATCATCCACAAGGTGGTGGCAATAGTATTCGGATTTGGCTGGGCGTTCGGAGGATTCAGCCCGTTCGAAGGCTACGGCCACTTCGCCGGCTTTGGTATCGGAATAATGCTCCTGAGCCTGATTGGATTGCTTACGTTTGTCCTATGGATCGTATGCATGATCAAGGCGTACCAGGGGCAACGCTTCATGGTCCCCATCGCTGGAGACATTGCCGCCAATCTTGCTGGGCAATAATTCGGTGACTCTGTCGCCTCGGTCTTGCGAACGTGGAGGATCTCACGACCTACGGTGTTTAACGCGAGTGGGGCTCGACGGCGAGTCCTTTTACCGCTACATTCCAAATATTCTCGCAATACTCTGTAATTGATCGATCGGACGAGAACTTGCCCATCCGTGAGGCGTTCAAGATCGACATGCGCGACCATCTCTCCTGATCGACATAAACCTTGGCGACCTGATCCTGACAATCGATGTAGCTCTGGTAGTCGGCGAACAACAGATATGGGTCATGTTGCAACAGGGAATCGATCAGAGGCTTGAATATCTCGCGATCGCCGTGGGAGAACTGACCAGACGAGACGCTATCGATCACTTCACGAAGCTGCTGTATTAGCCTGGTAAATGTCCCACGGGTGATACCCGGCAGCTTGCGTTGACCGCACCTGATCTGCCGTGAGGCCGAACAGAAAGAAATTGTCGGCTCCAACGGCTTCGCGGATTTCGACGTTGGCTCCATCCAGCGTGCCAATCGTAATGGCCCCGTTCATGGCGAATTTCATGTTGCCCGTGCCAGAGGCCTCTGTTCCGGCCGTGGAAATCTGCTCGCTTAGGTCCGCTGCTGGGTAGACCTTCTGCCCGAGGCTCACGTTGTAATCAGGCAGAAATACCACCCTCATCCACCTGCTAACGTCCTTGTCGCCGTTGACGACTTCGCCGACCGCGTTGATGAACTTTATGATCAACTTGGCCATTACGTATCCCGGTGCAGCTTTGCCACCAAACACAAAAGTTCGCGGAGCTATTTCGAGGTTAGGGTTGTTCTTCAGGCGATGGTATAGCGTGATGATGTGGAGCACATTGAGGTGTTGCCTTTTATACTCATGAATGCGTTTCACCTGGGCATCGAACATGGAAGACGGATCGACAGCTACGCCAATGTCCTTCAGTATGTAGTTCGACAGCCGTACTTTCACGTCGCCTTGGACCTTCTGCCACTGAGCACGAAAGGCGGAGTCGTCAGCAAGTCCTTCAAGGCGCCTCAGTTCGTCAAGATTCCTAATCCAGCTGTCACCAATCTTGCCGCTCATTAAAGTTGACTGTTCGGGATTGCTCACCGCCAGCCAACGCCGCGGGGTCACTCCATTGGTGACGTTGACAAACTTTTCTGGCCACATTTCGTAAAAGTCGCGGAACAATTCCTGCTTAAGTAATTGCGTATGCAACGCGGCTACCCCATTGACTTTGTGACTTCCCACGCAGGCGAGATAGGCCATGCGAACATATTTCTGATCGTGCTCGTCGATCAACGACATGCGCGTAACTCTAGCCTCATCGCCGGGGAAGCGCTCACGGACCTCGCGCAGGAACCGCGCATTAATTTCGTAGATGATTTCCAGATGTCGTGGCAACAGCGAGCCGAATAGCGACACCGGCCAGCGCTCGAGCGCCTCCGGGAGCAACGTGTGATTGGTGAAGCTGAAGGTCTGCGTCGTGATCGACCAGGCATCGTCCCAACTCATGTCATGCTCGTCCAGCAGCAATCGCATCAGTTCCGCAACGCCAATCGACGGATGCGTATCGTTGAGTTGAATTGCCCACTCTTTGTGAAATGTTGCCAGAGGGTAACCGAACCGATGTTGGAAGCGAATCATGTCCTGCAGTGAACAGGAAGTGAAAAAGTACTGCTGCTGCAATCGCAGTTCCTTACCCTGGATTTCGACATCATTGGGGTACAGGACTTTCGTAATGTTCTCAGCGAAGTTCTTTTCCGCGACAGCCCCCTGGTAGTCGCCGCTATTGAAACGCTCGAAATAGAAGGACTCGGTAGCTTCCGACTTCCACAATCGCAAGTCGTTGACGACGCCCGAATGATAGCCGACGATCGGTGTGTCATAAGGAATCCCCTTCACCATGGAACGCGGCAGCCAGCGAACCCGGTAATTGCCCTGCGCGTCGTTGTACGGTTCGGTGTGCCCGCCGAACCCCACGTCGACTGAAGCTTGAGGCCGCCGAATCTCCCAAGGATTGCCATATCGCAACCAGTAGTCGGTCATTTCGACCTGCCAGCCATCCTGAATCTGCTGGTGAAACATTCCAAACTGGTAGCGGATTCCATAGCCAATCGCCGGAACGCCCAGTGTGGCCAGCGAATCGAGATAGCACGCCGCCAAGCGGCCAAGGCCTCCATTTCCCAAGCCCGGTTCGCTTTCCTGCTCCATGACCTTATCGAGATCGAGGCCGAGTTCCTTGGTCGCCTGGCGTAACGGCTCGGTCAAGCCGAGATTCAGAATGTTGCAGGCGAGGGATTTCCCCATCAAGAATTCCGCGGATAAGTAGCAAACCACGCGAAGCTCTTCGCGCGAATAGCTTTCCAGGGTGTCTATCCATTGCGCCAACATTCTGTCGCGAACCGTATAGGCCACCGCCGTAAAGTAGTCGATGTCAGTCGCGAACTCAGGCCTTTTTGCCGCGATGTAATACAAATTATCGAGGATCGCCTGCTTCAGAGTCGCGACGCTCGTTCCTGTACGATCATCTTCGACGGTCGGGGTCGGTTTAGTAGGAGTTCCTTCCGGCATTACTGGACCTTTCTAGTAAGAGTACTGGTTTGTCACAAAAACACGCGGCCAGCGAACCGAATACCTCGTTTTTCACACAGAAGATCAGCAATCGTCGGTTATGTCACCCGCAAGTATGTGGAATATTCCTCGTCGCCAATCGCCGTGAACGGCAGCATTGTCAGCGGACCACTCGCCGTCTGCACCTGCCAGCGTTGAGCTCTCGCTTTCTTGGCGGCAAGCAATTGCTTCATTGTCACCTTCGGCGGTGAATCGGTTATCGCGAAGAGCACTAGCGGGCCATACATCAATGCGACCGTCTCTGGATGCTGAGCGTCAATTGCTTCTACGCGGGTCGTCATCGGCAATTCGAGCTCGACGCGGTCGCCTGACTTCCACTGACGACGTAGGAGCGCGAATGTTCCTGGTCGAAGTTCAGCGCTCTGGCGCTTGCCGTTGACCGATACAGTCGCTCCATTCGTCCACGCGGGAATTCGGAGATATAAGCCGAACTCTTCGACCTTCGCTGTCTTTACTGCGAATTGTGTCACGCTATCGAAAGGATACGTCCCAGTTTGGTTGATCTCGATCAGCGCCCCGTTACGTATCCAACGCAAGCTCGATGGAACGTACAGGTTGACGTAGAGGTCTTGTGCATCGTGAAAATAGGAATTGATGTGATAGTCGGTAGCGACCTGAGGCAGCGTGCCCGAGCAGCAAGGCCAGTGATGGTTCGAATATCCTTTGCGGCCGGCGAAGTTATAGTCCGAGTAATAAAACGCTGTCCCATCGGGTTGCAGCGGCTTAGCGCCCAATACCGTGTTGTACATAACGCGCTCCATACTGTCGCCGTATCGGGTGTCGCGGGTCACGCGCAACAGCGACCGCGTCAGCTTAAAGTGTGCATAGGCGCCGCATGGCGTCTCGAAACTCTTATGGTTATCACTTAGAGTTTCCGCCAGCGCTCCGCTGTTTGGCTTGCGCAACAGCTCATCCGGGCCCCAGCCGCCAGTGGCGAAGCTTTGTGTGTTCACCAGCATTTCGAAAGCGTTACGTGCCGCCCGAAGATGTTTCTCGCTCCCCAACGTCAGGTAAGCCTGCATAGCTGAGTTCAGGGCATTCACGTAACTATATGCGTGTTTTCCGGGCAGCACATTGTCGCCTGCAGCCAGCGGATCGAAGTACGTTGCATCGTCCAGATAACGGATCGCGAGCTCCCGGTAGCGGTCACCTGCGCCGCGCTGGTACGCAAGAAACAAGTTCTCGGGCAACGTGTAGGACTCGTCCCAGTTGTACGAAATGTCCTTGCCGGCCCGCCAGCTCCGCTCGCGATCCACGGCATGCTCCGGCAAATGCGGCAGCGCAATGTTGGTTGTCTGTTGCAGGACCGGGAACGCGTTCGGATCTCCGGCGAACTGGTGCGAGTCGATCAGACCGCAGACCAGCTTGTCGTAACAGTAGGCAGGGAAGCGGTTCTTCTCAAAGAAACCGCTCGCAAGGGAATGCGAAAAGGTCTGATTCAGGAGCAATACTTTCTCGCGAGTTGCCTGGTCTCCCGTGATCGCGTACTCCCTCGCCAGCGCCGACACCCACTGTCCAAAGGTGCCGCCCGGGCACAGTCCCGCACTGTCCTTGCGATAGTCGTAATCCGGCTTGTACATGTACCAACCACCCAAATCCTCGCCGGGGGCCGGCATCCCGGACATCGTCCGAAAGGGCTTCATCAGGCTGTCTTCGTTGAGTCCCATGAGCACGGCATGCGTATTGTCGAGTTGCCGCTGATGTAACTCACTGTGCAAAGTCACATCGCTGTAAGCAAATGCTTCGAGCGGCACGGAGTATATCTTTGTTTCTTCCGCCGCCTGCAGACGTATGTCTGGAATCGCCAGACCAGCACTTAATACCGCCGTCCGTTGTAGAAACTCGCGCCGTGAGAGCCCTGGAAGCTTCATGGCAACACATTATCCACTAATAATCGGCGTACGAATACACCACTGACGACTCTTGCTTACATTTGAGATGTACGGCCCTGGCAAGCAAACTGGATTCACAAATCAAGCGTCAATTCGTAACAATAAATTCGCGATAAACGACGCTGTATTTCCAATCCGATTTGTATCCCTTCGCGTATTCGAGACTGTAGGCGAGTTCACTTGCAACTGCGTGGAACGCGGCGCCGCGTTCCCGCAGGTAGAAAGCCGTGAACTCTTCTACCAACTTCACCGCGAGGTATTTTCATGAAGAAACTCAATGTATTGCTGGCCCTGGCGCTGCTCGTGTTGACATCCGGCAACATGTTCGCGTCCAGCCATCGCGAAGCGCCCATTACGGCTCTCGATCGCAGTGCCGATGTTACCGACTGGTACGCGTTCGTGAGCTATGACCACCCGGATCGGGTTACCATGATTCTCAACGTCGATCCTTTACTCGAACCCGCTAATGGACCCAACTATTTTCCCTTCGATCCCAACGTGCTCTACGAAATGGAGGTCGACAACAACCGTGACGGAATTCCGGATGTTATCTTCCAGTTCCGTTTTACAACGTCGATCACATTGCCGGGGGTGTTTACCGGTTACGTCGGTGGAATCGCCGGCATACCGCCAATCACGGCGTTGACCGGGCCGGGTTCTGAAGGGCTAAGCCTGCGACAGACCTACTCCGTCACCATGATTAAGAACGGCGTGACAACGGTCCTCGCGACTGGGTTGCCAGCTGTTCCATCGAATGTTGGCCCGCTGACCATGCCCGACTACCCCAGCCTGTTCGCGCAGGGAGTGCATAACCTTCCGAACAATGTCCGCGTCTTTGCCGGCACGGTTGACGATCCTTTCTATATCGATCTCGGGGCAGCTTTCGACTCCCTGAATTTTCGCATGGGCGTCGGCGGGATACTGAGCCCCTCGGTGGATGCAGACGACACCCACAACTACGCGCCCGATTCGGTTGCCGGTTACAACGTAAACACTATGGTTCTGGAAGTGCCAATCACCATGCTCACGGCTGACGGCAAGATCCATGGCGCGGGCGACAAACAAGCGGTCATTGGAACTTACGGCTCCACCTCGCGTCTCAGCGTTACGGTGCGGCGTTCGTCTGGAACTGTTCCAGCGACCTACCAGCAGGTCAATCGCGAAGGTAACTCGCTGATTAACGAACTGATCATCGGCACCGGCTCCAAAGACAAGTTCAGTACCGACGATCCTAAAAACGATGGCCAGTTCGCCGCGTTCTTTCTCGATCCTCTATTAGCTCATCTCTTCAACTCCGTGCTGGGACTGCCCATTCCTCCGGCGCCTCGTTTGGATTTGTTGCCACTGGTGCAATACATGGCACCAATCTGCCCAGGGTGCGGTCCAAACGATGCTGGACCTGATCGCAGATCTCCTGCGACTGAACACCGGCATTCCTCCCACTCCGGTCGGAAGACAGAAGCGCCTTGGGTTCCTGGTAGGCGATAATGCCGGCTTTCCGAATGGACGGCGTCCGATAGACGACGTAGTCGATATCGCTGCCCGCGCTGTCGCTGGAATCCTGGTGGACCCAGTGAAGTATGGCGCTCCCATCGGCGACGGCGTCAACATCAACGAAAACGGATATGGCACTACCTTCCCGTACGTCATGCCTGCGAATAGTGGGCGCAACAGTCACCACGTCGGTCCGGGCCAGGACGGTTGCAACGGTCAACCCAATGGCATCTGCCCCGTGAACTAACTACTTCGCGTGGTCGCTGCTCGAACCGGTCTTGCAGCGACCACGAGTCTTCGCCACGAGAGGAGCAGCGTCATGAGGATTATCACTGCCGTCATCTTGATTGTTATTGGCTCGGTATCATTGTTCGCCCAAACCGCCGAATCGCACGGACAAGTTCTTTCCCCGGCGCAACTGGGCATCGCCCGGGCCCAACAGATCATCGACAAGAGCCCGAAAGATTTCGAAGCTTACAATGCGCTCGCATTGGCCCAGGCACGCAGAGCGCGCGAGACCTCAGATCCCACTTTCTATAACCAGGCACAGCAGTCTTTGCAGAAATCCTTCGCCATTTCGCCCGGCAATTACGATGGCGCAAGGATTCAGGTTTGGCTGCTGCTGGGAAAGCACGAATTCGGACCGGCATTAGAAGAGGCGACAAAGCTTAACAAGCGAGTTCCGGACGATGTAATGGTGTACGGATTCCTGACTGACTCAAACGTCGAACTGGGAAACTATCCCGCCGCAGAAAACGCCGCCCAATGGATGCTGAACCTTCGTCCGGGCAACCTGGCTGGACTCACCCGGGCTGCGTATCTGCGTGAGTTGTTCGGCGACAACGAGGGTGCCGTGGAATTGATGAAGATGGCGCTGGATTCCACTCCGCCGAGCGAGGCGGAAGACCGCGCCTGGATCATAACTCAGATTGCGCACCTCAAGTTGTCGTCCGGGAAGACGGGTGAAGCAGAGGAGTTGCTGCAGCAGGCTCTTGCTACGTTCCCGAACTACCACTACGCGTTGCGCTATCTGGCAAAGGTTCGGATGCAACAGAAGCGTTATGACGAAGCGGTCGCACTGTTCCAGCAGCGCTACGACGCGGCGCAGCACGCCGAAAACCTGTTTGAACTTGCGGAAGCGCTGCAGGCCGCCGGCAGGGCTTCGGAGGCTAACACCGCCTTCGAACAGTTCGAACAGAAATCATTGGCCGAAACGAACCGGGCCGACAACTCCAACCACGAACTGATCATCTATTACGCTGACTATGCCAAGGATCCGGCCAAGGCGCTGGAAGTTGCGAACAGGGAGTACGCCCGCCGACACGACTTGTTTACTCTTGACTGCTATGCGTGGGCCCTCCATGTGAATGGTCAGGATGCTGAAGCGCGCAAGCAGATCGAAACTGCGCTAGCTGTTGGCATTCAAGACGCGAACATGCTGAGGCACGCTGGAGAAATCTCGCTGGCGACGGGCGACACCGTGGCGGCCAAGAAGTACCTACGGCAAGCTGCCGATTTGAATGCGCCAGATTCGGAGCGCGCACGAATCGCACTGGCTAGTCTCACAACCTCATCGACTGATAGCCGGAACCGGTGAGCGGCAGGGCCATGCCCTCAGACAGGAGCCGCCTAGTTCGCAAGTACTGGACGAACTAGGCGGGTCGATGTCCAAGAGCTAAATAGGAGGAGCTACAGAAATGTACCGAAATGTGACGCGTCAACCTGTTGTCCTGCGGCGATACCAATCTCGGTCAGTGCAGGAATGTTCTTTACGGCGTCCATCTTTCGCATGCTGGCAGGATCGGCCTTGGGGAAGCCCAAGGCCGCAAGACCTTTCCCGCTAAGATCGACATTGTAGCGGCAATACAAGAAACGTCGGCCAAGATCAGTGGAAAGTGGAATTGGCGGCGCTGCATAGTACTCATCCTTCGTCATTCCTTCGTGGGCCTCGCGCGGTACCAGATCCATGATTTCACCGTCGAGATGGGCGCCATAGGTGCACCGTCCAATAGTCCGGCAATTAATGTCCTGATCGATCTGTATGGTGTCCATCAGGCCGCCTGGAATACCCGCAACGTTCGAAATGATGTTCAAGCTCGGCGATGCCGCGGTCGTACCCTGGGACTCCGCCGATCCGGTGCCGACCGAAACGATGAGCAAGTTCTTCTCGCCAGTTCTCCAGTTCAGTCGATATGCCGGCTCAGTCGCCATGCGGTATAGCAAGAATGCAGGGTCATTGTGCGAAGTCACACCGCCATCGACAAACACAAAAGTCTTTGAGGGATCGCTGGGGTCCCACGCCAAAACTTCCGGAGGGAAAAAAACTGGCGCCGCTGTACTGGCTCGAACCAGTTGCCACAGTGGGATCTTCAGATTGCAGTCCTTGCGATCGGGGTCGTTATATTTGGCGTCAGGATTGGTGCTGACCGGCCATGGCGAATCGGTAGTGAAGTTTTTCGTCACCACCAGCAGCAGGCACTTGAGGCTCTTCTCGGTCGTCACCTCGGCCGGCTCCAGCGTCGTATCGTGACCAAAGACATCCTGCATCTTGGCCTTCAGCGGGTCGGCGGTGTACAGACACTGCAGTCGCTGCATGAGATGTGACGGCTCAAACATTTGCACGCCTGCAGAGTTGTAGAAATCGAATACCTCGGCAGTCGTCATGCCGCGCGCCAAACAAGCGGCGATGATGGCTCCCGTGCTGGTACCAGCAATGTAGTCAAAGTAGTCGCAGAGTTTTTGGCCTGTCTTCTGTGCCACCAGGCTCTCGATCTTCTGCAGGATTCCCAGCGTAAGGATGCCGCGAATGCCTCCCCCATCGAGGGCCAACATGCGATGCGGGCGGTCCTGCTCATAGCGCTGGCGGAGTGACTTCCATCGTTCAGGATGAAGTAGCATGGCGCTCCTTTCGGGTTCCAGGTCGGCTTCTATGTGTTCTCTTGTACGAACGACTATACGCCGGCCAAAAGGCATGCGGGTTGCCGCCGCTGTTTGGCGTCGGCCGACTCGGCCCGCTGACTTTTTTGAACGTTTGGGCGGCAAACAGTTTTGATGGGGGCCCTGGGCAGAGTCGAACTGCCGACCAACGGTTTAGGAAACCGCTGCTCTATCCATCTGAGCTACAGGGCCGCGAGGCAGTGTTTCCATCAGTTTACAACAGTTTTGCGCGGCGCTTCGGCCTGGTTTTTTTCTTCTTCTCTTTTTTCGTATACTCGTGCCGTGTTCCTTGTCGATTCATCTTCGATCTTCAGCCTTTGAGGTTAGTTGCGAGACCGCGAGGAAAGCGTGCCAGCCGTGCCATTCAAGTCCTGCATTTCGCATAGCTGGCTTGATTGTCCGGTTTGCCAGGTTGTGCAGATTTAAGAGGTTGTCCTCTTACTCCGGCAAAAATGTAGCGAGTGGATTTCTTGACGTCCAATCTCTCTTCCCTCGAAGGAGTGACTATCAGTCCGTATCGGCGAGCGGTATCCGTCATCAACTGCCAAAGCCCACGGATGCCTTTTGGGGAAAGAGCGGTAGTTCTGCCGCCACTCTCCGTCCACCGAGGCAATTCCCTCAGGGTGCAATCCGGTGTTCATCAAGATTTAGCTTTGGAAATTCTTTGTCAGCTCACATGTCTCTCGCGGGAGCACCGTGCTAGAATCCATGGGAAATTTACGAAGTTGCGCACGAGTTTCCGATCCGGAGGATGCGATTAAGCACCATCGTAACGTTCCAACTGCTGTTATGGTGTGTGTTTTGGGCCTCCTATTGATCACATCTCGGGCCTACGCATACATCGACCCCAACGCCGCGGGGTTGGCTTCGCAGATCCCGACTCCCCTCTTGTTAGCCGCCGGCGGCGGCGTCACATTGTTTAGAAAACAGACCGGAGCTGCTTTCGGCGCCCTGACACAGCGCTTAAGTCGACGCGCCGATGTCTAGGGATTCTGATTTCCGCTCCACCGTCGCGACGCTCTGGTTCCGGCTGATCACCCTCGGGAATATCGGCTTGGTGTTCGCCGTGGCGCTCGTGCTTGTACAGGGGAAGGCCCAAGGCTGGACGTTTTATCTCACCACTACTGAGGTGGTCTTCGAAGTGGTGGTGCGCCTGATTTTTGCGGCGCTGGCCGGTATCGTTTTAGGGACCTTCTGTACCGCTGCCATTGCACCTTTCCTGTGGTATTTCAGATCTTCACGCGACCGAATTGTCGAGTGGGCGACGAAGGGTGGCGTGTTTCTGGTGGTATTCCTGGATTCCAGGTTCGCGTTGACTATCCTGATCAGCATTTGGGGGTCTAACCACGGACCGAGATTTACGACCGCCTTGCTCGCCGCCCATTTCTTGGCTTTCGCCTTAGCCCTTTCCGTTCCTCGCGCACGGAGAGAAGTGGTGACTAGCCTCGACGTCTTCCTGGGCGAAAAGATGACGCGACGCACCGCTATTGCGACAGTCGTCGGCACCGCTGCGCTAGTGGCCACCGAATTTGCTCTTAGCAAGACGGCACCCGCGGCAAAGGCAGCGCTGGTTCCACAGCGGCCAAAATCTAACATTCTGCTGATCACTTTCGACGCCTTGTGTGCCGAAGATATGTCCCTTTACGGGTATGGGCTGCCGACCACTCCTAACATCGACGCTTTTGCCCGCAAGGGCACGGTCTTCAAAAACTTCTATTCCGCCTCTTCCTTCACGACTCCCAGCGTAGCGACGATGCTGACGGGAATATATCCCTCAGAAAACCATGTTTATCATCAGACAGGCCGCCTTCGGGCTGGAGGACGCCAAGAAAAGCCTTCCGCACGCGATGCGCGCCGCCGGCTACACCACTGGCGCGTTCGTCTCCAACCCGTTGGCGTACTATCTCGCCGAAAGCCTTAAGAATGAGTTCGATTTCCTGCCCAAGCCGATCTTCCAGGCGGGCGAGCGCAGCATTTGTGGGAGGCGACCAGCTCGCTGCACCAGGATTCAGGGATTGGAAGCCGCCTCGACGAATACAACGATTTCTCCCAACTGTGGAATTTTCTGGGCCGGTTACCCGACGATCTCATGTACCGGTTCCGGGCGGTCGCGGCTTTCGAACACGCGCGGGAAGTACTCGCCAAATTACCTGATGGATTTTTCCTCTGGGTCCACGTGATGACGCCGCACTACCCCTATCTTCCCGATGTAGCGGACCGGGGACGTTTCCACCATGGCAACGAACTTCGAATTGAACAGGACTACACACAGCCTTGGGTCCCGCACTACGCACCCAAGCATCCGCATTACGACCGCAACCAGCAGAGCCAGGTGGACGAACTTCGCCTTATCTACGACGAGTTCATCGCGACCGCCGACCGCGCCTTCGGTGCCTTTGTGTTGGATCTGGAAAACGCCGGTAAATTGCGGGACACAACGGTCATCGTGTCGGCCGATCATGGGGAAAGTTTTGTGGGCGGCGTCTACGGACATGAGAGCCTTTATCTGACCCGGCCGGTTATCCACATTCCTCTCATCATCCGGACACCGGACCAGCAGACGAGCCGCATGGTTGCATTCACAGCGGACCAGACGGCGCTTGCACCGACGATTCTCGAGCTCGCCGGACAACCGAAACCAGACTGGATGCGCGGGCAATCGCTTGTGGGGTGGCTGAGCAGCGATAGGTGAAGGCGAGGGACTGGCGTTCTGCCAGCATCTGGAAAACAACAGCATCTACCAGCCGCTGCGGCACGGTACTGTAGGCGTGATAGACGGGCAGTACCAGTACGTCGTTGTCCTCAATAGTCAACAAGGTCGGCTTCGCCCGCTGAACGAGGCGCATATCTGGGACCTTGACCGCGCTGCCGAAAATCCTGCAAAAGCCGAGGCTTTGCGCGCGGCTATCCATTCGCGATTTCCAGACCTAGTGCGATTATCGACGTGAGCCGACAATCAACGCGCCCGGCGGTGCACTTAGGACCAAAGATTTATTGACACAGTCACATTCTGATAGCAATATGTGTTGCAAACCGACCCCCAGTCGGCGTCAAGATCGGGTTGCGAATTACACCAAGGAGGGCTCCGTGAATAACAGAATGTTGCTGACGCTGTCATGGGTTGCGATTACAACGATCGCCCTCGGCGCGAGAGTCGCAGGTCAGGGTATTCAACCATACCCAAACGCGAACACCGACAGGTTAATCCACCAGAAAACGCCGATACCACTCCCTCCGGTGGGTGTCGTCTTCGCTGATCCCGATTTCGGTTCGAAAATGGTTCGCGTCACCGATGCAAACACAAACTTCTTGAATCCAGGAACGTACTTGCGACCTGAAGGCAGCGGGCAGGCAAACGAGTGGAGTGCAGACACCAAGAAGTTCTACGTTATCGCGGCGGGAGGGTGGAACTTAGCCTTTGCTTTTGATCCCTCCACTATGGCCGTTAGCTCTCTCCCGCATGCCGGATCGGGAAGGGGGCTCGTCGTGCCATTGAGACCCGGGCCGTCGTTCAGTCTCACGGATCCCGATCTGATCTACGGGACCACAGACAGTGATCCACTCAAGATTTCGAGCTATCGGTTCTCAACCGGGTTGGTGACTACGGTGGTTGACACTAGAACTTGCGGCGTGCAGCCCCCGCTGGGTTCCGGACGCTCGGTTGTCAGCGACGACGATGTCTCCCCCTCTATGGATGACACCAGAGTATCGATCTCAGAAGGAGGATCTCAGTTTGGCGAAGACATGTTTGTGATCGTCTACGACAAGACCCACGGTTGCCGATGGTACAACACACAAACCGGCAGAATTGGCGGCCAGTGGGGTCCTTCGGGAACCGTCGCAATCGGCGACAGATACTTCGTTCGGCATGCCTACATAACGCGCAGCGGTAACTTCGTCTATATCATGACCGACGCCGGCATTTGGTACAGCTGGGACCTGGCAACGCTCGGTGTGACGGCTTGTGCGAATCGTTCCGACCCGGATTGCGGCGGATACTGGGCGATAGGTTCCAACAGCTTCATCAACAGTCGAAGCAGATACGATGATATGGATATCGTAAAGAGACCGTTCAACAATATCTGGCTCATTTCATCCTTGTTTTATCCATTTCCTAATCCATCGTATTGGGGAATGCAGAAGCATTTCAGCTGGAGTAACGTCGACCAGAATGATAGCGTTCCGGTTTGCGGGTCGGACTACGGCTATGACGATGACATTGACGAGCCATTCGCCGAAGAAATCTTTTGTATCGAAACTGACGGGGGCGCTTCAACAGTTTGGCGGTTTGCACACAATCGTGCCCTGTATATCTCTCCGTTTTTTCAGACACAGCCGTTGGGAAGCGTCTCTAGGGATGGCCGTTTCTACCTGTTCGGGTCTGATTGGGACGCGCAGCTAGGTTTGGCCCCAGACGGCACTCCACGATCGGACATTTTTATCGTGAAGCTGGAATAAGGCTCTATCCATCTGAGCTACGACCGGTGATGGCAGAGATAGTTAACGCAGGAGCGCTGTCGTGAAATGAACACAGACACGTGTGAGCACTCCGGTCTGCGGCTCTGTAGAGTTCACGATTATTGATATTCTTCTCATGTCTCAGTCGGTCGCCCCGGCCGACGGGAGTTGCTGCTCGATGGCTGACAGCGCCAACAAGCCATTGGTTGAATCGTCAATCGCACTCGTCGCGATCGTGCTTCTGAACGTAATGCTCTGTGTTCCCGTCTGGTCATCGACTGAGCCAAATCAAACCAAGTCTGATCGTCCCCAGATTCCTTATGGCTTCACTTCGTTGGATTCGATTGCGATCGGCGTTTACGACAGTAAAGCGCAACCAGCCGCGGAAGCTGTGCAGGCCCTCAACATCATGTATCAGAAGGGATGGGAGACCATTGGCAAGTACTATCCAGAGCTTGCCACCATCTCCGATGCCACTCCCGTCAGCGTAAATCCCAGCGACCCGGAGGACCATCGCTTTTATTCCAATCACGCCACGGAAGATCCTGGCCGCAGCCCGATGCCGCTTATCGCGATGATCTGTTCGCTGGACGCCGGCGATGTGACAGGACGATTGAAATCGTTGCGCGATGAATTGCTCAATGCCACCCGAGTTGACGATTTTTCCACATGGACGCCCGAACAACTCGGACACGCCATCCAGGGGTTGACTCAAATCCAAACGACGGGCAAAGGCGTGAAGTACCGGGCTCCCAGCAAGACGTTGTCCCTTAGGCAAGCCGTCCAACTGTACGCCATGACGGTGGCGCTACTCGACAAAGACACGAAGTGGCCCCAATGGGAGGAGTCGGCTCACAAACTGGGCTACGCGTTGCCTCCTCCACCTAACATGACGGACTTCAAGAACCGTCTTCAGCACCAGCTGCCCATCACCGTCCCACCGGGCGCTACCAGGGGCATGTTGCTCTACCGCGCCGGGTGGGACCTCGCGCAACCCGTCTCGAAAACCGAATATGAGGAACGCGCCGATGTGGTCCTCATTAGGCGCTCGGGCACGACGTTTCATCTCGAACAGTTTCCCATCTACTTTACTGTCGAGCAGAAATCCTGGAACCCGGCATGGATCACTGAGAAAGACGACGAGAAAGACTCCACTCTGACGGCCCGCAAGTTTGAAGAGCGCTGGACTCGCTTCGACGGCCCATATATGTGGTACAAGAGCGATCAGCTCGCCGGACAAGACACTTACCATGCGATCGTCAAGTTCCAAAAGGACTCGATCGTGATTGAGGGAGAACACTTCGTCTCCAGTCGGGGAAGCGTGGTCAGGACCACTCGCGATCCGACGTACGACCCGTTGAACGCGAAGCGATTCGTCGCAGGTGTGGAACGGCCGCTCGATCCACTCACGGTCGATGCGCCCGACTTAGACATGTGGCCAGCCATCTGGCGGCTACTCAATAGAGATATTAATGAGACCTGCTATCGGCACGACGACCGCCAGTTGTTTTGGTATCCGACCGGGCAGAACTCCTTCACCAGCTCCGTCTATCCCCTTAAGAACGGCGGGACCGCGGTGGTCCAGCCACTTCGTCCCGTCGACTCTCCGAGCGGCGGCTTAGTCGCTCGATTTTCGGGCTCGGGAGCTGAGCAGCCCAACGACGTGGAACCCCTGGACACCGATCAACAAGGCAGCGTTCGCATCGCCGTTGCCCTGTTGAACCTCTGCCTCTCCAATGCGAGCGGATCCGAAGTAACTTCCATGCGTACATCGCTGCCCCGCGACCAGGACAACCTTACGCCGATCTACCTCTACAGCGTCAAGAATGGTACATCGGTCAGGAAGTCTCCGGGCTCACTTGTCGTTGTTTTGTCCGAAGGCTATTACAACGGCTACGTTTCTGCGTTCAACCGTCTTCTGTGGGTCCTCCAAAAGCCTCTGCAGAACGATCCTGAGAAAGTCTCGGCCATCAATCGATCAATTGCGGAATACCTCCGCAGTGGATTGCCCGCGGGAACCAGCGGGCAAAACGACCCGGCAATGATTGGGTGGGCCCAGATCCTACAGAATGGAGAGGTCGATCATCTCTTCGACCTGGCGATATTGCCCGCTGAGAAGAAACGGCCAGAGCCCGCCGTCCCCGCAACCTTCTCCGACCGATAGTCTCTATCACCATCCTCCATCGTCTCGGTAGCTTCGTTCCACCTCCGCAAAATGACAACGAGAAGACTTTCGCAAGGTTGTTCGATCTCTTGTTGCACTTTCCATATCCGGCTACTTTGAGATTGAAAGAAGTAGTGAGTCGATTACGCCCATGGAACCAGAATTCATGACTACATTCGCCGACTTTGGTGAGCGGCGACGCAGCGTGCGCTACGAGATCGCCGGCGCTGCCTCGTTTCAATGGCAGGCGGACGACGGAAGACACGGCGAGGCAATCGGGATCACAAGGAACATCGGAAAGGACGGCGCTTTCATTGAGTGCGAGTTGCCGCCAACAGTCGCATCGACTCTGCGATTGGTTATCACACTTCCCAGCGCTTCCGTCGAATACGGGCCGACTCTTCTACGTGGGGTCGGTGATGTGCGTCATGTGCAGCACAACGCTCTCCTGGCTCGCGGGTATGGAGCTCGAGTCGCTTTTCAACTAGAGCCGCAAACGTTATTTAACGATTCGGGTCGACAGCCATGACGAGTTCGTCAGTGGGCGCTGCGAAGCAATCGTAATTGTGAAACGAGATACCTGGCTCGCGTCCGCTACTTGCGGCACGGCCCGGGGCAACAAGGTAAACAGAAGAGGAGAACAAAAAAATGAAGTCGCTAAAAGTACCGTCGTTACTGTTCGTGTTACTCACCATGGCGTTGTCTCTGCCAGCCGCGGCAGGAAGCGTCAACATGCAATTTAACGGCACTCCCACCGGCAATAATTACGCAGGGGTGTCAAGTTATCCTTATAACCTCAGCGTAAATGGAGGAACCAACGAATGGATGATGTGCCTGGGATACAACGAGCATATCAGCGGGGGGGAAACCTGGAAGGCGACCCCTGCGAGCGTGGGAAGCCTGGATTTGACGACCCACCTGTTGGATTATGAAGCGGCCTTTCTATTCAAGATGGCGGTAGCCGATCACGGCGCAAATAGCGACGTGAACGCCGCCGTCTGGTGGATCTTCGAGGGTGCCCCTTCTCTGGATGCAGGAGCGCAGGCTCTTGTAACCTTGGCCCAGACCCAAACCTATACGCAGGGCGAGTTTTCAGACGTGACGCTGTACACCGCGATCCCCGGAACTGAGAACACCAACCTCGGCACGGCGCAAGACTTCTTGAGCAGCACACCCGAGCCGGGGACGCTTGCTCTTCTGGGTTCCGGTGCGATCGCAATGGCCGGCATCCTTCGGCGTAAGCTTCTGGTGTAATTGCAAAACATGTCTTCGCGAAGGGGCGGCTGCATGAAGCGGTAGCCCCTTTTTGTAGTGTTGATTGCGCAAGGTCCCGACCGTTACCCTCGGTCGATCTTCCACGAGACTAAAGTACTGGTGCCAGTCGTCGATATACGAAGTGTGAAGAGCTTCTCGGAGTAGAAGCACTCAATATTGGCGGCGCCAGTATGACATCACGACCCAAAACGATCCGCATTGCAGTGGCAGACTCCAACCAGATGACTTGCCGTCTCTTGTCTGAGGCGTTGCAGAAGCAGCCTGGTATCTCGGTGGTTGCTTCAGTGGTGAACACAGAGTCCCTGCTGCAGTCGGTGCTGGCAGAGAGGCCGGACGTCGCCTTGATTGCCGCTGCTCTCGTCAATGGGTCCTTCCAGCGGAAGTCCAGCGCCGACGACGGCCGCGCTCAGACGCCACGATGTCCTTGGGTCTTACTGCTCGATCAGAGCGAGCCGCAGCTGGTAGTCGCTGCTTTTCGTGCCGGAGCGAAGGGCGTCTTTTCCCGCGCTCAGTCTGACATCAGCCTTCTTGCGAAATGCATCCGCCGTGTCGCGGAAGGCCAGATCTGGGTCGACAATAAGCAGATGCTGTATCTGCTCGACGCCTTCACCGGCAATCGGGACGAAATCCACAATCGTCCCTCCGCTCCAGTCAAGCTCACTCCGCGCGAGGAGTCTGTGGTACGGCTGGTAGTACAGGGCATGGTGAATCGGGAGATTGCCGGCGCTCTTCACCTGAGCGAACATACTATAAAGAACTACATGTTCCGCATCTTCGACAAGCTCGGCGTGTCCAATCGCGTTGAGCTGGCCTTGTATGCCGTCGCCAAACTCGACTTGGCCGAACCAGCCGCCTGACGGCCGTTCCCAACCAAACTTAGCAGCACCAACAGCGCGTTAGTAGCCTCTGTTATGTCTGCAGTTTCCTGCGTCGCGCGCAACGCTGCGCCGCTGTTACCGTGAACCAAATCTCCCGCATGTTCTCTAAGGCAGACTGAACGGCTGAAGCCCTTTCCAGTCAGGGATTGTCGGTACAAAGGTCTCTGGTGATGTGCTTGAATCGCGGAACAGATATCGCAGACTGAATCCTAAAATCTGCTGGTTGTAATCGAGGGCGTTGTTCAGGTTCATGAAAGCGCTGAGGTACCAGTTTCCCGGTAAGTGATAACTGCCGCGAAACTCGACGTTGTAATTGGCGCCGCTCACCGTCTGCCCCGGATAGTAAGGTCCTGCTTTTCCCTGCAATGCCGGATCGGTCGGGAAAAAGGGACTGGCGTCCTCGCGGAACTGCTGCGAGCCCAGGCTGGCAGTGATGGAATACTCGAAGTTACGTTTGTAGCGGCCAACCCAGCGCACTGGCGCGTTCAGCAGGAGATATTCCTGCGGACTGAAATACCCGCCTTGCCCATAGGTGAAGTAGCGCAGGTTTTTGGAGTAGCCCATCCCAAAAACATTGGCTCCAATCGTCAGTGAGCCGTAGCTGCGCGTCATGATCTTCCAGTAAGCTCCCGCGTTTCCATCGAAGCGGGTGTTGCTGGCCACGTTAGTCCCGGTGAGGTACTGGTAGCCAAAGCTGCCATAAAACCCCAGTCCTGCGCCGCCCCAGTTTCCCTGCACCATCCCGGAATTGGCCATCACTCCGCCCCAGATGTTTCCCGAGCCCGGGTCTTTACGTCCCGCGTAGGAAAGTAGTGTTTCTTTCACGCTGTCGCGCGTGGCCCACAGGGTGACCGGCCCGCCCGCGATGCGCCAGCGAATGCCACCCATGAAATTTGTCACTGGAAATCCCGACGGCGTAATTCCGAAGCGCAACCCGAAGTCTTGGGTGGACAACTGAACTTCTCCGCCGAGTCCACTCGCCGACTGTGGACCGAATGTCGTACCCACCAGCGAGGTTCCGAAGCGATAGAGGGAAGTGCCATCCGGAGTACCCGCGTTGAGAAACACCGGGCGGGCGATGGCTGTCATGCGGAGCTTGTCGAACACGACCGTGCTGCCTTCGACCGGGACCTCTTCATCAGCCAGGCGTTCGAATCCCGGCTCGCCCGAGCGATTGGAGATAAACCCGTTACCTCCGGCGTACGGACTGTTGCGGCCCTCGATAGCGGCTATCTGACTCTGAATCTCCTCCCGCATAGATAACTGATCAGCTTTCGCACCAGTGGAAACAACCGGCTGCGCAAAAGCGGGTGCAGGGAAGTCGTCGCTATAAGAGTCGCCGCGGCTCTGCGGCGCTGGAAAACTCTGTTGATCTTGGGCCTCGTGTGTGACTTGTGTTTGCGTCGCCTCTGCTCCGTAGCTTTGGCTGGTCGGGTTTCGCGGGTAGACCGCCGCGGCTTGCGATTGCGCAACCGTTTCCAGCACTCCACCTCCGGTAGCGGCCGACATCGACATTGGCGCAGCCTTCGTCGGGACGCGCGTCGTACCGGGATGGGAGCTTTTCTTTTGAGCCGTGGGAGACGGTGCCGCTTGCCTGGTGTCTGGAGAGAGCAGCGGCAATGTGAGCCCAGGGTCCGGCGTGGCTGATTGGGCCGATCGATTGCCGACCAACGAAATCGCTTGTCCCAGATGTTCTCCCGGCATCAGGACTGCGGCCAGGTTTTGCATTTGCCTTGTGGTTGCCGCTCCCCCGTTATTCATGGCAATAAAGCCAGAATTGCTTGCTGCCTGAGTTTCATCGGCTGGCAGGCGCTTCAGGGCCATTTCCCAGTAAGCTTTGGCCTTGTCATAGTCACCTTTGGACTGCTCGGACTGCGCCGCCAGCATCAGGACCTGCGGGTTCGCCGGCCAGCGGCGGAGCGCTTCGCTCAACCACGTATTGGCCTGCGTCTGCTCGTGTACGGTCATCGCCGCGCCTATCGCGCCGGTATAATCCGTGACCTCGGCCGCCTTTCAGTCCCCACGCTCTGTACAGTGCGTATGAGTCGCTCGCATCTCCTTGGGTCAGGAGGGCCCCGGCCAGGGCTCCACGTACGCGATTGTTTGCGGGCAGCGCCCGGTTGGCAGCTTGCAAAATTGCGATTTCGCGGTTCGCATCGCCTGCCACACGTGCCGCCTCGGCCTGACGAAGACTCCAGTCTGCCCAGATATCAAGGAAGGCGATTCGTTGCGAGAGCGTTCAGATCGCGCCGGATCGTGGCTTGGGTCAGCAGCGAGTACAACTCGCGATCGTTGTTCCCTGAATCGAGCAGTAACCATGCCATCTGCAATTCGAGATCAACCGGAACCGGTTGTCGCATCAATTCATAGTGGAACATCGCCTGCCGCAACAGCCGTTGCGCTTCGTCGAATTGCTTCAAGGCGCTATTTACGCTCGCCATGAGGCTGAGATATCCAACATCCTTCTTGAGCTGTGCCTGCATCGCTTCCGGCATCTGCTGCGAGACTTCGAATGCCATTGCGTCGTTCTTTTGCTGATGCAGGGCAGCAATGTAGCCTATCCACACTTGAGCGTCTTCGGGGTTCTTCTGCAGGAGAGTACGAAACAGATTGTTCGCCTCTCCTATGCGGTTCTGCTTCAGCCAGATGTTGCCCAACGCTACCTGAGTGGCAACCGAGGGTGTGTGCCCTCCCTTTGACTCCAGGTCGACGGCCCGTTGCACAAACTCTTCCGCCGCATCGTACTGATCCTGATTTTCATAAATCGCGGCAATAAGCAGAAGGAAGTCGGGACTACGAATTGCCGATTCGTACGTCCCTTTCGGAATCCGCTTGACCGCCGCCACGGCCCGACTATAGTCGTGCATCTGTAGCAGCCCCGATACCAAGCCTTGCCATGCACCGACATCATCGGGATTCAGGTCCGCCACTCGCTGGTAAAGGGCCGTCGCCCGCTGCGTCTGTCCGTTCTGCATCAGCACGCCAGCGAACTGCAGCTCGATTTTGGCTGCAGCTACGCCATCCCGCGAATTGGCCATCAGCAGCGCTTCCTGCACCACCCCTTGCACTTCCGAGTCGCGTCCCTGCGCTGCGTAGATGGAAACCAGGAGCGCCAGGTAGTCAATGTTCTTCGACAAATCCATCTTCACGCCTGCGGGCATCCGCGATTGCACGTCGCTCACTCCTTTAAGATCTCCCGATTCGTACAGTGCCCGGATCAGTCCTCGCCACGCCGACACATTGCCCTGTGAGATCTCCGTCATGCGCCGGTAAATCGTGACCGCCGGCGCCGGATCGCCCGCCGCCATCAAGGCTCCGGCGTACCCTTGCAGAGCTTCGAGATTGTCGGGGCGCAGCTTCATGGCCTGCTGAAAATAATCTCGCGCCAACTCCGGTTGATTGGCCGTCAGAGCATTGTTGCCCGCTCGCATCACGCTCCAGAAATGCGCTGTGGCGAGGAAAGGAGCGATTTTTGCCGCATCCGCTGGTGATGCGGCTCTCGCTTTCTCAAAGTATTCGATGGCGGCGTCGAAATCTTCCTGTTTCAGGCGCACAAACCCCATTCCCGACAGCGCGCCACCGCTCTTGGGATTACGCTTCAGCGCCTCCTGAAAGTTCGCTTCCGCCACTGCCAGGTTTCCCGCGTTCAATGCCGCGTAGCCGCGCTTCTCTTCCACGCCCTGCAGGCGGAGCGGCATCGGCAGCAGCGATGGCCGCGGCCGACATCGATTTCGTCAGATAGGTTTGCAATTCAGCATCGGGAAACCGTGCCAGATACTCGCGCAGATAGGTCTGGTTCGACGGGCTCGTGCCGTCCCACACCAGGGCCTGCCGCCACGCCTTGCGCGCGCCGTCACCGGCTGCGCTGTTTGCTGGAATTGACGACAATACTCGAATGCCCTCTGCCCGCGTGTCCGGTCGGTAGGTCAGCAATCGACCCAGCGACAGCCGATACTGCTGGTCGCTTGGGAAACGTTCTGACATTTTCTTGATGCCGGCTACCGCGTGGTCGTAACCGTCGGGCGTGGCGGCTTCCGTCTCATAGTAGGCAATAGCCCAGCTTCCCGGTGGAGGATCGTCCCCCAGCACCTCGCGATAAATGGCCAGCGACGCCTCATACTGATGCGATTGTGCCAGCCGCCCTGCCTCTTCCAGACGAGCCCGTTGTTTTGGACCGGTGACCTTCATCGCTTCCACGTTCGCGATGGCGGGATCTTGGGGATTGACCTTCCGCAGACGCGCCAGGTACTGGTTGGCTTCCTCGACGCGTCCGTTTTGCTTGGCCCATCGCGCCAATCCCGCCAAGGCCTCCGGCTGGTTCGGATTTGACATCAGTACCTGCTGCCAGCTCTGCGCGGCCAGGTCCATCAGCCCGCGTCCCTCGAGCGACCGGGCTTTGGCCAACAGCAGATCGGTCGCAGTCGAAGCGGCAAATCCGATGCGGCCGCGAGTACCACCAGTACGAGCACCAGCGATAGGGAACGCTGCATACGTTTCATGGCTTACTCCATGCCAACCGTCAGGTCGCCATTGCGCTCGAATCGGAATCTCTGCTCCAGCCATCCTGTGGCGAACAGCGCAAGATTCTGCGTGTAGTAGCGATGGTCTTTGCCGAACAGTCCTGTCGTTACATCGAAGTCCTCCAGCAGTCTCGACTTCTGCGCCACCAGCGGAGCCGCTTGGCCAAGCGCTGACAGATAGGGAATCACCGCCGCCGAAAATCCCACATTGCCATTGCCACTCAGTACTTGCCCGTCGTCGCCTACGCGCTCCGGAGGAGAATTATGTTTTTGACAGATACGTGGCCATTCCCGCGAGCGAATGCAGAATCTCGCTTCTCCCGGACGCATCACTGGCCAACATTCCGGCCCACAGGTAGACTCGGATGGCATCGTAGCTTCCACCCGCGATCTTTCCCGGACCCGGCACCGCCGCGATGATGCCGCCGGCATCGCAGGCAACCCAATCCATGGCGAAGCCGCGCCTCGAACTAGCTTGGAGAAAGCTCGGCAGGGATTCCGACATCTTGCGCCATACACTGTTCGGCGAGACATGCGCGAAAGCGGCAATAAGCTGCGGAGGAAGGTAGCTCGGATTCAGGATGGTTTCTTGCTGAGTTGTGAAACCGTTGTTGGAGGGCACCAGAAACGGTCCGAAATGCGGCAACGTGGCGATCTCTGTCTCTTCCACTAAGGTGAGCATCGCCTTCCCGAGTTCGGTATAGCGTGGCTCGCTCCACAGCCGCCCAGCTTGTAACAGTGTGTAACTGATCCAGAGGTCGGCATCGGAGGCGGGATTCGCATCCACAACCCCCCACGTTCCGTTCTTCTTCTCGCTCCATAACCAGGCTGGCAATTGTGCCGTGAGATCGTCGTCGGCCAGATGGTTCTGTGTCCAGCGCAGAATTCGGTCGAAGGATTCGCGATCATCCGCTACCAGAGCGAAGAACATGCCATATGCCTGCGCCTCCGAGGTGGTGCGGTCACCGTCGTCGTGATCGATGATGCGGCCATGGCCATCGAAGAAATGCGTTTTATAGCTTTCCCATAGCGGCCACATCTCGACAGTGCGGGCTGCCTGTCGTTCCTGCGCACCCGCGGTAGCCAGAACGAGAGTCAGCAAATACAGCAGCGAACAGCAACGCGAGTTGAACTCGTCTTCTCACGATGGATGCTCCTGCAGGCGCCAAACAGCCCGGCGCTGCAACCATCCGTTGAGTCGGCCCGCCAGCACAAACACCACCAACCCAACCAGCAAGGGAACCAGCAGGTAATAACGCACCAGCCAGAAGTTGGCCCATCCATACATACTCTGTCGGCCGATGAAGTACGACCGATAGCTCAAGTCGCTGCAGCGGAAATCGTCACCGGTCAGCAAGCAGACATTTCCCGTCAGTCCGTTGCTGGTGGTCGCGGGCATCAGGATGGACGACAGGCCTTCTACGTCACCAGGGTTTACCGACGCCGAGCAGCACCGCCGTCTGTCCACGTCGTTCGGGCGACTCGATCTCCATCGCTCCTGCCTCGGGAGGATTCGCCGCTCCCAAAACTTCCGCTAGTTGCTGGCGCCCCGCGCGGTAGCCACTATGCAGCCAAAGCGTCGCCCGATCCAGCGGGTTCCGCACGTCGGCCAGCTGAAATCCATCGCTGTCAATCCGTACTGGCAACGGCCAACTCCGAAATAGCGGCTGATCCCGTCCGCTTCCGATTACCAACAGATCCCGGTCGCTCACGTCGGACAGGTGTTCCGAATCAACCACCGCAACCCTGACTGCAGGGCTACCGGTGCGCCCCCCCATACTCGCGAGCGTACCTAGCGCAAGTGCAATCTGCTCAGCCGTGGGCACGCGGGGCAGCACAACGGCAGTGCGTGAGAGATCGGGATAGGCGGTGAACGGGAACCCAGCTTCACCGAAGAGGGCCAGGTTTGGCATCTCTGCGAATCCAGCTACACCCCGCAGGTCGAGCGTTGAGTCCTTCAAGATGGCTCCGTAAAGCGCGGGGGACTTCGCAACATCTGTGGTCTGCTTTTCGTTCCCAAAAGAAAAATCGAAGGTCAGCGTATTGCCAAACCGGCTCAGCACCTGCACGTTCACCGGCAGGGTTCTCGACAAGGCAGTGCTTTCGTTTTGCCCATCCGGCGGCAGCTCCACCGAAGCCACAAATGTTCCGTTCAGCTTGACGGTGATGTTTCCCTTGTGGCCGGAACGGACGCCGTGATAACGGTAGTTGAGCCGCAGCGGTACTGTTTCCTGCGCTGCGAAGTGCAGATAAGGAGGCACGCGAAAGTAAATCTCGACCGTACCCGTGCCATACACCTGCAATTGTTCGGGCAAGGCGTAGTTTGCCAGCGGAGTGACGCGGTTGGTTTGCAGCCAACGCGGTGCGCTGCCTTCCACCATCGGTCGCGGCATATGAAAGTCAGTAATCGTCGAGGCGTCCCCCGCCCGCACAAACTGGTGCAGGCTTAACGCCTTGGCGGCAGTCAGCATCTCCTCGCTGTTGTCTCCCATCACGATCAGCAACTTGCCCGAGAGGTCGCTGGGATTGTTGCGCATGGCGATCACCGGTCCATGCAGCTGCTCGAGATCCAGTCCAGCGAAAGAGCCCGTGGAACGGTCGAGAAAACACAGGAGGTTTCCTGCCGGAAAGGTGCCGATGGAAACGGGAAAGTGCGCGCCGCGATAATCCGCCAGTACTCCGAAGTAAGAAGCCACGATTCCCGCAGCCTCGATCATCGATAAAGACGGCCGGCTCGAGAACACGACTGGCAACTGGACGGGCCTGCTATTGGCGCGATCGAAGAATGGCGCCGGAAGCAACGCAAGATCGTTAGCCAGAGGCAGCAGTTTCCCTGATAGTTGAAGTTGGGTGTCGCGTTCGATCCTGGTGAGCACCGGCGATTGTGAATCTGCAGCATCGTGACTCAAGGTGCCCTTCAAATCGAATACCAGCTCGTTGTCGCTGCCCAATAATTCTGCCGGAAGGGTTACTCGCACCTCGGTAGCGGCTTCCGTTCCCGAGGACACGAGGGGAATCGTCTCCACCTCGACTCCATTCAGCAACAGCACAAGATGGCTCTCGCTCGCGACCAGCTCTGGTGCTGCCCGATATCGCAGCAACAAGGTCGCTTCGCTTACAACCTTGGTGATCGGGATGCCGAAGTCGAGGCGAAATGACCCTGCCGCTCCGCGCAGAAGCACCGGCTTGGGATGCCCAAGTGCCGTCAGGTCATACACCTCATCGAAATCTCCCATGGCCGCGCTATGCCGCACCATAGCTGTGCTCTCGGCCGTCACCTGCGGCACCGCTGCAACTGCCTGCGCATCGCTGCGTCCCCAGGGAAGTATCAACAGGGCTCCCAGAAGCAGCAGCGGTAGTGTGCCGCTGGCCACGGCCGCGTTCTTGCCGGGAGCCGAGCGACTTTGCGGCGCATCCTCGTGGCTGCCCAGACCTTCGGAAAAGAGTCCCCGTGCCGCCATCACTAGTCCGCGGCAGGCCACCACTCCAATCAGCATCAGGCTGTTGAGCGGATGGTCGATATCGCGTTTGTCGCGCCAGCTAAGCCAGGTATCGGCGCGGGAATAGATGATCCGCGTTAGCCCTTCTTCCTGCGGAAGTGTCAGAGAATTGAACTTGACGCGGATCTCCAGGTCTTTCCGCGATATCACGGTTCCGGAAAAGGCGAACTCCCCAGTGCCCGCTGCCGAGAGCGTAAACTTCACCATCATCGCCCGCTCGCAGTTGGCACGGGTCGTAAAGTTCCACCCGCAGCCCGCTGCTGGACATGTCGATCGTGCTGCCGCTGATAACCTGTCCGCCGTCGCCGAGCAACTTGAAGCCGGCTTCGACCTCGACCCGAACATCGCCCCGCCGCTGCTGTGATTCCAGGGCGACCGCCGTCGCCACGCTCAGAATCATGATGTTGTAGACAGTCCAAATAGCGTTCAGCAGTACCGTGCCCGGCCGGTCGGCATTCCAAATGCAATAGCGCGGAATTGCCACCAATAGACCCAAGACGTTGAGTCCGAGCAGCGCGAGGTAGGGCATGGCAATTCGGCGGTCAAAGTATGAGTCCGCCACCAATCCGCCCTTGGCCGTAACGTTGAATGTGCCGCGCTTCGGACTCACCAGCGCCACCAGTGTCGGCAACAAAATGTAGGGTGCTAACACGGTTTCGTAGATTTCGTTCCAGAACGAGAAACGGAACTCACCCTGGATGCGCGAGTTGGTCAGGTTCGACAGCAGGATGTGGGGAAAGGCGTACATCGCAATCGTCAGCCAGAACCCGAAGAAGTTAGACCGCCCCAGCAACAGGTAAACCAGCGGGGAAGTGAGGAAGATCAGCCGCGGCACCGCATACAGGAAATGCAGCATCGCGTTGAAATAGCAGAGCCGCTGCGGAAATTTCAGTCCCCGCCCGAAGAGCGGGTTGTCGGTGCGCAGAATCTGAATCATGCCACGCGCCCAGCGGATGCGCTGTCCGATATGGCTCGACAAACTCTCCGTGGCCAGACCCGCCGCCTGCGCAATGTTCAGGTAAGCCGTGTTCCAGCCATTACGCTGAATGCGCAGGGAAGTATGCGCGTCTTCGGTAACCGTCTCGACCGCTACGCCGCCGATCTCCTCCAGCGCCGGGCGGCGAATCACGGCGCAGGAACCACAGAAGAACGTAGCGTTCCAGAAGTCATTCCCGTCCTGCACCAGGCCATAGAACAACTCCCCTTCATTGGGAATCCGGCGAAACTGATCCAGGTTCCTCTCGAACGGATCGGGTGAATAGAAGTGGTGAGGAGTCTGCAGCAGCCCAAGACGGCTGTCTTTCAGAAACCAGCCCACCGTCATCTGCAGAAAGGAACGCGTGGGAATGTGGTCGGAGTCAAAAATGGCGATGTACCGGCCCTGCGTCTGCTGCAGCGCGTAATTGATGTTGCCGGCCTTGGCATGGCTGTGCACTGGCCGTGAGATGTAGCCGCATCCGACCTCTGCGGCAAACAGGCGAAAGGCCTCGCGGTTGCCATCATCGAGTATGTAAACGTGAAACCGGTCCGCCGGCCAATCGATATTGATTGCTGCCAGCACTGTACGGCGCACTAGTTCGAGAGGTTCGTTGTAGGTTGGAATGTAGACATCGACGGACGGCCAGTCCCCCACGTCTTCGGGCAACGGCATCGGCTTGCGATGCAACAGCCATGACGTCTGGAAAAACCCTAGGTACAGTTCGAGGAAGGCATAGCATTCCGCCAGCAACAGGAGGCAGACGAAGAAAAGGTCGAGCCAGTGGACCGGTTCGCCGCGCGTCACGTAGCTCACCGTTTGCCAGATGCGCCAGTAGGCGTAGCGAGTCGTGGCAAAGGTTGAAAGCAGCACTAGCACCAGCGTGATGCGATGGCTTGACGACCTCCGGTCGAGAAACCATCCGGCGACGAAAAGAATCACGCCTACGACCGCTTGCGACCGCCAGGCCAGCGGAACTACGGCCAGCATTCCCAGTACAAAAACCGATCCAATCACCGCGAAAACCCCGGCCATTCTTTTCAATGCCGCGTGGCTGTTCTGCTTTGGATCGGTCATCGCCGGGCTGCCCTTTGCGCGCTGGGATGACCGAGTATCCACTCCGCAAGGTGCTGAAAGTCCTGCACCATCCCGCTGGCGGGAGCGTAGTCGATGATGGTCGTTCCCGCCGCCAAGGCGTCTTGAATTTCATCGCCGCGGCGGATGACCAGGGGGAGCAGGCGTTCTCCCACTTGTTGTTTCAGCCGGCTGTACATTTCCTGATGTAGAACCCGCGTGCGATCGAACTTGTTGATTAGGAAGTAAGGTGACGTCAGGCGGTCCCTGTGCTGCTGGAAAAACCGCATGATTTTCCCCACACCGACGGCAGAAGCCAGATCAGGCACGATGATTGCCAGACACAGGCTGGTGCCGGCCAGAAGCGGAATGAGACCCTCCGGCTCAACTGAGGGAAAGACCAGCAATGCGCGGTCGATGTCGTTGTTTACCACGTCGGACTGTGAGTACAAACGGTCCAGCAGTTCCACGCCGGCGTCGCCACCGCCCCGGCGTGTCGATGACAAGGAGTCCAGATAAAGATGAAGCGACCCCTGCCTGCGGTCGCCCGGCATCAGGAAACTGCGTAGCGCACTGCCGCCTACACTACGCGCTCCAAAGTACAAAGGAAGAAGGCTGTCAGGGGAAAGTCCCGCTAGCAAAATGCTTTCGCCCATGGCGGTAAGGACTCTCGCCAGCGTAGCTGCGATCGTGGTCTTCCCCACTCCACCGGCGGCTGCGAAGATCGAAATCGATCCCGGAGGCAGTGTGTGCGCGACTACCGCACCGGTCTGACCAACTGTATCCCGTGAAAACACGTCCTGGATTGCTGGCCAACGATCGTGAATTGCACGGGGATTCTCCGCCATCGCCGGTAATGAACGACCCGCCGGATAGCCTCGGTGAGCAGGTAAGGGAAGCTCGAGTAGATTGCTACTTGCCGTGCCCGCAGGAGATTCATGCCCTTCTGGTTCTGCGCGCGAGGCCACTCTCCGAAAGCCGGCATCGGCCGGCTGCGAAGCAGCTTCCTGGCGCCGGAAGCCGGGTTCGGAGGATTCAGTGCTTTCCGAGTCCGCATCGGGGCGGAACTCCTCTTTTGCCGAGGTGTTTTGCGGGAGCTCGACGGGATCGGGAATCGCAGCGGCCGCGGTCCCGGGGCTACGTTGCGCCGTGAACTCTTTGTAGTGCGAAGAATCAAGGCCCGCGTGATTACAAAGTGCCGCGATGTCTTCCGGCAATCGTTCAGCCATAACTCTCAGGTTCTATCAATGCGTTCTAGGCTGTGAATCTTGGCGATTTGTCTCTCGCGCCTTTTGTGATGAACGGTGGTGCAACGAATGTCTGTCTCCAGCCGCACCACCTCTCTATCCAAACACTGGCTATCCAACACTGGAGACTTTGCTGCGAAGATTAAGCTGTGTCTCTGAAAACTAAAGTAACCACGCGCCGCCTCGTCCGTAACATAGCTAGTGGTCAAGAGTCTTGACTCCGCCTAACTTTCCTTATCGACTGATAGTGTCGATTGGTTAAGTGGTTCTCTAATAAAAGCGTCGATTCTTGACGATGTATACGACGAGGCTATTAGTGGCAGGAAACTCATGCCCGCTTTGTCCTATGACCTGTCCGAATGAATCTGACCGCCGCAGTAACTTCTTCTGCTCTTCGTGTGCAGTATTCCTGGCTGCGCTCACATTGCTGTTTAGCTCCTGTGGCAGCAATACTGCGAACTCCAACCCCACCGGGCAACCTGGCGGGAGCGCCAGCCACGCCTACGTATCCAACTATGGAACAGGCGATGGGCAAACCCTGACGGGCTATGCCGTTGCTTCCACCAACGGCAACCTGCTTACGTTTGATCTGTCGTTGATTCGGGTGCCACCCGGCCCAACTTCGGTAAGCACTGAGGGAGCGGGGAAGTATCTCTACGTTGGCAGCCGCGGCGGTCTCATCTCCGCATTCTCGGTGGATGCTGTCGCTGGCGGCCTGACGGCAATCAGCGGTTCTCCCTACGGCGCGGGACGACAAACCGCCTTCCTTACAGTCGACAGCTCCGGGAAGTATTTGTTTTCTGTCGATACGGCCTCGAATACAATCTGGCCTTTTTCCATCAATGGCGGAGCGTTGACTGCAGTCGCGTCATCAGGCCCCGCTCCGAGCTATGGAGTCACGCCCGCTCCTCCCCTCACGGCTTGCGTCGATCCGCTCTTACGCAACCTGTATGTCGCAATGGGCGCTGCGGGAACGGAAGTCTTTCACATTAACAACGGGACGCTGGTAGACGCCGGCACCGCTCTTCCCGCACCGGGCGCTGGGTCGCAGTTCGTCGCGATTGAGCGGACTGGGAGGTTTGCCTATCTCGCCGACGGAGTCAGTGGCATCACCGCGTATGCCATTGATCAAGCCTCGGGCAATCTCGTTGCCTTGCTGCCTGCTCCCATCGCCAGCGGCAGCCAGCCCACCCGCATCGTACTCACCCCCGACAGCAGATACTTGTATGTTGCCAACCAGGGCGACGGAACGGTCTCGCAATTCGCCCTCAAATCCGACGGCAGCCTTCTCTCGATCGGGCCTAACCTGGCGTCAGGAGCACAGCCGGTCGCCATGACGGTCGATCCCGGTGGAACATTCCTTTATATAGTGAACCAGAGTTCGAACACCGTTTCGATCTTTCGCATCGGCGCGGTCGACGGTACGCTGACAGCACAGGCGCCCGCCGCAACGGGCCTCTCGCCCTCTGGAATCGTGACCATCCCCTGAGGTCCGCCGGGCGGCGTGCCGCCAGCACTCAGGAACCCTTCGTGAATGCGCCTTCTTTTCCCGCATCCAGCAACTGCTGCGCATCGAGGTGGCCGAACACCTCGATCAGCTTCGCCACTACGCCGGTCCAGCCGGTCTGGTGGCTGGCACCCAAACCAGCGCCGTTGTCGCCGTGGAAATATTCGTAGAACAGGATATTGTCTTTCCAGTTCGGATCGGTCTGGAACTTCTCCGTGCCTCCGAACACCGGCCGCCGGCCCGATTGGTCCCGTAGAAAGATCCGGGTCAACCGATTGGAGATCTCGTGTGCCACCTCGAACAGGTTCATCAACTTGCCCGAACCGGTGGGACACTCGATCTTGAAGTTGTCGCCATAATAAAGGTAGTACGACAACAAGGCGCGGATCAGCACCGCGTTCACCGGCATCCAGACAGGCCCGCGCCAGTTCGAGTTGCCGCCGAACATGCCGGTATCAGACTCCGCAGGAAGATAATTGACCCGGTATTCTTGGCCCCCGACATTCACCACGTAAGGATGGTCCTGATGGTAGCGGGAGAGAGCCCGGATTCCGTAAGGGCTGAGGAATTCGTTCTCGTCGAGCATGCGCGTCAGAATGCGGCGCAACCTGTCCTGGTTTACCAGCGCCGCAATGCCGCGGTCCCCGTACCCGAGATACGCCCTGCCGGTTGGATGAATGCTATTGCGCAGATCGGGCATACGTTCCCAGCGCTGCTGCAAGACGTTCACCATTCGCGGCACCCGCTCCCGCTGCCACGGTTCGATGACGGTGGTGGCACACAAGGGAAGGAGGCCCACCATGGAACGCACCTTGAGCCTGCTGGAACTGCCATCCGGCAGGCGCAGCACGTCGTAGTAGAAGCCGTCCTCCTCGTCCCACATGCCCGCGGGTCCCATCTGGTTCATGGCAACAGCGATCCAAATGAAATGCTCCGCAAACTTGATGGCCATGTCTTCGTAGAAGTTGTCATGAGCCGCCAACTCCACCGCAATCTCGAACATATTCTGGGAGAACATGGAGACCCACGCGGTGCCGTCCGCCTGCTCTAGGCTGCCGCCGGTGGGCAATGGCGCGCTGCGGTCGAAGACGCCGATGTTATCGAGGCCCAGGAACCCGCCTTCGAACAAATTGTTACCAAAGCGGTCTTTGCGGTTAACCCACCAACTGAAGTTCAGCATCAGTTTGGCGAACGACCGTTTTAAGAACTCGATGTCACCTTTGCCTCTTAGAGCTTGTTCCGTCCGGTACAGAAAGATGGAGGCCCAGGCATGCACCGGAGGATTGACATCGCTGAAGTTCCACTCATACGCCGGAATCTGACCGGTCGGATGGATGAAAAACTCTTGCAGCATCAGGTCCAGCTGTTCTTTGGCAAAGTCCGTATCGACCGTAGACAGAGCGATAGTGTGGAAAGCTAAATCCCACGCCGCATACCATGGATACTCCCACTTGTCGGGCATCGAGATGACATGCTGATTGATCATGTGAAACCATTCGCGGTTCCGCACGAAGCGCCCGCCCGGCTTCAACGGATCGATACCGTGTTCATCGAGCCATTTGTCCACGTCGAAGAAGAAAAACTGTTTGGACCAGAGCATTCCCGCCAACGCTTGGCGCATGACCAGCGCCTCGTCCTCACCGACTCGTTTGGGGGTGATCGATTTGTAGAATTCATCGGCCTCGTTGTGGCGGGTCTTCATGGTTGAGTCAAATGTCTTGAACGGATCGCCAACGGCATCGGGCGCCTGATCGCTCAGCCGCAGACGGATGGTCGCCGTCTTGCCGGGATCCACACTCAACTCATAGTGGGCAGCGGATTTCGTTCCCGTCTTAGAAGGATTGACCGCATTCCGATCGCCGTGAATCACGTAACGATGGAAGGCGTCTTTGACGAACGGCGAAGCATTGGGCTTGCCGAAGATCCGCTCGTTATTGGTTTCATTCTCCGTGAACAGTAGCGAAACGTCTCCTTCGCAGTATAGATAGCGATCTCCCAAATCCGGGTGAGAGGCAGCGATCGCCGACGTGCCCTTCGAAGCAGGAACCTGCCTCAGTGACGGCTTCGATGTGCCAGGCCACCATGTCCACGTATTGCGAAACAGCAGCGTCGGCAGTACATGCAAGCTGGCCCGCTCGGGCCCTCGGTTCGTGACACCGATCTCGACGAGAACATCCTCCGGGCTCTGCTTGGCATATTCCACCAAAACATCGAAATAGCGATCTTCATTGAAGATGCCGGTGTCCAGCAGTTCGTACTCCATGTCGTTTCGCCCACGCCGTTTGCTGGTCTCAACCAGGTTGCTGTAGGGAAATTCGCCTTGGGGGTATTTGTACAGGAACTTCATGTACGAGTGCGTGGGCGTGCTGTCGAGATAGAAATAGTATTCCTTGACGTCCTCGCCATGATTGCCCTCGCTGTTCGTCAGGCCGAACATCCGCTCTTTAAGGATCGGGTCTTCGCCGTTCCATAGCGCCAGGCTGAAGCACAACTGTTGTTTGTCGTCGCTGACCCCGGCAATACCATCTTCGCCCCAGTGGTAGGCGCGGGAGCGAGCCTGGTCGTGGCTGAAGTAGTCCCAGGCGTTGCCGTCAGTGCTGTAGTCTTCGCGAACCGTGCCCCACTGCCGCTCGCTTAGGTATGGCCCCCATTTTCTCCACGGCGTGTTAGAGCTGCGGGCTTGTTCAAGTCGAGCACTTTCTGGATTTTGCGGCACCTTCAGCCTCTTTCTTGTCTGTGCTGGTTGGCTTCATAGTTGATGGCCACGCAACGCCATGCAACCGGCCTCGCATGATGGGCGAACATGAAATTATAGGGCAACTTGCGCTTAGCAATGATGGCAGATAGGGAGTCTGAAAAATAGCTTGTCAGGTCTTTGACGGGATGAGGTTGCTAACAGCCGCGTCCCGAGCAGCGTTAATACGGCTTGGCGCTCGGCTAACTGCGATTGTCCTTCGCCACGCGCCCCAAGATCTCGGGCATTGCCGGATCAATGTGTGCCCAGAACTTCTTCAGCCCGCTGCACAGGTAGTTCAGGCCCGGATCGCCTTCCGGTGTTCGAATGAACCGGTTCTTGGGACATTCGCCATTGCAGGCAAATAAATACTGGCAGTTGCGGCACTGCGGTGGCAAGCTGTTGAACTTAGCGAACCCGAATTCTTGCTGCTCAAACGAGAACGCCAGGTCCGCATGAGGAGTTTCTGCGATGTTGCCCAACTTGTATTCCGGATACACATAGTGATCGCACGAATACACGCTGCCGTCATGCTCGATCGCCATGCCCTTGCCGCAGAATTCATGGTAAATGCAGAGTTGCGAAGGCTGGCCCATCCATTGCGCCACCGCCGTCTCGAACAGATTGACGTGGACCTTGCCGTAGTCGCGCCTGTACCAGTCGTCCCAAACCTTACACAGGAACATTCCCCAGTCATCGGGATCGACCGACCAATCCGTCACCATCGAATCGGGGTTTCCGGGGCGTGCCGCCGCCGAACCCATTGCCGGAGTGTCCGCCGGATCCCATTTCTGCGGCGCGATGTTATGGAAGACCTTCGGCTCGACACACGGAATGAACTGAATTTGCCACGGACGGATTTCTCGACTCAGGAAGCGATACACATCCAGCGGACGCTTCGCATTGCGCCGATTAATCACGGTCAACGAGCTGAAAGGGACGTCGAAGCGACGCAGCAACTGGCTGGCCGCAAAGACTTTCTTAAACGTCGGCTTGCCGTCCTTGGTGACCCGATACTCGTCGTGCAACTCTTCTGGCCCGTCGATGCTCAGGCCCACCAGAAAATTGTGCTTCTTGAGAAATCTGCACCAGTCCTCGTCGATGAGCGTCCCATTCGTCTGTAGATCGTTCTCGATGCGCTGTCCCGGCTTCTTGTACTTCTGCTCCAGCGCAACCGCCTTTTCGAAGAACTCGATACCCAGCAGGGAAGGCTCACCGCCTTGCCAACTAAAAACGACTTCCGTCCCGTCCTGGCCTTCGATGTATTGCCGGATATGGGCTTCCAGAACCTTGTCGGACATCCGGAATTTCGACGTGCTGCCCAGCAATTCTTGCTTGTGCAGGTAGTAACAATAGGAGCAATCGAGGTTGCAGATGGAACCTGTCGGTTTCACCATGGTGTGAAAACGGCGAGCTCCGCCTCGAGTCGTTGGCGAAATTGTGGTGGGAAGAGTCTTCATCCGCAAACAACCAGCCTGTCAAATCGTATCCAGCCGATTGTTTGGCGTCTGTGACGCGTGAACATCTGGCGCGATTAGTTAGATACCGGGCTCCACGAACTGTCCGGATTGAACTCTGTCATCGCTTTCGCCAGCGAGGCTGAGTCCTTGCCCAGGTCTTTTTCGTACATCACGCCATTCTGATTGATGAGGAACGTCTTGATTCCGGTATCCCCGTAGCGCTCCGGGAAGGCGACGACGGCGAAGCCGCCGGTCATTTTGCCATTCACAACGTAGTCCTTGGCTCCACCTTTGGCGTCCGCGCCTTGTTTGGTGAGGATGTGGTAGAAGTAGCCGTGAAAAGCTTGCTGCTTGCCGGCCTCAGGTGTGAATCCCTCAGTGGCCGCCGCGTATGCCGCCAGCGGACCGAGCGGACTCTTGGGCTGGCCCTCAGGAGACTTCCAGTACAACCCATTCTCTTTCCCCTCGTCGCTGATGAACTTCTGTGCGTATTGCTTTACTCCATCGTGGTGTTGCGAAAAATATTCCTGCTGTGCTGCGCCCATCGCCGCGACCACATCGATAGCAGCCAGTTCGTTGTCTCCAATACGTCGGGAGAGGATCTCGTCTTTCCCCGCGGCTGTGTCGAAGTACCATTTCCCCGAGCTGTTCTTCTTGAGCGGAATAGGGAAGGGGTTGTTGTCGGCCCCAACCACCAGCACCTCGCTGCCATCGGTCTGTTTGCGCCAGCGGTTCATCGCGTTGTACGCCGCAGTGAAATGCTCGAACGTCAATTTGTCCTGCGCCGCATCGCCGGAAAAAATAAGGTCTGCCGATCCCGGACCAAAGATGGCTAGTAGCGAATTGCGGTCGTCCGCGCTTACTGCTCCAGCCAGGGCCTTGCCCGCGTCTTCAGGAGTCGCGAACGTCGTGGGCCCGGTTTCCGTGGCCGCGGGCTTCTCAGTTTTAGTGCATGAAACCAGCGAGACGAGCACAGCTAGGACGACACCTGCTGTCCAGCAGGCTGACAAAACTGACTTCCGATGGCGGAGTATCTGTGCCATATGATTCTCCCAACACCACACTAAGTTACTGCGTCTCGAATGACGCTATGTTTTTGAAACAAATGATGCTTGTTGCCTGAAAAAAGCGGCGAAGCAGCGAACTTATCGCCGTCCACCTCCGCGGAAACCACCGCCACCAAAGCTGCGGCCGCCCCATCCACCTCCGCCACCGCGGCTCCCCCAGCCGCGCGAGCTAGCCGATCGGTCGCCCCATCCACCTCCGCCGGACCCGCCTGAGTGGTCGCCAAATCCGCTAAAAGCCGTCGATCCGCGGCCGCTTCCGCTGTCGCCCCAGCCGCGCGAGGCCGCGTCGTTACTGGCGCGATCCCCTCCGCCGTTTACGTTGACCGTGTTTCCGCTGACATTGGTGTTATGAGTGTAGTTATTGGCGTGGTAGCCATTACTGTTGTAGCCGCCGTTGTAGTTGTTGGCATGGTAGCCGCTGCTGTTGTAACCATGGTTGTAATTATTGTTGTGATACGCGTTGTTATAAGAATCGCCGTAATAGCCGCCATGCCATGCCGCGTTACCGTAGTAAGCTCCGCCGTGGTAGTACACTCCGCCGCCGTGGTACCAGTTGCAGTTCCAACTGCTATAGCCCCATCCGCAGCAGCCTCCGCTCATCATGGCGCCGACCGCCATGCCCGCTCCAAATGACAGTAAGCCTCGTCGCTACCAGGTCGCCAGTACTGTAGCCCGGCGTGACGTATGGGGTTCCGTAGATCACCGTCGGGTTGTATTGCGGCACGTACACCACCTGCGGATTCGTCGGCTGAATGACGATCGTTTGTGGCGTCTGCTGCACCACCGTGATTTGCGGGCCGGACTTCAGGTTTCCCGCGGCCTTCGCCTGCGCGCGCAAAGTTTGCACGGCTGTCATCACATCTGCCTGTTGGTTGTGATAGGCCTCGCCGAGTTGCGAGGTCCACGCCAGGCTTTGCGCCATCTTGTCCAGCACAGAAGGGAACTGGGTCAGTGCTTTCACGCTGGGGTCCCAGGTTTGTCCGTTGACCGCCTGCATCAAGGCGCTTCCGGTCAGGTTCTTATTTTGCTGCAGCCAGTTGTTGGCAATGGCAACTTGATCGGGATAGGTAGCTGCGCTCAGAATCTGCGCAACCAATGCATCGGGATACAGCGCTATCGGGGCCACCAGGCCCTGCAGTTCAGTCGCTGACATCGGTGCACCCTGACCCGAATAGTCCGACGGGGACGACGTGCCGGCGGTGGGTTCCTGACCCTGGTAGAACATCAGGGCGCCAGCATCGATTGGCATCGTAATCGCGACCAAGGTGAGGCAAAGGGCAACCGCCAGACTCTGTCGAATCGGTGACGTATTCATAGACATAATCCCCCTACAGCGAGACGGAAAGAAAAGGATACACCTGCTGATGGGCTCCGATGAGGGCGAGAAACATCTGTCATTTCTTGCGGCGGCCAATCAATGCCGAGGCCGGTCAAGGCGGACTCAGTCGCCCGCAGCCGTCGCCGATTTCCCGCTCTCCTTGCCGAAAACCAGGGCGTGAAACTCGTCTTCACCCAACACGCGGCGGAACTCCCGAAACGCGAACAGTGGAATGAAGGTGCAGAATACGACGATGCAGCGGCCAGCCAACTCATCAAACCGAATATTTCGGGATGCGGTCGCCATGTCGGCTCCATGAATCAGCCGTTTAATGATTTCCTCGACCACGTGAAAGGCGAACACCAGCAATCCGAACAAAAAGGCCTTCCAGAGCGCCGATAGAAATAGCATCTTGCCTTCGCCTCTCTTGCCGACGTGAGCATATTCGCCGATCATGATGACCTTGGTGATCACCAGGGCATTGATCAGGGCAAACGCGTAATTCCAATACTTCACGTCATATTCACGCAGCAGCAGCGTGCTGTAGGTAACGAGGGCGCAAAAGAAAAACGCCAGGTACAGGAAGATCACCAGCAACTCGCGAAGTTCGTGTTTGGCCTTCTGTTTGCGCTGCGCTTTTTGGGCTGCTGTCTTGGTCATGTTCCTCTCTCCAACTTTCGCGTTGCGAACGGACGGATCCACCCCGGGGCACGACGTTATTTCGCCGTCAGTCCTGCTGCCTGCTGCTTGGCTTGCTTGTCCGCAAGCGCCAGCTTATACGCGACGTAATACTTGTAGATATTAGAGACGTAGGTCACCGTCTCTTGCCCAATGTCCTTGGCCGCAACCAGTTCCACATTGTTGAACCAGACGTTGGGATCGAGGCCCATGTCAGGTGCCTCTTTGCGCAGCCTCGCGATGCGGTTCGGTCCCGCGTTGTAGCTGGCAAAGACGAACAGCGTTTTATTCATCGCGTCGATCTTGGGATCGTTGAAGTACTTGTCATCGATGTTGCGCAACATCTTGACCCCGGCATGTATGTTCGTGTCCGCCGTGTTGACGCTGGGAATATTGATGGGATTCGCCGCCGCGTATTTGGGAATCACCTGCATGATGCCCACCGCTCCGCTGGGGTTTCGTCTGCTCTGGTCCAGCAAGGACTCCTGGTAGCCCTGGGCAGCGATCATCAGGTAATCGAAGTCATACTCGCCGGCATATTTCTGGAAGAGGTCGAGGTTCGTCTGCAGCTTCTTCATCTCCTCGCCGGACGTCGAGTCCTTCACCCACTTGGTGTTTTGCAGGTAGCGCCGCAGCAAGGTGTTCCCGAACGACGATCCCACAGCGTGGGATGAAACAAACTCGTCTACCAGTTGTTTGAACTGTGGGTTGTTCTTGCGCATCACCCACCCCATCTGAACTCCGCTGGCGATCGCCAGGTCGGGATGTGGTTGCACTTTATCGAGCACCTGCGACCACAGCATCGCCCGTTGCTTCGTGGTGACCGTTGCTGGAATCAACCCCGCATTCACCATCTGCACCAGGTCGTCGTCCATCAGGTTCTTGTCGGCCGCCTTGATGACGATCGGCGTTTTGCCTTCCTTCTGCAGCGTCTCATTCACTTTCTGCAGATTGATGTAATACGTGGTCAACGGGTTGACGTATACCTCTTTGCCGCCCAGGTCCGCGAGCGTCGAAACCGTGCCGAAGTTCGGTCCGGTCACGACGATTTGCGTTACATCGGTTTGGATGGGAGTCGAAAACGCAACCTGCTGTTCGCGTTCGGGAGTGATGACGACGCCGTAAGCAATCAGGTCTCCCGCGCCTTGCGTCAGGGCCGCCTCCATCTGATCGGGTCGCAGCGGAATGAAAGTAACTTTCACGTCCAGCGTCCCCGTCTTCAGCTTCTGGTTGACGAATTTCTGGAATTCCTCCAGCGCCTCGTACATGACGCCCTTGGGATGCCCATTATCGTAGAAGAAACTGATGGGGTTGATCAGCACCAGCGCGCGAATGTTGCGGCTCTTCGCCATCTCATCGAGATCGCCGGTTCTCCGCCCAAACAGGGGTGGGAGCTTGACCTCCGCGGAGGCCGCAGGAAGCTCGTCAGGTGACGAGGCCGTAAGCGCAGGCGATGTCGGCTGGGTCGCTGTTTGTGTACTTGAAGCGGATGCGGGTTCCTTCTTCGCGCAAGACACCAGCGTCGCGACCGATAGCACCAGTAGGAGCACACAGATCCCTGTTTTCCTCGAAGCGCGAAAGATGAGCATCGGAATCCTCCAACTTTGGACGATCGTCACCACTGGCGTGCCTTTGAGGGGCGCGGGAATGAACAGTGGCGAGTTTGTGCGGTAAGTCTCAGAATAGCAGCTTTAAAGCATCTTCGATGACGGTGTCGAACGGGATGGAAGCGATGACCACCGGAATTCCTGGAATCAGTGCGACACCGATCAGCGCATAGAGGTCGACCATTCCCACTGGGATCACGCGAATGCTATCGATATTGCTGACCATTGTGTAAAGGTCGGCGGTGGTGGAAAAATCCGGGACATCGAGAACCTCTTCATCGAGCTTATCGGCCCGGTCGAGCCACTTCTTCTCAAATTGCTCGCCCACCGCTCGCGCAAACGCGCCATAGTGAAACATCCCGTGCCGCCGGGTCTGCATGAGTATGCTGCTGAATAGAAAATAGGGCGCCACACAGACCAGTAATACCGCAACCGCCAGAATCACCGGCAGATGACGAAAGGCCACCAGCCTTTCGCCTTCGTTAAAAACACGGTTGGCCACCGCGCCCGCCAGCCCTACGCCCAGGCAGAAGCTGAAAGGAAGCTGTCCCCGAAGCGAGGCCTCGATAAACCCCAGGCCTCCGAGGTGGTCGGGATGGGCCGCGATCAGTCGAAGGTTAAGCCGCGTCGTCTGATGCAAAAACCGCGTCCACAGCACCTGCCGCCACAGCCATAGTAAGGTGAAGTAAAGCAGAAGGGCATAGCTGACGAAAACCGCCCACGTCCCGGCTGGTGAAAGAAACCGAAAGCCTCCGCCTCCCTTCAACCAGGGCACAAACTCGGCGCCATGCGGGCTCAGGTATTGGCCCAGCCAGGCCGCAGTCGCGTAGGTCAGAACCACCAATAAAACGCGAACAAAGATGGAATTCCGTAACCTTTCGAAGGAAGCCCATTCCACCTGAAACTTCGGGCGCTGTTGATCCGGAACCAGGAAGGTTTCAAAATGACGCGCCACCCGGGCGAGGCGGTCGTGTAGAGGCGGCTCGGCCAGGATCAACACCGGAAGCACAATGAGAAACCGCGACTGGGTGGCATAGTCTCTCAGAAACGAAAGGAAATCGGCGCTCCCACGGAGCAAGCAAAGTACAGCCAGTGGAAGCCAGGCCACCGCAACCGCCGCGCCGGTCCGAATCAACAGTTGGGAACTGGCGGTGCGAAACAGATCGAAGAAAACCTGCGGACGAATGCGCGAGTCAGGCTGGGTATAACCATCTTGCAGCGATTGTTTCACCAGGAACTCCGCCACCTCGATTGTTATTCCCCGGATATTACACCCACGTCCTCCGCTAGGCACTTACCCGTGGAAGACGAAAAGAAACCGGGCGGCCCGGTAGGAGCCGCCCGATCGGTTGAGGGTTTGATTACTGGGCCTGGTGCGCCGCAATCTTCTTGTCGAGCTCTTCTTTCAGCTGCGACAAGTTGAAGCTCGCGCCTTTTTGCATCGGCGGGTATTCGAGCGCGGTCTGCGCAAGCTTCCCCACTACCTGCTGGACGAACACGAAGCGCCAGAACTCGTACTCGAACCAGTCCTTGTAGAACAGCGATCCGCCCGACGCGGTCGGCATCCCCGTACGCTCGAACGGATCGAGCCGCAGGTTCACCAGGATCGGCCAGTCCACTTTGACCGTGGCACCCAACCAGCCATTCGGCTGATCGGTGAAGCGATATTTGAAGTCGTTAATGCGCACCGCCGAAAGCGTGCTCTCGGTGAAGTAGAAGATCTCGTGTCGTGTCGACGGGCCCTTCCCGGTGATCATGTCCATCTGGTTGTAGCCGTCGAGGTGTACCTTGTAAGTGGCGCCGCCGATCGCTTTGCCCTTCAGCAACTCGTCGGTGATCGTAGGATTGCCCGCCGCAGCCAGAAAGGTCGGGAACCAGTCGAGGCCGGAGATGATTCCATTCTCAACCTTTCCTGCAGGCACTTTGCCCGGCCAGCGAATCATCGCCGGTGACGCGGAAGCCGCCTTCCAGCGCCGTGCCTTTGCCGCCCGCGAACGGAGTCTGTCCCCCGTCGGGCCAGGTGAAGTTCTCTGTGCCGTTGTCGGTGGTGAAGACGACGATGGTATTGTCGTCAACTCCCATATCCTTCAGTTTCTGCATGGTCGCGCCCACGATGTCGTCGAGCTGAGCCATGCCGGCCTCTTCGATCGACCAGCCATTCTCGGGCGTGCGTAGCGCTTCGTACTTCTCTGACAGGTGCGTCACCACGTGCATGCGCGTCGGGTTGAGCCACAGGAAGAACGGCTTCCCGTCGGCCTTGGCTTTGTCTAGGAACGTGAAGGCATTGGCCTGGATCTCGTCATCGATGGTCTCCATGCGTTTCGGGCAAAGTGGCCCATCGTCCTGGATTTTTTGTTTGCCGATCTTGCCCCAGCGTGGCTGATCCGTCGGGTCATCCACCGTCGTCGCCCAGGTATGCAACATGTTCCGAGGCCCGACCGTGTCTTTCAGCGCAGGAGGATAATTGCGATGGCAAGGGTCTTCCATTGCGTCGAGGTGATAGAGGTATCCATAGAACTCGTCGAACCCGTGGACTGTAGGCAGGTACTCATTGCGGTCGCCCAGGTGGTTTTTGCCGAATTGGCCTGTGGCATAGCCCATCCCCTTGAGCGCAGTCGCGATCGTCACAGCTTCCGCCGGAATGCCGATCTTGGCGCCCGCCTGGCCGACGGTAGTCATTCCTGTACGGATCGGCAGCTCGCCAGTGATGAAGTTGGCGCGGCCTGCCGTGCAACTCGCTTCCGCGTAATAGTCGGTGAAGAGCATGCCGTCTGCGGCCAGCTTGTCCAGATTCGGCGTACGTCCGGCCATCATGCCGCGGCTGTAAGCGCCGATGTTCCAAATGCCAATGTCGTCGCCCATGATGACGACGATATTGGGCTTGCTGGTCTGTGCCGCGCTGGGAACCGCCCCACCCGCCACCAGAAAGCTGGAGATGGCAAGCGCGCCCAGTGTTAGTTTTCGAACTCCTGCACCAAAATCCATACCAAAATCTCCTATAGCTAATAGTGCTAGTTAGCCTCCGCGAGGGAGGGTTGCGATGGGCGGAGGGACCCCATCAGAGGCGGTGATCGGCGAGGCGGGAAGGAAGTTAGCCTGCCGGCGGAACTCACTTTTTGCGGTACCCGCAAGCATAGTCCGCGACCTCGGTTTTCGGCTAGTGAAAACCCGAGGTCACGGATCATCTCGAACTGCCTTACAAGAATGTCGTCCCGAATCGGGAGTAAGCAAAAAAAGGGGCACGCGATTTCTCGCATGCCCCTTTTTGTTCTGCCTTCAGCCGCGATCTAGTCGCTCGACGGAACAGCTTTCGGCAGGTTGTTCGGGATCCAGCAGCGGCAGCGGGTTCTTAGGATGCTGCAGATCCGGTATCAGGTCGTTCGAGGCGCCGCCCGGGAAGCGCTGGATGCTCGGATACTTCATCAGCGACTTGTCGAACTCCATCAGCGCATCCGAAAACAGCGCAGCCGACCAGCCATTGTCTTCGCCCGCGTACCGTCCCGGCGAGGTCCGTAGCCCATTCATTTCACCTTCGGCTCCGTTGAAGATCATGTCGTATCTCTCAAATGGATCCATGGTGAGGTTGTACACGGCGGGGATTGAGCCCAGCGCACTGACTGGGTCCGAGCCAGGAGTCCTTGGCAGTCCAGATGAACTTCCATGCGATGTTTAGCCACGGCTCGTTTGGATCTCCGGCGATATCGGTGCGGATGGCATTGAGATACTCGCCATTGATGTAGATCCACGAGGTCCGTGCCGAATGCGGGGCCTTGCCCAGGATGTAGGCGCTGTTGTCGATGCTGTCGAAATAGATGGGCTTGCCGTTGTTGTCTTTCATTTCGCCATGCGGCGGAGGAGTGATGCCCGCCATCGCCGCCAGGGTTGACCAGCAATCGATGTGCGACATCATTTCGCCATAGTTGCACGCCCGCCGGAATGTGTCCGGGCCACGTCATGATGGCGGGCACGCGCCAGCCACCTTCGAACGCCGAACCCTTCTCTCCGCGGAACGGAGTGGTTCCAGCATCGGGATAGGCATCGAGCCATGCGCCATTGTCGGCGGTCAGGATCACGATGGTGTTGGGCGCGTATTGATGGATGGCATCCAGCACCTTGCCGATATCGGCGTCCATTTCCATCAGCGAATCGGAATAGTCGCCCAGATGCGATTTGCCGCGGAAATCCGGCGCCGCATTGGTCGGGTTGTGCATCTTGATCCAGTTCACGTCCATGAAGAACGGCTTGCCGCTCTTGGCGTGGGTCTTGATGTAGTCAACCGCGTAGTCGGCCTGCCGTTCGTCCATCGTCGCCATATAGTCATAGGTGATCGTGGCAACCTTGGTGGCGGGCTGTCCGGCCACGCCTTCCCATTCGGCCAGGTTCACCACCGAGTCGAACATCTTCGCAAAGTCCGGGTTGTACGACGGGAACCAGGGATGGAACCACTTCGAAGTATCAGGATAGGAATAGACGCCGGCGTAGTAAGCGGCGAACTCCTTCATCTCGTCGAAGCCATGATTGGTCGGGTAAGCCACTGGCTTATCGCCCAGGTGCCACTTGCCCGAGAAATATGTCGTGTAGCCGTTCTTCTTGAAGAATTCGGCAATGGTTGGGGTCTCAGGGCGGAGATAATTCTCGTCGCCCGGAGCCACCACGATCGACAGTGCCGAGCGAATCGGGATACGTCCCGTCATGAACGAAGCGCGTCCGGCCGTGCAGCTCGCCTGGCCGTACCAACTGGTGAAGACGGCGCCCTCTTTGGCCATCTTGTCGATGTTGGGTGTCGGATGGCCGAGGGTTGCGCCACCTCCTGAATAAGCACCGAAATCATTCCATCCGGTGTCATCAGTCATGAGCATGACGACGTTGGGTTTGTCTGCGGTCTGTGCCGCGCTCGGGATTGCGCCACCCACCAGCAAAAAACTGGAAATGGCAAGCGCTCCCAGTGCCAGTTTTCTAACACCTGCTCCTAAATCCATGCTGCACTCCTTATTAAGGTTTCGTTAGCCCCGAATGGGGCAGAATTATCCAGGATGATCGCCCAGTCATCCCAAGGTTTTATTCGCCCAAATTGCGATGCTGGCTCGGTTCGGTCAAAAGAATAATCTAAATTCCTGATTCGTGCAGTGATTGCGGACGAGGTGCTCGACCGGCGTCACTTCTCCCAGGCGAAGATCTGCTTCCAATCGTTCTTCATGCTGATGACGGTCCAGCCCTTCGCCTTGGCCTCGTCGTACAGGGCCTGGCTAAAGGTTCCGACCTTGGTGTCAGGCAGTCCATTTGCCGGGCCATATGCGTACTCGCGCGCAGCGTCGTCATGCAGCACCAGCATCTCCAGCGAAGCTCCGCCATTCGCCTGGGTGTACTCCAGCATCTCGCGGTCACCCTCCGTGTTGCCAAACGCCGCTTTCGGATGCTTTCCGATAAATAGGTAGATATCTTGCGCTTTGCCTGCATAGTTGTTGTTCAGCAGCAATTTCGGATCGCGCATCAGCACGCCCTGTCCCTCTTTGTTGTATGCATATTTAGTCTCGAGGGCCGAGCCAATGATCTGCTCCGGCGCGATGTCATAGACCTGCTGGGCATAGGCGCGCACGAAAGCCTGCCCACCTCCTGTCACGATATAAGTCCGGTATCCGTTGTCGCGCAGATACTTCATGACTTCGAGCATCGGCTGGTACACCATTTGCGGATACGGCTTGTCGAACTTGGGATGCTTCGCCGTCGCCATCCAGTCCTTCACCATCGGAGGAAACTCGTCTGCAGTCATTCCGGTGGAGGTCACAGCCAGGATCGCTTCGAGGTCTTTCAGAGTGAACTTCGCCATCGCCGCCTTGTCGCCGGTGACGATCGCCTTGAACGGCATCTTGGTCTTCCACTCCGGATGCTGCGGCGCCATCTGGGCCACCCGGTCTAAGGCGAACAATACCTGCGAGTACATGGGCTGCTCGACCCAGGTCGTCCCGTCCTGATCGAAGGTGGCGATGCGGTCTTCCGGCGCGACAAATTTCGCGTTGTTCTTGTCCGTGGTGGTTTTGACGAAGTCCACGATCGCCTGTTTCGCCGGCCCATCGTTCCAGGAGGGAAGCGGATCAGCAGCAACAGTCGCGGCCGGTTGGGCGGAGGTAGGAGCAGAAGTTGGGGTACTTGTGCATCCTGCAAGAATGAGGACAAAGAACAACGCTGAAATGAATGCGCGACGGGTCTTCATAGCATCTCTCCTGCGCGTGCGGCAATTACCCCGCATTTTAGCTTCGTTTAGCAAGTGTTGCGTATTTTACGATTTGGCACGCCCCAATCACTTCTTCGGTGCTCCCTGCTCCTGTTCCTTTTGCAGTTGTTCGAGCTTCATCTTGAGCATTTCCTCTTCCTGCGCCTTGGTGAACTTGGGGTACAGGAGGGCAATTTGGAACCGCATGCCCCAGGGAGAACGTCCCTGCGGGATACTTGGCATTCCCAAAGAACTGAAGCTGGAGGTTCGTGGGTTGGAAGCCGATCTTCATGATTCTGCCGAAGCCGCCGCCGAAAGGCAGCGTCAATTGGTTGCCGCTGCTGGCGCGCCAGTCGGCAGTGATGATGGGCGCGGTGGTGACGTACCAACCGCCCTTCATGTTGTAGTTAATGAAGTACTGCAACAGGAACTGATTGACCGGCGGACGGCTGCCCGTACCGGCGAACGACCAGACATTGTTCGCCAGAGCGCCGATGACCCAGTGACCGGGAGTGGTGAGGGCGACGACACCCGGGCCCGCGCTGACTTTTCCCTGTCCTAACTGGTCGGCGGTGGCGGTTGGAAAAACCAGCGCTGGCCCAACGCCCCAGATCAGTTTGCCGGACTTGGCGGGAGAGAAGAAGAGGCTGGGATTCAAGTCTCCCAGGCCATACCAACCTTGGCTCGGCTGCGAAGGGTTGGGTTGCCAGACGACGGGCAGAATCGTGCGTGTGATCAGGTTCCACTTCTTCGTAAGGTGAAGCGGGATGACAGGTTGAAAGTTCAGGACGTCCTGATCACGCCCATACGGACCAATACCGAAGTTGGTGTTGTTCTGCATCGGGAAGCTGATCATGTCAGCCACAGGGTTCTGCGCGGCTTTGGCTAAAGCCGCCGTCCGCTCCGCCTCGGACTCGGCGGTCGCTGGCGCTTGATCGGAAGTGGCCGCCTTCGCCTGCGCGGCGGGCTCCGAAGGGTCGGGATCCACTGGCTGTCTCTCGGCGACGAGCTTTAGCTGCCCGGTAGGGGCGGAAGGTTCGTGGTCCGCCGCCAGCGTATTCGGGGCCGAACCTAGCGGGGTCAAGATAACTTGATTCCCCTTGATACTGACGGAACTGTTCGTGAGGCGCGCCAGTGCTTCGATGTCCACATAAGACTTGCCGTTGATCTGGACAATCGGAGCCTGGCCCGGCTGGCCGGCTACGATAAGCTTCAGGTTCTGCTGCGCAATTGCCGAAGAGCTGAGCAAGAAAATCAGGGGGAGCATCGAAAACAGAATTCGTTTCATGATTTCAGTTCCTTCCAAACTCGTCACTGGTAGCCAGCGCGAGAAAATACTCAAATTACGAAACAACATTTGACTTAACTTGCCGCGATTGATGAATGCTGCTCACGACTACAAAGAAGTATCCCGTGGATAAGCCGCACATGAGGACGCCCATTAAGCCCTCGACCGGTCCGAGCAGCCGCCACGGCTGCGCCAGCACTACGTCGCCGTAGCCGAGGGTCGTGTAGGCCACTGCCATCACTTCTTAGGTGGCGCCGTTTTGTTGCTCTTGCTCGGCATATCTACCGCATCAGCATTTCATACACGGTTTGGAAGCCTTCAGGACTGACGCCGAGGCTGCCGCCATAGGGGTGGTTCATGATGACCAGGAGGTCGATCTCCATACCCAGTAGGGCGGCAAAGAAAACCGTCATCCACACATGCATGGTGAAGCTCTTCACTTGAAAGAACCAGCTCACGACAAAGCTCAGCACCGCACCAAGGATGACAAAATTCCACAGAGGCCCGGCCAAATGCGATGTGACAGTATCCAACTTTAGACTGCGTTTCTGGATGAGGTCGTTGAAGGCGTGCAGGGTCTCAACATGAAGCATCTCCTGCCCCTTCGTCTTGGGCTCGAATGTTTGCAGTTTGTCCTGGAGGAGCCACAAGCGCTTAATTCCGCCTGGGTTGACGATTCCTCTGCGATGCTCTGGCCAGGCCACTTCGATTTCATACCGCGTGTATTCCCGCAAGTCTGCCTGGAGCGCGCTGCGGTCAGGTTCCGGATAACCGCTCACGTCGCGATACAGGGCCGCCAGGGAGCCGACTTCCGCTGCAACAGCTGTCTTTGCGTCGTTATAGCTCTCCCAGACGCTGACAGCAATCAGGCCCAGCATAACGCCGTAGAAGATGGCGACCGTGCTCAGGTAATAGCTGACAATTTCGTTGTGTGAGGCCTTAAGGTGCAGCCGCGATATCCATTTGCGAGTGACCAGCAGGCCACCCACGCCAATCAGCACCGCGAACGCGATCGAGAAGATGCCGTAGAGCCAGTCGGGCAAATTAAAAACCATTGCACGCTTATCCTCGCGGCTTCGGCGGTTTGGGAACCGCTCCGTCGGCACCGCCAGTTCGCTGGCATCGCGGTGCGACAAAATCGTGGGTGTCATGATCTCGACGCCGCCGTCAGCGAAGGCATCCAGCACATTGCGTCGTAGCTCGGCACGGGCCTGGAAAGCTCCTTCTGATGTTTTGGTTAACGCCCGCAGTTCGTATTCCACGGAATAGTTTCCGAAGGATTTGTCTATTACACGCGGGGCCGGATCAGTGACGATTTGTTCGGTTCGCGCGGCCCCGTCGAGCAGCAGCTTGTGCACCGTCCGCCAATCCACGTCGTAGCCAATCGTGACCGCCACCGACACCATCGGCTCCCATTGTTCAGTCCGTGCGTACTGAAGTTCATCACCGCAGCCGACGCTACCCTGCTGTTGGGAATGGCGACGTGTTCATAACCCGCCGTGACAAGTCTGGTTACGAACAGCGTCTTTTCAGTCACCCTCCCGTACACGCCTTCGACCTCCACTACATCGCCCACCTTGAAGGCTCGCGCGTAAGTCAGCAGGATTCCCGCCAGCAGATTACCAATGACACTGCTGCTGCCGAACGTCACCAGCGCACCAACGAACACTGAAAACCCGCGAAAGAACGCCGAGTTCGCGCCAGGCAGGTAGGGAAAGCTCACCATCAGCACAAACAAAAACACGATCGACCGGCACAGCTTGTAGGTCGGATCGGCCCACTCAGGCGGGAAACTTGTCGAACACGATGTTGCCGTTTTGAATGGAATTGAACAGGTACTTCAATCCCTTGAGAAGGACCCACCCGAACATCAGGATCACGAACAGGTAACCGAGGTTGGGAACATAATTCTCTACCGCTTGGGCTGCATCGCGCAGCGGCGGACCCAGAATCTTGCGCAGTGCGTTGGTGAATATCTCGGTGCGCGGAAAGTTCGCGAAGCCGTAAAAGAAGTACGCCAGAATCAGCGCAGCCGTCACCAGGTCCCGGAGCGACCGGACGCAAAATCGAACTATTCGGCTGGCGTGGAATCGGGGATTGGTTTCTCCCGCCGCGACGCTGGCGCGCAATCGCCCTTGCCAGTCAACGAGGCGCTTGTCAGACAAACCAATAGACCAGACCCACGAAGTAAGTCGCCATCAGCAAAATCGCGCTGGCAACCACGGCGTAGTACAGGCCTACCAGCATGCCACTCAGCCATCCCAGTTCTGATCCCGGGCGCACTCGACTGATGGCATCCCCCAGAGCGGCCAGTAGCTTTTCGGCGGGACCCCGCACCAGGAGCAGTAAGACGATGACAAGAAGAATTACCGCTGAAAATGTATTCCGCCAGCGATTCGACCTTCCTCCGCGATTCAGCAAGAAGGTGCGAATCCCCCATCGCGCCGTAGCAACAGCTGCTAAGAAGATCAGAACTTGAACGAAAAACCGGAATAGGCGAAACGCCGATTCGGCTATGCTCCCGGTCTGATCCAAGGCTTGCATGCTTCACTCTTGGGCTCTGATTCAATTCAATCCGAACGGTACGAAAATCGAGCGAGGAAGGCCGTTCGCCTTCCTCGCCCCGACTTCAGTGTGTGCGGACTGTCGCAAGTCCGCGTTCTTACGCCCTAGTCACCGGCGTGACTAATCGCCCGGGCGTCCTTGACCTGCTGCAAGATCTGAGACAGGTTGTAGGACTCCGGAGCCTGCAGCGGTGGGAACTGCTGATACGTCATCAGCTCTTTCTCCCACAATAACTGGCCAAGGGGCAGCATGTTCCAGTCGTACAGATATGCCGTAGACGGTGAGGCCAGCGCGCCCGCGACTCCCAGGGCGGATTTTGGGTCGTCCAACCCGCCAGCGATCTCGAACGGATCGCGCCGGATGTTGTCCACCATCGTCCAGCCATAGGTTATCTTCCCCTGCATAGCGCCGGTCGGGCTGGTGGGAGTCATCGTGTAATACATCTTCCAGTTCTTGTAACGCACCGCGGAAGGTGTCGAGTTTGAATAGTAGAAGAAGGTATCGCGCGCCGACTTATCCGACGTGCCTTCGAGATAGGCGCGCTGATCGACACCGTCGAGCATGGTCTTGACGATACCGGGGTACTTGCCGGCTTGTATCTGCTTGTTCAGGTCGTCGCCCTTGGGACCGCCGGCGATATCAACAAACGTCGGCACCCAGTCCAGCGAGGCGAATATTCCGTTGATGACGGTATTCGGCTTGATGTGCCCGGGCCAGCGAACGACGCACGGGGCCCTCATGCCGCCTTCCCACGTGGTTAGCTTTCCGCCTTTGAAGGGCGTGACGCCGCCATCCGGATAGGTGATGACTTCCGCGCCGTTGTCGGTGGTGAAGACGATGATGGTGTTGTCGAGCTGGCCCATGTCTTCCAGCTTCTTCAGGACGTAGCCGATGTTGTCGTCCATCTGCTTCATGCCGGCTTCGTTGGCGCCCCAGTCCATGCCGCCCGGCTCACCAATCATCGCCTCGTACTTCGGCGAGAGCACAGTGGTAATGTGCATGCGCGCCGGGTTGTACCAGACGAAGAAAGGCTTGTTGGTCTTCTTGGGGTCGTTGCGGTCAAGGAAATCAATGACCTTGGATGAAATTTCCTCGTCCACCGTCTTCGAGCGCTCCAGGGTCAGTGGCCCTTCATCTTTGCAAGTCTGGTTCTTCTCCGTTCCGTCGGATGAGTGGCACCACATCACAGGACGTGGCGGTGTCAGACAGATGGTTTTTCTGGGGTCCACTGCACCGGGGACATCAGGCATGCCGGGTATGGGAGTGTTCATGCACGGCGGCGCAATGGTCTGCTCCGTCGGGGTCTTATTGAGATCGGGGAAGCTTACCCCTTGCATGGCGTCGAGGTGGTACAGGTAACCCCAAAATTCCTGGAAGCCGTGTGCGGTGGGCAGAGCCTGAACGTGGTCGCCAAGGTGGTTCTTGCCGAACTCGCCGGTGTTATAGCCGAGGTCATGCAGGAACACGGCGAGGGCCGGCGTGCCCGGACGAAGATACGACGGGCTGCCGGGGAGTTGCGGCGGGATCATGCCCGTGCGCAGCGGGTGCATGCCGGTGAAGAAGGCATTGCGCCCGGAGGTGCAGCTTTGCTCGGCATAGTAGTCGGTGAAGAGCGCGCCATCATTGCCAATGCGGTCGATGTTGGGCGTTCTCCCGACCATCAGGCCGCGATGGTAGATGCTGGGCTGCATCCAGCCAATGTCGTCACCCATGATGAATAGGATGTTAGGTTTTTGGCTGGTTTGCGCGGCACTTGGAACTGCCCCGCCCGCCAGCATCAAGCCGCAGGCGGCCAGCCCTCCCAGCGCTACTCTTCGAATTTTCGTTCCAATGTCCATTGCAAATCTCCCTTGCAGATTAGTTCAGGTTTGCCTCCGCCATCCGGCAGAGGGTCTACGAGTTCGTCCGGTCCCCGCGATCAACTCGCTGGAATGGCCAGCTTTCATGAATCGCAGATAGCCCGACACTGATGACCTTGCCGGCACGCTCGTTTGCATCCCGGCGTTGGTTGAAATTGTTTCTTCAGGCATTGTTCGCGACGAAGTTACCCCACCGACTCGCCGCTCTTGTCTAAATCGTTGGTGAACTACTTCACTACAAATCTTGAAAATTCGCAACTGTGGAACCGTCTGGGGCACCGTGGGTGGCCACCCGGCGATCCACAATACCAATAATTTTCAGGGTGCCCCATCCGGCCTGATTTTGGCCGGGTGGGTCTTTTGACTTTCACTGACAACTGGCCACCCACAACTGACTACTGATCCTGGCCCAAACCCACGACAATCCATTCCCCCCTCGCGGGACGGCATATCTTAGCCCAGCCTTTCAGAGGCTGTTACGAAACTCGGTGCCTCTTCTCATTCTCAGCAGTGGAACAGGAGGGAAGAAGGGCGAGTGCCGGAGGCACGAAATGTCATAGCCCAGCACGCAGTCGTACGGGGTCCCCAATCCGCGCCGCTTTTGCGCGGGTGGGGGTAGGAAGGCGGAGTGCCGTGTTAAGTGGGAAATTCGATGCGAGTGCCGGCAGGGACAACAGATGACTGCGAAGGCTTCAGCCGGCGGGCGGCACGGCCAAAGTCATGCCATGACGGCGGAAGACCTCCATCATTTTCTCGCGATCGGGAGGGCCGCCGGCGGCAGCGGCGATTACTTCGGCGGCTTCCCGGAAATACGCGGGGCCCATGATCGCAGGGGATATGACGGCGAGTTGTTTCGCATCCTCGTTGCCAAAATTATCGAAGCGGTGCACCGCGCCTCGCGGGATGCACAGCGCCTCTCCGGGACCAACCTCGATGGGCGTGCCGTCGACCGTCCAGGTAAGGACGCCCTCGATGCCGTAGAGGACCTCCTCGTAGGCGTCGTTCTTGTGGGCCGGTGCCGCCAGTTTCTGCCCAGCCGGAACCAGCACCTCGAACACCGAGACGCTCCCATTCGAATCACCGCCGGTGAGTAGAAATCGGATCCCCAGCGGACCAATCTTGATGGTCTCTTCCGAAGCATTGACTCTGCTCGTACCCTGCTGCATAGTCTCCCCCTTATGAATCAAGCCATCCTACATATCATTCCCTCACGCGTTATCCCGATCCATGCCCGCCGCTGGTTGCCCCATTCAAGCGCTCCTCATCGGCTTCGGCATGACGGGCATTGGATGGTACCTGACGCGTCGCTCTTCGTGGCTATGGCCATTCCTTGTTGTCACGACGCTGCTCGGCGCAGTGGCGATTCTGCCCACCGGCAACCTCTTCGCGGGATTCTGGCCGTGCACGGAGACGTCTTTCTGGGTGAGATACGCCAACCGATTGGATTTTGGGGCCTAGCGGTCGGCGTGATCTCGACAGCCGTGTCATTCATCCCACTGATTCAACAGAGATCCGCGAAAAAGCATTTGAAGCCGGGGGCCCCCCGCCAACGCAAAATCTAATCTGGGTGCTCCGTTCTACCGAAGGTAGGGCGGGACCTTGAGTTAGTTAGTGCGCACACTGGAGACATCAATCGATCTCGAACCCGCGACAATCCAGTCCCGCCTCGCGGGACGAAAGAGCTTAGCCCAGCGTTTCAACGCTGGGAAAGCCGCTGGTACAGACCGGGGACATGGGTTACAGAACAGACCGGGAACATAGCTGACACTGTGGTTCGCACCGCGAAGGTGTGCTGCACTACGGCATGCCTTGGAGAGCGAGCAGTGTGATGGAAGAACGAGCGCGTTTTGTCCTGGAGCGGGAGCGTGGTCTCTACAGCATGAGCGAGTTGTGTGCCATCTACGGAGTCTCACGGAACACGGGCTACCAGTGGTGGAGACGGTATCAGCAGACCGGTCTGGCCGAGTTGTGCGATCGCAGCCGGGCGCCGCGGCGGCATCCCAACCAGACGGCGGAGGAGATCGAAGCAGCTGTGCTTGAGTTGCGGCGAGCGCACATGCGATGGGGACCGCGCAAGCTGAAGCGGGTGTTGGAGCGCGAGCATCCCGCCACGAGGTGGCCGGCGGCCAGCACCATGGGGACGCTGCTGGGGCGCGAAGGCTTAGCGATCGCGCCCAGCAAGCGGCGCAAGACCGAGCCTTACGGCCGGCCGTTCGCCGCAGCGACGGAGCCTAACCGGGTGTGGTGCGCCGACTTCAAGGGCTGGTTTCGCACCCAGGATGGAGAACGCATCGATCCGCTGACGGTAAGCGACGCGCACAGCCGCTACCTGCTGCGCTGCCAGGCGGTGGAGAAGACCAACACCGCGCGGGTGCAGGCCATCTTCGAGGCGGCATTTCGCGAGTACGGGATGCCGCAGGCGATCCGCAGCGACAATGGGGCGCCGTTCGCCTCGCGGGCCATTGCCGGGCTGTCGCGGCTGGCGGTGTGGTGGATGAAGTTGGGCATTGTGCCGGAGCGCATTGCGGCCGGGCATCCGGAGCAGAACGGACGGCACGAGCGCATGCATCGCACCCTGAAGGCGGAGACGGCCACGCCACCGGCGGTCAACCGGCGGGCGCAACAACGCAGCTTCGACCGCTTCCGTCAGGAGTATAACCAGCAGCGTCCCCACGAGGCGCTGGCCATGCAGACACCGGCCGCAGTGTACGTCTCGTCGGAGCGTGCGTTTCCCGCGCGGGTGCCGGAGCCGGAGTACGGCAGCGCTCTGCAGGTGCGCAAAGTGCGGCCGTGCGGCAACTTCACTTGGGGCGGCGAGGACGTGTTTCTCAGCGAGGTGTTGCAGGGCGAACGTATCGGCTTGCTGCCGATCGAGGATGGCCACTTTATCATCTACTTTGCGGAGGTTCCGATTGCACGTTTCGACAGTCGTCGCTTGCGGGTTGCGCCGTTGCCCAAGCCGAACCACGGGGCCAGCGCAGAGACGAAAGAATTCGGAAGGGGCGAGGCAGGGGAAGGGGACGCATCCCCTTCCCCTGCACCCCATCCCCTAACCGAAGCCGAGCAGAAAGTGTCAGGTATGTCCCCGGTCTAAACTGCTCATCGTCTCCCCGGACTGCACAAAAAATCCTATATGCCCAAAAAGAAAATCCAGAGTCCCGGAGGTGTCTGTGTCATAGCTGGGGTCGTTCAGCGATGACAGATAATTAGAGTTCGAGTTTCCGATGGTGGCACGAATCCGAGATCGAAGTTCTTAGCGTTGATGCAGGCGACCGATGTTGTAGGCGATGGCGGCCAGGATCCATTCTGTTTTCACCGCCTCCAACCCACGTCTGCCGAACCGTCGCATCCCGCGTTGTTCTTTCAGCACCCCAAACACTGGTTCCACTACCGCTTGCCGCCGTTGATACATCTTGCGTCCCGCTGCGCTGCGCAACTTCTCCCGCATCCGCAGATGTTCGGGATCGCGAATCGCCCTACGCCCGATTCCCCCCGCCGGTTTCCCGCTCGTCATCTCATGCCGCAGGTTGTTGTCTGGCACATACAGATCGATGCCCTGCCTACTGCACTCCCGTAAAGCTGTGCCGCTGAAAAATCCCGCGTCTGCCGTCACCTTCGCAGGACGTTGCCGACATTGCCGCTCCACCTCGTCCACCATGGGCAACAGCGAAGCGTTGTCGGTCGCGTTCTGTGTCACCCGCGCGGCCACAATGAAGTGATCGTCGCTGACCGCGATATCCGCCGTGTAACCCAGCACCCAACCATCGCGGGTGCGTAAAAATCGGCTCTCCGGATCGGTCTGCGACACCTGCCGCCGTCCCGCCTTGGGCAACTTCTTCAACCCTTGGTGGGCTTCGGCCAACGCTTGTTCCAAAACCTCCGGTTGCGCCATCGCCAACTCCGTCCCCGCGCCTTCGTCCGGATCCGGCGCTAAGACCCGTTGCTGAAACCGCCGCACCTGCCGCCGGTCCCGCGCTCGCCGATCCCGCTCCGCTTGCTCCTCGTCCACCACCCGCCGCCGCGCGGCATTGGCCTGCACCCGGGTCGAGTCAATCGCCACGTGCCCCAACCGCACCACGCCCGCACGCCGCGCTATCTCGATCGTCTGCGTGAACAAGTCGTTGATGGCCCGCGCGTGCCGTCGCAGAAACTCGCTCAACGTCTTGTGATCCGGCCGCAGCCCGCCCGCCAGGTAGCGAAAGGCCAGGTCTTCCTGGATGCGCCGCTCCAGCCGCCGGGTCGAGTGCACTCCCAGACAGTAGGCATACAGCCACACCTTCAGCATCATCCGCGGCGGATAGGCCAGCCGTCCTTCGCTGCTGTACGCCTGTTCCGAACCCTGCACGTCGAACGCCTCCACCACCCGATGCACGTGGAAGCACAGATGCCCTTCTCCCAGCACATCCCTCACGCTCGGCGGCAGCAATAACCCCTGATCGGGTGCGTAATCGAAAAATCGCGACATACCTGCTTGTCGCTCATCTTCCTTGTGGAGAACAAGTGTCAGCTATGACACACACACCTGTAGGGACGACAGGCCTTCTTATCCCCAAACGAAACGCTCATCGTAGGGAATTTCCGATTTTTTCAGCAGCGAGACTCTGCTCAAAGCTCCATTTCTTGTGATGCTCTGCCTGGCCGTCGATGTAGCCAGACCACGATCTTCCGTTGCGATTGGCTCACGCTGAACGCGCTATATCCTTCCTGCCACGCGAAGCGCGAGCCCACCATTCAGCCACTTCGACGTATTCCCCTTGATTTCGTGCTTCCTTCGCCAACGTCACCGTCGGCGGCAACGAGATGAGGAGATGCAGGTGATTCTCGGTTCCGCCAGCGGCCAGCAACAATACGTTCTTCTGGCGCGCAATGCCGCCGACGTATTGCCACAGCCGTCGGGGATCGGGAATGGAATCGCTACGATCCTTGGTACTGAAGACGCAATGCACGAGGTTGCACGTGAGGTGCGACATATCGGAACGCTATGCGCGAGACTTCGAGTGCGGTGATCCGCGGCACAGCGACGTTTACATCTGCCGTCCTTACGGACTCGGGATTATTGGAAGCGTCCCCCAGCCTTGAAAGGCTGGGCTACGCTCTTCTGTCCCCGACGGAGCACAGTCCCGCCACCGCGGGACGGCAGAGCCCAGCCCAGCGCCTCGGCGCTGGGAAAGCTCGTTTTATAGATTGAGAGTCCCCCGGGGACGACAGATGCTAACGAGGGCTTCAGCCCGAACGATTCTCCCCCGCGGCAAAATATCCCGCCCATTCCCAAAACAGAACTCTATCGACTACTTCTTCTTATTACTTTCGTTTACTCCTGAAAGTACTTTCGTAATTTGCGCTCACTCTCCGCTTCTGTAAGCCTGTTCCTGTAGAACTGGTCGATTTCGCTGCCCGCCCATCGCGGTCGGCCTGTTGTACTTGGAGGAAATATGGAACTGCGTACCTGTGACCATCTCAAGGAAGATGGTTTCTACTGCAAATCACCTGCCCTGAAGGGCCGCGACTACTGTTACTTCCACCTCAAGCTTCGCGGACGCCGCCTCAACATGGCCCGTGCCCGCGCCTTGGCCGCCGACCAGCCTCTCGACCTGCCGTTTCCCGAGGACGTGCACTCTGTCCAGGTGACGCTCTTCGAAGTGGTCAATGCCCTCGTTAACAAACGAATCGATACCAAAACTGCCGGGATCGTGCTCTACGCCATGCAGCAGGCGTCCATCAATCTGAACAACCGGCACGCATCGCAGGGAATGTGCCAGGCCGTCAAGCCGAATGAGCCTCTGCTCGCTCTCGAATTCCGTGATTTCGAGGAGCAGTATCACCTGCCCAAAGGCATCGATCTCGAGGCCAACCCCGAGGTCGCACTGCAGGAATCTGGCTCTCTCCCTGAGACGACGGTGGCCGAAACCGTGGGTGGCCCACAATTGCCCGCTGTTGGCAATCGTGGGATTACGTCCCTCGAGCCGAAAAGCGCGAAGAGAAGGAGGAAGCATCACCGCCGCGGGGAGCGCGTTCCGTTGCCGAAGCCAAAAGAACTCTGGGAGCACGTCAACCCCGACGCCCCTTTCCGTGCCTACACCAGCGATGGTCGCGAACTGACCCGCGCAGACGCCGAGCGTTGGCATCAGCGAGCGTTGGCGGAGATGAAAGCCTTCATCGATCACGGCGGCGAACCCGGCTGGGAGAAGGACATTGCCTGACCATGCTGAACCACTCCATCGCCCATTGTGGGTGCCCCATCCGGCCTGACTCTGGCCGGGTGGGTCTTGTGACTTTTCTATCCACTAACCACTATCCACTAACCACTAACCACGTGGATCGGCCAGCCAAGGTAAGTTCTTTGAATTTAATATTCTGCCCGCAACTGCTGCGTCCTCAATATTTTGCCGGGACTTTCGCCTTTCGCCCACTATGCTTTCAATATTTTAGGGGCAAGGGGGGAGGGGGAGGGGGCACAACCAGCACCTGTAGAAGTTGGCGCGGATTACTGCAGCGACTGTCCTTGCTCGACCACCAGTTGGTACGCCACGTAGTACTTGTAGATGTTGCTGACGTACTGGACGGTCACCGGCCCAACACTCTGTTCCACCATAAGCTCGACGTTGCCAAACCACTTGTCAGGATCCAGTCCCTTGGAGGGTGCTTGCTTGCGCAGCTCCGCGATGCGATTCGGGCCCGCGTTGTAGGCGGCAAAGGTGAACAGCAGGCGGTTCATGGGATCGATCTTCGGATCACTGAAATAGTTGGTGGCAATCGAGTTCAGCAGCTTCACGCCGGCGTGAATATTGTTTTCGGAGGTGCCGATATCGGGAATGCTGATGGGCGGCGCCGCTGCGGTCGACGGCTTGACCTGCATGATTCCGACGGCGCCGCCGGGGCTTCTCGCCGATTGATTCAGCATGGACTCCTGGTAGCCCTGGGCCACAACCATCAGGTAGTCGAAGCCATATTGCGAGGCGTATTTCTTGAAGAAACTCACTGTCTGTTCGAATTTCTTCATTTCCTCAGCGCTGGTCGGGTTCTTGACCCACTGATCGCTTCGCAGATAGCGCCGCCAGAGAGTGTTGCCGAACGACGTCCCCATGCCATGAGTTGTGACGAACTCGTCCACCAGTTGCTTGAGTTGTGGATTGTTCTTGCGCATGGCGAAGGCAAGGTTGCCTTCGGTTCCGACGACGAGTTTGGGCTGCGGAGTGATTTCGGGAAACACCTGGCCCAGAGATTGGCGCGCTCGGTCAGGGTAACGGTTGCGGGAAGGATGCCGGCGTTCACCATCTCCAGCAGGTCTTCGTCGATCAGGCTCTTGTCGGCTTTTTCGACCAGGATTGGCGGCTTGCCCTGCTTCTGCAGCGACTCGTTCACCTTCTGCAGGTTGTCGTAATACGTAGTCAGCGGGTTAACGAAGACTTTTTTCCCGCCAAGTTCGGCTCAACGATGAAAGTGGGCCGAAGTCCTTGCGGGTGACAACGATTTGTTTCACGTCGGTTTGTATGGGAAGCGAGAAGGCGACCTCTTGCTCGCGCTCGGGAGTCACCGCTAATCCATAGGCGATCAAGTCGCCGACACCTTCGGTGAGCGCGGCTTCGAGTTGGTCGGGCCGGACCGGAATAAAGGTGACCTGGACATGTTGCTGGGTATGCAACTTCTCATTCAGGAAGCGCTCGAAGTACTGCATCGCCTCGTAATAGATGCCCTCGGGCTTTCCGTCGACGTAGAAGAAGCCGGAGCGGCTGTACAGGACAAGGGCGCGAATGCTGCCGCGCTTGACCATGGCATCCAGGTCTCCAGTCTGACGGGCGAAGGTCAGCGGCAAACCAGCGTCGGTGGGCTGCGGCGAAGCTTTATCTTTGTCTGAAACTGAATCTGACTGGGTCGCAGCGGGTTCTGTGGAGGGAGCTTGGGCAGCGGCCTGGCACGCGACGCTGCCCATCCGCAGAAGTAGCAAGAACAGAGCAAGCCAGGCGCGGCCTCGGTTCGATGTAGTTGGCAGGAACAATTGGTCCTCGCGCGCAGTGGAACGACACGGCGGCGTGGCGTCGTTTCGGATGACACAGCGCGCGGGCCTCGGGTCGACGCGCGCGCTGCTCGATTGCCTACTGTGCGACGGCTTTGGCCGTGGCCTTGCTGGCGTCTTTTATAGCGACGGCGGTCTTCTCGCCACCCTTCTCGGTGTATTTGACCGAGACCTTGGCGCCCTCTTTGAGGCCGTCATAGGTATCCACGCTGCCGGCTGCGACAGCTTTGCCGGAGGCGTCGACGCCCTTCACGGTCGTCTTGTCGGTCCACTTGATGGTGTGTTCCGTACCGTCAGTGGTCTTGACCACCATGGTCTTGGAGTCTTTGTCGACACTCTTCACGATCCCGCTCACGGCGTGGACCACGTCCTCGGCAAGCGCAGCTTGCCATGCCACGGTTGCCAGCAGCATGAAAAGTCCCGCCACCAGCACACTGAACCGCTTCGAACCAATCTTCATCACAACCCTCCTCGAGGATTTACTTCAATCGCTACATATTAATCGTTTCTGGGCGCCGCTTCTACCAAGGCCGAGGCCGATTGACTGAGTCCTACAGCTTGTTGAGGTAGTCGATGATCTCGGGGTTGGTCCAGTCGGTGGCGCCGATGAATTTGCGGCGAATGACTCCGTCCTTATCGATCACGTAGGTTTCAGGGAACTTGAACGTGCCATAGAGAGTGTTGGCCGACTGCTTGCTGTCGCGAACCACCATGAGATCGACGTTATGGTCGCGCACGAACTGCTTCACCGCACTTTCGTCGGCGTCTTCGCTGACCGCGAGAATGGTGACCTTGTCGCCCATTTTCTTCTGCAGTTCGACCAGCGAAGGCATCTCCTCAATGCAAGGCGGACACCAGGTCGCCCAGAAATTGAGAACGACTGGCTTGCCGCGAAATTGGCTGAGAGTGACCATTCGTTGCGAATCGCCCACTGTGAAATTAGGAGCGGTTTCGCCGATGCGGGGCGGTCGACCGCCATTGCAGGCGAACAGCACGGCAAGACTGAAGAGGGCCAGAACCAGTGAGAAGCGCTTCACACTCCTATAATAACGGAGATGGCTAAAAGGCTTGATCGGCTAGCCTTATGAAGAGCGCGCCGGAACAACCCGAAGTCTCAGTAATCGTGCCCGCGCGCAACGAAGAGGCGAACCTGGCGGATTGCCTGCGCTCGCTCGTTGGCCAGTCTGCCACGAGCTACGAGATCATCGTGGTGGATGACCACTCGAGCGACCGCACCCGTGAGATCGCTGGAGGCTTTCCGGTGACTGTCATCTCTGCCGCTGCTTTGCCGGAAGGCTGGAGCGGCAAGTGCAACGCCTGCTGGAGCGGAGCTAAAGCGGCGAAAGGGAAGTGGCTGCTGTTCACGGATGCCGACACCCAGCATTCCGGCAACTCGATCGAGCAAGGGTTACGCGAGGCACAGGAGAACGGCGCCGCCATGCTCTCCTATTCGCCGAAGCAGGAGGTGCATGGCTTCGCCGAACGCGCACTTATGCCGGTGATTTTTGGAGAACTGGCGGCGACGTATCGGCCGAAGGAGGTCAGCGATCCGAATTCTCTGGCGGCGGCGGCGAACGGACAGTACCTGCTTCTCCGACGTGACGCCTATGATGCGGTCGGCGGCCATGCTGCAATAGCTAAAGCGATACTTGAAGATGTGGAGTTGGCCCAGCGGGTCAAGCGGGCGGGATACCGGCTGCAGTTTCGCCAGTCGGACGCCGTCAGCACACGCATGTATCGCAGCTTTGCGCAGATGTGGGAAGGCTGGACGAAGAACCTCGCGCTGCTATTCCCGAATGTGCGCGGTCTGGCATTGCGACGTGCCACCGAGTTTCTGCTGATCGTCATCAGCGTTGCTGGCTTCGTGGTTGCGGCTATCAACCGCGACGTGATGGGAATGGTCAGCAACGGACTCATTGCCGTTATGGTATTGAGTTATTTTTATCGTCGCATTTTGCGGGCGCATTTTGATTGGCAGTCAAACGTCCTGGCGATCTTGGGTCTGCCGCTATTCACGATACTTTTGTTGAACTCGTACATCTCTCATCAAAACGGATCGGTTCGCTGGAAAGGCCGCAGCTACGGAACAACGGTTGCTTCACAACGATTAAGCGAAGGACAGCTTGCAGTGAATAGTAATTCTCCGACGATTGCTGTTCAGGGAATTGCTGAACGAAAATCCTAACATTCGCTATAGTTCAGAGAGCATGATCTATCTAACGCGCAAGTGCGAGTTTTCCGCGTCGCACTATTATCACAATCCGGAATGGTCGGACGAGCAGAACCGTCATGTGTTCGGCAAGTGTGCCAACCTCAATGGTCACGGCCATAATTACACGTTGGAAGTCACGGTGAAGGGCGATATCGACCCAGTCACTGGCTTTGTCGTCGACCTCAAAGAGTTAAAGGACATCTTGAACCGCGAGGTAGTTGAGGCCATGGACCACCGCCATCTCAACAAGGAAGTTCCGGAGTTCGCGGGTAAGATTCCCACGACGGAAAACATTGCGATCGCGATTTGGCAGCGACTTGCCGATAGATTGCAGGTGGCAAAACTTCATCGAGTGCGGCTTTACGAGATGCCCGACCTGTTCGTCGATTTCTACGGAGAAGCATGAAGGCCTATCTCACGCGACGGTATCATATTTTCAGCGTCGCATCGTTTGCATGCCGACGCTCTGTCGAATGAGCAGAACCGGGCGGTTTACGGCAAGTGCAACAATCCTCACGGACACGGCCACAACTACGCGCTTGAAGTGACGGTCAGCGGACAGGTGAGTGGCGAGACCGGGATGGTGTGCAACCTGGTCGATCTGGATGAAGCGGTCCTCCATACAGTTCTCGATCGCTTCGATCACCAGAACCTGAACACGCTGCCGGATTTCGCGACGCTGGTTCCTACTACGGAAAACCTGACCGAGATCGTCTACGACATTTTGAAGCAAAGGTTTCACTCAGCTCATCTTGAAAGAGTACGCATCGAAGAAACGTCGAAGAACAGCTTTGAATATGCCGGCGGAGCTGAACCGCGGCATTAAGTTGCCCAAGCAAAGCAGTACGGGAGAAACATGAAAGAGCTCACGGAGACGCAAACTACTCTCACCAGCGCCAGCCTGGAAGAACTTACGAGGGAGTTACTGGTCCGCGTTGGTGAAGACCCTCAGCGCGAAGGACTGTTGCGGACGCCGGAGCGGTTTGCCAAGGCATTCCATTACCTGACCAAGGGGTACAACGAAGACCCGGCCGAAGTTCTGAATGGGGCACTGTTCAGCGTTGACTACGACGAGATGGTGATCGTGAAGGACATCGAGATGTTCAGCCTTTGCGAGCACCACATACTGCCATTTTTCGGCAAAGTGCATATCGCCTATATTCCCAAAGGCAAGGTACTGGGCCTGAGCAAACTGCCGCGACTGGTGGATGTTTTTGCACGCCGCCTGCAGGTACAGGAGCGGCTGACCGTGGAAATTGCGGAAGCCATTCAAAACGCAATTCACCCGCTGGGTGTTGGCGTCGTGATTGAGGCCCGGCATCTCTGCATGATGATGCGCGGGGTGGAGAAGCAGCATTCGGCGACGGTCACGTCGTCGATGATCGGAGCTTTTCGGGCGCAACAGACGCGGCAGGAATTCCTCGCGCTCATTCGCGAGAAGAACAGTAACGGTCTCTAACCGATGGCCGCAAACAAGCAGCGGTCGAATCCCAAGGCAAAATCGAGACGAAAGCGGGCTGTGCCAGATGCTGTGCCTGCCGGCGGTCGGCTGTCAGGCAAGGTGGCCGTCGTCACTGGCGGCAATCGAGGCATCGGGCTAGCCATTGCGCGTGCCCTGGTCGGCGAAGGTTGTAGCGTGCTGATTACCGGCCGCGATCGTGTGGCTCTGAAGAACGCGAGAGCAGAGTTGGCCGCGATCGCAGGTGGGATCAATCCTCAACCGGAAGTATTTGCGGAACAATGTGAACTTCAGAAGCCCGCATCGGTCGCGGCTGTATTCGCGAAGGTCAAGAAGAGCTGGGGCCGGCTCGACATCCTGATCAACAATGCGGGCATCTCACAAGCGATGGTTCCGGTTGAAAGGACTCCGCTGGATTTATGGCGGTCGGTGCTCGATATCAATCTCACCGGCCTGTTTCTTTGCGCGCGCGCTGCAATCCCTCTGATGTCGCGCGGGGCGACGATCGTGAATAATCTCTCGGTGGCTGCGAAGCAAATCTTTCCAAACTTTTCAGCGTATAACGCGGCGAAGCACGGCGCGCTTGGATTTACGCTCACGCTGCGCGAGGAGCTCATCTCGAAGGGCGTTCGGGTCACCGCGCTAATGCCGGGGGCTACCGACACCGATATTTGGAACCAGTTCTGGCCAGACGCTCCACGGAAGAAGATGATCGAGCCGGAGAGCGTGGCGCAGGCCGTCGTCTATGCCGTTCTGCTTCCTGCAAACGCAAATCTGTCCGAGTTGGTAGTTGTGCCGGTGCAGGGAGCGTTGTAGCGAGTTCAAAGGAGCGTCCAGCAATGAAATTTCTGGCGAACCCAAGGTTCCTGGCGATCTACTCCGGGGTACTAACAGCCGTCTTCGGGGTGGTTGTCTTGTGCGGAGCAGCAATGGTCAACAATCCCAAGTTTGGCACCATTACGGCTCGAAGAATCAATATTGTTGAACCTGATGGAACTGTTCGGTTGACCATTTCCAACCGCGCGGACTTTCCTGGGGCATGGAACCGGAAAAAGGAATATCCCCGGCCCGACCGGACCGAAGCGGCCGGCATGTTGTTTATGAGCGAAGAAGGGACGGAGCAAGGGGGCCTCATCTGGGGAGCCAGCCAGCTTCCTGACGGAAGCATTGAGAACCACGGCCATCTGAGTCTGGATCAGTATGAAGAAAACCAGATATTCGCAATTGACGCAGGACAAGAGGGGAGAGACAAGTTTTCGCGCATAACCATGGCCGATCAGGGAGACTTTCCCATTGAGGAAAAAAGGCGAGCCAACGAACAAATTCAGAAGCTCCCCGCAGATCAGCAACAGGCGGCGTGGAATAAGTTCTTTTCAACCCACCGTAGCGATGTAAAGAGAATGGTGATGGGTCGTTCTCCTGACGGTTCCGTGGGACTGGAGCTTCGAGACTACAACGGAAAGGTCCGCGTTCTGTTGGCCGTAAAGCCAGATGGTAATCCTACCTTCCGGTTCCTCGACGACAAGGGGAAAGTGGTAAAGGAATTCGCAGCAACTGAACAGTAGACAATCATCTCCACCCGACATTAACCCCGGTACCGAGCCTTTGCAACGTCGCCGTGCTTGCAGAAGCCCTTACTGTTATTCGTCGCGCAGGACCTGCATGGGATTGACTCGCGAGGCGCGAACCGCAGGCGCAAGCGACGCGAGCGCTGCCACCGTTAGCACTAAAACAATCACTCCGCCAAACGTAGCAGGATCCAAGCTCGACACTCCATACAGCATGTCGGCGAGCAGGCGTCCCAGCCCAACCGCAAGCAGCACTCCCACGGCACATCCGGCAACCGCGACGCTCACTCCCTGCATCAGGAAACGCCGGGCGATCTGGCTGCGTAGTGCTCCGAGAGCGAGGCGCAATCCGACCTCGCGATGCCGCACGCTAACGACATACGTCAAAGTCCCATATATACCGATGCAAGCAAGCGAAACGGCGGTGAGCGCGAAAAGACTGAGCAAGAGGGTACGCAGGCGGTTCTCGGCGAACGCGTCACTGAGATGCTCCGTGAGCGGCATCATGCCGAACACAGACCGGTTTGGCTCGAGTTGGTGAATCTCGCGGCGAAGTGTCTCCGCCATGGACATCGGATCGGCTTGGGTGCGAACCAGAAAAATGGGATCAGGCATGGGCGCGCTGAGGCACCAGTAAACGGTTGGTATCGGCTGGGCGTTGATGCCTTGTTCGCGGGCGTCTGCGACGATTCCGCGGATTTCTCCGGTTTGAGGAAATGCGGTGCCAGCCCCGAAAATCAAATGATGGCCTATCGCGGGAGACTGAGTGAAGTAGGTGCGCGCGAAGCTGCGGTTTACTACGACGCCGGTCGAACTGGCGTTATCGACACAGGGCTGGCCCGCTAGCAGTGGAATGCCCATCGTCTGAAAGTAGCCGGCGGAAACAAAGCGACCGTCGGCCATGACCTTTCGAGTGGGGTCTTCCTTGCCTTCGGGAATGGTGAGTTCGCTGGGAAACTGACTGGGCACACCCGGCAAGTTCGCGGAAGTCGCTGCGCCTTCGACGCCCGGGATGGCACGCAGCGCGTCCAGCGTACGGTCAATGCGCTGGGTCAGTCCCTTCATGTCGGCAGTCTCGGCCCAAGTGGCGCTGATGCGCAGGGTCAGGATGTGACTGACATCGAATCCGGGCGCCACGCGCGCGAGCTCTTGAAAGCTGCGCAACAGAAGTCCCGCGCCTACAAGAAGAGTAACGGCGAGGGCGACCTGCACACCGACCAGCGCCCATTGCATGGGATTGCGCGAAGATACCTGCTTACCGCTGGTGTGTGCCAGCGAACCAGCGATACTCCGACCGGTACTTCGGATTGCCGGCAACAGACCACAGAGAAGAGTGACCAGAACGGCGGAAAGCAGGGTGTAGGTAATGGTGTGAGGGTCGAGCCGGATCTCTTCCACCCGCGGGAGATCGCGGGCGAGGATACGGAAGAGTTTCGAGGCCCCGGCCGCCAGGCCCAATCCAAGGAGCGAGCCGAGCAACGCGAGGACAAACACCTCGGCCAGGAGCTGCGTGATCACGTTGGTACGCGACGCTCCCAGCGAAATGCGAACTGAAATCTCATGCTCGCGCTCCGAGGTTCGCGCTAAGAGCAGCGCTGCAATGTTGGTGCAGGCGATTATCAGCAACAAAGTCACGGAGCCAAACAGAAGCCACAGCGATTGGCGCACGCTGCCTACGGCAGAGTCCTTGAGGGGTTTAATTTCGACCTTCACATTGGCGTCGGTTTGGGGGAACTGCTTGCCGAGTTGGTTTTGTATGGTCGCAAGATCGGAACGGGCTTGAGCTAAAGTCACACTTGGCTTGAGACGACCGATTACGGTGTACCAAGCCGATGTCCGGCTTTGACTGTATGGGGAGTTCAGCGGAACCGGCGACCACAAATCCACATCGCGATCAGGAAACAGAAACGAAGCCGGCAAAACGCCAACAATAGTGCACGAAAACGTGCCTAAGCGAAGCATCTTGCCGACCGCACTGGGGTCTCCGTTAAAGCGGCGACGCCAGAAACGATCGCTGATGAGAATTGCGTGGGGACCGCCAAAGCGCTCCTCCTCAGCGGTGAAATCTCTACCAAGAGCCGGCAAGACACCCCAAACTTCCAGGAAACGGGAAGCCACCCACGCGGTTGTTAGCTTCTCGGGGATGGGTCCCGATAGCTCAGAAGTATTTTCGGTGTAGTAGCCGGTGAGCGACTGGAAAGTGGAGTTCAGCCGATCCCAGTCCGCCAGCCTGACCGGTGCAACAAACGTGTCCTGACTTTTATTCTTGGGATTTTGCTGCAGCAACATCAACTGATCGGCATTCGGAAAAGACAATGGGCGAAGCAGGATGGCATCGATAGCCGAAAAGACGGCACTGTTTGCGCCGATTCCCAGCGCGAGGGTGAGAATCACCACCAGGGAAAATGATGGAGACTTGCGCACAAAACGAATTGCGGCCTTGAGATTGAGGACGGCCCGGTCCAGGAATGCAGGGCGATGGACATCACGCAGATCCTGCGTCATCTGTTCCTTGCCGCCAAATTCCAACATGGCCTGGCGATGCGCCTCTTCGGGAGACATTCCGCGGGCGATGTTCTCTTGGGTCAATTCGTCGATGTGAAAGCGGAGTTCGCGATCGATGTCGGATTCGAGGGCGTTTCTGCGGAGCAATGTTTTCAGCCAAGCCATTGCTAACTCCTACTCGGCTTCCTGCAGAATGAGGGCGACTGCGCCAGCTAGTCGCTGCCAGTTGGATTCCTCAGCGGCCAGCTGTTTGCGGCCGCGAGCAGAAAGGCGATAGAACTTCGCCTGGCGGCCATTGTCGGATTCGCCCCAGTCAGCCTGTAGCCATCCGCGCTTCTCCAGGCGATGCAGGGCGGGGTAGAGCGAGCCTTGCTGTACCTGCAGCACGTCTTTCGAAACCTGGCGAATGCGTTGGGCGATGCCGTATCCATGTATGGGTCCGAGGGCAACCACCTTAAGGATGAGCATGTCGAGCGTGCCCTGCAGAAGGTCAGATTTATCGACGGGCATGAGACGTCTCCTAGACGGTCTACCTATACCGCGATGATATGTAGAATGTCAAGGGGAGAGGGATGAGTCGTGGGTCAGATGCGGCAGGCGGCCTAGAATCCGCCGCCGTAGTAATAACGGCGGGTGCGGGCAGGGAAGAGCTTGACCAGCAGCATGCCGGCGAGAAAGCCTCCCACGTGGGCCCAGACGGCGACTCCGCCGGCGTTACCGCCTTTGACGGCAATCGAACTTGCAGCACCCAGCAGGAATTGGCCGACGAAGAAGTAACCGAGCACGATCCATGCCGGCAACCACATGAACCATACAAAGAAGAAAGGGACAATGGTGAGGACGCGTGAACGCGGATAAAGCAGGAAATATGCGCCCATCACCCCGGCAATGGCTCCGCTGGCGCCGACCGTCGGCACGGTGGAGTAGAGGTTGAACAGGGTGTGAACTGCGGTCGCGGCCACTCCACATACGAGATACAGCACGATGTAACGGAAGTGCCCGAGGTAGTCTTCGACGTTATCGCCGAAGATCCAGAGCGAGAGCATGTTGAAGAGCAGGTGCGCCCACGAGCCGTGTAGAAACATCGAGGTAAAGACGGGGAGAAAGGCCGCGGCAGGTGGGATGTAACGTGTTCCCAACTGATAGACGAGGTCCCACGGGACATACCCCTGGTTGAAGAGTACGACGGGAAAACGTGCCGGGACGACACCGAATTGCTGGAGAAAGAGATCGAACTGGCGGGGATGGCCCTGTCCTACCCACAATTCGATGAGGAACATCAGGCTATTGACGATGATCAGGAAATAAGTGACGTACGGGGTGCCAACTCGAGGGGCGTCGTCTTTCAGCGGAATCATAAGGGCGTGCTACTTGGATTTCGCGGCAGGGAAGCGATTTCCCGGTTCAAATTCAGTGCGGTTGCGTTGATTTGACCAATCAACGCCGCAACGTACACGATACCAGAAGCATGTCTCTCAACGCCGTGATCGTAATTGATAAGCCAGCGGGCTGGACTTCGCATGACGTAGTGGCCAAAATGCGCAATATTCTGGGCGAACGCTCGATTGGTCACCTCGGCACACTGGATCCGATGGCGACTGGCGTCCTCCCATTGGTAATCGGCAAAATGACCCGTTTGTGCCAGTTTTATGAGGCATCTGAGAAGTCGTACGCAGGAAGCATCCGTTTTGGATTTGCGACAGACACCTATGATGCAGATGGCGAAGCAGTTGGCGCAGCGCGCGAGGTTAAAGTAACACTTGAAGAAGTTAGCGCCGCGGCAGACGGATTTGTCGGCAAGATCCAGCAGGTCCCACCGCCGTTTTCGGCAAAGAAGATCAAAGGGGTTCCGGCTTATAAGCTGGCACGGAAGAAGCAGGACGTGGAGCTGAAGGCGGTTGAGGTAGAGGTCAAGGAGTTTGGGATTCTTGCCGTGGAAGGCGGCGTAGCGACGTTTTTCTCGCGGGTGTCGTCGGGTACCTACCTGCGCAGCCTGGCGCATGAAATGGGAGAGAGGCTTGGCTGCGGAGCCCACCTGGCCAGCCTGCGGAGGACGGCGGTGGCCGAGTTCAGGCTAGAAGACGCGCACACGCTGGAGGAAGTGGCGGACGCCGTCGGCCGGGACGGAGTCGACGATCTACTGGTGCATCCGCGGCGGGTGCTACCTGACATTCCGTGCGTGACGGCCGACGAAGAGTCCATAGGAAAGATTCGCCACGGGCGCTCAGTCAATTTGGCCGAATACTCCAGGTCGAAGTGGGTCAAGGTATTTGCAGGCCAGTCCGAGCTGATTTGTGTTGCCAGCCGGGTGGCCGGGAGCTTGTTCCATCCCAAGGTGGTGCTGATATAGCCGGGGGATCGGCTTTCCTGATTTTCCAGATGTGATCCAATGGGCGTGACGTTTGCGATCCGCAGGCGTCCAACCGGCCAGAAGATCCAACCAGGAGTCCACATGGCGGGATGTTGGATTGCGAGGACTCGCAGAGCGGGTGCCATCGCATTGGCGGGGATTGCCGTTCTGGCGGGGCTGGCTGGATCTCTGGCCATGGCGCAGGAACTGGCATGGCCACCCTCTACGCCCGACGGCGAGCCTCATATCGACCATACGCGCAAGGTGCTGAACTGTAGCGGCGGAGGATGTCGGCTGACGGTCGTCCATTCACAAGAGGAGCTGCTTCAGGCCATGGGGTCCTTAGCGACTTTCCCACCAGCGCCAACAATCCCAGAGTTGCAGGTTGTCTCGAGCGGCATTTCCGAAGAGCAAGCAGCGGAGATCCAACAGCGCATTCAGAATTCGCAGCAGCAAATCCGCGTTAAGGCTCGGCATGACGGTCATTCTCGGAGGCTGCTTTGGCGGCGAGTTGCCATGGCAGAATGAAGACGCGAATCGCACTGCCACGCTACCGCCCGAGATTGAACAACATTTCAGGGAAATTGAGGGAACTCCGCCGCCGGTCGCCAAGACTTCCAAATGAGGTCACACCTTCAGCGACAGACTTGTGTTCTAGTTATTTGCAATGTCCGATAACAGATATTATGTTAAGTACTGCTCAAATGCCTATGAGCTAAGGCTCGTGCTCAGTTCGAATATAGATTGGGCTGCGATTCTGGAGATCCTCAACGGTTCCCTGAGGCACTTACGAGGCTTTCGGCTCAGGCAGATGGGTGCAGCTGGTGCTCCAAGTCGTCCCGGAAACGCTGCAGGGTTGCCAGTCGTTCCGAAGTAGCCTCGAGAATCTCGTTTTTGGCTTGAAATACTTTCTGGCCGTTGCGCTCAAGCAGGACGCCCATCACTTCGCCCATGCGCCAGCCCGGGGTCCCGACGACTTCCAAGCCGGTTGGCGTGGCGCGCAGCAATGCGATGCACCCGTCACGAAGGACTCCTATACGCATTCGGGTAACGATCGAAGGTTTGTAGCTCAAATCCAGCTAAATAAAGACGTTGGAGCTGTTCTGCCGCATCTGGCATGGGCTACATCTTATAGCGGCCAAGATCGTCTTCGCCAAGGTTCTCCAGGTATTTGCGGAGTTCGTCGGCCGAAACCGGGTCGGTGACGGTACTGGCCAACTTGCTGTTCTTCAGGACTTCGTCCTCGACATAGATCGGGCAGTCCATGCGGAGGGCAAGGGCGAGGGCGTCTGAGGGCCGTGAATCGACACTGATCACCTCGCCGCCGCGGTCAAGCCAAATTACGGCGTAGAAGGTGTCATCCTTCAGTTCGGTGACGACCACCTTGCGGACGGTCGTCTCCAAGCCCATCAGAAGGTTCTTGAGCAGGTCGTGGGTCATCGGGCGGGGAGTGCTGACCTTCTCGATTTCCAGGGCGATGGCGTTGGCTTCGTAGATGCCGACCCAGATGGGCAGCACGGTCTCCGAGTCCGATTCCTTGAGGAGCACGATGGGCATGTTGGTGACGGGATCCATCATCAGCCCGCGAATTCTCATTTCGACTTCCATCGTGTACCTCCCAGATGTTCAGTGATACGCCACTGGAGAACGGTTGCGCAAGTGTGATCGGACGTCGCCAGTCTCCGTGGGCTAGAAGAACAACACTAGCCGGCCAATTCGCCGAGCAGGCTATTCGGAAACGCCTGGGTGACCAGTACCGGCACATAGCTGCCAACCGTGGGTTCCTGCTTATCATTCAACACGAAGTTCAAGGTCTTGTTCTGGGAGGTGCGACCGATCATCTGTCCCCGAGTCGAGTTCTTCCCTTCCACCATTACCTCGAGGATTTGTCCGACATGCCGGCGGTAGCTGACGCGCTGCAGCTCGCGCTGATGTTCCTGCAGGGCTTGCAGGCGGCGCGACTTCTCAGCATCGGGAATTGAATCGGGATATTGCAAGGAAGGCGTATTGGGGCGAGGTGAATACTTGAAGGCGAAAACGCCATCGTAGCCAACTTCGGTCAGCAGCGACAAAGTATCGGAGAAATCTTCTTCGGTCTCACCGGGGAAACCGGTGATGGTGTCGGTGGTAATGCTGATTTCGCGGTTGCGGGTTGCCTTCATCCAGGCAATGCGCTCGAGGTATTCCTCGCGGGTGTACTCACGATACATCGACTCCAGCATGCGCGACGATCCGCTTTGCACGGGCAGGTGAACATGGTCGCAAAGCGTGGGGACGGCATCGATGGCGTCAACGATGTCTTTGCTGAAGTCACGGGGATGCGAAGTAGTGAACCGCACACGATGCATACCGGGAATCTCTCCTACCGCCGCCAGCAATTCCGCAAAGCTCTTCTTGTGCGACGGGTCGGCGTAGGAGTTGACGTTCTGGCCCAGCAGCTGGACTTCGGTGAATCCGGCGTCGGCCATGCGGCGTGCTTCGGCCAGCACGGAATCGGAGGTGCGGCTGCGCTCCTTACCGCGCGTGTAAGGCACCACACAGTAGGCGCAGAACTTGTCGCAACCTTCGATAATGGTGATGTAGCCGCGGTGCGGATTGGTGCGGGCGGTGAACTCAGTATCGAACGTCTGGTCGGTCTGGCGATCGTCGAGTCCGGTGACGCGTGTCGCGCCAGCTCCGATCTGCACTAGCATCGCGGGAAGGTTGCGGTAAGAAGCTGATCCAGCCACGAGCGAAACGTAGGGGGCGCGTTCGAAAATCTTCTCGCCTTCCTGTTGGGCGACGCATCCCAGCACGGCGAAACGCTTGCCCTGCTTGTGCAGTTTCTTGAAGTCGTTCAGCCGATTGAAGACCTTTTGCTCGGCCTTGTCGCGAATGGAGCAGGTGTTGTAGACGATCAGGTCCGCGTCGACTTCGCGCTCGACCTGTTGGTAGCCCTCGGAGATGAGGGTTCCCACGACCTTTTCGGAGTCGTGGAAGTTCATCTGGCAACCAAAGGTTTCGATGTAAAAGGTCTTTTGTTGGCTGCTCACTGCCATCCTCGATGATTCAGTATATCGCGGGTGTTCACCGAGGCACGGAGGCCACGGAGAAGAATGAATCAAAAACATCGAAGAAAAGGCATTGAACCGCGGATTTACGCGGATGAGCGCAGATCGGAATTGGAGAGAAGAGCCGAGGCCTGAGTTGGTCCGTGAAATCCGAGGAGATCCGCGGCTGATTCTGGTTTACTTTGCCAGCTCGCGCTCGATGTCGGCGGCGATCTTCTCGGGTGTGGTGCTGGGGGCAAAACGTTCCACGACAGTTCCCTGTTTGTCGACCAGGAACTTGGTGAAGTTCCATTTGATGGCGTCGCCGAGAAGGCCGCCCTTCTCGCTTTTTAAGAATTTGTAGAGCGGGTGGGCGGCGTCGCCGTTCACTTCTATCTTCGAGAACAGCGGAAAAGTGATGCTGTAGTTGGTGTCGCAGAAGGTCTTGATCTCGTCATCGCTGCCGGGCTCCTGGTGGCCGAACTGATCACAGGGAAAGCCGAGGACCTCTAGTCCGCGATCGTGATATTTGGCGTAAAGCTCCTGCAGACCCTTGTATTGCGGAGTGAATCCACACTGACTGGCGGTGTTGACGATCAGCAGGACCTTTCCCTTGTAGGCAGCGAGCGATTGGTCGGTGCCATTGTTGAGTTTGGCGGAAAAATCGTACACATTCATGATGAGGACCTATTGCGTCAGGAACATTGTACGTCGGTGTCACGTATGAAGAGAGGGCTTGCTCCGTCAGCGCCCTGGTGCGATTATCTTCGCTTGTAACCATAGGAGTTTTCAGAATGCGCATGAAACGTTTTGTTCCTCTAGTACTAGCCGTGATGGCGGTGGCTGGGCTGTCGGCCGTTGCCGCAGAGAAGTTCACCACGCAACTGATTCCGCGTGAAGTGTTGTTTGGGAATCCGGAGCGTACCGACCCGCAGATCTCGCCCGACGGTACGCAAGTGGGCTATCTGGCGCCGGTGAATGGAGTACTGAACGTGTGGGTCCGCACCATCGGCAAAGACGACGATCGGGCGGTGACGGTGGACACGAAGCGCGGGATCCGCAATTTCGCGTGGCAGTACGACAACAACCATGTGCTCTACGTGCAGGATGTGGGCGGTGACGAGAACTGGCGGCTTTATCAGACGGACATTGGGAGTAAGCAGACCAAGGACCTGACGCCGTTTGAGAAAGTAAGGGTGGACCTTCTGGCCTACGACTGGCGGAAGCCCGACACGGTGTTATTCCAGGCGAACAAGCGGGACCCGAAGGTATTCGACGTGTACAGGGTTGATTTGAAGACAGGCAAGATCGACATGGACACGGAGAATCCGGGCGACGTGCAGGGCTGGCAGGCCGATAACGACTTGCAAATTCGGGCAGCGCAGGTGGCACTGGACGATGGCGGCACGATCATCCGGGTGCGTAATGATGCAAAGTCGCCGTGGCGCGATCTTGTGAAGTGGAGCGCGGACGAGACGTTAGGCGGAATTGTGGGATTCTCGCCTGACAACAAGAAGATCTGGATCGTCACTAGCCTTGACGCGAATTCGTCGCGACTGCTGGAGTTTGACATTGCCAGCGGAGCGCGCAAGGTTCTGGCTTCGGACCCACAATTCGATGTGGATGGCGTGGAGGCGAATCCGAAGACCAACGCGTTGGAAGTGGTGTTATTCACCAAACAGCGCATTGCGTATGACTTTGTCGATCCCAAGATTAAAGCCGATTACGAAGCGCTGCAGAAGGTAAACGCCGGCGACATTTCGAAGTTGTCGCGCACGCTGGATGACAGTAAGTGGATTGTTACGTTCGTGAGCGACGACGCCCCGGTAAAGCAATATCTGTACGATCGCAAAACCAAGCAGGCCACATTCCTGTTCACCGACCGGCCAGCCTTGGAGAAATACAAGCTTTCAACGATGAAGCCTGTCGAATACACCGCGCGAGACGGGATGAAGATTTATGGCTACCTGACGACTCCGGCTGGGATGGATGCGAAGAACCTTCCGATGGTGCTGTATGTGCACGGCGGTCCGTGGGGGCGCGATGTGTGGGGTTATAACCGTTACGCGCAGTGGTTGGCGAACCGCGGGTACGCGGTGTTGCAGGTGAACTTCCGCGGCTCGACGGGATATGGCAAGAACTACGTGAATGCAGGGGACCGCCAGTGGGCCGGATCGATGCACACAGATTTGCTTGACGGAAAAGACTGGGCGGTGAAGCAGGGCGTTGCCGATGGCGGCAAAGTCTGCATCATGGGCGGCAGCTACGGAGGATATGCAACGCTAGCCGGTGTGGCGTTTTCGCCCGATGCGTTTACGTGCGGAGTGGATATTGTCGGGCCGTCGAACCTGAACACCCTGCTGAAGACGATTCCGCCGTACTGGTCAACGATGTTGGCGACGTTTCACAAACGCATGGGCGACTCGGAGGAGATGCTGAGGGCGCAGTCTCCGCTGTTCAAGGCTGACCAGATCAAGGTGCCGCTGCTGATTGGGCAGGGGGCCAATGACCCGCGGGTGAATAAGGCGGAGAGCGACCAGATCGTGGCGGCGATGCGAAAGAATGACAAAGACGTGGTGTATTACGTGTTTCCCGGACGAAGGACACGGTTTTGCGCGGCCGACGAACAATATGGCGTTCATGGCAGCTGCGGAGAATTTCTTGGCGAAGTATTTGGGTGGACGAGCGGAGCCGCCGTCACCGAGAGGAGACAAAACTGCTGGAGAGCGTGAAGCATTAGTTGCGTGGAGAGACGTCGGCGCTGTTGCAGGAATCGGTGACGCCGTTTTTGACCAGCTTGAGAAATTCGGCGTGTACCCGAGTGTCGTCTGACAGCTCGGGATGAAATGTTGCGGCCATGACACTTCCCTTCCGCACCAGGACCGGATAGCCGTCGCGCTCAGCCAGGACTTCAACTCCTTCGCCGACTTGCTGGATGCGCGGTGCGCGAATGAAGACCATCTCCAGCGGGTCGTCGCCGAGTTTGGTTTTGGCTTCGAGGATCGTCGAGTCGATCTGACGTCCGTAAGCGTTGCGCTCGACGGTGATGTCGAGGGCATTCAGGCCAAGCTGATCGGGGTTGGTAACGTGCTTCGCCAGCATGATGGCTCCGGCGCAGGTGCCGAAGGTGGGCTTGGTGTGGACGAAGTCGCGAAGACGTTCCAACAAAGGGAGAGGCATGAGTTTCAGGAACGTGGTGGACTCGCCACCCGGAATCACCAGTCCGTCGATGTGGTCGAAGTCTTCCGCCTTGCGGACGAGGGTGACCGTCGCCCCAAGCGCCTCCAGACGCTGTCGGTGCGCATCAAAATCTCCCTGCAGTGCCAGTACGCCAATTTTCATGTATCAGTCGATTTGCGATTATAACCGAAACGGTGAGGGACTGGCGTCTGTGCCGCTCGGGCTACATGCCCTCGCGAAAGAGTGTCGCCGGTTGAATCCGGCTCGGGTTTGTCAGCGGGCCTACTGCAGAAGTCATGCCCTGGTAAATAGCTGCCAGTATTCACCGCTTAAAGTGCTGGCGACGAAAGAAGTCCTGCAATGGGACAGATATCGCGAAGGACATCGAACATCGTGTCTTCGAGGCGCTGGCGGCTCTCGCAGAATCATCCACTATGCGACATGAAGACGGCACATTGCAGTTATACGCAGCACCAGGTCTGCGCCTAATACGGCGCTGACCTGCGTTCCGACCGTCATAAATATGCTTACTTATTCTGCAGCCAATGAGACAGCGAGACGCCGGATATCTTGCCGCGCAAGGTTCGTACATTTCCTTCAGGATGCATGCGACATTGCCCGAACTGTGCTCGCGATTAAGGCGAAAGCTCATTGTCGCTGCTGGGATTACCATGCCTCGATGTACCGCAGGTTGAGCATAAGGTCAGCGATGTGAGTCAGCTGACGCGGCTTCTCGCGAAACGGATCGTTGCGACTCCATCGGATGACAAACGTCTTGAACTTTCTGGAGCGAACGGATACACCGTGGCATCCAAGACGCCAGCGAATAAGGCGGCATCGAGCGCGCTTGCTGGGCGTTGATGTATGGTGCTGAATTCCCGGAGGAGCTCAATCCGGCGGCATACGCACAGTTGGCTGGCCAGAAATCGAGTGCGGTCAAGCACCGGCGTCGGCAGGAGACGGATTTCAAGAGTCTGCAAGTAATCAAATAAGAAGTGATATTGCGGTCGACTAAGGGTTAGGCCATACTGTCGAAGCCCTGCCGGGACTGCGTCAGAACTAACCCGAACAATACTGCCCACCAGAGGGCGTACAAGAAGAAAAAAACGCGATGTTCATCGCGCCCTTTACAGAGAGTGATGGCTGAGAGGTAGGCCGCCGCCCTACCAACCCCGCGTCTGCAGCAAATCCTTCTCTTCAATCGCCGAGACGGCCAGGCCTTTCATCGCGCTGGGAACCTGTTCGCTGACTTCGGCGAGGACCTTGGCATCGTTGTAGTGGGTGGTGGCTTGAACGATGGCCATGGCACGGGCTTCGGCTTCCGCACGTTCGTTCTTGTCAGACAAGGTCGAGCGGCGTTACTCCGCCCTTCATGAAGATGCCCGAGCCGACGAAGACTGCTTCGGCGCCCAGCTGCATCATCAGCGCAGCATCCGCGGGAGTGGCGATTCCGCCCGCGGAGAAATTCGGGACGGGCAGCTTCCCTGCCTTGGCGACCATCTTGATCAGCTCGTAAGGCGCCTGATGGTTCTTGGCGGCGGCGAACAGTTCCTGCTCGTCCATCACGGTGAGTTGCTTCATCTCTTTGACGATCTGGCGCATGTGCTTAACCGCATGAACCACGTCTCCGGTGCCGGCTTCGCCCTTGGTGCGGATCATGGCCGCGCCTTCGGCAATGCGCCGCAGGGCCTCGCCCAGATTGCGCGCGCCGCACACAAACGGCGTCTTGAAGGCGTGCTTATCAACGTGGTGCTCTTCGTCAGCGGGGGTCAGCACTTCCGACTCGTCGATGTAGTCCACGCCGATTTCCTGCAGGATCTGTGCCTCGGCGAAGTGGCCGATGCGGCACTTGGCCATGACCGGGATCGACACGGTGCTCATGATCTGCTTGATGAGCTTGGGGTTGGCCATGCGCGAGACGCCGCCTTCAGCGCGAATGATTGCGGGCACGCGCTCCAGCGCCATGACGGCGACCGCACCGGCCTTCTCGGCAACCTCGGCCTGGGCGACGGACATGACGTCCATGATGACTCCGCCCTTGAGCATCTCGGCCAAGCCGATCTTCAGACGCAAACTGGTATTGCTACCGTTGTTTTCTGACATAAAACCTTCTTCCCTGACCGCCGAGACGGGCCAGACCCCACAATTGCCAAACGCAGGCAATTATGGGCCACCCAACCAAAATTGTGTGCCACCCTGAGGTGACTATGGCAGGCCTTGAGCGATCACTACTTCGTGGTCAACAGTTCATTTTACCTTGCTTAGAGGCGGGGCGTAAGCCCGGGCATCCGCTCCGGTTGCGCGACCGGAAGATGTGCCGCCGGCTTAAGCCGGCTTGGGACCCAGAGGAAGCGCTGACGCCGAGCTGAAGCTCGGCTCTACCCTACGTAGCGTCGCTGTGTTTCTGCTTCAGGAACTTGGCGAACATGCGAGTAGGATCGATCTCGACAAAGGTGCCGGTGCTGGTGGCGAGCACTTCCCCCTCAGGGTTGCGGATCTCGGCGGCGCGAAAATGATCTCTTCCATCTACGCCCACCTCCCAGCCTTCCGTGATAAGCGGCCTGGCGAGCGGCACCGGCCGGATGTAGTTGACCTGCATCGTCTGAGTCACGGCAATAATACTGCGAAGCTTGCTGACCTTTCCCATGGATTCGTCGAGGATGGTGGCAATGATGCCGCCATGCGCGTGCGACGGAGGTCCCTCGAAGCGGTCGGGCAGCGTGAAGTGGCAGACGAAACGCCTTCTTGCTTCTTCAAAGTGGAACTCCAACTTGAGGCCGCAGTCGTTCTCGGGACCGCAACCGAAACACTTGTGGCCGTAAACCCGCTGTTTGACCTCGTGTCCGGGAACTGGCTTGTGCTGGGGCATGTTATCAAGATGAACCACGTAGCGGGGTCGGCGCAAGAGGGCAGCGGTCTCAGAAAAGGCTGGGGTTATGCGGGTCGCCGGAATCTATCGTGATCTGAATATCTTTCTTGCGAGCGGCATACCAGCACGGTTTCTCCAGATATTGGGGGAGCAGGCTGTGCGGGCATTCAAAGGTCTGCTTGCCTCCGTAGCTGAATTCAAACTTGCCATTCTTAAGTTTGACCATGTAGTACACGTCGTAGGTGACGCTGCCGAACGGATTGCGGTTGGTGGCCATGCGATAACGCAGCCAGAGGAAATCCGCTCCGTAGATCACGGCGATCAGGAGCACGATTGCTATGAGGATTCGCTTCACTGGTTCGCAGCTTATCCCCAGCTATCTTCATTCGCAAATCGATTCGCAACCCAAGGCGCAAACCGGTTGAGATTTCTGGGGGACTGCCTACGGCTTCTGCCGGGTTGAAAACTGGCTCGACCGCGCGCATCATAGGGCACAAGCTAGGCGGGCGTGGGGACATGGCTTTCCTACACTTCAAAACCGGGGTTGGGCCGCAAGAGCGCCTGAGTGGCGGCGGCGGACGCGGGCCCACGGACTCTTGGCCCGGCGGCGGGGACGACGGGGGTGGTGGCCGTGGAGGCGACGATAACCTCCCCAGCTACCGCGAGCGCCTGCGCCGATACCGGATGCTGATCGCGTTGGGATTGACCTCGGTGGTGATGATCTTCGTGTCGTTCACCACCGCCTACGTGGTGCGCAAAGCGGGTGCGATCTGGGACCCATCGCGCAACGAGTATGTCAGCGACTGGGTGCCGACCAACCTTCCTATCGTGGTTCTGCTGGTGAACACTCTGGTTCTGATGCTAAGCAGTATGACGCTTGAGGTGGCGCGCCGCCGTGCGGCGGAGGATGTGGTGCTCGGACCGATAGCGAATATTCCCGGCATCCGTGTCAGCGAGAACCGTTCCCTTCCCTGGGTCTGGGCAACCGTCGTGCTCGGCATGACGTTTCTGGGGGGCCAGTACCTGGCGTGGCATCAGCTTCGCCTCAGCCACATCAATATCGAGACCAATATCAGCAGCTCCTTCTTCTTCATTCTCACTGGAGTTCACGCGGTGCACCTGATGGGCGGAATTCTGGCGCTGTTCTACGCCGGAATGACGGCGTGGCTGCTGCGTCCGCCCGAGACCCGGCGCATCGTGATCGACGTTACTGCCTGGTATTGGCACTTCATGGGATTGCTGTGGATTTACGTCTTCGCGCTGCTGTATTTCGCGCGGTAGAGCGGATTTTGCTTTGGTACCGACAGGCCGAACACCTTTTGAAAGCTGCGAGCCATCTGTCGTCCCTCCGGGACTCGGATCATCCATCCACTCTACCCAGCACTCCGCCCGCCGCGGCGGGCTGCGTGCTGGGCTATGATATTCCGCCCCTCCGGGGCTGGTTCTCGGACATTCGAACCACTATGGCGGCCCGCGCCTAATAGTCGTACAGATCCGATCGCTGCGGCGTCGAGGTCATCACGTTATAATAAGAAGTTTCAGCAGTCGACTTTGGAGCCGTCTGTGGGGACGGACTTGCTTTTCCAAGGTGCCGCTGGAAACCGGGGCTCATGTCAAACGAAGAGATCGTGGTACGGGGCGCTCGCGTCCATAACCTGAAGAACATCGACCTGGAGATTCCCCATAACGCCCTGACGGTGGTAACGGGGGTGTCGGGGTCGGGCAAGTCGTCGCTGGCATTCGACACCATTTATGCCGAGGGCCAGCGCCGTTATGTGGAGTCGCTGTCGGCCTACGCCCGGCAGTTCCTGGAGCGGATCGAAAAACCCGACGCTGACGTGATCGACGGTATTGCGCCTGCGGTAGCGATTCGCCAGAAGAACACCACCCGCAACCCGCGGTCGACGGTGGCCACTGCCACCGAGATTTACGACTATCTGCGCTTGTTGTATGCGCGAATTGGCCGGACCTACTGTGCTGTTTGTGGCCAGGAAATTAAAAAGGATACCGTCGACGAAGTCGCGGATCGCATGCTCGCCCTTCCCGAAGGCACACGCTTACAGGTGTTCTTCCCACTGCAAGCGCCGCCGGGGCCTTCCCAGCCAGAGAAAGTCAAAGGCCGCCGGACAAGCAAAAAGAAGATCAAACCCGGCGATAACTCGCTACTGAAAGAACGGCTGTTTGAGTTGCGCAAGCGAGGCTTTCTGCGCCTGTTCCAGGCGGGTAAGATCATCGACTTCTCGACCCCAGAATCGCTGCTGGACGTGGATTTCGCGGAGCCGGTTTACGTCGTCATCGACAGAATTGTGGTTGCGCCGGATGTGCGGGCACGGCTGGTCGATGCCGTAGAGCAGGGCTATCGCGAGGCGGGCGAGGTCGTTTTTGAGACCGCACCGCGCGATGAGGAGCCAGTGGAGCGCTTCCGCTTTTCGATGCGCTTCGAATGCAAGAACGACGGAACGCGCTACGACGAGCCCGAGCCGCGCCTGTTCTCGTTCAACAATCCTTATGGCGCATGTCCCAAGTGCCAGGGATTCGGCAACACCATCGACTTCGACTTGAATCTGGTGATTCCCAACAAATCGCTGAGCCTGGCGGAAGGCGCCATCGAACCGTGGACGAAGCCGAAGTACAAGCCCCTGGCGACAGAGATGCGGCGTTACGCTCGCGCGGCAGGCATTCCGCTCGATGTCCCATGGCAGGACCTCACTCCGGAACAGCAGAACTACATCCTCAAAGGCGATGACAAATGGTCAGGGGTACGTGGGTTCTTCGAGTATCTGGAGCGCAAGAAATACAAGCTGCACGTGCGCGTGTTCTTGAGCCGCTACCGCGGATACTCGGTGTGTCCGGACTGCGGGGGACTCCGCTTACGTCGCGAAGCGCGCCAGGTTAAGGTTGGCGGAAAGGACATTTGCGCGGTTACGGCAATGACGGTGGAGGAAGCGACGCAGTTCTTCGCCAATCTGGAACTGTCACGGGAAGAAGCCGACATCGCAGACCGACTTTTGGTCGAGTTGCGTGACCGGCTGCGCTTCCTCAACGATGTCGGATTGGAATATCTCACGCTCGACCGACTGGCCTCGACGCTGTCCGGTGGAGAGGCCCAGCGCATTCAGCTGGCAACTTCACTGGGTTCGCGTTTGGTCGGGACACTTTACGTGCTGGACGAGCCATCGATCGGGCTGCACAGCCGAGATACGGCTCGCCTGATCAAGATACTGCACAGCTTGCGCGACTTAGGCAACACAGTCCTGGTGGTTGAGCACGACGCAGAGATCATGCGGAACTCCGACCGGATCATCGACCTGGGACCGGGCGCGGGCGAGAACGGCGGGCGGGTGATCGCAACCGGTGATTACGATCAGATCACGCACAATCCAAGCTCGCTCACGGGACGTTATCTCAATCAGGAGTTGCGCATCCAGATGCCCGCTACGCGGCGGACGGGAACCGGGAAAAAGATCAAGCTGATTGGCGCTCGCGCCCACAACCTGCAGAAGGTCGACGTAACGATTCCGCTCGGGATGCTGGTGGCGATTACGGGAGTGTCGGGCTCGGGAAAATCCACGCTGGTACATGATGTGCTCTACAACGCTCTGGTGGCGGAAAAGGGCCAGGTCACAGGAGGCGCTCGCGCCGAGGTTGACGAAGTCGAAGGGGCCGATTGGATCGACGAGGTCGTTCTGGTCGACCAGTCGCCGATCGGACGGACGCCGCGGTCGAATCCGGTGACCTACATCAAAGCCTTCGATGCGATCCGTGAGTTATTTGCAGCGTTACCCGAGAGCCAAAAGCGCGGCTACGCGGCTGGACATTTTTCTTTCAACATCCCGGGAGGGCGCTGCGATGTCTGCCAGGGTGACGGAACCGTCACGGTCGAGATGCAATTCCTCGCGGATGTCGAGCTGATCTGCGAAGAATGCAAGGGCATGCGCTACAAACCCGAAGTGCTAGAGGTGCGGTATCACGGTAAGAATATCCATGAGGTGCTCGACCTAACCGTGAAGAGCGCGCTCCACTTCTTTTCCGGAGTGCCGAAGATCGTCGAAAAGCTGCGGGTACTTGACGAAGTCGGCCTCGGCTATCTGCGACTGGGGCAGTCGGCGACCACGCTTTCGGGCGGAGAGGCGCAGCGCATGAAGCTGGCGGCACATCTGCAGCCGAAACAGCGAGATTTCGGCCGCACCCAACTGGAGCGCAACCGGCGGCATCCGCGAATTCTGTACATTTTTGACGAGCCTACTACGGGGCTGCACTTCGACGATGTCAGCAAACTGTTGGCCGCCTTTCGCCGTCTAATCGATGCGGGAGGAAGCATCGTGGTGATCGAGCACAACCTCGACGTGATCAAGACGGCCGACTGGGTAATCGACCTGGGGCCCGAAGGCGGCTGGCGCGGCGGGCGCATAGTCGCGGTGGGGACGCCGGAGGAAATCGTGAAGGCCACCGATTCTTACACCGGCCAGTGGCTCTCGCGCATCCTATCCAGCAACGGGGACTCAGATTCGCATGGAGATTGATCCTCGAATTGGCGCCAGTCTCTTGGTTGCGATGTTGGCAGCATTCGCGTGGACGCTGCAAGCTGAGCAGCAAAGCCCGCCTACGGTTCGGCATCATAGGGTCGAGGAGCCGGCAGAAGACGCCAGCTCACCGGAAATCGCACAGGCCGAAACGGCCATGCAAAAGCAGGATTACGCCACCGCGGAAACTCTGCTCAAGAAAGTGGTGGGGGCAGCCCCGCAATCCTACAGAGCATGGTTCGATCTGGGTTACGTTTATAACGCCACCAAGCGTGCTCCTGAGGCGATCGACGCCTACCGTAAATCGGTGGCCGCCAAGCCGGATGTATTCGAATCGAACCTGAACCTGGGTATCCTGCTGGCGCGGCACGGAGAAACGGAAGAGGGCGCAAAATATCTCAAGGCTGCGACGCAACTCAAGCCGACGGCGAACACCGACGAAGGTTTGGCCCGTGCCTGGTTGTCGCTTGGACTCGCGGAAGAGGCGCACGATCCGGCACAGTCATTGGCAGCGTATGCCACTGCGGAGAAACTCACGCCCGCCGATCCTGAGCCGCATCTCTCCGCAGGGCTGTTGCTGGAAAAACAAAACAAGCTGGATGAGGCTGCAGCCGAGTATCTGGCTGCGGCCAAGCTCGATCCGAAGTCCGCAGAGGCCGTCGCTGGATTGGCAAACGTTTATTCCAAGCAAAAGAATTATGGCGAGGCGGAAACCCAATTGCGCAAGCTGCTGGCGATGGATCCGAACAACAACAATGCTCGTGTTCAACTAGTACGGGTGCTGGCCGCCGAGGGCAAGACTGATGAAGCAGCCGCTTCGGCGAGTGCAGTGAAATCGGACTCGCCAAATGATCCCCGTACGGCATTGGAATTGGGAACCATGTACGTCAAAGCCAACAAGTATCCTGAGGCGGAACAGCAATTTCGTAAGGCGGTCAACGGAATGCCGCAGGACGCGGAAGCGCACTTCGCGCTAGGCTCGGCGCTGATGGAGGAAAAGAAGTATCCGGAGTCGCAAGAAGAATTGCTCTATGCGGCCCGGCTCAAGCCTGATATCCCTGAGCTCTACGGCAATCTCGCGGTAGTCGCCGTTTCCAATAAGAACTACGATCTGGCAATACGCGCCTTGGACGAGCGGGCTAAATATCTTCCGGAGACACCCGCGACTTACTTCTGGCGGGCCATCTCGTACGACAACTTGAAAGCTACCGCGAAGGCAGTGGAGAATTATAAAAAGTTCCTCGCGACCGATGGCGGCAAGATGCCCAACCAGGAGTGGCAGGCACGGCATCGACTGATCGCCATCGATCCGAAGAACGCCGATAAGTACGCTGAGAAAAAATAGGATGCGCTCGCTTGGTCCAGTCGTGGTGCTTCTGCTCCTGCTCAATGCAAGTGGGCAGGCCAGTGACCAGTCTGTGGCCGACCTTAAGTCGCGGGCCGATGCGGCGCAGGGCAGCGAACGTGTAAACCTGTCACTCGAGTACGCTCAGCGGGAACTGGAAGAAGCCAATAATTTGTACACCCAGGGCGACGTAGACAAAGCTGCCGCCGAAATCAACGAGGTCATCGCCTATTCGCGCCAGGCGGCGGACGCTGCGAGCGCTTCGGGTAAACGACTGAAGCAAACGGAAATCGAGCTACGAAAACTGGAGCATCGCATGCGAGATATCGGCCAGTCGCTCAGTATCGATGATCGGCCCCCGGTGGACAAAGCCGTGCAGGATCTGGAGGACGTTCGGGCCGACCTGCTGGCAAGAATGTTCGGACAGAAAGCCGAACCAAAGGACAAGTCGTGACCAAGCGGATCTTGTGGTACATGTGCGTGATGTTGTTGTGGGGCTTAGTGGTTGTGCCGGTCGCGTCGCAGATCCATGACCGCGATCCCATGACAGAGGCGGAAGTCGACCAGATGCGCGAAGCTGCCGACTTCCCCAACAAGCGGCTGGAACTGATGATCAGCTTTGCAAAAGCGCGCCTGGCAACCATCGAACAGCTGCGCGGCGATGCAAACAGTGCGGCGAAGCGCCCGGGGCAGATTCACGACTTGCTGCAGGACTTCATAGCCCTGCTCGATGAGACCGATGACAACATCGATATGTATGCTTCGCATAACGCCGATCTGCGGAAGGGCCTTAAGCTGCTGATTGAAGCCAACAGCGAATGGACGCTGCAGCTTCGCCAGTTGAAAGAGCAATCGCCGGCTGACGAATTGCAGCAATACGACTTCGTATTGGCTAATGCAGTCGATGTGGCTGGAGACAGCGCCAAAGGGGCGCGAGAGACCCTGCAGGAGCAGAACAAGCTGGCGCAGGAAAAGAAGCTCAACAAGGATTACACCGAGCGGAAAGACTAGCGCGGTTTGAGCGTGATAGCTTAGAAAAATCTTGCGGGCAGATTTACAGGAAACTTTCTCGAGTGTTACCGGGAACTCCGGCCGGGAATACCCGTGCCGGAAATCCGCATCGAGTTCTATCCCTTCGCCAACATCAACAACACCATCCGAATGCGTGAGGGCAAGCTGCAAGTGCGGCTGTCCGATCTGTTGGAGGGCGCTCCCGAGGCAGTACTCGAAGCCATTGCGCACATTCTGCTGGCCAAGATTTATCGCAAACCGATCGAACCGCGGCACTCGACGCGCTACCGGCGATATGTCACCAGTCACGACATTAGCGCCAAGGCGCACCTGGTGCGGCAAGTGCGCGGCCGCAAACGAATTGGCTCAGCGCGCGGCACGGTATATCACCTGGAGGAAATCTTCGACGAGCTGAATCGGCGCTTCTTCCATGGCCTGTTGGCCAGACCAAGAATGACATGGAGCCAGTTACGCTCGCGGCGCAGCCTGGCGCATTACGATCCCGCGCACAACGCCATCGTGGTGAGCCGCATCTTCGATCACCCGCTGGTTCCCCGCTATGCCATCGAATACATCGTGTATCACGAAATGCTGCACCTCAAGCACCCGGTAAGAATGCGGGGCAGCCGACGATGCGTTCATGGCGAGGAATTCCAGGCGGAAGAAAAGCTCTTCCCGCAACTGCCGCAAGCGAAGGCATTTCTCAAGAAGTTGTAGATTTCGGCCGAGCGACGCTGAGGTCGCGACGACACTGGCGATGGGTCTATCACCGGAATTGTTCATAAATCACAGACCTTTGCGCCCGATCCATTAAGGTTAGGTCATCGTTTTAAAAGGTTGTCTGTTTTCCGTATGGAACAGTGGTTGCCAAAGTCTGTCCTCTGCCTGAGGAATTACACGCTCCAGGATTTCTTCGCTGATCTGGCGGCGGGTGTCACGGTGGGCCTGGTAGCCCTGCCGCTGGCGATGGCATTCTCGATTGCCTCGGGACTGTCTCCGCAAGCCGGCATCTATTGCGCAGTGGTCACCGGGTTCCTGATTTCTGCGCTGGGTGGATCACGGGTGCAGATTGGCGGGCCTACCGGGGCGTTTGTCGTGGTGGTAGCGGCAATCGTCGCCAAGCACGGGGTCGACGGCCTGTTCATGTGCACCATGATGGCCGGCGTCCTGCTGTTCATCATGGGCGCCACCGGACTGGGCGCTGCGGTGAAGTTCATCCCGCGTCCAGTAGTGCTCGGCTTCACCAACGGCATTGCCGTCCTGATCGCCAGCACACAAATCAAGGACTTCTTCGGACTGCGCATCGAGCATGTGCCGGGTGACTTCATCGGGCGCATGCGCGCCATTGCCGACAATTTCTACACCATCTCATGGGAAGCCACGGCGCTGGGCGTCCTGTCGATCGCCGTCATTCTGATTACGGCGAAAGTGGTCAAGAGAATTCCGGGATATATCGTCGCGCTGGTGTTGGGCACCATCGTAGTGGTGCTGTTCAAGCTGCCAGTCGAGACGATCGGCACGCGCTTTGGCGGAATTCCCTCGGGGCCGCCGCATCTGCACATCCCGCAATTTCATTGGAACATGGTCCACGGGTTGATTTCGCCCGCCATTACGGTTGCCGATGCTGGGCGCGATCGAGTCGCTGATGTCGGCCGTGGTGGCCGATCGAATGGCCGGCGACAAACACAACTCAAACGTCGAGTTGATTGCGCAGGGCGTCGCCAATATCGCATCGCCGATGTTCGGCGGACTGCCGGCGACTGGCGCGATCGCCCGCACGGCCACGAATATCCGTTCGGGCGCCCGCACTCCAGTGGCGGGGATGATCCATTCCGTTACGCTGCTGGCGATTCTGCTGTTCGCCGCGCCCCTCGCCTCTCATGTTCCGCTGGTTGTGCTGGCGGGAATTCTGATGGTGGTTTCCTACAACATGGGTGAGTGGGCCGAGACGGGAAAAATCCTGCGGCTCTCGAAGTCAGATATTTCCGTCTGGTTGGCGACGTTTGCGCTAACGGTTTTCGCCGACCTGACGGTTGCGGTGGAATTCGGCATGATCCTGGCAGCGTTGCTGTTCATCCGCAAAGTGACGGCGACTACGACGGTATCGGAAGTCACCGATGACTATGTCGAAGCGGGACGCGCCCACATTCTGCAGGACAAGGACATTCCTGACTACGTGACGGTGTTCCGCATCCACGGGCCTTTTTTGTTCGGAGCGACTGACAAACTCGACATGGTGAGCGAGCAACTCGAGGACCTGCCCCCCGTCGTTATTGTTCGTCTGCGGAATATGACGGCGATTGACGCAACCGGGCTCAAAGTGCTGGAGGACTTGGCGAGCAAACTGCACGATTCGGGGCGGTCTTTGCTGTTTTGCGGAGCGTTGCCGCAACCGCGCCAACTCATGCAGCAAGCGGGTTTCGATCAGCATGTGGGCGCGGAGAATATCTGTCCAAACATTGAGGCCGCCTTACAGCGTGCCGATGAGTGCATTCGTGAAATGCAAGTGGGAGCCGGCTAGGCCTGAAGTGGGCGTTCCATCAACGAAGGTTCGTCATCTTCGGCGTTTCGGTATTTTTCGGGAGACGATTACCGACCCAGTCACCAGAACTACGGCAAGCATCAGAGCGGCTGCATCGAGTCGCTGGAATTCATCAAACCCGATAATGTCCTCTCGGCATGCGTTCGATTTCGGTACGCCAGGAATGGGTACTCCCGAGTCGTCAAGGCCGCCGGCAGTGTAGCAATCAGCCTTTCCCCAAGCGCTATAGGCGAAATTACCGCCAGCCAAGGCCGTAATAACAAGGCCCAGAACCAGTGCGATCCGGGCTGCGATCCTAAGGCGATGTCGGGACTTGTGGTGCGATCGGTGCGAGGTTTTTGCGGCCACTGCGGCTTCTGGGCCGACCACGTTTTCAGATTGGGTCATCGTGGACAAACCATAACGCTTGCTCAGCCACCGATCTGGAGTCTTTGCACGCCGAAACCCTTCTCCGGACAATGTACGCCAAGTGGCCTGAAAAGGGTGACCGTTATCGCTAGACGGTTTGAGAGGGATTGAAAGCAAAAAGGAGAGGCCTGAGCCCCTCCTGTGCTTAATCGCTAAATCATTTAACTTATTTTAAATCAATCTAATACAGCCTAAAGTTAACCTCTACGTTGATCTGTACTGCGACCGGGCGACCGTCTTTCATTGCCGGCTCAAAACGCCAGCGGTTGACGGCCTCAATCGCCTTCTGGTCCAGCCCCATGCCCAATGGACGACTGACGCGAATATCGCGCGGCTTACCATCGGGTCCAACGATAAGCCACAAGACAACGGTACCTTGATACTTCGCCTTGCGGGCTTCTTCCGAATACTCGGGGTCAGGAGTCTCTAGTGCCCGCGGGGCTGATACACCATTGCCTACGCGAAAGGCTCCGCCGCCAATTCCGCCGCCGTGCCCGGGACCTACGCCTGGACCTGAGCCGGAGCCGACGCCGCCGCCGCTGCCGGAGCCGATGCCACCTCCACTACCCGTACCGTTCGATGGCGGGCCGTCGGGGATTTTCGACATGGGATCGCCGAGATTCGGCAGGTTGCTGGCCAACTTGATATCAGGCGGCACAACCACGGTGGGCGTGACTTCTAATTTAGGGTGGTCGTTGCGAACCACAACTGCGGGCGGTGCGAGCTGCTCCATTGAGAGCTTGGGCAGCTTTCCCTTGGTGGCCGCCAATTTGTCGCGATCACCTCCGCCACCGCCTCCACCCATCGCGCTGCCCTTCTTGGTGGTCATGGGAAGATCCGGGGGCACGTCGGCATCGGTAAGCGAGATCACGTTCTGGGGCTGGTTATTCAGCTTTACGCCCCGGCTGGTCAGTATCGACAGTCCAATCAGCCCCGCGATCATGAGGACGTGAACGACCAGCGAGACTCCAGCGCCTTCCTGCTTGTAATCGTAGGCGCCCCAGATGCTGCGTACTTTGACGGGCTTGGAACTCAGTTGCAGCGGAGGCAGTTTGTCGGGAAAGAACGCAGTTTTGATGTTGTCGCGCAGTGAGCTCCAAAGCGACTGCTCCACATCGTTTCGCCGGGAGAATCCGCTATCAGCAATCGGCTTCGAGGTGAGCTGCAAAGGCGGCAACTTCTCGGGCGATAAAACATCCCTGACGTTTTGGGTCAGTGAGCTCCAGAGCGAACCGTCGACGCCGGTGCGAGGCAGAATCAGGCTGTCATCTTCAATCGGCTTGGAAGTCAGCTGCAGCGGTGGCAGCTTCTCAGGATGCAGCGCCTCGCGGACATTGGCCAGCAATGAGCTCCAGACGGACTCATTCAGTTCGACCGGAGGCAAAAAGTTCAGGTCTGCCCGTCTGTCGTCGCTCCCTGCCTGATTAGGAGGGGCCGTGGTCTGCTCAGCCATAAATCGATTTACGTCCTCATGGTTCTAATCGGCACAGCCTGGGTGAAGTTCCAGCGGGTGGTGCACTTGTCCGCGCCTCACGCTGAGCGTAGGAACCCCAGCCCGCTGGCAAGGTTTCGAATTCGGCAGATACTCGCTGCCGACGCTAAAACGTCACTCGTTTCTAGTTGGATGCGCGCCGACCTTGGCGGTCGTTAATATTCTCAAGATTACTGGAGGAGTATGCCAGAAGTAAAGGCGAGGTGCGTGACGCAAGCTGCTGTTGGACGGAGGTTTGCGCGCTCCCTATAATGAAGAGATAGCCTGCGCAATCCAGTCCAGTCTGTGCCGGGCCAAGGGGAGAAACCAGGAGTGCCGCTCGACCTGAAGTCCACGCTGAATCTGCCGAAAACCGACTTTCCGATGAAGGCGAACTTGCCCCAGCGCGAGCCCCAGCGGCTCGAAAAATGGGAGGCGATGCGCATTTATGAACGCATCCGCGAAACCCACAAGGGTGAGCCGATTTACGTGTTGCACGACGGGCCTCCCTACGCGAATGGGCCAATCCACCTGGGCACGGCCATGAACAAGACGCTCAAGGACTTCGTCGTGAAAACGCGGACCATGAGCGGCTTCGACGCTCCCTACGTCCCCGGCTGGGACTGCCACGGCCTGCCCATCGAGATCAAGGTGGACGACGATCTGGGCCGTAAGAAGCTTGAGATGGACCCCATGCAAGTACGTGACGCTTGCCGCAAGTATGCCGACAAGTACCTCGACCTGCAGCGCGAGCAGTTCAAGAGACTGGGCGTATTCGGCCGCTGGGACGATCCCTACTCCACCATGACGCCGCAGTACGAGAGCGTTGTGATGGAGACGTTTTACTCTTTTTACGAGCAGGGCCTGGTCTACAAGGGCCTGAAGTCGGTGTATTGGTGCATTCACGACAAGACCGCACTGGCCGAAGCAGAAGTCGAGTACGCGATGCACTCCAGCCCGAGCGTGTGGGTGCGTTATCCGGTCACCAGCGATGCCGGCAAGATTGATCCCGCGCTGGCAGGCAAGAAAAATGTCGCGACAATCATCTGGACGACGACTCCGTGGACGCTGCCAGCGTCGATGGCCGTGACCTTCGCTCCCAATGCGGAATATGTGGCGCTGGATACTGGCGAATGGATCTACATCGTCGCCAAGGAATTGGCCCAGCAGACCATCGAGAAATGCAACCTGGGTGAGGCCACGGGAGATCGCTAGCTTTGCGGGATCAAAGCTGGAGTACTCGACATTCGCCCATCCATTTTTCGATCGCAGCGTGTTGGGCGTGCTCGGCGACTACGTCACTATGGATACCGGCACGGGCGCGGTGCATACCGCTCCGGCGCACGGTGCGGACGACTTCCAGACCGGCGTGAAGTATGGCATCGATTTGACGTGTGACGTGGACGAGGGCGGCATCCTGTGCACGGTCTGCCGGAATATCAAGGCCTGCAGGTATTCAAGGCGAACCCGTCGATCGTCGAGCTGCTGAAGAGTCGCGGCGTACTGCTGGGCTACGAGAAGATCGAGCACTCGTATCCGCACTGCTGGCGTTGCCACAATCCCATCATCTTTCGCGCCACCGAGCAGTGGTTCATTTCGATGGAAGGCGAGTTGCCCGGCGGGACGCTGCGCAGCCGCTCCCTGGAAGAAATCCGCAAGGTGAAGTGGGACCCGGCGTGGGGCGAAGATCGCATCTCCAACATGATTGCCACGCGCCCCGACTGGTGCATCTCGCGGCAGCGCCTCTGGGGAGTGCCGATCGCGGTCTTTCAGTGCGAAGGGTGCAATACCTTCCTCAATGAGAAGTCGGTCAATCGTGCGGTCGTCGAGTTATTCGCTCGGGAAGGCGCTGACGCGTGGTACAAGCGGGCCGCCGAAGACATCCTGCCGGCAGGGACCAAGTGCGCCAAGTGCGGCGCGACGAAGTTTCGCAAGGAGATGGACATCATCGATGTCTGGTTCGAGTCGGGATCGAGCCAGGCAGCGGTGCTGGGCCATGAGCCCGGACTTCCCTGGCCTGCCGACCTGTACCTGGAAGGCGGCGATCAGCATCGCGGATGGTTCCACTCTTCCCTGCTATGTGCGGTCGGTGCAAAGGGTGGAGCGCCGTATCGCGCCGTTGCCACCAGCGGCTGGACGCTCGATCCGCAAGGCCGCGCCATGCACAAGTCGCTGGGGAACGCCGTTGATCCGGTTGAAATCACCGACAAGCTTGGGGCGGAGATCGTTCGATTGTGGGTTGCGTCGGTGGATTTCCGGGAGGACGTGATCGCCTCGGACGAATTGATGAAGCGAGTCGCCGACAGCTACCGCAAGGTCCGCAACACGTTTCGCTACATTCTGTCGAACCTCGACGGCTTTGATCCGCAGCGAGACGGCGTCAGCTTTGCGGAGATGGAGCCGCTCGACCAGTACATTTTGCTGCGCGCGGCGGAGCTGACCAGCGATGTGCGCGGCCACTACGACACGTTCACGTTCCACAAGGCGTACCAGCGGCTGAAGGATTTCTGCATCGTCGATCTCAGCTCGATTTATTTCGACGTGCTGAAGGACCGGCTCTACACCTCGGCGCCGAAGTCGGTAGCCCGGCGCGCGGCGCAGACCGCGCTCTATCGGCTGGGCGATGCGCTCGTACGCCTGATGGCGCCGACTATGTGCTTCACGGCGGACGAGGTTTGGGAGTTTCTACCGAAGAGCGAAGGCAGCGCTGAGAGCGTGCACCTGACGCTGTTTCCCAACTCCGCAAGAATTAACAGGTAGTTTGCCGGCGGGCTTCGACTGCTGCCGGGCTGGTGTCGGAATGGTCATCGTTGCTTGGTGTCCGCGATGAAGCGCTTAAGGTGTTGGAGGTCGCCCGAACCGAGAAGCAGATCGGGGGCAGCCTCGAGGCGCAACTGCATTTGACGGCTGCGGAACCGCTTTACTCGGTCTTGCATCGGCACCGCGATCAACTGCGATACTTGTTCATCGTCTCCGACGTGGTGCTGGAGAAGGCTGCGTCGTCGAATGGCGACAGCGGGTTGCTCATCACTGTAAGCAAGGCCCCTGGAGCGAAGTGCGAGCGTTGCTGGAACTATTCAACCCATGTGGGTGAAGACAAGTCGTATCCAACGGTTTGCGAACGTTGCAGCGCGGTTTTGGCTGAAATTGAAGCCACCGCGGAGGCCCATTAGGAGGGACGTTTGTGCGGCAGGGCTGATTCCTTCGGCGCCGGGCTTGCGTCTAAGTAAGGCATGACCCAGGAACGGCGATTTAAGGTTTTTGAGTTCAGGACGACGGAACCACCACAATCAGACGATTCCATGCGCAAGTATTTTTTCCTCATCGCCGTATCTGTGGTCGCGTTAGACCGCATCGCCAAGTGGGCGGTCGCAACGTACGTTCCATTGCATGAAAGCCTCACGGTTATTCCGGGCTTCTTTCACATCACGCATGTCGAGAACCCCGGTGCGGCATTTGGCCTGTTTGCCGAGTCATCCGCCCCGTGGAAAATCGCTGCACTCGTTGGATTTTCCCTGATCGCACTCATTATCGTTTCGGTGCTGCTATGGAAGAACAGTCACATCATGAACACCACGACTGTGGGTCTATCGCTGATTCTTGGCGGAGCGACCGGCAATCTGTGGGACCGCATCGTTGACGGGCGCGTGGTGGACTTTCTGCATTTCTACCTTGGGAGCTACAGCTGGCCTGACTTCAATGTGGCTGACAGCGCGATTGTGATTGGAGCGATCCTGCTGGTGTCTGAGATCCTGTTTGCCAAGCCGACTACTGAACCGGTGAAGAGCAGTCCGCTCGAGACGCGGTGATTCGCCTAGCGCTGCAGCAATAAACCGCTTAAACCCTCTGGAGATGAGTGTCCTTGAAGAACGTGGGATACTTCAGCCCATACCCCAACATTCTGTCGAACCCGATATGCGCCAGCCAGATCAATGCAAATAGTACCGCGGTTGGCTTGTGCATAATGTAAGCCGAAATAGCGAACAGCAACGCAAATGCGTCGGTGTGCGCCAAGTTGTAGAGGCGTGCACCCCAGCGTACATTCGCCAGGTAACCGAACATGAAAAGATCGGGCCATAGAAACAACAGCAGAAACACTCCCTAAACCGCCCCCCAACGAGTGATAGGCGAATAGGCTGACAGCAAAAATAGCTGCGCCCTCCAGGCGCAGAAGAACTCCCGGCCTGGTGAACATGGAAAGTAGATTTCGGCAGTAAACTTGGCGATGCAAACATTTCCGGCCGGTGCTTCTGTGTCCCACTCGACTAGAATGGCTGTTTTAGCGTGGTGCTCTTACTGAGACACTATGAGATATTCGCGCGCTGCACCGCTGGCCACTCTTCTGTTCTCCATCGTCATGAACGCGCAGACGCCGGTCAAATCCGATTCCATCGTTTCCTACTCCCGAATTGCAAATGGGATTGAGTTCCGGCTTCATCATGGCACCCTGAAAGTTCAGTTCTGCACCGACTCGCTCATGCATGTGACGTTTCGCGCCGCGAGCAGTGGGGAGCATCCTCAACCCTGGATTGTTAAGACGGAGTGGCCAGCTGTCCCGTTCACAGTCTCAGAAGACGCTAACCAGAACACCGTCATCTCGACCAAGCGGCTGCGGATTGTCGCTGAGCATGATTCAACGGCGCTGGTATTCGAAGACGTCGCCGGGAATTTATTGGTTCGCGAGGCAGCATCTCCTCGGCCACGCGAACTGACCCCGATCGCCGGGGACGGTGAAAAGAGCTTTCGCGCCGATGCTTATTTCGACTTGACTCAAGACGAGGCGATCTACGGCCTCGGCCAGCACCAGAGTGGCCTGCTCAACCAACGCGGCACGACTTGTTGCTCATGCAGGACAACACCAACATCTCGATTCCCTTCCTGCTGTCGAGTCGCGGCTACGGGTTGCTGTGGAACAGCGCGTCCCTGGGACGCTACGAGAACCACTTCCAGCCTAAGCTGGCCTTGCGCGCTGAATTAGCCGACGCGGTTGATTATTACTTCATCTACGGGCCGGAATTCGACCGCATCATTGCCGCTTATCGCACTTTGACGGGACCGGCGCCGATGCTTCCGCTTTGGGCGTACGGCTTTTGGCAATCGCGCCTGCAATACAACACTCAGCAGGAGATGCTGGACGTTGCGGCGAAATATCGCGAGTTGAAGATTCCTGTCGATAACCTGGTGCTTGATTTTGGCTGGATGGTGCGCATGGGATCGCATCAATTCACGGCCGACTTCCCTGACCCGGCGGCCATGTTCAGCAAGCTGCGCGAGATGCACATACACACCATGATTTCAGTGTGGCCGCTGTACACGCCTCCCAGCGACAACTTCGACGAGTTGCAGGCTCACCTGTACTTCGTCACCGGTGGACGCACACAACTTCCCAGCTATTATCCCGGCAGTCGCCTAGTGGATGTGTTTAATCCCGGAGCGCGCCAATTGTTCTGGCAGCAGATGAAGACTGCCCTGTTCGATAAGGGTGTCGAGGCCTGGTGGCTCGACTCGTCGGAGCCGCTCGATTTCTACGGCGAGGAACAGGGGCCCATGCTGGAAGGCGCGCATACCGCGCTCGGCGATGGAACGCGGTACGCCAATATGTATCCACTGATGGAGACGCAGGCAGTGTACGAGGGACAGCGCGCCACCACAGACAAGCAGCGCGTATTCAGTCTGACGCGGTCGGCATTTCTGGGGCAGCAGCGCAACGCCGCCACCTCATGGTCAGGAGACATCGCGCCGACCTTTGATTCGCTGCGGCGCCAGATTCCGGCGGGACTGAATTTCTCCATGTCGGGCCTTCCCTACTGGACCACCGACATCGGGGGATTTCAGGGAGGACATCCCGACGATCCCGCCTACCAGGAAGTCTTTGTCCGATGGTTTCAGTTCGGTGCGTTTTGCCCGATCTTCCGTACGCATGGAGTCCGCAAGGCGAATGAGCTTTGGTCTTACGGCGCAAGCGCGCAGGCAATTCTCACGCGCTACGACAACCTGCGCTACCGCCTGCTGCCTTATATCTATTCGCTGGCGTGGAAGACAACATCGGAAGGCTACACTCCCATGCGCGCACTTGTGATGGACTTCCCTGACGACCGCAAGGCGCTGAATGTTTCCGATGAATTCATGTTCGGCCCGGCGTTGCTGGTGAATCCGGTGACGGAGGCTGGTGCAGTCACCCGCAGCGTTTATCTTCCCGCCGGGACAAGTTGGTATGACTTCTGGACTGGGACATTGCTCAAGGGCGGCCAGTTGACAAATGCAGCGGCGCCGCTGGAGACGATTCCGCTGTACGTGCGTGCGGGATCGATCGTGCCCATGGGACCGGAGTTGCAATACACCGGCGAAAAGCCGGCCGACCCTATTGAACTCAGGATCTATCGCGGAGCAGATGGAACGTTCACCCTCTACGAGGACGAAGGCGACGGCTACGCCTACGAAAAGGGCGTCTACAGCACAATCGATTTTCGCTGGGACGACGCCACACACGAGTTGATGATCGGTGCGCGTCGCGGCAGCTATCCTGGCATGCTGACGGAGCGCACCTTCAAGATCGTTGTGGTCGGATCAGCGCACGGCGTCGGGGAAGCTGTAACCGCGACTCCCGACAAACTCGTCGCACTATGACGGCAATGCGCAAACCGTAACGGATTCGCTAAGCCGGTGCGTCCTAGGGTGTCTTGTAAACGCGCTTATATACTTCCGCATTGCGTACGATGGCCTGCACGTACTCGCGGGTCTCGGTGAACGGAATCGACTCCACAAACTCCTCGATGTCGCGGTAGTTTCCCGATGACCGCCAATCTTCCACCCGCGACGAGCCCGCGTTATAAGCGGCCAACGCGTATTCCACCTGTCCGCCGAAGTGGTCGACCATCTCGCGGAAATATTTGGTTCCCAACTCGATGTTGACGGCGGGATCAAGCAGCGAGTCCGTCTTGTAGTTGTGCAATCCAACTTGCTTGGCGGTTCCCTTCCCCGTCTTCGGAAGAAGCTGCATCAGGCCGTACGCATTGGCGTGTGAGACCGCGCCGGGATTGAATTCGGACTCCTGCCGGATCAGCGACGCGACCAAATATGGATCCAGGCCATTCGCCTCGGAATTACGGCGCAGAGCATCCCAGTAGGGCCGGGGAAACAAGCCCTGCCAATAGGGTTGCGGAAGCGCGTTCACATCCATCGCGAAGTACCCACTGACGGCGCGCTTGAGCGCCTGCAGCGCGCGGTAGTATTCACCCGCGTCTGTGTACATGCGGGCGATCTCCACCATCTCCCACGACGGCCCCGTAGTCGTGCCTGCCTGTAACTCTTTCACTGCAAGGTCGAGAGCTCCGGCGTTTTCCAGCAGGCGCGAACGGTTGTAGTGCAGATCGTCCTCGGGAGGCGCTGTGCGCAGCGCTTCCGGCTCAATCTGGGTGATGCCAGGTATGCGTTGCAAGCTGGCGACTGCAACCGGCGGCGCGTCGGGCAAAGTGGCCAGGCGCTTCCGCGCGGCCACACCGTAGTAGTAGTTGCGATAGCGGTCGGTGAGCTTCAGGTAATAGGCGCGAGCCAGACCGTAATTCTGGTCGTCCTCTGCCATGCGGCCGCGCCAGTAAATGGCGTTGGGGACTTCGTTCGACGCCGGGATAAAACTCAATCTGCTGGTCGAAAGTATTTCTTGGCCTGCTCCGGCCGGTTCTGGCGATAGGTCAGCCACGCGCATTTCCAGTGGGCATAAGACGCCTTGCTGCTATTGGGAAAGCGCTCATGGATCTCGCGGTAATAATCGATGGCGCGGTCGTAGTCCTGACGCAGCAGGTACATGTTGCCGGCGGTAAACAGCGCGGACTCCAGCCAGGGCGACTCGGGCGTCGTCGCGCGCATGTGCTGCAGGATGGTAGTCAGTTCAGCGTCGTCGTTGGTGTTGCGGGCGATTTCCGCGCTCTGATACCACTTCTCGGCGCTGGCCTCACTGCCATCATCGGGAATGCGCGCAAGCACATCCTTCGCCTGGCGATTGTCACCCAGCTTCATCAACGCATTTGCCAACTGGATGTTCACCTGCGACTGCTGGCCCGCGGGAGCGAGCGGCACCATCAGCTTGTACTCGTCGGCCGCGGGGGACCAGCGGCGTCCTTTGTAGAGGCCATCGGCACGGCGCTCGTGCTCGGCGAAAGTTACGGCAGGCAGCGAGTCGGCTTCCGGAATCTTCTTTAGATCGCTTTCGGCTGCGTCGGCCTCAGAACTCGTCGGATGATCGTAATAAACACGCCGCAGCAACTCGGCTCCGGTGCGGCCCTGCCCATTTTGAACGTAAGCCTTACCCAACAGGTATTCGACCGCGGCCCCGCCACCACTGTAGTGTGCGAGCACTTGCACTGCTTCCGCGGAACGGTTGGTAGCAAGTAGTGCCTTCGCGTAGGCCAGCATGGCGTCATTGGCATACACGGAGTCGGGAAAGCGGGTGCCGAAATCACGCAGATAGGTCAGCGACGCTTCGGGGTTGTTGCTCGCCACATACGAATTGCCAATGAAGAACGACGTGTAATCCTTCAGCTCGCCGATGTAGGGTTGCGCTTTCTCCATGGCAGCTACGGACGCCGGATACTGGGCATCGAGGTAATGCGCATAGCCGACGGCGAACCACGCCAGCGCACCTGGCTCCGTGCCAGCGTGCTTGGTGGCATAATTTTCCACTCCGGCGTAGGCGGCCGGCGTGCGGAACTCAATCAATTGGCGGGCCATCGGTCGCAGGTCGCTCGACGCCACGAAAGTCTTGTGCAAACGGATGGTGCGCGCCGCCGTGGCTTTTTTTCGAGGCGCATGCGCCTTCTGGGTGGACGATTTCTTGTGGCTGGCCGATGTTGACGAGGAGCTCTTCTTGCCGGAGGACGACTTGCTGGATGACGTCCCGGTGCTCGGCTTCTTCTTGCTGGGTGGAGACGACGCGTCTTGTGCGGACAGTCCACTACCCTGTAGCAGCAACAACGCGGCCAGACTTGTGGCGACAAATCGACTGAGGATACTCACTGGCCTTAGTGTAACCCCAGTCCGCCCTGCTTCGGCCGCACCGGCCCGTTGTAGGTTCCGGTTCCCTCGGTTGCAATCCGATTGTGTGCAGAGCAGCGTACGAAAGAGTGTGTCGGTATCGGTGATCCGCCCGTTAATAATGTCGCCTCCAACCAAACGGGGTGATGATATGAGACGATAGTGACAGTTTGAGGAATGGCCCGATTTCCACCTGTATAATGTTCGGGGATTGAAAGTTGTCAATCCGTTAAAATCCTGAATCTGCAAACACATGGCGACCATCCAACCAAAAGTGGAAGAACCGGCAAGCGATGAGCTTAAGCTGGTTCACGCGGCCAAGGCCGGGGACATCAGTGCTTTTGAAGAGCTGGTGAAGCGGTACGACCGCAATGTGTTTCGCATCGCTCAACACATCACGCAGAACCGCGAAGACGCGGAAGACGTGGTGCAGGATGCATTTTTAAAGGCGTACCAGAACCTGGCTCGATTCCAGGAACAGTCGAAGTTTTATACCTGGCTGGTACGCATTGCGGTGAACGAGGCGCTCATGCGTCTTCGCCGCCGGCGTCCCGAGCGCATGGTTTCGCTGGACGAAGACATCAAAACGGAAGAAGATTCCATGCCGCGCGAAGTCGCGGACTGGTCTCCGAACCCAGAGCAACTCTACAGCCAAGGCGAACTGAAAGAGATCCTGGGCAAGACAATCCAAGGGTTGCCGCCAAGTTTTCGTACGGTGTTTGTGTTGCGCGATGTCGAGGGTCTTTCGACCGAAGAGACCGCCGACGCCTTGGATTTGAGTGTTCCGGCCGTGAAGTCACGTTTGCTTCGGGCCCGCTTGCAACTGCGCGAACGGTTGAGCAAGTATTTCAAAAATCGTGTTGGTGGAGATGGCAAACAGTGACCTGCTCTGAATTCCTTAAGGAGCTAACCGACTACCTCGACGGGGCGATGGACGCCCAAACCAAGGCCGAATTGGAAGACCATCTTCAGTGGTGCCATAACTGCTACGTCGTCTGCAACACGACCAAGATGACTATCGAGATTTACCGGGAGTCCCATCTTTACGAGTTGCCTGACGACCTGCGCGGCCGTTTGCGAAGCGCGATCGTAAGCAAATGCAAGGGGACCAGCGCCACCGTTGCCAAGTCGGCTACTCCTGAGACCAAGTCAGCTACTCCTGAGACGAAGTGAAGTATCGGCTAGTAATCGGCGTTTCGGTCACGCTCAGACGTTTTCGCCGATGATATGGAATCTCCTTCCTTATACTGCTGCACCTTTCCTCATTCCATCGAATCCAAGTAGCCAGCAGTAGGTTTGGATGCGGTTGTGCGCCCACCACGTTTCCAAGCGAGGAACTTCGTCAATCTGCGGCGGAGCGGCATGGAGGCGACATATGAGTTTCATGGATCTGATGTTCGGCTGTTCCCACAAGCGACTGAGTTTTCCCATCACGGTTCGCGGCGCGAGTCGGCGCCGGAGCGAAGCGGCGTCGGTCACAGGTACCTATGTGGTATGTCTCGCGTGCGGCCAGGAATTCCCCTATGACTGGAACCAAATGAAGCTGATTGACGCCTCGTCCCGTGCTGGTACGCCAATCAACGCTCGCTCGGATCGTGCGGCATAAGCGCTTCAAATTATTGAGATGCGCACGAAAAACGGCGGCTAACACCGCCGTTCTCTTTTTCACGTGACTGCGAACTTAATCGTCGTCGCGCCGTGAGAGGGTCGGACGGTCATCGCCTGGCTGTTGGGTGCCGGTGGTCGTACTGCTGTCGGCTGTGGTCTTGCGCAGTGAAGGCTTACTGTTGTCATTGTTAGCGGGCAAGGCCTTTTTCCGGTTCTGGATCGCGGCGAGCCGAGCCTTGACGGAATCGAATTCCGATGTGTCGAGAACGTATTGCGGCTGGGTCGGCAGAATCCTGCGGATTTCTTCCTGCGCTTTCAAGATACGGTCGGGAGTCGGCGGGTGGGTCGCAAACGCTTTCGACAAAAGCCCAGGCTGCTTTTTGTTCTTTGCCTCAATCTTTTCAAAGAACGTCACAAATGCCTGAGGGTCATACCCCGTTTTGTACATGTACTGCAGGCCCAGGAAGTCGGCCTCCGTTTCGAAGTTGCGCGAGAACTTAAGGAAGGTCAGCGGCAGCGCGAGGTTGATGGCCAGGCTAGCCGCCTCGTAAACCCCCCAGCTTCCCACGAAGATCAGCGGAATTGTCGCCATCTGGGCATACTGAGCTCGCGTCATCTGCTGCATGGCATGGCGGGCTGCAACGTGCGCAATCTCGTGCGCCATAACTCCTGCGAGTTCGGCCTCTTCATCCGCGGCCAGGATCAACCCGCTGTTTACGTAGAAGTAACCGCCCGGCAGCGCAAACGCATTGATCTCGTCGGAATCGATCACCTTGATGGTGAAGGGCACCTTGGCATCGGAGTTGCGCACCAGGTTCTGGCCGATGCGATTGACGTACTCATTAATGACCGGGTCCTGGATCATACGCGCGGTCTGCTCGACCATCATCGCGTACTGTTTGCCCATCTTGATCTCGGTGTCGGTCGAGTACCAGTCGCCCAATCCGCGACCGCCGACGTTGCGATTGCCTATGGCATCCACGTCGTTCTTGCTGCCGCTTTTCACATTAGGGGTCGCGGTCGAGGCATCAGTCGTGCTGTTGGCCGGAGTTGAAGGCGTTACCGCGTCAGTTCCCTGCGTAGTATCCGTTGTTGAATCGGGGGCCGCGGGAGGGGCCGTCGCAGAAGGTGTCTGCGCACCCGACTGGGCCACTGCCGGCATGGTCAGGCAGAAACAAAGCAACCACGAAATGGAAGCTGAAACAACGCGTGCCTTCATCGGAGACTCCGATCCCGAGCGCTTCCTCACCTTGCTGACCCCATCACGCGACGCCTTGCCGGGACGCCAGCCAGCGCCGCTCTTGCGCTGGCCCGGAACTTCCTGTCCGTGAAGGGGCGCTTTCTGCGGTCATTATATGCCCAAATCCGGTTGTCAACTCGTTGGGTTGTCGCATGGCCAACAAGTCCAACCGACCAACTGTCACCTACAACCCTGTCATCGGAGGCAAGTTGCTAGCAGCAGGACTTTCGCCTGGGTTACGGCAGGGATTCCACAGTCACGATGCTCCCGTTCCCGCGTGAACAATGGCCATACTTTACATCGCCTTTAGGCCTGTGCCATCATTCGCGGGGTACACCGCGATTTGGACACGCCGGACCCGAGGAGGTCTTCATTGGAAGCGAGCAACTTGACTGCGAATGCAGTTAGAAAGGTCTCCATTCGGGACTTTGTAAACAATTTGCAAAAGCTCAAGGCGAGCGATTTTAGTACCGTCGCGACGCCCCTGGAGTTCATGCAAGCCAATCCCGTCGATCCAGACTCGCTACAGCCATACCTATTCTGGAACCAGCAGCATTACACGCGAAACCTTATCGATAAGACCGACCTCTACGAACTACTGGCGATTTGCTGGGAGGTCGGCATGAGTTCGTCGATCCACAATCACAAAGACCAGAACTGCTGGATGGCGGCTCCCATGGGCCGGCTTTCGGTTTGCAACTACCGCGTGATCGAGGAAGATCTGGCGACCCATCGCTGCAACATCGCTGCTACCGACGTGGTTGAAATAAATTCGTCGAACCCGGTGGCGGTCGATCCGCTGAATCCGGTACACGACGTCAGAAATCCACGGGAATTCGGAGCGCGCGCCGTGAGCTTGCACCTGTACTCGCGCCCGTTTGATTCTTGCATTGTGTATTCCGTCGAGCAGCACTCCTGTGGCGAAATCGGGCTGCATTACACGTCTGAATATGGTCAACTACTTCGGCCCGCCTAGGTTTCGTTCGTAGAGCCCAATTCTGGATAAAGATATGCGGTGCAACGCGGACACAGGCCGTGGCTGACGTTGAGTCCTGTGACCCGCAAGTGGCGAGACACCCAATCCCAAGCATTGCTGTCGTCCCTTCGCCGTGTCCGACGGCAATGAGCGCACATGGTGATCAGGCCTCCTGGCGACACATATTCAGTATTCGCCGGCAGGCTGACCGTCGCTGCCAATGGGGCACTCTGATCGGCGAGATAGGAATTCACAACCAGCAATCCCATCGGCGGAACCAGTCGCAGGGCCATATGAAACAGTCTGAATTCTTCGGGGCTGGAACACTCATAGTCAAACCCAATCCAGTGCCCAACCCGTCGCGCCTCGTTGTATTTTTTCTCGTAGAATGGCACTAGGACATCGGGGATGAACTCGAAGATCGAGCGGCCCTGGACCTGTGCGCCTGAGATCCCGACTCCACCATTGGCGGCTGCAAAGTCGTCCCATGCAGGGTTGCATTTCGCAATGCACATGTCCGAGTCGAGCAGGAACAAAACGTCTGGTGCGGTGTCGAAGACCTCCTGCATCCAACTTGGTACTTGAACGCTCATGGGGCCCCTGGATCAGTTAATGTGATTAGAAGTCATATTATGGCATCACGCTTGGGAAAATAGTCCACAACTCCAAAGCGGCCTGTTCGAGTACGATATTACGAGCCATGGACTTTCGCGCGCACACTCGAACAGGGATCCGATTTGCTGCCATTGCCACACTCATCGTAAGCGCGTGCGCGTCAGAGGCCCAAACTGCGATGAGTCCCAAATCAACCGACCAACCCGGATTTCAAGTCATTGGAATCGAGGCCCGCACCAACAACTCGCAGGAAGCGACCGGCGGTGGGGCCATTCCAAAACAATGGCAGCGGTTGTTCATGGAGAACTTGCTGGGCCAGATCCCTGACAGGCTCGACCAATCGATCATTGCGGTGTACTCCGATTACGCGAGCGACGCTAATGCTGATTACACCTACGTTCTGGGCGCGAAGGTGAAGCCCGGAACCAAGGCCCCGAATGGCATGGTGGCAGTGTCGATTCCTGCCGGAAAGTACCTGGAGTTTGTCACGGCGAAAGGTCCGGGGGCCGAGGTCCTTCCTCCTGCCTGGCGGCAGATCTACGGGTACTTCGAGGCCCACGCGAGTCCGGCACGGGCCTTCAAGTCGGACTATGAGGTCTACTCGGGCCCGAGCGACCCGAATGCCGTCCAAGCGCACATCTTTATCGGCGTGAAGTAATCCAGAGCCATTTGGGATTGACGGGACCGTTGCGTCGGTCCTCTTTTTTTTGGGTTTCATGATACCGTGTACCCCCCTCCCCCTCCTCCCCGCAGAATCACTGAGTTACGCCGCGAAATATGTTCAGCTTTGCATAAATAAAGGAGTTATACGTACTTAATAGATTCTAAAAGACTTAAGTATAGTCCCGGTACGGTGCCGCAGAAGTGCAACAGGTTGTCAAAGAGCGCACCGCCCTGACGAGGCCGAGGGCGATGGGGGGATACAAATCCCGGCACCCCGATGGCGGTTGTAGCGGAGGCAGGGTTCGGAAGTCCAGAAAATTGTTGCTGCTGCCGGAACGACGGTAACCATTGGCTCCCAAATTGGGAATCAAAGCGTCCGACTAGCGCTGGTTCACGTACTGAATGGTCTGTAGCACCACGTCCCCCACAATCTGCAGCGACTTAGGACTTAGTTTGTCGAGCGTGTCCTGGGTGGTGTGGTGGTAGGCGTTGGCGTAGCCGTAATCGATGTCGATGATGTCCACGACCGGCACGCCGATTTTTGCAAACGGGATGTGATCGTCTTCGAGAGCGGTGGTTTGCTGGAAGAAATGTGACTGATATCCCAGCTTGGATGCAGCCTGGTATACCAGATCGCTCAACCATGGTGTCGAGTTCGTATCACGCTGGATGTCGAGATCGGCGTCGCCAATCATGTCGAGCAGGATGAACGCTTTGATCTTGCCGGCAGTGCCATCCTGCTGCCATTTCGCGGCCAGATGCTTGGTTCCATACAGACTGTCGGTTGCGGACCATTTTACGAACGCCTCTTCATCATCCGTCCAGAGCAACCATATGCTGTAGCCATCGAGCTGCTTGCCGCGGAACTGGTTGGCGAGTTCCAGCAAAAGGCCAGTGGTTGAGCCGCCATCGTTCGCGCCAACAAACGCATCGGGTAGCGGATAGTTGGTCTCGTAGTGTCCGGCGATGACGATGATGCCGTCTTTCTTGCCAGCAAACTTGGCGATGATGTTTTTGCCAGGAAACTTCCCCACCGGAGTGTTCGCGGTGAAGGAATCGACTTCGGCGTTGTCGCCTGAAAGGTGAGAAAGGATGTACTTCTCGGCCTTAGCATGACCCGGGCTGCCCGGCTTGCGGGAGCCGATGGAGACAAACTCCTTCACGTACTGGAAGGCGCGCGTGGAGTTGATTGTCGGCGCTGGTCCGGCGGCCGCTGACGCTACTTCGGCAGACAAAGGAGCTTCAGCGGTGGTCGCAGGTTTCGCTTCGCTGACACTGGCGGTTGTGGGGGTGGAATGCTGCTGGCTGCAGCCAACAAGAGCGCAGATGGCGACCGTGAGTGCGAGGAGAATTCGGCGGACAGTCATGCGATGACAATTGTAAATGGGCAGCAGAGGTGACTGTATTTCACGAAACGGTGAACACGGGAATGATGTGCAGGTTCGCGAATGAACTGGGGATTTCACACCAACGATCCGGGCCGTCATGAGAAGTCAGTTTTCGTTTTCCCGGAGTGCGGCGATGCGGGTATGGCATTGTGCGCGATGAAGTTCCGTCATCTGTGACCGACGGATTATTTTCATTTTTCTGTCTGACACCAGACTGACGGCAAACCTTTTCTACTACTAGATTCTTAGACAAAGAATCGTACACACTGGCCAGAGGATGTGGCTATGTACGTCCAGCAATTCCAGCCGCGCAAATCTTTATTGAATACTCCCACAAGTAGCTGGGTAATTCTGTCGGTCGATGACGAGGCGGGGGTGTTGTATTCCCGGCAGAAGCTGCTGCAAGCAGCGGGGTATGACGTGCTGAGCGCGTGCGACGGCGAGCAAGCCCTCGACTTTTTTGCTTCGGCCCCGGTTGATCTCGTTGTGCTTGACTACTCGATGCCGGGCATCAATGGGGAACAGGTAGCGCAGAAGATCAAAGCCGACAGGCCCGAGGTTCCGATCATCCTGGTGTCAGGAATGCTAATCGAAACGGAAGCCCTTTCGTGGGTAGACAGCTTTTTCACCAAGGGCGAAGGTCCGGCAGGGCTTCTGGAGAAGATCGGTCAGTTGCTTCGGCCAGCTTTACCGACGTAATCGGTGAGGAGTGAGTATGGCCAAAGATGGCGAGACGGAGTTGTGGGTGGAGCTCGCCGAGATGGCATGCGACGAACAGGACCCTGAAAAGGTGATGGCCCTCGTCGCTGAAATTCAACGACTACTCGACAATAAAGATGATGTCGCAAAAACCTAATTGCTAGTGAAAATCCAGAAGTCACTAGGCTTCTGAAAGAGGAGAAGGGCCCTTCTAAGAGACGGTTCAACCAAACCGGACGCCAAATAATCTGCAGTGAGCCTGCTACGAATTTCCTCCCGTCGGTCGGTGCGAAGTGGCGGGAAGACCCGCCCTTCGCCTCCGAACAGACAAATGGTGTCGCATTTACTGATCGCGGAGGGTTTTCATGGGATCAAGGGTTGATGCCCGGTACGCAGGCACGCTGCTGGCCAGGAACGACACGAAAAGCAGTAGCAATGACACCGCCACGAAGGTCAGCGGGTCGGTGGGACGCACCCCAAATAGCAGCCCGCTCATGAGCCGAGTCAGTGCAACGGAAATTGCGATGCCGATCACTAACCCAATCGCACCCAGGATCAAGCCCTTGCGCAGGATCATACCCAAGACGCTGCTCCGTTGCGCACCGAGCGCGATGCGCACACCAATTTCAAGGGTTCGCTGCGCCACCAGGTACGAGAGCAATCCGTACAATCCGATGGCCGAGAGCAACAGGGCTATGGCCGCGAAGCAAGTCAGCAGGAGCGCCTGGAAACGCGACTGGGCCGCTGCTCTGGTAAACACGTCATCGAAAGTTTTCACGTCGTAGAGGGGCAAGTTCTTGTCAATCTCGGCCAACTGGCCTCGCAATGGCGCGATCAGGTTAGCCGGATCGGTGGCGCTGCGAATGACCAGCTTTGGCGAAAGTACGACAGCCTGGGCAAGCGGGAGGTAGTATTCGGGCCGAATGTCCTTCTTCAATCCGTTTGCCTTCACATCTCCGACTACGGCGATTATCTGACGCGGGACCTCCTTGACCGTGTTGTCAGAAAGTCCGGGAGTGATGTGCTTGCCGATCGGGTCGGTGTCGCTGAAAAACTTGCGGGCAAAGCTCTGGGTCACGATGACGACTGGAGTAGCTTTGGCGTCGTCCGTGTCCTGGAACTCGCGTCCCCGCAGAAGCGGGATGCGCATGGTTTGGAAGTAGCCTGGTTCCACGATCGAAACCAGCGCATTGTTCCGGTCGCCCTCAGGCAAGGGGTGGCCTTCGATGTCGAACGAAATCTGCATACCCGTGGTGGAAAGTGGAAGCGGCCATCCGGCTGATGCTGATTGAACCCCGGGCAGCGCCCGCACCCGCGCTAAGAGTTGCTGGTAAAACTGCGCCTGCTGCGCGTTGGTGTAGCGGCTGTCAGGCAAGGACAGGCTGGCAATGAGGACGTTCTTGCGATCGAAGCCGGGATCCACCTGCAACACACGCACAAAGCTATGGATGAGGAGACCGGAAGCGACCAGTAGTACGAGACCTATCGCCGTTTCCAGTACTACCAGCGAGTTTTGCAGGCGATGCTGCCCGCGACCCGTGGTGGAAGTACGATTGCCGTCGCGCATGGCTGACGAAGGATTCACTCGCGAGGTCCGCCAGGCTGGCAACACGCCGAACAGCAGTCCGGTAATTACGGAAATCAACGTTGCGAATGCCAGCACGCTTCCGTCGACAGAGACCTGATCCAGTCGCGGTACGTCAGACGGCACGAGCTGCAGCAACACGCGCAGCAGGCCCGATGCCAGCGCGATTCCAACCACTCCGCCGAACAAGCCCAATGCGACAGACTCCACCAACATCTGGCGGACGATTTGATTGCGGCTGGCGCCCAATGCCGCGCGTACCGCGAACTCCGACCGCCGCCGCGAGGAGCGCGCCAACAACAGTCCCGCGACGTTGGCGCAAGCGATGAGCAACACAAACACCACCGCGGCGAACAGAATGCGCAGGGCAGGGCGGGTGTCGCCTACCAGGCTCTCTAACAGCGTAGTCACCACCGCTCCCACGAAGTGCAGGTTCGTCTGGGGGTACTGTTGCTTCAGATTTTGTGCGACCACGCTGACGTCAGCCTGCGCCTGTTCGGCAGTTACGCCCGGCTTGAGCCGGCCGATTAGGCCGAGCAAATGCGCCCCGCGTTCGGTCGTCATGGGCTCGCCGCCGGGATCGTAGGCATCGTCACTCAGAGAAGTCCACAGCATGGGCTCGGGATTCTGGATGAGAAATTCAAAGCCTTTCGGCATCACGCCGACAACGGTGTAACTCTTGTTATCGAGCGTGACGGAATGGCCAATGATGCCAGCGGAGGAGCCGAACGCAGACTCCCACAGGGCGTGGCTCAACACCACGACATGCGTGCCGAGCTTCTCATCGTCGATGTTGAAGCCGCGGCCCAAGGCGGGGCTGACTCCGAGAACACGAAAGAAGCCGGCAGACACGACGTGGCCGGTCAGATGCCGGGGCTCTCCGACCCCTGTGAGAGTGAAGTCATTATCGTGAAAGCTGGCCAGGCCGGAGAACGATTTGTTCTGCGAGCGCCAGTCGAAGAAGTCGGGATAACTCACAGCGTTGAGGCTAGCGATCGGATTGCGGTCGTTGCGCGCCCCGACCGCCATGAGACGCTCGGGTTCCGGAAAAGGCAGTGGCCGTAACAGGACGGCATACACCAGGCTGAAGATGGCGGTGGTGCCGCCGATTCCCAGCGCAATTGTCAGGATTGTGGTGGAGGCGAAACCCGGTGACTTCTTGAATTGGCGAAGTGCGAAGCGGAAATCCAGTAACAACCCACGCATGCGAAACGCTCCCGGCGATCTAGATCGTAGAGATTACGTTGCAATTAACTGACCCAATCGTAAATACGTGAAATTACAGGGCGAATTCGTAGTTGGGGTAGCTGAGTCGTACTCGCGGCCGTTCACGTTGAGACGAGTTTGTCCGCGAATGGACAGGATCAGGTAACCGTGGATCCAGTTGCTTCAGATCATCTCGCTGCTGCACATCCAATTGCCCGCCTTATGCGATTTCAAATGCAAAACGGCCGCTCCGAAGAGCGGCCGATCATGAATCCGGGGCTGAAGCCCATTTCATAAACAATCTACACGCGGCGCTAAACCGCCGCACTACCGAATGCCACGGCTCCAGCGCCGTTCCAAGAATTCCCTACCCTGCGACCTCTTCCAACTGGTCCTGGTCGAAGTCGAAATTGGAGTACACGTGCTGGACATCGTCGCCGTCTTCGAGAACTTCGAGCAAGCGGAACATGGTGTTCGCCTGATGGCCTTCGAGTTTGGTGTAGGTCTGCGGAATCATGCCGATCTCGGCAACTTCGGGCGTAATGCCGGCCTTCTTCACCGCTTCAAGAACCGTTTCGTATGACGCCGGGTCGGTGAGAATCTCCCAGTTGTCGCCATCGTCCTTCAGGTCTTCGGCGCCGGTTTCAAGCACGAGGTTCATCAGGTCGTCTTCTTTGGCCGCCGACTTTGCGATGACGATGTCGCCTTTTTTGTGGAACATGTAGGCCACCGATCCGGCAGCCCCTAAGTTCCCGCCGTTCTTGGAGAAGGCATGACGGATTTCACTGACGGTGCGGTTGCGGTTGTCGGTGGAGACTTCAACGAGAATGGCAACGCCACCGGGCCCGTAGCCTTCGAAGGTGATTTCTTCGTACGAGACGCCGGGCAACTCGCCGGTACCGCGCTGGATGGCGCGCTTGATGTTGTCGGCAGGCATGTTCTCAGCCTTGGCCGCGGCAACGGCGGTACGCAGGCGGGGGTTCTTCTCGACATCGCCGCCGTTTTTGGCCGCCATGGTGATTTCCTTGATCAGGCGGGTGAAAATCTTGCCGCGCTTGGCGTCGAGCGCGCCCTTCTTGTGCTTGATTGTCGCCCATTTGGAATGGCCGGACATGGGAAAACCTCGTCAGATGGATGATTTCGGAATGATATGCCGATGGCCCGCTCGATTTCCGCAGGCACAGCAATGCGCCCGGGCTGAAAGCGCTACTTGCAGTTCGGGCGATGGAAAATTATAGCACTGGCGGCATGGCGCTTAGTACTCATTTCCGGTGGTAGCGGTCGCGATGCCGGAACGCGCTCATGATGTCTTGAGAGTCCTGGCAGAGATTTAGTGGGCCAGGGTGACGCCTCCGCGCTTTCGGACTTTCTTCATGGCAAAACTAATCGGCGCGCAGAGCAGGCACAGAAAAGCCAGAAGGCGGAAGTCGTCCATGTATGACAGCAATACCGCTTGTTGCTCCAGAGATCGTTCGAGCAACTTATATGCCTGCAGGCCCGCGGTTGCCGTGGATGCGTGTTGCGAAAGAAACGCCCATACTGCCTGATACTGGTTCTGGAAGGTATGGCTGGTCTGGGTAAACGAGTAAACAAGGTAGCTGCGATGCATTTGTTCGTGGCGCACCAGCATGGTGTTGACCACGGCGATGCCGATGCTGCCGCCCACATTGCGCATCAGGTTGTAAAGACCGCTGGCGTTGCCAATGTCCTCATTGGGTAGCGTCCCCATAGTGGTTGCAGCCAGCGGAACGAAAATGAGACTCATGGATGCACCGCTGAACACAATCGGCCACAACAGAGACCACTGGGAGATTCCGAGGTCGGCCCTAGCCAGGGCGAAGCTGCAAAGGCCGGTGAAGATAAATCCGGCACAAATCAGGTAGCGATTGCCGACCCTGTCGGTAAGGACACCGATGACCGGCATAAAGAACAATGAGCCCAGTCCGCGCGGGCTCACCGCCAATCCTGCCGCGAGGGCGGTATAGCCGAGCAGTTCCTGGAAGAAAAGCGGCAACAAGGTGATCAGCGCATAAACCACAGCGCCAAAGAGAAAGATAAGCAAACACCCCACGGCGAAGTTACGGTTCTTGAAAACGGAGAGCCGTACTAAAGGCTTATCGTGGGTAAACTCGCGTATCAGGAACAGCACAAACGCTACAACGAGGATGACCACGGCCCAGCGAATCCAGACCGCGCCGAACCAGTCATCTTCCTGCCCTTTGTCGAGGACGATTTGCAGCGCACCCAGCCAGACAGCCAGCAGTCCAAGGCCCAGTCCGTCGAGCTTTCCGGCGACCGCATTCTTAATGTAAGGCGGGTCCTCCACGAAGCGGGCGATCATCATAACGGCAAATATCCCGACCGGGATGTTGATGTAGAACGCCCAGCGCCAGGAATACGTCTCGGTCAGCCACCCGCCCAGAGTCGGACCCAGTACGGGAGCCACGACCACTCCGAGGGCAAAGACGGACATCGCCAAGCCGCGTTTTTCTGGCGGGAAGCTCTCCAACAGGATCGCCTGCGACAAGCGGCTGTAATGCTCCGCCTCCGGCGCCCTGCAGCGTACGCGCCAACAGAATAAGACCCAGGCTAGTGGCAGCTCCGCAGAAGAACGACGACACGGTAAAGATGATGATGCAGGTTATGAGAAACCGTTTACGGCCGAACTTCAGGGAAAACCAACCGCTGGCCGGAAGCACAATGGCATTCGCCACCAGGTAGCTGGTCAGCACCCACGTGGCTTCATCGTTGGTCGCGGAAACACTGCCCGCGATGTAGGGCAGGGCGACGGCGGCGATGGAAGTGTCGAGCACTTCCATAAACGTGGCCAGCATGACCGCGACCGCGATCATCCACGGGCTGGTCTGCGGACGGGAAACTGTTACCGCTCCAAGCGTTTCTGCACTCGCTGCCAAATGCCCTCTGCGCTCATCAGTTGAAGATTGGGCCAACGTTCTGGCGAAAGCGGAACGATTCCCCCAGCCGGAATATTCATCAGATGCGCAAGCAGTTTATTTAGGAGCGCTAAATTTTGGGATGCTTACTTCAGAATGTGGAACGCGCGCAGAGTGGGCAGCGTATTGGGCAGCAGGTCGGTGGCAGCGTGAACCAGAATGAGCACCAGGAAGTTGCGCGTCCGCCACCAGAGCACGCCGAGGAAGAATCCAGCGACTGACGTGATCACGATCGAATAACCAACCGCCATCAGGAGCGAGGGATGGGCCGCCAAGCCCTCCTGCGTCGACACTCGTCCGAAGGTAGAGCCCGGGAGCGTGCACAAGTCCGAAAATCAGGGACATCACGACAATGCCACCCAATTCCGAACGCATCGCCGACGATAGTCGTGACTGCAGCAGTACGCGAAAGAAAAACTCCTCCACGATACCGACCTCAAGCACCAGCCAGAGAAACACCAGCGGCATTCCGAACAAGAGCGAATCGCCTGAAACGTGAGCTTCGGTAAGGTCCTGCAGTCCCCGTCCTGCCACCGATTGGAACACCACCAGCACCAGAGACATTCCGAGGACCACCAGCATGTGACTCGTGTTGGTCGATATTGGAGCCAGTTCCGTTAGTCGATATCCGAAGCGGGCAACCATAATCCACGCCGGAATCACAACGAAAACCGCCAGCTTCGCAGCCAATATTGCGAGAGAATCGGCGGGCTCTCCGCTGACGTAGCGGTGGATCGCTGAGAACCCGAATGGCGATAAATAACGTCAACGGTAGCAAGTACGCAAGGAGCGTTGCAGACTTCGCTGCCCGGTTTCATTACGCGATAGAACATCGGCTGCACGCCGATGGTTAGCACCCATGCGGCGAGCGAGAACCCAACTCCGAGGATTGCGAATACGCCAAGCGCTTCTCCCGCCTCAAATTGGCCGAAGCGGACCATGGCGTAGAGAGTTGCGGCGTAAACCACGACATATCCAGCCAGAAGAAGCAGCCCAGTCGTTTTGCGGCCGCTGTGGAATGCGCGGTTCTCGAGGACCTGGGTTGACATGTTGAAGTTGAGTACGGGGCGGGACCGTGGTTTGTTCCCGGCGTTGATGAAATCCGATTGCGGAATGGGATACATTGCTGCCATGGAGTTATTCGTGAATGGGGAGACGAAAACTTGCCCCGGATCGACCATCGTTGGCGCAATTTATCGAGCAACTGGGGATGAAGCGGGACCGCGTCGCCGTGGAACTGAATCGCGAAATCGTGCCGCGCGACGCAATGGGACGAAACGCAGTTACGCGACGGTGACCGGCTGGAGATCGTCCACTTTGTCGGCGGCGGGATTGATTCTCGCTGAATGACTGTCTGCATTGTTGCGTGAAACCGCGACCTTTCATGCCTTCTTTTGTTGCTGATGAAATCCGCGTGAATCGCGCGCGCGCTTGGTTGACACGAACTGCTAACGCAAAATAAACTCAGTGAGTTACCCGCCTCAGTAGCACGGCGAATCTTAAGTGTTAGCGCCCAAATGCCGGACTTTTATTTCGCACGATATCTGCCGTTGCTGATCCACATCGTTTTGGCCGGAGGTCTGGCCACAGCGATGGTCGTTCTGTCTTGGCTGATCGGCCATCACAAATTCAATAAGGCCAAAATGTCGCAGTACGAGTGCGGCATGCAGCCCGTGGGTGATGCCCGGCAGCGCTTCTCGGTCAAGTTCTATCTGGTCGCCATGTTGTTCATTCTGTTCGACGTGGAAGCTGTCTTTCTTTATCCCTGGGCCATCATTTTCAAGGACTTAAAGATGTTTGGTTTCTGGGAAATGCTGGTGTACATCGGGATCGTTCTCGCCGGTTACTGGTACATCTGGAAGAAAGGCGTGATCGACTGGAATAAGCAGGGCAAGGCGGAGAGGATCTGACCATGGCCCTCGAACCGGCAATCACTGACCTTGAACAACTGAAAGACCGGCCCGAATTGGCCTGTCTGCTCGCCTGGAAGACGGAATCGGTCCAGGGCGCCAAGTTCGACCGCAATGAGCTGTCGATTTACGTCGACCGAATCTTCATTCGCGAAGCCTGTAGCACCCTTAAAAACGATCTGAAACTCAAGTTTGACTCTCTCGCTGACTTGACTTGCGTGGATTGGGAGCCGAACGATCCTCGCTTCGAAGTTATCTACCACTTGTTTTCGACGGTAACCAAGAAACGAGTTCGGTTGAAAGTTCGGCTGTCCGGCGAGGATGCGAGAGTGGATTCCCTTACCCCGGTTTGGCCAGGCGCCGATTTCTTCGAGCGGGAAGTCTTTGACCTGTTCGGCGTCCGCTTCAACGAACATCCCAATCTAAAGCGCATCATGATGCCCGAGAACTGGGAGGGGCATCCACTGCGCAAGGATTATCCCGTCGAGGGATACCGGTAAAGCATGGCTGAAATGACACCCACTCCGGTGCTGGACGTCGGCAACCGATCAGACGGTTGTCCTTAATATGGGTCCGCAGCACCCTTCGACACACGGTGTATTGCGGTTGCTGCTTGAGATCGATGGCGAAACCATTGTGCGCATCATGCCCGACATCGGGTACCTGCACACCGGCATCGAGAAGACTTGCGAAGCCAAGTTTTATCAGCAGGTCGTTCCTCTGACCGACCGCATCGATTACCTCGCCCCGATGACGAATAATCTCGCGTACTGCCTGGCGGTGGAGAAGTTGTTGGGACTGGAAATTCCCCCGCGCGCCCAGTGGCTGCGGGTAATGCTGAACGAGCTGACGCGCATCAATTCGCACCTGGTGTGGCTGGGTACCCACGCCATGGACATTGGTGCGATGACCGTGTTTCTTTACTGTTTCCGAGAGCGTGAAGAAATCCTGCGGTTGTTCGAGATGGTTTCGGGCCAGCGGATGATGACGTCGTACTTCCGCATTGGCGGAATCGCCATTGAGCCGCCTTTGGGATTCTTCGATCGGGTGAAGCGCTTCATCACGCCCTTCCCCGAGCGCATCGATCAGTACGAGAACCTGCTGACTTCCAACCCGATATGGGTGATGCGCACCAAAGGCGTCGCGCACATCACGGCGGAGGACGCTCTGGCACTGGCCGCCACCGGACCCACACTGCGCGCCAGCGGAATCGATGTTGACCTGCGCCGTGACAATCCTTACTCCGGATACGAGAATTTCAAGTTCAACGTACCGGTCTCGCAGGATGGCGACGTGTACGCGCGATACCTGGTGCGGGTTGCGGAACTGCGCGAGTCGCAGAAGATGGTTGTCCAGGCGCTTGAGGGACTTCCCGAAGGCCCGGTGAAGGCGGATGCGCCCAAGGTTGTGCTTCCCGACCGCGAGAAGATGAAGACGCAGATGGAAGCCCTCATCTATCACTTTAAGATCGTGACGGAAGGTTTCACGGTGCCGGAGGGCGAAGTTTACATGCCGATCGAGTCACCTCGCGGCGAGATGGGCTATTACGTGGTGAGCGACGGGACGGCGAAGCCGTATCGGGTGCACATGCGGGCGCCTTCGTTCGCCAATCTGCAATCGCTGCGGAAGATGTGTGAAGGCCGAATGATCGCCGACGTGGTTGCGGCCATCGGCAGTATCGATATCATTCTGGGTGACGTCGACCGGTAAAGCAGTGGATGGTGATTAGCTAGTGGCTAGTTTTCGGGCAGTTTTGGCTAGCGTTCGCAATACAACTAGTAAAGCCGGGCAGAACAGCGCTAGAGTACGCAGTAATTGAGCCAACGGAATGAAATTTTCTGACCAACTGGAACAACGTTTCACCGAGATGTCGACGCACTATCCGACCAAGCGCTCGGTGCTCGTTCCCATGCTGCTGTATATCCAGGACGAGGTCGGCTCGTTGACGGACGAGGCGATTCACGAAATCGCACAACGCGTGGAGCTTACCGACTTGGAAGTGCGCAACGTCATCAGCTACTACTCGATGCTTCGCACCTATCCGATCGGCAAATACAATCTTCAGGTCTGCACCAATGTGAGCTGCTTGCTGCGCGGTGGCGAGGAAATACTCGAGCACTGCAAGAAGAAGCTGGGCGTCGGCAACAAACAGTCCACGGCCGACGGACTCTTCCATCTCGAAGAGGTGGAGTGCATCGGAGCATGCTCCTGGGCCCCGGCCATGCAGGTGAATTACGACTTTCACGAAGATCTCACGACCGACAAAGTGGATGAGTTGATCGACGGCATCAAGAGGAAAGAACAGCAGTAAGGCCCGCGAACAATGGCATACCTGGTCTCACATCCCGATGAAGTCAAGGTCGTCTCCAAGCGTTTTGGGCTGGGCGCGGCCAACCTCGATCGATACCTCGAACTCGATGGCTACAAGGCCCTGCAGAAGGCCCTGGGCATGGAATCGGACGCCATCATCAACGAGGTGAAGATTTCGAATTTGCGCGGGCGTGGCGGAGCGGGATTCCCCACCGGCATGAAGTGGTCGTTTGTACCCAAGCAATCGGCGAAGCCGAAGTTGGTGTTGTGCAACGGCGACGAGAGCGAGCCCGGCACCTGTAAAGACCGGCTCATTTTCGAGCACGACCCTCACTCGGTGATCGAAGGCGTGATGATCGCATGCCTGGCGATCAACGCAAACGTCGGCTACATCTACATTCGCGGCGAATATCGTTATCTCGTCGTCATCATGGAGAAGGCAGTCGCCGACGCTTATGCGCGCGGCATCATCGGCAAGAACATCTTCGGCTCGGGCAAGGACCTCGATATCTATGTGCACTCCGGCGCCGGAGCCTATGAGGTCGGCGAAGAATCTGCGTTAATGGAATCTCTTGAGGGCAAGCGTGGCGTGCCTCGCATCAAGCCTCCGTTCCCCGCTGTGGTTGGTCTGTGGGGAGGCCCGACGGTCATCAACAACGCCGAGACTCTGGCGAGTGTGCCCCACATTCTCCTGGGCGGTGGGGAGTGGTTTTCGAATCTCGGCACGCCAAAGAATGGCGGTACCCGGCTCTTCTGCATGAGCGGCAATCTCGAGCGGCCCGGAGTTTATGAATTGCCCATGGGCTACAACCTGAAGAAGATGATCTATGACGTTTCGGGTGGCATTCCCAATGGGCGCAAACTGAAGGCGGTTGTGCCGGGCGGATCTTCAGTGCCTATCATGAAGGCCGACGAAATCGATGTGGCCATGGACTTCGACTCCATGATGAAGATCGGTACTATGCTGGGCTCGGGCGGCGTGATCGTGCTCGACGATGCGCAATGTATTGTGAAGTTTGCGTTGCGCGTGACCAAGTTCTATCAGCATGAAAGCTGTGGGTGGTGTATCCCCTGCCGCGAAGGAACAGACTGGATGAAGAAGACGCTGACGCGTTTCCATGCCGGCGGCGGGGTGGCGAAAGACATCGACAACTTGAAGTATTTGGCGGAAAACATGCTGGGGCGGACGTTTTGTCCGCTGGGGGATGCGGCGGCAATGCCGGTCATCTCGTACGTGCAGAAATTCCGCGAAGAGTTTGAGGCGCACCTCGACGGCAAGCCGTGTCCGTTTGAAAAGGTTGCTGAGCCGGCGTTGGTGGGATGAAGCAGTGGCCAGTTGTCGGTTGTCGGTAGCAAGAAGTTATCCATGCGTGGACGGGATGGGGCACCCAGATTTTTGTTAATCAAGGAAGACTGTGGCTGACGTAACACTCACTGTTGACGGCAAGAAGCTGACGGTTCCGGCGGGAACGCTGCTCATCGAGGCCTGTAAGAGTACCGGCATCGAAGTGCCTTCGTTCTGCTACTACCCAGGACTGTCATTGCAGGGCGCCTGCCGTATGTGCCTGGTGGAAATCGAGAAGATGCCGAAGCTGCAGACGGCGTGCACTACGCCGGTTGCGGAAGGCATGGTTGTCTCCACCGAGAACGACAAGATCAAGCAAGCTCGCAAGTCGATGCTCGAACTGCTGCTCGCCAATCATCCGCTGGACTGTCCGGTATGCGATGCCGGCGGCGAGTGCGAGTTGCAGGACATGACCTTCAAGTACGGCGCCGCCGAATCGAAGTTCATGGACATGAAGAACCACCGCGACGAACAGCAATGGTCTCCGGTGGTGTACTTCGACCGCCCGCGTTGCATCCTTTGCTACCGCTGCATCCGCGTTTGCGGCGAAGGCATGGACGTCTGGGCCCTGGGCATCCAGAACCGCGGATCCGGCTCTATCATCGCGCCCAATAAGGAAGACCACCTGGAGTGCGAAGAGTGCGGCATGTGTATCGACATCTGTCCTGTCGGCGCGCTGACATCCGGAGCGTATCGCTACAAGACGCGTCCATGGGAGATGAAGCATGTCGGCACCGTCTGCACGCACTGCGGCGACGGCTGCAAGACGACTTTAGGTGTGCGCCGTGCCGATACCGGCATGGAAATCGTGCGCGGGTGACAATCGCGACAAGAGTGGGATCAACGGCGATTTCCTGTGCATCAAGGGCCGCTACGCCTTCGACTTTGCCAACAATGGAGAGCGCCTGAACACTCCGCTGATCAAGAAAGACGGTAAGTTCATTCCTGCCAAGTGGGACGAGGCGTTCGATTTGATTGCGTCGAAGTTTCAAGACGCGATTTCGACATCGGGTCCGGCTTCGGTCGGAGTAATTGGCTCGAACCGTACCAGCAACGAAGAGAGCTACCTGCTGCAGAAGTTTGCGCGCCTGGTCTTGGGAACCAACAACATCGACCACCATCGGACCGCGGACTTCCCTGCCTTCACTTCCGCGCTGGCTGGAAAAGCGAACGCTACGGCTTCCATGCGCGACGTCGGGGACGCGCCGGCGATTCTGTTGATTGGTAATGACCCTACCGAACAGCATCCACTACTGGCATGGCAGATTCGTACGAATGTACGTTTGCATCGGGCCAAGCTCTATGTGGTGAACTCGTCGGCTATCAAGCTGCGCCGTCAGGCAACTGGGTTTGCACAGATTGCGCCTGGAACGGAAGGCAGCTTTGTCCAGTTCCTCGCCGGCAATGATTCCATCGCAGACTCTGTCGCCTCCCCGCATGTAACCCGCGACGCGCTGAAGGAATTGCGCGACAAGCTAAGGGCCGAGCAAGGCCTCGTCATCATTTTTGGCGCAGAGCTGCGCGGCACCGACGTCAAGACGTTGATCGATCTGGGTCTAGGGCAGGGCGCACGGTTTATCTGTCTTGGTGATTACGCCAATTCACGTGGCGCATCGGACATGGGGCTCTACCCCGACCTCTTACCCGGATACGCCCCAGTCGATAGCGCGACCAAGTTCCACGAGAAGTGGCTGGACGAGATCCCAAAGGCGGCGGGTCTGAACTTGCTGCAGATGGCCGACGCGGCCAAAGAAGGCAAGCTCAAAGTCCTCTACGTGGTCGGATCGAACCCAGTGGCGCGATACAACATCGATCCCTTTGCACTGGCGAAGGCCTTTGTTGTTGTGCAGGACATGTTCCTGACTGAGACAGCGATGATCGCCGACGTTGTCTTGCCGGTGGCGAACGCCTACGAGAAATCCGGGACCTACACCAACACGGCTGGCGATCTTCAATTACTGAAGAAGGCCGGCGACTTCGGCGGCACTCGGACGGACTTTGAATGCATCGTGCGCATCGCGCAAACCATGGGATACGACGTGAGCAAGCTCGTTCCCTACGACAACAGCGGCACGCGCGCTGACATGGGACAGACGCGCGGAGCGCAGTCGGGCGAGTCGGACCAGAATGCGGTTTGGCTGACGGGTCGCAACCTGGAGCCGAAGATGAGTCCCTACGATCCAGTCACCATGCTGGATGAGATTCAGAAGCTGGTTCCGGGATACGACGTTTCGCGCTTTAGCCTGCTGGCAGGCCAAGACGAGCACACGCAACTGGTGCAGATCACCGGGCTGACGGGCACTGGGCATCCCGAATTGATTCTGCCCGCCAACGACACTTTATTCACATCGGGAACCTTAGGGCGCTATTCCGCGACGTTAAATGCGGTCATAGAACGCCATCAGACTTCTTCGGCCGAATCGGAAGTTGCGGCCGACTAGCAATGGGCGCGGTTGTCCTGCGTCTTTCCTATGTAGTTAGCTGAACCGAACGCGGCTGAGACCGCGTGAAACGAAGCAGCGAGAACGCATTCATTCAATGACCATAGGAACATACATCCTGGTGTCGGTGATCAAGATCGTGATCGCCATGTTCATACTGCTCACGGGCGTGGCATACACGACGCTGGCGGAACGTAAGGTGGTGGCACACATCCAGAACCGTTGGGGGCCTTCTCGCGTAGGACCATTCGGAATCTGGCAGCCGCTCGCCGACGGCTTAAAGTTTATCTTTAAGGAAGACATTACACCTCCCTTTGTAAACAGGCCCTTATATCTACTGGCTCCAATCCTGTCTTTGACCGTGGCGCTGACCTCCATTGCCGTGGTTCCGATTGGGCCCTGGGTCACCATTGGCGGAATCCACACGCCGTTGCAGATTGCCGACGTCAATATTGGTTTGCTGATCATTCTTGGGCTGACGTCGATCGGGGTTTACGGTATTGCGCTGTCAGGATGGTCTTCCAACAGCAAGTACTCGATGCTGGGCAGCCTGCGCGCGACTGCGCAGATGGTCAGCTATGAGATTGCGCTGGGCCTGTCGCTGGTGGGTATTTTGATTCTGTCAGGCAGCTTCAGCCTGCGCGACATCGTTGATGCCCAGGCGGGAACATGGCTGGGGTTTATTCCCAAGTGGAACTTTTTCAAAGGGCAATTTATAGCGTTCTTCATATACATCATGGCGGCTTATGCCGAGACCAATCGCATTCCGTTCGATCTGGCGGAAGCGGAAACGGAGTTGGTCGCGGGATATCACACGGAATACAGTTCGATGAAATTTGCCATGTTCTTTATGGCGGAGTACGCCAACATGTTTACCGTGGCGTGCCTGGCGACGGTGTTGTTTTTCGGCGGTTGGTCGGGACCAGTGTTTGGACCGGCAATTCTGCAGGCTTTCTTGCCCATCTTCTGGTTCGTGGTGAAGGTGCTGGCTTTCATCTTTATTTATATCTGGGTTCGCGGCACGCTTCCGCGCTTCCGGTATGACCAGTTGATGGCGTTTGGTTGGAAGTTTCTGTTACCGCTGGCGATCGCGAATATTTTGATCACCAGCCTGGTTGTGGCGCTGAAGTAGCCAAGGCTGTTAGTGAGTGGACACCGGTGACTGTACGATGCCGGATTCGTGAAAACCATGCATCTAGCTCTATTCATTATTTTCGGCGCGATTTGCCTTGGCGGGGCAATCAACCTGCTAGTGCAGAGGCATCCCATCAACAGCGCTCTGTCGCTGATCGTGGTGATGGGTTCCCTCGCGCTGCTCTACCTGCTGCTCGGCGCAGAGTTTGTTGCCGCCGTGCAGGTCATTGTTTACGCGGGCGCGGTAATGGTGCTGTTTGTCTTCGTCATCATGCTGCTGAATGCCGGGGTTGAAGAGCGCAGTCCGCACGGCAGCCGGGTGGCAACCATGCTTGGGGTTCCCGGTCTGATTGTGGGACTCGGGATCGGTATCTGGGTGGTCACGCGCTACGCAGGGCTGGATCGCATTGCCATCGGCGGTCCGGAAATTCTCAACGGAACCGAGGGCTTCGGTAATCCGACCGCGGTCGCGCACCTGCTATTCCGCGACTACCTACTGCCATTCGAAGTCACGTCGGTCTTGATACTGATCGCGATCATGGGCGCCGTGGTACTGGCGCGGAGGGAGGAATAAATGGTTCCTCTGTCCTATTACCTCATTCTGAGTGGAATTCTGTTTGCCTGCGGGGTTACGGGATTTCTGATCAAGCGCAACATCATCACCATCTTCATGTCGATTGAGCTGATGCTCAACGCGGTCAACCTGACTTTCGTGGCGTTTGCGGCGGAGTTGAAAATGCTCAGCGGACACGTGTTCGTGTTCTTCGTCATGGTGGTGGCCGCAGCCGAAGCAGCCGTGGGATTGGCAATCATAATTTCTGTATTCCGTACGCGCGAAACGCTGAACGTCGATCGTGTGAATCTTCTCAAGCTATGAGCCTTCATCTCTGGATCATTCCGTTGTTACCGCTTGCTGGAGCCGCCATCAATGGGCTGCTGGGCAAACGCTTCCCCAAGGCTTTGGTGAACACCATCGCCCTTGGGTCGACGGCCTCTGCTTTTGCGTACGCGATTTATGTTGCGGTCCAGTTCATGGGACTGCCCGCCGACCAGATTCCTCACATCGAGCGCTATGCCACGTGGATGACCGCCGGTTCCTTCACTGCCGAGTACGGCATCTATCTCGACCAGCTTTCGCTGGTGATGCTGCTGATCGTCACCGGCGTTGGTTTCGTGATCCACATTTACTCCGTGGGCTACATGGAGCACGAGGGCGGCTACTACCGCTTCTTCGCCTACCTCAACATCTTCATGTTCTTCATGCTGACTCTCATCCTGGCGAACAACTATCTGCTGATGTTCGTGGGATGGGAGGGCGTGGGCCTCGCCTCGTACCTTCTGATCGGCTTCTGGTTCCTCAAGGATTCGGCGGCCAACGCGGGCAAGAAGGCGTTCATCACCAACCGGGTTGGTGACTTTGGCTTCCTGATCGCTCTCTTTCTGCTGATTAAGCACTTCGGAAGCCTGCAATACGAAACAGTCTTCAACGCGCTCTCGGCGTATCCGGTCGAAGCTTCTGCCGGGGTGCTCACTGCCATCGGCCTGCTGATGATGGTGGGGGCCAGCGGCAAGTCGGCACAGATTCCGTTGTACGTCTGGCTGCCCGACGCGATGGAAGGCCCCACGCCTGTCTCCGCCCTGATTCACGCGGCGACGATGGTCACGGCAGGCGTTTACATGGTGGCGCGCTCGAACGCGGTGTTCAATCGTGCGCCCATTGCGCTGATGGTGGTCGCCGTCATCGGTACGCTGACCGCGATTTTCGCCGCCTCGATCGGCATTGTGCAGACCGACATCAAGAAGGTGCTGGCGTACTCCACGATTTCGCAACTCGGCTACATGTTCATGGGCTGCGGTGTTGCGGCTTATGGCGCGGGTATCTTCCACTTGATGACTCACGCCTTCTTCAAGGCGCTGCTCTTCCTTTCGGCCGGAGCGATCATTCACGGCCTTGGCGGTGAGCAGGACATGCGCCACATGGGCGGCCTGCGCAAGTACATGCCCAAGACGTTCTGGTGCATGACGGTTGCAACTTTCACTATCGCCGGCTTCCCTCCCCTGGCGGCGTTCTTCTCGAAAGACGAAATCCTTTGGGCGACCTGGGCGAGTGGAAATCACTTTCTATGGCTGGTCGGACTCATCGCCGCCGGCATGACCTCGTTCTACATGTTCCGCTTGTGGTTCATGACCTTCTTCGGCGAGTACCGCGGAACCCCGGCAGAAGATGCCCATCACGACCATGATAGCCACGGCGCGCACGCATCGGGCACTCCGCATGAGAGTCCGATGGTGATGATCATTCCCCTCATGATCCTCGCCGTGCTCTCGTTTGTGGGCGGATGGGTCGGCGTACCGGCGGCGCTCGGCGGCTCCGATCACTTCGATCACTTCCTTGCTCCGGTGTTCGCGGCTCACGCACCTGCGTACGGCGAGCTAAAGGCCGCAACGACTGAAGAAGTGACGGCTGCACATAGTGCTGAGCATGCGGAGCGAACGACCGAGTTGCTGTTCATGGCAATCTCCGTCTCGGCGGCCGCGCTTGGATTTTTCGGAGCCTGGTACCTGTACTACAAGCGCACCGATCTTCCCGCCAAAATGGCAGCCGCTGCCGGCGGCCTCTATACCTTCGTGCTCGACAAGTACAGGGTGGACGAATTCTATGGCGCGGCTATCATTCGCCCGATTGTGCTGGCTTCCACCAACATTCTCTGGAAAGGCATCGACGCCACCCTGATCGACGGCGCCGTGGATGAAAGTGCTGCGGGCGCGCAGGACATCTCCGACGGGCTGCGCCACATGCAGTCAGGCAATATTCGCTCCTACGCGGGATGGGTCGCATTCGGTGCCGCAGTTGTGATTGCTTTCATGGTCTGGCAGGGTGTGCGATGAACTATATCGATCACAACATCATCACCATCGTCACCTTCCTGCCCTTTGTCGGGGCCCTACTGCTTGCCATCTTCCCCCGGCGGGATCGCGATATTCGCTGGTTCGCGTTGGGCATCTCGCTGGTTACGCTACTGGCCTCGCTGCATCTTCCCTGGCACTATGTGCGCGGACTAGACGGATTTCAGTTCGAGCAGAACGTCCCCTGGATTTCACATCCCAACATTCACTACCACCTTGGGATCGACGGCATCTCCATGTGGTTGGTAGTGCTGACCACTTTCCTCACGCCACTCTGCGTGCTGATTTCGTGGAAGTCGGTCAACAGTCAGGTCAAAGAGTTCTTCATACTGATGCTGATCCTCGAGACTGCGATGATTGGCGTCTTCGTCGCGCTCGATCTGTTCCTCTTCTACTTCTTCTGGGAAGCCACGCTGATCCCGATGGCGCTGATCATTGGAATCTATGGCCATGGCCGTCGTATTTACGCGGCAGTCAAGTTCTTTCTGTACACCATGATTGCGTCGGTGTTCATGCTGGCCGCGATCATTTGGCTCTACGTACATACGGGGAGCTTCGACTTCGTGACGGTGCGTGACGCCATTCAGAATGGCCAGATCGAAGGCTTCTCTGCGGCCGCGAAGTGGCTGTTCCTCGGATTCTTCGTGGCGTTCGCCGTCAAGGTACCGCTCTTCCCGCTTCACACCTGGTTGCCTGACGCACACGTGGAAGCCCCACCGCCGGCTCCGTTTTGCTGGCGGGCGTGCTGCTGAAGATGGGCACATACGGTCTGCTGCGCTTCAATGTTGGGCTCTTCCCTGATCAGGCGCAGCGCAACGCTCCGTGGATCATCGTGCTGGCGATCATCAGCATCATCTCCGGCGCGTTGGTCGCGATGGTGCAACCCAACGTAAAGAAGCTTATCGCCTACACCTCGGTCAGCCACCTCGGATTCGTGGTGCTCGGCATCTTCAGCTTCACCCAGATCGGCGTTGATGGCGCGGTGTACCAGATGCTGAATCACGGCGTCTCTACGGGCGCGCTGTTCATGTTGCTGGGGATGATTTACGATCGCCGCCACACCTACGATATTTCCGAGTATGGCGGCATTGCGACGCCCATGCCGGTATATGCCACGTTTTTTACGTTCATCATGCTGTCGTCGGTCGGCCTGCCGCTGCTGAACGGTTTCGTCGGCGAGTTCCTGATCCTGAGTGGAGCATTCCAAGCTCGACAGGTCTACGGCATCCTCGCGGCAACCGGCGTGATCTGGAGCGCCTGCTACCTGCTGTGGATGTATCAGCGCGTCTTCTACGGCAACATTACCCATCCCGTGAACAAGAACCTGCAGGACATGGATGCGCGCGAGCGTGTCTCGATGTGGCCGCTGGCAGTCGCTGCCCTGGTCATGGGGGTGGCTCCGAATCTGTGGCTGCATTCGATTGATCCTCGGTTTCCTTCGCGCTCAAGCAATTTTCCGGTGGATTCCAGGCCGCCGCGCCCTCGGCCGTCCACGTTACGCAGGCCCTTATGCAGGTGATCGGACGATGATTCCGACCGTTGACTACATCCGGATCCTTCCTGAAGTGGTGCTTACCATCTTTGGCATTCTGGTCATGCTGGTGGATCCGGTGATTCCACGCAGGACTCGAAGAAGCCGCTGGGCGTCATTGCGCTGGTCGGCGTGCTGGCGGGTCTGGCCGCTACGCTGTATCAGTCCGGCTATTATGGCAACGCGTTCTTACAACATGGTTCGGGTTGACGCCTTCAGCATCTTCTTTCATTTCGTCATTCTTCTGGTTGCCCTGGTCGTCGTTCTCAGTTCGTTCGACTATCTCGAAGTCCAGCAGATCAAGGCGGGAGAATATTACGGCCTGATTCTGTTTGCCGCCGTCGGCATGATGCTGATGTCGTCAGCCATCGAACTGGTGCTGATCTTCATCGCGCTGGAGATCTCGTCGATCTCGACCTATATCCTTGCCGGCTTCCGCCGCCGTGCTGCTGAAAGCGCCGAATCGTCGCTGAAGTATTTCCTGCTGGGATCGTTTGCCACGGCGTTCTTCCTCTACGGCGTCGCCATGGTGTTCGGGTCAACGGGATCGACCAACGTTTATCGTCATCGCCGACGTACTGAAGACTCAGCATTCGGTGCTGACCTATCTGGCGGTCGCCCTGATGTTTGTTGGGCTGGGCTTCAAGGTGGCGTCGGCTCCCTTCCACGTCTGGACCCCTGACGTTTACGAAGGCGCGCCCGCGCCGGTCGTGGGATTCATGTCCACCGGCCCAAAAGCTGCGGCGTTTGCTGTTTTGCTGCGCGTGCTTTTTGCCACCGGCGCACCCGGTTGGTTCTGGATGGTCTGGGTCTCGGCTGTGCTGTCGATGACAATCGGCAACATCGGCGCGCTGGTGCAGAACAACGTCAAGCGGTTGCTGGCGTATTCGTCGATCGCTCACGCCGGCTATTTGCTGGTGGCTTTTGCCGCCGCGCAAGACGATGGGAATCTCGGCGGCCATGTTCTATGCCGCTTCCTATGCTGCGATGAACGTGGGAGCGTTTGCCATCGTTGCGCATCTGTCTGGCAAGGGTGAGAAGTATGTGACGCTCGACGATTACGCTGGGCTCGGCCGCCGGTCTCCGCTGATTGCGGCCCTGCTGACGATCTTCCTGCTGTCGCTGATTGGTATCCCGATTACCGGCGGATTCTTTGCCAAGTTCTACGTTTTCTCGGCCGCCCTGCAGTCGAACCTCGTCGGGCTAACCATCATCGGCGTCATCAACAGCGCCATTGCCGCATACTACTATCTGCGCATCATCGTTTACATGTACATGCGCGACCAGCGTGCGGTGGAGGCTCCGGTGGCGCCGATTCCCCTCAGTCTTGGGGCGGGCTTAGTCGATTAGCCTGATCGCGGTCATCTACCTTGGCGTGCTGCCCAACCAAGTGCTGGATTACGCAATCCGCGGCGGCGCAGGATTTGCTGAAGTAATCCGTCGACAAGCAGCTTGCAGCAAAAGCAAACGCCCTGTCCAAAGACAGGGCGTTCGTATTTGCCGAAGCCGAAACTAGACGACCTTGGCGAAGATGATAACCAGCGTGAACAGCACCAGGGACTCGATAAACGCCAAGCCAAGAATCAGCGCCAGCTGAATTCCAGGACGGGCGCCCGGGTTGCGTGCCATGCCCTCGCAGGCGGCAGCGCCAACTTTGCCCTGGCCGAGAGCGGCCAGACCTGCGGCGATCGCCATGCCAAAGCCAGAGGCGATAGCGACCCAGTTGGTCGAGGGTGCAGCGGCGGTTCCGCCCTGCGCATACGCCGGCATAGTCATCATGCTGATGGCCAGCAGCGCGAACATTCCAAACATCACTTTCCGCATTGTGTTTCTCCTTAGGAATCACTGCGAGTGGGTGGTTGGCGCTCACCGAGCTGACGCCCTCACGCTTGCAGCAAACTTGTTAGTGCTCGTGCGCCACCGCTTCGCCGATATACACCGTCGCCAGCAGCACGAAAATATACGTCTGGATAAACGAAACGCCGACGTGCAAGCAGCATGAAAATCACTGGAATCGCGATCGGGAAACAGCGAGAAGAACACCAGCGTCACCATATCGCCGGCAAACATGTTGGCGAAAAGACGTACGGTGAGCGAAAGATTCGCGCCAGATGGCTGGCGACTTCGATGACGAACATAAGCGGCGCCAGCCACCAGACCGGTCCCAGGAAGTGCTTGACGTATCCAATCGGTCCGTTCTGCGCGGATGCCCGTGCATGTGGTAGTAGAACCAGGTCACGACCGCACATCCCAACGGCACAGAGGGAACAGCCGTGGGAGCTTCAAATCCAGGAATCAGTCCGATCAGGTTACAGGTCAGGATGAAAATTCCCAGCGTAACCAGATAATTGGTGTATCGTTCGTATCCGTGGCCGATGACTTCATGGCCTTGCTGGCTGATCATCGCGTCGATGCTCTCAAAGACATGCTGGAGATTGCCGGGATTCTCCACCGACAAACGCGAACGCACAGCAGCAAAGACCAGCACAAGCAACACGAAAACCACAATCTGCATGGCTACATAGTTCGTGATCGGCGCTTGGGGATGGGTGGAATGGAGGTGGAAAACGCCCAGAATCGCGTTGGCCACGCCGCCAAGGTATTTGTTTAGAAGTGCGGTTATCCAGAGTTGCTCAGGCATAAAATTCGAGATGTAAATTCTAGTAATCCCTACCGTTCCGTATCACGGACACACGCGCGGAGCAAGCCTGCGCTCGCTTCCAAATATTAAATGGGAATCAAGTCCGTGCCGCAGCCCAACGTATATTTCAACTGCAGCCTCGCAGGCGATCGCCGCGATTGTGAGGCAGACGCCAGCCAGAAAGCCGTAAAGCCCTGCCAGATGAAACTCTAAATATAACATAGGCCCCAAGTGCGATGAAGGCGTAGCGAAGCACGGCACGGGCCACAATGATCCCGCCCCGCTCGCGGCTATGGCCGCTCGTGATGCGCTCGCCAAGGGCCCCGATCATCCGCTCCAGCCAGACGTGATTCACATAGGCGATGATGGCGCCGACCAGAAATCCTGCCGCCACGACGCTGCCGAACCTGACCAGGCACACTGCCAGTCCGATGCCACCCAAGATCAGGATGAACCGCCGGATGCGTCGCAACGCCTCGCCGTAGAAGTGTTCGGCCGGCGCTGTCAGTTGTGGGGGAGACGGTCACCAGCATATGTCAGACAATTTGTGCCTTCCATTCCTGCCCACCGCAAAACGACCGCCTAAAGTGGTTTGATCTTGGCGGCTGATACCTGCTTGAGAACTTCGTCAACGTTCAACTTTGAATTCGCTGCGGTTGCGAATGCGACTGACAGCACGCCCTGGCCCGAGGCAATGCCGCCGGGAGCGAATTGTACCCAGCCAAAGCGCACATGCTGATCCTTGAGCGCGGGCGGCATGCGAAAGTGCTTAAGCAGGGCCTCCGTCGCAGGCTTGTCGCTCTCCACTTCGAATAAGAGGGCATCACCGCCCGGTACCGACCGCTGCTCGGCGTTAGTCACGTGGACAGGCTGGTACTCCTCCCTGACTTCGGACGATCCGGCCGAATCGTGCATCTGATAGTCATCGAATAGCTGCGAGGCATAAAACCACAACGGATTGCCTTCGCCTTCTTTCAGCTCCCAGATTCTGGGAGGCTTATTTCCCTTGGCCAGGTCCTTCGACGCTCGCTCGGTGTACGCAAAGGGAAGCGGAAACGCCGCCGCCGACATCAAGCCGGCAGCTTCTTTGCTGGTGGCGTTCGGAGTAGTGAAAAACTTCGCGATTTCCGCAACCTTCTCCATACCCGGTTGCTGGCTTATTTCCAGAACCGCACCTGCGCCGGCGTCGTAATAAATGTCCGTCCCTGACCGGTTCGCTACGAATTGTTTGCTCGCCTGCCATTGGCCGGGAATCGTCAAATCGGCGTATGTGCTGTTAATTTCTTGCGAATGACAAATGGCCGCCTGGCTGGCAATCAGCAAGAGTATGATCCCATGACTCAAGAGACGAATCGTAGCTCTGGTACGTGGCACAATTACCCTCCAAGATCAGTCCTAAAATCGAACCCGACACTCAATATGCAACTCATTGGCCGTAAATTGCAGGCAAAGCCAGTTACGCTCAGGAGAAGGCAGCGCCTTCGCGCGTCAATCCTTGGTGCGCGTAACCATACGAATCATCTGCACGAACCCAACCACCGCACCGAAGATGATTCCGCCGAGAAAAAGCCAGTGCGTCTTGCAACCAATAGTCAAGTAGTTTGCCAATCAGCAGTCCTACGACCACCGCGGCAGGAATAATGAACGCGATCTCGGAATAGCGCGCCCAAATCACAGCCGGGTTATCCGACTTGTTGTCCTTGCTCCCATCCGACATGCAGACAGCGTATCACCGAGCAGAAGGAAACCGGCATGCCTATTTGGTGGCATCGACGTTTACTAACTGGTGTTTCTGCTTGATGTTGCTAGTCGCAGGCCCGGCGCGCTCGCCGCGACAGTCTGTGCATCCCGGACTGGTCGACAAAGCTGCGGAACCCGCCACGTTTGCGGTTGAGATCGACCAAAAGCATCGGAACATCGGTCGTCGATCGTCGCGACTCGCCAATGGTTTGACCGGATGTGTTCATCTCGGTATGATCGAAATGCGGGGTGGAGCAGTCTGGTAGCTCGTTGGGCTCATAACCCAAAGGTCGGTGGTTCAAATCCACCCCCCGCAACCAACGCAATCATAGAGTTGCGGACAAAACTTAAAGTTCAGCGACTGTCCAAAACTGTCCAATAAGGGAAACTGACACAGTTTCCCTTATTTATTGAATGAAAGCTGGCTCCCTGCCAGCGCTTCTTTTCAAGAGTCTCTGCACCAGAGGCCGATTGGCTTTGCGTTTGGCTTCCATCGACGCATTGCCGTACCGGTTCATCGTGGTGGAAATATGCGCGTGCCGCATGAGTTTCTGCTGCACGCCCACGGGTGCTCCGGTTTCGTCCAGCCACGCGCGATAGCTGTGACGGAATGTATGGAAGCCAATCCTTCCCAGTCCCAATTGCAGACTCGTCGGAATCAGATAGTCGGTCCGGAATCACGTCATCCGGAGTGAAGCCGATGTTCTAAGCTGTACAGCTCCAGCCTGCTGGACCAGAGCACGATCCGCCTACGTAGCCCGGCGAAATCGTAAACGGTTAGGAAGCCAGCAAAACTAAGGTCGACATGCGGAATGCGATTGCTCGTTGAGCTAGGCCGCTGTTGACGTTCTGGTCGCTCGACAACTGGAGATCATAAGTCCAGGTATACGGCCCCGAGCCGGTGCTGGTTATGCTAGAAGGGATAATGTTGGCCATGGCGACGGCACAGAGCGTCACTGCTAGTACGCAAAGCAGCGAGAATCGTCTCATGATCGGCGGTGCCTCCTAGGTCAGGTTTTATAGCTTTGGGTCCCCGAGTGGCTTCCGCTAGACCGGAATGCGGATTGGAGTTCACCACGCAGCGATTAAAACTTTGTCAGCGTCAATGCGTATGGTCACAATCGCTCATATCAGGAACTTTGTGTTGTGTTCCCATTTCCGGGACGGACGATCGAAAGGTCGCGAGGGCTGAAATCGCGAATCAGGAAACTGTACAATATTGAACAGGCAGCTTTAGCAAGCGCGTTCTACGACCTACCGTGTTTACGTAACTGGTTGCCGCTCGGAGGTGTGAAATGAGCGCGAGAGATGTGCCAAAGGGGAACCAAGGGCGTCCAACCAAGCGGGTTTCGCCCCCCGGTCCAGTGCGATCTGCAAAACCCGCAATCGCAAAGCCTTTGAGCCTTCCAGGGTCCAAGCCACCTAATGGCGATGTGGTTTTCGATCACACAACCTTTCTCGCAAGACCCGGATTGGGCAAACAACTTCTCAAGCTGAAAAAGAACGAGACCGCCTTCGTGCAAGGCGACCCTGCCAATGCAATTTTTCACGTGCAGAGAGGCAAGTTGAAGGTAACTGTCATCTCCGCAAATGGAAAAGAAGCCACGATCGCCTTGGTTGGTGAATTGGAATTCCTGGGGGAGGATTGCATGGTTTCCGCTCATCCTCTTCGACTCTCGACAGCTACGGCGATCACCGAATGTGTCCTGCTCAAGATCAGCAAGGCTGAAATGGTTCGCCTACTTCACGACGAACCAGAACTGTCGGACATGTTCCTCCACTTTCTGCTCGCCCGGAACGCGCGCATTCAGGCCGACTTGGTCGATCAGCTTTTCAATTCAAGCGAAAAGCGATTAGCGAGGATTCTGTTACTGCTGGCGCAGTTCGGCAAGGAAAGCAAACCCGAGACGGTGGTTCCCAGAATCAGCCAGGAGGTCTTGGCTGAGATGATTGGTACAACCCGGTCCCGAGTGAGTTTCTTCATGAATCGCTTCCGAAAACTGGGCTTCATCGAATACAACGGAAAGCTTCGGATTTACAACACCCTTCTCAATATTTTTCTGCAGGAACAAGGACGGCGCAGTTTGTCGGCCTCACCATCTTCCCTCTGAGCAATTCTCACACGAACTCATATGCGAGTACGGTGGCACCACGCGAGTCGGGGGCACCCGTTCAGCGCCTGCGGACCGCTGGTTTCCGCGGTGCCGGTCAGCGTGAGCACTCCGGCGGGCACGCAAGGCCCCGAACTGGATCGGCAAAATCAAAAACCTTCTCGGAAAGTAAGGAAGTCAGGCAGTTCGCAGACCTGCATCGAGTCTGATGAAGGAAATTCACGGTGTGGTTCGTCAAAACTAACGCGCCGAGCCGTCGATGCAAGAGGTGTGGTTCGCCAAAAATCAAAACGCCCTGTTTCAGTATTTCTGGTTGGCGGTAATTGCAAATGGGGCGAGGTAGTTCGAACCTGGGCCGTGTTGCGTGAGACATCGGCCGCAATTTGGCCGGCCTGAATGGGGTTGGAGACGCGAGTCTCCAAACCAAGTTAGGCCGTAAGAGATTTACCGCCGGTCGCAATTTCAGGCGGCAAGCGCGTAGCGGTGATGCAACCCGCCAAGTCGCGGCAATGAGATGATCTTGTTCCCGCTTGGCGGCGCAGATGGGCACAAGATGTCGTCTTGATTGACGACAATCGAGCGTGTCCGTCACGGCGACTTATACTCTGCGGCGGAATCAGGCGAGCACGTATTTGTTGAACCAGTCGATAGTGCGTTGCCAGGCCAGATCGGCCGCAGCTTTGTTATACCGTTCTGGTGTCGCGTCGCAATTGAAGCCGTGTACGGCGCCCGCGTAAATATAGCCGTCGTGCGGAACGTGCGCCGCGTTCAGGGCCTGGTCGTAAGCCGGCCACGTTGCTGCTCAGAGGTCTATCGTCCGGCTTGCCCAATTACCCCTGCGCATCCGTCACGCTAAGTGTTGATATTGCTTCACGCGAGACGGTGCGGTTCGGCTGCCCACAAACAGATGTATTCGACACTAATGAACCGCATGCTGGTTCCCTAGCGTTCGCCGGTCACATTGGCCAGAAACCAGCTTCTGGTAAACGAACCTAGCCCCAACCCGGACAACTTTGTCAAAGCAAGCAACATTTCTGGAGAGGCGGCTTTTCGCGGCAGACATTGCTCGACGTTCCTCAAATCCGCGAAAGGACAGCAACTCCATAGTTGGGAAGTGGAGTCAAATTACTTTCATAACTTTGACAGCCTAGAGACCAATCGCTGACAAGTCCGGTGAGTCGCAGTCGTAGGTTTATCTCATTCGCCAATGACTCGACGGGTTCGGTGGAGGTCAGCGATGCGTAAACTTCTTTACCTTGTGGCTGCGACGGTATTCCTGGCGGGATGCTGGCTGCCTGCCCAGAACCCTGCGGTGACGGACGTCGAGGGCGAGAGCTGGATCAGTCATCTCGCCAGGAACTTCAACGAAACCAGCATGGGGAAGACGGGACGCCTGGGACCGGCTCCTACGCCGGCGGGCGCGGAAGCCAACCCCTTCCGAATCCGAAATCTCTTTGCTTCTCGCTCCCGGTTCGGTGGCTCTCCACGGGTCCGACTTGTATCGCCTGAATTGCCAAGGTTGTCATGGCGAATCCGGTCTCGGAGCGCCTCCGGAAATCAATTCGCTCATCAACCCGGTGCGTGCCACCTCCATTCCGCTGGTCATGGAGCGGATGAAGCGGGTGGGCATGGACATCAGCCCTGCCAACGCGGCCGAGATGGCGAGGCAATCCAGAAAAGCTTTGCTGCAGCGACTCCACCAGGGCGGCGAAGACATGCCACCGTTCCAACACCTCAGCGAACCTGAGATTCGCGCGCTGGTGGCTTACCTGAATCGGCTGGCGGGAGTTTCGAGCGTGGACGAGCATTCGACGGTCACAGAATCGCGGGAGCGCATCGGCGAGCATATCGCAAAATCAACCTGCCACATCTGTCACGCCGCGGCCGGAGCGAATCCTACTCCGGAACAAATGCTGCAAGGCGCCATTCCGCCACTCAGCACGCTTACAGCGCGAAAGAAGCTTCCCGAGTTTGTGGGCAAAGTCACCAGTGGCGCACCTGTATTGATGGGGACACCGCCTCTGCTGTGTCGCGGCAGAATGCCGGTCTTTGGCTATTTGACCGCGGACGAAGCAGCGGACGTCTACCTGTACTTGACGCTCCATCCACCCCGAGCAGCAGCGACTGCAAACACATCAGCTACTCTCGCGTCGCCCTTGCCGCCGAATGGAACCGCGCTCAATGATCATCTGCCCGTGACTCCCGATCGCGAGAACCCACAGCCCGTTTCTTTAGCGAAATTCGCACTGTTTCCGGCGGCGCTTTTCTTATTCCTGGGCATGGTCGTCATGAAGTGCCTGCCGCTGGCGGCCAAGCCTCTCCACCCACCTGAGAGCGAGTGCGGTTCGTGTGCACCTGACGCTACGAGCCGCCCCAACGCGATCGCCATCAGTTCGAGCCAGAGGCGGTTGCCACCGGCGGTCTACAACGCGTCCGATTCACGCGATGTTGCCGATGCGTCGACCTCCAGGCCGGTCGAAGCGCTGTGCGGCGATTCGGAGGGATGAAGACCAATGATTAAACGGCCCACTTACACAAATCTTGGAGGACCATTCGATGTTTCGCAGACCGGTTAGCAGTCTTTACCGCCATGGGTTTGCAGTAACAATTTTCTTGTGCATGACGATTTCGGCGAAGCAAAGCGCGGCCATCCCTGCATTCGCCCGCCAGTACGGCACCAGTTGCAGCACTTGCCACATTGATTTTCCTAAACTCAACGACTTCGGAAAAGCCTTCAAAGATGCCGGCTTCAAGTTTCCTTCCGACGATGCATCCATGCTCAAGATCCCGCCGGTAATGCTGGGTGCCCCGGCGAATGCGGAGGTCTGGCCCAAGGCTATCTGGCCGGGAACGATTCCGGGTATCCCTCCCATCGGGTTCCAGATGAGCAACTATCTGCAGTACACAGGCACGAGCCGAATCGAAGTTCAACACGCTGACGCCGGCGGGAACGCTGCCTCCATTTGTTCCGACCACGGACTTTGAAACGGGCCTATTCAGCCTCTTCTCCGCCGGTAATTTTGGCGGCGACATCGCCTTCTGGGTTGATAACGACATCAGCGTGTCGGGCGCAAACGCGTCGGCCGGGCTAGGCGAAGCGTATCTGAAATTCGTGAACATCAGCCGCTTGCTGCGGCTGCCAAGAATTCTGCCTGAATCTTCGCGTCGGACAGATGGAGCTCGAACTCCCTTTCACCCAGTCCAAGTCGATTTGGATCAGTCCCTACGACATCTACACCCAGGCCAATATCGGAGCGGTGAACTCGCAGTATCCCTTGCAGCAGTTCGTGAACAATCAATTCACCCTGGCCGGACGGAGTGCAAGGTGTCGAGTTGAGCGGAGGTCTGCATACTGGCGGCTACAACTACTCCATCGCCTTCGTGAACCAGAACACCAGTGGGGTGGGACAGGACGGAAATCCCGGGCAGCCCCTACTATCCCTCAGCCACGGGAAGCAATAACGGCGGAGTGGGTATTGCATCCGACGCCAATTTCAAGGACATCTACGCGAGTTTCAACTATCGCTTCAATCTCGAGCGCGATAAGCAAAGCCGCACGGCGATTCAGGCGGCTGGCCCCTCCGGTCCGCGCGATCACACCTATTTGAATTTCGGCACCTACTATTTCTATGGACGCTCAGTGCAGAGATTGCTGGGCGAGACCTCGGACGGCACCTCGACGGTCGTTACTGCGCGCGAGCCGTTCTATCGCGTCGGCGGAAATTTCACCTTCAACTATCACAACCTTCAGATCAACGGCGCTCTACATGTACGGGCACGATCACAATCTGTTACCCATCGACTCCAGCGGGATGCTGATTCCTCTGCAGAATCTGGGTGAAGCCGTACCGGTGGGATTTGTCAACAGCGTCGCCGGCCACCTTCAGCGGCGGATTCGTGGACGCGGAGTGGCTTGCCTATCCCTGGATGTACGTGATGATCCGGTACGACGGCGTGAACTCCTCGTCTGATCGCATCAATGGACTGATCCGCAATGACGACGGCAGGATTTACTGGCGCTCCGTTCAAGGCTCCGTTCGGCACGACGCGCAATCGCATCACGCCGGGAGTGCAGTTCCTGATCCACCCCAACATCAAGGCCGCATTTGAATATCAGTTCCGTCCGTCTCAATCGGTGGTCAGTCGCCACCAACCCATCAGACGGGGTTGCCGATCGCCGCTGAATGCCTTCCACACCAACACTCTGGTCGTGGGGTTGCTGTTCGCCTACTGACAACTCACAATTCGGACTGAGCAAAAGAGGAGACCATTGGTGCTACACAAATTCTTCTTACGGTTCTTTTGCTGATGACACTCGTCGCCTCGGCGGTTGCGGGCGACATCCAGGGCAAGGTATCGGCGCGTCGGGAACTTCGGTGGTTTATGTCGACACGATTCCCGGCAAGACGTTTCCGCCGCCATCACAACACTTTGAAATTGATCAGAAGGGACTGGGCTTTCAGCCCCAGTGCTGGTGGTCCCGGTCGGCGCGACGGTTGACTTCCAGAACAGCGACTCGGTGCAGCACAATCTGTTCTGGCCGTCGATCAATGGCAACAAGAAGCTTGGCCACAACCTCGGAACTTGGCCTAAAGGTGAGAAGCGTTCGTTTCAGTTCGACCAACCCGGAGCGATCTCGCTGCTGTGCAATGTGCATCCCGAAATGTCAGGCTATCTCGTAGTCAGCCCGACGCCGTATTTCGCGGAGACCGACAACAGCGGAAACTTCAAAATCAACAATGTGCCGGATGGCAAGTACAACGTCGTCGCATGGCACGAAGGCACAAAGCAGCAGACCAAGCCGGTAGACGTGGCGGGCAGCGGCAAAGTCGAGTTCACGTTCACCAAATGAAGACCGCCTCCAAACCCACAAGACATGGCCTTGCGAAGGCTGCTGGCGGTCTCGCGGAATGCATGTAGTGGTTTCTACGCTGACGGCTCCACTCATGGCGCAGGTTATTACCCCGATGGAGTTGTCCGATCCGAAGACCCAGCGCCTGCAGCAGCGCTACTTCAACACGTTGAACGAAATCGGCAGTGAAATCGGTGCCCACAAATTTCCTTATCCGTTCTACTTCAGCCGTGTTCTCGACGCGGACCAGTCGAAAATGCAGACCTCGGACCAGCGCTCCATTCGTTTCGACACCTACAAGAACCAGACAGTGCTGGAGATTACTGGCAACTACTACGCCGCTTATTCTGCCGATGTCATGGAACCATATGCGCGAATGAAGCAAACATTTCAGCAAGTGGTGATGCCGGTGCTACAGGCGGCAGTTCTCGCATTTCCCTGACGATTCCGCTTTTTCCTCGTTTGCCATCGAGGTGTCGCATCATGTGCGGCAGAAAATAATGGGGGTCAGCTCTGAGCATCCTGAGAACGTTACCGTGATCATTCCCGTGCCGTCAGCCCAGAAACTGGTGGATGCACGGACCGACGATCAAAAGCAGGCTGCCATACTCGAGGCCCAGGTATTTCTCAATGGAGCACCGTATTCCCTGTGGCTTGCAGGAAGGTGCGCCTCCGGAGGAGTGGAAGGAAAAGACCACGCCGCCCAGGGAGACGAAGCAACCGCCCGTCGAAACTGCGGCGGTTACTTCATCAGTTCCGCAGATGAGCGGTCCCTCCGTTTCCGCCAGCCTGATGAAGACCACGCCACCAACGATACGGATCTTCAGTCCGGAAGCATTGGCGAAACTGCAGCGCGAAAACGACGACACTATCAGCCGCGTGGTCAAGGATCTCGACAAGGAAGCCCATTTCCTGCCGTATGCGGCGCCCAGTTTCATTGGCTTTCGCCAAGGTGCGTATCTGCAGCTCTCGATGGCGACGCAACTCACCGCTGCGGCTGGCACTTCCCGCTACAAGCTCGCTGCCCTCGCTTTCGACGAGCAGATTTCTCACCTGGTGCGGCCGATGCTCGGCTACTTTCCGCAAGATACTGACTTCGACGGTATCGATTTCAGTGCTCTCGTCCACTTTGGCGACGGGTCTAGTCCACTGGCGGTTGAGTTTTTCCTGCCTTTTCGCACCATGCGCTGTTTTGCCAGCTACGACTGCACCGGCCAGCAACTGCTCGACTCGGGGACGGTAGTGATTAATGGCGAGCGGTCCGCCCTTGATCTGCAGATTGCGGAAGGCAAGAACTGAGATCTGCCCTGCTGCCTGAAGGGCTCGACAGATCAACGCGTATGACACATCGGAGCCGTCGAAAACGGCAACTCAACGACCAGCAACAACCCTGAAGCGACACAAATCCCGTTGAGAAGTAGCGCAAACTAGGGAGATCTCCCGAGAAGCTGCCGTGTTAGTGCTGGCGTCAATCAAGGACTGGGCGCGGCGAACGGGCACAAGAAAGCCGGAGACCTTTCCCCGGCTTGTGAGACTTAAAGCAAAACCAATTATACGTTGATCTCGCGACAGATCACGCCAACGATTCCCACTAGGCCCGTTCCGAACAGCAACAGGCCGCCAGGCTCAGGACTTCCCGCGCTTTCACCGATCAGCGTGAAGGACTCGCCGCCAAGACCGCGATCGCCAAAGTTGGTACCGCTTTCGCGGAAGTTGCAGGTAATACCAAGGGTGCCTAAACCGCCGTTCGGGATGTCCCAGGCCGCCGAACCCGAGTTACCTGAGTCGTTGGCATTGCTCAGGGAGAGCCAGTAGGTGTTGCCAGCCGTCATAGGGAAGGAGTCTACCCGAATAGTGATGGCGTGGATGTCATAGCCGAAGGTATTGGTAAACAGGAACGGGCTGTTGCCGTTATTATTCAGTGCCACGGTTCCGCTGCCGAGTTCGGTGCCGAATGCATCAGTGCCGATCTCATAAGAGACCGTAGTCGGAGTATTGCCACTCGCGACCCACATACCAAACTCGAGGGAAAATGGGGTGCCGGAGGCAACAGACGTGAAGCCATGAGAAACGTCTTGGAAACTGCCCAAAAAGTTTGCGTTGTTCGGGCCGGTGATAAAGAATGCGTTGTCATTCCCATCAATCGGACCTGAGTTGATGAATGTGGAGTCAAAGCAGGGAGCAGCCAAAGCCAAGCAGAGAACTGTGAGTGTCAGAGTGGCGATACGAATCTTCATGTTCAAGCACCTGCCGTGGGTTGTCAAGAGACCCACTTCTCGCCCCTAGGCGCGCAATAGTACTACAGGCCGCGATCGGCAGCTAACATTTCAGGTCTGGTGGTATGCATGACATTGCGATTAGTTGAATATGCGAATACCCGTCGAGAGCGGCAACGCAGTTCGAAAGGTAAAAAGCGGCACCTCCGCTAAGACGCTATGCGAAAGGGTGATTCCGGTTGTCTCGACCCAAATTCGACTCCAAACTGGCACGGCTGCTGTTTCGGCCAATAGATCCCGTCCTATGTGAGCTGACGTATCTCGCCTAAAATGGGCATTTCGGAGAACGCTCATGTGTGGCCGTTACCGCCTGTCACGACGCAAGCAGATGATCCACGAGTATTTCGACACGGCCACTGGAAGCTACACATTGCGGCCTGCTTTCGCGACCGCTCGACACGTTCCATTTGCCGCTGTTTGCCGCTTAAACGGCATGGGCGCCATCTCTTGGCAAACCGGCTGCTAGTTCCGAAGGTGCGACAGCTCAGGTTCCGAAGGTGCGACGGCTCTGATGTAGACTACGTATACTTCATCTGCGGTCCGCTATGACGCTCGAGGAAAACTCGGCGCTTGGCGTCGGTCCAGCCCCTACGACGCATCCAGAACAGCCTACAGATTCCTACGTCATTTCCGAACTCAACAAACAGCTATGGAGGGGCCTTCCTACTGCGTCGTTCACCCTGTCTATGTTGTATCTGATCTTTGCTGCCGCTCATCCTTTCACAGTTAGAGGCGAGGCAGGATGGATACTGGCAGCTATCGCAGGATCGAGCGCCGTGATTCTGTTTCTTTACGGGCTCTGGCTGCGGCGTTCGAACGGCTTTCACTTGGCGAATCTTGCAGCGGCGATTCTTGCCGGAATCGTGCTTTTCAACGTGGCATCTCACCTACTTGCGACCCGAGATCCGGCACAGTCGAGCAATTTCGTCTTGCTGGTGGCTGCCATCGGAGCGTGTTTCTTTTCATCGCGCTGGTGCGCAGCCGCCATTGTGATGGTGGGAGCGGTTTGGGGAAGCACGTTTCATCTCTTGCCAAATGATCATCGGACCCACTGGATTTTCGCGTTTATAACTGCATCGTTGATAGCGGCACTGGCATTTCGGCTCCGCACCCATGCCCTTCGATCTTCGATCGTGGACGCATGGAGAGAGCGTCGTCATCGTGAACTGTTGGAGGCAGCCGAAACCGAACTCGTTCGTGCCAATAAAGAACTTGAGGTGCGCGTTGCGGACCGCACAGCGGAGCTGCAAGATCAGATCGAACAGACACGAATGCTGGAGCAGGCAGCACTTGAATCTGAGAAGCTGGCAGCTACTGGGCGCATGGCGGCCACCCTGGCTCACGAGATCAACAACCCGCTGGGAGCGTTATCGAACCTGTTATTTCTGATTCATGGGCGCCCAGATGATGTTGCGCAGGTCTTATCCCTCTCTGCGACGGCACAAGGCCAGGTTCAGCATCTCGCGAAGATTACAAGGCAGACACTCAGTTTCCACCATCACAGTGTTCTGCCACGCATGACGGAAGTTCGTGACCTCATGGCTGAAGTCATCGACTTTTATGGTCAAGTGATTAAAGAGCGAGGCGTCGTTGTGGTGCTTCAAAACAGGGGCGACACCAAACTTGAATGCAATGCAGGGGAAATTCGCCAGGTCTTTTCCCATCTGCTGTTGAACTCATTGGAGGCCAGTCAGCCGCGCACGAGCATCTTGATCCGGGTACGACAATATGGCAAACAGGATCCCGGAACCGTGGTTTCCTTCTGTGATCAGGGGGACGGCATCCCGGCGGAACTCCATCAGCGCATCTTTAAACCCTTCTTTACCACGAAAGAAGACAGTGGCACCGGCCTCGGGCTATGGGTAGCACAAGGCATCATCTCGCGGCACCGAGGAAAGATCAGAGTGCGCTCGTCAACAAAGCCAGAGAAGCATGGAACGATCATGTCTGTCTGGTTACCTACCTTGCGAGAAAAGCCGGGAACTTCCCGCCTCCGCTACGAACGTCTCGATCCGGCGAAATGATGGCCGCAGAGTACATCGGGACGACTCACTGTTGTTCACCTACTCCGGGTTGCAACGGGCTCTTTTGTGTCCGCGTCAATTCAGAAATCCTGCACCCAACCTGTATTTAGCTCGGCGACCTGAATCTATCCTCATGCGCTCGTCGATCCGTGTACCGTCTACTCGACGGCCTCTGCGAGGTTGCCGACTCGTTATGGGGTAGGACACTATGGATCCTTCTGCGGCTTCCCTCCTTTCTACATCATGAATATAGTTGCGCCCGGCCGGCCCATCAACTGTGTATGCAGGTTCGAAAAGCCTCGATACACAATGTGGCACGTCTTCGCTCAGCACCAAAGGTACGTCGCTCGCTCCTGGTAGACGGGTCACGGTCGTCTCCTTTTATGTTTGTCGATCGTGCCGGTAGGCGTCGCCCTACGCCGGCCAAGCCACCATCTCCTCCGCCGGGTTGAGCCTCCGCTTCAGCTTCGGCAGTCTGCACCGCATCAAAATACGCGCTATAGTCCTGGTGCCCTCGATCTCTGGATACCTGGTGTTGGTGCGTAGCATCCAGTAGAGTCGTACGGCCAACTTACGCGCTGCCGCCACCTTGGCCACGCCTTTCGCCATGCGATGGCAGCGCTGTTGATACGTCTTGCGAAATCCTTCATCCTTGCGATTGGCACTGTGCGCCGCTTCCACCAGCAACATGCGCAAAAAGCGATTGCCCTGTTTGCTGATCGCACCCAGCCGCTGCCGTCCGCCCGAACTGCGCTCGCGCGGAATCAACCCCAGATAGCTGGCCACCTGTTTGCCTCGCCGAAAGCGTGAGACATCGCCAATGGTCACCACGAACGCCAGCGCCGTGATCGGACCCACCCAGGCTGCGTTCTTAATAACTGCGCCATTTTGTCTCTCTGAGATTCTTCTTCCGCCGAATGGTCCAAATGACCAATCTGCTCATCGAGGCTCTTCAGCAACCCCAGCAAGTCCTGACGTCGTCGTGCCGCCCAGCCTTGGAGTGGCAACTCGCGCAGCGCTTTCTGTCCCGCCGCGCTCCACAGCTTGCCCTTCTTCTGCATCCCACGATTCATTGCCAGATGCTGCAGCCCGTTCTTCACTCGCGTCCGAATCTCCACCAGCTTGTGGCGATGGATCAGCAACTGCCGCACATCTCGCTGCTCGGCAGACGGTATCCATAACGCGGAAACCGTCCTTCCACCAGCAGCTTCAGAATGTGCGCTGCGTCCCGCTTGTCTGTCTTCTGCTTGCGCACATAGCTGGCTCGGATCTGCGCTGCATCTCCTACCCATACCTCGTGTCCTAACTGCTGCAACAACTCGAGGAACCACTGACTGTTGCCGCAGGCTTCCACTCCTACCAGCGCCGGCTCCGCCAAAGCGCGATAAAACCGCTCGGCTTCGCCGTCACCGTTCACCAGCTTGCACTCGCCTGTTTCTCCTGTCTCGGCGTCCAACCACGCCACTTGCTGCCAGCTGGGATGAAAATCGCATCCTATAATCTTCATCGAAGGCTCCTTCTGTCCCCAGGGTCTTATTGTCCTCAATCAAAAAAGACTACTCGAGAATAGATGCGAGCCTTCGACCTTATCCAATCATTCCGTTGTGATTACCGATGAGTATTTTCATGGAATTCGCACGTTACTCAATCTGCACCGCCCCCCAATGCCATGAGCGACGCTGAAACCAAATACGTGGTCGAGTTGCAAACCAGTCTCAGCGCCAAACTCGCGGAGCTGGGCTTTGCCGCCGGTCCTTTCGCCCGCGAGTTGGTACACCACCTCGCTGAAATTGCAGCGCGCTGTCGCACCCTCGAGCAAGAATCGCTTCCTCTGTTCAATTCCCTCTCCCCCGAGCATCGGCGGTGGTTTGCCCAACTCATCATGGAGATCACGTCCGACCTCGACGCCATTCAGGACTCGATTACCGACGCCCAACCCGCGCTCCAAGCCTTGTTAGACCACCTTCTCCGCAAAGAAGAGCAACACTGATCCGTTCAAAAAGAATCAATGATCGACGAGTTGCAGTCGTCCTGCTGCGCGGTCGTGGGAGGTCCCTGAGAATGGACCAACTCCAGTTCTGGAGGTAAGTTTGGCTAGTGTGGTTGTGGCTGCACCGTCTCCATGTTGGTTAAATACCCAGGCCGGAGCATTTCCGGGGAATATTGGGACTGTTTATTTTCGACCGGGTAGAGGAACCTGGTGGTTTAGCTCCGGGACTGTGCTTGGATCTGGCTTGTTTGCTTCGCTCTAGCGGGCGGCTCAAAAAAGGACCGAAAGCGTTCAGCCTGGCCGTGTTTTGCTGTGGCGGACTCTACTTCTTCAACCCGCGCGAACACACTTCGGACACCGTTAGGCGAAGGTGCACACCCAATCCACCTTGGCAAGTTGGCCCGGCCCACCGCGCGATTTTAACCGACTCCAGCGCCGCAACCCTCCCCACCCCACGAGCAGATCACCTGTTTCGCGAAGGACGAGTGTTCCCTTCTCGTCTAACAGAAATGGGGAGCTTCAAAAGCTCATGGCCTTAACAATTGGAGCAGCATTACAACGGCCGTAACTGGCGCGCCGCAAGGAATTTCTGAAGCAAGTTATGCCACTCGCCCGTGAAGAGTTAAAGCTCGAGGCCGACGCTGTTACCACATTTGGTCCGGCGATTCGGCGGGAGCTCGCGGCGCTAGCCCAGGCTGTCGCGCGGCGTCATGTTATGCCGTGGCTGGATACGGAGCGAATTTGCGAGGAGCAGGGAGCGGACGTTTCGCACTTGCCAAGATCGTTGGATGAAGAACACGGCTTCCGAACGCGCTCTCGCTTCTACTTTCACGACATGATCACCATCGGGGAGCCACCGTCGCCGCTGTTGTAGGTAATGGATGTCCTCATGGGAACACTCCGCGTCGGTAGTTCGTTTAAGAACGATGCGTTGAGTTTTCTGGAACAACTCCTGGACACCAATGCCTCGCGCGTTCAAGGCAATGTGGAACAGCGTGTGGTGGAGAGCCGTTTGCGGCTTGAATCCGATGTGCGCAAGCTGCTTCGCGAGGTGAGCCTCTCGGCCGAGCAAGCGCTCTCAAAAGCCCGAGAGCTCATAGCCGCTGGTACAAGTGTCGTGCAGAACGAGCTTGAGCGTTTGGGCAGGCTGCGAGAGGAACTGAATATTGTGGGCCATTCTCAACGTGTCGACGATGATCCCGGTCGACGTACTTAGCATCCTGCGACTTCGAGTTTTCTTTTCGATGCGTTGTCCACACTCGTGTCAATTCATGAAATATCACCAATCCACCCATCGAGTTGTGCCACATGTCGACAGCTCCCAAGAAGAGTGGGGGAGCGGCCACTTCTACGAAAACGTTCCTTCAAGAGGCTGTGATTAGAGTGACGGGTCTGGCAATGGAATACCAGGCAGATGCGGGGCTCAGCAAGTCCCGACTTTCCGGGGAGTGAGGCGCGTCTTACTTCCCTCGCAGGTGCGGCGGTTGATGCACGCCACGGCAATGCATGTCCGTGTACTGTCCGTCTTCTGTCCGTGAACTGCTACCAAAACCACCCAAAATGAGCCGACAGCACTGGCTGGAATTCTAATGTTTTGTTGGCCTTAGTTGGTCGGGGTAGTTCGGTGTGGCGGGTGAATTTCCCCTCATAACACAAAGGTCGGTGGGTTCACATCTACCCCCGCAACTAACCTTACGTCTCTACATAGTCAATAAGTTGCAAGCTAATTTAACTCACGTACTGCGAATGGACTGTCACTTCAGGAAGGCAGTCATGCAGGAAGGCTATTCTGAGGGGTCGTAGTTCAGGTTTTGCCCAAGCCAGCGCTCGACCTCTGCCACCCTCATCGCCTTGCGTCCCGCATAGTCGGCGACCTGGTCCCGGTCAATCTTACCGAGGCTGAAATATCGTGATTCGGGATGAGCGAAGTAGAGCCCGCTCACGCTGGAGCCGGGCCACATCGCAAATGACTCGGTTATCCGCATGCCGGTATTAGCCTCAACATCGAGCAGGTGCCAGAGTGGGCCCTTCTCTGTGTGGTCCGGGCATGCCGGATATCCTGCCGCAGGTCTGATTCCTCGGTATTTCTCCTGGATTAAATCCGCATTACTCAGGCCTTCATCACGACCGTAGCCCCATTCATCGCGTACTCGCTTGTGAAGGCACTCGGCGAAAGCCTCAGCCAAACGATCTGCAATCGCCTCTGCCATGATCGCGTTGTAGTCGTCGTTCTCGGCCCTGAATCGGTCGCACAACTCTTTCAGGCCGATCCCGCTGGTCACTGCAAATGCACCGATATGATCGGACAGCCCCGTTTCCTTGGGCGCGATAAAGTCAGCGAGCGATCGGCAAGGCTCACTACCCTCTCTGTCCGACTGCTGGCGGAGAAAGTGAAAACGCTCAAGAACATTTCCACGCTTGGAGTCCGAGTACAGCTCGACATCGTCGCCAATGGCGCTGGCGGGAAACAGACCGTATACGCCATGTGCGGTGATCGAGTTCTTCTCAATCATTCGATCCAACAGGGCGTTGCCTTCCTTGAAGATCTGGCGCGCCTGCGCGCCTTGCTCTTCGTGATCAAAGATGCGCGGATAAACTCCTCTCAGCCCCCAAGTGTGGAAGAAAGGTGTCCAGTCGATGAAGTCGCGCAGCGTCGCCAGTGGAAAATTCTTCAGCACACGTACCCCCGTGAACTCGGGCACCGGCAGGTCTTCTGCGCGCCATTTGATCGGAGTCCGTTTGGCCCGAGCCGCTTCAAGAGAGACAACCTGCAGACGCGGCGCGGAGTGGGCTTTGCGAAGCGCGTCATAGTCGGCGCGATACTGCGCGATGAACGCCGACTTGCCGTCGTCACTTAGGAGGCTAGTCGTCACAGGCACTGCCCTGCTGGCGTCAAGCACGTGGACCACTGGCTCACTGTAGTGCGGAGCAATCTTGACGGCCGTGTGTCTCCGGCTGGTCGTCGCCCCGCCGATCAGCAGCGGCAACTTGAAACCCTGGCGCTCCATTTCGCGGGCCACATGCACCATCTCGTCCAGAGACGGTGTGATCAGACCGCTGAGGCCGATGAGGTCGGCCTTCTCCGCCTTGGCGCGTTCGAGGATCTTTTCGCAGGGGACCATCACTCCCAGGTCGATCACCTCGTAGTTGTTGCAGGCAAGGACGACGCCGACGATGTTCTTGCCAATGTCGTGAACATCGCCTTTGACTGTCGCGAGCACAATCTTTCCCTGCGCTTTGACGACTTGTCCTGCCGCAACCATCTCTGCCTTCTCGGCCTCCATGAACGGAGTCAGGTGGGCTACGGCCTTCTTCATCACCCGGGCAGATTTGACCACTTGCGGTAAGAACATCTTGCCGGCCCCGAACAAATCACCTACCACGCCCATGCCGTCCATCAACGGGCCTTCGATAACCAGGAGTGGCCGCCCTAACTTGACGCGCGCTTCTTCGGCATCGATCTCGATGTAGGTGTCAATTCCCTTCACCAGTGCGTGAGAAAGGCGTTCCTCAACGGTGCCGTTGCGCCATTCCTCTGCCTTCTTCTCACTAACCACCGAGCTAACGCCCTTGAGCGTTTCGCCGTACTCAACCAACCGCTCGGTGGCATCGGGACGCCGGTTTAACAACACGTCCTCGACCAGCACCTTCAACTCCGGATCAATCTCCTCGTACACCTCGAGCATTCCGGCATTCACGATGCCCATATCCAGGCCCGCAGCGATGGCGTGATAAAGAAACGCCGAGTGCATCGCCTCGCGAACCTTGTTGTTGCCTCGAAAGCTGAACGAGATATTAGAGACGCCGCCACTGACCTTGGCGTGCGGCAGATTGGCCTTGATCCATCGCGTGGCGTTGATGAAGTCAACCGCGTAGTTGTTGTGCTCCTCCATGCCGGTGGCAACCGTGAGGATGTTCGGGATCGAAGATGGTGTCTTCGGGCTGAAACCCGACTTCGTCGACCAGAATCCGGTACGCGCGTTCGCAGATTCGGATCTTGTCTTCGTATGTCGCGGCCTGGCCCTGTTCGTCGAAAGCCATGACTACCGCCGCAGCGCCATACTTGAGAACCGTGGCGGCGTTCTGGCGAAACTTCTCTTCGCCCTCTTTCAGCGAGATCGAGTTCACGATGCCCTTGCCCTGCAGGCATTTGAGTCCAGCCTCAATCACCTCCCATTTGGACGAGTCCACCATGAAAGGGACTTTGGCGACCTCCGGCTCGCTTCCCAGCAACTGCAGATAACGTGTCATTGCAGTGGCGCCGTCGATCATGCCCTCGTCCATGCAGATGTCGAGGACGTTGGCCCCATTCTCAACCTGCTGTCGCGCTACGCTTACCGCCTCTTCGTACTTACCTTGTTTGATCAGCTTTGCGAACTTGGGCGAACCCGCCACGTTGGTCCGCTCACCAATCATGATGAAGACACCGCGTTGCTGAGTGAAGGGTTGTGATCCAGACAGGCGAAGGGGCCTAGGATCCGTGGCGTCGGCCACGCTCACGACCTCGGTTGCGCTCAAGATTTTCCCTCACTTCGGGAGCCAGATTCCACAGCTAGCGCAGCCTCCACCTTTCGCGGAGGCTGCCCTTCGAGCGCTTTGGCGATCGCCGCGATGTGCTCGGGAGTGTTACCGCAACAACCGCCGGCGATATTAATTAATCCTGCACGCGCAAAATCGCCCAGGTACCGGGCCATATCCTGCGGACCCAAATCGAATCCGGTTTCCGAGAGCGGGTTCGGCAATCCGGCGTTCGGATAGCACGAGATCGCCACGTCCGCCTTCTCCGATAGCTCCTCGAGAAACGGATACATCAGATCGGGACCTAGGGAGCAGTTGAGCCCCACCGACAGCGGTTTCACGTGCTGCACCGCATTCCAGAATGCCTCAATGGTTTGAGCGGAGATCATTGTCTCGCCGCCACGCCCCACCGCCGCCGAAATCATCACCGGCAGCTCCCCCCCGTCTTCATCGAACACCTCACGGATCGCAACCAGTGCGGCCTTCGCATTCAGCGAGTCAAAGATCGTCTCCACGAGAAGGAAATCCGATCCGCCGGCAATCAGGCCTCGCACCTGTTGCGCATACGCGGTCTTCACTTGGTCGAACGTAACCATCCGGAAGCCCGGATCATCGGCATCCGGCGAGTTCGAAAGTGACACCGTCAAGGGCCCGATTGCTCCCGCCACGAAGCGTTGACGTGAGGTTGCACTACCGACACGATCGGCCCATTCGCGGCACTGCTGCGCCGACTTCTCGTTTATCTCCGCAGCCAGGCTGCCGAGGAAGGCATCATCGATGATCTTCTGGTAGAAAGCCGGATCCTTCCGGCCACCGTGCTCTCTCGGATCATCCACAAAAAACTCGCTCTGCGCGATGCTGGTCGCACCGAAAGTATTCGTCTCGATGATGTCCGCCCCTGCCTCCAGGAACCGGCGATGGATGTCACCGATCATCTCTGGCTGTGTCAGGGTGAAGAGATCACCGTTATTCAACAGGCCCTTGGTCGCGTCCTTGAAGCGGTCCCCTCGGATGTCCGCTTCCTTCATGCCATACGTGCGGATCGTCGTGCCCATCGCTCCATCGATGATGGCAATTCGACTCTCGAAGATCTTTTCCAACGGATGTTGACTTAGTTTCGTCATGTCTCTCGAATACCCCTGGGCACTGCTGTGCCACTGCTATCTAACTGAAGTCGAAGACACTTGGGGGACTGTCCGCCGCGTTCTCTGCGCGTCTCCGCGTCAGCTTCGCCACGTTTGCCGCCGTTGCGAGTCCTTTTAATTATAACGATGCAGCCAGTGCTCACCCCTTGATGTGCAGCATCGGTAAGATGATCGTTATACCGTTTGGATGCACCGGGCACCCGCAAGGTAGCGAGACGCGATACAGCTGCACCGGGCAGTTGTGCCGTCTGCTAGGTGCTTCTCGGAGATTGACGACAAATGGATTATTCTCTGCGGAGACCGGAAAGAGTGGGAGCCACCACGATTCCAACTCACACCAATCGCCTGCCCTTCACGCCGGCGGGCGCGGTCACCGGCATAGGCAGCCTGCCCCTCACTTCTGTGGCATCGGCAATTCAGGCGGTTGCCGACTTTTCGCCGGAAGTCCCTTTCTGGCCTCAACTGCCACAACTGTCTGAACAAGAGAGAGGCATCGGCCAAGGCCTGGGCATCGTTGCTGATTTGATTGAGCCACGCAACGAAGGCTACGGATACCAGGTAAAAGAAGGCCGGATCGATTCACTGCTTGAAATCCTTCACCGCAGTGTCGGGGAGCTGACCCCCGTGAATGCCGTCGGCTTTGGCGCATTCGAGCACGCATTGTCCTCAGATCTCTTCAAAGGTGCAGTCGCCGTAAAGGGGCAGATTGAGGGACCGATCACGTTGTCAGCGTATCTGTTCCACCAGGATCGGTCGTTCCTGTCCGATCCCGCTCTCTTTGCGGCCATCGCATTTCATGTCTCGCAGATGATCTGCTGGCAGATTGATCGCTTGAAATCCGCCCGCCTTCCCGTGTTGATGTTTGTGGATGAACCTGCTCTGTGCCTAGAAGTGCCGATCGCGAGCGCTGTCTCTGAGGAGCAGAGGCTTAGCACATTGGCTTCCACGCTGCAGGACGCACGAATTCGAGGTGCATATGCTGGGCTGCACTGTTGTGCAGCGCGTCCGTTTGAGCGCATGCACCGCGTAACGCCAGACATTTTTTCGTTCGATGCCGATGAGGGCCTCGATCTATTTTTTGGTGACTCCCATGCGCTCGACTTCGTTCATCGGGGAGGCCTGGTCGCTTACGGCATAGTGCCCACTCGACCAGGCCTGAACGCGGTCGACTCGGCAAGCATCTTCCTTCGGTGGTTGAACGCTGCATCCAAAGCTGGCGATCCCCAGGAATTTGCCCAACGCGCCATGATTACGGCCAGCTGCGGACTCGGCCTGCTCGACAGGGCCATGGTCGAGGAGTCGTTTGGCGTCGCCCATAGCATTAGCAAACTGATCAGGACGTTAGCTGGGTAACCGCCAACAACGCATTCCGGATCGCGCCGCTTATGAAGTGCAGGGCCGTCGTCAAGTCTTCCTCCTCCTCAACGAATCTCACGAGGCATTCCTAGGTCGTGATTGCCGGTCGTGAAAGCCGATAGAACTGCCAGACAAACGCTCCCAACCCCAAGCAAATCACACCGAAGTGAACCAGCGTTCCCAGATACGGGACGAACCTGACGACGGTGAGTATCAGCAAGCCCACCAGCAGTCCCAGCATCCAATCGCTCTTAGTCTCCCCGGTCGGTCTTCAGGAGTATCTGCCCCAGAAACGCTCCAACCCAAATCTTTGCCAGGTAGATCGCAACCAGATACGCCATGAGCAACATGAGCGAGAGCCGGAAGGCCAACCAGCGTGATGGCTATCACGACGATCGCCAGGGGAACGCCCGCCAGAACCGCGAACCCAAGCCCGAGGCTACGCCAGCCTGCGCCGACCGCGTGCGTACTGGCTTGGACGAAGCTGGGAAACAGAACAGGCACCACCCATCCCACCAGCATGGCGGCCGCGAGCCAGACAGCCTGGAAGAAGTAAAATTTCGAGCTGCGTGAAACGGTTGTGCCTCTCGCGCAGCAGAATTTCACGAGATCCAGTAATCGTCGCGCCGCTAGCGATGTGTACGTTGTTCACGTCGCGCACACGAGCACTCAGGTTGCCGCCGATTCGGGCCGTGTTTGTCACCGTAAGGTGATCTCCGGCCATGGTGAGTTCGCGGCCGATGCTCCCACTCACATCGGTATTGCCGGCGTACAGGGTTACGCTACGATTCACCTCGCCCTCGAGGGTGACGTCTCCGGCACCAACCACCACACCTTCGCCCACGCGGCTCCGGTCATTCACACGCAAGGATTGCATTAACCCGTAGACGCTGTGGCCCAATTGCCCGTCCAAGTCGCAGCGAATTCGAAAGGTCGAAGATGTTGCCCTCGACGGTGCCGCTCACCACGGTTCTCTTGGCAAAACTCACCAGGTCGCCCTTGACGGTGCCGCGCACTTCCACCGTCCCGCCAAAAGCCAGCAAGTCCCCATTGACCACGCCATCCACGCGCACAATATTGCCGGTAGCCAAAAGGGTGTCTTCAACAGTCTCGTTCGCCCCTACGGTGACGATGTCACTGTGACGACGCTCCAAGGCGAGGCCCGGCAGCGACAACGCAAGTAGCATGATCAGCAGGCGCAGGCCAGGTTGGCGCAGCCGGAATCGACGTCCCAGCAGCAGTGCGCTGCCGCCCACCAGCAACACCAAAAAGATCTTCCCGACGACAGCAGCATATTCACTCAACATGGCCGTACCTCCGTCCGCAAAGTAATAAGAAAGGTTGAAGATCACGTTCGTGCGGCCGCTCATGCTGAAGGGATTCAGCCATTGCAGCGCGTCCGGGATACTCAGCGCATCGATCCAAAAGGCGACGACCGAACTTAGCGCCAGCACCGCGCTCCCGATCGCCAGGTCACCCCATGTCCACGACGAGCGCAAACGGGGAGCACTCGCCGGGCTGGGCGCTTCTTCCGGAAGCTCCTGCAGGCTTTCGCTCAGAACACGGTTCTCGGCGCGCAATGCGTCCAACAGTTGCCGGCAGCGCCGGCACGTGGCGAGGTGGTCTCGCAGGCGCTGCGCCTCCTCCGCCTCCAGCTCGCCATCCACGAAGATCGAGACGATCTGCTCCGAATAACATTCCATGATCAGTTGCTCCTGTGGCCCAGTTTCCGGCGCAGTTCCTGCTTGGCCCGAAATAGCAACGCCGCCACGTAGTTTCTCTGCAGTCCCAACTGCTGAGTGCGATTTCGTCATAACTCAATTCGCCGTAATAGCGCAGGACCAGCGGCACGCGATAGTTCTCCGGCAGGCGTGCAATGGCGTCCCGCACCTGCGTCCTCTCTTCCGCGCTGAGGACTGCACTCAGCGGCGACGGCTCCGAGCTGGCTGCCTCGACGACCGCGACTCCTTCTTCTGCTTCCACAATCACCTGCCGTCCACGTTTACGGCGCCGCAAAGCGTCAATGCATTGGTTGCCGGTCACCCGCAGCAGCCACCTGGGGAACGGTATTGACCCGTCGTAGCTCTCGATTGAGCGCTGCAGCTTGAGGAAGACTTCGCTGGTGGCATCTTCTGCGCTCTCCCGCGAGTCCAGCATGTAACGGCACAAGCCGAATACGCGCCGGACATAGAGGCGATAGATCTCCCCCAGCGCCTCGGCATCGTGGCCTTGTGCGCGCTCGTATTACGCTCTCCAGATCCGGCCCCTCCATTTGCGTGGCTTTGCCCTCGCGGGGCTGCGATCCTTTCGCATTGTTTCTCTTGGCGTCCATAAAGCAGTACGCTGCAGATCGAACAAAGTTACACAGATTTTACGGGATGAGGGGAACGCAAGGCTGGACGGACTCACTGTGGTTCTTGCAACGATTCGAGTTGATCACAAGTGCGAGCGGAAGACGCTCCATGGGTCGCCGATAGCTCGGCTAGGCTGGATGCAAGATTTAGATACTTGGGCGTCTCTCGTTCTATTCCGGCCGCATGTTCCAAGATTGGACTACGAACCACAATCGTTCCATAACACCCAAGCAATCAATAGTCGCGATTATCCGATCCAGCGAGTTCTACCAGAGCAGTTCTCTTCGTCATTTCTCCGGCAGGACCGGCACAATCACTTTGTTTACCGCGGTTCGATCATCCCGCAGCTTGATGTACAACTCGGTCCCCGCGGGATGCGGCACGCTTAACGTCGAGCCGGCAAACCCATCGGGCACCGGTGTGATCTGCTGAAATTGAGCATCTGTTGAAATGGAGTCTAGTAGATACAACCCCGCTCCCTCTAAAGTGCATTGCCGGTCCGAAGCGCCCGGACAACGCAATTCCTTCAATGCGGGCAATCGCACCAGCGTTACAAGCGGCTGCCAATCTCCCTTCTCGCCGTTCGCATCAACCGGCCGGAAGCGCAGCGGTCCGAAAGCCGAAGGCCCAAAGCTTTTCAGTGGATCAAGCGATGCCAGCACAGTCTGCGAATCCTGAAGCGTAAGGGTTCCCTCGGCGATACTGAGAAGAACGTGGACCGACTCGTCTTGGGTCGCAACCTCGATCTTCTCGTCGCGTGGAAACGTATCCGGGACCTGTGTTTTGAGCGAAAAAGCCAACGTCGCATTCTGTGGTAGCTCGTCCTGGCCTTCCAACTGAATCGCCGAGGGCGTCCCTGTCGCGTCCGACTGGATATTCTTGCCAAGCAGAGTCAACTTCGGTCGCGGAGACTGAACTGCGGTCGCCACATCCAATATCCGGGAGTCCTTGAGCAAGACATGCGCCGTCTGCTTTTCTCCAGCATGTAACCCGCCCACCTCCGCCGAGTCCGGTGCCGACATCTGTAGTTCATCTTCATTGCCCGTGCGCTTCAACCCCTCAGGTGCAAAGTGAATTCCGTTGATCTCCAGGCTCCCAACCTCGTCCAAACGGCTGCCCTTCAGTAGTCCTTGGTGATCTCCGGCATCGATGGTGAAACTGTCCAAGCGCGCCGCTTCGGAATAGGTATTCAGTGCGAGTTCGTCCGGCTTTGCCAGCCCAAACTGTCTTATGCGCAGGGTGAGCGGTCCGGGTGCGACATCTCTTAACGAGATCTCTACTTGCAATTCATCGGGACCGACCATCTTCTGGGTCGCCTTAAGCTTCTTGCCGTGCTGGTCTTCCACACTCACGTCCTCCACGCATGCAGCGGCGTCAGAATGAATATGCAGAACGTCGTCGCGCCCTACCACGAGCGCGCTCTGGTCCGCCGGTGCAATTGTCCACGGAGCCGAGTGCGAAGTCCGCAGATGAAACGTTGGTCCTTCGAACGATTCAAACCCCCACTGCCCGCGCAGGGTCCCACTCACCTCCGGATCGAGCTCTTTGTTCTTCAGTGCATTCGTGTCCACCATGAAGCCACCGCGCGCCGCATCCGCTTTCACCGGGAGGTCCATGGACTCGCCGGATTTGCTCCAGACATGAAGAACCAAATCGTGAGCAAGACTCGTCGAGAACACCAGCGGCGCGCCTTCCGCAGGCAGGACTAGCGAGCTACGTTGCAGACAATGCACAGTTTTGGGCTCGACTGCGCGCAGTGGCGGCAACTGCGGCGCTGCTACCGGCGGCAAACCAACCACCAGCACCGACTTCGGCTTGCGAAACGACGGCGCGATATTGAGCTGCAGATCGAGCAGGTCGGTCTTGGGTAACGCCAGCGCAGGAATGTATTGATATTGTGCGGTGCGCAGCGTTGACGTTAGCCGGACGACGTCAACAATCGCTCCCACGTACGCACTGTAAAATCCACTTCCGGCCATTGGCGTGGCGCTGAGCTGGCCCACCAAATCTGCCGAAGGACCGGACGCCAACTCAGCGACCATCGACTGGCTGTGCGAATCGTCGAGCACGAGTTGGTCGGAGTTCTGCATAAGGCAAGGCAACTGCTGTCCTTCCGGCTTCTCAAAACACTTGTTGTCGACCTTGATGTTCAGACTTCGCGCCAGCAGCGTAGATTTCTCCTTCAACTCATTGGGATCGGTATCGGACGCGTGCTCGACCGCCCTCAGATAAACATCGAGCCGCGAACGGTCCAGGCTTGCCCGATCTAAATCCTGTGTAGCCCGGACGAAGGCTCCAGGCTTGCCGCGCACTGTGCTGCGCAGCGTACTGAAATCACCACCAGTTTCCGGAGCCAGAAACAGCAGCATTTGCTCCGCGCCTTTGGGAACGGTCACCACCACACCCTCGGCTCGCACCTGCTTGTCCCAAGTCTCAATCTTGGTGAACCAGTTTTCGGGCGGCGGATTCGTCGATCCGCGGAGAAACGTGGCGATCAGTAGGTAGTGCGCGCTCTGTGTATCCGGAAACGCCGGATGCAGCCATATCCTGTCGCCCTCCTGCAGATTAGGAACCTGTGCAATTGGCAGCTGCTTGCCGCCTCGTGACACACGCACTTCGACTTTCGGACCAGGTAAGTCGAACGCCGCCGTACCTGCATAAACCACACCCGCCAGCGACGACAGCAGTAGCAAGAGTTGAGATAATCGACTCAAACGGAGAACCATGTCATGTATATGACTACTTCAGAGCGAATTACGGTGCCGAACCTGAAGTCGTGGGAAAGGAGTGCCACTAGCGGAATGCGGGGCGACCGACGAAGGAAATAAACGGAACGATATGTACGAGCACTGAGCAGATGTGCATAATCCAGCGGAAATGTGAGCGGCGTTACACACCTGGGCCTGAAAATGCCTAACCTAAGACCGGGATGGGTCGCTTGGCCACTTCCATCCACGTATCTCCTGGCGATCGATACCATTTTCGTGCGCGTAGTTTACGCAATCGACAATTTGGTCTTTTAACCATTCCTTCGTGTGCGCGGCAGTCGCCTGCAACTTCGGTACCCGGTCGATCACGTCAATCGCGAGGTTGAACCGATCGACCTGATTCAGAATCGCCAACTCCAGGGGCGTATTGATGTTGCCCTTTTCTTTGTAGCCCCGCACGTGAATATTGTCATGATTCGCTCTTCGATACGTTAGCTTATGAATGAGCGAAGCATAGGCATGGAAGTTGAAAATGACTGGCTTGTCTTTGGTGAACAAGCTGTCGAAAGCGCGGTCTGACAGCCCGTGAGGGTGTTCACTCTCCGGCATCAAGCGGAAAAGGTCCACCACGTTGATGAATCGAATCTTCAGGTCCGGGCACCGCTCTTTTAGGATTGCAACCGCAGCCAGTGCTTCCGAGGTCGGAATGTCGCCTGCACATGCCATCACCACATCAGGCTCCAGGCCGGCATCGTTGCTGGCGAAGTCCCAGATCCCGATGCCCTTGGTGCAATGTTTCACCGCCTCGTCCATGTCTAGATACTGCAAGTGCAGCGCCTTGTCCGCTACGATGACATTCACGTAGTTCGTACTGCGCAGGCAGTGGTCCGTGACGCTCAACAGGCAATTCGCATCCGGCGGCAGATAGATTCGCGTCACCTCCGGACTCTTGTTGGTCACCAGATCGAGGAAGCCGGGATCCTGATGAGTGAATCCGTTGTGATCCTGCCGCCACACCAGTGAGGTGATCAGCAGGTTGATGGATGAGATGGGAGCTCTCCACCGCAGCTCCAGCTTGCTCTTCTCCAACCACTTCGCGTGCTGATTGAACATCGAGTCAATGATGTGGACGAATGCTTCGTAGCTCGAAAAGAACCCGTGCCGCCCCGTGAGCACGTAGCCTTCGAACCAACCTTCCAGGGTGTGCTCGCTCAGCATCTCCATCACCCGCCCATCCGTCGACAGGTCGCCGCCGTCGGCATCCTCGGGCTTCATTTCAGCCATCCACGTTTTGCCAGTGGCCTCATAAATCACCTGAAGCTTGTTCGAGGCGGTTTCGTCAGGGCCGAAGACCCGGAAGCTCTTCATGTTTCTTCGCATCACATCGCGCAGGAAGTGTGCGAGCCTGTCGGTTGAGGAGACCTCGATCTGACCCGGATGCGCGACCTTTACTGCGTATTCACGGAAATCGGGCAAATCGAGTGGCTTCCTAAGCGCTCCTCCGTTCGCATGCGGATTGCCGCTGATGCGCCTCGGTCCACGCGGTGCCGTATCCTTCAATTCAGCCAGCAGACGGCCGTTCGCATCGAACAATTCCTCCGGCCGATAACTCCGCAGCCAGGATTCGACTAGCATCAAATGCGCCGGATTGGTGACCGGATCGAGAATCGGTATCTGGTGCGCTCGCCAGGATCCTTCAACCTTGTGACCGTCCAACTCTTTCGGACCAGTCCACCCCTTCGGCGTACGCAAGATGACCATTGGCCAGCGGGGACGGTCCGGAGCTATTCCAGCGCCCGCGCTCCTCGCCTTCTCTTGGATCGCGCGAATCTCCAACACACAGTGTTCCATCGCGCTTGCCATTTCCTGGTGCATCTGCGCCGGATCATCGCCTTCTACCACGTAGGGCGTCCAGCCGTAGCCGGTAAAAAGACTCTCCAATTCTTGCGAAGAAATCCTTGCCAGGATCGTAGGATTCGCGATCTTGTAGCCATTAAGGTGCAATACCGGCAACACCGCGCCGTCATAGATGGGATTCAGGAACTTGTTGGAGTGCCATGACGTTGCCAGTGGCCCCGTCTCTGCTTCACCATCTCCCACGACTACCGTCACGATCAAATCCGGATTGTCGAACGCCGCGCCGAATCCATGCGAAAGGCTGTACCCCAATTCCCCACCCTCGTGGATGGAACCCGGGGTCTCAGGAGTGCAGTGGCTCCCGATCCCGCCCGGGAATGAGAACTGTTTGAAGAACTTCTGCATGCCGGCGGCATCCTCGGCTATGTCGGGATAAATCTCCGAATACACTCCTTCGAGGTAGCTGTTTGCGAGCGTGGCTGGTGCACCGTGTCCGGGCCCTGAAATATAGATGAGGTCGAGATCGTACTTCTTGATGAGCCGGTTCAGATGCACCCACGTGAAGGTCTGCCCGGGATCAGAACCCCAGTGTCCGAGCAGTCTGTTCTTGATGTGCTCGGGTTTCAGGGGTTCGCGTAGCAACGGATTCTGCCGCAGATAAAGCATTCCTACGCAAAGATAGTTGCAGGCACGCCAGTAAGCGTCCATTGTCCGAAGTTCGTCTGGGGTTAACGGCGCGAATTCGAGGTGAGAGGCTTCGGTTTGTCGGGTACGGGCGGAAACAGTATTCAAGCGGTTACCTCGCACAAAGGGGTCGGTTGGGTCCTCGATGCCAATTATGAGATGTTCCTGTTAAGCGACGGTGAAGACAACCGTACCCAACTAAGATGTTCCGTTCGGCGGACGTCGCATCCGTGCTCCAGTTATGGATGGCAAGGTGTGCTCTCAGGATGCACCATACGACATCCGACTCTGTTCATCTCAGGCATCCGTGGGTCGCATTACGAGCAAGAAATATCGTGACGCGGTACCAATTCAATTACTGTGCCGAATTGCACAGCGTCACATCCTATAAGGTGGAACATTGCAGGTGTAGACGCGCTTAAAGCAAGCACACGCCTAACCCACGCAACACAACGCAGGAGAATTCGATGCCACAGAGCCCGCATGATCGCGCCGCAGAACTTCACAACCTGGCAGCCCACGCCCATTCCGCAGCCGCAACCGCCCACGGCAAAGGAGATCATCTGACTGCTCATGAGTTGAGCAAACAGGCGCACGAGTACTCCGTGAACGCGTACAAACACTCCCAAGAACTGATTCAGGTTGCCGCCCGATCCAAGAAAAGCTAGGGTGCAGAGACTTGCTGGTACGATACTTCCCGACAGAGAAAGCCCGGCATGAACGTCTTCGTACTCAATTCCGGAAGTTCCAGCCTGAAGTTTCAGGTCATCGCAACCGATCTGGATCGTATCCAGCAGCATCAGGATGAACGCATCTGCCGCGGCGAGGTGGAGCGCATCGGTGGAGAGGCGATTATCACGTTCCAGAAGGGCGCCGACGCTAAGCAAAAGTTCACTGCTCCTCTGCGAGACATTGCGGCGGCGCTGGACTACCTGGTTCGTTACATTGCCTCCGACAAATCGGGAGTCAGCGGAGATCAAGAGTTCGGGTGACATTCACGCGGTGGGCCATCGCGTTGTGCACGGCGGCGAGATGTTCTCGGAGTCGGCGCTGATCGACGACAAGGTATTACAGGATATTGAAGACTGCATCGATCTTGCGCCGCTGCACAATCCCAACAACATCAAGGGCATTCGTGGCTGCGCGAGAACTCTTTGGCAAGGACGTTCCCCAGGTCGCCGTGTTCGACACTTCGTTTCATCATTCGATTCCGGAGCAGGCTTTCCTCTACGCCCTGCCGTATCACCTCTATCGGCGTCATCGCATCCGTCGCTACGGCTTCCATGGAACCTCGCATCGTTACGTTGCGTTTCGCTACCGGGCGTTGCGCGAACTGACGCGGGAGCAGACCAACATCATCACCCTGCATCTTGGAAACGGCTGTTCAGCAACTGCGATCCAGGAACGGAAATTCGGTGGACACCTCCATGGGCATGACACCGCTCGAGGGTCTGGTGATGGGCACGCGCTCGGGAGATCTGGACCCTGCGATCGTGAATCTGATAGCAACGAAAGAAGGGATGTCCCCGTCAGAGGTCGATACGCTTTTGAATACGCAGTCGGGTTTGCTGGGTGTTTCCGGGCTGACCAACGACATGCGGATGTTGCAGGCCGAACTGGCGGAAAACCAGGACCGTCGCGTACAGCTCGCGATCGAGGTCTTCTGCTATCGCGCACGGAAGTACATCGGCGCATTCCTCGCTGCCATGGGGGGTGCTGACGCGGTGGTCTTCACCGGCGGAATTGGAGAAAACTCGCCGGAGGTCCGTGCCCGTATTTGTGAAGGCATGGAGTGGGCCGGCCTTACGATCGATGCCGCGAGAAACCAGCAGACGGTTGGACGCGAAGGCCTTATCAGCACCGATGATTCCAGGCTGCTCGCCTATGCCATTCCTACTGACGAAGAGTTGCTCATTGCGCGCGACACGGTGCGGGTCGTCCTCGGCGTGCCGCATCCTTCCTGATGCGATCCGGCTTGCAGTGGAAGGTCGTACTCGTCGACGGCCATGCAATACCTAGGCAACGACCTCTCGGGTAGATCAATACCGGCGTCTTAGGTTCTGCGCCGGTGTTTTGCAGAACCAGAGTGTCTCCAGAAGTAGATCATCAGCAAGATAATCGATGTCGCGGCGAAGCCTATGTAAGGCCACCGTACCGCAACGCGCGATTGCAGCTGCACGACATGGAGGGGCAATGAGAATTCGCTTCGCGCCGCATCGTGCTGGACGACGACATTCAGACTCCAGTCGCCGGCAGCCGAGAGGTCGATTTCGCCAGATTGCAGCAGTTTGTTCTCGGAGTCTTCGCGTTTCGCGCGCACCTTCACCGGCGAAGCGCGGCCGGCGCCTGTCTTTTGAAACGTAAAGTCAACTTCGCTGTCGAGCAACGCTTCCTGCGTGGCACTCTCCTGCACCAGCGCGCTGAAAGCCGTCGAGCCGATGGGGATATCCCCGCCGGGGCCATACACCGCGACGTCGAGTTGATCAGACCGTCATGCGCGACCGCAGCACCTGGTCATCGTCGCCCGGTGCAGCCAACAAATACGAAAAGCACAAACCTGTCGTGCCAAAGAGGAATGCAAAGGCAATTGCCTGGGTCGGTTCTTGACTCAAGACGGGCAGCGAAGAAGCGGAACGGCAGGCCTCGATTCCACGCTGCTCAACATTCGAGCAGCAAGAGAATCGTCAATCACACGCGATTTAGCGGCAGTCGCGGGGTTGCGCCTCGACAAGCACTGGACCGCGATAATGACCGCGGGAACTACGAAGGCAACCGATCCGACGACCCACATGATTGCTCCGGCGGCTGCCTGGTCCTGCTGAGCCGAGAAGCCAAATAGACGTGGAACATTCAAGTACCATGGATAAATCACGCGATCGGAAAACACTAGGATTGCTGACAAAGTGGTGTTCTGCAGATCGGCTACCAAGAGGTAAGGTACTATCGCCCAACGCGGCCACTGCGCCTGGCTCGGCCAAGGCTGCACTACCGGCCACCAGAAAAGCAGCGAAGCGAGAAAGAAACATGCGTGCTCCACCTGGTGCCAGGAATCTGAATCGAGCGCGAGCTGATACAGCCTAGGTGTGTGCCAAGCGAAGTTGACCAATCCCATCAGGACAAGTGCGAACAGTGGGCTGATGAGTCTACGGCCGAGGACCTGGGCCGGCGCCCAGTTCAGCAACGGTCCGGCAAACTCGCGCGCCGCAAAACGTGGCAGTCCGCGGACAATCGGAACCAGGGGCTCACCCATCAGTATGAGAGGCGGCGCCACCATCATGAGCGTCATGTGCTGCAGCATGTGCGCGGTGAGCACAAACCCGTTGAACACGTCCGTGGGGTGAGGCAAGCGCAACCCACAGAGCAAGTAGACCGCCTAGGGAATGACGCAGCTCGCCAAGGGGACAACAGCGGCAAGCCGGAGAGGCGCAAAAGCCACCATCCGCGGACATAAACAATGGCCGTGAGCACCAACGCGAAAGTCACCGCCTTCGGAATTGCCCACGAATGCAGAACCGCGATAAAGACCGGAGACATTCCTGTCTAAGGAGCAGTTCGGCTGGGTGCAGGTTGGACGGCAGATGGTTGCGCCGCGTTGGCCGCATCGCGCGCGGGCGGCTGGTTCGCCGGATGCATCGTCTCCAGGAACGAAATCAATGCCGTCACTTCTGCCGGTTTAAGGTTCTTCCCGTAAGCAGGCATGTTACCGCCGCCCTGCAGCACCTGTCGCACCAACTGGTCGGGTGTAAGCGTGGTTGCGACGTCGTCGAGCGCCGGTCCACGTTTGCCTCCGGAACCACCAATAGAATGGCAGTTGCGGCACTGCTTTCCCTGGAAAACCAAGGGCGCCTTGGCGCTGCAGCGGGCTTCTGCCATTTAATAGATTGACCGGGATCGGGTCTCCGCTCCAGGCGTTCATCACAGGGCTCCAAGGTGCGTAGCTTGCCAGTCGAGTAAACGTGCCAAGCGTGACCGCAGTCAATAGGAGCGTGACGACTGCCACCGGTCGCCGTCTCCAACTCTTCTCGCCCTCCCCGGAAATGAATGGCAGCAGGATCAAGAATCCGATACCAATGACGGGACCGATGAGAAGAATCGGCGTCTCCATCTGTGGTGGAAGCAACGAAAGCAGCGCATACAGCCAAAGGAAGAAGAAGTCCGGCTTAGGGATGGTCTGTACGATCGTCGGGTCCGGGTACCCACTGGGACCGAACGGTCCAAAGAAAGCGGCACAGGCCATGATGCTGACAATGATTGCGGCGGAGAAGAACATGTCCTTCCACACCGCTTGCGGTACGAATGGAATGCCGTCTTTGTGGGTGAGTTCGTGATACTCCTTCAGGTAGGTGGCGCGGCGCACCACGCGTCCGGGCATGGGCCATTCATTAATGCCCAGCTTCAGCACCAGGAGCAGATGCAGCGCAACAAACCCGATGAGCAGGCCTGGAATTACGAACACGTGCAGCGCAAAGAAGCGTGAGAGCGTGTCGCCCGCGATAATCGGGCCACCCATTAACAACTGGGTGGAGTGGCTTGCCAATCAAGGGAACACGGCCACAGATGGATACGCCGATGCCGAGTCCCCAATACGCATCCTGGTCAAAGCGCATGATCTGTCCGGTGAACGCCATACCCAGTGTCATGAGCAGCAGGAACACCCCAACAATCCATGTGAGTTCACGCGGAAATTTGTAGGCGCCGAACAGAAACACCTGGCACATGTGGATGAGAACTACAGCGATCATGAAATTGGAGCCCCAACCATGCACGGCGCGCAGGAACCATCCCAGGGTTACATCATGGTTGAGATATTGCAGGCTGTTCCATGCTTCCCCGGCGGAGGGAACGTAGATGAGCGCCAACATGATGCCGGTGAAGACCTGCAGAATGAAAATCGTGAGCGCGGCACTGCCAAAGATGTACCACCAACTCGCCGACTTACGCGGCACTGGATGAGCAGCCGCGTCGCGAATGGCGCCGCCGATCTGCAACCTCTGGGTCGAGCCAAGCCCCGATCTTCGCTTGACCCTTGACATCCGCTGCCTTTCCTCACAACAAGACGGAGCAGTCGTAGACAAGGTCGGCAGTTGTCCAGCGTCAATCAGCAGATGGCCATTTTCCACTTTGTATTGGATACTCGAAAAGTCCCCGCGGAGGCGGCCCGGAGGCACGCGATCCGTCCTGGTAGTACACACCTCCGTGGCAGGGACACATGAATAGGCCCGATTGGGCGAACCAGCGCACCGGACACCCCAGGTGCGCACAGTTGATCCGCGAAAACCTGAAACTGCTCGCCTTGGATGCGGCGTACCCAGCAAGGAATGTGGTCGGTGTCTCCATCAGAGACGCCCGAGATGGGATTGTGAAACTTGGCCAGACGAGTCTGTCCCTCAGGAAACTCGTCCAACTCGCCCAGCGTGATCCAGCGCTTGTACTGGCCGCGATCGCCGCGCAGGACCGGCGACAGGAGATATCCCACCACTGGGCGTAGCAAGAACCATGACCGCCAACCCATTCAGGAGCAGTCCGATCTTGGCGAACAGCGCTCGGCGTGAAACCTCAGCCTTGGTCATCAGCTGCTTTGACCGTCGCAGGCGGCTGGACTCAATGAACACCTCCCGGCGAAGATGAATCCGCGGTTGACGCTAATCCCGAGTTCATAGGCCGCTGCGAAGCGAGCCAGGCCACGACATCGGAGATTTCCTGGTCGGTCATCGGATGTCCCGGAATGTTGCCTCGCCAGTCCGGGGCGTTGAAGTCGGGACGGCCGGCGATGACGATGGTGCGCAGGCCTTGGTCACTGATCAGGCTTAGATACGCCGGACTCGTGACGGAGCCTGCTTTCGATCCCCCATTGGCGCTAGTGCCATGACAAGACAGCGCAATAGCTCGAGTACACCGCCTCGCCCTGCTGAGGATTGCCGGGCAACTTGGCCACATACGGAGGAGGCGTCATCCCAGCGAGCGCGCCAGGCTTGCTCCAACGTTGGCGAATCCCCTGAATGATTGCGTTAACCTGCTCGTCGGTTAACATGCCGCCTTCTTTTTGCGCGAAGGCGGACATCTGCGTGCCTGGTCGGCCTTTGGAAATGACATTCGCGGAGTACGTCGTCGTCTACGATCGCCAGATACACGGGGTCAGAAAGCGACATTGCAGGTCCGTTCCTGCCTTCGGCGCCATGGCATCCAGCACAATTTTCGCTATAGAGAACGGCGGGATCCAAAACCGAATCGGGCCGCGGAACTTCCGGGCCCGGCGCGGGCTTTCCCGGATAGCTGCGAACATCCGCAGAGTGCCAATGCGGATCCCAAGACAACGGCCGTGAATGCCAATCGGCTGATCATTGCCTCCCGTCCTCGCCGTCGCGCTCGTGCATAATCCCGGGAGCTTCGATGCCTGCTCGCACGGCGAATGGTACGTTCTCAGACGTCCACACTTTGTTCTGGCGCACCACTACCAGGCCCGGCCACGATCCCAAACGCAATTTGCGATACAGCGAACCACCACCAATTGATACGTTCATCCAGCAGCGGGTTCACGAAGCCAATGATGTGGTAAAGCAGTCCGGTCCAGATCACGGGCGCAATGATGCCGCCCAGCACGATTGGGCGATTGGGAAGCATGGGAAGCATGGCGCCGTACAAAAGACCGACCAGGAGCGAAGTTGCCAGGTGAAGAGCGAGCGCAAAGAGAAACCATGATAACTGGAAATGCAGCATCTCCTCGACGGACGGCATGGCGGACGGCGCGTACAAACTGCCGGCCAGGAGATTGATGGGATACCAGATGCTGCCGTGAGAAATAAGGCCGTACAGCATGGCAATTAGAGCCATGGCGACAGCGCCCGCCAGTCCGCCCTTAACGCCCGCGGAGATCGGATAAATCTTCAACGGCAACCACGCGCGCGGCACCTGTTCCGCAACTTTCAAGCGCTTGACCTCAACTGGAGGAACCACCGCAAGCTCAGCTTCCGGACCAACGGGTACCTCAATCGTGTGCTCACGTGGAAGCACCTGGCGAAACCACCCAGCGGCTCCGGCGATATAGAGCACCCCACCAAGAACGCTGATCGATGCGCTGGTAAGCAGCCCGGCGAAGATCAGCGAGACTCCGAGCGCCATGACAAAGGGCCATGCCGTTGGTGCCGGCAGGATGACCCTCTCTGAATCGCTCCCATGCGCGTCTTGCGATGCTTGCATTACGTGTTTCCCCATTTACTCAGCGCGCGATGAAATACACCACCGAGAGAACCACCACCCATATCGCATCCACAAAGTGCCAATACATGGCGAAGACTGCAATACGTTCGGCGTGTTCCTGCTTCACGTACCCGAGCGCGGCGAAGATCATGATGATCGACAGCCCGATCAGTCCGACGATGACGTGAAACGCGTGCAGGCCGACCAGTGAATAGTAGGTTGTACCAAAGAGGCTCGACCTGATGGTCAGGCCTTCGCCATAAATCAGGTGGTACCATTCGCGGGCCGTGCCTAGTATGAAAATGACACCTAGCGCGATGGTGACGAACCACCAGGCGGCAAACATCCTTGCCAGGCCGCGGGCGATGGCGCGTTCGGCCATCACAATCGTGAAACTGCTTGAGAACAGACAAATCGAATTGAACACGGGGACGCGCAAGACCTGGCTGGGAGTCGGTCCGCTGAGGCTTTTGCCGGCGTAATAAAGATACGCAACCACGAAGATGCTGAAGATGGCAGATTCCGCGGTGATCAGGCACCACATGCCGACTTTGCCGCGCAATTCGTGAGGCAGCGGCATCTCGGACGGCGGTAATGCAATGCTGGTCGTGGCCACGCGTGATGCTCCTTTACTCGTACTTCCAGTCCGGATCTTCCGGATGCTTCAAATCCCACAGCGGACGCCGGCTCCTGACCACCGGAATACGCGCGAAGTTGTAGTCGGGTGGCGGCGAAGTAGTGGACCACTCCAGCGTCCACGCGTCCCACGGATCGTTTCCCGCTAGTGGACCTTTGAAGTACGACCACAGGAAATTGACCACCCAGCACAGGACTCCGGCAATCTGGAAGATCACACCCAGGGTCACGATCAGGTTCCAGATTTCCCAGCCGCGTCCCGGCTCGTAGGTGTAAATGCGTCGCGGCATTCCGAGAACACCCGGTATGTGCATGAAGTCGAAGGTCAGATGAAAACCGATCAAGAACAGCCAGAAGTGCCAGCGCCCCAGAGTATCGTTGAACATCCTGCCGCTGATTTTTGGGAACCAGTAATAGAGCGCACCGAAGATGGTGAACACCAGACCGCCAATCAGCACATAGTGGAAGTGAGCCACCACAAAGTAAGAGTTACCTAGTTGCCAGTCGAAGGGAGAGGCTGAAAGCATGATTCCGGTGAGTCCCGCGATCAGGAATTGGAAGAGAAAGGCGACGCAGAACATCATCGGAATCGTGAAGCGGATCTTTCCACCCCACATGGTGCCCAGCCAGTTGAAGATTTTGATTCCGGTGGGTACTCCAATCGCCATGGTTGACGCCGTGAAGAACGCGTTGGAATAGGAGGTCATTCCGATGGTGAACATGTGGTGCGCCCACACACCGAGGCTGAGGAACCCGATGCATAACGTGGCCGCCACCATGATTGCGTAGCCAAAGATCGGTTTGCGAGAGAACACCGGTATGATTTCCGACGCAAAGGCAAAACCAGGGATGATGAGTACGTATACTTCCGGGTGTCCGAAGATCCAGAAGAAGTGCATCCAGATCACCGCTGATCCGCCGGCCTGCGTGTCGAAGAAGTGGCCACCAAGGTACCGATCGACGAGCAACATAATCTGCGCGGCCGTCAGCGGCGAGATGACGATGAGAACCATGCTGGAAACAACCAGATTGAGCCAGGCGAACAACGGCATGCGCCCCAGCGTCATGCCGGGACAGCGAAGGCACAGTATGGTGGTTACGATATTGGCCGCCGTTCCTATGCTGCCGATACCGCTCACCAGCAAACCGATGATCCAATAGTCGGTGCTGTGCCCAACCGAGAACGCAGGCGAGGTCAGTGGGGCATAGGCAAACCAGCCAACATCCGGAGCGCCGCCTGCTCCGTACAATCCGCTGGCCCCGATGAAGCTGAAATAGAGAATGATGCCGCCCATTGCGCTCATCCAGAAACTGAAGGCGTTCAGCCGGGGAAAGGCCATGTCCCGCGCGCCGATCATCAGTGGTGCGAGATAGTTGGCGAACCCGAACAGCAGGGGCATCCCGACCAGGAACACCATGGTCGTGCCGTGCATCGTGAAAAGGCGGTTAAACGTCTGTGGAGATACGAAGTGGTTGTGAGGAATGGCCAACTGGATGCGCATGATTGTGGCTTCCAGGCCGCCGATCACCAGAAACAGAATGCCGTAGCCGATGTACATCAACCCGAGTTTCTTGTGATCGACGGTGACGATCCACTCGTGAACGCGGTCGAAAAGCGGCTTGTCGGTTTCCGCGGGCATGACGACCGTTGGATTCAAGATCGATTCCGCATTAGCCATCGGTTCTTCCCTCTTCCGCTAGCGCAAAGTCAGTAGATAGGCAGTGACCGCGTCCAGGTCCTGATCCTGCAGCTGCATGGCAGGCATTAGCGACCCGGGTTTGAACATGTCGGGATCCTTTATCCAGAGGCGCAAGTTCTCCGGGGTGTTGGTCGCGGCGCCGGCGGCTATAGTGTCGCGGGTCATCAGGTGCGTCAAATCCGGACCGAACTTGCCGCGAGCGTTTGTACCTGACACGGTGTGGCAGTTGACGCAGGCCGTGCTCTCGAACACCTGGCGACCATATTCCACGCTGTCGGACTGCTGCGCCGGCTGACTCTGATTGGCGATCCATCGCTCGAAGTCCGCGCGTGACTCCACCACAACCCGCAACAGCATCTTGGCATGCTGGGTGCCGCAATATTGCGCGCACTGACCGACGTAAACCCCCACTTCATGCGGATCGATCCACATGCTGTTGGAGCGGTTCGGAATGAGGTCGGTCTTCCCGGCAAGTTTCGGCACCCAGAAACTATGATCCGTGTCAGCCGACAACAGCGTGATGTGTGTTGGGGTGGGATGACCGGCATCGCTCACCGGGACGTGAAGTTCATTGGCCGCGATGAATCCCAGTTGCGGATATTGAAACTCCCACCAGAACTGGTGACCGATGGCCGTAACCTCGGTAGTGCCGGGCGGGAATTGCGCATCTTCTACAGCGTGGATCACCCGAGCAGTTGCCAAAAAAAGCACCACGACAATGAGAACCGGAATAACGGTCCAGGCAAGTTCTACCTGATTGCTGCCGTAAATCTGCGCAGGTTCGCGGCCGTCATCCCCGGCGCGGCGGCGGAACTTCAATAGCGAATAAACCAGCAGGCTAAACACCGTAAGAAAGATAGCGCCGCAAATACCGAGGACGAACAGCGAGAGATGATAGATCGAATCGGCGGGGGTTGACGCTGGAGAAAAAATGCTCGGGGTGGCCGGGGCGCCGCCCGTGCTTGCCACAGCCACTTTCGCCAATCCCATCGAAAGGGTTGCGACGGTCCAGCGCACCAATCCCACTTGGCAAAGCAGCTTCACGACCTTTTCCCCAACTGTGAAACTTTACGTCCGGCAATTCTATGGTTCTGCAGAGGTCCAACGCAAGAACGAACCCATTTTGCCCACCAACGTTCATCCAGGCGGCGATGCTAACGCTGGTTTTTCCTCGTCATTGTCACGGTTGATCTGCTGTTCTTTAGAGCGATCGGCAATTGGGTCGAGGTAGCACTTTCCGAAACACTCCAGGCCCAGTTACCGACGGCTTCAATCTGCATGTGAGGCAGGCCCGCAGCGAGAGAACTGGCCGCCTTCTCACGCGGACAGTTCTTGCACTCCGCGTTCGCATTATGACCGCATCGTATTAACTAAACCTGTTGAGTTGTTGCCTACCGACCAAGGCAGGGCCGGAGTAATAGTTCTACTTCGGCATCGTCAGGCGAGTGCGACTATCTAATCACAACACCTTAGACCGAGTTAGTACTAATTGGCACTACAAGAAAGCCAACTACAAAACATCGGATTAAGCACTCCGCTTTTCGGCATTTCTGAAACGCAGCTCAATCTAGCTCCTGCGCAATGAGTTAACGATACTGCGGCGTGATTGCTGGGACGAGCAACAGCACATCCGGTTCATGAAAGCATAACTAACGTTAACCCTGCTGTTGTAAGGACTCGAGTTAACTCGCATCCGACGTGGCACAAGCCGTGCTCTATTCACAGATGCGACACCGGGCGGCGTCTCGGTTGGTAAGAAAGGCTGCTCCCGCGCGCGAATTCCTGTGCGTTTAAAAACGCTGGTGTATTTGTTGTGAAGACAGTTGGCCCACGAGTAACGCTAAGTCGAGTTACGATTCTCGTTTACCTACTGTTGTGGGCTGGTGCCGCCCAACCAACCCCGAGGGCGCCCGCTCGCGTCGCACTGTTTCCTGCCGGCGTTTCTCGCAACCGCCCGACGATAGGCATTCCTCTCGCGCAATTGGATAGCAGCGAGACGCTGCAGCACATCTCATCCAGCAGCTCCAAGTCTAAGAGCACCATCGCACGCGCACCTAAAGATGTGCTCTCTGGCCACCTCGTCAATCGCTTGGTGACTTTAGGAGGAATTCCAATGAACTAGAAGGTGAGTAAACCACAAGATGTCTCATTCGTGCTGCTTGCCACTTTTACTTAGGGTGCGGCTTGCGGCGAACGTAGTCGATCCAGAACAGCGGCGCATTCTGGAAGTGTCACTGGTGTCGCAAGTACACACCAAATGTGGAGAATAGCAAATGTTTGTTAAGCAAATCACAGTTGCAGCGCTACTTGCGCTACTGTGCACGATGGCTTTTGGTCAAGCGATCAGCGGCGACCTTGTGGGAGTCGTGAAAGACTCGTCGGGAGCTCTGGTAGCCAGTGCATCGGTCGAAGCCACCAATCTCGCCACTGGGCAAAAGGAAACTACTACCACCAATACGAGCGGAGAGTATCGGTTCACCAATCTTCCCGCGGGACACTATTCGGTAGAAGCTTCCTCTGCCGGAATGAAGGGCGGCTACGGGGATGTCGAAGTGCAGTTGAATCACGCTGCCACCGCCAACATCACGGCTGTCATTGCCGGCGCGGCGACAACAGTCGAGGTCAGTGAGCTGGCTGCCACGATCGATACCACGACGCCGCAAATTGAGAACACTTTTACCGCCAAACAGCTGCAGGATCTCCCGATCACTTCGACGGGGAGCGGAGTGCTGAACCTCTCGCTGCTGAATGCGGGTGTGGCATCCAGCGGCGGCATAGGCGCAGGAACGGGACCCTCCATCTCCGGACAGCGCCCGCGCAATAACAATTTCACCGTGGAAGGCGTCGACAACAACAGTAAGACAGTCACGGGACCCTTGATGAGCCTGCCCAATGACTCGGTCGACAACTTCACCGTGCTGCAGAACCAGTTCTCGCCGGAGTTTGGTCACTCTTCAGGTGGGCAATTCAACGAGACCATCAAGTCAGGATCCAACCAGTTTCATGGCCGAGCATGGGAATATTTCCAGAACCGCGACCTTAATGCAATTGACTCCCAGACCGCTCAGTCACAGGTGTCGCAAGGACTGACACCCTTCAACCCGCGCTTCGATGACAATCGGTTTGGTGGCCAGTTCGGAGGTCCAATCATCAAGGAAAAGCTGTTCTTCTTTACCTCGTGGCAGTATGAGCCGGAGGGCCTGGTAGGATCGCCTTCGACCGCTTGCGCACCAACCTCTGCCGGATATACCGCTCTAGGCACGATGTTCCCCAACTCGAACAATCTTAATGTGCTGCAGAAGTACCTGCCCGCCGCAGGTACAGTAGGTGGAAGTGTCTGCCCTGGCTCGGTCAGTGTGAATGGCTCTAACATTCCCACAGGCCCGGTCGGCTTCCTCGGGCCGAGCTACACCAATACCCTTACCAACGTGAACTCGCTTGATTGGAACATTTCAAGCGGAGATCAGTTGCGCGTCCGATATGCCTTTGCGAATCAGAACGCCATCGATGTTAACGCCCAGCTTTCGACGTTTTGGCAAACCGCGCCCACCAAGTTCAACCTTTTTACCCTCGGTGAGTACCACACTTTCTCATCCACGGTAAACAATGAATTTCGACTGGGGTTTAACCGTTTCAACACAACCACTGGAGTCGGCCCTCAGACATTTCCGGGTTTGAATGTATTTCCCAACCTCGTCATCCAGGAGCTGAACGGAATACAACTGGGGCCCGATCCCAACGCTCCACAGGAGACGATCCAGAACACCTACCAGGCCGTAGACAATGTAGGCTGGATCAAAGGTCGGCATAGCTTCAAATTCGGTGCCGAGTACCGAGAGTACATTAGTCCACAGACCTTTACTCAGCGCGTTCGCGGAGACTACGAGTGGAATACCCTGCAGGGGTATCTGAACGACGCGGTCCCCGATTTCCTGGCTGAGCGCTCCATGGGTAATGTCACATACTATGGAAACCAGCAGGCCATGTACCTATATGGCAACGATGTTTTCAAGGTTACGCCCAGCCTCACACTGAACCTGGGATTGCGCTACGAACTCACGACCGTGCCGCTCTCTCAGAGCCAGTTGCAGCCGTTGAACGCGATTTCCAACGTGCCCGGGCTGATCATGTTCGGTTCTCCGCAAAAACAGACCACCAACTTTCCTGCCTCGCGTGGGTTTCGCCTACTCACCGGGCGGTAGCGGCAACACTTCGATTCGAGGTGGCTTTGGCATGGCGGTGGATGTTCTGTACGACAACCTCGGTATTCTCTCGCTGCCGCCACAGGTTCAGCAGACTTGTGACGCTCCTGGCAACATGACAGCGCAATGCTTCTGGAACCCTGGTGGATTCATGGCGGGCGGTGGCTTGCCTTCTAACCCTCCAGCGCCGTTTACGAACCCGGCGGACGCACGTGCGGCGACCTCCGCCTTCATTCCCAACCAGTCACTACCGTACTCAGAGACCTGGAATCTGGGTGTCCAGCACATCTTCGCGCAGAAGTACACGCTGGAAGTACGCTACGTCGGTACCCGCGGCATTCACCTGCCGGTACAGGCACGTTTGAACCGGCAAACCCAGACTAGCCTTGCCGAGTATCTCCCGACCTACACCACGGCTCCAAGCCAGGCACAGATTGACGCTCTGCCCTTTACGCTGGCCCAGATCGCGGGCAATCCGAGCTATGTGCCAGCCTACGCTGCAGCTGGATTCAACGGCTCCGATATCGTCGGCTTCGAGAATTATGGAGCTTCGAACTATAACGGACTGCAAACCCAGTTCTCCCGCAACTTCACCAACGGGCTGCAATTCCAAGCCTCTTGGACGTGGAGCCACGCCTTCGATAACTCCACCGCAGACGTGTTCTCCACCTACCTGACACCACGCCGGGCGCAGGACTTCCAGAACTTCCGCGGAGACTGGAGCACTTCCGCCCTCGACCGCCGTCACCGTGTGACACTCGAACTCCTCTACGATTTGCCGTTCTTCAAGAATTCCAACTGGATGATGAAGAATGTAGTCGGAAACTGGCAGTTCGCTCCTATTTACACCTTTGAGTCTCCGGAGTATGCAACCGTCCAGAGCGGCTTGGACACCAACGGAAACGGGGACACAGCTGGCGACCGCGCCATCTTTAACCCCAGCGGCATTCCTGGAACCGGTAGCGATGTGACACCGCTCTGCAGCAGTGGGTATGCGACCTCGGCGGCAGCTGCGGCCGGGGCGCCCTGCGGAGGGTCGGTCACTCTGCCAAACGGCAACGTTCTCGATACCATTCAGTATGTGAAAGCGTACGCTGCCAATAACCCAAACGCTCAATACATCCTGGCGGGATACGGAGCGTTGGCCAATGCCTCGCGCAACACTCTGCCGTTGCCGCACCTCAACAACTTCGATATGAGCTTGGTGAAACGCGTCAACATCACTGAGCGTCAGTCCATCGAATTTCAAGCCCAGGCGGTCAACGTATTTAACCACCCACAGTATGTCCCTGGATTCATCAGTGACATCCAAGCGGCGAACACCGCGATCACGACGGCCGGACCGACACATACTTTCCTTGTGCCTGGCTCGACTTCGTTCAATCAGCCAAACCTGGTGTTCTCCAACCACCCAAGGGCAATGGTTCTCGTGTTGAAGTATATTTTCTAGCGGATTGAATCACTTGCCGAAATACGGGAAGCCCCAGGGCTTCCCGTATTTTTGTCGTAGGATCACAATAGGAGTCCGAAGAAGCTCCCGTCACCCGGCCAATGTGATGCTACCGGACTTGCCCCAGTCAGACGTATTGACTTAGCCAGCAAGCCATTCGATCTGCATTGGCCTGACGAAACACAACCTCTGAGCTAGAACTTCCGCCCGTGCATGCTGCGCATTGCCCAGCCCATCATCAGCAGACCGCTGGCAAAGATCCAGCTCCCGGCGACACGCACTGCGATCCGCGCCCACGACGCGTGCAACCGGACAACGAACGATGCCGCCAGAGCGATGAGCACGAAGACAGAGAAGATCAAACCAAGTAATACCGCAGCCGAGGCGAAACTCAGTCCCAGGCCGGCTCCGTTGAGATACCCGTGATAGAGGCCGAGCAAAGCCGCGAGTCCAGTCGTGACACGCAGAGACAGCTTCGCGTCTGCCGCGAGCATTCCGCCGAGCAACAGGAACCACACCGCCGACACGATCGCATTTCCGTTGGATGCCGACGCCGCGAGTCCGATCAAGCCTCCTAACAGCCAGGCCGCCGGAAGCACAAACAGGGTGCGGCGTCCATAAGTTGCGCCTCGTAGGCCGGATAGCAATGCGAGAGCCAGCACCGGAACAAGGTCTTCGGGACTCATCAGGAAGTGCATCAGCCCGTCATAGATTGGGCCCATGCCGGTGGAATTCAAATGAGCGTCTGCCGCCAGCGGACACATCACGCAGACAAACAAGACCGCAGCGTACAAAGGAATCGCGCGATTGGGACTGCATCGACTTCATACGGAGAACGCCTTCCACATAAAGAACATTCCACCCATGGCTACGATCGCTCCGGCCAGGCGGAGGAACTTCTGACCCCACCCCCAGCGATGCACGGTGCCGATAGTGATACCGACGCCATGCAGGCATCCAGTCGCAATAACGAACCCCATACTATAGAGAAGACCGCTTTGCCCGGGAGGCAGTTCGGTGCCGTGGGCATGACCATGGAAAATCGCGAAGATTCCGACAACGATTGCAGCGATCGCAAGCGGAGGACGAAGCTCAAACATCACGGCGATTCCCAGCAAAATGGCCGAGGCTGCGATTCCATATTCAATTCCCGGCAGGGGCACTCCCATCAGACCGAGCATGCCTCCGAAAGCCATGACCATAGGAAATGCGACGGGCAGGAGCCAAACCGCAGGAGCGCCAAGCTGCGCTCCCCACAAACCGACGGCGACCATGGCGAGCACGTGGTCGAGTCCCGACACCGGGTGCTTCAGGCCGCTGAGGAAACCGGCGGCTTCGCCCTTTTGCACATGCGCGAACGCCGTCTCACTCCAGAACAGAATGACCGCGAGCCCTCCACTCCACCTGGCGAAAAGCTGCTTCGGTTTCGTAGTCATCGGGCTACCCCGAACATGAGTGCGAGGCGTTGTACCGTCCAAAAGGCGCCGAGCGAGCCGACGGTGTATCCAGGAAGCGCCTCCGCCCAACGCGGCCAGCGTACTTCGAGAATGCGGAAAGCGCGCTCCAGTAGAAGTATGAGCGCTACGAACGAGAGTTGTCCGATCTCGACTCCTACGTTGAAAGACAACAACGCGATCGGAAGTTCTGCTTTTGGCAAACCCGCGCTGGTAAGAGCGCTGGCGAAGCCGAAGCCATGCAGCAAGCCGAAAGCAAACGCGACCACCCACGGATGACGGATGGTGAAGCTGGTTTCTCCGCGCCATGAACGCACGATCTCTGGACCAAGGAAGAGGATGCTGAGCGCAATCGCTGCGTTCAGCGGAAGCACGGGTGCCTCGGCGTATCCGAGCGTAGCAATCGCGAGCGTAATACTGTGGGCCACCGTGAAGGCCGTGATCGTCTTCAATAGCATCCAACGATCTTTGACGATCAGCAGCAGGCCCAGGACGAAGAGCATGTGGTCTGCGCCAAAGAGGATGTGACGGATGCCCTGTACAACGAACGACCCCATGACCTGCAGACGAGTCTGGGCCGCCGTGATCTCAACCCAGGGCTGTGAGGGGTGGACGATGGTCGTCCAGTTGCGACCATCGAGCATCTCGACCCGAACCAGCACGTCGGTGATGGTGCCCTGCAGTCCCGGAAATTCGATTCGCTTGCCGGCAAGGCCGCCGGGGCCGGCCTCGATCCAATAGCGTGTCAGCACCGAGTCAGCCAGTTCCTGGGTCGTCGGCTCTCTCAGGTTTCGTATGTCGTTCGGGAGTTGAAGCATCACCGGAAGACGCATGCCAGAGAGCATGGGCGTGCGCCAAAGCAGGCTATATTGCCCGGGAGCGGTCTCCTTGACTTCAAGATAGGCTGGGCGCGACTCGTGGGCCCAAAGCGATGGCAACGAGCACAGGAGAATCGATACACAAACCGCGTAACGAATTGAGGCTAGTCGTGACAAATCATTCGACTGCAATGTCGGGGTGGCTTCAATTGTAAACCGCAAGCGGGCTATTGGCAGGCAGGATGCCTTTCGATTACCCTTGCGGGCTATGTCACGTAACAATTTTGTCTTTCACATCGCTCTAGGATTGGTCCTTAGCGTCACGACGGCTGCGTGGGCACAAGCGCCGTTTACGCTGGAGCAGGTATTGAGCTCGCCCTTCCCCACCGGGCTGGTGGCCGCTACTCACGGCAGCCGGGTGGCGTGGGTCTTCGATGCGAAAGGCGTCCGCAATGTGTGGGTGGCTGATGGCCCGGACTTCGCTCACTCCGCCCATCCGGTTACTCAGTACAACGCCGATGATGGCCAGCCTATCGCCAGTCTCCGACTCACACCAGACGGCAAGTCAGTGGTCTATGTGCTGGGCAGCGAACTGAATGAAGCGCAGGAAAGTGCTAATCCTGCGAGCTGGACAAAGGGCGCGAAGCAGCAGGTCTTTGCGCTCGATCTGGACCCTAAAGACGCGACGCCTCGCCTGTTAGGCGAGATGGGTTGTCCGGAAGAAGGTTGCGAAGACATTCAAATTTCTCCCGACGGAAAGTGGGCGGTGTGGACCGCCAAAAAGAAACTCTGGCTAGCTGGTGTCGATGGAAAACAGCAGGCCAAGGAACTCGCATCGGTGCATGGTGCGGCAGAACAGCCCAAATGGTCGCCGGACAGCAAGCAGATCGCCTTCGTCAGCCAGCGTGACACCCACAGCTTCGTCGCCATTTACGACTTCGATCGTGATTCCATTCGCTATCTCGCGCCAAGCGTGGATAAAGATTCGATGCCGCGCTGGTCGCCGGACGGCAAGCAGATTGTCTTTGTGCGCACCGCCGGAACTGAGCAGAAATTGCCACTGATTCCAGTTCGACCGGAGCCTTGGTCGCTTTGGATTGCCGATGTCGCCACCGGGACAGGCCGTGTGCTGTGGCGCAGCGGTGAAAAGCCCGACGATTCCCTGCCCGAGCTAACCGAAGATGTCTCGCTGAATTTTGCAGCCGATGGACGAGTGGTATTTGCCTCCGAGCAAGATGGGCGTAATCACCTGTATTCGATTGCAACCAGCGGCCGGGCGGCAACGCTGCTCACACCAGGCGACTTTGACGTCGAAGACGTCGCGCTCAGCGCCGATCAGAAGTGGCTGATTTACTCCTCGAACCAGGATGATGTCGACCGGCGGCACTTGTGGCGGGTGGCTGTAGCCGGCGGCACGCCGCAGCAGCAGTTGACCCACGGCGACACCATGGAGTGGTCTCCGGTCCAAACTGGCGACGGCAAGAACATACTCTGCTTGGGATCGACGGCGACCCTACCAGCCATGCCTTATGTAGTCACCTCAGCGGGCCGGGAAATGATCGCCAAGCAGGCTCTGCCAACTGACTTCCCTTCAGCCTCGCTGGTGACTCCAAAGCAAGTGATTTTCCAGAGCGCGGACGGGGTCACACTGCACGGGCAGCTCTTTGTGCCCCGCAACGCCACTGGCAAGGTCCCCGGGCTGGTCTTCACGCACGGTGGGCCCGTCCGCCAGATGATGCTTGGCTTTCACTACATGGACTACTACCACAACGCTTACGCCATGAATCAGTACCTCGCGAGCCGGGGATACGTCGTGCTGTCGGTCAATTATCGCCTCGGTGTCATGTACGGCCGGGCCTTTCGCGAAGCGCCCAACACGATTTGGCGCGGAGCAGCGGAGTACAAAGACGTAGTGGCGGCAGGACGGTACCTGCAAAAGCTTCCGGAGGTTGATGGTGAAAAAATCGGGCTATGGGGCGGTTCCTATGGCGGCTTTTTGACCGCCATGGGTCTGGCGCGCGATTCCGAACTATTCAAGGCGGGAGTCGATTTCCACGGTGTACATGACTGGAGCGTCTTCCTGACCGAACGTCCTTATTTCGGCAATCTGGCAACGCGACCGCCGGACGCGGAGGCTGCCGTGAAGTTGGCATGGGACTCCTCACCCGATGCCTACGTGAGCACATGGAAGTCGCCGGTGTTGCTCATTCATGGCGATGACGATCGCAATGTGCCCTTCAGCCAAACCGTGGATCTGGCGCAGCGATTGCGGGCCCAGCACGTGCCATTCGAGCAACTGATCTTGCCGGATGAAATCCACGGCTTCCTGATGTGGAAGGACTGGATACGCGCCTACACGGCGACTGCTGAATTCTTCGACAAAACGCTGAAGCGTGCCGATAAGGCCTCGCCAGGCGATTAGGTTGTTACCTGCTGGGACCTGGAGCGCCGAGCCAACGAGCCCGTTGCCGTCGTCCTGATTCCGCCTGTCGTCCCTTATGCACTAGTCGGGACAAGCAGGGCGGCGTGTTGACGCGCGCCCTGATCTCTGCAGATGTGCCGCACCCTACTTTCGGCTGGCAGGCGGAATGATCCCGTTCATGCGGAGGTATTCCACCATCTGTCCGTAGTGGTCGAAGGGATGGCCGATCATGCTGATGGATAGGGCCAGTCGTGTCGTCATGCTGGATCCGAACGGACTCTTGACGGGCTCCAGGATGTTGGTCTCGTTTACGCTGTTAACCGCCTTGTGCGCGTAAACGAACGAATCGTTCAGAAACTTCGTGATTTCTGCTTTGGATTTTATGTCGGCAGGTCCGTTCGGACCGCCTCCCAAGTCGACCGGAGGCTTCTCCCCCAAGATCGCAGCGCCAAGCGCGTAGTTGGCTACTGCCATGTGTTTGACTTCAGCGCCGAAGGTGCGCACGCCCTTGAATTCACCCTGGCTTGGCGCAAAGTCGTACTTGTCTTCGGGCATAGCTTCGGCGGCGGGAACAACCGCCTTTTCAGTTCCGCTGAGCTGGTGATCAAGCACCGAAGCAAATGTCGGCTTGGGCTCCGGTTTTCCTTGAGGATCGGCAGCAATTGCGGTTGCTGTGATGGCAAGGCTGGCCAGGAAACCACAAATTGCGATGCGGATGTTCATCGAGAATTCCTCCACGAATGTTCTGACAAAATCCCTCGGGGATCGTGTGCCCAAGCATTCTAGTCCATCCCGCAGAAATCTGCGGACTACAAACGCCGAGAATTTCTAACAGGGTTACGCTGTCGTATCCGGTCAGCCTAACGCTTCGGGAGCAGTCGGCACCCTGCCAAACGGCCATTCCTTGCGTTTCCACGAGCGCACGAAATATACCAGCAAACCAACAATCAGGATTACCAAGGCGTACTTGATCTCCCGCTGGAAGTTCTTGCGCGCCAGCAGAATGTAGGTGAACCCGGCGATCGCCATCAGCGCCGGTAGCGGGTAAAGCCACATTCGGAAGGGCCTTGGCATGTCGGGCTGGCGATGGCGCAGAACCATGACTCCTACCGCCTGTACGATGAATTGCAGCAGTATGCGAATGACCACCAGTGCGGCGATGACATCAGCCAGCCTGAGCAGGCAGAAAAGAATCGCCACCCCACCTAGCGCCAACAACGACACGGTAGGAAATCGCTTTTCGGGATGAATTCTGGCAAAGACCCGGAAGTAGTTTCCGTCGAGGGCGGCAGCATAGGGGACGCGGGAGTATCCCAGCAGCAGGGAGAACACCGAGGCAAACGCCGTCCAGATAATCAGGGCCGCGATGGCCCGGCCCGCCCAGTTGCCATAAATGCGCTCCATGAAGACCGAGACAATGTAATTGTTTTGGTCGCCGGCATGCCCGGTCATTTCGCGCCATGGGACAACGCCCAGCACGCTGATGTTCATCACGATGTAAATGGCGGCGACCGAGACGATGGAGAGGATAAGCGCGCGCGGAATTGTGCGGCCTGGATCCTTCACCTCTCCGCCCAGGAAACACACGTTGTAATAGCCCCAATAGTCGTAAGTGGCGATGAGCATGGCGGCGCCCATCCCAGTGAAGAATTCAGGGGAGAGCGTGAATGCACCGCGCGGAAAATCGAAGGCCCGGGCCGCACTGAAATGCGTAAGACCGGCAAAGATAATCCATGCAATTGCAATCGCCACTCCCACCCACAGGAATTCAGCGAGCCGGGCGATTACTGTTATGCGGCGATAGAGCAAAAAGACAATGAAGGCACAACTCGCCATAGCGACGAGGGTGCCCGACATCAACACGGTGCTGACCTCGAGAGCCCCTAGAAGCGGAACTCCAAACCTATATGTGTGCGACAACCATGCGTGATCGAGACCCGGCCAGATGTATCCCGCATAGTGAGCCAGTCCGATGCAACCAGACGCAATCGACAGGGGCGCACTGAAAGACAATTGCCAGATGAAGAGGAACGATAGAAGGCGGCCCAAAGACTTTGGTCCGTAAGCCTGCTTCAAATATTGATAAGAGCCGCCGGCGTCAGGCATGGCCGCGCCCAATTCAGCCCACACCAAGCCGTCGCAGAGCGCAAAAACCGCGCCGGCAATCCAGCCCAGCATCGCCTGCGGGCCACCGGCTGCGATCACAATCAGAGGAAGGGTAATAAAGGGACCGACACCAATCATGTCGATCATGTTCAGCGTGGTAGCGCCCGCCAGACCGATTCCCCGGACTAGTTCGGGTTGCCCAGAGGCCTCACTTGGGCTCATGTCCCACGCTTAGCAGGTTGACATACAGACGAATCGCGCCCGGCACTCCAAATGGCAACTGGCGGAAGAAGGCGTACGCGTCGTAGATGTAATAGCCTTTGCCGACCCGCGCTATGAGCAGGCCGCCTTTTTGCGGTTCCTCACCGGGATCGTTGCACGCCAGCAGTGGCGTGTAGTGTTCATCCCACTTGTCCATGAAATAGAGGCCGCGTTCCTGGACCCAACCATCGAAATCGTGGCTGCTTACGACATTCGGATAGTGAAAGACCGCACTTTTCGGATCAAGGACCGTGACCGGGGCTTCTTCCACGGATACCCGCAACCGACTCAGTTGCGCTGGATAAGGCATGTAGTTACCGGCATTGAAGCTCCCGGGGTCCGTATTGTATTGCACCATCAGGGTCCCGCCATCGCGAGCGTAATCGAGCAACCGCTGGTTGTATTTCTTAACATCATCCCGCGTGTCATAGGCACGAATGCCAAGCACGATCGTGCCGAACTGCTGAAGGTTCGCATGTTCGACATCTGTTGGAGTCAAAAGAGTGACATCGAGGCCGACCTGCCGCAAGACCGTCGGTATATCGTCGCCCGCGCCCATGATGTATCCCACCTTGAGACCCGGCGGCACCTTCACATTCACGATCGCGGCACGCTGGACCGCAGGCTGGAAATAGAAGAAGCCACCGATATCGGGACGCGTTACCAGGCTATAACCTTCACTGAAATCGTGGCCAGTGGCGGAAAATACGGCCCGTACGCGATAACGCGCTTCTCCAGCCCCATCGGGCAGCACCTCGAACTTGCTCGTCTGTTCGCCGCTCTTAGTAAATTCCATCGCTGTCGACTTTGGATCGACGCGCCACCCACTCGGTACCTCCGGTTTTACAGTGCCAGTGCCGTGATCCGACGTCGATCGCACGATCACACTCAAGCCGGCTGAGGGATTGGGGCCGGAGGGAATGATCTGGGTGGACGGCGACGTGTCCACCGAATATGGCGGCATTACGGCCAGTGGCATCGACCAGGCTTCGCCCTTGGCATCGTGAATGGGTGTGCGCGCTACACTGCGGAGCACGCCTTCCTGCCCGCCGATGCTGTAGACGACCCTCGCCGTGACCGGCGGAGGAGGCAGCGCCAGCGTCTCGTATTCGGCCTGGTCGATCCGATAAATCGAATCGGTTTCGGGATCCTCGCGATGGAAGTAGGCCTTGGTGATTTGGGCGTCTGTTGGCGGCGACACGCGGAAAGTCAGAGCACAACCATCCCCCGGCGCAATTCGCGCCGGCACCTTGTCCATGAACAACTCGTACTTCCAGCCGCGCGGGACATCCAGGACAAACTGCTTGACGTCCATTGGGAGAGTGCTGCCGTTGTGCAGCTTGGCCAGCAGCAGGAAGGACTTCCCTGCCGTAATTACGGCAGCCAATACTTTTCCATTCCCTGTATCAAACTCTTCGGCCATCGGGCGGCCATCAGGTGTTCCCGGACCGATGTCCATGTCCAGGGAGTAGGCGAGATTGGCCGCTTGCTCAAACTCCTGTGCCTTGGTGCGCAGGTTCGTCACAAGGTCGGCCTTCTCTGCTGCAGACAGGCCCGACGCCTCCAGCTTATCGATCATTCCGCGCGTAAGATCGAGCCCGCGAAGTAACGGTTGTCCCGCAGATTGAGGATCGCGATCAGCGGCGGCGGTGGCCTCATCCACCAATTTGGCTAACTCCTCCAATTGCGGCCGCAACCACGAAACTTTCGTTCCATCGCTCCCCAAACGTGAGGCCAGTGCCGGCAGCGAGGTATCAATGCCGTCAAAGAAATCTTTCTCGTGGGTGGTACTGACGGGCGTATTGGGCAATGCGGAATCGATGAGCTTGTAGTAACTTGTGCGGCGGCCCTCAGAAAGCGTCCAGCCTCCGGCGCCCTGCGAGAGTTGATGTTGCAGTCCTTTCCACGCGAACTTCACGTACGACTCGCCTAAAAGAGGGTCGTCCTGCGAAGTCTCCAACTGGACATTCCATTCTTCTGTGGGGCGCACGTTGTCCATGTACAGCTTCTTTGCCTGCCAGGGTGACAGGCCTTCGCGAATCTGATCGGGGAACCTTGTGGGATCGGCAGCAGCACGGAACGCCTCGCGCGTGAGTATCCCCGAGGCTTGATGGTTACCATGGCCGTCGCGATCGGACCCTTGAAAGCGGGTGCAAATCACGTCCGGCCGGAACGTGCGAATTATCCGAACCATGTCAGCCAGGGCAACATCGTGGCCGCCCCATTTCTGGAAGGTTTCCTGGGGTGTCTTCGAGAAGCCGAAATCTGCGACGCGGGTAAACCGCTGCTCGACGCCATAGTATCGATCGGCACCCAGCAGTTCCAAGGTGCGCAAAATCCCGAGCTCATCGAGCAAATTGCTGCCTACCTTGTTCTGGCCGCCTTCTCCTCGATTCAGAGTCAACTGCAGGGCGGTCACACCTCGTCCTCGCGATTCCAGCGTTAACATGCCGCCGTCTTCGTCATCAGGATGCGCAGTGGTATGCATCAGGCGAGCGGTCGTATGCAAACGTCGCAGCGTCAACTTGAGACCGGTGACACCTGTGTCGACCGCCAGCGGTTTGGTATCGACCCAAGGGGACGGGACTTGCGCGTTTGCCGGTGCACTTAGCAGCACCAGCACAACGACGATCGGCACGAGCGGCCGAGCACGCAATAGGGTTGTCAACTGTGAAGGCGACATTCGTTGTAGGCGCAATGTAAGAGAGCTCACCAATACTTTTCTAGACAGTATACAAACCTCAACCACTAGGACGTGGGTCGTCGGCCGCCTGACGGAACATCCCTTGGATGAAGCAACCGCTTTGTCCGATTCGGGTAAACACCGACTGATCTTCGGTCGGAGCGTCACTGCGACCGCTCGTCAGCTTGTCTATAATGAATTATTCGCGGCCAATTGAGCTTCCGCGAGGGAATACTTCCTCCGCGTCGCGAACTTTCGACGGCTCGCGACGGACCCCATCGATGATTCAAACCCTGTTCGGCAGCACCGAAGAAAAACCGAGCTTTCTGGAACGGATGAAGGAGGCGGTTACTCGCACTCGCGAGAGCCTCAGCGAACGCATTGAGGATATCGCTTCGTTCGGCAAGGAAATCGACAGCAATACACTGGACGAGCTCGAATCAACACTTATCAGCGCAGACCTGGGTATGGCTACCACATCCTCGGTGCTGGACGCGTTGCGCGCGAAGGTCGATCGCAAGCAAATTGGCGATATCACCGAACTGAAGCGGGTGCTGAAGGAGGAGTTGCTCAAGATCCTGAATGTCGCTGAAGCACGCCCGGTGCGAAAAGTTGATGGCGAGCCGGAAGTGATTCTTGGTGGTCGGCGTGAATGGCACAGGGAAAACCACCTCTACCGGCAAACTCGCCTATGCCCTGCGTTCCCAGGGAAAGACGGTCTTGCTGGCGGCGGCAGATACATTCCGCGCGGCAGCCATCGAGCAACTGGAGATCTGGGGAGACCGCACCGGAGTCGAAGTGATTAAGAACAAGCCCGGCGGGGACCCGTCGGCTGTGCTGTTCGACGCGCTACAGGCCGCCAAGGCGCGCCACACGGATTACGTGATCGTGGATACTGCCGGCCGCCTTCATACCAAAAGCAATCTGATGACCGAGCTGGAGAAGATGCGACGCACGGCGCAGCGTTTCATCCCATCCGCTCCCCACGAAACCCTGCTGGTGATGGATGCTACGACCGGACAAAACGGCCTTCAGCAGGCCAAGCTGTTTACCCAATCGGCTGGCGTCACCGGCATCGTGCTGACGAAGCTGGACGGAACCGCCAAGGGCGGGGTCGTCGTTGCAATCTCGAAGGAGCTGGGTTTGCCGGTTCGCTACGTCGGAGTGGGTGAAAAGGTCGGCGACCTGTTGCCCTTCAATGCCAGGGATTTTGTCGAGTCTTTGTTTAACTGAGCTTGTTGATTGAAGATGACCGCCAAAGCCAGCGACGCGCGATACATGCAGCAAGCTTTGGAGCTTGCTCGCCGTGGTATGGCACTGGCCTCTCCCAATCCGCGCGTAGGGGCAGTGTTGGTTTCGTCCGAAGGCAAGGTCGTGGGTCGCGGGTCGCATGTTTACGACGAGATTAAGCACGCAGAGATAATCGCCATTGCCGCGGCGGGTGATCACGCGCGCGGCGCTACCCTCTATCTGAATTTGGAGCCCTGCTCTCACGTGGGCCGGACGGCCCCGTGTGCCGACGCCATCATCGCGGCCGGCATCAAGCGAGTCGTGGTGGCCATGCGCGATCCCAATCCCCTGGTCGCGGGACGAGGCCTCTCCAAGCTTCGGGCTGCGGGCATTGAAGTGCATGAAGGCCTCTATGAACCCGAGGCTCGCAAGTTAAATGAGGCGTTCGCGAAGTATATCCGGCACAAGACGCCGTTTGTCACGCTGAAAACTGCGATGACACTCGACGGCAAGATCGCGCCTCCGCCCGATGATGGCGTCGCTATCGGTGCGGTAGGTTCTCTGGCCTCGACCGGCGGCTGGATCACCAGCGAGGTCGCACGTTCTCATGTCCACGAGATGCGCCATTCCAATGACGCCATAATGGTCGGTGTAGGCACCGTCATCGCTGACGACCCACTTCTTACCGACCGGACAGGTCTTCCCAGGCGTCGGCCTCTGCTGCGGGTCATCCTCGATTCACGATTGCGTCTGCCTCTGGACTCGCGCGTCGTCAGGACGGCCAACTACGACGTAATTGTGTTCTGTTGTTTCGCCGAAGAACATAAACGTCGGGAACTCGAAGCCCACGGCGTCATGGTGGAGCAGGTGCCAATGCGTCAACCGTTCGAGGATGGAACGATTCCATTCCCCAGTTCGGCAGCGGCATCTAACGGCCGGCCTGACCTTGAAGGAGTGATGGCGAGGCTGGGAGAACGCGAAATTACCAGCCTCATCATCGAAGGTGGCGCCATGGTGAACTGGGCCGCTTTGTCGGCAGAAATCGTAGACAAGATTTTCTTCTATTACGCTCCGAAGATTATCGCTGGAACGGCTTCCATCCCCCTGGCTCTGGGTACGGGATACCGCAGGATAAGCGAAGCCGCGCATGTGCGGGCGATCACATTGCACCGTTTCGGCGAGGATTTTGCGGTCGAAGGGTATCTGCGTGATCCTTACGCGGACGTAATTCATACATCGTCACACAATTCATAAAGGCTCGCAATTGCGAGCGATTTGCGAGGTCGTCATCATGTTTACGGGACTGGTCGAGGAAGTTGGAACGGTTGCCAGCATCATCGAGAACGGTGGTAATCACCGTATAACCATCAAAGCGCCCTATTCGGCGAAAGAGCTTAGGGAGGGAAATAGCATCGCAGTCAGTGGCGTCTGCCTGACAGCGCTTGACATCAAGACTGATACCTTCTGCTGCAGACTTAGCGAAGGAGACCTGGACGCGGACTTCGTTCTCGCGCATGACCGAGGGGGCCGAGGTCAATCTTGAGCTGCCCTTAAGGGTCGAGGCCCGCATGGGCGGCCACATCGTGCAAGGCCACGTTGACGGCACAGGCCGCTTCGTCGGCCTCGAACCTATCGCCAACGCCGAAGATTTCTGGATGCTGATCGATGTCCCAGAGGACCTGGAGAAGTACATCGTTTTCAAGGGATCGATCGCTATCGAAGGCATCAGCCTGACCGTAGCCAAGCTGGAAGGGTTACGCCTCACCATCGCCATTATTCCGCATACCATCAAGATGACGAATCTGAAGTCACTCAAGCCGGGCGACCCGGTGAATATCGAGACGGACATCGTCGCCAAGTATCTCGAGAAGTGGACGCAGCGCGGTGATCGGACCGACGGACTGACGGTAGATGCTCTAGTGGCCCAGGGCTTCTAGAGACCAACGGAGTGCGGCGGGCGTTGGGCCCCGAAATAACGCTCGAAATCGAGTGAGTCGAGCTCCAGGAACTCCCGCACGATAGGCTCGTCGCATTTCTGCATTTCCGCATACGTTCCGAAGAAAATGGCGCGGCCTTCGTGCAGGAAAAGAAGACGATCGGCCAATTTTTTTGCCAGCGCCATGTCGTGAGTCACCACGATGCTGGTGAGCTTGAGCTGGCGCTTGAGCTTCTTGATCAGATCACCCAGCAGGTGGGCCATCAGGGGATCAACCATCGTCGTTGGTTCATCGTAGAGCACAGCTTCAGGCTGCGCCGCTAACGCGCGCGCTATGGCCACAGATCGCTTCATTCCCGTCGACAAGTCGGACGGTAGCTGGTCGCGGAATTCGCGAACCCCAACCATGTCCAGCAAGCCGTCGATGATCTGATAAATCTGCTCCTCCTCGAGGCCGCCCCGCTCACGCAGAGGAAAAGCAACATTTTCACCGACGGTGAGGGAGTCGAACAACGCTCCATTCTGGAAGACCATCGTGACTTTCTTGCGAATGACTTCCATTTGAGCCTCGGTAAAATTGGAGACATCTTCGTAGGCAACGCACACTTTGCCGCTGTCCGCCTTCAAGAAACCCATGATCATATGCAGCGACACCGACTTGCCCACGCCGCTGCGGCCCAGTATGCAGACGGTTTCTCCCGGCATGACGTCGAAACTCACGTCGTTGATGACGACCTTGCTGCCGAAGGCCTTATGTACATGTTCGAATTGGATGTAAGGCTTGCGCTCGTTCATCGACTCTGACCTGCAGCGGCTTGCACTTGCGAATATCTTCTGCTGAACGCTTCGTATTCCTCAGGCGTGTTGACGTTGCAGAAGATATCGGGAGAAAACCCAGCCACAACCTGTTCCCTCTCCGTAATGTATCGAGTGGGGATCAACGAGAAAATATTACTCACCTTGAAGTCGCGCGCTTTTAGCGCCTGCTCAATGACGGGTCGTGCCGCCCTCCGGTAGACCGCGCAAAGCGGCTGCGGTCGCTGTTGGGCTTCAGGCACGAACGCCCACTCTGGGCCTGCCTTGGCGAGTCCTACGAGCCAGGTGAGAAACGCAGCCGTCATCAGCGGCGTATCCACTGAGAGCACGAGATTGAGATCGTTCTGGGTGGCGCACAGCGCAGCATGGATTCCGCCCAGAGGTCCGCAGCCCGGAAGCTGGTCTTCAATAGTGTCACCGTAAGAGGAATATCGTTCCGAGGCCCCGACGATTACCGTAACAGGTGATACTTCTCTCGCTTTGTCGAGTGCAACTTGCAGAAGGTTCCTGTTCGCCGACCGGCAACAGGGCTTTATCGCTCCCCATGCGGGAACTGCGACCTCCAGCGAGAACGAAAGCCGACACACCTTCCACGCCGTCATCATACCTGACGGAGTCTGGGATTGTTCCTGCGCTCGACTACGCCCGCGCCGGCTTAAACGTGGTGGTATGGGGAATGCACCCGTTGATCTCGATGGCGACGATGCGGCCGCCATTATCAAGCTCCACGGTGCCAGGTGCGTTAAGGACAGCGTCGCCGCTCAGTCCGGGCAGCGAGACAAACACCCTATTCTCCACACAAATGGCGGTTGGGTCTTTCTTGATGTAGGTCAGGGAATAGTCGTTGCGGCAGGCCTTAGGCAGCACAAAGCTCAGATCGGCGATGTCTCCGGTCTCCGACACCGAGACCGCCACTTCGATGGAGATCCGCGCAGCTAACCTCGTCACCATCTACCTGGCTCTCCGGCTTGAAGCAGATGTAGTACTCAAAACCCGAATCGGGGTCGAACGCGCTTCGATCCACTTGAAACGCCATGTTCCGGCCTCCTGGGATACTGCAACAGCTCATCACGTAACCGATACTAAATCACGGGGCAGCCCCTTGCAATTGATCGAAAGTGGGCGTTGGGAACCCCGGCAGTAACCCTGACCAAATTGGCGACGTGAGCTCGGACCGCAGACACTGACGCTCTCTAAGGGCGTCCACGTCAAGCACTCCAGCCTGACGAACATCGAGCCGCCCTCAGGAGCGTCCGTCCGCTCTGTTATATTTTCGTTCTGGGTGCATTCTCGGATTTAGACATGCCGATTACTTACCTGACCGACATCGCGAAAGAAAACGTCGAGGCCGTACAGGAGTACTCGATCCTGGCGGGGCGGTCGCTTTCCAACGTCTTTGCACACCCGCGCTATATTTCGGACACGCTTCTCCAGGCGGATTCGATTGGCGTCGGCTCATTGCCTATCGTCGTGCTTACCGGTTTCTTCACCGGCGCGGTTTTGGCGCTGCAAACCTCCGCGACGCTGGAACAATTTGGTTCCCTGTCGTTGACTGGACAGCTGGTGTCGCTGTCGATGGTGCGAGAGCTCGGTCCGGTCTTGACTGGACTGATGGTCGCGGGCCGAAATTCTAGCGGAATGGCCAGTGAACTGGGCTCGATGAAGGTGACCGAACAGATTGACGCCATGCGTGCCATGGGTGTCGATCCGACCAAGAAGCTCGTGACCCCCAGGGTGATCGCAACCGCCGTCATGCTGTTCTTTCTGAGTATCATCTCCGATCTGGTCGGTCTCACCGGCGGTTTCGTCATTTCCTTCCTGCGTCTGGGACTGAACGCCAACGAGTATTGGAGCACCGCCTACCAGTCGTTGCGGTTCGCAGACGTATTCATGGGACTCTGCAAGCCAGTTGTATTTGGTTTGATCATCGCGACTATCGGATGCTATTACGGCATGTCGGCCAAAGGGGGTACCCAGGGCGTGGGTCGAGCCACCACCCAAGCTGTCGTGGCTGCCTCAGTGCTCATCCTGGTCAGCGACTATTTCATTACCCAGCTCCTGATGGGAATTTTTGGTAAGTAGCGAATGTCCAGCCTCGCCCCCCCAATCGAGCAAACCCAACCTTCCGCGGTAAAGGCGGGCTCGTCCCGCGATTCGATTCGAAGACGTTTCCATTGCATTCGAACAGCCCGTGCTTGACGCCATTTCGTTCCAACTCAAGCACGGAGAAACCAAGGTTTTACTGGGCGAATCTGGAACCGGCAAGACTCTCATCTTGAAGTTGGCGCTCGGACTCCTGAAGCCGGATTCCGGAACCATCACTGTACTGGACGAGGAAATTTCGGCCATGCGCGAGCAGGACATGTACGCTCTTCGCCGCCGGATCGGCATGGTGTTCCAGGAAAGCGCGCTGTTCGATTCTCTTACCGTCGAGGAGAACGTCGCCTACCGGTTGATGGAAGAGACTGGCAAACTCACGGATGAGATTCACAGCGCGTGTGCTGGAGGCCTTGGAGTTTGTCGAGCTCGGGAAAACCTACAATTTGTTTCCCGGTGAGCTGTCAGGCGGCATGCGGCGGCGCGTGGCGATCGCGCGCGCCATCATCACCCAACCCGAGGTGCTGTTGTACGATTCGCCGACTGGTGGCCTCGATCCCGTGACGTCGAATACGATCATCGAACTCATCGTCAAGCAGCGCGATGTCTACAAGACCAGTTCCCTGCTGGTCACCCATCGCCTGCAGGACGCATTCACTATGGCAAGCCACTATTTTGACCGCAAACTCAACAAGATGGTGCCGCTAGAGGATGGGTCTGCCCGCAACGTCCACACCACGTTCGTAATTCTTCGCGACCACAAGATCATCTTCGAGGGCACCGCACAAGAATTGTTGGGTTGTCACGATCCCTATATTCGCGAATACTTGAGTTAGCCGGCAGCGGTCATTGCTTCGGCCCGACGGCGAGCCATCGCGGCCTGCATTTCTTGCATGTCAGAGAGTCGCTTCCGTGTCTCCGGGGAACTCTCAGCCAGTTGCTGAACTTGGCGCAGAAAGTTGGGCGTCCCCATCTTCTCTCGATAAGCCTCTAGGTAAGGCTGCACTTTGGCGTATACGAAGAACATCTCCTGGTAGTTATCCAAGGCAAGCTCGCGGTTCAGTGCACCGCGGTTCACCAGCGACGCCGCCATCTCCCAATATCCAGCAACTTGGCGCATGTAAGCCTGCTCTTTTGTGCCGAATGCGGCACCAAGAGCCATTAGCTCCTCGAGCGACTTGGGTGCAAATTGAGCGACGAAGCTGCGCGCCTCCCGCATTACCGGTTCACGGCGAAGATCGTACAGCTTAAGAATGATTTCGGCGTCGTGATGGCTAGGCTGCGAATCGGACATAAGTCAATCTCCTAGGCGACAGCTTCTGGCGTAGCGATCTGCCGCGAGTAATCGCACTTTACTGTACTTTCGGTTTCTTCTTTTTTCTTGTTTTTGCCGCGACGCTTAGGCTCTTCTGCCGCGGTCCGTTTGTTATTGGGGCAAACCAGGTACACCCCGTCCTTCAAAGTTTTCTCCAGCAGGTAAGGACTCTTGCAAACCGGGCATTCTTCCGCAACTGGCTTGAATGCCGAGGTGAATTCGCACTTCGGATAGTTGGTGCAGCCGTAGAAATAGTTTCCTCGCCGCGCCTTCTTCTCCGCGATATCTCCGTCCTTGCAATCCGGACACTTCACGCCAATCAGGTTCTGCTTGACGTACTTGCAATCGGGATAGCCACTGCACGAGACGAACTCACCGAAGCGTCCGTGCCGGATCAGGAGATTACGTCCGCACTGCGGACACTTCTCATCGAGCGGAATGTCGGGCACCCTCTTTCCCTGATCGAGTCGCCGCGTGGTTTTGCAGTCCGGATACCCCGTGCAAGCCATGAACTGCCCAAACCGTCCGCGCTTCAGCACCATCGGGCGCCCACAGTTCTCGCAATATTCCTCCTGCGTGGTCTCTTGCAGGTCGGCCGAATCGAGATCGGGCAGATCGATCGGATTCTCTTTCGTAAACGTGCAGCTGTTCGGATCAGTCTTGTCATATGAACTGCACGCATAAAAGGACCCGTGCTTGCCCCACTTGATAACCAGCGGTGAGCCGCACCGCTCGCACTTCTCATCGGTGGGCTTCTCCATCCGCTTTACGTTCTCCATGTGCTTTTCGGCGTAATGGAGGTCTTTCTCGAACTTCTTGTAGAACTCGGCTAGGGCGTTGGTCCAGGATTCCTTACCCTCTTCTATTTCGTCGAGCTCTTCTTCCAGACGAGCGGTGTACTGGAAGTCAAAAATATCCTTGAAGTTGACCACCAACAGGTCGGTGACTACGAAACCGATTTCCGTAGGGATAAACTTGCCGCCCACCTTCTGTACGTATTGCCGCTCCTGGATAGTGCTGATGATGGCCGAGTACGTGGAAGGGCGACCGATTCCGCGCTCTTCCAGTTCCTTGACCAGCGACGCCTCGTTAAACCGCGGTGGGGGTTCGGTGAAGTGCTGCTCCGAGTCCAGTCCCTTAAGAGTCAACTTCTGCCCTTCCGTGAGCTCCGGAAGCTTGTGCTTTAAGGACTCATCTTCCTCGTCCTTGTTGTCCTTGGACTCCTCATAAACCTTCAGGAAGCCCTCGAACTTCATTACTGAACCACTCACACGAAAGCGATGGTCTTCTCCCTTGCTGTTGGCGTCGATATCGACCGTGGTCTGGTCGAAAACCGCTGGGTTCATCTGCGAGGCCACGAAACGCTGCCAGATGAGCTTGTAAACCTTGAATTCGTCTTCCTGCAGGTACTGCTTGATGGTGTCGGGATGCCGGGCAGCCGACGACGGACGAATCGCTTCGTGCGCGTCTTGAGTATCTTTTTTCGACTTGAAGGTATTTGGCGATTCCGGCAGAAATTGAGGACCGTATTCCTTGCCAATCAGCTCGCGCACCTCGGCGATTGCATCGTTCGATACACGCGTCGAGTCGGTACGCATATAGGTGATCAGACCGACCGTACCTTCTTCACCCAGGTCGACGCCCTCGTAGAGGCGCTGGGCGATCATCATGGCGCGCTTTACGCTGAAGCGAAGCTTGCGCGAGGCGTCCTGCTGGAACTTGCTGGTCGTAAAGGGAGCGGCCGTGTTCTGGCGGCGCTCTTTCTTCTCAACCGAGCGCACGGTCCAGGTTGCACTCTTGAGCTCCTCTTCCAGCTTCTTGGCTGTCTCCTCGTTAGGAAGAACGTTCTGCTTAGGGTTTGTTCCCAACAGCCGTGCGTCAAATGCAGGAGGCTTGGCGCCCGTAAGGTGGGCGTCCAAGGTCCAATATTCGGTCGGAACAAACGCCTTAATGTCGCGTTCGCGCTCCACGATGAGGCGGAGGGCGACGGTTTGCACACGCCCGGCCGACAGGCCACGACGCACCTTGTCCCACAACAGCGGTGACACCTGATAACCAACCAGCCGATCCAGGACACGGCGAGTCTGCTGCGCGTCCACTAGATTGCGATCGATGTCGCGAGCGTGCTGGAAGGCGTCTTGTACAGCCTTCTTGGTAATCTCGTTGAAAGTAACGCGCCAGATAGGCGTAGCGGTTTTCTTCGACTTCTTGCCATCCACCCGCTCCCCGCCTAGCTCCTCGGCGAGATGAGCGGCAATAGCCTCACCTTCGCGGTCCGGGTCAGGCGCCAGGTAGATGGTGTCGGCCGACTTGGCCATCTTTTTCAGCTTCGCAATGACCTTTTCTTTGCCGGGGATCACCTCATAATCGGTGGCGAATTCGTTCTCTAAGTCCACCCCTAGAGACTTCTTAGGCAGATCTTTGATGTGGCCGAATGAGGCTTCCACCTCGTACCCGGCGCCAAGATATTTCTGGATCGTCTTCGCCTTAGTGGGCGATTCGACGATAACTAGACCCTTTGACAATGGGACCTCTTCTTTATGATTGCGTGATACGTTATGAAGCTAGCACGGATGTCGAACCTCGGCAAAAGCAGCCAGTCGCCGAAACATGTCAGGGAGCCACTGGGAGGTTCAGATTACCCGCACGTAGTATTTCCCCGGAAGAGTCCGAATCCTGCCGCTCAACTCCAGTTCGAACAGGGCCGCAAATATCTGCGACGACGATAACCGCGATACCAACCGTTCCACCAGTTCGTCAATATGAGTCGGCTCGTCGGCACGGAGAATCGCAAATATCCGTTTTTCATCTGGAGGCATTTCCGGTGTACCGAACAATGATGCGGTTTCGGGCTCTTGGGATGCAGACGGTTCGGGAGGAGTAAGCGCTAGGCGGATATCGGCGGGGAGGGCCTCCCATACATCTTCCCAAGTCGCAATCAGCGCAGCCCCCTGCTTTATCAATGTGTTAGGGCCCCAGGACAGTTTATTGGTGACATTGCCCGGAACGGCATAAACGTCCCGCCCCTGCTCTAGGGCGCAACGGGCAGTCACCCGGGTTCCGCTGTACTCGCCCGCCTCGATAACGAGGACGCCGATCGACATCCCGCTGATCACGCGGTTGCGGATGGGAAAGTTCTGTGGAGCGGGAAATGTCCCTAGAGGAAACTCGCTCAGAATCGCCCCTCCAGCGGCCAGAATCTGGTCTGCAAGCTTCTGATTCTCCTTGGGATACGTCACGTCTACGCCGGTGCCCCAGACGGCTGCGGTCTGCCCGTGGGCATTCAGGGCGCCTCGATGGGCCGCACTATCGACGCCCCGGGCCATCCCGCTGACAATCACCAGCCCTCGCGCGGCCAGGTCACACGCCAGCCGCTCCGCGATTCCCACACCGTAAGGGGTCGGATGCCGGGTTCCAACCACAGCAAGTCCAGATTTATTAATGACTTCCGAACATCCTTTGACATACAGCACGAGTGGCGGATCGTAAATCTCATACAGGCGCTTGGGGTAATCCGCGTCGTCCTGCGCGATCAATCGAGCGCCACATACCTTTGCTTGATCGATCTCGTCACCGGCCAAATCCAAGGACTTCCCGGTTGCAATACTCTGTGCCGCCACCGCCGGCATGCCGGCGGCCTCCAGTTCGGTCAGGCTGGCAGCAAACAGACAGTCGATGCCATCGAACAGCTCCACCAGCTTGCGTCCTCGACCTGCGCCTATGCCGGGAGTTAGTGACAAGGCGAGCCACTTCAAGGTCCTGGTGGCGGAAGTCTCGCGGGACGAAATTTGAGATGCAACGTACATAGTTATAACGTTTGTTATAATGGCCGTTTAGCAGATGCATGGGGCCAACCAGGAAGGTAATCTCGCGTCTGGTTACCGTCAAGGATGCGCGTCACACGACCACGTGCGAGACAGTTCAGGACGCCAGGGTTTGCTAGACTCGAACTTTCATGCCCAGCCTGCGTATTTCCGCGATCTCATTTTTAAATACCGCCCCGCTGATGTGGGACTTTGAACACGGCAAGGTAGCCGAACATTTTGATATCGGCTACACAATTCCTTCCGAATGTGCCTCCGCCCTGGCGGAAAATCGGGCTGACATCGGAATCATCCCGGCGATCACGTACGCGCAAATTCCCGACTTGGTGATCTTGCCCAACATCGCGATTGCGGCCAAGGACCACGTGCGCTCGATTCTGCTGGTCGCAAAAAAGCCGATAGAAGATATACGGACGGTGGCGACCGATACGTCGTCGCGAACTTCGGTAGCTCTGACCCAGATCTTGTTCGCCAAGTTTTTCGGTGGACATCGCGAGTTCACACCGCATCGCCCCGACTTAAAGGAAATGCTGAAGCACCACGATGCCGCGCTGTTGATTGGTGACTCAGCTCTGCAGATCTCGATGCACGACTCGCCCTACCATCTTTATGACCTCGGTCACGATTGGCGGCGGCTCACCGGAAAGCCATTCGTATTTGCGTTCTGGGCGATCCGTATGGATGCATTACATCGCCAGCCGCAAGGTCTGAGGCTGACCGAGACCTTCCAGCACTCCCGCGATCACGGCTTGTTACCGGAGAACATTGAAGTGTTGGCAACGGAGTGGGCCCCCAAGCTGGGTATGACGAAAGCCGAAGTTACGGCTTATCTCACCGAAAACATCCACTATTATCTCGATCGCGAGAATCACGCGGGGCTGCAGCTGTTTCTGAACTACGCGCACGAAGTTGGCCTAATTCCCGCGGTGCCGGAGCTTCGGTTTCTGGGTCCGGTGGCGTTCGGCAGCAGCAAGAAGTAGACCTCTCCCGCAGCGCCGAAACGGTTCTTAGCGACGACTACTCGAACAGCCAACGAGTTGCACCAGCCGGAAACAGTTTTTCAGGCATCGCAAAAACAACCCGCGGCTTGATCCTGAAAACCGGGCCCATTTCGGGATCGAGCTTCCAGCCATATTTCTTCAGGTAGAGGGCGAACGCCGCTTCGGGAATTTCCGAAACGGCGAGTTGCTGCGCCTGCCCCTCGACAATGACCGCTTCTTCCACATTTTCGTTGCATACGATGCAGTTGCGGATTAGCAGCGATATTTTTCGCTTTGCGCGTCGTCGCGCCGGTGCTCAGGTAGAAGGCGTTGTCAAGCCAGATTCCCCAGATAACCATGGCATGCGGGCGGCAATCGGGCCGCACGGTTGTAAGCAGATAGTTGTGGGAAGCAGTGAGGCGGTCGGTGGCCCAACTCCAGGCCAGTTCGCCTTTCATGGTTTTCGGGATGCCATACACCTTCGGCATCAACGGCCGGCTGCGCTTCGGCTCTTGCGCGGAAGGCACGTCTCGCAGATTTCGTGCCGAGAGATTTGCGAGGACTCTTCTTCGAGGGCATCGCCACATTGAAACGCCGCCCCGAAGGGTTCGTCAAGAAGGGCTGCCGGCGGTCCCGCCGCCAGCCCTTTTCAAATCTAGGGACCTAGAAGTACGCCCAGAACGGTCCCACGTAACTGGTACCGGTCACCGGTTGCTGCTCGATCCCGGTAAACACCGATCGTCCATAGAAGAATGGAAGCCCCCAATCGAACGAACCGCAACCGTTGATGGGAGCATTGGGACCGCCCAACTCATTGAACGCCACATTGTTGCCGTTATTGTTGGTGAACAGGGTATTGGCATTGCCAACGTTAAAGGCAACTGTGCCAGATATTCCATTGGTGTTAGGTGCACTCTGATTCAGCGCCGAAAGGATCAGCAGGTTCGCGGGACAGTAGAACCCGGAATTCCCCCCAGTGCAAGGCACCAATCCAGGAAAATTCGAACTGGGGAAGAAGTAGGCATTCGAACCGCTGTCGATATAGCTGCAGCTATTCGTCTGGGCGTTAAAGATGGTCACGAAGTTTGCGTTGGAGTCGGTGTTGAAAACGGTGGCCGAACCCAATGCATTGTTGGCCTGCGTACCAATACCGAAAGATCAGGAACCGCTCACCGTGGTCGTTCCGCCCGAGGGAATCGAAGGCAACTGGACCACGACCCCGTTATTGTCCTGCGGGCAACACCCATACCGGGTTGGTCAGCTGTTGGGCAAGACCTAGCGTGGTCGGGTTACATGTGCCGCTGGCGCAAGTGTAGTAAACCGGCGAAGAGGGGATACTGCTGACGCAGAAAGGACCGCAATCCTGCTGGTACGTTCCTATGCCGAGCACGCCGTTCGGCCAATAACGCGTTCAGGTTGCTCTCATCCACACCGGTGGAGCTGCAGCTGGTGGGCACCGTCGGAACGCGCGGATCACCGATGATCTGAATCGGCACGCCCGCAACCGTCGCACCTGGCACGGTGGAAGCGATTTCGCCTGCCATCTGGATGGTTGCCTGGGACACCGATCCCCACGTGAAGCCATCCACAAATTGGTTGCACGTGGCAATCAGGATTACCGTTTGCATCGGTCTGAAGCGGGAAAGCCGTAGGATCAAGTTCGCCGCCTGCCGCAGGCGTGTTGGCGAGCAGTCGCAGGCCAATCGATCCGGTATCGACCAGAACGTGATCGATGGTCTGGCAGGTGGTGGTTCCTGGTGTGCAGACCACAACGGTGACGAACACTCCATTGGCGTACGGCATACCCGCCACCGGACCGCCGTCCACCACGATGGGCAGGTTGTTGCTCACCGAGGCCATCACGGTGACTGGGACCGTTCCTGCCTTCGTGGAATCTTGCTGCGAGGTCGCTGTGATGGTGTAGGAACCAGCGGTGGTGCTGCTGAAGAGACCCGTTATCGGATTGATGGTTCCGGTGCTGGGGCTGGCCGACCACGTAACGTTGGGACTGAAACTGCCGGTACCGTTCACCACAGCAGTACAGGCTGTCAATTGTCCAGTTTGCGACTGACGTGGGATTGCACGTGGCAGTCACCGATGTGACGGTTCCTGCAGCCGCGACGGTGATCGTCGTGGAACCTGTCTTGGTGGTGTCTTGTGTCGAGGTGGCTGTAATAGTGACCTGGGTACTGAAAGGCACAGTGGCCGCGGTAAAGACGCCGCTGGCGGCATTAATCGTACCGCCGCCACTGGCGCTCCAAATAACTGTCGAGCTGAAGTTGCCCGTACCGGAGACCGAAGCGGTACATTGACTGGTCTGTAGGGACGTGATCGAGGTGGGCGAGCAACTTGCGCCCACGAGTGTAATCGTGGCTGTGGTGGAACCGCTGCTGCCGCTGCTGCATGCCCCAAGCAGGGCAAGGCATAACACACCTGCAAGAATTCCTACCGTTTGCAGAATTCGCACGCTCTCTCCTTCACTGGATCTCGGTGATATCAACACCCTGCGGCACTTTGGACGGGACATAAGCCCGGCCATGGAAGCTGCGTGCGTGTCCACCCTGCTGAAAAACGAAACTGGAAGTCTCAATCGATATGGGCCCGTGGCCATGACGTTGTTGGGCGGCGACGGCCTGTTTCATGGGCTCAAAGTAAGACCCCAGAAGTTGCTGCAGGTCGGGCCGAAAAGTCCCCTCCCACGCCACACCGAAAACCGTGCCTTCAGGCGACACAAACTCGCGGACCACAGGTCCGTCGGCAACCTGAATTTCGTGGGTGACATAGCGCTGGGCAGCAACGGTGCGCAACGTACCCTTCATATGAGTCTTGTCGTTCTGCACCGAGGTGACGTTGTCGCCCAGCGAAGCCCAGGCAGGAAATGCCAGCGCCAACAGCACGCTGGGAAGTAACAAGCGTATGGCTTTTCCGTTTGGAAATCCAAAGGGAGCAGGTCGATTCATCGTATGTCCTTTAATGACTTTATCCACAAACTCCAGCGGAACGTAAACGACGGTGGCCGGACCATCGAATGAGGCACCCTGAATACCCTTTCATTTTACAGGGATTTCCGCAATGGCAGCCCCGATATAAACGCGAACGGCCGTCGATTGTTGCGTCGGGCCGGCCGCAACGGCTTCCTGGCGGGCCCTTGGCAGTATTCGGCCGCCGCGCCTGGCCGGGTTCCAATGCTTTAGAATGTCACTGTGGGTTGTGATCTCTTATGCCGCTGAGTAAAGCTGAAGCGCTCGAATTGTTCCGATCGGATGATCTGATCGGAATCGGCATGGAAGCCGATTCCGTGCGTCGCCGTTTGCACCCTGATGGCGTAGTGACCTACATCATCGACCGAAACATCAACTACACCAACTTCTGCACCGAATATTGCACTTTCTGCGCGTTTTATCGCCCACTGAAGGGCAAACTGGCGGCGGAAGGCTACATCCTCGATTTCGACACGATTTACGACAAGGTCCGCGAGACGGTAGAGCTGGGTGGAACCGGTGTCCTACTGCAGGGCGGATTGCATCCGGACTTCAAGATCGATTGGTATGAAGCCATGCTGAGTGGCCTGAAGCAGCGCTTCCCGCAGGTACATCTGCATTGTTTCTCAGCGTCAGAAGTTATCTGCATCGCCGAAGTGAGTGGCCTTACGATTGAGGACACCATTAAGCGGCTGCATGATGCCGGGCTCGATTCGATCCCGGGCGGCGGCGCTGAAATCCTTGACGACGAGGTGCGATTCAAGATCGCACGGCTGAAATGCCTCACCGCGGATTGGCTGAACGTCCACCGGACGGCGCACAAACTCGGTATGCGCACCACCGCCACCATGATGTTTGGCGTGGGCGAAAACTACGAGCACCGGATCAATCACCTGCAAGTCTTGTACGACCTGCAGGAAGAGACGGGCGGGTTCACCGCGTTCATTCCATGGTCGTTTCAACCGCAAAACACGGCGCTGGGAGGCCGCGGATGGGACGAGGCTACAGCGGTCGAATACCTGAAGACGCTGGCGGTTGCGCGGCTTTATCTGAGCAATTTTGAGAATGTGCAGTCGAGTTGGGTGACGCAGGGCCTGAAGGTCTGCCAGATGGGATTGCGCTTCGGAGGCAATGACGTTGGCTCGGTGATGATTGAGGAAAATGTGGTACGCGCTGCCGGAGTCCGCAACTGCACCACAGAAGAGGAACTGCGCCGCATCATTCGCGACGCCGGCTTCCGTCCTGCTCAGCGGGACACGCTGTACACCAAGTTCTTCCTGAATTGACATGCGGAACGGCCGGAGATTATGGAGAGTCAGGACCACTACAAAGCGCGCCTGCTGGCGTTGATGGAAAGCAAAGACCCAGTCAGCGTTCAACGTGAAACGATCGAACAACTCACCCAGATAGTCGCCGGAATCCCAGCTGAGAAGCTTCGCCAGCGTCCGGCCCCGGATCGCTGGTCCGCCGCGGAAATTCTTGCTCACCTCTCCGAGGCCGAGATCGCCACCAGTTGGCGCTACCGGCAAATGATTGAGCATGATGGCGGCGTTCTCACCGGTTATGACCAGGACCTTTGGGAAACGCTGGGAGGGTATTCTAAGCGTGACCCAGAAAAATCCCTTCTCCTCTTTCAATTGCTGCGCGAGGCGAACCTGCAGTTGTTCGCGGGTCTTAGCTCGGAGCAGTGGCAGTGCTACGGAATGCACACGGAAAGAGGGCGTATGAGCGTGGAAGATCTGGTGAAGCTGGTCGCGGGCCACGACATCAACCACGTCGAGCAGATCCGAAAGGCCGTGGCGCAGCAACGGCCCAACTCCTAAGCGTCCGGCACATACCTAAAATTATTGTGAACTCTTTTTCGGCACAGGCTTTCCCTGGGACTGATTATCCTGCATGGTCTCACCGGGCCTCAGCAGCGTAGGCCGTGGAACCGGCGCATCGCTGGCGGGCGCTGAACTTGCCTCAGCCTGACTCTTCGCGACCGGATTATCAGATACAGGTTCGGGCGCAGCTAGTGACTCGGCGGGCGGAGCGACGTGGGATCCCGATTGCGTCAAGGCTGAGGGGATCGAAGGGGATGTGGGGACTGACGGTTTTGCAGGACTGGCGGGGCTCGCCTTGGCTTCCATCGTCGCCGGATCAGGATCGAAGCCCATCCTGGCATTCATAATGTCACGCAGCTCATCGTCGTGGGGAGCGGCGAATAACCAGACCAGCAGGTAGCCACGGTTCTGGGTCAACGTCATTGACACCGATATGCGGCGGGAGAGCGCGTCGCCCTCCTGCTTGTAGGCAACGGTGCCGTGCGTCAAGACAAAGGTCTTGCCAACCACCTCGGCGGTGCGCGCATCGTTCATATCGCGCTGGAGGGGATGGCTAAAGCTAAAGCCGAGCAAGAATCTGCGCACTGCGTCCGCGTCATGGGGATCGTCGGGAAAGCGGATGCTGGGAAAGCACGACAAGGGCATTGCGGAAAGCGTGACTTCGCCGAAATCGTCGTAGGGGACTTCGCCATCCTCGTTGGGCTTCGTCTTCCAAGCGGAGAACAGAACTCGACTGCAAGCCTTCACTACGTCTCGCTCGCGCGGCCCCATCAGTGGTTCGCCAGAAACCTTCTCGCGATAGCGCAACACCGCAGGCTCGACAGCGCCACGGGGTTGAATGCTCCAGCCCTTGGGAAATTCGTAGCGTAAACCGAGTTCGGCGTTGCGATAGACGTTGCCTTCGATCTTTCCGGGATCCATGCGCTCGGCCGGAGGGGATGCTCTGAGTTCGCGAAGGTGCTGCGCCGAAACCGCTGGTCCTTCGTAGGCAACTGCCTCCGGCCCGGCCTGCTGTGCCGCTTCCTGCGGATTGAAAAATTTGGTCCGCGAACAGGCCGCGATCAAATCTTTCAGCAATTGCGCGTCGCTGGCCTGAACGACCATCAGCAGTACGTAGCCATTCAACTCGGTTGCGAGTTCTTGATGTTGGTCGACTACCTTTGCGGGTCTCAAAGTAATAGAACTGATGTCCGTCAATCGTGGTCTTTGACAGGCCATGAAGTTCTTCAACGCCGGTAAATAGCTCCTGGTCGAGCTCCCGTCGCAAGATGCCCTTGGCGTCGGTCCAGTTTTTTCCCTTGTACTCGAAAGCAGAAATGGAAACGATGGCGTGATGCGGAGCGGGTCCAAGTAATCCAGCAACTGTATGCGGCGATCACCGCTCGCCGGCATGGGGATGGGCCTAAGTTGCGCTTGCGGAGGAAATTCCAAATACGAAACCGAAGTAGGCGTTGGTATAGCGGGTGGCGGAAAGAAAGGCGTCCTCGGGATCGAATCTGCAATCGCGTTCTGCGTGGCGGGCAATGGGGACGACGCTTTCTGCGCTTGCGCACTGCCCACGCGCAGACCAACAGGCAGATCAGCAATGACTGACAATGCTCTTCGCAGACGCATCCCCACTCGCCGACTTCTATTGTTCGCCCGCGAAGCGCAGGAGTCAATGCGTGGGTTGATTTCTCCGTACGACGGTGGTGAGGCCGGCCTCCCAACAGAAATTCAGCGGCCCAGGGCTTGGGTTCCCTTTTTCCGGGGGTGGCGTCAGGTACAATCATCGCGTTGCGTCAACGAATCCGCGGCTGATCTCGCAACCGGCGCGAATTCTCGACAGGAGCGAATTCCCTGCATCCTACGCTCATGATGTTGTGCACCATGCTGGCGGAGCCTCGCGGGCTCAGGCATTATTTTCGCACGCACTTTCTGGATACAACTTTTAGGGGGCTATACCACGCCAACGCGTTTGACCTTGCCCTGCTGATTCCCTACTTCGTAGTGTTAATCCTGCTAGCGTTCTACGGGATGCACCGTTACCAGCTGGTCTACCTGTACTTCAAGTACCGCAAGAACAAGACGACCGATCCGCCATCGCACTTTGCCGAGTTGCCCAGGGTCACGATCCAGCTGCCGATTTTCAATGAGCAGTACGTCATCGACCGTCTGGTGGACTGCGTATGCAAGATGGAGTACCCGACTGACAAGCTGGAAATCCAGGTGCTCGACGATTCCACCGACGAGACCGTCGAGGTTGCGCGTGCGGTGGTCGAGCGCTATGCCGCCATGGGCCACAACATCAGCTATCACCACCGCACCAACCGCGAGGGTTACAAGGCCGGAGCGCTCGATGCCGGGCTGCGAGTTTCAACGGGCGAGTTCGTCGCCATCTTTGACGCCGACTTCACGCCCTATCCCGACTGGCTGATGAAAGTGATCCACCACTTCGCCGATCCGCAGGTGGGCATGGTGCAGACGCGCTGGACGCACCTCAACCGCAATTACTCCTTTCTGACCGAAGTTGAGGCGATCCTGCTGGATGGCCACTTCGTACTCGAGCATGGCGGACGCTCGCGGGCGGGAGTGTTCTTCAACTTCAACGGCACGGCGGGCATGTGGCGCCGCCAGGCGATCGATGACGCGGGCGGATGGGAACATGACACGCTGACGGAAGATACCGACCTCAGCTACCGCTCGCAGCTGAAGGGCTGGAAATTCAAGTACCTGCAGGACGTGGAGTGTCCGGCTGAGTTGCCCATCGAGATGACGGCCTTCAAGACGCAACAGGCGCGTTGGGCGAAAGGCCTGATTCAGTGCTCGAAGAAGGACCTGCCGAAAGTCCTGCGCGCTGACGTCTCGCGACGCGAAAAGATCGAGGCCTGGTATCACCTGACGGCCAACCTGAGCTATCCGTTGATGATCGTTCTCAGCGTGCTGCTGATGCCGGCCATGATCCTCCGCTTTTACCAGGGCTGGTTCCAGATGCTCTACATCGACCTGCCTCTGTTTATGGCTTCCACGTTTTCGATTTCGAGCTTTTACTTAATGTCGCAGAAAGAGCTCTTCCCCAAGACGTTGGCTGAGGACGTTTCTTTACCTGCCGCCTCTCATGGCGTTCGGGATCGGACTGACTGTCACCAACACGAATGCGGTGTTGGAGGCCATTGTGGGCAAGCAAACCGCGTTTGCCCGAACGCCGAAATATCGGGTGGTCACCAAGCAGGACAAGAGCGTGGCGGCCAAGAGATACAGAAAGCGACTGGGATGGATTCCGTATATCGAGTTGCTGATCGGCAGTTACTTCGCTCTTGCGGTGTGGTACGCCATCGCCAACGAAAATTACTTCACCGTGCCGTTCCTGTTTCTGTTCGTTTTCGGGTATTGGTACACGGGATTGATGTCTCTGCTGCAGGGGAGATTCGACAGCCTGGTTGCTGCCCGCGCCGATGAGCACAGTACGAAGCCATTTCCGGTGGGAGTTGTAAGCGTGATAAGACTCTTGCAATCAATACTTAAACGTATGCAGTAATGTATTTGTTGATATTTGCACTATGGCTGGCCGGCAGCAAATTGCCTGGCTCTCGACCGCCAACCGAACGACGCCTACCGCGCACGCCGCGTGGCTCTCGCGCAAAAAATGGGCGGAGGGGTGGCGATTGTGTTTGCCGGAACCGAGGCTGAGGGTCCCAATGCGGTGTACGGTTTCCGTCAGGACAACGACTTTTATTACTTTTCCGGCTCTACGGAACCTGGCGCGGCGCTGGTAATTGTTTCCGCGATAGCAGCCAAGGAAAACGTAACTCCGCGGCCTTACACCGAGATACTGTTTCTTCCCATCCACAATGTTACGCAAGAGAAATGGACAGGGCCAAAGCTTGGCGCCGACAATCCCCAGGCCCCAGCCATCACCGGGTTCGATCACGTCGACAATCTGGATCAAATGCCTGCCGCGCTTGCCAGAATTTTGGGCGGTGGGTCGGCGACGATCTACATTGACCAGTCTCCGGGTGGAGAGATCAGACCCTCGGCCAGTGCAATGGACTGGTTGCGCCGCACCAATACTTTCCCTTTGCGGACCACAACGCTGGACATCAAGCCACTGCTCGCCCAATTGCGCGTGGCGAAAGACCAAGGCGAGATAGATCGGGTCCAGCACGCCACCAATGCCTCGATCGCCGCACACATGGCGGCATTGCAAATGCTCAAGCCGGGGCTCAACGAGCACGATATCGCGACCCGCATGCAATACGAATTCATGAAGCACGGATGCGAGCGACCCGCTTACGCCCCCATCGTGGGTGCCGGCGCGAACTCGACCGTACTGCACTACTCCGCCGATGATGCTCCCATCAAGTCGGGCGATGTGGTGGTGATGGACGTGGCCGGCGAGTATGCGATGTACGCCTCGGACATCACTAGAACGGCTCCGGCCAGTGGGAAGTTTACCGACCGGCAGCGCGAGATCTACAACATCGTACTGGGTGCGCAGCAGGCTGCGATGAACGCGTTCAAGCAAGGGAAGACGAAACTGTCGGGCCGAGGTTCGGACTCGCTTGCCCAGGTTGCCTACGATTACATCAACATCCCACGGCAAGGACCTTCACGGCCAGCCACTGGGCCAGTACTTCATTCACGGTCTGGGCCACTACGTCGGGCTCGAAGTGCACGATGTTGGTGATGTCATGGCCCCGATTCCGCGCGGTGCGGTGTTCACGGTTGAGCCGGGAATTTACATCCCGGAAGAGAAGCTGGGTGTGCGCATCGAAGACATCGTATGGATTTCGCCGAGGGCAAGCTGGTCAACCTGACGGCCGCGCTGCCGCACTCGGCTGAGGAAATCGAAGCGGCCATGGCGGGCAAGTTTACGTCGAAACAGTAAGTTTCTTGTGACCGATTTTTTCCCGATTTGAAACTCATGCTCGATCGAGGCCCTTTGTGTGGCCGCTCTGTCCTTGAGCATCTGTTATCCTGACATTCTGTGGTGATTAAGGTTCTGTTTGTGCTTCTGGTGGTATGCACCGCAGCGCTGGTGGCGGTTTGTATCGCCCTCCTGCTGCGAGTAAGGCGGCACTTGAAGCAGGAGCAAATGGACGCGCAGGCGCGTTCCACGCTGGAAGAGGTGGCTGAAAAGGCTGCCGAAGAAGACAAGTCTTTGTAACCAGGCATTTAGGTGCCGGGTGTTGAGGGTAAGAACATGACACGAACAGCAGTTCGCACGCAGGGAAACGTTGCCGAGCAGTGGTTGAGCCTGACCAAGCAGGCGGGGATTGTGATTTGCGCCAGCGCCGTGATCGCGGTTTGCGCCCGTCTGGTTTTGCCTCTGCCATTCACGCCGGTACCCCTGACGTTGGCAAATTTTGGCGTCTTGCTGGTTGGCTTGGCGCTGGGCAGCAAGCGAGGATTCGCCGCCGCCGCCTTATATCTCTCCTGGGGAGCTATGGGATTGCCAGTCTTCAGTCCGGCCGGCGTCGGTGGCATTGCGCAACTGTTCGGCCCAACCGGCGGTTATCTGATGGCTTATCCGGTAATGGCTTTCGTGGCGGGATGGATCTCGGAACGGGGAGTTGCTTCTCTCGCGCGCAATATCTGGGCCGGAGTAGCGGCTGAGATCGTACTGTTCGCCACCGGAATCACCTGGCTGGCAGTTGTGACTCGCAGTTGGCAGCGCGCCCTGGCCTTTGGATTGCTCCCGTTCTTCTTTGCCGAGGTGATGAAGGTTATGGTCGCTGCTGCCTTGGCCAGGCGGCTGCAACAGAGAATTTGATTCCGCAATAGTCGAAAGCGCGACGACAACGTTTCCTCTGACATCAACGATAGAGTGTCTTATCTCCTATGAGCAGTGCTGGTAGCAAGACCCGCGAAATCAAGGTGGCGCACAGTCCTGACTCCGACGACGCCTTCATGTTCTATGGCATGGCGACGAACAAAGTTCGCGTACCCGGAGTGAAGTTTACCCATACCCTTTGCGACATCGAGACGCTGAATCGCAAGGCGCTGGAAGGCTATTACGACATCACTGCGGTGTCGTTCCACGCCTATCCCTACATCCAGGACAAGTACGCAATTATGCCCACCGGTGGCAGCGTCGGCGAAGGTTACGGGCCCATGATCGTCGCGTCCCGCAATATTCCGGTGGAGGAAGTCGCCAAGATCAAAATCGCGATGCCCGGAACCATGACCACGGCTTATCTCGCGCTCAAGTTGTTTGCGCCCGACGTCGTGACTGAGGTAGTTCCGTTCGATGAGATCATCCCCAAGGTGCTGGAGGGGAAATACGAAGCGGGATTGATCATCCACGAGGGGCAGCTCACCTTTAACAAGGTGGGCCTGCACCGCATCGTGGACATGGGCAAGTGGTGGCGAGACCTGACCGGCATGCCACTGCCTCTGGGCGGAAATGCAATCAAGCGGACACTTGGCCCCGATCTCACCACGCATGCTGCAACGCCTTGCGTGACAGCATCCAGTACGCCTTGGATCATCGCGAGGAGGCTTTGCAGTATGCCATGCAGTTTGCGCGCGATCTCGACGTACAACAGGCCGACAAGTTCGTGGGAATGTACGTGAACGAACGCACCCTCGACTACGGCAAGGACGGTCGCGAAGCCATCGTTAAGCTGCTGGAGATGGGCTATGAGCGCGGCATCATCCCCTACAAGCCAAGTGTGGACTTCGTGGGCGACGCAGCGGTCACCGCCTAGAAACTCGAATCTCCCTGTGTTTGTGGTCGCCGGCTTCGCCTCCGGCGATTTTTTTTGAGGCGGCACGCTTCCCTGCTCCCGACTCGCCTTATTCCGCTTCGATAAGATAGAAAATATGTCCGACATTGGTCCGGAAAAAATTCCTCCTGGCCAGAACCTGCTCATCGACGCCGATGACACGCTCTGGGAAAACAACATCTATTTTGAGCGGGCGATCAGCGAATTTCATCTCCTTCCTGAATCACCACCACTACACGCCCGATGAAGTGCGCCATGTGCTTTACGACGTCGAACGCGAGAACATTCGGCAACACGGCTACGGCATGCACAGCTTTGCCAACGCGCTGGTGATTTGCTTCGAGAAGCTTTCGGTGGAGCCGGTCACGCCCGAGTTGCACGACACCATTCGCAGCATCGCCTACAAGATTGCTGAACATCCCATGGAGTTCCTGCCCGATGTCCCCGAGACACTGGCGGACTTGTCGCAGCGGCATCGGCTCTTCATGGTGACCAAGGGCAACATCACCGAACAACTTGGCAAAGTCGAGCGCTCGGGCCTGAAGGAATACTTCACCGCCATCGAGGTCGTCGCCGAAAAAGACGCTGCGGCATATCGCGAACGTCGTGGAGAAGTACGGATTGGTTCGCGACCTCACCTGGATGATCGGCAACAGCCCTAAGTCCGACATCAATCCTGCGCTGGAGGCCGGCTTGCACGCAGTGTTCGTTCCCCACGACAACACCTGGATGCTGGAGCGCGACGAACTGCGCTCACGCCGCCGATGGCCATCTGCTGCAACTGGAAAATTTCGGCCAGCTCCGGGACCGCTTCTGAACCGCGCTGCTGCATCTCGCTGCTGTGCTCTATCCACTATCCACTACCCACTATCCACTAGCCTTATAATCCCTCCCATGGACGATCAGGAATTTGGCCGCCTCACCGAGGCGGCGATCGATGCCTTGAAGCGCAGCCTCTACGAGGCCGAAGGCGAAGCCGACTTCGATGTCGAAGACAACTCCGGCGCGCTGCACATCAGCTTCGACGACCCTCCTGGCAAGTTCGTAGTTTCGCCCAACTCGCCTGCCCGCCAGATCTGGATTTCCGCCCTCTCCACCAGCTTCAAGCTCGATTGGTCTCCCCAGGCCAACGACTTCGTGCTCGCCAAGACGGGCGAAGGCATCAAGCCCTTGGTCAATCGCTTGATGAACGAGCAACTGGGCGAGCAGGCAGTCACCTTACGATAATGCGATTTTTTGCCAATTGACACGATTGCCTGCCACTTCCGACTCGGATAAATTCCTGTTTGCCGACTATTCGGGAGCAAGTGGCGCTCGGCTCTTGAGCGACCTTGGCCCCCATCGTCTTTAAGCAAAAAAGGAATGTCCTCTGTCGCTGTGAGCGGCAGATGCGAGATGATGTGACAATGAGGGTACCTTCGTTAAAGTTGATCGACAGTTTACTCGCGTGCGGACTTGCGTTCTCTACATCGATTGCGGGGGCCCAGGTCATCCGCTACGACGAGCCCTACCGTCCACAGGTACACTTCTCTCCTCGCGAGCATTGGACGAACGATCCTAACGGCCTCGTTTACTTTCACAAGGAGTATCACCTCTTCTATCAGTTCAATCCGTTCGGTGATGAATGGGGCCACATGAGTTGGGGGCACGCCGTTAGCACGAACCTCTTGGATTGGCAGGAGCTTCCGGTCGCAATCCCAGAGAAGGACGGCGAAATGGCGTTCACGGGCAGCGTGGTCGTGGACCGAGAGAACACCAGTGGCTTCTGCGCGCCCGGAGCAGAGTGCCTGGTTGCGGTATACACCGGATCCCGCAGCACGAGCGAAGGAACACGGCAGACACAGAACCTTGCATACAGCCGCGACGACGGACGGACCTGGACCCGATATGCCGCTAACCCCATAATCGATCTGCACATGGCCGACTTCCGTGACCCCAGCGTGTCGTGGGATGAGAAGGAAAACCGTTGGTTGATGGCGGTTTCCTTGGCCATGGAGCACAAGATTCGTTTCTATACGTCACCGAATCTAAAGCAGTGGACGCAACTGAGCGACTTCGGACCCGCTGGCGACGTCGATGGGGCCTGGGAATGCCCAGACCTCCTGCGTATCCCCGGCGAGAATGGAACGGGTGACATGTGGGCCCTGAAGATTGGTCTCAATCCGGGCGCGCCGCAAGGCGGTTCGGGCGAGCAGTATTTCCTTGGCAACTTCAACGGGAAGCGGTTTACGGCATCGAGCGAGCCTGGTTCGCACGGATGGACGAATTATGGCAAGGATGACTACTGCGCCATCAGCTTTAACGGGCTGCCGAAGGACGCGAAGCCGATTCTGATCGGCTGGATGAGCAACTGGCAGTATGCGTCGCAACTGCCGACCTCTCCCTGGCGCGGGCAGATGAGTGTTCCAAGACGCCTCTCGCTACTGAGGGACGCTGCAGGATTGGCAATAGTGCAGGACCCCGTCATCGCCCCTCTCCGTGCAAATCATTCCGACATTTCTACGACAAAGGACGGCATTCTCTCCGGTAACATCCAGGCCCCCTTGGAGTTAGACTTGCAGTTTGGCCGACCATCTGAACAAGTCTTTGGCATACGCATCTACACCGACGAGCAGCATTGGACAGAGATTGGGTTTGATCAGCCGAAGCGAGAGTTCTACATCGATCGCACAAAGTCGGGTGCGGCTATTACACCGGACTTCCCGGCGAGGACAACGGCTCCGCTGATCCCAAGCCGCCCCTACGACTTCAAACTCATCATTGATCGCTCATCCATAGAGGCTTACGCACAGAACGGCACGATTGCTATGGCGGACTTGATTTTCCCAGCTTCACGAAACAGCAAGATTGCACTCTTCTCTTCAACCGGGAAGGTAGTTTCAGTAAGGGGTGACCGCTGGGAGCTTCGTTCGATCTGGAGGTGAAACACACGACTGCTAGGTCCGTGCGTTTACGTGTGCAAGAACAAGCACCGTGGGGTAACTGTTGTAAGTTTTCTTGCGGCAGATGAGTAAACTTCTCGGTCCCGTACAGATCGCTCCTCGGCATCGGACTTTCTTTGACACGGATATAAGGTGTGATCCCTCGCTCCACCAGCCAGTGCAGCAGTTCGCCATTGCCGTAGGTGTTGTCCGCCGCCAAGCTTTGCGGCAGCCGCCCATATCGCACTTCGATAATCTTCGATCATGTCGCGAGCGGCGGCACTCTCCTGACTCAATCGTGCGGCGGTCGCTTGCACGCCCACCACTACGCAACTGGCGTTATCGACCAGATAGTTGTCGTAATAGCCCAGCCGCGCCACCGTCTTGCCCTTGCTTGCATACGTCGCATCCGGGTCGGTGGTGGAAACCTTGTCTTGCTGGTGCATCGGCTCACCATCGCCGTTCTCCTGCTCCAGTTCGGCCAGATACTTCCGCACTCTGTCCTTGGTTTGCGCTGCTTCCACGAACTGTTCACGGGGAATGCGGCTGTCGTTGTTCGCATTCGCCTGTACGAAGGTGCCATCCACCGACATGTGTTCACCGCTGATCAGGCCGCTAGCCATACATTGATCGACGATGCGCTCGAACAACTCCTGAAACAGATTCGACTCCTGGAAGCGTCCGTGCCGGTTCTTGGAAAACGTCGAGTGATGGGGTATTTCCTGGTCGAAGCCCAAGCCGGTGAACCAGCGCCAAGCCAAGTGCATGCGCAACTCCTCCACCAGCTTCCGCTCGCTGCTGATGCCGTACAAATACCCCAGCAGCAGAATCCGTAGCAGCACTTCAGGATCAATCGAGGGTCGCCCGGTGTCGCTGTAGGAGTCGCGCAGCTTTTCCTGGACAAAGTCGAAACTGACGTGACTATCGATGAGGCGCAACAGATGGTCTTCGGGGACCTGATCTTCAATGCGGAAGTAGTAAAACAGCGACTCCGAGCGGGTGTTTTGTCCCATCATGGGCCACGAGCCTCCGAGAATGGCGATCACACACGGCATACGAACTCTCGTTTGCTTATACCCCGTTCTGTATCGCCCTCGCGAGTACCAACTCAGTGACTTTTTCAACACCTACAGGCCTTATCACAACCAATCAGCCAGCCAGTCATCCTGTATCGAAAATCTGTAACATTCCCATTCGGGATGCCCTGGTTACTGAAGTTTCTTCACCCGCCCGATTTTTCTGGCGCATCTTTCCCGCCCGGATTACAACTGTCCCGTGGGCCAAGGGATTTGTGTCCCTGTTCGCCCTGCGCCCAGCGCGCGGGTGCCTTGGATCTTTGACAATTCCCACGAGGTTGCGAACGGATTTACGTCGGTGCGCCATTCCTTCTCACCACGGAGGACGACTTCTTTCTCCACCGTCGACGCATTTCGAAGAGACGTTCGCCGAGTTCTAAGTCATTTGTTATCTATCAAGTACCCGCAACTCTATTATTTATGCAAATTTGCATCAGTATTGTGTGTTATGTCATTGATTCAACATGGCCATGAGGGGAGGGGGTAAGCACTTTGCTGTCCAGCCTCCCGCGCTCAACCTGCAGCTTCTTCGGTGTGCGCCAGTTTTCCCCTGCCTGCTACCCTAGCGCTTCATCCCAGTTCGACTCGGACTCCGTCTATGACACTTCGCCGATTTTTCAATTCTGCTTTCCTGCTGCTAGCTCTCTCACTACTGCCGATCCCTTCCGCCGCTCAGTGGACCGCGCCTAACCCGGTCGTCGATTTCCAGAAGCAGCCTGACGGAGTCCTCATCCACCAGAAGACCGGAACCCTAGCCTTCAGGTCTGCTCTCCGGCCATCCTTCACCTGACCTACTCGCCGACCGCCGATTTCCCAGCCATGCCGAACCCGGTGATCCTCAAGACCGACTTGGCCGCAGTCGGACTGGAAACTCGACGACTGCGCCGACGCGATCGCGCTATCACGTCCGCGATCAAAGTCGCGGTTGACCGCAAGACCGGCGCGATCACCTACACCGACTCCGCCGGTCGCACGTCCTACTGCATGACGACTCGAAGACCATGACGCCCGTCACCGTCAACGGCGAACAGACCTACCGCGCCGAGGACTACATGACCCTCAGCGGATACGGCTCGACCGAGGCAATATACGGACTAGGCCAACATCAGGCTGGCGTGTGGAATTATCGCGGCGAGTCGATCGATCTGTCGCAGGACAACACCAGCATCGCGGTGCCGCTCATGGTCTCCAGCGCGGGCTATGGTCTGTTCTGGAACAACACTTCGCGCAGCCGCTTCAATAACCGCTTCGTGCACGCGCTGTACGTAAGCTCCGAAGTCGCCGACACCATCGACTACTACTTCCTGTACGGCCCGGAGTTCGACAACGTCGTCGCGCGAATATCGCGAGCTGACCGGGTCGGCGCCGATGTTCGGCAAGTGGGCCTACGGCTTCTGGCAATGCAAGAACCGCTACAAGTCGCAGGCCGAGTTGCTGGGTGTGGCGCAAAAGTATCGCGAGCTGAAGATCCCCATCGACAACATCGTGCAGGACTGGTTCTGGTGGAACCGCAAGGGCGAGCACGTCTTCAACCAGAATTATCCCGATCCCAAGGGCATGATCGACCAACTGCATCGCGAGAATTTCCACCTGATGATCTCGGTGTGGCCGTTCTTCGAGCCGGGTTCGACCGCTTACGACACGATGGACAAGAACGGCTGGTTCATCGACAAAACAGTGGTGGCGAAGCCGCCCTACCACAAGGACGAAATGGCGGTGTACGACGCCAGCAATCCCGATGCCCGCAAGTATTACTGGCAACTCATGGACGACGGGCTGTTCAAGCTGGGCATCGATGCCTGGTGGCTGGATACGACCGAGCCGGAAACCGAAGGCCGCGAAGAGAACATCCAGCTCAATCACAAGCTGGCGATCGGCAGCGGCAATCGCTACGTCAACCTCTTTCCTCTCATGACGACGACTGCGGTTTACGAGGGGCAGCGTGCGGCGTCGGACCAGAAACGCGTGTTCATCCTGTCGCGCTCGGCCTTCGCCGGCAGCCAGCGAAACGCGGTGACAGCATGGTCGGGCGACATCAACTCTGACTGGATTACGTTTCAGCCGCCAGATTCCTGCGGGGCTGAATTTCTAGCTGTCGGGACTTCCCTACTGGACAACCGATATCGGCGGATTCATCAGCGGCTAACCCCGACGATCCCGCATATCGCGAGCTGTTTATTCGCTGGTTTCAATTCGGCACATTCAGCCCGATATTCCGGGTGCATGGCACTCGCACCACCGATCAGAACGAGCTGTGGTCTTACGGCGCCGATGCGCAGAAGATACTGACCAGCTACGACCGGTTACGGTATCGCCTGATGCCCTACATCTATTCGATGGCGTGGATGGTGACGAACGACAGCTATACGCCAATGCGCGCGCTGGCGATGGATTTTCGATCTGATCCGCGGGCGCTGAACGTGGGAGACCAGTTCATGTTCGGTCCGGCAATGCTGGTGAGTCCGGTCACAGAGCCCGACGCGAAGACCGCGGCACCTGTACCTGCCGAAAGCCGGTTGGTATGACTTCTGGACGGGCCAGAAGCAGGCGGGTGGAATGACAGTCAATGCCGCCGCTCCACTCGATCGCATGCCACTGTATGTTCGTGCAGGTTCCATCATTCCGATGGGGCCTGATCTGCAATATGCGTCTGAAAAGCCCGCTGATCCGATCGAGCTTCGCATTTATCGCGGAGCGGACGGCGCATTCACGCTCTACGAAGACGAGAACGACGGATACAACTATGAGAAGGGCGTCTATGCGACGATCCCGATTCGATGGAGCGAGGCCACGCAAACGCTCGAGATAGGCGAGCGGACCGGGAAGTTTCCCGGAATGTTGCCGAGCCGGACATTTCAGGTCGTATTTGTCAGCCAGAACCACGGGGCAGGAATCGACCTGACTGATCGCGCCGACAAAACAGTGCCCTACACAGGACAAAACGTGTCAGTACGACCGTGAAACCGGCTACCCGTAATGACGCGTAGGCCGGTCTATTTGTTCTCGCTTTCGACGCTAAGAATTCGGGTTCCTGGAGCGAGCGTCTTCGACGCTGCGCGCGAAGGTAAACAACTGATCCACTTTTGTGGCCTTTAGCGAGTTGAGCAGGCGCTCAGAAGCCCCGACGACGACAAGCTTACGGCCAGCGTTCTCGCGTGAAACGTGTGCGCCCACCAGGCAACCTATGCCTGCCGAATCGATGTAGGGTACGTCAGCTACGTCCACGATGAGCAGTTTGGCTTGGTCGCTCCGCACCATCGACTGAAAGCTGAAAAAGTTTCCCAACAGCAACGGGCCGTGCAAGCGAAAAATGACGCTGGCTCCTCCCGCATCCTCAACGCGTTCAATCTCCAAGGGTTTCTCTTGCATAGATGGTTATCTTATAACCCCGCAGTGCTACAGAAGTGTTAATTTTCGGCTACGCTCGCGGAGAATGGCAAGTTGCTCAATCCATCATGGCAGCCGTGAAACACTTAGAGGCGCGGAGTACTCTCGAGGGGTGGTGCGGTCTTAGCAGGAGTTGCGGCGTGGTTCGATTCCACATCCAGCTTGCCCGGAGAAGTGGCTGGGCGAGAGGTGGTCTGCTGAGGCGAAACAGATGCCGACGTCGTCGTCCTGGGGTGACTCGTGACCGTGGCTCCTGGGGATGGCTGATGTCTTGCTGATGGAGGCGGGGGTTGCGGCTGGCGATGAAACACCGCGTGATCGTGCCCCGTGTAACGCTGGGCCGAAAGTCCCGTGGTCAGAACCAGCAGAACAAGAGCGACAATTGTGATCTGCGCCTTAAACATAAAAAACTTGCGATACTCATGATTTTAGGTCAGTTGGAGGCGATTGGGAAGAAACTTCTTGGATACTGGTTGTGCCACTTTAAGGGGACTTCTTTCCGGGTTGACGGAGAGTAACCCGCCGGCGACTCGTGCCCGAAAAGTGATGTTCATAGACCGCCAGGTCTACCCGGCGGCCCTTAAATCGCACTCCCTCAGATTCCAGGAGGAAACGTTGCTCAAATGCATATTCGCCCGGCAAGGAGATGCGGCCTCCGGCGCCCAGTACCCGCTGCCAGGGCAGGTCCGGCACCTGCTTCAGGACCTTCGAAACATGCCGTGCGCATCGTGGATAGCCAGCAGCCTCGGCGACCGCACCGTAGGTACTGACCCGTCCGCGGGGAATCCGGCGAATCGCCGCAGCTATGGCCACAGCAAGTGGAAGTTTGGCGCTACCCGAACGCATGCATCGCTCACGATAAGATAACACCCATGTCCGAGCTCGCTCGCGATCCCGTGGCACGGTTTTCTGACCGTGCGAAAGATTACGCTAAGTATCGTCCCCACTACTCTCCAGAGGTCCTACAGGCGCTCCAAAAGGTGTGCGGTCTAAGGCCAGAGCATCTCGTAGCGGATGTTGGTTGCGGTCCGGGCCTGTTGGCTGAGGTCGTGCTACAGAATGGCAATCGGGTCATTGGTGTCGAGCCCAATCTCGAAATGCGCGAGGCCGGGAAGCAATATCTGACGCGGTTCCCGAACTTCGCCATGATCGACGGCAGCGCGGAACAAACCACGCTCGCCGATGCATCGGTCGACTTCGTCTTGGCGGGGCAGGCATTCCATTGGTTTCGGCCCGAACCGACTCGGACAGAATTTGCCCGCATCCTCAAGCCGGGCGGCTGGACGGTCCTGATCTGGCATGACCGGGATATACAAAGCACACCATTTCTCAGGGCCTATGACAGTTTTCTCCAGCAACACTCCATCGACTATCAGCGGGTCAACCATAAGACCGTTGCAAGCTCCGAGGTGATCACAAAATTCTTCGCACCTAATATCGTGCAATTCATCTCGCAACAAACCCGCCAGCGCTTCGACTTGGAAGGCCTGCAGGGCCGCCTGTTGTCGTCGTCGTACGTCCCCAAGGAAGGCCCCGCCGCGGAGGTGATGCTGCGCGCCCTCCCCGATCTGTTCGCCAATTACGCCGAACATGGTCAAGTGGTCATCGAATACGAGACGAAGATCTATTACGGGCCCTTGACTTCATGAGCGCTACCAACCGTCAGGCTCGACTCGAACCTGTGTTGCGCGCTGAAAAGCTGGGCCGAGTCGTGACGGGCAAGACCATCCTGAGCGATATATCGTTCGACGTTGCCGCCCGCGATCTGTTGGGGATCGTGGGCGCGAGCGGCTCGGGCAAGAGTTCCCTGCTTCGCCTGCTGAATCGTCTCGATGAGCCCACCAGCGGCACGGTGTACATCGACGGGCAGGACTATCGCCAAGTGCCTCCCCGCGAACTCAGGCGCCGGGTCGGCATGGTCACACAGCGTCCGTTTCTTTTTCCGGGTGACGTTGCATCGAACCTGCGTTTCGGGCCTGCGCAAAGGGGCGAAACGGTGACCGCTGAAACGGTTGCCAGCCTGCTCGAGCGCGTGGGACTGCCCGGATTTTCCGCACGGGAGGTGTCGGTGCTCTCGGGAGGCGAGCAACAAAGAGTTTCGCTGGCCCGCGCGCTGGCGAACGATCCCGAGGTACTGCTGCTGGACGAGCCAACGTCGGCCTTGGACGAGGACGCGAAGCTCGGTATCGAAGAGCTCATCGCCAGCCTGGTTCGAGATCACGGCTTGACGTGTGTCATGGTAACGCATGATCGCGAACAGGCCCGCCGAATGTGTAACCGCGTTCTTGTGCTGGAGGCTGGACTCCTGACGCACAGTGGAACCGCATTGGAGGTGCTGGGTGCTTAAGTCTCTGTTCCCCTCTCAGATCGCGCTGGGCTTGGCACAAGCAGCGATCGCTGCGGTGATGGCGCTGGCAGTTGTGCTGCTGGCGCGACGACGCAATGTTCACCTGGAAAGCGATGCGGCCATTGCGTTGCTGCGCGGCATTGTGCAAATCGTTGCCGTCGGCTCGATCCTGGCACTGCTGCTCAAGGCACCGCGCTGGACGAGCGTATTTCTGCTGACCGGAATGGTGCTGGCAGCGGGATCGATCTCGGCCAAGCGGGCGAAGAATATTCCCGGCGCCGCCAAGGTCTCCACGTACTCCATTGCGGTCGGGGCGGGACTCGTCACCGCAATCATGACATGGGCTGGCGTGATCGACACGGCAATTACGTCCCTAATCCCCGTAGGAAGCATGATCATCGCGAATGCGATGAACACCAACGGATTGGCATTGAACCGCTTTCGCTCCGAGGTGCTGGCCCATGCGGGCGAGATTGAGACCGCCCTGGCCCTGGGTGCCGCTCCTGAAGTGACGGTTGCAACTTATGCCGAGTCCAGCATTCACTCGTCGCTGATCCCGGCCATTGATAACCTGCGTTCCCTGGGCATCGTTTGGATTCCTGGGTTAATGACAGGAATGCTGCTGTCGGGCGCGAATCCGATGTACGCGGCCATCTACCAATTCGTGGTGATTGCCATGATCCTGGCGTCGTCAGGGCTGACTTCCCTGCTCAGCACAATGATGATCCGCTCGCACGCCTTCTCGCCGGCAGACCAACTCGTGCTGAAGGGCGCGGCATAGCACTGGGTGAAACCATACACAGGGCCGCTGGGTGAGTGCGGCTTCCGTTTGCTTATGCACTCCAGTAAAATCGCCACAGCACGAGTCGTGTACCCATGCCCGACCTGATTCACCTTGCGATTCCAGCATTCATCCTGCTCGTTGTAGCCGAAGCGATTGTTGACGCCGTCATGCGGCGCGATCTGTACGAAGGCAGGGACACTGCGGCTAGCCTGACGATGGGCGTCGGCAACGTGATGGTCAGCTTGGTGTCAAAAGGCATGGTGTTCGCCATCTTTACCTGGGTACACCGCTTCGCGTTCTTTTCGATTGGTTACCAGTGGTGGGCTTGGACGCTCGCATTCTTCGCCGACGATTTCAGCTACTACTGGTTTCATCGAACCAGCCACGAATGCCGGTTTTTCTGGGCGTCGCACGTGGTACATCATTCGTCGCAACGCTATAACCTGGGTACGGCGTTACGGCAGACTTGGACGGGTGGGTTCTTTTCGTTCGTCTTCTGGCTATGGATGCCCCTGGTGGGATTCCAGCCCATCATGATCTTCACTATGCAGGCCATCAGCCTCCTCTACCAGTTCTGGATTCATACCGAACTGATCAACCGTATGGGGCCGTTGGAGTCGGTGCTGAACACGCCGTCGCATCATCGCGTTCACCATGCGACGAACCCGCAGTACATCGACCGCAATCACGCTGGCATATTGATCATCTGGGATCGATGGTTTGGGAGTTTTGAGCCTGAACAAGAGCCGTGCGTTTACGGCTTGACCGCGAACATCAATACATTCAATCCGCTGCGGATCGCGTTCCACGAATGGTTGGACATCTGGAGAGATCTGCGACGGACCACCGGACTGCGAGCCAAGTTGATCGCGGTATTCGGCAATCCTGGCGCAAAGCAATTCAGGATGGAAAGCCCCACTCCCGGTATCGCTGCGGAAGCTTGACTCTTGAGGGCCGACGAAACCTTCAGCCCTTTTTCTTGTCACCCTCGGTCGGATTGACGACGCGCAAATTGTTGGTAACTTGGAACGTTCCGGGCACCTGGTTGGCGCGCATCCCTGCCATCTGCTTGTCCGATTCGGTGTCGACGACGCCTTCCAGCGTCACCCTTCCGTTTCTCACAATAATGTGAATCGGAGGCACAACGCCGTGCGCATACTTGAATAGCGGGCCATAGCTGTAAATCGCGTGGTAAACCGCCTTTCGAATTCGAGTATCCGAAGAACTGGGAGGCAATACCTCGATGTTGTTAATGACCTTTTCCACGCCCTCGATGTGTTTGACCGAGCTTGCCGCTCCGGACTTGGTACTAGGATTGATCGTCTGTCCCAACAAGGTCACCGTTCGCCCGTCCATTTTGAAGTACAGGTTGTCATAAACTCCGTAATACGGGAGCATGACCAACGCATGCCTCACTTTGTCGGTCAGTTTTGCCAGAGCTTCAGGGCTTAAGGGCTGAGCCGACGGGCTCGTTTGCTGTTGCGTCTGGAGCGGTTGCTCACCGGGCTTGGCGGCCTGTGCCAGGCAGCACGCAGAAGAAAACGCTAGCACGCAGACGAGTAAATGGCGGACGGTCCGTTGCATGACTCCTCCTGTCCGTGAACTTTATAACATTCACCCGCCCGTGCCAAATCGCAGGAGTGTGTTGGCAGAAATGAAATGCGGGCCGTCGGTGAGCCAAAAATGAGGCATGTGTTGCCCGCCACCGGATCACACATGCCTGATTCTGGCCGCAGCCCAATCTCGTCAGCGAGACGGAACCGCCCCGCGAATGGTGAGTACCGGGCACGCGGCTTCGCGCACTAACTCATAGGCTATCGGCCACATGAACCGATCGAGCATGCCCGACGAAGGTCTGACCCCCAGGACGATCAGATCCGCGTCGTTCTCTCTGGCCACATCAATAACCTTGGCTGAAACCTTTCCCGTCTCAACCCGGTAGCGTACGTCCACTCCTTCGGCGTGCTTTGCTACAATTTGGGCAAGTTGCTCCCTGATCTCCTGCTTGACGCGCTCCGGATCTAACTTCATTCCACCGTTAGCGTGATCGATCACGTGGAGGACGGTAAGCTGCGAGTTATTCTCTCTGGCCAAGGAACACGCAAACTGCACCGCCGGATGGGACCTGGGCGTTAAGTCGCAAGGCGCAAGAAAGTGGTGGGCGCCGGCAACATCCCTGGGCCTGCGAAGGTTGGGGCCAATCGTCAGCACTGGCACAGAAGAGCGCCGGAAGATCTTCTCCGCCACCGATCCAAGGATAATTTTGCCCATGCCGCTGCGACCGTGGGTGCCGACAACAATCAAGTCGATCCTCTTGTCATGGGCCAACTGCAATAGACAATCGGCTGTAGGACCTTCGAGCATACTCACGCGATAGTCCACGTCTTCTTCGAACGCGTAGCTACGGCGCAGTTTGGTCTTCAGCTCCAGCAGGTCCCGCCGTGCAGCGTCTTTCGATGCCGTCAGCGCCTCCGGACCCGCAAGCGCATACTCGTCGGTCGGCAACACATAGACAATTTCAGTGTGCGCGCCGCAACGATGTGCGAAGTTGAGCCCGTAATCGATAGCGGCAGTGGAGTGATGAGAGAAATCTGTGGCAATGAGCACATTGTGGATGCCCACACCGGATGCAGTGAGCGATGCCGTGGCCATTGCAAGCGACCAATCTCCCCACGCGGTGGGGTTCCTCAGCGAATGGCATGGTGTCGCGTCAAAGGATAGGAGAAGTGAACGGAGCGAGCGCGACAGCTACCATTCATTCGTATTGTTACTCCTGTTTTAACGCGGAACGGCCAGGAATGATGTGATGCAGGTCAACCGCTGCGGTGACGCCTGACCTAGGCGCCAAAATGGGTTAGACGATCCAGATGTGCTCCTCGAAACCAGATCGGGCGAGAAAGGGACCGCAATACTAGCGCGGTCCCCTTTTGATTCTTCGCATGCCGAAATCAGGCCGCTCTTCCGGCCAGCTTTCGTACAGCGAACGATAGCATCAGCCTGGATACGCCGGATGCGATGAAGCTAATTCCAACCAGGGTCCCAATCACCCATGCACTATTGATGGGCCAGTGCGCCCAAATTAGGGCGCCCAGCAAGATGGTGATGATCGCGTCGAACAAGATCCAACCCCAACCCGGATGCGGGCGCATCTGGAACGCCAGCACGAGCGCGATAACGCCATAGACCAGGAGGAATGACGCGATAATCAGGGTTAAAGCAAGCAGGCCCCCACCCGGATGCATCAGGATGAAAATGCCCGCAACGATGTACAACAATCCCAGCAGGACCTCCAGCACCAGCTTGCCGCCACTGTGGGCGCGGAAACCATAGATGAGCTGTGCTACGCCATTGAAGATCGCAGTCCATGCGACGACGTAAACAATGAGTACGCCGGCGAAAAGTGGCGCACAGATGGCAATAATGCCCGCCAGTATCATCAGAAAGCCCAGAGCAATGGACCAGCCCGAGGCACGCTTAATCCCGTCAACTACCGCTTCGGCCATACTTCCTCCAATCGTTTAAGTGCGGACGGCTCATCACCATCCGGTACGGATTCGGAAAGGCTTATTGATAGGACCTCTAAAGACACACCGCCAAAACCTTGAAGCACCCCATTGTTCCAGACGAAGCGACAGGAATCAACGATTTAGTGCGGGTTGGGAGGGCTGCGCCGACTCGACTTTGTCAAACTGCCGCATATCTATCGCGACTTTGTTGTTGGCCGAGTGACTGATGATGAAGGCGTTGGCGAACCGGAAGCCCCATAAAACCTCGTCCGGGAATATAAGAAGTCCGCGTTTGAACGGTGGCCGAAAATGTCTCGTCGAACGCGCTCAGCAGGACCAGAAATTCCGACTGCGAACTAGCCAGCGACTCTGGCGTTTCCATGTAGAGCGGACTGCGCGCGTCGATGGGATGCACTACCGTCCAAGTTAGCGGCAGAAAGGTTACGCCGCGGACGTTCGAGTTCGAGGGTGTAGTAGCGGCGGGTCCTGACGCCGTCAACTTGTTCAAACCGGCTGAGCAGTACTTTCGCCGAAACTTCGATCAGCTCGTTCGAACGGGCGTTGGCGACGCGAAACTCTAACGCCGTGAATGTTCTGGTAGGGCGCAATTAAGGCATGCTGGCTGAAAAGCAACTTGGCAGTCGGCCGCGAAAATCGGGAAAACAGCAGGCCGGTCACAATGGCGAAACCCATCAGCCCGACCAGCGATTCCAGTGTCACCAGCGCATTGGCGGCGAGTCCCAATTGGAACCACCTGCCCATAACCGATCGTGGACAGCGTTTGCACGCTGAAGAAAAATGCGCGCAGATACGTGTGGTGTTCCATTCCCGCGGCGTCGCTGCCCAGCGCGCCGGGTCCGCAGGCCAGGTAGGCGGCGGCGAACGCTGCGTTCACCACCAGATACAACAGGGCCGTAGCTCCAAAAAACTGCCACCACGGTATTGTGAGCATGGCGTGATAAGCGCTGAAAGACGACCAGAAGCGCAGACCAGTACGCTCACATTAAAGCTTCCGTCCCGATTCAGCAGGCGCTCGTTGGCTCTCGCGGGAAACGACCGCGCCAAATCCGAGGTCGCGCAGGTCCTGTTCGTTCAGTGTCGACGTTGAGGGTTCGGTAGCCATTAGGTTCCAATTGGTGCCCGGTTGAGCCCAGATTCGTTCTGAGAGTATATCGAGTTTCGTCCGACGTGAGAGGCCATTGACGTCGCGTTTTCGCTGTTCTCCGGGCGGCCTCGGCATCGAGACCGAGGTACAGTGCGAAACGTCACAGCACTGACGCCGCGGATTCGTGTTTAATGGATTCGCTTCATACTTTTCATTCTTTGGAGGAAGGATCATTATGGTTACGAGTGGGAAAAAGGGTGTAATCGGAATTCTGACAGGCGGCGGCGATGTACCAGGTCTAAACCCGGCAATTCGCGCGGTCACCATCGGGCGCTCCGCGAAGGCTACAGCGTGGTCGGACTGCGGCGGGGATGGGCAGGCCTGGTCGATACCGTGCGGGACGCCGAATATGACAACAGCGATAACTACCAGATTCTCACGGAAGAACTGGTCAATCGCGCCGGTCGCACCGGAGGAACTTTCCTCCACAGCTCACGAACCAATCCCAGCAAAGTAAGCAAGGCGAGTGTCCCGAAGCATCTGCAAGATGCGTACTCGGCGGACAAAAACGACCTGACTCCCGAAGTTCTAAAAACCCTGGAATGGCTTGGAATTGAGAACCTGATCCCCATCGGAGGCGACGACACGTTGAGTTACGGCGTCCGCCTCTTTCAAGAGGGAGTAAAGGTGGTGGCGATTCCCAAGACGATGGACAACGACGTTCCGGGAACCGACTACTGCATTGGTTTCAGCACCTGTGTCACTCGCACCATCGAGATGACAAATCGGCTCCGCACTTCGGCGGGATCGCATGAGCGCTTCATGGTTCTCGAGGTTTTTGGGCGTTATGCCGGGTTCACTGCCATGCTGCCGACGATGGCTGGGGCTGCGAATCGATGCGTGATACCAGAGCAAAAATTCGATATCGAACGGTTGACCGAGCTCCTGAGCATAGATCGCCGTCGTAATCCCAGCCGTTACTCGGTCGTGCTGGTTTCGGAGGGCGCCATGTTCGAAGGCGGCGAGATGGTTTTCGAAAACGACGCAGCCGACGCATTCGGCCATAAGAAGCTCGGTGGCATCGGCGAACTGGTGTCGGACAAAATCAAGGAACTGTCGCCCAAGTACAACGACGGCAAAACCGTCGACGTGATCAACCAGAAGCTGGGTTACCTCGTCCGTTGCGGTGACCCGGACGCGATCGACTCCATCGCTCCCATGGCCTACGGAAACCTCGCGCTCGATCTGCTCCTTCGCGGGATTCACGGGCGCCTGGTAGTGCTGAAGAATGGCCGGTATGACAACATACCGATCGACACCGTGACCGCGACCAAAAAGATCGTGAATGTGAAAGAACACTACAACATTGATCGGCTGCGTCCGTATTACAAGAGCTTCGAAAACAAGCCTCTTTTTATCATGACCAGCGACTGATCTCTTGCATGCTCGTCGGATTGCGACCGGCATTGCATGTTCAGTCACTTCCTTGTTGGAGGCTTCCGGTATTTCTTTGATGCGACTCCGGCGGGATAATTCAGTTCCACAACTGGATGTCCCGCTGGTGACGCAACAGAAATCGCCTCGGCGCAAAGGCTCTCTTGCTGGGCTTGGCATCGCGCCTCGCCTGTCGGACAATGTGAGCGTGTCGACCGAAACCGAAACTCTGGGCGAACCAGACTCCCTGCGCCAGATCCCCCCATCCTCGCCGGGCGCTCCCGGTGCTGGATTGGAACCCGCCCGCATTGCCCCGCGACAGTTGGTTCGGCTGGTCGATGACTTCTGCGATGCGAAGACCCTTCGCAAGCGCATCGCCTCTCTCGTCGGGTTGGTTACCTGGATGCGCAAATCCAGTTCCTCCGTCGCCGACCTTTCTGGGCTTTCCGGTTTCGTCGAGTACCTCGAGACCAACGTCGAACCGCGCACCCGTTTCCAGGCTGCATTCGCCGAACTGCTCTCCGAAATGAACTGCGTCCCGTTGTTCGCGGAGGCCGGCATTCCGTCCGACCACAGTTTCATCTCTGAGATTGGACATCGCATCTCCGCCCGCGTTCTTCCCTCCGCCCGTGAGCAGTCCGACGCCGCGAAAGTCGTGGTAACGATCTATCCCAACGAGCGAAGCGCGCGGCGGTTTCTTGCCAGCCCGACCGAAGTATTTCAACGGCTCATCGTCGTATTGACGCCCCCTACTGACGCCCTTTTCGCCAGCCACGAGTACCACGATTTGCAGGAGGCGATGCGCCTGCTGAGCTCCCGGGTCAGCGCTCTCGGACTCAATCCCGAAGTCCGTGTGCGCACTTCGTCGTCCGGCGTCTCTGAGTCGCCCTTTTACCAGATCCTTTCCGCCACCGAGCAGTTACTGGTCGCCTCGCAGCCCGACGAGCTTCATACCGCTCAGGCGCGATGGCACGGAGTGGTGCACCGCTGCCGCACCGAAATGGTGCAGGTCCACCAGCACATGGAGAACGAAGGCGTCAGCGTCGAGCTGATTTTCGACATGCGAAAAATCTCGGCCTGCCTGGCCCGCATGGAGTCCATCGTCGACGTCCTCACCGCCGACACCCATGGCGCCAAGCTCCTGGCGGTTCACGGATTGCTCGGCCAACTCATGGAAGGCCGCCTCTCTGATCTCAGCCTCAGGGCTCTGTTGCGTGAGAACCTCAACCTCATCGCCCGCAAGATGGTGGAGCGCACTGGACACAGCGGTGAGCATTACATCGCCCACAATCGCCGCGAGTATTGGCACATGTGGGCGGCCGCCCTCGGCGGAGGCCTGCTCACTGTCATCACCGCCGCCATAAAGCTCCGCATCGTTGACTCCCATGCGCCGCCGTTCGTCGAGGGCTTCGCCGCGGGCACTAACTACGCGGTCAGCTTCATTTTTCTTCAAATCCTGGGACTGGTTCTCGCCACCAAGCAGCCCGCGGCCACGGCCGCGACCTTCGCCGGGATCATTCGCGAGAACCGCGGCGTGGAGCGCGAAAACAAGCTGACTGACTTCGTCTCGCGCATCACTAGCACCCAACTGGCAGCCGCTCTGGGCAACGTGTTCGCAGTCAGCATCGGCGCGATTTTCTTCGAGCGCCTTTGGTTGCTCGTCTTCTCCCAGTCGTACTTGGCGCACGAATCCGCCACCCACGTTTACGAAACCCTTAGTCCGACCGCCTCGGGCACCGCTTTCTACGCCGCCGTCACCGGCGTCATTTTGTGGATGGCCGCGCTCGCCGGCGGCTGGTGCGAGAACTTCGCCGTGTACTATCGCCTGACCGATGCCGTCGCCCAGCATCCCTTGGGCCTGCGCGTCGGCCAAGTCCGGATGAAGCGCATCTCGCGCTCCCTGCAGCGCAACCTCGGCGGCTGGAGCACCAGTATCGTGCTGGGCTACCTGCTCGGCTTCACCCCCGTGATCGGGCACTTCTTCGGACTGCCTCTCGACGTGCGCCACGTCACCCTCTCCACTGGCACCCTGGCTCTGGCAGTTGCTCATTTCGGCGCTCGAAGCATGGGCCGCACCTGGTTCTATGAGGCCATCGCCGGAATCGGCGTCATTTTCATCCTCAACTTGTTCGTGAGTTTCAGCATCGCCGCCTATGTCGGACTACGCGCCTACGATGTCAGCGGCCGCGAGCAGTGGGAGATCCTGCGCTTCCTGATCGTGCACGGCCTGAAGTCGCCCCTGCGCTTCATCTGGCCCGACTACAACCGCAAGGTCCCTAAAGATGAGCCAGGCCCATCAGATGAGTCGAGCTAGACCTCTACGGGACCTCTAGCCGCTTGCTGAAAAACTCGATTTAGCGCTGTTTCGAGGGTGGCCCACAATTGCCTTCCTTTGGCAATTGTGGGGTTCGACGGGCTACACTTGTTCCGTGCCACGCGGGCTCTATCGTTTCCACCACTCTCGTTCCGCTCACTTCATAACGTTCACCTGCTACCATCGATATCTGCACCTTGCCAATCCAGCCGTTCGCGATCTGTTTGTGAAGGCCCTGGAACGCACGCGAAAGCTCTATCGTATGCGTGTATACGCTTTCGTAGTGATGCCCGAGCACGTGCATCTGCTGCTCTCCGAGCCCGAGCGAGGCACCGTTGCCAACGCTATTCAGTCGCTGAAGATCAGTTCGGCTAAGCGGGAAAGCAGGCGCATGCGGTGTCACATGCAGCGACCGCCTTCTGGCAAAAGCGCTATTACGACAGAAACGTAGTGGGACAGGAGTTCACAGAGAAACTGAAGTACATTCACCGGAATCCGGTGAAGCGCAAGCTGGTGGACAGGCCGGAAGACTGGAAATGGACCAGTTATCGCAACTATGCGAGTGGAGAGAATTGCGGTGTGGGGATTGAATCGTGGAGAAACAGAACGTACAGCTTCGAACTCCCATAATTGCCAACAGAAGGCAATTATGGGCCACCAGCCGTAGCTTTGTGCGATGGCCAAAGCAGGATGAACTCAAAATTCGGCAAACTAGCTGTATTTATGGAGTTGTCAACTTGAAAATCCGAATGCTCTTTGCTACTGTCTCCATTTGCGTGTGCAGTTTGCTGACTGGCTGTCTCGAATCAAGCTTCCAACTGGCGGACGAGTCAAGGCTTCCGGTTTGGATAAAGCTTCCGCCAGGCCTCAAGAGGCAGGACGTCTCACTGACACTCAACTACTACTCGAATCCCTTTGGGGCGAATGCGAAATTCATCCTGAAGAACAGACGCGGAGATGTTTTGGAAGAGGTTAGCGGGACGGACAAGCCTATCAATGGCGTTTCTGAGTATCCTGGCTTCGTTTTAGTCAAAGTGAACGGTGTATCTGAGATCATCGAACACCGGACGAAAGGGCCGATCTTCTACGTCTCCGACGATGCCTCCATCAGAAACAAAGTCCCGCATGATCGGTGATTGTCTCTCTTTGGTTGAGGCCGCTGCCTACGGCCTCGGGGACGGACGAGTCGGCGGCTGGCCCGGCCAACGAACTAACTAATCTGGGTGCCCCTCGATAAGGTCGAAGGCGTTGTCAAGCGAGAGTTCTCCCGTGGCGGTGCGTAGCACCGCTCGTTCGCCAGCATGATTGAGGACGAAAGTCACTGGAGAACTCGCGTTAATCACTTTGCGGTGAAACCAACTTCGTTTCACCAACCATCGATACGGCCCCAAGACTGCGACCACGATTCTTCTATGCGAACCTCCCGTCTCTACGGGAGGCGAGAACGCCCAATCAATTCTACGGTCTAGCTTCCGCTGACCAGGGGCACCCGCGGGCTGTTCTCGATCGAAACGATCTCCGGATACGGCGTGTTGGTGCGCAGCATCCAGTAGAGTCGTACCGCCAACTTGCGTGCCGCTGCCACCTTGGCCACACCTTTCGCCATACGATGGCAGCGCTGCTGATAGGTCTTGCGAAATCCTTCATCCCGCCGGTTGACGCCGTGCGCCGCTTCCACCAGCAGGGTGCGCACAAACCGGTTGCCTTGCTTACTGATCGCTCCCAGCCGCTGTCGTCCGCCCGAACTGCGCTCGCGCGGAATCAGCCCCAGATAGCTGGCCACCTGCTTGCCTCGCCGAAAGCGCGTGACATCGCCGATGGTCACCACAAACGCCAGCGCCGTGATCGGACCCACCCCCGGCTGCGTCCGCAACAGCTGCGCCATTTTGTCTCTCTGAGCTTCTTCTTCCACCGCCTGGTCCAGCTGACCAATCTGCTCATCGAGATTCTTCAGCAACCCCAGCAAATCCTGGCGCCGCCTCCCCGCCCAACCCTCGAGCGGCAGCTCGCGCAGCGCTTTCTGTCCCGCCGCACTCCACAGCTTGCTCTTCTTCTGCATGCCGCGATTCATTGCCAAGTGTTGCAGCCCGTTCTTCACTCGCGTTCGTATCTCCACCAGCTTGTGCCGATGAATCAGCAACTGTCGCACGTCTCGCTGCTCGGCCGACGGCACCCATAACTTCGGAAACCGATTCTCCACCAGCAGCTTCAGAATGTGCGCCGCGTCCCGCTTGTCCGTCTTCTGCTTCCGCACATAGCTGGCTCGGATCTGCGCCGCATCTCCTACCCACACCTCGTGCCCTAACCGCTGCAACAACTCGATAAACCACTGACTGTTGCCGCAAGCCTCTACTCCCACCAGCGCCGGCTCCGCCAAAGCGCGATAGAACCGCTCCGCTTCACCGTCACCGTTCACCAGCTTCTCTCGCCCGTTTCTCCTGTCTCGGCGTCCAACCACGCCACTTGCTGCCAGCTGGGATGAAAATCGCATCCTATAATCTTCATCGAAGGCTCCTTCCTTCCCCAGCGTCTTTTTGTCCTCAATCACAAAAGACTACTCGGGTTCGATCGAGCCTTCGACCTTATCCAATCAACATATCCCGCGGCTCATATTTGCCTTTCTTTTGTCCAGTTCAACAGATGCTTTACGGTGTTGTTTCATGAGAACTGAAGATACCACTGGCAAATGTGGGGAAAGGGACCGACGGCTGATATCTATGGCGGGTGGCCCTCGATAAGGTCGAAGGCGTTGTCAAGCGATAATTCTCCTGAGCGGTGCGCGAGCACCGTTTTTCTTGCCACTTGTCCGTGCGGTTGAGGACCAGGACCACTGGAGAACTCGCGTTGAATCACATTTCGGCGGAACCTACTTCGTTCCACCAACCATCGATACGGCCCACGACAGCGACCATGATTCTTCTATGCGAACCTCCCGTCTCTACGGGAGGCGAGAGCGCCCAATCAATCCATCGGTCTGGCTTGCGCCGACCAGGGCCACCCGCGGGCTGCTCTCGATGCGAACGATCTCCGGATACGCGGTGTTGGTGCGCAGCATCCAGTAGAGTCGTACGGCCAACTTTCTTGCCGCCGCCACCTTGGCCACGCCTTTCGCCATGCGATGGCAGCGCTGCTGATACGTCTTGCGAAACCCTTCGTCCAGCCGGTTGGCGCTGTGCGCCGCTTCCACCAGCAGCGTGCGCACAAACCGGTTGCCCTGCTTGCTGATCGCCCCCAACCGTTGCCGCCCGCCCGAGGAGTGCTCGCGCGGAATCAGCCCCAGATAGCTGGCCACCTGCTTGCCCCGTCGAAAGCGCGAGACGTCGCCGATCGTCACCACGAATGCCAGCGCCGTGATCGGTCCCACTCCCGGTTGCGTTCTTAACAGCTGCGCCATTTTGTCTCTCTGAGCTTCTTCTTCCACCGCCCGGTCCAGCTCGCCGATCTGCTGGTCGAGACTTTGCAGCAATCCCAGCAAGTCCGCCCGCCGCCGTGCAGCCCAGCCTTGCAGTGGCAGTTCGCGCAGGGCTCTCTGTCCCGCCGCACTCCACAGCTTGCTTTCTTCTGCATGCCACGATTCATTGCCAGATGCTGCAGCCCGTTCTTCACTCGCGTCCGAATCTCCACCAGCTTGTGCCGATGGATCAGCAACTGCCGCACGTCTCGCTGCTCGCCGATCGGCATCCACAACCTCGGAAACCGATTCTCCACCAGCAGCTTCAGAATGTGCGCCGCGTCCCGCTTGTCTGTCTTCTGCTTCCTCACGTAGCTGGCTCGGATCTGCGCTGCATCTCCTACCCACACCTCGTGCCCTAACTGCTGCAGCAACTCCAGGAACCACTGACTGTTGCCGCAGGCTTCCACTCCCACCAGCGCCGGCTCCGCCAAGCCGCGATAGAACCGCTCGGCCTCACCGTCACCGTTCACCAGCTTGCGCTCGCCTGTTTCTCCCGTCTCGGCGTCCAACCACGCCACTTGCTGCCAGCTGGGATGAAAATCGCATCCTATAATCTTCATCGAAGGCTCCTTCCTTCCCCAGCGTCTTTTTGTCCTCAATCACAAAAGACTACTCGGGTTCGATCGAGCCTTCGACCTTATCCAATCAGTCCAAGGAGCTAACTAATCTGGGTGCTCCTTTTTAGCCCGGTGTTGGCTAGGGCGGGGCCGATCGGCCCAGCTATTCGCGGGTTTCGAATGTGCCTTTGAACGTTTCGCCGAACCCCTTTATCACACGGCGGCGTGACCTCTGTCCTTTCCTGCCTCGTCCCCATGCTGTAAAAACGCATCGTGAGGCAAGGGGAGACGTGTCTCTGCCTCCATCCGCGCCCAGCGCGCAAGAGAATTTGTTCTTTGACATCGTCCTGTGGCGTCGGAAGTGAGTATGACTTGTATTGAAAGTATGCCAAATGCCTGTATGTAAAGTATGAAAAGTATGTCGAGTTTTCGGGCCCAAACCGCCGTTTTTGCCAGCTAAGTCCTACGGGCAGATATGGATACGTATAACTCCTTTAGAATGATAACTTGCGAACGATTTCCGCCTAACCGACTGATTCTAAACAACCGCATGAATAATTTTTGTAGTGTTATACACGACTATAGCGCCCAGATGCGGGGACCTGATTATTGCTTGAGGCGGGCGCGGATGCGACTCATGGCATTGTCGATGACCAAGATCACTTCACTGGCCAACTCCGGCGTGCGGTTTTCACGAAGCCGCCGCCGAGCCTTGTCGGCTTTGAACCATGTCGGGTTTCGATAGTCTTCTTTGGGAGGTACTAATCTTTCGACTTCGCACAGATGCGCGTGCACCGGCACAACCGACCGATGCGGGCGCATTGGATTACGTTTGGAGTGGTAATACGAATGGAACGGCTTGTGTTCAATCCGTCCCTTCACGCCCGCTTCTTCATACGCCTCGCGCGCCGCTGCGTCAGCATGGGTATCATCGCCGTCAACCCCTCCCTTGGGAAAGGTCCAGCGTCCACTGCGCGTGCGCACCAGCAAGAACTCCGGCTCATCATTCTTCAGCCGATAGCAAACTGCCGCTACATGAACGCGTTTCGTTGTGGAATTATTGTGGATATCCGTCAGCCACCGCAGGACGCGGTAACCGTTCGCAAGAGCGCTTTTGGCCAGTTCCGGCATCGGGACTCCTTAGTAGCGCGCCGCCGTCAATCACGGCTTGCTAACTACTTAGTATCCCCGAAGTAGAAGGCTCTCCGTGTTAAATGTCAATGAATGCCGAAGGGACGTATCGCCTTAGTGAACATCAGGTTAACGTCGATCGGCGGCCCCGAACCTCGAACTTCGCCTCTCGCTAGCGTGCCGAGAAGCGATAGATGGTCATGGAGTGAAACGTCTCCCCCGGTTTCAGTTCGGTGGTGGGAAACTTCGGATGGTTGGGTGAATCCGGGTAGTGTTGCGTCTCCAGACAGAACGCAAAACGACGGTTGTACACTTTGCCGTCCGTTCCCGTCACTGTTCCGTCAAGGAAATTACCGGTGTAGAACTGCATCCCCGGTTGGTCGGTCAGCACTTGAAGTACGCGGCCAGTTGTCGGTTCGTAAGCCTCAGCCGCCAATTCGACCTTTTTGCCGCCGCCATCGAGCACCCAGTTCTGATCGTAGCCGCCCGCCAGTTTCAGTTGCTCGTTGTCAGCGTCGATCCGCGATCCGATCGCAGTCGGTTTCAGGAAGTCAAACGGTGTCCCCTCCACCGGGGCCAACTCGCCCGTCGGAATCAGATTCGCGTTCGCCGGAGTGTAACGGTGTGCATAGATCTTCATCTGGGTTCCGAGAATGTCTCCACTGCCCTGCCCCTTCAAATTGAAGTAGGAGTGGTTGGTGAGGTTCAGCACCGTGTCCGCGTCCGTGGTCGCCGAATACTCGATGCGCAACTCGTTCCCAATCAGCGTGTAGCGCACCGTGGTGGTGAGGGTGCCCGGGGAATCCCTCTTCGCCGTTCTGGCTAATGTAGGTCAGCTCGACCCCGTCTTTGATCTCTTTGCCGGTCCACACCTTTTTGTTGAATCCGACCAGGCCGCCGTGCAATGCGTTGTCGCCGTTGTTCTTAGGAACGTGATAGGCCTTGCCATCGAGCGTGAATGTGCCGCCCGCGAGGCGGTTGGCGTAACGGCCAATAATGGCACCCATGTAGGGCTTGTTGCCGGTGGAGACGTAGCCGTCGAGGCCGTCGAAACCCTGAACGATATCGGCCATCTTGCCTTTGCGGTCAGGCGCCTCGAGCGACATTACGATGCCGCCGTAGGTCAGAATTTTGACCGTGATTTTTCCGTCTTGCAGGGTATAAAGATCGACCGCTTTGCCATCGACCTTGCCCGCCGGGACTTTTGAAACCTTGGCATACGATTGCGCAGTCATGACTAGTACCACCAGCAACATCAGCGTTGATTTCATAGGATCTCCGATTGCGCAGTATAACGCGTGATCAAGTCAGACTCGAGGAACGATCACGGCTACGACACACGTCGAGGTGAGAAGCGCAGGCTGTAGAAGACCCCAAGCATCAGCAGCACCGCCCCCCACCACACATTGGCGTGAAGGCGAAACAACACAACCGGGTTCGCAGGAGGATAAACCACCTCCCACAATCCTGCGCCCAAAGTCAGCGCGCCATTTACCAGCAGTGAGACGCCGACAAAGAACCAGATAGAAATGCCACCGCCACTTCGCATGAGCGTTCCTTCACCACATCAGGATGTTAAGGATCACGAATACCACTGCGACCACGACTGCCCAGAATATGGGCTTTTCCCAAAGCGCTACGTCAGTCTCGTGAGGAATCGGGGTCACACCGTACACCAACCCGACCAGCTCCGCCTCGGGTTTCGGCTTGGTCAGTAGACTGACGACCACGGTCACGATGACGCACACCACCCACGACCATAGCGCCCGGTACATGTTTTCCGCCATATCACGCGCATTCGGCGATAGCGCCACATAACGCAGCGCCGTGGGATCGACTTTCACCCAGGCCCACATTCCGATCGACGACACCGTGCCCGCCAGCAGTCCCCAGAACCCTCCCTGCGACGACGTGCGTTTCCACAGCATGCCAAGCACCACCGTGCCGAACAGCGGAGCAATGAAGAAGCTGAACAGCGCCTGTACGTAGTCCATGATGCTGAGGAACGACATCACCAAGTACGCCGTGGCGACCGAGATCAGCACGCCAACGATAGTAGTCCAGCGCCCCATCTTGACGTAATGCTCGTCGCTGGCATCCTTGTTGATCAGCGCGCGATAGATGTCATACGTCCAGACGGTTGTGAATGCGCTGACGTTCCCCGCCATTCCCGACATGAACCCGGCGATCAGCGCCGTAATACCCAGTCCCAATAGACCTGGGCCGGCATAGCGCGCCAGCATCAGCGGTAGCACTTCGTTGTAGCTATGACCGCCCGAGGCAATTGCTGCACCCTCACCGACCAGCTTTTGCGGAAGTACCGCGAGCGCCAGCAGTCCAGGCAAAATCACGATAATCGGAACGAACATCTTGAAGGCAGCACCAATGATCGGCGCCATCTTCGCCGCGCGCAGGTCCTTGGCAGACAACACGCGCTGTACCACCAGGAAGTCGGTCGTCCAGTATCCGAAAGAAATCACGAAGCCCAGGCCGAGCACAATGCCGGTCCAGTGGATCCCCATAGGATTGTCTTTGAACGAGCCCAAGGTCGACCACAAGTGCGTGTATTCCGAAGAGGCGCGAACCGCGATCTCCGCTTTCAGATTGGTCCAGCCGCCGGCTTCGATCAATCCCATGACCGGAATCACCAGCGCGCCTGCCCAAATGAGAATGAACTGCAGCACCTCGTTGAAGATGGCGGAGCGCAATCCACCGAGCGCAACGTAGATCGCCACCGTGAGCGACGACACCCAGATGCTGAAGTTGATGTCCCAACCCAACACCACTTTCATTACCAGTGCCATGGAATACATGTTGATGCCGCTCATCAACACCGTCATGAACGCAAACGACACTGATGACAGCGTTCGGGCGGCTTCTCCGTAGCGCAGTTTCAAATAACCCGGCACCGAGTGGGTCTTGGAGATGTAGTAGAACGGCATCATGACCAGCGCCAGGAAAAGCATGGCTGGAATCGCGCCAATCCAGTACCAGTGAGTTGCCAGAATGCCGTACTGGTAAGCCGCCGCCGCCCAGCCCATGAGTTCCAGCGAGCCCAGGTTCGCCGACAGAAAGCTCAGACCGGCGATCCAAGCCGTCATTTCGCGACCCGCCATGAAGAAGTCTTCGCCGGTGTTGGATTGGCCTCGCAGATACCACCCAATCGTCAGCACCAGGGCGAAGTAAAACGCAATGATCACAACATCGACAGATGAAAGGTGTACCAGCCGTTCTGCGGCGAAGACTGCCACTGCTTGCATCATTCTGGGTTCCATAATTGCAGGGGAAAGATGAGCGACGAGCCCTTATCGTGTACGTACACGACCACGCTAGAGCAGGCTCGCTCGTTTGTCAACCGCGTTCTACGGGGGCTGGGCATGGGTGTTTCCTGCTGTACGTTATCATGCCAGTGTGATCCTAACCGCCAGTGCCCTGCTCTTCGACCTCGACGGCGTCCTGATCGATTCCACTCCTGCCGTTTCGCGGGTGTGGGCGAAATGGGCAATCAAGCATGGTTTCGAGCCTGAAAAAACCGTCCGTGAAGCCCACGGCCGACCCAGCATCGAGAGCATCCGCGAACTCCTGCCTGGCGCAGACCATGACGCCGAGAATCGTGAAGTCGAACGCTGCGAGATCGAGGACACTGAAGGAGTCGTGCCCCTGCCGGGAGCGCTCGAGTTGTTAGGTTCCCTGCCACCGACTCGATGGGCGATCGTCACCTCGTGCACCCGGCCATTGGCGGAGGTGCGAATCCGGACTGCCGGCCTTCCCGTTCCTCCGATCATGATCACGTCTAGCGACATTACTAACGGCAAACCGCATCCGGAGCCCTATATCAAAGGAGCACTCGCGCTGGGCTTTGCGGCTGCCGATTGCATCGTTGTGGAAGACGTCCCTGCGGGAATTCGTTCAGGTAAGGCGGCTGGCGGACGCGTGATCGCCTTGCGCACGACCGCTGCCTGATGTCGATCTCATCGCCGCCGGCGCCAATTGGGTCGTCGACAATTGCAGCGGGATCTCGGCAGAGGAAGACCTTCAGTTGGGGGCACTGCGAATTACGCTTCGATGATTCTTCGAACCACCTGAGCCCCGCGGAGACGTTGAGCCTTCCGCTCCGTTCTGCTAGCTTGGACAGTCCCTTACTAGTCAGGAGTCTTCATGCTTCGCCTTCGCCTCGCACGGTTTGCCGCGGCCTTTGTCTTATGCAGTTTCTCGCTTGGCATCATCTCCGGCCAAACCGGGACACCGATTGCACCTGCCGCAATGTTCGCTCCCTACGTGGACATGAGCAAGCTGGCGAACACCCTTCCACAAATCCAAGCTGCCTCAGGAATCAAGACTCTTACCCTCGCGTTCATCGTGTCGGGCAACGGTTGCGTTCCGGCATGGGGAGGCACGGTCCCGGTTTCCACCGACACTTCGATTGCAGCCGGGATCGGGAAACTCACTGAGGCTGGTGGCGCAGTCATCATCGCCTTCGGAGGCTACGACGGGACCGATCTCGGCCAATCCTGCACCGATGTACAAAGTCTTCAGGCTGCTTACCAGGCGGTAATCGACAAATACAAAGCGAAGGTTCTCGACTTCGACGTGGAACACACCGCCATCGAAGATCCCGTCTCCATCGATCGCCGGAGTCAGGCGCTGAAGGCACTGGTCGCTGCGAATCCCGGACTTCGGATCAACTACACGCTTCCCGCCACTCCCGCGGGCCTGACCGATTTGTCGGTGAATGTGATCAAGAGCGCGGTGAAGTTCGGGACCCCTGTTGCTATCGTGAACCTGATGGCCATGGACTACGGCTTTCCGGTTCCAGTTGGAGCTATGGGGCCAAACGCAGTGGCGGCCGCTGCCAGCGCTATTTGCCAATTAAAGTCTTCGGGCTCGAACGCGCGTGTTGGGATCACCCCAATGATTGGCGTCAATGATTCTGCGGGTGAGACATTTACCTTGGACGATGCACAGGTTGTGCTCAACTACGCGCGGGCCAATCGCAACTCCATCGCGTTGTTGTCCTTCTGGTCGGTTGGTCGCGACAATGGCAGTTGCACCGGAACGGTATCGCCCACCTGCAGTGGGATCGCGCAGAAGGACTGGGATTTCACCCACATCTTCCGGAAGTTCCAAGAGAAATAACAAAGGGCGCCCGCGATTTGTGCTCGCTCTGAAGCACGGGGTGTGGAACACGAAGACGCCCCTATCCCATCGTCACCACGACATCATTCACGGAACCGGGTTTCTGCGGCGCTATCGGCATCGTCACCGGCTTTCCGTTGAGCGTCACCGTTTTCACACCCTTCTGCACCCCATGCGGATTTTCAACCGCGATGTTGTACGTGGCCCCGCGCCACTGCCGCTTGACTTCGAAGTCTTTCCAGTCCGCAGGTACGCAGGGATCGATGATCATGCCGTCGAACGTCAGTCGCACCCCGAGTATCCACCGCGTGACTGCTGTGTAGTTCCATCCGCCACTTCCGGTAAGCCAGGGATGCCGCGCCCGTCCGAATGCTGTGTGGTCCTTACCCATTACGAACTGGCAGTAAGAGTACGGCTCGGCTTCGCGGACCTCGATCCGGTCGTTCTGGTTGTACGGCAGAAGTGAGTTGTAGAACTTCATCGCGCGATCACCGCGGCCAAGCTTGCATTCGGCAATCACTGCCCAGGGATTGGGATGGCTGAAGATCGCTGCATTTTCCTTGATGCCTTTGTACACGCGGCCAACAAAGCCGATGTCGTCATTCGGCTTGGAGAACGCCGGCCATAAGAGATGGATCCCATATTCCGAGTACAGGTACTTGTCCACCGCGTCCATGGCCAGCTTCCCTCGTTCAGCAGACGCAGCCTCTGACACCACGGCCCAAGTATTACTCTCGATGAAGACCTTGCCTTCTTCGTTTTCCTTGCTTCCGACCTTCAGGCCCTTTGATGTGATGCCTCGCAGGTACCACTCACCGTCCCACAGTTCGCGCTCGCAGGCATCCCTCACTTTGTCAGCCATAGTGGAATACTTCTCGACATCGGCGGTTCGACCCAAATATTCGGCCGCCTCCACGAAAGCGCGCAGTGCCCAGTGATGCATGAAAGACACCATGGCACTCTCGCCGCCACCCAGGTTGAGGCAGTCATTCCAATCAGCGCGCAGTCCTTTGCAGATGCCGGTCGCGCCCACTTGCTCCGCCGAGAAATCCAGTGCACGCTTCAGGTGCTCGTACACCGTCGCTTCGCCCTGATCGGCGAATGGCACTACTTCATCAAACAGCGCGGTCTCACCGGTCTCCTTGACGTACTCGCAAATCGTCACCACCTGCCATAACGCATCGTCGGAACAGGTATGCTCAAGTCCGTGAATCATCGTCTGGCGATCGGGAGCGTGCGCGATGGTCGGTGACTTGAAGGCAGGGGCCTTCTGTTTTTCCGGATTGAACCAATCGGGGTCGAACAGGTGCAGGCCGTAACCCATACTCACCTGACCTTTGAGCAATTCGATAATGCGCTGCCGGCACTTCGTTGGATTGGTGTGCACCACGCTCATGACGTCCTGCGAAGTATCGCGATACCCCAACCCCGTGCGGCCGCCAACCTCGATGAATGAAGCGAATCGCGACCACACCACGCAAGTCTCCGCCTGGTAGAGCGTCCAGATGTTGGTCATTGTGTCCAGACCGTCGTTCGGCGTCTTGCACTGGAACACTTCGATCTTCTTTTGCCAGTACTGGCGCAGGGCGTCGAACGCAGAGTCCACCGCGGCGTGATCCGAGTACTTGGTCCGGATCTGCTTGCCCACGGCGCGTGGCCCAACGCCCAGCATGAACACTAGTCGCGTCTCTTCACCCGGTGTCAGCGTCATACGCTTGTGCAACGCTGCACAGTGGTTTCCGCCAAGCTCGGTCTTGTTCTGGCATTCTCCCCGCTCGACCGCAACAGGGTTCGTCTCGGTCCGGTAGTTGCCCAGGAACTTGTCGCGCACACAGTCGTAGCTGTCCGGCTCGAAGCTCGCGGCCATGTAATGAAAGGTCCAGAGGCTCGTAAAAGAAGTCGTACTCAATGATGCCGTCGGCGTAACTTGATCCCGCGGCATAGAGACTCATTTGCAGGTTCTGGTTATCGATCTCAATGTGATGAAACGAAAACTCGATGTAAGAGAAAATGCTTAGCTTGCGCGACTTATTACCGGTGTTCCGCAGCCGCACGTCCCACAACTCGACGTCATCGTCGATGGGGATGAACAGGGTCTGCTCGGCCTTGATGTCTTGGTAGTCGCAGGAGAACTTCGAATACGAAAGTCCATGACGGCACTCGTATTTTGCGGCCTTCAAGTCTTTTCCTGTCGGCTGCCACGAAATCGACCAATACTCTCCGGTGTCGTCGTCGCGAATGTAAACATAGTGGCCGGGACGATCGAGCGGCACGCCATTCTGCCGAAAGCGCGTGATGCGGTGATGCTCAGCATTCTTGTAAAACGAGTACCCTCCGGCGTTGTGCGAGATCACCGTGCACAGGTCCCTCACTCCCAGGTAGTTGGTCCACGAGACGGGCACGTCTACCCGATCGATCACGTACTCCCGCTTCGCATTGTCAAAGTAGCCGTACCGCAACCTGTACCTCCGTTCGCTCTGGCGACCCTGTTGAAGCTACTTGCCGTTCTACGCTGTGACGAACTGCCGCAGCCACTGCAGCAGTTCTTTCGCCTTCTCTGGAGTGTCGGCCTCCACCGTCAGGCGCAATACCGGCTCGGTACCAGAAAATCGCAGCAAAGCCCAATTATCGTTTTCCAGAAACAATTTCGTTCCGTCCATTTGCGAGATGTTTGTTACCTTATAGGGCCCGATGTGGCTACTCGGAGCCTCTTTCATTCGCTTGGGGACAGCGATCCTCATTTCCGGAGTCGCCGGCAGGCTCTCTTCAACGTAATACAGCCGCCCGGTAAGGCCATACACGCGCTCGAGCAGCTCCGACACTCTCTGCCCGGTTTTCGCGAGCATTTCAACGACCAACGCACACGCAAAAATTCCGTCTTTGCCAAGAATGTGGCCACGAATCGTCAGTCCGCCCGACGACTCACCTCCCAGCACCGCATTGTGATCGAGCATTCCGGTAACGATGTGCTTGAAGCCAACTGGAGTCTCGTAACACTGCTCGCCAAGCTTCTTGGCCAGGCGATCCAACAGGTGGGAAGTCGACAGGTTGCGCACCACGCCGCCACGTTCGCCACGAATCTCGTGCAGATACCAATACAGGAGCAGCAAGATGTCGTTAATCGAAACGTATTCGCCACGCTCATCGAGGATCGCCACGCGGTCGGCATCGCCATCCATCGCCAGCCCGAGGTCGTAACTTCCCTCTTGCATCTCAGAGCTCAGCAGCCGCAGTGCTTCCGCATTCGGAGCCGGCGACCGCCCTCCAAACAATGGGTTATGTCGTTCGTGAATGAACGTTACCCGGCAACGTGCCTCGGTCAGCACCGTGCCCAGAGTAAGCTGGCCGACCCCGTACATCGGATCAACAATGACTTTCAGACCCGCTTCGCGAATCTTCTCCAGATCGATCAGGGCCTCCACGGCATCAACGTACTCGTTAGTAAAGTCGCGCTTCTCGACGATGCCCGCTTCCAGCGCCAGATCAAGCTCCAGCTTAATCACATCGTTCTGGGTCAGAGCGTTCGCTTCCTGCTCAATTTGCCGGGTCTCATGATCCAGCAATAACGAACCGTCCCCGCGAAAGACCTTCAACCCATTCCACTCCGGAGGATTGTGACTGGCGGTGAATGCGAGGCCGTACGCCGAGTCTTTGGTTGCAGTTGCATACGTGATCAGCGGCGTTGGAGCATCCTCGGTCAGCAAAATCGCCGGAATGTCATTCCCGGCGAACACTTCCGCCGACGCCTCAGCCGCCTGTTTCGACAGGAAGCGGCGATCGTAGCCAATAATCACGCCGCGTTTCTCCAGTGACTGCCGAGTGACTTCATTGGACAATGCCTGCGAGAGCCGCCGCACGTTGTGCAGTGTGAATCCCTCGCCGATCAGCGCCCGCCACCCTCCCGTGCCGAATGCAATCAGGTTCTGCTCTTCCTGTCTCCTCGGGCGATACAGCCGTTTCTGGAGAATGAATTCTGCACGCTCGAAATCGGCGTCTGAGTTGATTCCCTGAACCTCGTCCTGGTCGTATAGCTGATAGTTTTCGACCTTTAATCCCGAGCGAATCAACTGGTGCACGCAGTCGGTGAGCCGGTAGTCGCCGTCAACCGGCGAGGGCGATAGATTCTGCAGAGCAGCAGCGATTATCTTTGCATTCACCACATAGGCCCCGACGTTTACCTCGCGAATGGCGCGGACCTCTGGCGATGCCTCGGTATCCTCGATGATGTCGATAATTTGACCCCCTGCGTTGCGAATGATTCGCCCATACGGCAATGGCTTGTCGATCACTGCGGCCAGCAGCGTCAGGTGGGCATGTTTCAAGTGGTGCCGATTCAGCAATCCCAGGATCGACGCTGGGCGAAACAGCGGCGTATCACCGTACAGGATCAGCAGATTGCCATCGAAATCCGGCAGCGTTTTCGAGACCTGCAGGACAGCATCACCCGTTCCCCGCGGCTCCGGTTGCTCCACATAATGAAACTTTGGACCGAGGTGGTTACGAACCTCCTGCTGGCGATATCCCACGACCACGTAGACGTCCTCGGGCCCGACAATCTGCAGGGCGTTCTGTACGACATATTGCAAAACGGTGTGGTCGCCAAGTTTTTTCAGGACCAGTGACTGGCCATCAGCAGCGGTCGCGTCTTTTCCTGCCGCTAGGATTACAGCTTTGAGAGACATCTTCTTGAAATTCACGTCATTCGACATTGAGAAACTACCTGCTCTTCCTTCAACCAAACCTGCCTCCGCCGCAGGTGTCGTCGCTTGCTGCTTCACACCTCGGCAATCTCTACGCTGCCGGGTTGCAGGTTGGAGCTGTGGATCGGCACAAACCGTGAAAGAAGCATAGCGGGTACGGCAGAGATCAAAACCCACAGAAAGAAATGCTGGTACCCCATCTTCATCTGGATCCATCCGCTGATGGCCCCAGGCAGGACCAGCCCAAGATTCATCAGCGAGTTGGCAAAAGCATAATGCGCCGTCTGATATTTGCCCGGAGCAATTTCCTGCATCATCAGCAGCATTACGCCTACAAATCCGAAGCCGTAGCCGAACATCTCGAGCGACATGGCTAGCGTGATTCGCACCGTACTGGTGGGCAATTCTGTGCTGAGATAGAAATACGTGAGCATCGGGAGGTTCATCACCAGAATCAGGGGCAGCAGCGCTCGTTTCAGGCCCAGCCATGCTGCGAAATATCCGCCGAGAATGCTCCCCAGAATAAATGCCGCGGTGCCGAACGTTCCGTAGATCGTTCCGAACGCCGTGGTGCTTAGACCCAGGCCTCCCTGCGCTCGGGCTGCTTTCAGAAACAGTGGCCCGATTTTGACCACCTGTCCCTCGCCGGCCCGATACAAAAAAACGAACAACAATAGAAAATAGATGTTGGGTTTTTGGAAGAAACTGACCACCACGTCCCAGAACGTTGCCAGCATGTCGTGCAGACTGCGGGAGTGACGCTCCTCACCCCCCGGCGGTAGAACCCGGGAGTGAAACAAGCTAAGCACTACCAGGGCGATTCCTACCGTGGCAAAGATAATCATCCAGGCGCGAACCGCCGGCATCCGGTTCTCGAGATAACCGGCGAGGATCAGCAGTCCTCCCTGCGAAAAGAATCGCGCAATGTTGTAAAACCCGCCTTGCCAACCGGCATACTCCGCCTGCTGTTTACGGCTGAGGCTGCCGATGTAAAGCCCGTCCGCGGCGATGTCGTGCGTCGATGAGCAGAAGGCAACCAGAGCGAAGAAGGCGATGCTATAGCGGAAATAGTCCGGCAGCGGCAGACAGAGTGCTAATAAACCAAGACTCACTCCGCCGACAAATTCCATCAGCACAACGAAAAACTTCTTCGTCTTGTACATCTCCAGGAATGGGCTCCACAACGGCTTCAGTGACCACGGCAGGCCCAGCAGACTCACGGTCGCCGTAATGGTGCGGTTATCTACGCCCATCCGAGCGTAGAAAATCAGGGCCATCATGCCGACGGCATAGAATGGCAGCCCCTCGGCAAAATACAGAGTCGGCACCCATACCGCGGGCGAGACACCAGTGCGTCGAGTTGTGCTCATCGCTTCCCCTCGTGCTTCGCCGCAGGATTGGAACCGAGCCCTGCGTAACCAGCCCGATGGCCACTGCCAACATACAAGAGCGCGTACCAGAGTCTCAACTGGCGAACGGTGCTCGCAATCGATCACAAACGATCACATTCGAAAGTAACTCAGTCGAACGCACCGTGGCAAGCATCGTTCCGTGCCGTAGATCTCTTCCTGCTATGCTCAAAAGGAGCCTGCACAAAGGAATCCTGACGTAATTGCCGCCTATACTCAACGCCCAAGGTCTGTCGAAACGCTTCGGAACCACCCCCCTGTTCGAAGGAATCTCGTTCGTCATCGGTGAGCGGGAGCGCATCGGCCTGATCGGCCCTAACGGGTCGGGCAAATCGACGCTACTGCGAATCCTCTCGGGCGAGATGTCCTCCGACAGCGGCGAAGTAGCGTTGCGCAAACGCACCCGTCTCAGCTACTTGCAGCAGGAGTCCCAGTTCCCTGCCGGCCAGTCTGTGCGCGATGTGATTAGTGCTGCCTTGAAACAGGCGAACGTCCCCGAGGCAGAGTGGGAGGCCCGCACCGGAGAAACCCTTGGCCGGAGCGGCTTCGAAGACTTCGAGCAGGACGCTGCGTCGTTGTCTGGCGGCTGGCAAAAACGGCTGGCCATCGCCGAGGCGTTGGTGCAGCAACCGGACATCCTGTTGCTCGACGAACCCACCAACCATCTCGACCTGGCCGGCATTGAATGGCTGGAAGCGCTGCTGCAAGACGCGCCGTTCGCCTCCGTCATTGTGAGCCATGACCGCTATTTCCTGGAGAACATAGCCACTGAAATGGTTGAGTTGAGCCGAGTGTATCCCGGCGGATTCTTGCGCACCAGCGGCAGTTATAGCGCATTTCTGGAAAAGAAAGAGGAGTTTCTCCACGCCCAAGGCAAGCGGCAAGAGGCCCTCGAGAACCTGGTCAAGAATGAGATTGCATGGCTTCGTCGTGGCGCTAAGGCTCGTACGCGCAAGTCCAAGGCTCGTATTGGCAAAGCTCATCAGTTGATGGGCGAGTTGGCTGACTTAAATACTCGAACCCGCACTGCTAGCGCAGGAATCGATTTCTCGGCCACGGAACGCCAGACGAAGCGACTCATCGAACTGGAAAATGTCGGCTACACATTTGGCGGGCGCCCTCTTTTTTCGAAGCTCGATTTCGCCATTACCGCGGGTATGCGCGTGGGACTGGTTGGTCCCAACGGAAGCGGTAAGTCCACGCTATTGCGCCTGTTGCAAGGTGAACTCGCACCCACTAGTGGGGCATTGCGTCATGCCGACTCTTTGCAGATTGTTTATTTCGACCAGAACCGCGAACTCGAATCCACGGACACATTGCGCCGTGCGCTCGCTCCTGAAAGTGATTCCGTCGTGTACCAGGACCGCGTCATCCATGTCGCTTCATGGGCTGCGCGATTTTTGTTCGCTGGTGAACAGCTCAACCAACCAGTTGCGAATCTGTCTGGCGGCGAACGCGCCCGCGTCCTTATTGCCCGGCTGATGCTTCAGCCCGCAGATGTCCTGCTGTTGGACGAGCCGACCAACGATCTTGATATCCCCACGCTCGAAATTCTCGAAGAGAGCCTTCTGGAATACCGGGGTGCGCTGGTTCTGGTCACGCACGACCGCTACATGCTGGACCGCGTGTCCAAGGTCGTCATCGGTCTCGATGGACTTGGCGGCGCTGGACAATTCGCCGATTATTCGCAATGGGAAGTGTGGCAAGACGAGCAGATCGGAAATGCGAAGCGTCAAAATTCCAGGACCGCCTCAGCGGAAAACCGGCCCGCTCAACCCGGTAGTAAGAAAAAGCTCTCCTACCTGGAAGCACGGGAATACGCCACGATCGAGCATCGAGTCGCTAAGGCTGAGGAAGTGCTGGCAGCCAAGAAGGCGGCGGTCGACGATCCCGCTATTGCGACAGACGCAGCGCGCCTCATCGCGGCTCACGCGGAATATGATGACGCCCAACGGGTAGTGGACGAACTCTATATCCGTTGGGGAGAACTTGAAAGCAAATTAGGTGGATGAGCAACTTGCCTCGGGGCGGGCTTATTGCACCAGACGCTCGAGGAGTCGATGAACCCCACTCAAGCTCCCGGGCCAGAGCAGCACGGTTACCCCCACACTCCCCAGGACGAGTGCGGCATTGCGCGCGAAAGCAACCACCGGCGCCAGCGGCTTCTCCGCATATGCAGGCTCACGTAGCAGACGATCCACCCGCGTCGCGAGATCTCGGTTGTCAGCCACCAACGTGGACAGCAAATACGACGGCGCGGGATGAACTCCTAATTTGGCAACCTTAACCAGCGCTGCCGCCAAAGACAGGGCGCGCCGCGAATCACCGTCAACAGCCTGATCGTCAGCTGCCCACTCGGTAAATTTGGCCCAGCCATCGCTCCAAGTCGGATAGGCCCGACACAAAGGGAAGGACATCAGGCGCGAGCAGGAACATAAACTTCTTCAGGTTATCGCCCGAGATTCGATGAGCGGTCTCATGACGGAACGCAGCCTCTTTTTGTTCTTCGCTGAGGGCGTTCATCACCGACTGTGACACCACAAGGCAAGGATGAACCACGCCCGCTACTGCCATCAGTGGAACATCGCCATCCAACACCAGCGCATGCGCCGAATCCTGCCCCACCGTTGTTTCCACCCCATTGCGATGGCAGACCCGCATGTACCGCGAGGTCCGAACCACCGACGAGAAGCCTCTCAACAAAGAGACGACCCATGCGGCCGCTCCCAGCAGCGCTGCCAACAGGCAGGCAAAACCGACATGCTCGGTGGCAATGTCCGGCTCCAGCCAGACGTAGCTAGGTACGCAAAATCCGACCACGAGGAAAAGAGTGATGACAGCAGGCGCCATTCTCAGCCAGAACAGCAATCGTGATGACGATCGCGGTCGCACCGTGTCGGCAATTCGCAGTGCTGCGCGAGCTGCGCTTCGAACGACCAGCCAGCTTAATGCGTGCACCACAAAAAAGGTGGCGAAGCACAAGCAGAGCAGCCGTATGTAGTACGGAAGACTCATTAGCTCCGGTCTTTCTCCGCCAATTCCTCGCGTTTTCGCTGAATCTTCTTCTCCAACTCGTCCAGCAACATGGCGTCGTGGGTGCCGACCGCGTCGACCAGACAGGAGAGCAGTAGTTGCCGCGACTCCTCAGGCCCAGCCAGGAACCCAGCCATCATCTCGCCTGCCCGTCGCCGGTCCCATGCCTCGCGCGACAATTTCGCCCGATAGACAAACGCACGATCGGTCAGTTCGCGGTCCATCAGGCCCTTTTTATAGAGCCGGTCGAGGGTCGTCATTACCGTCGTGTAGGCCAGTTTGCGCTCCAGGCGTTCTACAACATCGCGCACGTTACTTGGCCCTAGCTCCCACACGATCTCCATGACATCGATCTCCAGGGGTCCTAGATGCAATCGCTGCCCCGAAGGCTGTTCATTGGCAGATTCTTGGCTAAGAACATCATCCATTAGCGCTACTCCGTATAGTCGATTCCGTGGTTGTTGAATTGTACCTATGGCCTTTCCATAAAGCCAGATATTTGAGTGCCCCGTTCCGCTCACTGCGAAATCATAATTTCGACGGCGTTTTCGATCGCTGAAATCTCAATTGGGTGCAACCCAGCCTTCTGCACGGTACGGTTGAACTCCGCCAGTTCCCCGCTCTTCACATTTTTCCATTCTGCAATCCGGCTCTTGGCTGCCTCGTCCGACAACCGATAGACCTCGAGAGCTTGCTGCGGCGTCGTGCGGTTTCCGCCTTCCACCACGCGTAGTGCCGATTGCAGCCCGTTAACAGCAGCCTCCATGCCCATTGGCTCCGGTTGAGACTTGCTACCTTTCTCGATCGTATCGATTTTCGCTTCCAACTTATCAGCGTCGGTCAGCAAAGCTGGGTGCCCCTTTATTTGTTCCCTGAGCTTTCCCAGACTACTCTTCGTGGCGTTTAATTCCGCAAGAGCCTTCCGTCCCTGGCGAACCTCTCCGAAGATCTCCAGTCCCAACTTCTGTTGTTGGTCCAGTTCCGACGCGGTCGCCTTCGACCGAGGATCCATCTCCACCTTCAGCGCCTGGTCGTATGCCGCTCCATCCACTGTCAACTTTACCTGGTACTCGCCCGGAGCGACTCGAGGCCCGCGTGGCGCACCGAAGCCTTCGTCTTCAAATTCCTCACCGGTTCCAGAGCCATTCCATCGCAAATCCCAAACAAACCGGTGCATGCCGGCGCTACTCACCAACACAACTGGTTTGGGAAACCAGCTCTCCGCGATCGGCAGCGGAGGCATCTTCTCTTGTTTCTTGTCGCCGCTGGAATACCGCCGCACGAGCCTCCCAATTGAATCCGTGATCTCGAGCTTTACTTCTGCGGCTTTTGCCGGCAGATAGTAGTCGATCACCGCACCGTCTGGAGGATTCTTCGCCATCGGCTCCTCAGGAGGAAACGGACTTCCCAGGAAAATGTCGTTGTCAATCCGCACTGCGGTCGCCGGAGTGTACAGTTGCGAATTCGGCTTCTCGGTGTCCGCCCGGATCTGTCGCAGCGGACTGATGTTGTCGAGGATCCAGAACGCTCGTCCATGCGTCGCGATGACCAAATCATCGCCATGAATCGTCATATCTCTCACGGACGTGACGGGCAGGTTCAGTTGCAGCGGTTGCCAGTGATCGCCGTCATCAAACGACACATAAATGCCGAGTTCGGTTCCCGCGAACAGCAATCCTTGCCGTTGCTTATCTTCGCGGATCGCATTCAGGAACGAGCTTCCGCCAATTCCTGTCGTGATCGGCTGCCATGTCTTTCCGAAATCGCGGGTGCGATACAGATACGGAGCCTGATCGTCCAAGCGGTGCCGATCGACCGCCGCATACGCAACCGCCGGATCGAAATGCGACGCCTCGATCATCGCAACCTTGCTCCAGTCGCCGACTGCCTTTGGCGTCACATCGTTCCATGTGCTGCCGCCGTCGGTCGTGAGATGAATCAATCCGGTATCGCTTCCCGCCCAGATTACCTCCGCCTTCTTTGGAGACGGAGCGATGGCATACACCACGCCATATCCGCGCTCTTTCGCATTTCGTACGGTCGTCGGCGTCTTCGCACTCTCCGCCGCCAGGTTCGCGGCCGCTCCCGTCAGGTCTGGACTGATCTTCTGCCAGTGCAATCCCTCGTCGGTTGTCTTCATGACGTACTGTGTTCCCAAAAACAGCGTGCCCTTTTCGATCGGCGACATCGCCAGCATCGGTGTCCAGGGGTCTCGATACTTCCGCTCGTTGATTTCCGTTCCAAAGTTCTGGAGTGGCCAGGGACTAATGTCCTGGCTCAGCGAAGTTCTTCGGTCGTAACGCACCACGCCGCCATACGCTCCCGTCGCGTAGAGGATGTTGGAATCATCCGGATCGACGACAATCCAGCCACTCTCGCCGCCGCCAACCAGGAACCAGTCCATCGCCGTGATGTGGCCGTGGTCGGTGCGGCTCATGACTCCCGCGCTGCCGCTATCCTGCTGTGCTCCATACACGGCGTACGGGAAATTATTGTCGGTGGCGACGTGATAAAACTGCCCAATCGGCTGGTTGAACCACGATGACCATGTCTGGCCGCGGTCCACGCTCACGCTGGTTCCCTGATCTGTCCCCAGCACCATGCGAGAAGAGTTCTGCGGATCGATCCACAGTTGGTGATAGTCGTCGCCGCCCGGAGCGCCGCGCACAATACTGATTGTCTTCCCGCCATCCTCCGACCGATAGAGCGCCACATTGGGCACATACACTACATCTGGATTGGTGGGATCGATTGTGGGCTGGTTGAAGTACCACCCTCGACTGGTCAGCCGCGAGTCGCCATTGGCGAGGACCCAGTTATTTCCACCATCATCAGAACGGTATAGTCCCGATTTCTTGCCCGCCTCGATTAGTGCATACACTCTCTGGCCGTTCGCTGAAACCGCCACCCCCACTCGGCCCCAATCGCCATCCGGCAATCCGTTGCCTATCAGTTGCGTCCAGTTCGCACCCGCATCGGTGGTTCGAAACAATCCTCCACCCGGCCCCTGCAACGGCGCATACGTACTCCACGGAAGTCGATGTGCCTGCCAGGTTCCGGCAAATAGCGTTGACGGGGTTCCAGACGCCATTGCCAGATCGCTGACCCCAATCTCCGAACCTCGATCAAGCGAATGCATCCAAGTCTTGCCGCCGTCGGTTGACTTGTAAACGCCGCGTTCGGCATTCGGACCATAGGCGTGACCTAGCACTCCGACGTAAACGACGTCAGCATTTTTTGGATCGATCACAACGCGGCTGATCTGCCGTGAATCACGGAGTCCGATATTCGCCCACGTCTTGCCGCCATCGCTCGACTTGTACACCCCGTCGCCCGACGACAGAGCGCTGCGAATGTCAGACTCGCCGGTACCCGCGTAAATCAACTTGCGCATTCGAAGGGGCCACGGCCAGCGCTCCGATCGAGGCTATGGCCTGGCCGTCGAACAATGGATTCCACGTCACTCCGGCATTCGGCGTCTTCCATATTCCCCCGCCAACAGATCCAAAAAAATAGGTAGTGCCGTCACCTGGAATCCCCGACACCGCCACCACCCTCCCACCACGAAACGGGCCTATTAAACGCCAGCGCAAATCGTTGAACAGTTCGGGCGAGACGCTTTGCGCCACCAGTGGCGCGCTTACAGCAAGGAGAAAGAGGAAGATCAGTCCTGCGGACCAGCGCCGCAAATTCAAGTCGATCACTTCTAGGTTCCCTCACACCTTCGGTTTGGATTGAATTAGACTACACTTCGTCACGCCACAGCACGAACTGGCTACACCGGCTGGCACAATTTTCCATTTCTGGATACCCATGCGCACAAAGTTTGCTCTTCTCTCCTTCTTGTTGTTCGCTGTCCCCGTCGTTAACTACGCCCAAACCCAACAGGTCGACACCAAAGCTCTCACCGAAATGCGCTGGCGCAATGTCGGGCCTTTCCGCGGCGGACGCACGCGCGCTTTAGCCGGCGTTCCCAGCCAACCAAACGTCTTCTACGTTGGCGCTGTTAATGGAGGCGTCTGGAAGACTACAGATTTCGGCCGGACCTGGCAGCCGATTTTCGATCAGCAACCCACGGGATCGATCGGCGCAATCGCCGTCGCTGCCTCTGACCCGCAGATTGTTTACGTCGGAAGCGGTGAAGGCTTACATCGACCCGACCTGTCTGTCGGCGACGGCATTTATAAGTCCACCGACGGCGGCGCGACGTGGACCCACCTCGGCCTTCGCGATGGCCAGCAGATTTCGCAGATGGCGATAGACCCACATGATCCCAACCGCCTGTTCGTCGCCGTCGCCGGTCACCCATATGGCCCCAATCCCGAGCGTGGAATTTATCGCTCCACTGACGGCGCAAAGACCTTCGAGAAGGTACTCTCGAAGGACGAAAATGTCGGCGCCGCCGGAGTCGTGATCGACCCCTCCGATCCCAACGTTGTCTACGCCACGCTGTGGGAGGCGCGAGAAGGCCCGTGGGAAAACGCGGGATGGAATGGCACCAACGGAGGCATCTTTAAATCCACCGATGGCGGCAAAACCTGGAAGCAGCTCGCCGGAGGCCTGCCTGAAGGCATCGTTGAGGCCTACGTAAGCGTCGGCACCAGCGATCCTAAGCGCCTCTTCGCTTCGGTAGCTACCACAGAAACTGTTGATCTCTACGCCTCCTCCGATGCCGGAGCGACCTGGCACAATGCCACCACCGACCCGCGTCCCAAGGGACGCATCGGCGGCGGCGACCTACCGATGCCGATACTCGACCCCAAAAACCCTGACGTCGTTTACATGACGTCCACCGTCACATGGAAGTCCGTCGACGGCGGGAAGACCTGGACCGGTTTCCGCGGTGCTCCGGGTGGCGACGACTACCAGAACATCTGGATCAACCCTAACGATTCCAAAGTCATTCTGATCACCAGCGACCAGGGAGCAATCGTCAGCGTAAACGGTGGAGAGTCCTGGAGCTCGTGGTACAACCAGCCTACGGCGCAGGTTTACCACGTTAGCGCTGACAACGCCTTCCCCTACCGCCTTTGCGCTGGACAGCAGGAGAGCGGTTCCGTTTGCATTTCCAGCCGCGGCAATGACGGCGAAATCACCTTCCGCGAATGGCATCCGGTCGCGGCCGAAGAATACGGCTACGTCGTGGCTGATCCGCTCGATCCCGACATCGTGTACGGCGGCAAACTCACTCGGTTTGACCGTCGCACGGCACAGGCGCAGTACGTCATGCCATTAGCGCTACGTACCCCTGATTTTCGCGTCGTTCGTACCCAGCCTGTCCTCTTCTCTCCAATCGATCCGCACCTCTTATATTTTGCGGCGAACACTTTGTGGTCCACCCGCGATGGCGGGCAGAGCTGGAAACAGATCAGTCCCGATCTCACACGCAAGACCTGGGACATACCCGCCAGCGTTGGCATCTTCGCATCCGAACCGTCCGCGAAGCCCACTCAGCGCGGGGTTATTTACGCCGTTGCGCCATCACCCTCTGGATATCAACCGTATCTGGGCCGGGACCGACGATGGCCTGATCTGGCTTACCACCGACGGCGGTGCCAATTGGAGCAATGTGACGCCACCGACGCTCACAGCGTGGCAGAAAGTGTCCGTCCTCGAGGCCAGCCATTCCGATCCCAACACCGCGTACGCCGCCATCAACACTCTCCGCCTTGACGATCTGCGTCCCCACATTCTGCGTACGCGCGATTCGGGTAAGACCTGGACAGAGATCACTTCCGGCATTCCGGATAACGAAAACATCAACGCCGTTCGCGAAGACACAAAGCGCAAAGGCCTGCTGTTTGCGGGTACGGAGCGCACTGTGTACGTTTCTTTCGACGACGGCGACCACTGGCAGTCGCTTCGCCTCAATTTGCCCGCCACGTCGGTTCGCGATCTCACCATCAAGAACGATGATCTGGCCATCGGAACCCACGGGCGCGGTTTCTGGATCCTCGACGACATCACACCGCTGCGGCAACTCGACGACAAGGTCCTGTCCAGCGGCTCCTACTTGTTTGAACCGCAGCTTACTTATCGTGTGCGCTGGAACATGAATTCCGATACCCCACTGCCTCCCGATGTCCCGGCGGGGCAGAACCCGCCGGACGGCGCCATTCTCGATTACTATCTGCAATCGGCCGCTTCGGGTCCGGTGACTCTCGAAATTCTCGACGGCGCCGGCAAACTCGTGCGTCGCTTCTCCAGCAGCGATCCACTGCCGCCTCCCGACCCTGAACTTGCCATACCCGCCTATTGGCTGCGTCCACCGCAGAAACTCTCCAGCGAAGCTGGTTTTCACCGCTTCCTCTGGAACCTGCACTATCCCCCCGTGCCGGGGATAAAGCCTGAATATCCCATCGCAGCGGTTTATGAGAACACTGCGCCGGCGTCAACTTCGCCCTGGGTCATGCCCGGCAAATATCAAGTCGTATTGACGGCAAACGGACAGAAGTCCACGCGGGAGTTGACGATCGAAATGGATCCTCGCGTTAAGACGCCGACGGCGGGACTGCAACGGCAGTTCGATCTTTCGCTCCAGGTCTACGAAGACATCCTCGCCTTGCAGCCCATCAATGAACAGATCGAACAGCTTCGGGCCCAGTTGAAAGCTCAACGTGCCAAGTCGCCCTCTTCCGCCGATACCGCGAAGCTCGATGCTTTCTCCCAGAAACTCGACGCCTTCGCTGGCGCCGAAGGTAGGCGTCGTCGCGGAACCCAGCAGGCCCCCACTCTTTCCAGCGTGCGCGGGAGCTTGATGGAGCTGTTCTCCGTTCTGCAAGATGTTGACGCGACTCCCACAAATCAAGCAGCGCAGGCGATTCCCGTACTGCACACCTCGACCCAAACACTCTTGAAACAGTGGGCGGAACTCGAAAAGACCGATCTCCCCCAACTGAAGTCACAGCTCAAGATTTCGGAGCTTCCCAAGTTGCCGGTGGGATGGGCCGGACAATCTTTGGGCACTACCAGCAACCGCGATGAGGAATAGCCAACCGGCGCTCGCACCGAATAGTACTAGTCACGAAACACAAAAGGCCCGGCTCTCCGGGCCTTCTTTTGCATTCCGTCTCAAACTACGGACTGGTATGACGCAGCAACCAGGTCACAATCGCCGCCCATTCCTTCTCGAAATCGCCGTATGCGGCTGCCCGATCGGCCCGGCGATACCAATACCTGGCGTTTGCCAGGTCGCCTTCCTTGCGGTGTAAATACGCGTGTACCCAGGAACCATCTGGTCCTTCGTCTCGCTGTGCCGATTCGTGAGCGTTCGTCCAGTTGCCTTTGGCGTCCCACCACAGACCTTCGAGCGCGGGGCTTAGTTCAGCGGGCGGAGTCGCGTTCTTCAACGATTCGCGAAATGCGGCGGTGTCCATACAGCCCTCGTGATCATAGATAATCGCGCGCCTTGGGATCTCGCAAGGACGCCCCGCACTTGCTTCGGTGCTGCGTATCACCGTCGTCCGGTAATTGGTTCCGGCTGACATCTCCGATTCACGATGATATGTTCTGAAAATGCCTCGACACGCATTTCCCTTCATCGTCATGTTGTTCCTGTTATCCGCCTTTTCTATCGCACAGCAGCCAACTGATGAAGCGGTCAGTGCGGTCAAAAACCTTGAGCAATATCGCGAAGGACTGATCAAGCTGTGGATGAACGACTACGGTAACCTGGGGCGTTATCGCGAAGCCAACAGCAAACTCACGGCGCCTTCGGCTAGCGAGTCACGGGTGGTGTTCATGGGCGACTCCATCACCGACATCTGGAAGTTCGACAAGTACTTTCCTGGCAAGCCTTATATCAATCGCGGGATCGGCGGACAAACCACTCCGCAAATGTTGCTTCGCTTCCGCCCTGACGTTGTCGATCTGCAACCCAAGGTCGTCGTGATCCTGGCCGGTACAAACGACATCGCCGGGAATACTGGTCTGATGTCGCTGGCCGAAATTGAAGGCAATTTGCAGAGCATGGCCGAGCTCGCGAGTGTTCACGGCATCCGCGTTGTGCTCTCTTCGGTGGTCCCTGTAAATGATTACACCGAGCGCTCGAAGATGTTCTTCCCTCTCCGCCCGCCCGCCGAGATCCTCGAGCTCAACCGCTGGATCAAGAGCTATTGTGCACAGCACGGCTACGTCTATCTCGACTATTTCAGTGCGATGGTGGATGACAAAGGCCTGCTGAAAAGCGATCTTGCTGAGGATGGCCTGCATCCCAACGATCGGGGTTTTGCCATTATGACGCCGCTGGCCCAGAAGGCCATCGAACAGGCGCTGGCCTCCTCACACTAGACGTCCTACCTCTCGTTCACCCGTCAAACGCCGGCGCTTTGCCAGGTGTCGTCATCTGCTATTGGTCGCGATTACCGCTCACGGCGGCCGACAGCTGGTTGCGATATACTTCAGGGTTTGCCCATGCGTACTTGTTCCTTCCGGAAGGAGTTCTCCTATGTCATCCCCAGCAATCTCGTATGCTCGTGAAAATCAACAACGCTTTCTCAACGAACTCAAAGACCTGCTCAGGATTCCCAGTGTCAGCACCGCCGAGGAGCACAAAGGCGACGTCCTGAAAGCTGCCGAAATGGTCGCTGCCGACCTGAAGCGAATCGGATTCGAGCACGTCGAGACCATTGCCACCTCCGGTCATCCCCTGGTCTATGCTGACTGGCTGCATGCTGCCGGAAAACCGACCGCGCTGTGTTATGCGCATTACGACGTCCAGCCGGCCGAGCCGCTCGACGAGTGGCTCACCCCGCCTTTCGAGCCCACCGAACGCAACCAGAACGTCTATGCTCGAGGCGCCGTCGACGACAAAGGCCAGCTTTGGATGCAACTCAAGGCTTTTGAATCGCTCTTCAAATCGGGCGGCGGCAAGCTGCCGATCAACGTTCGGGTGCTTATCGAGGGCGAAGAGGAAGTCGGCGGCGAAAGCATCGAGGCTTACGTCAAAGCGAACGCCACGGCTGAGAAGCTGAAGTCGGACTTCGCGCTCGTCACAGATACCGAACTCTTCGCTCCTGAGATTCCCACGCTCTGCGTCGGCCTCCGCGGACTGTTGTACACGGAACTCGAAACCCGCGGGTCAAAAGTCGATTTACACTCCGGCGTGTATGGAGGGGCCGCACCCAATGCAATCTTTGGATTGGTCGAAATCCTCAGCAAATTGAAGGACGCCGACGGCAAGGTCCTCATCCCCGGCTTCTACGACGACGTGCAGAAGCCCACCGACGATGAACTCAAGGCTTGGGCAAGCTTACCTTTTGACGAAGAGGAATATCGCAAGAACGAGGTGGGTTCCAACGTCCTGACCGGAGAGCCTGGATACTCCGTGCTCTACCGCACCTGGGCCCGTCCGACGCTCGAAGTGCACGGCATTGTCGGCGGCTTCATCGCACCCGGTGCCAAAACCGTTATTCCCGCCAAGGGCTCGGCCAAAGTGTCGATGCGCTTAGTCCCCAACCAGGATGCCGACGACATCCTCAAGAAGTTTACCGAATACATTGCCAAGGTCACGCCGAAGGGCATCACGACCAGTATCAAGGTGCATAGCAAGGGCCCGGCCTGCGTTGTGAGCACCGATAACCCGTACGCCCGTGCCTCGGTCGCTGCCATGCACGAGATTTTCGGCAAAGACACGGTTTACATCCGATCTGGTGGTTCAATCCCCATCGTCACCCAGTTTGAGAAGGACCTGAAGATTCCCAGCATTATGATGGGCATGGGCCTTCCCGACGACAACCTCCATGCCCCGAACGAGAAGTTCCACATCCCGAATTTCTATCGCGGTATCGAGTCAATCATTCGCTTCTTCCAGATTTTGGGAGATGCTAAGTAATCGAATCTAAGTGACTTGTTAAGTTTCTGAGGGAGATGGGTGCTAAAGCCGTCCCCCTCAGCCTTATCGCCTCTCCGGCGTTCCTACTCTTGTTCGCCGAGACGATTTCGTTACCGTGGGCAGGGGCAGCTTTGGTACACTCTCGGAGGATAATCCGGCTAGCATAATCAAACCCCCCAGGGACGTCGATCTACTTAACGGGAGTTTTGCGTGTCTTGTGCGAGTGAAAGACACCGGTTCCGCAAGCTCTTTCTACGGAATCTGTGCCTTTTTGTTGTTCTGAGTCCTTTTTCCTGTCTATCGATGCGGGCACAATCCTCTGCGCCCGAAGCTGCCGACGATGGAGCGGCCGTATTAATCGACGGCTCGCTGGCAACGTTGAACGACGCCACCACCCCGTCGGCTCTTTCTGATAAGCCGTTTCCGGACGGCCCGATTTCCGGCGATAAGTCCGTCGAATCGTCAAGCCGAGTAAGTCTCGTACCGGCCTATCCAGTATTAGCCACCCAACCGACGCCTATTTCGGGGAAATTCGATCTTAAGGCCGCTTTCTGGCAGTCGTTTGGAGTCACTTTTTTCTTCGAAACCTGGCGGGTCGCCTTCGATCCCGGGATGCGCTGGAACGTCGCTCATAAGCCCTTTTTTCACGACTGGTTCGCGTCCTACGGCGGCTATAACATGAGCCGGTGGGGCGATGGAGACGACTTCGTCGTGAATGATGTCGGCCATCCGCTGGAAGGCGCGGTTTTCGCCCGCAACTTCCTGATTAACAGCCCCAGAAGCCAGGTTGTCATCGGAAAGAACCGAGCGTACTGGATGAGCCGACTGAAAGCCCTGGGATGGGCCGCGGCGTGGTCGACCGAGACCGAGATAGGGCCGCTCAGCGAGACCAATTTTGGTAATCAGGGCGGTTTCACGTATGTCCCGGGCTGCGGCACGTATTTGTACTGCTTGAACAACCCGGAATATCACAAGCCGCCAACCAACAATACCGGCTGGACCGACTTTGTGATTACTCCGCTGATTGGCATGGCTTGGGTACTGGGCGAAGACACGATTGACAAGTACATCGTCATGCCCGTCGCTGAGCACCACCGCATCATCGGCGGCCGAGTTCTTCGTTCCGCCCTGGAGCCAAGCCGCAGTTTTGCCGCGGTCTTTTCGGGCAGGTTTCCCTGGGACCTTCCGACTCCCGAAAGCAACTTCATGGTGAGTCACCAATCTCACTTTCCCAAATCAGCGGGCGACCTCGAACGGCCGCCGCTGGAGCACTGGGAAATCGGAATGCAATACAGCAACGTCAGCCTGCCGGTGGTTAGCAATACTTGCTCTGAACTTGCCTGCCGCAAGAACTTGTCGGGACTCGGGACCAACTTTACCTACAACTTCACTCGCGGTGTAGGCTTCGATAGCACCCTCAACTTCATTCCGGGGCAGCAGGGCTCCAAACCGATGATGGAGGGTTTGTTCGGTGTTCGCATGGGAGTGCGCGCCGAGAAACTAGGGGTTTTCGCCAAAGTCCGTCCAGGCTTCATCTATTACGAGAATGCGGTACCCATCCAGGGAGAGACCGGTACGGGCAGCCTCACCCGCTTCGCCGCCGACCTGGGTGGGATCGTCGAGTACTACCCGGAGCGCAATTCCACCGTGCGCTTCGACGTGGGTACTACGCTGGTGCGCTACCTCACCAACCATCCAGACCGGTACACATACGAACTAGGCACATTGCTGTCGCCCCAGTACATTGTCACTCAAGGCAACTTCCAAGTCTCGACGTCCTACGTTTACCGCTTTTGAACTCCGGCAGGCGGAACTCCCCAATCGAGTGTCACTGCTGGGGTGATCTTGTGTGAAATTTATCGCATAGGGCTTCGTAATTGCCGCATGTTCGCGATGTTATTCTGGCATGGCCTTCGATATCGGCGGGTTAAAATTGGCGGAGCGTAACTTCACAATCGGAATTGTCCAGATGTCCTGCGGGCCTGATCCAGACGTGAATATGGACCGGGCGGTTATGCACGTGCGCGACGCTGCGAAACAGGGGGCAGAGCTCGTTTGCCTACCCGAGCTTTTCCAAACACAATACTTTTGTCAGAGAGAAGATACTGCACTCTTTGCACTGGCAGAACCGATTCCGGGCCCTGCGACGCAACGCCTTGCCGAGTTAACTCGTGAGTTGAAGATCACTTTGGTCGCTTCCCTGTTCGAGCGCCGCGCTCCCGGTTTGTATCACAACACTGCGGCGATACTGGGCCCGACGGGTGAACTCGTTGGTATCTACCGCAAAATGCATATCCCCGACGACCCGTTGTATTACGAGAAATACTACTTCACTCCTGGCGATCTAGGATTCAAGGCCTTCGAGACTGACTTCGGCAAGTTCGGCACCCTGGTGTGCTGGGACCAATGGTATCCCGAGGGCGCGCGCCTGACGGCTGCGCAAGGGGCGACGGCCCTGTTCTATCCGACTGCGATTGGCTGGCATCCCGACGAGAAAACGCAATATGGAGAAGCGCAATATGACGCCTGGCGCACGATTCAGCGCTCGCATGCCATTGCCAATGGCGTCTACGTTGCCGCCGTCAACCGTGTGGGCTTCGAGACCGGAAACATTCGCGGCAACGAAGCCACCGGTAAAGGTCTCGAATTTTGGGGAGGATCCTTCATTGCCGATCCTTTTGGGCAGGTTCTTGCCGAGGCGCCTCACGATAAAGAAGCGGTCTTGTTGGCTGAGGTCGATGTTCACCGAATCGAGGATGTCCGACGGAACTGGCCGTTCTGGCGCGACCGGCGAATTGATGCCTACGGGCCAATGACGCAGCGCTTCCTGGTGTAAGTCTTGCCAACAACGCAAAAATTCTTGTCACAGACACCTACTTCCCTCGGGTACCGCATGCCCGGCGAGTGGGAGCCCCACGCGGCGACATGGATCGCATGGCCCCACAATCGTTCGGATTGGCCGGGCAAGTTCGCGACTGTCCCATGGGTCTACGCCGAAATCGTCCGCAATCTCATGAGGGTGGAGAGGGTCGAAATCCTGGTGAACGATGAGGATGCAGAGGCGAAGGCGCGGGAAGTTCTGATCGCCGCGGAAGTATTGGCCAAAGATGCGGACTCCCCGGGCGCGCGCAGTGGGAACGTCATATTTTGGCGAGTACCGACGGACCGCGCTTGGGTTCGCGACTCGGGCCCGATCTTCTTACGGCGCACCGCTCAACGATCGAGTGCCCTTCCGCGCATAGCTGCGACATCGTGGCGGTTCAATGGCTGGGCGAAGTATACGAACTGGAAGCGAGATGCTCAGGTCTCCTCCGAGTTAGCAAAACGGCTGAGGATTCCGACCTGGCAACCGGAGGTTAGAGGCAACGGCAAATTGCACCGTGTCGTACTGGAAGGCGGAAGCATCGACGTCAATGGCCGCGGCACAGTGCTCACTACCGAAGAGTGTCTGCTCAGCGAGGTGCAGCAACGAAACCGGGGAATCAGCCGCGAGCAACTGGAGCAGCTTTTCTTCGACTATCTTGGCGTACGGAAAGTGATATGGCTGGAGCGCGGCATTGCTGGCGATGACACCCACGGCCACATCGACGACATTGCCCGTTTCGTCGCACCGCAAGTCGTCATCGCGGCTTACGAACCAGATACCAGCGACCCGAACCACGAACCACTGCGCGACAATTTCTTGCGCTTGAAGAAGAGTACCGATCAGTCTGGCCGGCCACTTCGCATTGTGAAGTTACCGATGCCAGCGCCGGTGTATTTCGAGACTCAGCGCTTACCCGCCAGTTACGCCAATTTCTATATCGCGAACCGTTTGGTGCTGGTGCCGGTATTCAACGACCCGAACGACCGCATCGCGCTCAACATACTAAGCGGCGTTTTCCCCGGACGCACAGTTGTCCCGATTTATTGCGGCGATTTTATTCTTGGCCTCGGCGCGCTGCACTGCATGACACAGCAACAGCCGGCGACATAGTTCACTGCACCGTTATCCTTCACGCCGTGGACGTCGGTTTGAGAGGATCCAATAGACGAAAGCGGCCAAACCGGCGTACAGCGATCCATTGGCGAAAACGATTGTGCCCGTAGTCAACACAACCGCAAGCGTCGACTCTGCGATCGCGCTGACAACTCCCACCAGCAGAAATGGAGGACAGAGCGCAACCGCCAGGTGGTATACGCCATCGTGCATCACCATTGCAGGATAGGTCCGCCAGAGGAAAACAAGAACAATTCCCACCACCATACCCAACACAACAGTGAACGACAGCACGGTAAGCAACGCGTCGTCGCGATCGTTCGACATCTGTAGCAATCCTCGCCTGTCCAGATAGACATTTCAGCTTACGCTACTCACATCGCTCCGTCGGTCGATTTGAGGCTTTTTCGATCGGAGTGGCGGTCGTAGCCACAGCCTCATTCAAGCGCAGGGCGATCTTGCCGATATGTCCCAGTGGCTGCATCCGCTGTCGTTACGCAACCGACGGTGCGTAGTCCTCCTTTACTCCTCCAGAAGGTATTGCATGACACGGGCACTAATTTTGATCGGCGCAATTGTGTTCTTCCGCGAATTGCTGCCTCGTGCTTCACGGGTATCGTCCACCTCTGTTTCCCCGTATATGTCTGCTCTCGACGGGATCATGTCGTCGCAGCAGGCGAGGTCAGTGTCGGACGAGGTTGCCGCTTACGAAGCTTGGCTAGCTAGTTATCGCGCCGGCGGTGAAAGGGCCCATCGCCACGAGCTAACATCTGGCTGCATGAAACCCGAGGAAAACGAAATTCATGGTCGTACTATTCCTCGACAATGAGGGCTTGCGTCTGTCGCGCCGATTGCCAAAGCACGTGCTATTCTTCGGGAAGTCCAAAGAGGAAAGACGCGATGAGTAGCGAATTCGTTGATCCATCAGCCAACAGTAATCCAGCCATCGCCCACAGCATGGTAACCACGGCATTTACGCTTGACGGGTATACGACCGTGCGAAATTTCGGGCTTGTACGTGGAATCATCGTCCGATCGAGATCGATTGTCGGCACGATTGGCGCAACCCTGCAAACCATTGTCGGCGGCAATATAACTCTGCTCACAAACCTCTGCGAGCAGACGCGAGAGCACGCCTTCGACCTGATGCTGCAACACGCACGTGAATTAGGAGCGAACGCCGTCGTCGGAATGCGCTACGATGCCACCGAGATCATGCAGGGAGTAACCGAGGTCTTGGCGTACGGCACTGCGGTGTTAGTGGAAAAAACCAAATGAAAAGGCGACATGCCTTCTGCGAATGGTGAGCCCGGCAGGAATCGAACCTGCGACCCACGCATTAAAAGTGCGTTGCTCTACCAACTGAGCTACGGGCCCCCATTCTTTAATCTACCACAGGAAAATATGCGAGGATTCGCGAGCATCGCCACTCGCGAAAGGATCGATTTTTGCTAGTTGACTGCGTGATGGTGCTCCAGTTTTCTTAGCGATCGAAGCGCCATAAGCGAGTCTAATGCGACTGGGCGCGAACCGGCGCGACTCGGTTGGGCTAATATTCCGTGGTGCAGCACAAACAGCGCCAACTCAAGCCGATCGGAAACTCCGGTCTTGTCGAAGATTCTACGAAGTGAATTCTTGATTCCCTGCTCCGTCCCGCCCAGACATGAAGCAATTTCTCGATTCCTTAGACCTTGCATCAGGAGGGTTATGATCCGCAATTCGAGTTGCGACAGCCGTTGACGAACCCGAAGACGAACGGTGTCTTGTGGACAGTTAACCGGCTGATCGCGAACGAATCGCAAAACTCGTCCCCCGCGTGCCAAGTGTCGAATGCACCGCAGTGCCGTTGACTCGTCGGCCGAGCGTTGCATGACACCGCTCACATCGGGCGAAAACTGGCCGGAAATCACAGTCCCCGGCTCCTCAAGCAACAGGATCGCGGTCTGCTGACGCGCGGCCCTGCGGTTGATTTCAGCAAGTTTTCCCAGAAATGCCGAGGAGAGCACCAGCACGTGAGCCCGGAAATTTTCCAAAGCGTTCAACAGTTGGTCGATGGACCGGGGTTGCCCAATAATGCGAATGTCGTCTTCGGCCGCAAGTGAACTTGCCATTCCGGCACGAAATATTCCCTGGTGGTCTGCCAAAATTACGTTGATCATGCGAGTTGGTCTCGCAATTTGGATGCCACCTCCTCATACGCTAAAACTCCACCAAACTAGCGCCTTGGACATACCCGACGAGTAAGAATTGAATGGACGCGTGATGAACTATTTACCCGGCGGTGGTTCGTATCTACCCGACGATTTTCTGTCGGAACGTAACTTGAATCCCCTCAACTGAATGCCTCCACCACTTTAGGGTGGCTCCGTCGCCCATCCGTGTCCATGAATCATGACACCGGCAAGTCAGCGTCTGGCAAGGCACTCCCAGGTTTGCTTCTTCCGGGTGTACACGGCATCAATGAATATAGAGCCATGCAAAATAAGAATCGCACTTCTATCGTGATCGTCGGTGGTGGCTTTGGTGGACTAAAGGCTGCAGAGGCGCTAGCTCACTTGCCGGTGAATATTACTCTGGTGGATGCCACCAATCACCACACCTTTCAACCACTGCTTTACCAGGTGGCGACGTCGGGGTTGTCCCCGGCGGAAATCGCGGCGCCGATTCGCGAAATCCTGTCGCGCCATAAAAATGTTGAAGTGCTGTTGGGTGAGGTGGTTGATTTCGATCTGCAGCGTCATCTCGTAAAACTTCGCGATTTTGAGCTGCATTACGACTACCTGGTGGTGGCATCTGGCGCGAGTCACGCTTACTTCGGCCATGACGAGTGGGAACCGCTTGCTCCTGGCTTGAAATCGATCGAAGACGCGCTGGAGATCAGGCGTCGGGTGTTGCTGGCATTTGAATTGGCGGAGCGCCAGGCCGCCGTGACGGGGAAACATCAACCTCTAAGTTTCGTGATCGTCGGCGGCGGTCCCACCGGAGTGGAATTGGCAGGCACGCTGGCGGAGGTTTCTCGGGAATCGTTGGCGAAAGATTTCCGCCACATTGACCCGAAGAAGACTCGCATCGTGCTGCTGGAAGCAGGCCCGTCCCTGTTGAGCGCGTATCCCGACGACCTTCGAGAAAGCGCCAAACGCCAGTTGGAGAATCTCGGTGTGGAAGTCCACTTGAATTCCGCGGTGACGAGTGTTCGCCCGAACGAGATTCAATTTGGCAACGAGGTGATGCATACCAGCGTGGTACTGTGGGCAGCCGGAGTCGCGGCCTCTCCCCTTGGACGCGCACTTGGCGGGCCCGTCGATCGTGCCGGACGGGTATTGGTGGAGGCCGACCTTACTCTGCCCGGTCATTCCGAAGTTTTCGTGATCGGGGATCTGGCGTCCTTGAAGCACGCCGACGGAAAGCAGTTACCGGGAGTTGCACCTGTAGCCATGCAACAAGGCCGCTGGGTGGCGCATCAGATCGCCGCAGATCTCGCCGGCAAACCTCGAAAACCCTTCCACTACTTCGACAAGGGCAGTCTGGCAACCATCGGTCGCGCTGCTGCGGTGGCGCAATTCGGCAAAGTCCACATCTCTGGATTTCTGGCCTGGTTGTCGTGGCTCTGCGTTCACATTTTCTTCCTGGTTGGTTTCCGCAATCGAATCATCGTGATGATCCAATGGGCGTGGAGCTATTTCACCTACGATCGGTCAGCGCGATTGATTGTCGGAGGAGGACAAAATACTGCGGCTTCGTCGATGGAATATAACGAACCGGCGGCGGCGGCGACTCGCCAGAAGAACGAGATCGGCGGCTCACCACAAACTACCAAGACTCAACCCAAACCCGATACTTCGACGCCGGTCCCGGCAGAGACAGAAAATTCATTACCGCGAGCCGCTTCGTAAGCGCACGGTCAGCTGTGTTTCACAATCGGGTTGTAGCCCTCTCCGGTCAACCGAACCTTCATGGCGTCGGCATCCTGCTGGGTCGCAAAGGGCCCAACTTGCACGTGATAGAACTTATCGTGGGCAGCGGGATTATTGACCACGAAGACGGAGTAACTCTTTTTCCGTAGCGCGCCTGCTAACGCTGCTGCGTCTTCCTCGCGAGAAACCGCAGCAATCTGGACGACAAACGCTCCGGCCGTCGGAGTCGCTGCCGCCTTTGCTTCACCTTTCGTTTCTGCCGTCACGTCCGGAGCGGGTTTGACGGAAGTTACATCCTGAGCTTTGGCGCTCTTCGAAGCATCCTTTGCGGCCGTCCGTTCCTGCTGGGTTTGGGAGGCCACAGGTTGGGCGCCATCAGTCGATGCCGGCTGAGAGTTCCGATCCGTCTTCTTAACGGCTTCATAGAACGTCATGTCGGATTTAGGCTTATCTGCCGAAGCCTCATCCCCAGTTGCAGCCGTCGGCTCACTCTTGGCAGAAACCACTGCAGACGGCTTCGCAGCACTCGACTCTCCGACCGCAGGGGCGCCAAGCGAGGCACTCAGCGCAGTCTTGTCGTTCAACGATTGCTCCCGCGCGGAAGTCTTGCCCAATGAGTACCCAATCGCGAAGAAAACTCCGCAAACCGCAACCAGCATGAAGAACAGGCCCAGCAACTTGCCTGGGCCTAACGTGATGTCGCTTTCGTCCATCGCCATTCGTAGCTTCTCCGTAGCTATTGTCCTGTCGGCAGCGCAGGCGCCGCAGCCTTCGCCGCATCCACCTTCACGAGCTGTTGCAGGCCGGTCAAAAGGTCCACCGGCACCGGGAAGATGATGGTGGTGTTCTTTTCCACGCCGATTTCCGTCAGCGTCTGCAAGTACCGCAATTGAATACTCGTTGGCTCGGTAGCCAGCAGATGTGCCGCATCGGTCAAACGCTGCGCCGCAGCGAATTCGCCTTCGGCGTGAATGATCTTCGACCGTTTCTCGCGTTCGGCCTCGGCCTGTTTGGCCATGGCGCGAGTCATGGTCTCCGGTAGGTCAACCTGCTTCACCTCAACGTTGGTTACTTTCACGCCCCACGGATCAGTGTGCTGATCGAGGATCGATTGCAGGCGGTTGTTGACTTTCTCGCGGTGTGCCAGGAGTTCGTCGAGATCGACCTCACCCAACACCGAGCGCAACGTCGTCTGCGCGAATTGCGAGGTCTGGTACAGGTAATTCGTGACCGCCACCACCGCTCGATTTGGATCGATCACGCGCAGAAAGATGACGGCATTCACCTTAAGTGTGACGTTGTCACGAGTGATGATGTCCTGCGGTGGGACCTCGAGCGCTTCCTGGCGGAGGGACACTCGAACCATGCGGTCGATGGGCGCGAAAACCAGTATTACGCCTGGCCCCTTCGCTGTGCCGAGAAGGCGGCCCAGCCGGAATATGACCGCACGTTCATACTCGGCCAGGATCTTGATCGAGTTGAGAAGGTACAGCACAATAATGACAACGGGGATGATCACAAACAAGTTCAACGGGCGCCTCCGATGCCACAGTAAAGTCTAGAACGTGTGGCCGAGATGATTGTAGGCTTATGTGAGGGCGTAACCCAATTTGGCAACAGGGGCAGGATCGAACCAGGATCTTTAGATACGAGGCATCCGTTCGCTCGTGAGAGGCTGCGGACACTCGGCTTAACCAAACTTCTCGACTTCCAACTCCAGTCCTTCTACTTTGCGCACTACGACTGGCTCGCCCATCTGTACCCGCGAAGGCGCGTGCGCGTTCCATAGTTCTCCCTGGACAAAGACCTTCCCTTCCGGATCAATGTCGCTCCGAGCTTCCCCAATCGAGCCAATCATGCCCGGTGCGCCTGTAACGACTTTGTTGCGCCGTGCCCGGAGGGCAATGCTCATTAGGAAGACCGTAATCGCGCCCAAGGGAACGCTGACCGCCAAAGCCGTCCATAGTTTCACTCGCATCTGAGGAATGGGCCCATTGACGAGCAACAGCCCACCTATCGTCATCAGGGCGATGCCCGCAATACCCAGCACTCCGTGGGTGGCGAACTTCGCCTCCAGCGCGAACATGACAAACGCCGCCATAATAAGAGTGAACGCCGCATATTGGGTCGGCAGCAAGTTCAGTGCAAATAGTGCCAGCAGGATGAACACAATACCAACCACTCCCGGCACAATTGCCCCGGGGTGATTAAACTCCGCATAAAGTGCCAGCCCACCTACGGCGAGCACGATGAATGCGATATTAGGATCGACCAGAAAGTCCAGAATGCGTTCCCGCACCGTCATGGGCAACTCAGTGACGTTTGCCCCCACCAGGTGCAGTGTCACAGTTTTGCCGTCGAATCGTTTGATGGGTTTGCCATCCAATTGCTTGAACAGGTCCTCCTGGTCAGTCGCAATGTAGTCGATCAGGTGGTTCTCAAGCGCTTCCTTGTCTGTCCACGATTTCGACTCGCGCACTGCAGATTCGGCTAGGGCAACGTTGCGCCCCCTCGGACCCACAAAAGATCGCATGAAGGCAGCAGCGTCGTTTTCCACCTTCTGCTTCATGACGTCGTCCATCTTCTCGCCGCCCAGATTTACGGGATGCGCGGCTCCAGTGTTGGTTCCCGGAGCCATCGCCGCAACGTCAGCCGCTTCTACGATGAAGAAGCCTGCAGATGCCGCCCGTGACCCAGACGGAGCAACGTACACAATGACCGGAACTGGAGACGCCAGCATTTTCGCGATGATCGAGCGCGTGGAATCCACCAGTCCACCCGGGGTACTGAGCTCAATCAGAACGGCGTCGGCATTGGTTTGCCTGGCCTGCTCAATTGCGCGCCCAATGTATTCATCGCTGATTGGCTGAATGGTGTCATCCAACCTGAGCTTCACGATACTGGAGGCGGATGCCGTACCCACTGTGAAAAACGCCAAGGCGACAACGAGGAGGAAGCGAATTCGACTCATACTGCCCCCTTTCGGAGGACGACCGTGAACTTAATTCTACGTGGGAAGCCGCCGGCTTGGCTGCGTCCAATTGCAGAACCAAGCCGACACCATTCCCCATCCAGAACTCAATGTTGGCTGCCCTTTTCGCTGTTTGTCTGGCGCTGCTCATTGAGTTTGTTGATCTCCATCTCCACCTGACGATAGGCAGCTTCGTCGTATTCACGCTTGATTCGCTCAATGGGAATGCGCGGCTGACTAACGGGAGTCAGCGGTGCGCCACTCGCCGCCGTCGGGCCCGCTATCGACGGCGCGGCAACTCCGCGGCCGATCATGTCCAGCAGCGACTTGGCTTCCGCGTCGTTCGGACGGCGCTGTAACTCGTCTTTCAACTGCCGCGCGGCACCACCCGAATCTCCGTTCTTGAACATGGCGAGTGCAAGATTGAAACGATAATCGGGATCGATGGGATCGGCTGCCACAGCTTTGGAGAAGTATCCCTCAGCCGCGGTGCGGCGTCCACGCCGGGCATCGACGACGCCGAGGTTGTTGTACACCTCGGTCAGCGGAAGCCGGGTCGCAAGATAACTGAAGGCTGCATACGACCGGTCGAGGTTGCCCCGATAGTATTCCGACATGCCGACGAGAAACGCGGCTTGGCCACCGGCCGGATCTTCTTTCGGTATCTTGCCAAGCCAGGCCGCCGACTGTTCGTACTCATGATTGTCGTAATACAACTTGCCAAGTTGCAACTCGGCCAGCGTGTAATTAGGGTTCAGTCGAATCGCTTCTTTGAAATATCGAATCTTCAACTGCCGGCTGGTTGAGGTTACGCCACGAATGTAGTTCTCAAATGCGTTCAGAGGTATCGGCGACGATGCCTTGACGAACTGCTGTTGCGTGATCTGCGTCGGGTTCGGCATTTGCCGCAACAGGTTCCAGGCCAGCGAAGTCTGAAGATTCACGAAATCAGCCAGAGGTCCGCTGCTCTGCACCGCAGGATACAGTCGCAGTTTCTTGATATCCAGAAGTTGCGCGCTCACTTGGAATGCGTTGCCATCGACCACGAAGCTGCCCAGCACGACGTAGTCGGCCCCCATTTGCTCAGCAACGTTAAATACAGTTGCCCGTGAAGGATGCACCACCGCCGCCGGAACGCCTGCTCGATCGAATGCAAAGATGCGGTCATCGCGGGTGACGACATTGACCCTCGATGAGGACATACGCTGGGAGAGCACTTCGGGACACGCCTCGCTGATCCAATCCAAGCCGCCGACCTTCGAATGGTTGTCGAACGGCATGACCATCAGCGTGGCCGTGCCCAGAGACGATTGCGCAGCAGCTAACACTGCGCTCAAGCCCGCCAGAGCGACCCAACAAATCAGTCTGTTGAAGATACGTTTGGAGGAAGATGACAAAGCAAACCGATTATAACCACTACATAGCGCCGCCCGGCTTGGGCGGGTGGTGCACATCCCAGCGCGCCTAATGTGAGACTGAGGCGAACAAATCCGACTTCAACAAGGCCTGAAAGCGCTGATCATCGGTCTTGAAATGCATTAGGAGCAGGTCATGCTGATTGTCGACGGTCATGCTATCAAGCGCGAGTTTCTCCACTGGCGTAGCGTTGATCTTGCGGTACAGCACTCCCGCCTTCAGCAACGACGCCAGGCTGGCGGCCGTCATGTTGTCTGACGTTTTTACACTCAGGTCGAAGGTCACGCCGTTATCGAAGTTCATCACGTAGTCCGACGCCAGCAAACGCTTCTTCACCACATCATAATCGGCGAGCGATGAGGCCTGCCCCAGCGCTGATTTCATCATATTCTGCGTTCCCAGCTGGTCGAGAACGCTCCAGATTGGGGCGCTGTCGATGTCCACAATAAGATCATTGATCGAATTGTTCAGGGCAAGAGAGTCAGCACCCTTATCGCGCACGTCTATGGCACCTTTCAACGCCGCGTTCTCGCCAAAGACAATCGTCGAGGGATCGAGGAACACCAACTGCATCCCGGAACCCATCGGGTAGAGGTACGACAGTAAATACTTCTCCGGCCGCACCTTCTTCAGCTGCATCTTCTTTAGGAATTCTTTTTGCTTTAAGGGGCCCTGCGCGATGCCGACAGCGTACAGGCCTTTATTCGCTTGCCGGTAGCTGACGAAGGTGAGCTGCTCGACATCTTTGTCTGGATCGATGCCAAAGCTCCGCAGCGCCTGCTCGAACTGCTTCAGATTGTCTGGCAGCACCCGGTTTTTCAATGCCTCCGCTGTCTGCGAGCCGCGCAACGCACGATAGTCCACAGAAATGACTTGCTGGATCGCGGATGGAACGACAGTTCGGGCGTTGCTGCTGAGTGGAGCGCCAAAGGCCGAGATGCTGGTCAGGACCGCAAGGAAAAGGACAGAAAGAAACTGCTTCATTCCCATTATTTTACCTGAGTCTTAGACGCAGCAGGGGGCAAGTTGGTAGGCGCCTGTTCGACACCTATTGGCATCCCCACCGCTCGTTCCGACTCAGTCAACCGCAATAAAGCCGCTCTTCGGGTGCCCACAGACCAGGCAGTTGATGATGTTGAGTTCCGCCAAAGTGTTCCCGCAATCCGGACAAACATAGTAGGTGTGCTTCTTGCCGCGGAGTAAGTCCAGATTCCTCAGCGCGTCCTGGTACAAAACGGCATGCACCGCCTCGACTTTCAGGGCGTATGTAAAGCTGCGGAGTGCAGCGGTACTCTTCTCGCGCTTGGCAGCCTCGATGAATTCCGGGTACATGATGTCGCGCTCATAGGTCTCGCCTTCGATCGCAACCCGAAGATTATCCCGCGTGCTTCTTACGACACCGGTCTCAATCAAGGCAACCGGCGTCGCGCCCATCTGTCGAATCACCGCGGCGTGGTTGGAGGCGTGGATCTCTTCCGCTTTTGCCGCTGCGCGAAAAAGGCTGGCCACTTCCCCGTAACCCTCATCGTCAGCTTTTTTGGAGAAGGCGAGGTAACGCGCGTTGGCATTGCTCTCGCCGTTGAAGGCCGCCTGTAGGTTGTCGAGCGTAGTCGCTGAGGTGGTCACCGAGCCGGTGGTAGCCGCGAGCGCCGCGGGCACCAGGAAAGAAAGCACTGCCTGAAGACTATTGATCACGGACATATCCTCCTGATCATTAGATAGTCCAGGAAGCGCCCTCCCGCAGTGACGACGGATACTTCGGAACGTGACAGGAAAACATCGATCGACGCAAGCTAGGCACGCAACGCCGCGACGCGCTTGCGCACGTCACCCACAAAAGATTCATCCTTTAGGTCCGCGAGGTTGATTTCCACGTTCGCCAATGCGCCTGCTTGCGCCGCTCCCGCCAGTGCAATCCCAACGGAAAGGTCCGACGCCATCTTGGGATTCGTGATTGTCCGCAATCGTTCCAGAACTTTCACGACTTCCCTCGCCCGTTCTGCAACCCCCAGCGGAACGCTCGTCGCCTTCTTGAGTGCGGCATCGACCTCGTTCTGGGCCTCTGGATCGCTCTTGGCTTTCTTGAAAGCAACCATCACTTCGTTGAACGAAGCCGCATCCGCATCGATCGAAGCCTTCAACTCCTCGCGGATCTCCGCTAGCCGCGCAATCGCATCGCTCAACTGGCTCTCGTGTTGCAAATAGGCCTTCTTGCCGCGCGACATGCCTGCCACCATGCCACCAAGCCCTGCCGCCATCGCTCCCGCAGCAGCCGAAGCGCAGCCTCCGCCGGGCGCCGCAGTGGGCGCAGCTAATTGTTCTATGAAGGGTTCCACGCCGGCCCGAATCCCACCAACCGCCATTTTTCCGCTCATTACGGCGGCGAGGCGGTTTTCCAAAATCAGCGATGAATCGAAATTCTCAACTTGTAGAAACCATTCGGCTGCATCCTCCAGCGCCTTTTTGGGAATCAGGCCTACGATTTCGCTGGAAAGCGGCAGAACTCCATAACGCGCGGCTTCGCGCTTCACATATTCGAAGACGCGCGCGATGGGTGTCTGATCCGTATCCGTAAGATTCATCGAGACTTGTGCCAAGCCACGCACCCCGACACCCATGCCTTTTACGTAGCGCAGTCCACCGTTGGAGAAGCGAACTGCTTTGCCAATTTTCTTCGCGATTTCGACATCAGGAGTGTTGAGATACACGTTGTAGGCCACCAGAAACTTGCGAGCGCCTACAACTGTCGCGCCTGCAGTAGGATGGAGTTCGGCGTTGCCAAAATCGGGCAGGCGCGCCGAATTGGTCTTTACTTCTTCGCGAATGCCTTCGAATTGCCCACGGCGGATGTTTTCCAGGTTCTGGCGTTCGGGCCGTTGGGCTGCAGATTCATAGAGATATACGGGAATTTTAAACCGCTTCCAGATTTCTTCGCCGACCCGGCGAGCGATGGCAACACAGTCTTCGAGAGTCAGACCCTCAATGGGAATAAAGGGAATGACATCGGCCGCGCCCATGCGCGGATGTGCGCCGCTGTGCATGGTTAGATCGATCAGTTCGGCGGCCTTACCCACACCGCGAATAGCCGCTTCCGCGACGTTGGCAGGATCGCCGACCAGAGTGATTACGCAACGGTTGTGGTCGGCATCCATCTCGCGGTCGAGGAGATAGACGCCGTCCATCTTCATGGCTTCGAGGATGGCGTCAACCTTTGCCTTGTCACGGCCTTCGGAAAAGTTCGGAACACATTCGATGAGCGTAGGCATAAGGAGTCAGCATAGAGAAGCGATTAGCGACTAGCAACTGGCGACTAGCAGGTAAGCAGTTCTTAATCAGCAATCAGCTGGCAGATTGGCCATTCGCACTCCATTTTTAACAGCGCAGCGAGCTATACCCCCTCCCCCTCTGCGCATTTAGAATCAGCAATATACGCAGTGTTCTTCGCGCAAAGTCGTGGAAACACTGCCCTTAGATCTATGTAATAGAAAATAAAATACTTAACTCGGGGGTGGCAATCTGCGGAATTGTGCAGGCTCGATCGGTACTTCCAGACACGTGGATTGTTTATTGGCTCGGAGAAGCAGGCGGGCTGTGGCATGGCGCTTGGTAGAACCGGCAAATCGTCCAGTCTGCCGCATGTGCCGGACGGCGGAAACCAGTCGCGGGAAATGAAGCCCATGATGGCAGCGTCGCACGGACTCAATCAAGAGGCAAGTTACTTAAGTACATGTACTTCTCAGTCTGGTTGATAGGTAGAATTCAATGCCATGTATATCCGATCATGAATTGCACCGCGCCGTTAATGCCGGGATTCTTAGTTCCGATTGAGGCATTCGAGAGGTGGTAAATCTTGACGGCGAAATCGAGCGAGTTCCTGGGGCGCCGGAACCACTGCGCGCCTAGTTCAGCGCCGCTAGTGAAATTGATTTGCGAAGTGTCGCCCGGGGGAAGATTGCTGGAGCTGAACACGACACCGCCAACCGCCGCAAGATAAGGCGAGACAGTTTTGCCAGCGGTGAAATTCCATTTGGCGATGAAAGGATTGATGACGCCCGCATATTGCGCGTTGCCGCCGACCCAGAATTCGTTGATGGGGATGATATCCACGGCCATCTCGAACGAGCCGCGGAGCGCGTTCTGCCCTACCTCGTGAGTCAGCACGCGGCCGAAGCGCGCGGCAACCAGAAATGACTGGGCGCTCGGGGTGTTGGCAAAGGACTCACTGCCGCCCACATAGAATCCTTTATTCCAACCTGGCGCGCGAAGCACATCGACGGGATCGGCAGAGTTGTTTTGAGCGAACAGTGGCAGACCTGCGACGAGAATGGCGAACACTAACCATGGAGTGATTTTCATAGTCGGAGAATGCGACAAGAAACACTAGCAGTTTCTTCCCGGCGTCGGCAAACTTGAGGAGAAGCACGTCTCCCGACCGGCATCTACGCACAAGGCTTACGTCCGGAGTAGTGTGCTCACCGAGTTCCTTCGCGGTTACCCCCTTGGACCGATTTGCTCAGCTTAGCTGCGCTAGAATTGAAAACCCAAAAGTTGGATCATGCCTCGTGTGCGCTCGATGAGACATTTGCCGGGAGGGGTTGTGGCTAGAGGTTGCTGTGCAATCTGGATTTGTCTGATCACGCTGTCATTTGCGGTCTCTGTTGGTGCACAGAACCCCACCTGGACCACACCGATTACGCCTTTCAAGGTCGCGGACAACGTCTATTACGTTGGCAGCAAGGACCTGGCGTCTTACCTCATCGTCACGCCGGAAGGCAACATCCTCATCAATTCGAACCTGGTGAGCTCACCCGAACTGATCCGCGACAGCGTCGAGCAGTTGGGATTCAAGTTCACCGACATAAAGATTCTGCTGATCAGCCACGCGCACTTCGACCACGACGGAGGGAGTGCCGAAGTGAAGAAGCTCAGCCGAGCTCAGTACATGGTGATGGATGCTGACGTTGCGACCGTGGAGAGTGGTGGCGCCGCGGACCCCAATTATCCCAAGGACCGGTACCCATCCGCTAAGGTCGATCGCGTTTTGCACGATGGGGATGAAGTGCGGCTGGGAGGCACTGTTCTGGTCGCCCACAAGACACCGGGACACACCCCGGGCTGCACCACTTGGACGATGCGTACCACCCAGAAAAGCCGTCCCGTGAACGTGGTGATCGTGGGTAGCTGGAACGTGAATCCTGGCTTCCGTCTGGTGGATCGGCCCGGACGTCCCGCATCGTACCCGGAGATCGCCGCCGATTACGAACAGACCTTCAAGGTACTAAAGGGATTGCCGTGCGATGTCTTCCTGGGAGCGCATGGGGCCTACTTCAACATGCTGGAAAAGCTAACCCGCGCAAAGAGTGGAGAGGGAGAGACAGTCTTCGTCGATCCCTCCGGTTACCGCGACGCGGTCCAGGAACGAGAGCAGGCGTTCAAGGCAGAATTGTTGCGGCAGGAAAAGGAACAGTAACGAACTTTCGCGGACGAGCAGCCCAATCCCGAAAAAGAAATATTGCGTGGAGCGGCGGTTAGCTCTCCGCGTTTCCGGCCTTGTCGGCGCGCTTTCTGCGCTGGGCAGGATGGACGAACCATGCGATGGCGATGCTGACTAGGTAGAGAACAATCATAGGCGCCGCAAAGATACACATGTTCATGATGTCGGTGGTGGGCGTGATGACGGCTGCGATGATGAAGATGACCAGGATTGAGTAGCGCAGATTCCGCCACATCCAACCTGCGGTCAAAATCCCCATCAGCGATAGAAAAAAGACCAAAATCGGCATCTCGAACACAATGCCGAGGCCGACGATGATGGTGAGAAACAGGTCGGTATATTCGCCGATGGTGATCATCGGCTTGAATTGGGCGCTCCATCCGATCAGGAAGTCGAGCGCGGCGGGGTACACCATCTTGTAGGCAAAAACGCCACCTGCCAGAAACAGGCCTACGGTGCTGAACATGAACGGCATGACATAGCGCCGCTCATGGCGATACAAGCCGGGAGAGATGAACAGCCAAATCTGATAGAGCACAAAAGGCGACGCCACGAAGACCCCGGCGATGAACGAGATCTTCAAGTACATATTGAAGGGGTCGGTGGGGTTGAGGTAGACGAGCTTCTGCTCCATCTGGTGGGAGGCGAGGGCCTGCATGATGGGCTTCTGCATGAGCGCGAAGATCTGCTCATGGAACCACCAGCACACGCAGAATCCGCCCACGATGTAGAGGAAGCTGTAAATGATGCGGCGGCGAAGTTCCTCGAGATGCTCAAGGAAACTCATGCCGGTCATTTCTTCCGACCCGCGCTTTTGGGCTGTTTCGAGTACTGGATTAGGCATTGCGGCTCGGCACTTCGGAGCTCGGAACTTCCGGTGGCAGCGGCTCAAGTTCAGACGGCTTCACGGATACAGCCTCCGGGACGGCAGGATCGACCGGAACAAGCTCGGCGGAGGGAGGCAGAGACCCACGGGGAATCGAGTCAGGGGGCGGAGTGCTGCTGGTGTCAAAAACCTTTTCAGCAGGAAGAATTTTGGGGAAGTCTTCCGCCGGTTTTTTGGCGCGTTCCTCCAGTTCGATATTCATCATCTCGGTTTCGAGCTGGTTTTTGAACTCGTTGCTGGCTTTCTTGAACTCGCCCAAGGCTTTGCCCAACTGGCGTCCCAATTCGGGAAGCTTCTTGGGCCCGAAGATGACGAGGGCCAGCAAGAAAATGAAGATCATCTCCGGCATGCCGAGATTCATAGGTTCATCATAATGGGATGCTTGGCTGGCGGCAAACGAACAGGAGTTGTCAGTGGTCAGTTGTCCGTGGTCAGTCTTCAGTATTCACCACGGAGAACACGGAGAATTCATAATGCAGCCGCGGATCTTTGCTGATAGGCACGGATGGAATCTCAGGCGCAAGATAGTCGCGGGATACTACTACGGCGCAGAGGATTCGAGGTTCAAGGTTTTGCGGCAGGCTGGCCCAAAGATGCTATCGGATTCCCGCTCACCAACTGGTTTCTATCGCGTCACTTACAGGAGCCTGGCGCAGCGATTTCGAACCTTCGAAGTTACTGGCGGCATCTGTTAAAACAGCGGCCGGTTACCAGAGGGACGGGCCGCCACACATGCTACAATTTTATGGCGACTTTCGTATCATGAAGTGTCCCCCGCCAGCCGAAGGAAAACATAATGTTCAGTAGTTCCCGTCGCTCCGCCATTCTGGTTGTTTGCATCATCCTTGCGTGTGGTTGTGTAGGTATGGTGTTTGGCCAGCACCTGACGGCCACATCTTCGACGAATGACGGCGATCTGCGTGATAGCGTCCGCAGCTTTACCCAGGTTTATGAGGTGGTGCAGCAGAACTACGCGGAACCAGTCAATCCCGACAAGGCCATCTATAACGGTGCGATTCCGGGTATGCTGAGGGTGCTGGATCCCCACTCCAACTTTTTCGATCCAAAGTCGTACGCGGCGCTCCGCGAGGAGCAGCGCGGAAAGTATTACGGCGTGGGGATGCAGGTGGGCCCGCGTAACAACAAGGTGATTGTGATTGCGCCGTTTACGGGTGCCCCGGCGTATCGCGTCGGCATCCGGCCAGGCGACGTGATTATCGCAGTCGATGGCAAGCCTACGGACAACATGAGCACGAGTGACGTGGCGGATTTGCTGAAGGGTCCGAAAGGTACCACCGTCAAGATCACTGTGTTGCGTGAAGGCACCGACAAGCCGATCGACTTCAACGTCGTGCGCGACGAAATTCCGCGCTACAGCGTCGATGTGCACTTCATGATCAAGCCGGGCATTGGCTACATCCACGTTTCCGGCTTCCAGGAAACTACCGAGCACGAAGTGGCGCAGGCGTTGGATGCATTGCAGGAACAGGGAGAGCTGAAGGGCCTGATTCTGGATCTGCGGCAGAACCCGGGCGGACTGCTTAGCGAGGGGGTAGGGGTCGCAGACAAGTTCCTGAAGAAGGGACAGGTCATCGTCTCCCACCACGGACGCTCTTCACCGGAAAAGATTTACCGTGCGGCGCATGGCAATGGCGGTAAAGACTATCCCCTGGTGGTGCTGGTGAATCGCGGTACGGCGTCGGCTGCCGAGATCGTTGCTGGCGCGATTCAGGACCACGATCGCGGCCTGATCGTTGGCGAGACGACCTTTGGCAAGGGGCTGGTACAGACGGTTTATCCGTTGTCGGAGAACACCGGTCTTGCGCTGACAACCGCCAAGTACTACACCCCGAGCGGACGGCTGATTCAGCGGGAGTACACTGGCGTTTCGCTTTACGACTATTACTACAATAGCCGCGACAGCGGAGACGGCACGCCTCCTGCGCCCAGCCGCGAGGTCAAGATGACCGATAGCGGTCGCACCGTTTACGGCGGTGGAGGAATTAACCCTGACGTGGTTATTCCGGCCATCAAGAGCAACAAATTCCAGGACACGCTGTTGCAGAAGTACGCTTTCTTCAACTTTTCGAAGCACTACGTGATTAATCACAAAGTTACACAAAGCTTCCAGGTGGATGACGCGGTGATGCAGGAGTTCCGCAAGTTCCTCGACGCGCAGCAGATTCCGTTTACCGAAGCCGAACTCGCTGAAAACAACGAGTGGGTGCGTTCAAACATCAAGGCCGAATTGTTCGTGAACGAGTTTGGCCAGCAGGAAGGTTTGAAGGTGCATACCGAGACCGATCCTGCGGTGGAGAAGGCCCTTGAGCTGCTGCCCAAGGCGAAGGACTTGGCGGACAATGCCAAGAAAACCATTGCCCAGCGCAGCAACGCCCGTATGACCGCTCAGCAAGAGGCGGCACCAGCGGCGGCTAACAACAGATAGTTATCAATCCTGAATACGAACCTAGCCCGCCCATGTGCGGGCTTTTTCTTTGCCCCCAAGGAAAGCAGCGTCCTCGGTAGCCACAGCGACCTCGTGATGAGAAACCCAGCGGGGCGCGCCAACCGGGCGCCGGATTCCCACTATGGGACAAGCGGACTAAAACATTACGAATTTACCTTGAGTCCAATGCTACGAAGCGATATAGTACGTTTCGTACTATGAGGACATCAACTATCTCGGTTCTCGGTTATGCCCTGCTGGGACTGGTTCAGCACAAGCCGAGCTCGGGTTACGACCTGCGCAAGACCTTCACGGACACGGCCATGGGCAGCTACAGTGATAGCCCCGGAGCCATCTACCCTGCATTGGAGCGGCTAGAAAAGCGCGGACTGCTCGAGGGCAATGTAGAAGAAAGAGCGGGCCTGCGCCGCCGCAAGCTGTACAAACTCACCAGTTCCGGCGACCGCGAGTTGAAGCAGTGGCTGTCCAGGCCGATCACTCGTGGCGATGTCGTCCGGGGGTTAGGCGAATTGATGCTTCGATTCGCCTTTATGGAGCGTGCCATGGGCCGAAAGGCGGCAATTACCTTCCTGCGGAACCTTGAAGATGAGTTGCAGGCCTACGTGCCGGAACTCAAGCAATATCTGCAACAACATGCAACACAAATGCCGCTGTCGGGCATGCTCGCGCTCGACAGCGGGATCCGCAATTACGAGACACTGCAACAGTGGGCACAGTACGCCATTCAGACGTACCAGGACGCAGTAACTCGCAAGCAAATCATTCGCAGCCGATCGAATAAGTAGTGGAGGAGAATCGTGAATACTGCCAAGACAATCGTTCGCTTCTTCCTGGCATGGATCGCCCTACTGGCGGCCCAGATGGTCGCGGGAATGCTGATTCATGTAAATACCCCAACAGCTCCTAATCTATTTCGCTGGTTGATGTTGGCCAACGCCCTGATCGTTCTGGCGCTCGGTGCCGCCGCGTTGCGCACAGAGTGGAGAAAGTGGAAGTTGTGGTTGGCGCTCTTTGCCATTCCTGCCGCGATTACCGCCATCAACATGCTGGAGGGGGTTATCTTTCTGACCAACGCGAAGATCGACTGGCGCGGTATTTTTGGCAGCACGGTTGTTAGTTATGCATTGGCCGCAGTCCTCTGGACGGTGATTTTCCATGGCGTAGAACCCGCCGGGGACACGGTGGACGGGACGTTTGCGGAGCGCAGTCCGATGCAGAAAGCATGGCGTTTCGTTTTCTGCTGCGCGGCTTATGTTTGCCTGTACATTACCGCGGGCTTGATCGTTTTCCCGTATGTGCGCGACTACTACGCAACCCAGCACATCCCGAGCATGATCGAGATCGTGCTGTTACAGTTCTTTATCCGTGGGCCAGTGTTTGTACTCGCCTGTCTCGTCCTGATGCGCATGTTCCGCTTGCCGAGGGTCAGTGGGGCACTGGCGGTAGGATTGGCATTTACCGTGATGGCCAGCGTGACCCTACTCATTCCCAACCCATACTTCCCGGACTCGGTGAGGTGGGCACACTTCTGCGAAGTCACAAGCTCAAACTTCGTGTTTGGCTTTGTCGTGGGTTGGATCTGGGGAAAAAGCCAGCAGGTCGCAAACCTGGTGCACGCAGTGGCGTAGTGCGGATTCCCGCTGGGTATGACGAAAGAAGAGGAGTTGCGCGGCACGGCTGACGCTGACCCGTTTTAAAACATCGGAGGTAATCCGTAGTGGAGATTTAAAGAGGTCCCACTGGGACGGTGCATCATCGTACGGACTTCTGCCGATGCTTGGATTTGCATCGTCCCGGCGGGACCCTCAAACACTTGTGCGACTCAGCTCAGAGCACCAGAGCCGGCTCGCGGTCGAACGGCCTGGAGCGCTGGGTGGAGAACCAAAACACCTGCGGTTCCACCAGCCTGTCGAAATCTTCGTACTCCATTCGTATCAGCTCAAGGTGAGTACCTGCGTTAAACGCGATCTCGCGATCTCGCGTCAGGGTTTGATCTACATACACCGGAACACCATACAGGTTCCCGAAAGGGTGGCATCGCCCCGGTGTCGCAGTCGGGAAAGTGTTGTTTAAATTCCCTTTCGCTGGCCAGTGCTGCGTCTTTCACGCCCACAACCTTCTTGAGGGCCAGCAGATCAACCTGGTAGGAAGCCGGCAGGACCGCCATCGCCAAAGCTCCGTCGAGTTTAACGATGACTGTCTTAGCCAACTCCTGGCCGCGGATGTGCGCAATGGCTGCGATTCCCTGCGCGGTGTAAGCCTTGGAATGCGAAATGACTACGTACTTGACGTGGTGTTGGTCAAGGAACGTCCTGACTTTACTGAGTGGCATAAGGACCTCCTCTCGACAATCTCGCGGGCGTGGGGCCGCGGACTGCCTGTCGGGCATGCACTGGATCGCTGTGCGGCGGCGAGGCTCGACCACCACAGCTGCGATCGGTGGCGTGTTTTGCAGCCGTAAAGATGGAGCGAGGTCCATGGCCACCAGGAGTGTTTCGTAGCGATTCGCCTTGCTCCGGCAATTCGGCTGCCCTTATGGCCCCAGTGTAGTCCGCAGGAGAGTGCTTGCAAGTCTGCCCATCACACAGCGGGTGTGACAACAGTGACGCAAAGATTCGAGTGGTAATCCGTTCTAAGTCGGGGCGCGCCTGGAATGCCGATCGTTTCGATGAGCGTTACCGGCCTGCGCGTTGCATAGCGTCAGGCCTGCGTGACGTGCACGGGGGTCTCCGCTCGCTTGGCTACCCTGACGGACTCACGCGCCTGTTCGATCCTGTCCATGGTGTGCAGGATCGTCTCCGTCACGAAATCAATGCCTGCATCCGAGTTAAGCATGAGGTGATAGAGCCGGCGGCATGGCCACTCGGCATTAAAGTACTTGCGGACGAACAAGGCGCGTTCTTGATCGATGGTGTCCAACAGCTCGGACGCCTCTTTTTCCCGCACCTTCAATCCCACTAGCCGACGAAGTTTCTCGTCTCGCGAGCCAAAAACAAAGACCCGAAAGGTGTCGTGTCGTTGGCGGAGAATGTAGGGAGCACCGCGACCCACAATGACGCAGTGTCCGTGCTTTGCCTTCTCTTCAATCACCCGGTGAGCAAGTTGCACCATGGTGTCAGCGTCGAAGATCTTGTCGTCTGCAATGGGAAGGGAGCGTTCATAACTGCCGCGCCAGAAGACTTTGGCGAGCCGGTGCATGAGGGTGTCGCACTTCTCCTCGCAGCGGGCGACCACGCGCGAATCGACTGAGGCGAGCTTGGCGATCTCGGAGGTCAACTGCTGGTCGAGCAGTTGCCAGCCCTTGCGGCGTGCCAGTTCCGCCGCGACCAGACTACCGCCGGCTCCGTACTCGCGCTCGACGGTGATGATTTTGAACATCTTGGACTCCCCAGTACCGGATGGCGCGCTCGCGAACGTCTGGGGGTGTTTTAACTCGAATGAGCCGGTCTTGGCAAGTTGTGTCGTGGCTATCGTGGGGCTGAGGAGCGGCTTCGTCCCGGCGTCGATCACCTCGCAGCCTGAGTATTTACAGCGAGTTGCACGGCAGTCGATATGAGGTAACGACAAGCAAAGATGCGGCATCTAATAGTGGTGATGGAGGAGGTTTCTGAAATGCGCAAATTAATGACGATGGGATTGATGTTTGTCCTGTCCCTGGCAGCTCGCGCGCAGATATCCAGCAATGGGCCGGTGCTACTGGACTACGGCAAGAAGATATCGGCCGCTGATCCGGTTGAGGCCAAGATCGCGAAGGAAGTCCGGCACGAGTTGCTGATGCTCCCCTACTACTCATTGTTCGACGACCTGGAATTCATGGTCCAAGGACGTACTGTGACGTTGAGCGGCTACGTAGCGAGCGAACATGCGGTAACGAAATCGGATGCGGAGGGTGCGGTCAAGCACATTGAAGGCGTGGACAAGGTGATCAATAACATCACGGTCCTTCCACCTTCGCCGCTGGACGCGCGGGTACGCGAACAAACGTATGCGGCGCTCTCCCGGACCGGAGGTCTTTCCAGATACTTCTGGGAGACTGCACCCGACGTTCACATCATCGTGCAGAACCAGCGCGTGACGTTGCTGGGTTACGTCTATAGCGAGGGTGACAAAAACATGGCCACGATAGCTGCAAGCACCGTGCCGGGCGTGTTCCAGGTTACGAACGAACTGCGGGTCGCGAAGTAGACGACTCCTAGCAAGGATGGCGCGACGCAGTCGTTCGCTGACGAAAAGCGGCGGGAGTTCCCGCCGTTTTCGCTTTGGCACTCGCCCGCGGCGGTCGAGTTTGGTGCGGGCGGGCCCCACCGTGATTCAGTAGAATCGTGAAGCCCACCTTATGGAGCATAGGCGAACGCTCGGCAGTGGCTGGTGTTGCAGGTGTCATTCTTGAAGGCCGTCGTATGCGTGGCCATTGTCGGCGTCCTGTTAAGCCTGCCCGCGGGCGCTCAACAACCGATCGACAGTCCCGACTCTGACTCTCCGGCGCCCGTTGCTGCTTCGTTAACCGACAAGTTCCCGCATCCCAACGAGCGATATTTCATGAAACATCTCGCAATCGACCAGAAAAACATCTGGACGAGTCCCGCTCACATTAAGCCCGACGACGCCAAGTGGCTGGTGCCATCGGTGGGCATTGCCACGGGCCTGTTTGTGACCGACCCTGACAGTTCGTTTGGCATGGCCAGCTACCATCCGAACAGCTGGAAGGAAGTTTCGAACTACGGACTCGGCGCCGTGCTGGGTACGACGGGAGCGATGTACTTGTGGGGGCACATCACAAACAACGACCGGGCGCGGGAGACAGGTGTGTTGGCTACGGAGGCCATGCTTGACGTGCTTCCGCTGCAATATGCGATTCGCGGGGCCACTGGCCGCTTGCGGCCTTATCAATCGAATTATCAGAGCGACTTCTTTGACGGCGGCAATTCCTTTCCCTCGAATCATGCAGCTGTCGCGTTTGCATTCGCCGCTGTAGTCGCGCACGAGTATCCCAACATCTATGCCCAAGTTGGCGCCTATGGACTGGCCGCCGGCATAAGCCTGGCGCGGGTCGCAGCCAGCCAGCATTTCCTCTCCGACGCATTCATTGGCGGACTGATGGGTTACCAAATCGGTCGCCAGGTCTATAGGACGCGCCACGAACCGCGACTCGATGATGACCTCACGATCGTCGCGAAACAAACAACCGCTCCGATTCCCGGCAGACTAGCGAGCACGTACGTTCCACTGGATAGCTGGATCTATCCTGCGATCGAGCGACTGGCGGTAGGGCGGTACATTCAGATGCCCTTCATGGGTCTGCGTCCGTGGACGCGGATGAATTGCGCTCGCATGCTGGCAGGTCTCAACGAACGGTTGCAAGGCAACCTTGAATTGCCGCCCGACATGAACGCCATCCGGCAGGCTTTGAATCAAGAGTTTTCTGACGAGCTGAGCGCACTGGAAGGAAAGCCATACGAGTCGATTCGACTCGATACGGTCTATACGCGCATCACAGGAATCGCGGGCCAGCCGCTCAATAACAATAATCTCGGGCAAACGCTGATCAATGATTACGGCAGGCCGTACCAGGAAGGATTCAACAACTCGACGGGATTCAGTGCTCGCGCCGATGAGGGGCGCTTCTCCTACTATGTAAGTGGCGAGTATCAGCACTCGCCATCGGCGCCGGCGTATCCGCTGTCTGCAAGGTTAGCGATTGCCTCGGTCAACAACGAGCCCCTACAGCCGGCCACGCCATTTCCCGAGATCAACCAGTTGCGGCTGCTGGATACCTACGTGTCCACAAAACTATTGGGCCAGGACATCTCAATTGGAAAACAGAGCCTGGACTGGGGGCCTAGTGAAAGCGGTTCTATGCTGATGAGCAATAATGCAGAACCGTTCTGGATGTTGCGGATCAACCAGACCGAGCCGCTGTATATTCCGGGAGTCTCGAAAGTCTTCGGCTCGTTCCGGTGGGACAATTTCTTCGGTAAGCTGGCCGGCCACGACCAGTTCCCGATGGGGCCGTATATCTATGGCAACAAACTCAGCTTCAAACCGTTCGCCCGCTACTCGTTTGGAATGGGTGGCCGCCATCCCTTCCAGGGCATTGAAATTTCGTTCGCGCGCACCAACGTATTTGCTGGTCAAAATCACGTTCCGCTTACGTTTGGCTCGTTCTGGAACAGCTTTACCAGCTTTGGGGCCGTGCCGGCTGAGGTGAAATTCTCGCGCAACGATCCCGGCGCGCGCTTCGCCAGTTTCGATTTCTCGTGGCAGGTGTGGAAGTGGGTCAACATCTACATCGATATGGTGACCCACGACGAAATTACTCCACTCGCCGCACCGCGAAGAGCGGGATTTAATCCCGGGCTATACCTGGCGCGTTTGCCAGGAATCCCCAAACTCGATCTGCGGCTGGAAGGGGTCACCACGGACCGGTTCGTCTCTCCCGCGACTGGAGGGTTTTTTTTCTATTACGAGACGGTGTATCGAAACGTTTATGTGAATAACAACAATCTTTTCGGCAGTTGGATTGGGCGCGACGCGAATGGCTATCAGGCGTGGAGCACCTACCATCTTGGTCCCAAGACCAGTCTGGAGTTGGCATACCGTAACGTCAAGATTGCCAAGGAATACATTCCGCAAGGCAGCACGCAACAAATGGTGAACTTCTCGGCCATCTTGCGCCCACGGGCGGAAGTCGAATTTCGAGGGTTCGTGCAATATGAGAGCTGGCTGGAGCCTGTACTGGCAAGTTCCCGGCAACGCGATGTGACCGCGTCGGTGCAATTCACGTGGTGGCCAACGGCAGTTGCCAAGCGCCCCTACGGATGGAGTCCTCGTTAAGCCGCGTAGTAATCCAGAATGCGAGCCAAGGCCACACACACATCAGAGATGTCGCCCACGGTCATTGCCGCGCTCAGAGGCAGCGAGATGGTTCGCTGGCCGATGTAGGAAGAATTTGGCAAATCGTCATTGCGGTTGCTGAGGCGCTCCCGGTAATAAGGCTGAGAGTGTACGGGCTGATAATGAATGCCGACGCCTATGTTTTCGGCCTCCATCGCAGCGACGATCTGGTTTCGGCTAACCGAGAGTTTCTCCAGTTGCAATAACGGGGTGTAGAGATGATAGGCGTGCCGGCTTTCGCCGTCGCTGGGGTGCGGTATAACGACCGGCAACCCCTTAAGCTGCTCATTGTAGACGAACCACAGCTTTTCGCGCTGCGCCCAGCGTTGTTCGAGTAATGGCAATTGCGGAAGCGCGAGCGCCGCCTCGAGGTCCGTCATATTGTACTTAAAGCCCGGCGCGATCACTTCATACCCGGGCCGCCGTTCGGCAAATCGCGTCCACGTATTGGTTGCAATGCCGTTATAGGAGAGCAACTTCACACGCGCGATCAGTTCCCGATCGCGGCTGATGACCATGCCACCGTCACCGCTGGTGATGCTCTTGGTGGGATAGAAACTGAAACAGCCGGCGTCGCCCATCAGGCCAGCCGAATGACCATGATATGTGGTCTCCACGGCGTGGGCGCAATCCTCAATCACGTTTAGTTCGTGCTTGCGTGCGATCTCGAGTATGGGGTCCATCTCGCAACTTCGACCGCACATGTGCACAACTATCAGGGCTCGGGTGCGTGAGGAAATGCTGCTCTCGATCAAGGACGGGGCAATGTTCATCTTCGCCCGGTCGCAGTCCACCAAGACTGGCGTAGCCCCGGCGTGCAGGATGGCGTGAATCGTGGAGCAAAATGTCATCGAAGGCGCAATTACTTCATCGCCCGGATTGATCCCCAACGCCAATAGCACTAGGTGGAGTGCCGCGCTGCAACTGCTGACCGCCGCTGCATAAGGGGCCTGCTTATAAGCCGCAAACTCCTGTTCGAGGCGACCTACTCTTTCCCCTAAACCGATCCATTGGCTACGAATACACTCCGACACCGATGCCACTTCGGGTTCGCCAATTAACGGAGCGCCAAAAATGATGCGATTCTCGCGCGAACGCACCGCGGTACCTCCGGCAATAGCGGGAAGATTGGTTCGGGCGGTCATGGCGTGGGGAACTCCGCTCTGCAGCGGCTTAGAATCCATGGAGAGGTCTCGACTGGCGTAATTTTACAAGATACCGATCATCCCGAGGGATTGCGTTGGTTTCGCTGGCGTCGCTTCGTTCGCCTGGCAGCGGAGTCGTCTATACTTCGGGCAAAGAACTGCCTCCTCATGCCACTGGTTACCGTAATCATCAATGTGCTTAACGGTTCCGCCACGCTGCCCAAGGCGGTTGACAGCGTACTGGCACAGACATTCGACGATTGGGAACTGATCGTATGGGACGACTGCTCGACCGACGGAAGCGCCGACACCCTTACCCAGTTTGCTGACAGCCGTATCCGCTACGTCCGCGCGGAAGAACGAGTGTCACTCGGCCAAGCCCGGCAACAAGCGATCAACCTGGCTCGCGGAGAATGGCTTGCCTTTCTGGATCAGGACGATATCTGGCTTCCTTATAAGCTGGAACGCCAGATGGCATTGGCTCACGATGCCGGCCGTGCAGGACTCATTTATGGACGTGCCGTCCGTTTTTATCCCAACGGCACAGAGCGTGATTACGACCAGATGCACGAATACGCGCACCTTCCCGAGGGCGACATCTTCGCGGAGCTGTTCGCGAATTCGTGTTTCATCGCAATGAGTTCGGCGGTGTTTCGCCGATCTGCCATCGCTGAGATCGGCGGCATTCCCGACGATATCACCATCATCCCAGACTACTACTTGTATACCGCCATCGCTCGCCTATTTCCTGCGGCAGCGGTGCAGGAGGTGGTGTGCCGTTATCGCATGCATGCGGGCAACACTTCGCGGGTTACCGCACTTCAGGTCCAAGAGGAAGCACTGCGCTTGATGGACATGTGGGGCGGCGCCGTGGCGCCTGAAGTCTTGATGCAGTGCAGACGGCGACACTCCACCGCAATTGCTTTATTGGAAATGCGCCATTGGCGCACTCTCGTCCGTGGCACTCGGCGCTTATTGACGGAAGGATCGCCGAGGTCACAAATCGTGCGACCGTTCTACTTCGTCTTTCACCTTGTCCGGAGAACCGTGCGGCCTCCGCTCTGGAAGACGCTCAAGCAAGAAGGTGAAACCCGAAGTACGGTCGAGGCGGTCTCGAATGAGAGCCGAAGTTCATAGCGCATATTCGAGCGGTGACGGACGGCCTCTACGGCATTTTTGCGTGATAACACGTCGTTGCTGAGAATGAATGTGACCATCATTCCGAACCGAACGGCGCAAGCCGCAACCACCTCCGACTATACTGACTGATCGTCGGTCCTCGCCGGCGTGCCTATGGTCTCGGTCAGCATCATCATGAATGTGCGCAACGGAGCGGCCACGCTTCGGGAGGCTCTTGACAGTGTGTTCGTCCAGACCTTTCGTGACTGGGAACTGATTGTATGGGACGATCGCTCATCCGACGACAGCGCTAAGATTATTGCCGAGTTCAAGGATGCCCGCCTGCGTTACTTTCTCGCTCCAAGCGAAACTCCTCTGGGACAAGCGCGAGCCCTGGCAATGCGCAATGCACAGGGAGAATGGCTGGCATTTCTGGATCAGGACGATATCTGGCTGCCCCGAAAGCTGGAACTCCAAATCGCGGTCGCGGACTCACCGAAAGTAGGTCTGGTTTACGGGCGAACCGTGTGTTTCTATCCCCACGGCGGACAGCGAGATTACGATCGGTTTCACGAATTCACCGACTTGCCGGAAGGGGAAATCTTCGCCGAAGTTTTCGGCAAAGGGTGCTTCATCGCCATGAGTTCGGCGTTGATTCGACGGTCTGCCGTGGAGGAGACGGGCGGCATCCCTGCTCAAATCCATATCACGCCCGACTATTTTCTGTATCTCGCAGTCACGAGGCGGCACTTCACCCGAGCCGTGCAACAGGTCGTCTGCCGCTATCGAGTACATGCCGGAAGCATGTCAACTGTTTACCGGCGCGAGTCTCTGCAGGAAGCTCTGATTGTTCTTGAAGGCTGGAGGGGATGCGTTCCACCGGTCGCTTTCGCAAAGCGGTACGCCGGTGTCTCGACTGCGTTGGCCCTGGAAGAGATGCGTCACCGCACGACGCTCGCGCAAGGAATGAAGCGGCTATGGAGAGCAGGCTCACTCGGGTGGCTTGCTGGGGCGCCGTTTCGTCGTCTCTTCCGTATGGTTCATCTGCAATTGCGAAAGGCCCGTTGGAAGCAATCAGGTGCCGCCACAGCCCATCACACATCTTAGGTCAGAACTCTTCGCTCGATCGCACGGCCATTGACTCGGTTCGCTGCCGACTATAGGAAGCGACTGGCCCTTTCTCGATTATGTTGCTGGTGCGAATGCGGTGCTCCATGAGGCGCAGAAACAGACGGACACGCAGGGCCGCTCGAACCAACGGCTGGAATAACCAGTTCGGCTTGAAATATGCGTAAGCCTGGTTGAAAAGAATAAAGGCCTCAGTCTCATCGCGCAGCGCGGCCACAGGGTTCTGGCGAATACTGCGACTTCCGTAGTGGACGATTTCGGCGCACGGGGTGTAATAGACGGGGAAGCCTTGCCGATGCAGGGTGAAGTTGTACGCAAGATCAACCATGAACTGTCCGAAACGCTCATCGAACATGCCGATCTGCTCCCAGGTTGAACGCCGGACGATGTAGGCAGACGTTCCGATGCTTTGTACGGATTGGGCGCTCGAATAATCAAAATCGGTATTGTAGTAGCGGTTCATCACGCGGCTGCGAGGAAACATTTTGTGCCAGTTCAAGGCCTGTAGCAGGAAGGTCCCGGCGCCGGTGAAGCTTCGAATGCAGTGTTGCACCGATCCGTCGCCGTTTAACAGTTTGGGGCCGCATGCTGCAACCTCGGGACTCTCGTCCATGAAGCAAACCAAGGCGGCAAGCGCGTTGCTCCTGAGCAGCGTGTCGCTGTCCAAGTGGCAGGCGTATCGCGCCCGCGACATCTTCATTCCAATATTGTGGTTCCTGGCGTACAGAAGCCGCTCACCGTTGCGCACGAGTATCACCTGCGGAAACAACGCTGCCACCATGTCGGCGCTGTCGTCGGGCGAGTTGTCGTCGACGCAGATAACTTCGAAACGTATTCCTTCGGTGAACTGATATACCGACTCGAGGCAACTCCGCAAAAGCTCGCGGGTATTGTAACTCGCGACGATGATCGTCAGGTCGAGCAGCGGCTCGTTCATGATCTCAGCCTCGGACGGATGGCGTGTTCATTCTCGATATAAGGCCAGTGTTTGTTGCACAACTTTCTACCGACTTTAGCGGGATGTCAGTTCCCATCGCGGCCCGATCCATCGCGCGCGCGGTTGACAGCATTCACCAACGTTACCTCATCGACTCAGATCTTCGAGACGGAAGTAAAAGGGCACACCCTGCACCAGACATTTCGCAAACAGACGAAGTTCGACGTGCCACAACCGGACATCCCCAGACACAAGCTCCAGCGCAGCAGTCCCGACTCTTGTAATAGCGGCGGATATGTTCTGCAGTCTAGTCCCGTGATGCGCCTCCGCCAATGACCCATCCGTAACTCCCAGAGCAGTTACGACCGTTGTGTCCAGACCGCTCCTTGGCAAACCATCTTCCGCGTCCGCGCGAACGGCGGGCTCGTATAGAATCGGCCTGAACAGCAACGGTATTGAGTCCTCACGGAAAGTGTCACTACGCTTCGGGTATCCGCACACGCATAACTGCCGCATTTTACGTCTCATCGATGCGCCGGAACACCAACTGATTTACCGGTGCTTGCATGGATAACAGCTTGAAACCAAGAATTGTGCTTTCCGGCGTCAACGTGCGAGAGGTGGGCGCGCTGTCGATTTTCCGCGATGCGCTGGCGTCGCTGGCAGGGGAACATGGCGGCAAATACGAGATCATCGCATTAGTGAACCGGCGCAGTCTCTTCGACATTGAGGGAATAACTTACTTTGAATATCCACGAATCATGCACTCCTATTTCGCCCGAGTGCGCTTTGAGTACTGGTCGGCGCGAAAGATCAGCGCACGATTAAAGCCCTGGCTCTGGCTTTCGATGCATGACTTCACTCCCAATGTGTCGGCGGAGGTCCGGGCGGTGTATTGCCACAACGCGTCCCCGTTTTACCGTCCCACGATTTCAGAGTTCTTCCTGGACCGGCGGTTCGGGCTATTTACGCTCTTCTACAGGTTCCTGTACCAGATCAACATTCACGCCAACGATTACGTGATTGTGCAGCAGGATTGGATGCGCAAGGGTTTCGAGCGCATGTATGGAGTACGAAATATAATCGTGGCCCACCCAGAGGTAAAGCCGGCAAAGGCCGCGACAAGATTCGAGGGAGAAGCAGCGAACCGGCCCTACCGCTTCATCTATCCGATGTTTCCGCGGACCTATAAGAATCCTGAGGTCTGCCTGAAGGCGGCACGGATCCTCGAGCGCCGTGGGTTTCATGAGTTTGAAATTTGGCTCACCTTTGATGCCTCAGTAAATGAGTATGCTTCGCGAGTAGTTAGGCAATTCGGGGATGTGCGGTCCGTCCGCTGGCTGGGTCTGCTGCCGCGCGAGCGCATCTTTGAGCTCTATGGTGAAGCGGATTGCCTGCTGTTTTCCTCCCGCCTGGAGACATGGGGCATGCCGATTACCGAAATGCGAAGCGTCGGCAAGCCGATTCTGGCTGCTGATCTGCCCTATGCGCATGAAAACGCCGCTGGCTACTGCAAGGTCCGATTTTTTGACCCTGGCGATGCTGAGAAACTGGCGGACTTGATGGAAAAGGCTGCCAAGGGGCATACCATTTTCAGCGAAGCGCCGGAAGCGACGATCGAGGAACCCTACGCCAAGAACTGGTCGGAGCTTTGGGGACTCCTTCTAAGGAGCTCTGAATAAGCTGCCTTGCAAGCCGCCGGGGCTGAGGCCCCGATCTTGTATGCGTCTTCACTGGGCTGAAGCCCCATGCTTTCCAGTTTTAGCAACCTGCTAGGTGCGTGATGCCGCTGAATGCCTTGAGTGGGGACCACGCGCGCATAAGTTGTCGTAAACGTTCTGGTACGCGCTCGACATACGTGACGCGGAAATTGCGTCGAGCGACTCTCGGGGAGGCTGGAAGATGTGGACCATTTTCTCTTGGTCGTTCGCATCCAGGGCAGCGGCCACTGCTTGAGGCCCGTGCCCTGAGTAGATGAAAACCTGCTGGGCAAACATGTCACGGATGTGGCAGTGCGACGAAATGTCGGAAGCTATGACATGTATGCCGGAGGCGCAAGCTTCCAGCAGAGCCATCGGCATGCCCTCCGACAAGGAGTTGGAAATGACCACATCGCTAGCGCGAAGCAGCTCGGGTATGTCCTGCCTCTTCCCCAGGAAAAAGATGTTCTTCGCGCCGGCCGCAGCTTGCTCACACTGGCCACGCAGCGGCCCTTCGCCGGCGACTAAAAGCACGGCATTGGTCGATAACCTCGAACCCAGAAATCCGGCAACCAGGTCGACAGGTCGCTTGATGTTCGTCAACCTGCCTGAATGCAGCACTACCCTCCGGTCGAGCGGCAGTCCCAACCTTTCGCGCAGACGCACCTTCTCGGAAAGACTGGACGGCGGATGGTAGGTCGGCAGATCAATGCCGTTTGCGATTACTTCGCACTGTACGCCATGCGACCGTGCCGCCTCAGCCGCTGTTTCCGAAACCGCAATGACTCGATCAAACCGCTGCAGAGCCGCATATTCTCGTCGCGCCATCCAGGTGCCTGCGAGCTTACCGTACAACAGTTGATAGTCCGCGGAATAGTCTGCGTGGATCGTTGAAACCGCGGGAACGTGCAGTGCGCATTTACTGACGAGGATGTCGGCGCGAAAACCGTGGCAATGAACCAGATCGACATTCAAGGCCTGAATCAGGTTGCGCAGGAGTCGAGCGCCGACCAGCAACGAAGCTGTGCGCGATAGGTTCATCTCCTCGACCGGAATGCCAAGTAAACGGAAATCCGTCAGCGCGCTGTCAGAGGGATTGGGAGAAAGCGTCGCAACTGTTGCCTGGTAATTCGCGGGGTCGCAGCCTCTGACAATGCCTTCCAAGACACTTGTTGGCCCGCATCGCCATAGAGTCGAGATTATGGAGAGAACTTTTTGGGGCAAGTGCTGGATACCCTAGCAATTTAAAGTTCAGGCTTTCGGTCATCAGCCGCGATGCGTGCCCGGCTCTCGAGCAACATATACCAAACGCCCTTCCGCCTGCACGCATTTGGACACTCCAGCGCGCAGGCGCTGCAGTGGCCAGGGAGAATGTTTCCGCTCTTCCGGAACTCAGGAAGGCGAAGGGAAGATATGCCCGCCATAGCGGATGCCGGAGTACGGCTATCAAATTGACGCTGCGCTAAACTGAGGCCATATCCACTTTAGCTCCCGGCTGATCTCGGACTGCGCGCCCGCCAATCACGAGGCCAACGAGGTAGATCACGTAGGAGATCACAGTATTGACTGCGGCGGCCATGGCACCATACCGAGGAATCCCGATCCAGTTCAGAACCACGTTGCTGGCGGCGGCAACGACGGCGCAGATGAGAGTCTTTCGCTCCATGGACCAGCGATGTAGGCACTATTCAGGTAAGACACCAAGAAGTCCAATGGAATGGCGCAGGCCAACACCAACAGAAGCGGAGCCGACTTTAGAAAGGCGTGCCCAAAAAGAATGGTCAACGCAGGCCGACGAAAGAGTGCCAACAGCAACGCTATCGCGCTACCCGATGCAAACAGCGCCAGCAGAATGCTCGGGCGCAACATGCGCGCCCGCTCGGCCACGGTTTGTCTCGCCAGTTGCGGATAGAGCACACTTGTTAACAGATAGTAAGTCACCAGCACCTGGCTGAGGATGCGATACGCTGCGCTGTAAAGCCCTACCTGTTCAGGATTTGACATGATACCGAGCATCAGCATGTCAATGGTGTTGAAGGCCAGGTTGCCGAGCCACGCCATACCCATGATGCTGGTGCGGCCCCACTGCAATGCCTCTCCGATGGCAGCCACACCGTGTTCCTGCCCGCCGCCCGACCGCTGGTAACGCTTCCACCATGTCCAGAACACGATTGCCTGTAAGCCATAGCCGACAAAATTACCGATGAGCAGCCAGCCGAGAACGTGTTGGGTGCCCATAGCGATGAGCAGGCAGACGAGTACGCTAGCGGGGACAATCGCCTTGGCGAGACCGACGAGGCGAAGCTGTTCCCTGCCCCAAGCGGCCCAGTCGAGCGACAACGCATACATGGCGCTGATTCCGGCGAACAAGAAGAGGAAAATCTTCATGTCGAGGGGCAACTTGGCTAAAGCGGCATAGAGCAAAAAGAATGGCACGGCGGCGGCGGCCATTGCGAGACGACGTCGTTGGACCCGGCGCATGATCTCTGACGCAGAACCCGGGAAACGGGCCATCAGGCGAGCGCCAACGTGGCGCAGACCGAAATCGATCAGTGGTTGCAGGCACTGTGACATCCCCTGGGCAAGGGCATAGATTCCAAGAATCACGATGCCATACTTATGTCCGATTAAAATGACTGCGAGCCCACCACAGAGGCGCGCCAGCACCTCTCCCGAACCTAAACGAAAGACGTTGCGAAGGAGTTGTGTGAAGTAAGACTCTTGGGACGCGCCAGACTCCACGTGGTTCTCCATTGGGCAAGTAATATCTCTTCAGTCCTGGCGATCGGCTCAACGGCTACGACTGCAATCAGCTCACCAACGTCGGCTTAACGACGGGAATCACGAACCGGTACAGACTCCACCCGAGGGCAAGGGGCGCTAAAAGAATCAAAGCTCGAATCAACGCAGACCCCCACTCGAGGAGATACCCCCTTGGCATCAACAAGACTTCCGGGAGAACCAGCGCCACCAATACCAGCTTCATGGCATTGGGGCTACAAGCGTGCATGAAGCGCAGTCCACCACCAATCAGGAGCGAAATCACGATGACACCCACGATTCCGCCGACCACATAGGACTCCGCGAGGTAAGCGCCTGAGGTGGCGAAGCCCTGCGAGAACATGTACGGATTCAGGAAGACTGAGACGTCAAAGCCGAATTGTCGCCCACGAAAGTAATTGGAAACATCGCTTGAAACAAGCTGGAGTTGCAGCTCATGTAATAAGTAAGAAAAAATATAGGGTCGGAACAGGCTCGTATGAGCAACCGCAACTTCCGTGACAGCAAGTGACACTCCCTGAGTGGCAATAAACGAAAGGGGATCGATCGCGGATCGGCCCTCGACGTCTTCGCCGAAACGCGCCAGGCCTATCAGATTCGCCACGACAACCAGCGCAGCGGCCAGAACTGCCAGCCGCCAAACGCGGGCAACGCTTGTGGACTTGATTCTCGCAACATACCAGAGTGTCAGAATCAGGCTGAAGGTTCCCATTCGCGTGCCAGTCAGCAAGAGCACGACACTGCTACAAAAGTACAGGGCCACCACGAGGAAAATCAGTTTCTTTCTGGTTTCGAAGACGAAAACCGCCACCAACACAGGGATCGTCAACAATGCCACGAGCCGGACAATCATGGGAACGCTTGCGGCCAGCCGAGCATAGTCGGTGTAGAAAACCGTGTACCACCCATGCTCCTGGACGTACTGATAGTAGAGATAATTCTTGTAGAGCAGGAATGGCAGGCTGGAAAAGAAAACAAGATAGAGGTAAGGCAAGTATTTGCGGACGTTAACGTCTGTCGGCGGCGGGACTGGCCGGTAATTCCACCGGCAAGGCGCATAGATGCATATCGCCGACAGGGCAATGCACAACATGACGATGCCAGCGGTGCTGCTTGATACTCCGAAAGGAGTGTCGACCATTACGTCGACCAGGAACGGGTCGGAAATGCTGCCGAGGCAGTAGGCCATCAACCTGCCACCCTGAAACAGCATCAGGGTGCACAGGAAGATGAAGCAGGGGTGGCGTCCGTGGCCCAGGTTCACCCACGACAACACGATGAGGGTGGCGAGGAGAACGACGGTGAGGACGACCGCACCGTTTACCGAAAGCCATCCGGCGAGAAAGCACAAGGCAGCCACGGCGATGACTGCCAGATAGATAAGCACCTCGAAGGCAGCTGCCGGGAGGCGCGACGAGCCGTAGCCGAAGTTGCGGGTAGATCGGCGCCGCCGAACTCATAGCGCTCCCGGGGTGTCGAGCAGTCCCTTCAAGTACTGGCCATATCCACTGTTGGTCATGGCGGCGGCCAGTCGGTCGAGCTGGGCGGCGTCGATGTAGCCGGCACGATAGGCGATCTCTTCCGGACAGGCGATCTTGAGTCCCTGCCGTTTCTCGATGGTCTGGATGAAGGTCGCGGCCTCTAGCAGGGAGTCATGCGTGCCGGTATCGAGCCACGCCATACCGCGACTCATGATCTCGGCGTGTAGCAGGCCTCGATCGAGATAAAGCCGGTTGAGATCGGTTATCTCAAGCTCATTGCGCGCAGAGGGCTTCAGACTTCGCGTGAGTTCAACTACGTGGTTGTCGTAGAAATACAGTCCGGTGACGGCGTACCGCGACTTGGGATGCTGGGGCTTTTCTTCCAGGCTGAGGGCACGGCCCTGGGCGTCCATTTCGACCACACCATAGCGCTCGGGATCGTTCACCGCGTAGGCGAACACAGTAGCACCCTGCTCGCGGGCGGCGGCATCGCGAAGAGTGCCTGACAGATTGTGGCCGTAAAAAATGTTGTCGCCCAATACCAGAGCGCAGCGCTGTTCGGCGATGAAGTCGGCCCCGAGCAGAAAGGCCTGTGCGATGCCTTCCGGCGCCGCCTGCACCGCATAGCTGAAGTGCACGCCCCAGCGAGCGCCATCTCCCAACAACTGCTCGAAGCGCGGCGTGTCGAGCGGCGTGGAGATGACAAGGATCTCGCGAATGCCCGCCAGCATCAGCACGCTGAGCGGGTAGTAAATCATGGGCTTGTCGTATACCGGCAGCAGTTGTTTGGAGACACAGCGGGTTGCGGGATACAGGCGCGTTCCTGAACCGCCGGCGAGAATGATGCCCTTCAGTGAACTGGCACTGCTCATAGTCAGGCTCCCTCTTCGCCACTGGACGTGCGGTGCGCATATTGGGTGTCGATCCAATCGCGATAAGCACCGCTAGTGACGTCCTGCACCCAAGCCGGGTTGTTGAGATACCACGTTATGGTCTTGCGAATGCCTGACGCAAAGGTCTCCTGCGGCTTCCATGCCAGTTCCTGCTCAATTTTCCGGGGATCGATGGCGTAGCGCCGATCGTGACCGAGACGATCGGTAACGAAGCGGATGAGCTTGTGGTGTGGCTTGAACGGCGAGTCGGGGCAGAGTTCGTCAAGGATGGTGCAGATGGTTCGCACCACGGTGATATTGGGCTGCTCGCTGCGGCCGCCAATATTGTAGGTCTCACCAGGACGCCCGTTATGCAGTACACGACGTATGGCAGCGCAGTGATCGCCAACGAAGAGCCAGTCGCGCACATTCTTGCCATCGCCGTAGATCGGCAGCGGCTCACCTTTCAGAGCATTCAAAATGACCAGCGGAATCAGCTTCTCAGGAAACTGGAAGGGGCCGTAATTGTTGGAGCAGTTGGTGGTCAGCACGGGAAGTCCGTAGGTGTGGAAATAGGCGCGCACGAGGTGATCAGACGCTGCCTTCGAGGCGGCGTAGGGACTGTTAGGCGCATAGCCAGTGGTTTCGCAAAATGGCGCGTCGGTTTCCTCCAGCGATCCATACACTTCGTCGGTGGAGACGTGAAGGAAGCGGAATCGCTGTTTGTCTTCCGCGCCGAGGCTTTCCCAATACTGCTTGGCTTCGGTGAGGAGCGCGAAGGTTCCGTTGATGTTGGTGCGGATAAATTCATCCGGGCCCGAAGATGGAACGGTCCACGTGGCTCTCGGCGGCAAAGTGAACGATGGCCGCGGGTTGGTGATCGCGCAAGATTCGACCAACCAGCGCCCGATCGTTAATGTCGCCGTGCACAAATTCGTAGCGGGGATTGCCACTCAGCGATAGCAGGTTGCCCGCATTGCCGGCGTAGGTGAGGTAATCGAGATTCGCAACTGCCGTGGATTCCTGTGCCAACCAGTCGAGGATGAAGTTGGATCCGATGAATCCTGCGCCACCGGTGACGATGATTGAGTCGTTCATAATTGGCCTTAGGTCGAATTCCGCAAGTAATGTTGCAGCTGCGCGATACGCGCTCGCTGGTTAGGATCCTGCTGCTTGCGGCGGACGGCCTCCCAAATAAGCACGCCCAAGCAGGACAATAGGAACGATGCGACCGCCGTTAGTGCGATGATCAACAGTCGCTTAGGGCTGGATTTTCGTTCAGGTTCCACTGCCCTGTCGACCACTTGCACGAGGACAGCATTCTTGGCCTCGTCGATGCGCGCGGCCTCTAACTGTTTGGTAAGAAAATCGTAGAGACTCTCGTGATACTTCAGTTCGCGCATAGCGCGCAGGTATTCGAGGTTTGCCTGGGGAACCAGGCGGGTTGGCACCTGCAGATTGCCCTCCCCAAGATCCGCTCCGCTGCGCTCGGTCTGCGACAGCTTCGCCGATTGCGATTGCAGTTCAGCCAACTCCCGCTCCGCCCGTCTTAGGTCAGGATTGTCCTCGGTCGCGTAGGTGCGAAGTGATTGCAATTGCACCTGCTTGGCGGCGACCTGTGCGCGCAGATCTGCGACGGCTCCGATGAGGGCGCGAGCTTGGGCATCGGGCTGGATCAGGCCAGTCTTGACCTGGAGCTGTCGCAACGCCAATTCCGAGCTCGACATATCCTCACGTTCTGCCGCCAGTTTTTGCTCGAAGAAGACACGCCTCTGCGCGGCCTCGGTGAAAGCGAGATTCTGATTCAAGTCACGTAGTTCATCCACCCAGGTGTTGGCGATCTCGGCAGCGCGCTTCGGGTCACGGTCGCTGACTTGAATGGAGATCAGGCCCTCTTTCTCGGGATTGATCTCGCTGCGCTTCTCCAGGATCTTACGAGCGTCCTGGTAACGCTTCACGTTGTAGAGCTTCCGCAAGTCGAAGCGGTTCACCAGCGCGTCTTCAACGGTACGGCTCTGGAGCATTGCCACAAAGACGTCGGCGGGGTTCTTCAGGCCTAAATCGCGCAGATCGAGGCTGGCGGAGCCACCGACTTGTCCGATCAAAGTGCTCAGGACGGACGAGTTCTGTTGCGGAGGCAATATGGTGGCGGTTGCCGTATACATCTTGGGCATCACGAACACGATGATCGTCGCCAGCAGAGTCGTGGCCCCGGTGATTTGCAGAATCAGTTTCTTCTCCCGCGCCAGCACGAGGAGAATTTCAAGAAAGTCAGCATGGCCGTCGAGCCGCTCCGCAGAGCTGGCGGGTGCGCATTACTTCGTTCACCGATTGCTGGCCGTGCTTCAACCATTGGTTACCGACTTTGACTCCGGTGGTTCGCTGTCTCTCTCAAAAACAGAAGGGGCGGATCGGGCCAGATCCCGCGCCTAGGGGCTAAGAACCTTGATGGCCGCGGCAGCCAGTCCAAAGTTAAACAGGATCGTCGACCAGTCTTTGAGTCCACGAACAAACGAGCCTTTATCGGTCTGTTCGGGCACAATCACTGCGTCTCCGGGCATCAGGACCATGGCGTCGAAACCGCCTGACCAGAAGGTGGACGACGCATCCTTGTTGACCACGCCGCCGTTGGCGCGGACGACGAATATTCTTCCCTTATCAGCGTCGCGTGTCGGACCTCCGGCATTTCGCAGATAGGAATTTACCGTTTTTCCCGTTACCCGCAGAAACGACCCCTGGTTGTAGACGTCACCAATTACGGTCACTGTGGCTGGAACACTGGGCACGAAAAATTCGTCGCCGTCTTCTAGCGCCACATCGGGAATAGCGTCCACCGTGGTGTCGTCAGGATGCAGGTTCAGGACAATGCGGCCGTCGGGTTGAATTCGGCGCAAAAGGTCCAAGCTGGCCCACTCGGCATCGAGATTGGCCCGGGCAGCAGCCAGCTCCGTGGCGTTGGTGGAAGTGGTCGCCAGTTGGGCAGTCCGATGACTCAAGTTTCGCTGTGATTCAGCGATCATCTGGTCTAAGCGCTTCTGTTGCTCAGTCCTCACCGATTGTCGACTGAACTGCGAACCGTAAAGATATGCCGACGGCGTCAGCCCGCCGGCTTCGCGTACCAAGTCCCGCAGTCGCTGTCCTTCTTTCACGCGGTAGACACCTGCGGCGCCAAACTCGCCATCCAGGCGAACAAACTTGGTCTGCTTCACCTCGGGCACGCGCAAGTCGGACTGCGAAAAAACAGTGACTATGTCACCCGGCTGCAAGGCAACGTCGTTGGCAACATCACGATCAAGAACTGCCCGGCCCAGGTTAAAAGGAATCAGTCTGGTCGACAGGTCTTGTGGATCCATGCGCTGTACCACGGCGTAGTCCCAGTTGATGTCAGGCGAGGTGCGTCGCACCTCGTTCTGCGCTGCCGATGGCTTGGCGCCAGACGCCTGCGATTCCAGCGTAATCTGGTTTTGCTGCTTGTAGTAGTCACGCGTCACCAGGAATTCGCGATTAGGAATCAGATCGCTGATCCGCATACCCTCGTGCCACGGATACCGTCCGGGGCTGGCCACGTTTCCTCGCAAGGTGACCGCGTTTTCGAACTTGGGGGACAGTGGCGTGACATTCAGCAAGTCACCGTCCTTCATAAGACGCGCCAGTCCGGCTGCGTCAAGGGGCACTTCCTCTACACGCCGGGAGCTGCGATTTTCGATCTCTTCAATCAGCACCTTGCCGCCGAACGCAGTATTGGTCAAACCTCCAGCCATGGCAAACAGCTGGGACATTGAGGTTTCGCCGTTCAATTCGTAAATCGCGGGCGTATTGACTTGTCCGCCAACCGCCACTTGCGGTCCCACGGGGAGGAAATAGATAACGTCTTCGGGTTGCAGGGGAACGTCGTGGGACTTGTCGCCGTTGATCAACAAGTCATACAGGTCAAGTTCTGTTACTACCCGTGCTCCGCGCTTCAACTGAATCCGCCGCATCGACCCGCTGGCCGACGGCCCGCCCGACGCGAACACCGCGTTGGTCAGGGTGCTAAGAGAGCTGACGGTGTATCGTCCGGGCTGGCGCGCCTGTCCAACAACATAAACATCAATGGAGCGGAGATCACCCATGGTGACATTCAAATCGAAGTTCTGATAAATGCGCCCAATTTGCGAGGTCAGAAATCCGCGAAGCTGCTCGAACTTGAGTCCGGACACGTTCAGATTTCCCACTTTGGGGATGAAGATCGTGCCGTTGCGGTCGACTCTGGCATGAACGTCGATATCGATTTGTCCCCAGGCGCGAATCAGCAATTCGTCGCCAGGCCCGACTACGTAATCAGCGGTCACGGGAATCCGCTCGACTGGTGCAAATGTCGTCGGAACATTGTCGAAGAGGCTCGCTCCGTAAATAGGAAGCACGTAGCCTAGCGACTGGGCCGCAAACTGCTGGAAATCGGTGAGCTCCAGCGTTTTAGGCGCCGGCTGTGTTACGTTCTGCCGGCCCTTTGGCACGTTTTCCAGTGCGGGTTTCGTCTCGTCTGAGGGCTGAAGTTGAGGATTTGCCGGGTTTGCCGGATTAGTCGGCGCTGAAGGCGCGGCTGTTTGTCCCGCTAAGCCCTGGACGGTGGGGGGTGACTGGTCTGCGCCTGGCTGTGAATAGGCCGTCATCGCGGTGCCAATTAGAATCCCCAGGAGTAGCACGCGGAACTTGATCGATGAACGCAAGCTTCCTTCAACTCCCGGTTCGCGACTGATTCGCACAGCCCATTAGCCTACCATCACGGCCAGCCGAATGGTCGAGGGACACGGCGCGCATAGCACTCGGCACGATGTTCGCACCAACGTGGCGCATAAGTTGAGCATGAAACGGCCAAGCCTCGAATAGCATTGCATCATACCGCGTCAATACTCATTATCAAGCAAGATGGGACTTGTTTTCACTGGGGTGATGCCACATAATGCGGGTGGCTGGCACAGGACACAAAGTTCGATTTGACTGCCTTCCCCAAACGAACGATCTGATTGCGTTGCAGTACGCAGTGCTTTCGTTGCCACGTCGCCAGGAGCTATGGCCGCGTTCCTAACCGCTGCTTGATTGATTCGGAGCTTTCTGGAACGATGGCCGCCGAAAAACGTATTTCCCTGGCGTGCCCGCTGCTGCGAATCTATCGGCCTATGGGTCTTGAAACCCTAGGCTACATGGGGCCCTAATGAAAAAGCTTTCTCTTCTGTTCGTACTATTCGCGTTCGCGGCATCTGCCCATGCTGCTCCAGCTGAATCTAACGTTCGTTAGTTTTCAACAAGGTGGGTGGCAAGTCGGCTATCCCTATACAGTTACCGTCAACGGTAACTTGACTGCGGTAATGTGTGACGATTGGGAGCACGGCGGTGCGCCTGGGGATATGTGGCAGGCAAATTTCACCAACCTGGGAACCAATGATCTGAGCTTGCTGCGCTTTAACCAGTTGCCCGAAGCGCTCACTCTCTACGATGAGGCTGGGTGGCTGCTCTTGGAAACGCGCGTCACCTCTAACACGCAATGGACGGATATCAACTTTGCGGTATGGCACATATTCGATTCCAGTGTTTCGCTCACTCCGGGTGCGCAGTATTGGCTGACGCTGGCGCAGCAGGAAGCTTTGATCGGCTTTCCTGGCGTCGACTTCTATGATGTCGTTGTATACACGCCGGTCAATCAGTACGACACTAATCCGGCCAGTCCTCAAGAGTTTTTATCGATCGTTCCGGAGCCGACCACGTTGGTCCTGTTGGGATCTGGCCTGTTGGGTGTAATTTTCCGCAAGTGGTTGCAGTAACCCGCTTTGGCTCCGCTTGGCAAGTCGGGTGATAACAGGACAGCAGACTTCGGTCGGCGGTCTCCCCTGGTTCCCTGCCGCTTCATATCGTTGAGCATGTCTGCGCTTGCAATAAGATCCAGATATTGGTGCCCGAAGGCCGAACGACCCCTCATCGCTCGAGATGTGTGCGCGATGCCGCAGGAGGGCTGCATGTTTTGGCGTCCGATTCGATCGGCAAACACCTCCGCCGCGACGCTCGTCGCGCTGGGTTGCGCGCTGTGCTTTTTGTCCGTCAGAGGAGTCGCCCAAAATGCCTGCAGGCCGGAAGATGAAATCTTCGGCGGATATGCGTGGCTCGCCCCCAACGGCTGGGGCGACCTGAACTATAAGATCAACAACATCCCAAACGCTTTTGACGCTTCTAACACTTACTACCTACCGAAGACACCGAACTTAGGTCTTCTGGTGGACGGCAGCGGCCACTTTCGCGGCGGCACCACGCCACCTAATCTTGATAACGGCGCTAATAACGCTACGGCCGTCGGTTATACGCTGGGCGGGCTGCAATACAAGTACCATACGAATTCCCTCTCGCCGTTTCTGCGCGGATTCATTGGCGCAGCCAGCATCTCTCCGGACTGTTGTGGAGGAACGCAATGGAATCTTGCCGCCGGCGGCGGTGGGGGCCTGGATCTAACCCTGAATCCGCGGTTCTCTATTCGCCTGGTGCAAGCGGATTACATTTATTCCAACTATAACCACAGGTTTGAAACTGACCACCCGACTCAGTGGAACAGCGTCCGTCTAGCAGCAGGTGTGGTGTTTAGCATCGGGAGCTATTGCTCCCTCCCGCTGTCGTGTACGGCGACTGCGACCCCAATGCCCGCGGAAGTGTTGGCGGGCGAGCCAATAAGGCTTACAACCGCTGGTACCAACTTCAATTCGAAGCACTCGCTCAACTATGCGTGGACCACGAATGGGGGAAAGCTATCGAGCGCCGCAACCCAGGCGGCTGAGATTGACACCACAGGACTGGCTCCGGGAAGCTATGCCGTCAGCGCGACGATCGCCGATCCCAAGATCAAGAAATTGAACTCGACGACGTGTTCGACGACTTTCGTTGTGAAGCCGCCACCTCCGGCTCCGCGGCCGCCGATTGTAAGCTGTGCGGCCAACCCAGCCATGGTTGCGGTCGGCGAGTCTTCCACTATAACCATGACGGCCAGTAGCCCCGACCAGCGTCCGTTGACTTACAGTTGGTCCGCTGACGGCGGCCAGTTGAGTGGCACCGGGACGACTGCCACCCTCGCTACTTATCCAGCGGATGGCGGCAAAACCATCACGATCACGGCCACGGCGACGGATGATCGTTCCCTGAGTGCGAGTAGTCACTGTAGCGTCGACGTCAAGCCACCGGTGACCGAACCTTGTGTCAAACCGGACGATTGGGGCGAGTGTACTTTCGATAAAGATCCGAGACGGCCTGGACGCGTCGACAATGATTGCAAAGACGTGCTGGATAAACTTGCCATCCGACTGCAGGACACGCCAAACGGCCCGCTTGGCTATCGTCGGATACGCGACTGAGGATGAAGCTGCGAAGGATCCGCAATTGGCGCCCCGGCGTTCCGTCAACGTTAAGTACTACCTGAGCAGGGATGGCTCGACCAAGGTCGACGCTGCCCGCATCGAAGTGCGGCAGGGTGGAAATGGTTCCCAGGCAACCCATTTCTATTTCATACCCGCCGGCAAACTTTGCGCAGATCAACACGAGGTAGGTACACCCGTGGATGAGTCGGCGGTAGAAGGACAATCCAGAGGCACACCGGCTCAAAAGAAGAAGGCCGGAGCGCAGACACTCGCGAACCCCTAGGCGGTGCGATGCCTCACCAGTCAAGGCGGTCAAACTCCAGCAGGAGGTGGCAGTTCTGCAAGCGGTTGTGTCTGGCTGTCATAAAGGCGGTAAGTCGTTCTCTTCTTTCCCCTCGCCCTCTGAGCAGAGAATCTCCTTTCGAGAAACTCCCGGGCAAGATCTCGTCCTCCCATGCCGAAGGCAATCGCCAAACCGAACATCAACGCTCCAAAAACGATGGAAAAGGCGATGAGGATCGTCTTTTGAGCCAAGCCAAGCTCTTCGAACGCCATAGAAACCGTTAGCACGACGATGACCACTCTCACCGCGTCGCTCAAAAGCTGGGGGGAGGGCAAGTCGGAATTAACGGCCGCGAGCAGGGCGGCGCGCGCAAAAAAACCTGCGGCGAGCAAGCCGATAAAAATCATGAACAGCGCGACAAAAAATCTTGGCAGGAACACAAAGAAGCCGGCGATCTCCTGCTGCAACCCCGAGATGCCCAGGAAGCTAATTCCCGCCAGCAGGATCCCGAGCCATGCCAGCCAGAAGACCAACTGACACAGCAGCTCGGAGGGCGATGGCAGCGCCGCTGTGTTAAGCAATTGGGCGGCGCCCGCTTTTTCCGACAGCTGGTCAAATTTCACCAACCGCAATACGCTGCGCAGTACGACTTTGAGCAGATACGCGATGAGCCATCCCACTAACGCGATAATGAGGATTGCTAGTAAGCGGGGAAGAAAATGGGCAAAGGCGCGCGTAAATTCATTCCACGCCTGACCGAGTTCATTTGCGATCATGTCTGCCACTAGGAGCCTCCTTCTTGTGCCTTCCAGAGCTCAACGAGGTAGGGCTTTAAGCGTTCGAATGTTCCACAGAGAGCTTCGATGTTCGCCTCCAGATCTTCCTGGGAGGTATTGAGGTTCTCGGTCAGAAATGTGTACGCCCGGCCCCGATAAAGAGGCGCCAAGGCCTGAATAATGTGGTCGCGGCTGATAACCGATCTGTGGAATGCTGAGGCAAATTCGTATAACGTCTTCACCCACAATTCGTCGGAATAGCGTAAGTGGTCCTCGGCCAGAGCGGCCAGGCCTCGGAGTTGTTCGAGCGTGTCGGACGAAAGAATGGACTTGAGAACAGGTTCCAAATCGACCACACCAGAAGAAAACATCTGATGCAGCCGAGATCGATCGACAGTTATGTCATCCATAATTAGTTCGTATGCCGGACCCGCAGTGGGAACAGTCTGAGACGCTTGGACGGCATTCCATGACGCTTCGGTTTTTTCCATCGACCAGAAAAGAGACCCAACCGTTTGCCTCAGAGCAGAGACCAGGTCGGAAGCCTGCTGCTCCTGATGCCCTTTGGGTCCCAGAAATGTCTGAAAGATCGGAAGGCCCTGGGCAAGCGCTGTAGCGGTGAAACAAACCTCCGGACCCAGGCGGCCAGCGTCGACAGTCCATAACTCATTTCCGACAAGCTGGCTGGCCAGAAGATCGGAGAAGGCAAACTCCCCGGGACGCGGTTCGCGAATTGACTTGCCATAAACGGCGCGCGTCATGGGATACATGAGGTTCGTCACCAGCATTCCTTCAAAGCGATGGCGGCGATAAACGGGCGTCACATAGTCAGCATGTTCGCCGTAGATCGGACGAAGTAGGCGATCGATCCATTCCGGCGTGATCTCAGACGATTCCGGTGCAATCACGGCGCAAGCCCTGGCGCGCAGCAAATCGGCAGCAGCCACCACAATGTGCATTGCCTGGCCGGGCGAGGGGACAACTCCATACTGGCTGCTGATACAGTGCAGGGTCCGCAGGGTATGGAACGCAAATGAGTTGCGGGCATCGTTGATGGAAGCGGCACGAACCAGGTCAGAAGTACCGTCCTTGGAGCCTCCATCGGCATTCACAATAGCCACTCGTTCGCGCGGGAAGTACTTGAGCAGCCCCTCGCGGATGACCTGCATGACATGGCCAATGGTTTTGGCGTTATTGTAGGTGTGGAGACCGACAAGGATGTCCACTTCGCCAACGCTGATCAGCTGGCGGAGGAGTTCATCGGACAAAATGTCTTCGTCGGCCAAAAAAAGTCTCCCGTGCCTTAGATGCGGCGCAAGCGAAACCAGTAAAACTGATACGGACCCAGGGTCAGCAGGTAAGGTAGACTGCCCACGCGCGGAAAGATGTTGCGGCTGAACATTTCCACCAGAATATTCCCTTTGAAACGGCTGAGATCCAGTTCCACTGCTTGCGCGGAAGCAGACAGGTTATTGACCACCAGGATCGTTTCCGCGCCCAGTTGACGAAGATAAGCCAACACCCGATGGTTTTCTGGGTAGAGGAACTCGATGGAGCCGCGTCCAAAAATAGGCGTGGATTTTCTCACTTCAATGATTCGCCGCATCCAGGAAAGGAGGGAATGCTGCGACCTCCTCTGCGACTGCACATTGACCGCCGGATATCCGTACACTGGGTTCAAGATCAAGGCTGCGTAGAGGCTTTCCGGATCGGCCGACGAGAAACCGGAATTCCATCCGCCGTCCCACTGCATCGGGGTGCGTACGCCGTTGCGATCGCCAAGATAGATGTTGTCGCCCATGCCAATTTCGTCGCCGTAGTAAATGACAGGAGTTCCGGGAAGCGACATGAGCAGACCGTTCATCAGTTCGATTCGCCGCCGGTCGTTATCCAACAGGGTCGCGAGCCGCCGCCGGATTCCCAGATTCAATCGCATCCCTTTGTCGTGCGCGTACTCGTCGTACATGTAGTCGCGCTCCATGTCGGTAACCATTTCGAGCGTCAACTCGTCATGGTTACGCAGGAACAAGCACCACTGGCAAGCGTCCGGGATTTGCGGAGTCTGCTGAAGGATTTCGGTGATCGGCTTGCGGTCTTCCAGCTTGAGGCCCATAAACATTCGCGGCATCAGCGGGAAGTGAAAGGCCATGTGAAATTCATCGCCGTCGCCGAAATAAGCCCTCAGGTCAGCCGGCCACTGGTTCGCTTCGGCCAGCAGCATTCTGCCGGGGAACTCCTGATCTAACCGCCTGCGTAGTTCCTTGATTACCTCATGGGTCTCGGGCAAGTTTTCGCAGGATGTTCCCTCGCGTTCGACGAGGTAAGGCACGGCGTCCAGCCGGAAGCCGTCGACTCCCAGCTCAAGCCAGAACTTCATCACGTTCCACATCTCTTCGCGGACGGCTGGATTGTCGTAATTCAAATCAGGCTGATGGCTGAAGAAGCGGTGCCAGTAGTACGCCTTGGAGATGGGATCCCAGGCCCAGTTGGACCTCTCGGTGTCCAAAAAGATGATTCGCGCGCCGCGGTAGCGGGTGTCCGTGTCGCTCCAGACATACCAGTCACGGCGTGGGTTATCGACGGAGCTGCGCGACTCCTGAAACCACGGGTGTTGGTCGGACGTATGATTCAGAACCAGCTCGATGATGACGCGAATATTGCGATGATGGGCAGCATCGAGAAAGACTTTGAAGTCGTCGAGCGTGCCATAGCTGGGATGAACCGAGGTGTAGTCGGAGATGTCGTAGCCATCGTCGCGCAGTGGCGAAGGAAAGAACGGCATAAGCCAGATGGCGTTAATGCCGAGATCCTGCAGATAATCGAGTTTCTGCGCCAGGCCCCGAAAGTCGCCGATGCCGTCGCCATTACTGTCGTACAAGGCGCGGACGTGGACCTGGTAGATAACGGCGTCTTTGTACCAAAGTGCAGGCGGAGGTGATGCCAAGTCCTTCTCTCCTGGGGAAACGAGACCGGCAAGAGGCGGCCCCTCGTTTTTCCTCAACTTAACATCATATCCAACATTGAATTCGTGATCGCCAACGTCAGAACTGCATTTTGCGACGGTGGCGCTGGCGCGTGCTGCAGCACTAGAACGAAGTCTGGATGTCGCAGACAGCGAAACTCAGAGTGGCTCTTGGGCCACAATTGGATCCTTCGCAAGTTGTTGAAAAGATGGTGGACCTGAGCGGGATCGAACCGCTGGCCTCCTCGTTGCGAACGAGGCGCTCTCCCAGCTGAGCTACAGGCCCATCTACGACTGAAAGCGAGGAGCCACCCAACCATTCAGGCGACGTCACCTCACCTCGCTCATTATACAAATAATCGCGACCGCATGATCATCTAGCCGTCACGCCATTCGAACATACTCGTCCAACGCCTGACCTAGCCGCTGGAGGCCCGTGCGCGTCATTCCGGGATCGCCTCCGATGCCGATGCGAAAGTGCTGCGGCATGTCGAAGTAGCTGCCAGGAACAACACTGGTTTCGTACTTTTCACGCAGCAGACGGACGAAGGCTTCGACATCGCCTAGGCGCAACTTCGGAAAAACAATTGTTCCCTGCTCCGGACGATAGAAGTCGAGATCATCTCGCGAATCCAGAAAGGCGTTCAGCGATCGACGATTCTCTTCCAGCAGCAGTTTCGCGCGTGCTGCAACCTTGTCCAAATGATCGAGGGCGATCACGCTCAGCAATTCCGCGGGATGCGCAGGAGTCGCGGCGTAGAGATCGTTGATGCGCCACATTCTATGCACAAGTTCCTGGTCGGCGAGAACCCATCCGCAGCGCAGGCCGCTTAGCCCGAAGGCCTTGGTCAAGCTGCTGGTCACCAGGAATTGATCGCCAAAGTGAAATGCTGGGCGAGGGCGCGCTCCGTAAAATGCCTCCAGATAGACTTCGTCCACTAGACACCCGCGCGCCGCGAGATTTCGCAATTTCTCCCACTGCGCGAATGGTGGCTTCGTCGGCGTAGGCGCCAGTCGGATTGTGCAGGTTGGTCAGGATAATCAGTTTGATTGCTGGCGTGACCTGGCGCTCGACCTCATCTGGGTCGATGCGGAATCCGTCTTCCAGCCGGCGCTCGAATCGCCGAATCCTGGCGCCGAGGTAGCGCGCCGTCGACTCGAGCAATTCATAGGTTGGATGCTCAATCAATACCTCATCGCCGGGATCGAACGTTGCCGCCATGGCCATGTGATTCGAAAACGATGTGCCTGCCGCCGCAAATACACACTCCTGCGGCACCCCGGTGTAGCGCGCGAGGCGCTCCTGCAGCGGAGCATAGCCATAAACCGTTGGCCCATTGATCTCCAGGTCTTCGATACGCACCGGCAACTCGGCCAGTGGATAGCTCATGATTCCGCTGGTACGCCAGGTTGTACCTCGCGCCGGAGCTCAGCTTGGCAAATTCCATGTAGGGCGAACGCATGTGGGTGCGTGGTTGCATTTAGTGTGTCGACTCCAATCTCTTCTTGCGCCACGCCCAAAACGCGTAAACCGGCACTCCGAGCGCAAGAATTGCCATTCCCAGCAAGGTGTTTGCGGGATATTTGTAAATCGTGTTGCCAACTACGAGCCAGCAAATCGGCCACAAAAGCCCCGGTCGTATACGGATGTCCGGGTACTCGATAGCTGCCAATTGCGGTGTCGGGCGGTGACGTCGACCTATCTTCCCGGCTGCGGAACACGAACAGGCTTGCGCCGGTCAATCCAAAGAAGATGAAGTCCATGGAGACAACGTAATTGAGGATCTTCTCGTAGCTGCCAGAAAGGGCGATCACAAGGGTCAAAACGCTCTGTAACACGATCGCGAGCACGGGCACATGGGATTTCTTGTTAATCCGCGCCACAGCCTGGAAGAACAATCCGTCGCTTGCCATGGCGAAATAGACGCGGGGCGCGGTGAGAACCGACTGGCTGAGAAAGCCGAGGGTCGAGATCGCGATCCCCAGGGCGATGAGGCGCGCACCAGTGTTCCCCATGGCCATGTGCATCACTGCAGATGCCGGAACCGTGCTTGCCGCCAGTCCCTCTGCGCCCAACGCCCGCACGCAAACGAAGTTCACTCCAAGGTAGAGAACAATCACCCCGGTCACGCCCATCACCAAAGCGCGTGAGAGATTGCGTTGCGGGTCTTTGATCTCGGTCGCGATGAAGTTGGCGGTTTGCCAGCCTCCGAATGCAAACAGTACCGGCACCATCGCGGCACCGATTGCGGTGACAAGATCAATCGACGGCTCGCGATCCAGCACAGGATGCAGCAACGGATAGGGCGAGCGGATCAGGAACAGTCCTGCCAGCACGAGGGTGGCGATTGCTCCGATCTTCAGCAGCATCAGGATGCTCTGCACGCGGCTGCCGGCTCGCACGCCAAGGCAGTTGATAATCGTCAGCAGCACGATTGTCATCACTGCGACCAGGCGTTCCGATACCGGCCACCCAGTCAATTCCAGCAGATAGCGTGCGAAGGTGACGGTCACGGCAGCCATTCCTCCGGTCTGAATGACCAGCAGCAGCACCCAGCCGTAGAGAAATCCGGCGATCGGATGAAAGGCTTCGCGAAGGTAGGCATATTGGCCGCCGACGTCGGGCATACGTGCTGCCAGTTCGGCATAGATAAACGCCCCAAGCATGGCCACGACCCCGCCCGCAACCCACACCGCGAGGATCAACAGTGGCGTGTGTACCTGGCGGGCGACAACGTAGGGGTTGATGAAAATGCCGGCACCGACGATTCCGCCCATGACGATCATGGTGGCGTCGAACAGGCCGATCTGGCGCAGGAGTTGGACGGGCGCTTCTCTCGCCGATGTAGTGGTAGCGGTAGCTTCGGGCGTCATCAGTTGAACCGACTGTGGGAATGTAACACGTGAAGGGAACGACTCTGATTTCCCAAGCGTCAGCTGTCCGATGTAGCTGCGCGCCGCAGGCGGTCGAGGATACCTTCCCACTCCGCACCGGGCCCGGGAGTCTCCACCGCAATCCAGTCGTATCCATGTGCATCGAGAGCGTGAAGTACGCCGTAGAGACGCGCAGCATATTGGGAAGCTTCGTTTGGCATTGGCACCACTTCCCGCACCGGCGCGACAGGCTGTTTGTCAATCTGCAAATACGCGCCATTACCCTGCATGGGCACATGCCCGTCGTGCACGAGGTATAGCGGCGTGCGTGGGCTGTAGTGGCGGGGATGCATCCCGGGCGAAGGATGCATCCCCGTCGGATTTTGTTCTGCCAGGGCGATTTCGCCTATCAACTCTTCGATCTGGGTTCGTGAAATAGCTCCCGGTCGAAGCAAGATCGGCACATCTCCGGCAAGTGACAACACAGTGGACTCGATGCCCACCGCGCAGGAACCGCCATCGAGAATGTAGTCCACGTGGTCTCCGAGTCCTCGACGTACGTGCTCCGCGGTGCTGGGAGACAGCTGAGTGAAGCGATTTGCACTGGGCGCTGCTAAGGGAACTTGAGCTGCCTCGATCAGCGCCAAAGCGACCGGATGAGCCGGCATGCGCACACCCACGGTAGGAAGACAGGATGTCACGATGTCGGGAACGGCGGGAGTTTTCGCAACAACCAAAGTCAACGGTCCGGGCCAGAACCTTTCGACTAGGATGCGCGCTTTCTCGGGCCATGACGAAGCCACTCGGCCGATCATCTCGTGACTACTGACATGCACGATGATGGGGCTGGAGTTGGGGCGACCTTTGACTTCAAAAATTCGCGCTACTGCTTCGGCGTCGAGTGCATTTGCGCCCAATCCGTATACCGTTTCGGTCGGAAACGCGACCAGCTTTCCATCGCGAAGGAGTTCGGGCGGCCGTCCGAATCTCGTCCTCGGACACTCCGAATTGTTCTATGGTCCCCAATCGAGCGAAACAACCTTTATTCTGACTACTGGCTGCGTCCATGCGAAGGGTCGGCCGAGTCGGCCGAATCGACGTCGATGTGCAAACCGGAATTCGCTGCAACACCCGGCGGATAACAATTGTTGTCCGCCGCATAAGTTTGCCGGCACGCTGAAGTCATTTCGGGACGTCGCGGCGATTGCGCGTACTGCCAAACTTCGAGCAAAGGAAACACCGCTTTCGGTGGGAACGGGCGGTGGATCGGGAAACACGCACCCAGGCGCCGGGCCACAGTGATCGTTGCTGACGAAGAAATGAATATCCCGACCTCCGGCGTGTTCGCGGATGTCGCTGGCAGTGACCACCGACACCTTGCTCGACTCGCGAAAGGCTATCCCGGAACAGTACACGCCCACGCCATAGCCGCCCTTCACAACGCCGTCGATCCAGGCATGAATATAGGCGCGCTGCTCGGGAAGCATGCGGCCTCCCTGCTCCTGATCGAGAAAAATGATGGCCCGCTTCGGGAAGCCCTCCGACGCGGCAGCACGCACCGCCGCGGCTGCATCCCGAGAACCGACGCCGGCCGCATCGCCTGAGGCTTTCAGCTCCTTGTATTCACGTCCATTGAAGAGCAACAGAAAGCCGTAGCCCAGCGTTTCCAACCGACCACGCTTCCCTGCCCACGTGTTTTGTTCCGCTTCAGGCGGATTGTTCAGCCAGTAGCCGGTGAAGGCAAACGTCTTACGCAGCGCCTGCATGTTGGCATCGCCGGGATAGTCATTGCGGTCCATGCCGAGAAACGTCGGGTGCTGTTGCGCAAAGGACGGCTGCGACGCAGTCACCAATCCCAACGCTGCCGAGTAAAGCATCAGCGCGCAAAATTTCCCTGGGAACCACATGCATCGAATATCGCACGTATGGAGGTCGGAAGGACAGGCTCGGTCAATGACGTTTCAGTACGGCCCGATGATGCCTCCAATATTTCTCGACGCCGGCAATTTGATCGGCGCTGCGGACCCGCAACGCCCCAGTAGTTGGCAAACGTGTCGAGGTACTTGTATCCGGAGCCAGTGTTAAACAGCACGACTCTGTCACTCTCCTTCAGGAATCCCTCTTCGAGCAGCTGCTGGTACGCAGCCAGTGCGGCTCCGCCTTCGGGACAGGCAAAGATCCCTTCGGAGGCTGCCATTTCCTTGACGCCTTGCATGATTGCATCGTCTGTCACCGCGACAGCCGTGCCTCCACTCTTGCGGATGATCTCGAGGATAATGAAGTCGCCGTAGGCTTTCGGAACCCGTAAACCTGCCGCTAAGGTATGTGCGTCGACCCACATTTCTGAGGCCTCTTTTCCTTCATGTAAGGCTTTAATAATAGGCGCGCATCCACTAGCCTGAATGGAGATCATCTTGGGCCGTTTACCTGGCGCGATCCAGCCCAACTCCTCCATTTCTTCGAATGCCTTCCACATCCCGATGAGGCCGACACCGCCGCCCGTGGGATAGAGAATTGCGTCGGGCAAGCTCCAGCCCATTTGCTCGGCGACTTCGTACCCCATCGTCTTCTTACCTTCGACGCGGAAGGGTTCCTTGAGAGTCGAGACGTCGAACCATCCTTCCTGTTCTTTGCGCTCGGCCACCATTCGTCCGCAATCGCTGATCAGGCCATCAACCAGCGTGAGGTGAGCGCCGCAGGCTTCTACTTCAAGCCGATTAGCGAGCGGGACATCCTTCGGCATGAAGACGTAGGCATCGATGCCGGCTGCCGCCGCGTATGCGGCCAGTGCTCCGCCAGCGTTTCCTGCTGAAGGAGCCGCGAGTTTCTTCAGTCCGTAGTGTCGCGCCATGGTGACGGCTGCGCTCATGCCTCGTGCCTTAAACGAACCGGTGGGATTCAGCCCCTCGTCCTTGATCAGCAGGTTACGGTACTTGCGGCTGGGGAGCATGGGGGTCATGCCCTCGCCCAAAGTTACCGGTTCGGCATCCGGAAGAACGGCGGAATAGCGCCACATGCTGGTAGGACCGTCGCTGACTGATTGGCGTGATGCATGCTGACGAATCGCCGCGAGGTCGTAGCGGACATACAGTGGGCCGCCGTCTTTGGGACAGACATTGCGAGCGACATCGGCGGATAACTTTTCGCCGCACTTACTGCATTCAAAATGAAGTATTTTGGCCATGATGATTTCTTCCGGAAACATGGCAGTGTAGCACCGGGACCTCGACGGTCGGGAATCTTTGGCAGCACACGCAGCTGGTATAGACTTTTGCTTCGATGAGCGAGCCCTCCACTCCGCTGATGCGGCAATACGCCGCGATCAAGAAGGACCATCCCAGCGCGCTTGCTGTTCTTTCGCCTCGGGGACTTCTACGAGCTGTTTTTCGAGGACGCGCAAGTGGCGGCGCGCGAGTTGCAGATCACGCTGACTTCGCGCAACAAGGAAAAAGGTACCGCGATACCCATGTGCGGAGTTCCCTATCATGCGGCCGAAGGCTACATCGCCAAGTTGATCCGCAAAGGCTTCAAGGTCGCTATCTGCGAGCAGATGGAGGATCCCCGCGTTGCCAAGAAGCTGGTGAAACGCGAAGTGACTCGCGTGGTGACTCCGGGGACCGCGGCCGATGCGCAGCTTGGGGCCGAGGAAAACAATTTCCTGGCATGCGTCGCGGAAGCGAAAGATGTGATCGGCTTTGCTGCGCTCGATCTCTCGACGGGAGAGTTTCGCGCCACGGAATTCCGTGGCTCCGACGCCGACCGGCGGATTCGCGAAGAACTGCTGGTATTGCGTCCGCGCGAAGTCCTGTTCGCCTCCTCCATGCCGCTCTTCGACCAGCCGCGCCAGCAGTCTGCCGTTGCCACGCCTGCCGCCGCGCCCCGACTGGCCAGCCTGGAGAATGCGACCTGGGCCGAGACTCCGTTGGAAGATTGGGTGTTCGCGCCGGACTACGCGATTCCGCTGGTCGAGAATCACTTTGGCGTTCTTTCGCTCGAAGGCTTCGGCCTGGCTGACCGCTCGGCCGCGGCCACTGCTGCGGGAGCCATTCTCCACTACATTCGCTCCACCCAGCGCGGGTCGCTCGACCACGTCGATCGCGTCGGCTATTACGAGCGGCAGGATTGCCTGGTTCTCGACGCGGTCACTGTCCGCAACCTCGAGCTGCTCGAGCCTCTGTTTTCCGGAGGCGGAGACACCGTAACACTCTTCCGCTCGCTCGATCGTAGCGTGACTCCAATGGGCAAGCGTCTGCTCCGCGCCTGGATGCTTCGCCCCTCGATTGATCGCAACCAAATCGAACGGCGGCTGGATGCAGTCGAGATCTTGGTGAATAACCTAGTCGGGCGCGAGGAATTGCGGCGCTCGATGGACGGCATTCTCGATCTCGAGCGCTTGCTGAGCCGCGTGACCCTGGAGACCGCGAATCCGCGCGACATGCTGACCTTGGCATCTTCGTTCGGAAAGCTACGAGCGGTTCGAGCGTCGCTGGCGGGATTCGGAGCCGCACGGCTGCAAGAGTTGCACGCGCAATGCGACGAACTAGCCGATCTGCGGGAGCGAATCGCTTCCACCCTGGAAGACGAGCCTCCCATCATGCTGAACGATGGAGGCGTGATTCGCGCTGGGGTCGATCCCACGTTGGACGAATTGCGCAACCTCAGCCGCAACAGCAAGCAATACATTGCACAAATCGAGCAACGCGAGCGTCAGCGTACCGGAATCGGATCGCTGAAGGTCAAGTTCAACAGCGTATTTGGCTATTATCTGGAAATTTCCAAAGCCAACCTCCAACACGCCCCTGCGGATTACGAACGCAAACAGACACTGGTCAACGCCGAGCGCTTCACCACACCTGAGCTGAAGGAGTACGAGACTAAAGTACTCGACGCTCAGGAGAAGATTGTCGAGATTGAGCGCCGGTTGTTTGCCGAACTGCGGGTCGCGATCGCCGAGGAGGCGCGGCGTATCCGGCAGACAGCACTCGCTCTTGCCGAGATCGACGTTCTCGCCAGCTTCGCCGCCCAGGCCGCCAACTGCAACTACTGTCGGCCTTGCTTTGACGACAGCAACGACATTGAAATCGTAGAGGGTCGTCACCCGGTCATCGAACAGCAGGACTTGTCGGGCGTGGCTGATCGTTTCGTTCCCAACGACCTTTTTCTGAATGGGACTACGCATTCCGTGCTGGTTATCACTGGACCGAACATGGGAGGCAAATCTACGTACCTGCGGCAGGTTGCTCTGATCGTGTTGATGGCGCAGATGGGATCGTTTGTTTCGGCCCGTTCAACCCGTTTGGGGCTCGTGGATCGCATCTTCACCCGCATTGGCGCGTCTGACAATCTGGCCCGCGGCCGCTCAACCTTCATGGTCGAGATGACCGAGACTGCAGCCATTCTCAATACCGCGACGCCGCGGTCGCTAATCCTGCTCGACGAAGTTGGGCGGGGTACCTCGACCTACGACGGTCTCGCTATTGCATGGGCGGCGATTGAGTACATCCACGCCAACACCCGCGCCAAAACTCTCTTCGCTACGCACTACCACGAGTTGACGGAGCTCGCCGATCGCCTCAGCGGCGTGAAGAATTTCCATGTGACAGTGAAAGAGAACAGTGGCGGAATCGTCTTCCTGAGAAAAGTCGTCGAAGGCTCGGCCGATAAGAGCTATGGCATCGAAGTCGCAAAACTAGCGGGGTTGCCGGTCGACGTTATTCACCGAGCACGCGAGGTACTGGCCGAGCACGAAGCCGCTGAGCGGAGTGCAGTCACCCATCTTGCCAAAGACGAGGCGAAGGATTCAGCTCCCTTGCAATTGACGATTTTTACGCCTCTCTCGCAAAAGATCGTGGACCGCATTAAGGAGACTGATCTGAACTCTATCAGCCCGCTCGACGCACTCAATCTGCTGCATGAACTAAAGCGGCAGATGGACTGAGGCGTACCCGACTCTGCACTGAGTTTCCTCTCGCGATCACGGTACACTGCCAATGACTTCATGCCTGCGACATTCAGCCTCGATCTCCGCCAACGGGTCGGCCAGTTGCTCATTATGGGCTTCGACGGCACCAGCGTGTCGGCGCATCTGCGCTCGATGCTGGGGACGCTAGGTCCTAGCGGAGTCATCCTCTTCAAGCGCAACATCGCGGAAGCCGCGCAGACTCAGACATTGTTGCGCGAGGTACAGAAGACGGTTGGGACGCCGATGTTCCGTTGCGTAGATATGGAAGGTGGTACTGTCGACCGCTTTCGCGATGTTATCGCTCCCACTCCCTCAGTCGCCGACGTCGCCGCAACTGGATCGCCGAGGCTCTTTCGCAAGCAGGGGAAGCTAATCGGCCGGCAACTTCGCTCGCTAGGTTTCAATACCAATTTTGCTCCCTGTGTCGACCTGCGATTCGAGCAATCGAAAAGTGTGCTGGGCTCTCGCACGGTTTCGGCTGATCCGCGCGAGACCGTTCGTTATGCGCGCGAGTTCCTCGGGGGACTGCGCGATGCCGGAATCCTTGGTTGCGGCAAGCACTTTCCTGGACTCGGCGGAGCCAATCTCGACAGTCATCACAGCCTGCCGTCGGTCGACAAAACATGGAAACGGCTCTGGAGCGAAGACCTGGTCCCCTATCGCGAGATGCGCCGAGAACTCCCTATGGTGATGGTGGCACACGTCTCGTATCCGAAGATCACGGGTGACAGTACGCCCGCGTCGATCTCGAAGAGGTGGATTGCCGAGATCCTGCGCAAGAAGATCGGCTATCGGGGTTTGGTTGTCTCCGATGACCTCGACATGGGGGGCGTGCTGAATTCCGTCTCCGTCGAAGAAGCGGCGATTGAAACCCTGCGTGCCGGATCGGATTTGTTTCTCGTCTGCCAGAAAGAAGATCACGTCTGGCGGGCCTACGAGGCTGTGTTCAGGCTGGCCGAGAACGATAAACCGTTTGCGAAACTCGTTACGCTGAAGGCGAAACGCGTGGCCGATTTCAAAGCCAATTCCAAGGAACTGCGAGCGAGGATGAGTCCGCCACCATCGCAAAGCAAGGTCGACCTTTTGCGTCGTCGTGTCTGGGAGTTTACCGAAGAACTGCGTATGAGTTCGATGGTTGCTCCGGAGGATCGAGCACTTTGAATCCAGGGCCAACTATCCATCAGGGGCTTCCGCGATGATCGTCGCCGGGGTCATGAGCGGCACCTCAGCGGACGGCATCAATGTCGCGCTGGTGCGGATCCAAGGGCGGGGATTTCGTTCGCGGCTCGAGTTGCTGGCGCATTACGAGTTCCCTTATCCAGCTGAAGTTCGGCGCGCCGTTCTGCTGGCGATGAACGCTTCGGCTGCCAGGGTCGCCGATCTTGCTCGCCTGAACTTCACGCTCGGCAGCCTCTACGGTAACGCCGTGCGTGCGGCCCAGCGGCGAGCCAAACTGGAATGCGAACTTGTGGGCTGCCATGGTCAGACGCTCTACCACCAAGGAAGCTCCAGCTTGTATCTCGGCCGCCCAGTAGCGTGCACCTGGCAGACGGGAGAGAGCGCTGTCATTGCCGCCCGTCTTGGCGTACCCGTAGTCTCGGACTTCCGCCCGGCTGACATGGCGGTCAGCGGCAAAGGTGCACCCTTGGTTCCCTATCTCGACTACGCAATGTTCCGCCATCGCAGGTACGGGCGCATCGTGCAAAACATTGGCGGCATCGGTAACCTGACTGCAATCCCGCCCCGTGCCACTCCTGACGATTTGGTAGCCTTCGACACTGGTCCCGGCAACATGGTGATTGACGCTGTATCCGAGAGACTGTTCGACCGCCCCTATGATCGCAATGGACGACTGGCAGCCAAGGGCGAGCCTATCGAACGAGTGGTGCATCAATTGCTGAAGCGGTCGTTCTTTCGACAGCCGCCACCTAAGACGGGCGGCCGCGAACAGTTCGGCAACCACTTTGCGCTGGAGTTGCTGCAGATGTGCCGCCGAGCCGACCATCACGACATCATCGCCACCGCAACCGCGCTGACTGCCCGCTCGATTGGAGTCGCCGTCCGCGATATTGTGTTGCCCAAGGATGCACAAAACAAGCCGCCCAATTCCCGATGGCCCTCACGCTATCGCGCAATTTATCGTTTCGGGCGGCGGAACTAAGAATGCGACGCTGATGCGCATGATCCGCGAAGAACTCGCGCCGTTGAAAATACAGGTTCGCACCACCGACGACTTTGGCATGCCTTCCGCGACCAAGGAAGCAGTAGCCTTCGCGCTCCTGGCTTATCAAACCTGGCGTCATTTGCCGTCGAACATTCCATCGGCCACGGGAGCGAGTCGTCCCGCCATCCTTGGCAAGATCAGCTATGCCTAGCGAACCTCCTCCCCAGTATTTGGTTCGCCATCCTATGCCAAACGAAGCCGCCGCAGACGAGCGCAGTCGCCGCGCCTCTATCACTCTAAAACTGTTACTCGCAGCTTTCGTCGTTCTGCGTGAGCACCTCATGCGCCAAGAAGCCTGATCCCAATACCCTCGTCATGATTATTGAGAGCAGTCCCACCAACCTCGACCCACGCGTCGGTATTGACGCTCAGTCGGCAAGAATCGACGAAATGCTCTTCGATTCACTGGTTCGGAAAGACGAACACTTCGAGCTGAAACCCTGGCTGGCGGAATCCTGGGAAATCCCCGATCCGCAAACCTACGTGTTTCATCTGCGCAAAGGTGTGCGTTTTCACAACGGCCAGCCGCTAACTTCGCGTGATGTCAAGTGGACGCTGGACTCACTCCTCACCGGCAAGATTCGCAGTTCGAAGACCGCAACGTATAACGGGATCGATCAGATTGACGCGCCTGACGATTACACCGTCATGATTCACCTGAAGAAGCCGATGGCGTCGCTGTTATGGAACCTGTCCGATGGCGCGATTGGGATCGTGCCTTACGGGAGCGGCGAGGAGTTCAACAAGAACCCCATCGGCTCGGGGCCATTCCGCTTCGTCAGCGCGCAGCAGGAGAAGGAAGTAATCATCGAACGCAATCCGAATTATTGGGCGGCACCAGCCAAACTGCAGCAAGTGAAATTCAAAGTAATTCCCGACGCCACCACGCGGGCGCTCGAGTTGCGCAAGCATAGCGCGGATATTGCCATCAACTCCCTCACCGCCGACACCGTCCTGGCCCTGCGTAACGATCCTGGATTGACTGTCATGCAGGCTCCCGGAACCATTTATGCGTACATCGCCCTGAACCTGCGGGACCCGGTATTGAAAGACATCCGCGTTCGGCGTGCTATGGCACACGCAATCGACGTGCAGCCCATCATTCGCTACCTGTTGCGCGACCAGGCGCAGCCTGCTTACAGCGTGCTTCCTCCGGAACACTGGGCCTACGATAGTGATGTCACTCGGTATCCGTATGATCCGCGGCAAGCCCGCCAAATCCTGGATGACGCCGGATACCGAGCCACCGATGGCGTCCGTTTTCACATCGTGATGAAGTCCTCGACCGACGAATCGACACGGCTCATGGCTGTCGTTCTACAACAGCAACTTCGTGAGGTTGGGATTCAGCTCGACATTCGCACGTATGAGTTTGCGACGTTTTTCAGCGACATCACGAAAGGCGCCTATCAGATCTATTCGATGCGGTGGATCGGCGGCAATCAGGATCCTGATATTTTCGAATACATCTTCGACTCCAACAGTTTTCCTCCCAAACGCGCCAATCGGACCTTCTACGCCAATCCGCGGGTCGATGAGTTGATTCGGTGAAGGCCGCAGCACGCTCGACCAGCAGAAACGCAAGATCATTTACGACGAACTTCAGCGTATCGTTGCCGACGACTTGCCTTACATCAATCTCTGGTACCTGGACAATGTCCTCGTACATACCAACCGGGTGCATGGCATCGAACTGAATCCTGCGGGCAATTACGACTTTTTGCGCACTGCCGAACTTGTCCATTGATCCTCGTCGTGCGCTGCAATCGGCGCGCGAGCGCGTGTTACGATCACACCAGAGCGTCAATCTTCCGCGTAGTCAGGAGCTACATCCGCATTGCGCATCCTTTTTGTCGGTGACATCTTCGGGCGCCCCGGCCGCTCCATCGTTCACGAACGTCTCCCAGAGTTGCAGAAGCAGTACGCCGTGGAGCTAACTATCGCAAACGGTGAGAATGCCGCCGGCGGTTTCGGCATCACACCGCAGATCGCCGAAGAGCTTTTTGAACTGGGCACCGACGTCATCACCACCGGCAACCACGTTTGGGACAAGCGCGAGATCATTGACTACATGAACTCGGCCAACGGCAACGAAGCCTCTTTAGCGCGGCGAGTGCTGCGTCCGGCAAACTATCCGGCCGGCAGTCCTGGTTTTGGCTGGTATCAGGGACGTACCCGTAGCGGCGTCGACTACGCCGTGATCAATGTGCAGGGACGTGTGTTCATGGCTAATAACGACGACCCTTTCCGCGTAGTTGATGAGTTGCTAAAACACATTACCGCCAAGGTGATTTTGGTTGACCTGCACGCGGAAGCAACTTCCGAGAAAGTGGCGTTAGGATGGTATCTCGACGGCCGGGTCACTGCCGTGCTGGGCACTCACACTCACATTCCCACCGCCGACGAGAACGTCTTGCCGGGTGGCACTGCTGTACAGACCGACGTGGGAATGACCGGTCCATATCATGGCGTAATTGGTGTGCAGAAGGAACTCATCGTCCAGAAGTTCCTGACCAACATGCCCTCGCGTTTTGAGCCCGCAGTCAACGATGTTCGCCTGTGCGCTGCACTTATCGATTGCGATCCCATTACCGGTCGCGCCACGAGCATCGAGCGGATCATGTTGAAGCAGGCATAAACAACAAAGCATTCGCCGTTCGCCAGTGCTGGTTGCTTATTGACAATTGCTAATTTACCCTTCCCCTTCATGTCCCAATCTGACGAATTCTTCATGGAAGAGGCCCTGCGAGAAGCGCAACGTGCCCTGGCGCTCGGCGAGGTTCCGGTCGGCGCGGTCGTCGTGCGCGACGGCCATATCGTGGGACGCGGCTGCAACCGCCCGGTCACAGATCACGATCCCACGGCGCACGCAGAAATTCAGGCCCTGCGCGAAGCCGGACACGTGGTCGGCAATTATCGTTTGGCGGACTGCGACCTTTATGTAACGGTGGAACCTTGTGCGATGTGCGCCGGTGCCATTACCCACGCGAGAATCCGCCGCTTAATCTACGGAGCAGAAGACCCTAAAGCTGGTGCGGTACACTCTATGCTTCAAGTGCTCAACCATCCTAAGCTCAATCACCAGGTCGAGGTCACCTGCGGGGTGCTGGCTGCCCGCTGCATGGATTTATTGCAGACGTTTTTTCGTGAGAAACGCGCAAGGAAGGTCTTGCTAGCTAGAGCGCGTATTCGCTCCTTGAAATGACGCACCCTGACGCTTTTGTTAAACTGAAAAAGCTGGCAACTTCGGCCAGTGCGACCGAGCGGAGAGGTGGCCGAGTGGTTGAAGGCACCTGACTCGAAATCAGACGTACTCGTAAGGGTACCGGGAGTTCGAATCTCCCCCTCTCCGCCATAATTTTACGTTGCACCTCGCTTCTAAGAACTCAACTTCCGCTGGACCCAAATCCCTTCGCACCCCTCGCGGCGTCGCTCAACTCGTCCTCGACAACTTCGCCCGCCAGAAACGGATGCTCCAGCAATTGCGCGATCTTGTCGCCTTTGCGGATGACATAGGGTTCGTCACCCAAGTTCTCCATTAAGACGATCACTTCGCCCCTATATCCGGCGTCGATGACGCCGGCATTGCACATCAAGCGTTTCTTTGCCATGCCGGAACGGGTTTTCACGATACCCCCTGCCGTCGGCACGAACTCGATTGCGATTCCCGTGTGAACTCCGGCAGAGCTCCGCGCTGCGAGGGTGACATCTTCAGCCGAGTAAAGGTCGTAGCCGATGTCTTCGCCCGGGTGCGCTACTGTCGGCAAGACGGCATCAGGTGATAGTCTCTTGACTTTGAGCATTGCTATTCATTCTGCCAGATGAGCCACAACTCAGGTAGTACGCCGCAATACGATCCGCCGCCAGTTCCATACTTCAGCGAAGCCGCGGTACGCGAGGTACTGCGCTACGAGGACCTGATCCCCGCCATGGAACGCGCCCTGATTGACTTCTCGACCGGCAAGGTCCTGCAGCCTGTGCGCAGCATTTTGCCAGTCGAACAATATCGCGGATTTTTTGGAATCATGCCCGCGGTGTATGGCGACATCATGGGGGCCAAACTCGTCACTCTATTTCCCAACAACTGTGATGTCGGCCTTCCCACTCACCAGGGCATCATCGTTTTAATGCGCGCCACGACCGGCGAGCCGCTTGCCACGCTTGACGGACGCCTCATCACTGAAATGCGCACTGCTGCGGTCACCGCCGCCGCCACCAAGCTGCTGGCCAATCCAAATGCAGCTGTTCTGGCAATTCTCGGTAGCGGGGTGCAGGCACGGGCGCATTGGAAAGCCTTGCAATTAGTTCGGCAATTTCGCGAAATTCGTATTTGGAGCCGCAGTGCCGCGCATGCTCAAGCACTGGCTGACGAAATCGGAGGAACCGCCACTTCCGCCGAGGACGCGGTTCGAGGTGCCGATGTCGTGATAACCGTCGCAAACGTATCGGAACCAATATTGTTTGGCCGTTGGCTTAAGCCCGGGGCGCTCGTCAATGCCGTCGGAGCAGTCGGAGCAACCCGGCGTGAACTCGATGACGTCGCGATGCAGGGTGCGGTTGTAGTGGATTCGCGCAAAGCCGCGATGGTGGAGTCCGGCGACGTTCTTCTTTCGGGCGCAGCTATATACGCCGAGTTGGGCGAGATACTCGCCGGGGAAAAAACCCCAGCCTTCAGCAGGGACGACCGTATTCAAATCACTCGGACTGGCCGTGGAAGACCTGGCAGCGGCCAAACTCGTGATGGATTCAATGCGATCGTAACGTCGCACGTGCAATTCCAGAGAGCTGGCGAATCCTGTGAGCGGCTCAGTGCGCTGCGCTCGAGAAACTCGTAAGCACCAGCCATCCGACTCCCAGAATGATTCCGACCATCGCGACGAATGCTGCTACCCAAATGAGCGCGACCGTTTTCTCCTGCTCAGGAGTGGGCAAGGTTATGCCGATCGCCAGCATGATTCCTTTGGTAAATGAGACCAGTAATCGCATGACCATAACGTCAGACGCCCGTCCCCAGGGCTTATTCTCTCAGGCTGGAAGCGTGTATCAATTTCCTGTCTAAAAAATATAGGTGGGGCGCGAACCTTCGGGCAGTATATATTCGTTCCGAATACAGGCGGCGCGACATTGCCTATGCTCTAAGCAAGTGCGACCGTACTTGCTGCTCCTTCTTAAAAGAGCGGCACACGCCACTCATTTCTGAGACGAAATCGATTAGTGATTGTGATTGCAAAAGAGTTGGTGCTGCAGGTGTTGTTGCATGGCTGAAAAGAAAAAGCTCGAACGAGATCTGGTGTTGTCGTCCTGTAGTTTTTTGAGTAAACGCTCGCCGATCTCTCACCAACGTCCACGCTTGCGTCGAGGAGGCGGTCAATGAATACCTTTCCCATCCTGCTTGGAACTTTGTGCGTTTTCGCCTTAGGGTATCGCTACTATAGCGCTTTCATCGCGGCCAAGGTGCTGGTGCTCGACGATCGCCGCGTCACACCTGCGCATAAGTATGAGGACGGACACAACTACGTCCCTTCACCGAAGTGGGTGCTTTTCGGACATCACTTCGCCGCGATCGCCGGAGCTGGGCCGCTCGTCGGTCCCACGCTGGCCGCGCAATTCGGATTCGCGCCCGGGTTCCTCTGGATCCTGATCGGTGCGGTACTGGCCGGCTGCGTGCACGATTTCACTGTGCTGGTAGCTTCGGTGCGGCACAAAGGCAAGTCGCTGGCCGACGTCGCGCGCACAGAAATCGGCCAAGCTGCTGGCTTGGTTACCATGATCGCGCTCCTGTTCATCCTGCTGGTCACGCTGGCCGGACTGGGTGTCGTTGTGGTCAACGCTCTGGCCGACAGTCCCTGGGGTGTATTCACCATCGGGTGGACGATTCCGATCGCGATCGGCATGGGCCTGTATATGTTCAAGAGCACTCCCGGCCAGATCAAGATCGCGGGGCCGAGTGCATGCGGCGTCGTATTGCTGATTGGCGCCGTAATCGCTGGCCACTGGTTTGCCGCCTCCCCCTACGCGGGTGCGCTCACCTTTAACGCGCACCAGATTACCTTCCTGATGATGGCTTACGGCTTCATTGCCTCAGTGCTGCCGGTATGGTTCCTGTTGGAGCCGCGCGACTATCTATCCACGTACATGAAACTGGGAACGATCGTGCTGCTCATTCTCGGAGTCTTTATCGTTCACCCCGACATCCAGTTCCCGGCGGTGACTCAATTTATCCACGGCGGCGGCCCGATCATCAAAGGCAAGCTGTTCCCGTTCCTCTTCGTCACCATTGCCTGCGGCGCGATTTCCGGTTTCCATTCCCTGGTGTCTTCGGGCACTACTCCCAAAATGCTATGGCAGGAAACCGATGCCCGATTCATCGGCTATGGGGCCATGATCTGCGAAGGGATGGTTGGCGTTTTGGCGCTAATCGCCGCATGCTCTATGTATCCTGGAGACTACTTCGCCATCAACACTGCACCCGCAGTTTTCGCCAAGCTCGGAATGCATACGGTGAATCTGGATGCGTTTTCCGCCGAAATGGGTGAAAAACTCGCTGGACGGACCGGTGGGGCTGTCTCTCTGGCCGTCGGTATGGCGGAGATATTCAAGGGCTTGCCGGGCATGAAAACGTTGACGGGCTATTGGTACCACTACGCCATCATGTTCGAGGCGCTGTTTATTCTGACCACCGTTGATACCGGAACCCGCGTAGCCCGCTACGTCATGCATGAACTGCTAGGTAAACTGCATAAGTCGTTCACCAACACCGCTTGGTTGCCAGGAAATCTTGTCACTTCTGCGATCGTCGTACTGGCTTGGGGCTATCTCATCTATACCGGCAACATCTCCACACTGTGGCCGCTATTTGGGACGGGCAATCAGCTGCTCGCCACCATCGCGCTCGCGGTTGTAACCACATTCCTGGTCAATATGGGCAAAGTGAAGTATGCATGGGTTACGGCAGTTCCAATGTGCTTTGTCGGGGTAACAACGCTAACTGCAGGCGTGCTCTCCATCGAGACCATCTACTGGCCACTGGCGCACACGCCGGGCAAGGAGTTTACAGGCTATCTGGACTCTGCCCTGATGGTGATCTTCATCACCGGCGTGGTAATCGTTGTAATCGAGGCGGCCAGACGATGCTGGCAGACTCTGCATGGCGAAAAAGTTCCGTCAGAGGCTTTCGGGGCCATAGTCGACGAACCGCTGGACGTAATTGTCTGATCAGGCACGATGGTGGCGTTGCCGAACACGACGGACGGAGGGGACTATGTCTCCCCTCCGTCGCGCGCGCGTCACCGAGGGCGTCTGGCTGTTCGTCGGACCACGGCGTGATTCGAAAGCGCCGCATAAGCCCTTTGTTTCTTATCGTTACGAGGAGGCTCTGCCGCCGGGAATCTGTCCTAGGCCTCTGCCCAAGATACATACTCCAGCGTCTCGGACTTAGGTCCGATCGAGACTTCGAAAGAACAGTTCCTTCACCAGCCGAACCTCCTAACGCCCCACACGCTTCACAACTCAGCTCCCGATGAAGCTCCACCGTTCCACAGAACTGCCTTCGTTTTTGGCGATACTGCGCGCTCGTAGTCGCGGTTGCCGGAATTTCGAATTCAAATTTGTTGAGGGATTGGAGTGCAGGTGCCCCCGGGGCTTTGGTGCCATAGTTTCTAGTCGGCCCGATTGCTTCTGAGACTCGTCTGCAAAAAACAGTGTGCCAATCTTTAAAAGATTGTTACTCTTGCTGCGCTTCACCGGGACCCCAGTGGCTTGAGTCGTTTTGTGAGCAGTATCACTCGATACCGTGACCGACGCCACAGCCAGTAACCTGCCGTTCACATAGGTTTCTGCTCCAAGGCAAATTCGCGGATGGGAAACGCACGACTCAATGTCCATTGACACTCAGGGCATTCCTGTCCGACAGCAAATGCCCACAAATCGGAGGCGATGATGCGAAACTCTTTCCGGTCAACGCTACTGTCCATGTTAACTATGGTGTTCCTATTGAGCTCGGCGTTTGTGCCAACCTCAAGTGGTGCCACCCCGGCCCAGAGCGATGATCAAACCGCAAAGAAAACGACACCCGCGAAAACAAACCATGCCGCGAAGCCAAAAACGGCATCAACCTCGAGCTCGAGTGAGATCAAGGAGTTGAAGGATGCCATCGCTGCACAACAGCAGCAGATCCAACAACTGCAAGAACAAATATCCAATCGGGATCAGTCCCTGCAGCAGGTCAAGCAGGAGACCGATCAGAATGCCGCAGCCGCGAAAGAGGCAGCAGTGACCGCACAACAAGCGGCCGCGGCCGCCACCAAAGCCAATGACTACGACACCCAGGATGCAACCGCGATGAGCGGGTTGCACACCTCAGTAGTCGATCTGCAGACCAGCACCGCCGCTAACACTACCGGCCTCGCGGAAGCCAAGAAGTCCTTGGTCACTCTAGAAAAGCCCTACAAGGTGCCGGCACCACCAACCGTCGTAGCGGCAGCGCTGCCAACTCGAGTGCTTACGATCGATCCGGCAAAAAAAGAAGGGCTGACCCCGGGCATCATGATAGGCGGGGTAACGATGACGCCATATGGGTTTATCAAAACCACAGCGGTCTACGATTCGAGCCAGCCGCGCGGCGACGACTTCCCTCTCCCCGGTTTCTTGAATGCCGACACCGGCCCGACCAACAATTCGGAATTTCACATGAAAGCTCGTTCCAGCCGAATTGGCTCGAAAATCGAATGGCCCGACGCCTCGAAGAAGCTGTTGGTAACCGGTCAAATAGAAGCAGACTTTGAAGGCAACTTCAGCCGTGTTGACAACCGCAATGTCTCGGCGATCCGCAGTAATGGTTTGCAGTTGCGCTTGGCGTATGGGCGGCTCGACTACGCCGCAACCGACAAGACGGACGTATTTACAGAGTTTGGCCAGGACTGGACCATCTTCGGTTCCGGCGCCATGGCCAACATTTTCGAAACTACATTCTATGGAGCGTACTTCGGTACCCTTTACGAACGTTCCCCCCAGTGGCGACTCGGTATCATTCACAAGTTCGATGGTAGCCGCAACGTGAAGTTGTCACCCGAGTTTGCCATCATGATGCCTAGCGAGGGCAACGACCCTGCCGACAGCGTCACCTGCACCATAGCGACTCTTGGCGTAGCCACGGCCTGCACTTTCGTAAACGGACTGGGCAACCAGTTGGGGTATGGTGAGCGCCAAGGAGCTGACTACGGTCGACCCACATATGAATCCAGGGTGGTGCTGCAGTTCCAACTTGACAAGGCCCCAGGCGTTGCTCCTGCTCAGGTTTTCTGGGCCGGTTTCTATAGCGGACGTCAGGCTACCGTGCTGGCTTCCGCCGTTCCAACTGCGTTCAAACAAGCTTTCCCGAGAGGCGTTGACGCGACCAGTAACGGCTACGGCAATCAGGTAGTTATTTCACTCCCGACTCGATGGGCCACCGTGGTGGTGGATGCGTACTCGGGTGCTGACCTGCGATTCTTCTTCGGCGGCCAGTTCCTCTCCAACTATAACTACACCGGTGGTCTGACCGGAACAGCAAATGGCTCGTCCGTGGATGGCTCTTCCACGGTGGTTTTTGGAAACAATGCCGCCGGGCAGCCTGTTGTCGCACCGCAATATCCGGTTCGCGGCTACGGCGGATTTCTCAACGTGGGTCTGCCCGTCTCGCGCTGGTTCAATGCCGACCCGAAGGGACGTAACGCGGGCTGGCAGGTCTGGTTCAACTATGGCATCGACGGAACCAACTCAGCTGACTTCATCAAGGCGAAGGCTATTGGCGCAAGCGGGGCCGGCCCTTCCAAGAGCACGATGAAGGCTGCGACCGTGTATTACAAACTCAACCCTTGGGTGATGTTTGGGTTTGAGGAAACGAAATATGGAAGTGTTGCCTTTCAGAATGACAAGGGCGTTTGCACAACAAAGGTCGCAGGATTGCCCTCCTGCAGCTTTACTGACTGGCGGACCGAGTTTGGTCCGGTTTTCAGCTTCTGACGCTGTTCCTAACGTAGGACAACGCTCTGCCGGGCGGCGTGAACCCGCCGCCCGGCGGATCTTCCGCACTCTTTGCCGCACAATCGCGGTTGGCAATGCAGCGATAAACATTCAGGAACTTTTCCCTTCCATACCCAGAATTCATAGCAGAGAACAGGCGGCCCGAATGCTGGGTGATGCCTTGATTGTGCTTCCAAGAACGATTCGCGTTGCGCAACAAGTCTTTACTCCGCGTTACCAGACTTTACCGTCGAAGCTATGCGGCTGGTGTTCTTAGAAGTGACAGACAGACTGTCAAAACCACGAGGAGTTAAGAGCATGAAGACGAAGTTGATGGTAGTTGCAAGCGTAATGGCGCTGCTGTTGTGTGGCGCGCCATGGTCGCCTATGCCCAGGGACCCGGGCCGGAAGGAATGGGTCATCACGGTGGGGTGGACCCGGGCACGGCATGGCATTTCTCGGCCGCGAACTGAACCTGACTGATGCGCAGAAAGCGCAGGTCAAGACGATCATGCAGGCGAACCACGCCAACATGAAGACCGTCATGCTGCAGATTGGCGCAGAACCGGCAAGCAATGCTGGCTGCGACCGCCAACGGCGCATTCGATGCCGGCGAAGATCCAGGCGCTGGCCAACCAGCAGGCCCAACTGCAAGCCGCTATGACGGTGCATCACGAAGCGACTCAAGCACCAGATCTACACTACGGTGCTGACCGCTGAGCAGCAGGCGAAAGCCGAGCAGCTCCGCACCCAGGAGATCAATCGCATCACTGAGCACCTGCAGAAAATGGCGAACGGCACTGCGGCCCCACCCGCGCCGGAACAATAATCGCGTCATCCTCAAAACATCAGGGCAGGATTTCGATCCTGCCCTTTTCTCATTGGGTATTTGGCCCACATTCCAATTCTACGTCTGCGCGTAATCCACTGTAATAGTTTTGTCATATCCGCCTGGAAAGCGGCCGTTATCACAGACTTCGCGTCACCATCTTCCTACGATGGAGGCATGGTTTCGATATCAGGCACTGATTTAATTACTCCGCATCCCAAAGGAACTCGAGCGCGCATTCTGCTGAGTTCCGTGTTCGGCCCTTACGCACAAGACGATCAATTCGGCAGCCGCGCCATCAACCCGATGGAGCTTTATCACAACCAGGTGACCCGCGAGCAAGGCAGCTTCTCGCTGCGCATGTTCCATCGCTCCTGGGGACTGATGATGATCCAGCAGAACATCTCCGCGCCCAGCACGCTGCTCGACTTCCCTACCCTCGATGCGTTTGAGCGCGAACTCACTGCGCAACCATTACGACATCGTCGGAATCTCCGGCATCATCCCAACTTCGGAAAAGTTCGCGAGATGTGCCGGCGCGTTCGCCAGCTGTCGCCCCACTCCGTCATCATCGTCGGCGGCCACGTAGCCGGCATCCCGGAGCGTAGAGAATATGCTGGATGCCGACCACATCGTGCGTGGCGAAGGCATCGCCTGGATGCGACGCTACCTCGGCGAGGATCCTTGCGCGCCCTTCGTGCATCCTGAGATCCTCTCTGGCTTCGGCTTCCGCATCCTGGGCATGAGCGTGCCTGACAACACCCGCGATACCGCCGCAACCATCGTTCCTTCGGTCGGATGTCCGATGGGCTGCAACTTCTGCACGACCTCCGCTTTCTTCGGCGGCAAGGGAAAGAGCTTTCACTTCTACGAGACTGGGGATCAGCTTTTCGACGTGATGCAGGACATGGAGCGGAAGTCCTGGGCGTGCAGTCGTTCTTCGTGATGGATGAGAACTTTCTGCTCAATCGTCCGCGCGCCATGCGACTGCTGGAGCTCATGCAGCACGCTAACAAGGCTTGGGCGCTATACGTCTTCTCTTCGATCAACGCTATTCGCAAGTACACGATGGAGGAGTTGGTGCAGCTCGGAGTCTCATGGATCTGGGTCGGCCTCGAGTCACCGAAATCCGAGTTACGCCAAGCTGAAGAATGCCGACACTCGCGCCATCGCTGCGAATTGCGCCAGCACGGCATCAAGATGCTGGGCTCGACCATCGTCGGTCTGGAGCACCACACGCCCGACAACATCCAGGCCAGGAAATCGACTACGCCGTGTCCGCACTGCACCGACTTCCACCAGTTCATGCTCTACACTCCGGTACCCGGCACGCCGCTGTTCTACCAGATGCAGGCCGAAGGCCGCATGCTCGATGGGATCGACCTCGCCGACATCCACGGCCAGTTCAAATTCAACTTCCGCCATGCCGCCATCTCGCGCGACGCAATCAAAGCAATACTCGACTGGCGCGTTCCGTCACGACTTCGAGAAGAACGGTCCCAGCCTGTTTCGCATCTGCGAAACTTTGTTTAATGGATGGCAGCGCTACCATGACCACCCTGACGCGCGAATACGGGCCCGATTTCGCCCACGAAGCCCGCAAGCTTCGCACTACTTACAACGCGGCGCTGTGGGCGATGGAGAAGCGGCTAAGACGTAGCAATCCTGAAATTTCGGCGCGTATGCGAGCGCTGCGTCGTGAGATCGAGTCGGCTTTTGGCGTCTCCACGCGTCTCATGCGCATGGTTGTCGGTCCGGTGCTGTTCCTAACGTCAAAGCGTGAAGACCGACGCCTTGCCCAGGGCATCACGTACGAGCCGCAGACGTTCGTCGAGCGTCACAACTGGGTGGACATGGAATGGCAGGCTCACGCCAAGCATGTCACGACCGTGAAGCCGCGTGTGTCCCGGCCGGCCATGGACACAATCACGGCCAGGTTGGATTGCCCGAGGAAGTTGCCTCAACTGCCAGCGGCGATTAGCGGTCGGTGTTTTACTCGCCGGCTTCCTGACCAAAACAAATGCGGCATCGGCTCACCAGCCCATGCCGCATCATCTTTTCTTTCGACAGTCGCTTTAGATCGCCGCGCAGATGGCTTTCACTTCGGTGTACATCTCCAATACTTCGTGGCCCATCTCGCGTCCCCAACCCGACTGCTTGTAGCCGCCGAACGGCAGCGCAGCGTCAAACACGTTGTAGCAGTTAATCCACACCGTCCCAGCGCGCAACTTATGCGCCACGCGGTGCGCCTTGCTGATGTCGCTGGTCCAGACACCGGCCGCCAGGCCGTACTCGCTGTTGTTGGCCTCGGCCACGATCTGGTCGATGTCACTGAACGGTGACGCCACTACCACCGGCCCAAAAATTTCCTCGCGCACCACCTTCATGTTCCGGATTCGTCTTCACCATTACCGTCGGCTCAACAAAGTACCCGGCCCGTCTTTCTTCTTGCCGCCTACCACCGCCTCTGCACCTTCGTTGAGACCGGACTCGAGGTAGCCGCAGACACGGTTCAACTGCTCCGCCGAAACCAGCGGGCCCATGCTGGTGTCGGCTTCGAATCCCGGACCAACTTTGATCTTCCTTGCCTGGTCGGCAACTCCCTCGACCACCTGGTCGAACATGTCTTTCTCGACATACAGTCGCGAACCCGCGCAGCAGCACTGTCCATGATTGAAGAAGATCGCGCTGGCCGCGCCGGGGACGGTCGCCCGCATATCGGCGTCGGCAGAAAATGATGTTGGGCGACTTGCCGCCCAGTTCCAGCGATACCTTCTTCAGGTTTCCGGCTGCGGCCTGCACAATCAATTTGCCCACTTCGGTCGATCCGGTAAAAGCAACCTTGTCAACATCCGGATGCGCCGCCAAAGCCGCACCGGCCGTCTCGCCATAGCCCGGCACAACGTTGACCACGCCTTCAGGGAACCCGGCTTCCGCAACCAACTCGGCTAGCAACAACGCCGACAGAGGAGTCTGTTCCGCGGGCTTCAATACCACCGTGCATCCTGTGGCCAACGCCGGGCCAAGCTTCCAGGCGGCCATCAGCAGCGGAAAGTTCCACGGAATAATCTGTCCCACCACGCCCACCGGTTCACGCCGCGTATACGCGAAATACTTAGTCTTTTTCGTTCCCGCCGAGATCGGAATCGTGTTGCCTTCGATCTTGGTGGCCCAACCCGCCATGTAGCGAAACAAATCAACTGCCAGCGGCACATCGGCCACTCGCGCCACTGCCAGCGGCTTGCCGTTATCGAGGCTTTCCATTTGGGCAAACTCTTCCAGGTGCTCTTCTATCAGGTCGGCCAGCTTCCAGATCAGGCGTCCACGCTGCGAGGCCGGCATGTCCGCCCATGCGGAACCCTCAAACGCCTTCCGGGCAGCCTTGACTGCGCGATCGATGTCTTCGCGATCACCTTCCGCCACCTTCGCCAGCACTTCTCCGGTCGCCGGATTGTAAGTCGGAAACGTCTTGCCGGATGCGGCAGGTACGAATTGGTTGTTGATGAACATGAGCCGCGGCTTGCTGATGAACTCTTCTACGCGGCTGTGCGATTGCTGCGGTACTGTTGCTGTTGCCATCGCCATCCTCCATGGCAGAGACGTACCAGAATCGATCACTCCGCCAGTCACTGAAAATTAAATCTTCTGCGTTTTAGACGGTAAGAGAATCCTGGCGAAAGCGCCCGAGCCTCACCCCGCGCAAAAGTTTATCAGAGACAGCGTCGTCATGTGTCGTATGAGCGTCGCGCGGCTCGCTTGTTGTACGACGACTAATCCAGCTGAATCACCCTGGTGAGACTTCCACCGCTTCCGGCCTCAACTTCTCTTTCAGGTCTGCCGCAATCGCCTGCCCGTGAAAGCGCCCATTCTCGATGAAGATCTCGCTGGTGCGCATGCCCGCCACGATCACACCCGCCAGATAGATTCCCGGCACGTTGCTCTCCAGCGTTTTGGGATCGACCACCGGCTTCTTGTCTGCGTCGCCGCGAATCTGCATGCCCAGCCCGCGCAAAAATCGAAATCCGGATGGTAGCCGGTCAGCGCAAAAACCCAATCATTCGGCCAGCGTCGACCTCGCCATTCGGGCGTGCTCAGCACGACGTGATCGCGGAAGCGATTTCTTTCACCGTGCTATTGAAATAGGCCTTCACCTGCCCGGCCTTGATGCGGTTTTCGATGTCAGGTTTGATCCAGTACTTGACCGAGTTGCTGATTCGCCTCGCGCCGGTGCACCAGCGTGACGCGCGACCCCGTGCCGCCACAGTTCCAGCGCCGCGATGGCCGCCGAGTTCTTTCCCCCAACCACCAATACATCCAGCCCAAAAAACGGATGCGGCTCGCGATAGTAGTGCAGGACCTTGGGTAGATCCTCGCCCGGAACCTTCATGTAGTTTGGGCGGTCGTAATATCCCGTCGCCACGATCAGCTTTCGTGCTCGGTATTCCCGCTTGCGCCCGTGAATGATCCGCCGTGTGAACCACAAAGTCGTTGTCGCTGCCCTCGATCTTCTGACTGGCTCGTACTGCCGTACGTCGAGCTCGTAGTGCTCCGCCGCCTTGCGGTAATACTCCAATGCCTCCTGCCGCGTAGGCTTCTGATTCGGACTGGAAAATGGAAGTGTCGCCGATTTCAAGCAACTCCGGCGTAGTGAAAAACGTCATGTTGCTGGGATAGTTGTACAGCGAGTTGACCAGGCAGCCCTTGTCGATATTGGTCACGCTAAAGCCCGCGCGCTTGGCATCGATGCCGCAGGCCAGTCCGGTTGGGCCCGCGCCGACACCACCACATCGAAAGAAGAGACTCCTGGATCTATAGAATCGCTTTCCATGTCTCTAGGATACCGTGAGCCACCGTGGGCGCTAGCGCTCAGTTACGAACCCGCTGGTTCTTCGGCCCACGCTTTTGTATGCTGGAAGGTACGTCAATCCCGTTTTCGCCCCACGAGGCGCCCATGACTGTCATCCGGCAAGACGATCTCATCCAGAGCGTTGCCGACGCCCTGCAATTCATCTCCTACTATCACCCCGTCGATTTCATTCAGTCGCTGACCCGAGCCTACGAGAAAGAGCAGTCACCAGCGGCGCGCGACGCGATCGTTCAGATCCTCGTCAACTCGCGCATGTGCGCCGAAGGTCACCGCCCAATCTGTCAGGACACCGGCATCGTTTCGGTTTTTCTGAAGGTAGGCATGAATGTCCAGTGGGACGCGACCATGGGCGTCGAAGACATGATCAATGTGGGCGTTCGCCGCGCCTACCTGCACGAGCACAACAAGCTGCGCGCCAGCATACTGGCCGATCCAGCAGGTAAGCGCACGAACACGAATGACAACACGCCAGCCGTCGTGAACATGACAATTGTCCCGGGCGACATGGTCGAAGTCATCGTCGCCGCCAAGGGTGGAGGCTCGGAAGCCAAGTCGAAGTTCGTCATGCTGAACCCCTCCGACTCGATCGTGGACTGGGTGCTCAAGACCGTCCCCACCATGGGTGCGGGTTGGTGCCCGCCGGGGATTCTTGGCATCGGCATCGGTGGCACCTCCGAGAAAGCCATGCTTCTAGCGAAAGAAGCCCTGATGGAGCCCATCGACATCCAGGAACTCATCGCGCGCGGGCCCTCCAATCGCGCCGAGGAACTGCGCATCGAGCTTTATAAGAAGGTCAACGCCCTCGGCATCGGAGCGCAGGGACTCGGCGGCCTCACCACGGTCCTTGACGTGAAGGTGAAGGATTATCCCACTCACGCCGCCAATCTTCCCGTCGCGATGATTCCCAACTGCGCCGCCACGCGCCATGCGCACTTTGTGCTCGACGGTTCTGGCCCTGTCGCATTAGAACCACCTTCATTGGACGATTGGCCGCAACTCACTTACGATCCCATGGGTTCGGGAGCGCGCCGCGTTAATCTCGACACGGTCACTCGCGAAGAGGTGGCGACTTGGAAGCCCGGCGAAGTTCTGCTGCTCAATGGCAGGCTGCTCACCGGACGTGACGCCGCCCACAAACGCATGACCGACATGCTCAATCGCCGCGAAGCCCTGCCGGTTGATTTCACCAATCGCTTCATCTACTACGTCGGTCCCGTCGATCCGGTGCGGGAGGAAGTCATGGGCCCCGCCGGTCCCACGACAGCCACTCGCATGGACAAATTCACCCGTCAGATGCTCGAACAGACAGGACTGCTTGGCATGGTGGGAAAAGCCGAACGCGGCCCCACGGCGATCGAAGCCATTCGTGATCACAAGGCGGTCTACCTGATGGCGGTCGGGGGCGCAGCGTATCTTGTGTCGAAAGCGATCAAGAAGTCTCGCGTGGTGGGTTTCGATGATCTCGGCATGGAGGCCATCTACGAATTCGAGGTTCAGGACATGCCAGTCACCGTTGCGGTCGATTCGCAGGGCAACTCGGTACATCACTCCGGCCCGAAGGAATGGCAGGCCAAGATAGCCGAGCTAGTAGAAATTTCATGACGGCTTCTTGGGGTCGGAAACGTGGGATTACTCCACAGCAATTCGCAAACGAACTGGAGAGGCACCTTCTTGGAACCGAAAAGATGTGGGATTGGGACAACACAACGTCCTTGGCGCTTGCTGACGAGCGACTTGATCGCCTCCGCGTGATGCTGCCGAAGTACGACTCTCTTTCGCTGCTCAAGCGGCGAGACGAATTCATTTCCGTGATTGATGCACTCCGACGTGGCGAGGTTCCCGAGGTCAAGAACGACGACTGAGGCTACGCAGTTTATCAATGAGTTGCTGCGCCGCCACTCCTATCGCCCGAATTTGGCGATTGCGTGGGAATGTCGCCTCCCGCGCACCCTTCCCGCCTCCGCTATCATCACTACTGCTGGAGGCAGCGCATGTCGAAGCCGTCCACTCGCACCGAAAAAGATTCCCTTGGCTACAAAGAAATCCCGGCTGACGTTCACTACGGCATCCAGACCGCCCGCGCGATCGAGAACTTTCCCATCAGCGGACTGCACGCCCATCCCTCGCTGATCCGCGCTATCGCGATGGTGAAGGAGGCTGCCGCCGAAGCCAACCGTGAGCTACGACTCGTCGATGCCAAGACCGCCGACGCCATCATTGAAGCGTCCCGAGAAGTTCAGCAGGGTAAGTGGAACCATGCCTTTGTGGTCGACATTTTTCAAGCCGGAGCCGGCGTCAGCTTCCACATGAACACCAACGAGGTCATCGCAAATCGCGCCTCAGAACTGCTGGGTGGCAACCTAGGCGAGTACAAGCACGCTCATCCCAATGACCACGTCAATTATGGACAGTCCACTAACGACGTCTTCCCCACCGCCATGCGCTTGGCCGCGCTGCTCGAACTTCAGAATCTTTATTCCGCTCTCGAAGCCCTTATTGCCGCGCTCAAAGCCAAGGGTAAAGAATTCCACCACATCCTGAAATCGGGACGCACCCACATGATGGACGCTGTTCCCATGCGGCTCGGCCAGGAATTCACGGCCTACGTAGGCTCGCTCCAACGAGCGAAGAAAGCCATCGAGCAGCAATCCGAGCTACTCCGCGAGCTCGGCCTCGGAGGCTCGGCTGTCGGCACCGGGATCAACACCCATCCCGACTATCGCGTCAAAGCCGTCGCTAACCTCGCGCGCATCTCTGGGCAGAAACTCACGCCCGCCGACGACATGCGTTACGCGATGCAGTCGAACCTCGCTATGTCGTCAGTCAGCTCGGGGCTGCGCAACCTGGCGCTTGAGATCATCCGCATCTCCAATGATCTGCGCCTGCTTTCCTCCGGACCCAACACTGGACTCGCGGAAATCAATTTGCCGGCACTGCAGCCCGGATCCTCAATCATGCCCGGAAAAATCAATCCGGTGATGGCAGAACTAGCAGCGATGGTTTCCTTCCAGGTCGTCGGCTATGACACGGCGGTCGCGCTGGCAGTACAGGCCGGACAACTCGAACTCAACGTCATGATGCCCACCATGGCACATAGCGTTCTGACGTCGGTCACAATCCTGACCAACATGCTGCGGCAGTTCACGGAGTTCTGCGTCAAAGGGATAACGGCGAACGAACCCCGCTGCGAATTCTATGCGCAAAGCACGGTCTCGCTGGCAACGGCACTCAATCCCTATATTGGTTACGCGAAGGCGGCGGAGATCACTAAGGAATCAGTCGCGACCGGCAAGACAATCATTGATATCGCGCGCTCGAGAGGGTACTTGAGTGAAGAGCAGATCAAGGAGATTCTCGATCCCGCGCGCATGACGGAACCGCAGCTCCCGCTGGACGCGGCGAAAGAACGAGAGAAGATCAAAGGAAGTTCGTAGCTTTCGAGCGTCCTCAGTAGGCCCACCGCAGCAGCGTCGCACCAGACGTAAATCCGGCACCCACCGCAGCAATCAGTACCAGGTTGCCCTTCTTCAGCCTGCCAGTTTCCAGCGCCGTCTGCATGGCCAGTGGAATCGTCCCCGCGGTGGTGTTCCCGTAGCGATCGATGTTGATTACAACCTTGTCCATTGGCATCTTCAGTCGATCGGCGGTGGCCATGATGATGCGCTTGTTGGCTTGGTGTGCGATGAAGCAGTCCACATCCGTACCCGTCAGCCCGTTTTTTTGCAGAACCCGCTCCGTCATCTCCGCCATTTTTTTCACCGCATACTTGAAGACCTGCTGTCCATCTTGATGAATATAATGCATCTTTTTATCGACTGTTTCGTGCGATGCCGGATTCAAACTCCCCCCACCCGGCATGTAGAGATACTGCCCTCCCATTCCATCGATTTGCGCCACATGATCGATGATTCCGTCTTCGCCTTCTTCGGCCGGCTCTAGCAGCACTGCTCCCGCGCCATCGCCGAAAATGATGCAAACCGCACGATCAGTGAAGTCGGTCATCGAGGAATTCACGTCGGAGCCGATCACCAGCACTTTCTTGTACTGTCCTGACTCAATGAATTTCGTGCCCGTGTTCAGGGCGTAGACGAAGCCCGAACATCCCGCCGAAACGTCGAAGCCCCAAGTTCGAGCGATCCCCAGCTTGTGCTGCACCAGGCATGCCGTCGACGGATACATCATGTCTGGCGTCACGGTGCCCACTACGATTAGATCGACTTCCTGCAAGTCGAACGGATGGCTCTTGAGCAGGTTCTTGACCGCTTCCACCGCCAGATCGCTGGCGGCAACGCCCTTGTCAACCAGGTGGCGCTCCCGAATGCCCGTGCGATCCAAAATCCACTGGTCTGTAGTCTCGACCATGGTTTCAAGGTCTTTGTTGGTGAGCACTCGCGGCGGGACATAAGTTCCCAGCGCAGAAATCTTGGCACGATGGCCATTAGCCAATAGAGTTCTCCATACGCAAAATCAAAGGGAATGAATCATCGTTCATTCTGAACGATGCATATCAGAATGTCTATGCGGAGTAACGGATTAGTAAGATGCGCGGCTCGAAAGGGATTCCGCACCTGCCGAACGGTGCACTTGCCGGCGGTCCGAAATCTAGCCGTCGCAGCAAAAAGTCAGGCGCCAGTTGACCGCTGCACACGCAGTGACCTGTTACCGTTGCTTCCTTCCGGACCTGGCGGGGTTCACAGAGCTACGTTGCGCGGGACCAGCGCCCGACCTACTGCATCTTACCATTCCACGGCTCTCGTGCGCGGGCACGACCGCGTCCTATAGGCCGTGGGATCAGCGCAAAAAAATGCTAAACTAAAGGGATTCCATGCCCTCACCCCACGACTCTGTAGCCCTGCTGACTGCGCCCGATGAGGTCGTGGAGGCGGTCGTTCCCAAGAAAATTGGCTTCGTCAGCCTGGGTTGCCCCAAGAACCTGGTGGACAGCGAAGTCATGATGGGACTGCTCGCGCACAGCGGCGCCGAAATTACTCCACGGGCCGAAGATGCCGACATTATCGTCGTCAATACCTGCTCGTTCATCGACAAAGCGCAGCAGGAGTCGGTCGATGCCATCCTCGAGATGGCGCAGCACAAAATCGCAGGGAAGGCGCAGAAACTTATCGTCGCCGGATGCCTGGTAGAGCGCTATCGCAACGAGATCCAGAAGAATATTCCGGAAGTCGACGCTGTCGTCGGTACCGGTGAGTTACACCAAATTCTCCAAGCCGCCGGAATCGCACCGGCGCACAGTGATGCCGGCCCATTTGTAATTCTGAACTCGCGCGCCGAGGGTGATGCCCGCGAGGCGGCCGGACGCTTCTCCAAAGATTCATGGGACGGCGCCATCGCCGATTTGCCCAATTATCTCTACGACGAGAACACGCCGCGACTGCTTGCCACGCCCAAGTACACGGCCTACATAAAGATCGCCGAGGGCTGCGATCATCCCTGCTCGTTCTGCATCATTCCTCAGTTGCGGGGGAAGTTTCGGTCGCGTCGCTTCGAGTCTGTCGTCGCAGAGGCGCAGCAACTGGCCAGACAGGGCGTTCTCGAAATCACCCTCATCGGACAAGACACCACCTGCTATGGCGAGGACCTCGGCCTGAAGGACGGTCTGGCACTGTTGTTGGAGCGCCTCGCGCAAATCGACGAACTGCGTTGGGTCCGTTTTCTCTACGCCTATCCCAACAAGATCACCGGCAAGCTGCTGGAAACCATAGCGGCCAACGAAAAGATTTGCTCCTACATCGACGTGCCATTGCAGCACGCATCACCCGCGGTGCTCAAGAACATGAAGCGCGGCGCCGGTGCCGACATTTTTCTGAAGTCCATCTCGAATATGCGGCGCGAAATTCCCAACCTCACGTTGCGTACCTCGTTCATCGTCGGTTTTCCCGGAGAGACCGCGGAGGATTTCGATATTCTCTGCGATTTCGTACGTGAAGCACAATTTGATTGGCTCGGCGTCTTCGGGTACTCCGACGAGGAAGGCGCGACCGCCTTCGCCCACGCGGACAAGGTTGCGCCGCGCGAAATCGAACGCCGTCGAAAGAAGTTAATGTCGATTCAGAAGCAGATCAGCCGCAAGAAAAAGCGTGCCTTGATCGGCAAGCAGTTTGACCTGCTGCTGGAAGGCCCGTCGGAAGAAACAGAGTTGCTCTGGCAGGCCCGTACTGCTATGCACGCGCCAGAAATTGACGGCACGGTCTACGTCAACGATTTCGGCGACCACGAAGACCTGCGCGAAGGTGCGTTCGTCCGCTGCGAGATCACCGAGGCGCACGACTACGACCTCGTGGCCCGTATTCTTTAGGTTCTGCAATGCCGAAGAAACGCATTGTCAGCTTACGTTGCCCGACGTGCAGGAAGATCGTGCTCGCCAAGGACCCCGACTTCCCCTTCTGCAGCGATCGCTGTCGCCTGATCGACCTTGGCAAATGGGCGAGTGGCGCTTACGTTATCTCGGCTCCCTTGAACGATCCGGAAACCGACGACTCACCTTACGCCAATGACCCTGCCAAGAAATCCGACTGAGGCTACCGCGTCAAAGTCGACTGCGCCAACTTGGGCCACCATGGTGGCGACCTTCTTTGGCGTCGGACGTCTGCGCCCCGGTCCCGGTACATGGGGATCCTTGGCCGCGGCACTGCTCTGGTGGCTGCTGGCCGCACAAATCCAGCCATCGTTCCGCACTCCGGTCATCCTAGTACTCATCATCGCGGTCACGGCGATCGGTATCCCGGCGGCCACTCGCGAGGCCCGCGGTTGCGGCAGGAAAGATCCGCAACACGTGGTGATCGACGAGGTCGCCGGACAACTCGTCACGCTCATCGCGTGCCCCATCCTTTGGAAACCATTGCTCGCGGGCTTTATACTCTTCCGTGCATTCGATATCGCGAAGCCCTTCCCAATCCGCAGGCTTGAAAAGCTGCCGGAGGGCACGGGCATTGTGGTGGACGACCTCGGCGCCGGAGTTTACGCTCTGATCGTCCTGCAGCTTCTGCTGCACTTCCATTGGCTTGTGTAATTAGCGGTGCAAATGTCGGCGTAGAGTAGTACACGGGTAATACTTCCAGGCATGGCTACAACGAAAACCAACGGCGGACCGCACATCGAATCGGTGGAACCAGTGTGTGCTTTGCCTGGCGGCGAAGTGCGCATTGTAGGCCGAGGATTACGGCCTCGCGAACTCCGCCGTCCTGAGGTTTATTTTGGCGACGTCGACGGTTCGATCGTTGTCAGTTCCGAACAATTCATTGTGGCGCGGGTGCCTGAAGGGGCCTCATCCGGGGGTTTGGTCGTCGCCACCAACGGCCACCGCAGCAACTCTCACCCAGTGCGTGTCGCGGTTCCAATCATGGAAAATCTGCATCCCGTTGCTAATCCCGCGGTCGATGCCGACGGCAATATCTACGCCACCTTCTCCGGATCGCGTGGGCAAAAAGTCCCCGTTGCGATCTATCGCATAGACGCCAGCAATACCGCCATGCCGTTTGTTTCCGACATGATGAATCCAACCGGCCTGGCCTTCGGGCACGACGGCAGTCTCTACGTCTCCTCGCGTTACGACGGCACCGTCTACCGCGTTTCTCGAAGTGGCGACATGACCACTTACGCGGAAAGTCTCGGAGTCGCTACCGGGCTTGCGTTTGATAGCGAAGGCAATCTCTATGTCGGCGACCGCAGCGGGACCATCTTCAAGGTCGGACGCGACCGCCAAATCTTTGTGTTTGCCATGATCGAGCCGAGTGTCTCGGCGTTTCATCTTGCGTTCGGCCCCAACGGCAATCTCTACGTGACCGGCCCTACCACCTCCAGTTTCGATGCCGTCTATCAGGTCGATCCCCACGGCCACGTCGAAGTGTTCTATCGCGGCCTCGGACGACCGCAAGGACTCGCGTTCGACGCGCAGGGCAATCTCTACGTCGCCGCCTCGCTGCGTGGCCATCGCGGCATTGTTAAGCTCACTCCTGATCGAAAGGCATCGCTTGCCGTCTCCGGACAAAACCTTGTGGGGCTGGCTTTTGCTCCCGGCAAGGCCGCCGTGTTGGCCACCACCAGCGGTGTTTTCCACCTGGCATGGGACATCGCGGGTCGGTCTTTGATTCCACCCCGCTAGCGGCGGAGCCCAGATTTCACGGTGCTAGACTGAACTTGTGATCGCTGAAATCATCGCGGTAGGTTCGGAGATGCTCACTCCCTACCGTCATGACACCAACTCCCTTTTCCTATCCAAGCAACTCAACGATCTGGGTGTCATTGTCGCCTTTAAAACCATTGTCGGCGATAACTTCGACCATCTCACCGCAGTTGCCCGCACGGCCATTAGCCGCGCCGACATCGCGATCTTCATGGGAGGTCTCGGTCCCACCGAAGACGATCTCACTCGTGAATGTGTTGCCGCCGCTCTCCGTGTCGAACTCAAGAGAGATCACGACGTCGTGACCGCGATGTATAAGCGCTTTGCTGAGCGTCGTTTGTCAATGCCACCAAATAACGCGAAACAGGCTGATGTCGTCGAAGGTGCGATCGTCCTCCACAACACCCGTGGCAGCGCGCCTGGCCAGTATCTAGAAATCGAATTCGACGGCCAAGTGCGCACCATTATCCTCTTGCCTGGTCCTCCGCACGAACTCGAGGCGCTGTGGACCGGAGAATGCATGCCGCGTCTGCGCGAACAGTTACCTCCCGCGGCCATCGCATCGGTTGTGCTGAAGACGGCAATGCTGGGCGAATCCGCTGCGGATGCCCGTACCGCGCCGATTTACAAAAGATATCCGCACGTTCAAACCACAGTGCTCGCCGGACAAGGGCAGGTCGAGTTCCATCTCCAAGCTCATGCCGCGACCAAGGAAGAGGCCCAGGCCGCAGTGGACGAACTTGCCAGTGAATTGGAGGACGAGTTAGATGACGCCGTCTTTTCCACCAAAGGTGAGTCTCTGGAAGAGATCGTTGGCTACTATCTGCAGATGCGCAATCTCAAACTGGCTGTCGCCGAGTCGTGCACCGGAGGCATGGTCGCTGAACGCATCACATCCGTTCCCGGCAGCTCGCGTTTCTTCCTCGGCGGAGCCGTTGTGTACTCCAACGACCTGAAGACCCTCTTTGCCGATGTGCCCCCCTTAATGATCGAGGCCCACGGAGCAGTGAGCAAGGAGGTTGCCCTGGCACTGGCCGACAATATCCGCGAAATCTGCAACGCCGATATCGGACTTGGCGTCACTGGCATTGCTGGTCCCACAGGCGGCACTGAGGAGAAGCCCGTGGGACTGGTGTACGTCGCCGTGAGCGACGGCAAGAAGCAGGAAGTCGTGCAGCGTCGGTTCTTTGGTGACCGTGAACGCATTCGGCGCTGGGCCAGCCAGCAGGCCCTTGACCTGGTCCGCCGCATGTTGATGTGAGCCATGCGACTGTTCATTGCCCTCGATATCGACCCCGGGATTCGCAACCGAATCACTTCGTTCCGCGACCAGATGCGCGCGCTCGTGCCGGATGCCCGCTGGGTGGGGTCTGAGACATTTCACGTCACGCTACAGTTCCTCGGGGAGACGAAAAAACTGGATGAGATTTCCCATGCACTACAGCAAGTGAAATGTGTATCAACGCAGCTTGCGTTTCGCGGGTCGGGGTTTTTTCCTAACTCCAAGGCGCCGCGGGTATTCTGGGTCGGCATTGAAGACGACAAACGCCTGCAATCGCTCGCCGGCGAAGTGGCGAAGGCAATGCTTCCGCTTGGATTTGAAAGCGACGCAGCCTCTTACATGCCGCACCTCACTCTGGCGCGATCCGGCAGCGGACGGCCTCGACCGGTTTCCGGCGAGCGCGCTGTGCCCAGCTTACAAAGAGTCCGCGACGCGCTCGAGAAGATGCCGCAACCTGACTTCGGTACAATGGCGGCGCACGAGTTCTATCTATACGAGAGCACGCTCACGCAGTCGGGCTCGCGCTACACCAGGCTGGCGCGGTATCCATTGATCTGACTCTCGGCAATCTCGCGCCGCATATCATGACGACTATTACTGTCATCATCGCTGCCATTTCCTATTTGTTGGGATCGATTCCCTTCGGCTATTTGCTGGTACGAATTTTTCGCGGACAGGATGTCCGCCAGACTGGCAGCGGCAACATCGGCGCTACCAACGTCGCCCGAACCGGATCGAAGGGACTCGCAATTGCCACTTTGGTACTCGATGCCCTCAAGGGCTACGCTGCGGTGACGCTTGCCTTTTGGCTGGCGCTTAATTTCGCAGTTCCAATCACAGAACCCGCGTCGGCGGCATTAGGTCCCCATTTGGCTTATCGGGTGATCGACTTTCACGTCGTCTATCGTCTGGCCGCCCTCGCCGCGTTGTTTGCCATCCTCGGACACATGTTTCCCGTCTGGCTGCGTTTCAAGGGCGGCAAAGGAGTCGCCACGGCCTTAGGCGCCTTCGCCGCGCTCGCACCCCGTGCCATTCTGGTGGCGCTTGTGGTCTTCGTGGTTGTGGTGGCTCTGACTCGTTACGTTTCGCTGGGCAGCATTCTTTCGGCGGTCGTTCTGCCCTTCGCCGTATGGTGGCTGAGTCCATTCGTCCGCAGCACCACGACCGTGCTTCTGATTGTCGCAAGTTGCTTGCTCATTATCATTCGGCACAAGGACAACATCGGGCGTCTGCTGGCGGGCACCGAAAACCGTTTTCGTTAGGAAGGCTTCTTGTGAGCAAGATCGCAATAATTGGCGCAGGGGCTTGGGGCACGGCCATCGCAATTGTGCTGGGTCGCAAAGGATCGCATCAGGTACGCCTGTGGGCCCACGAACCCGAAGTCGAACAGAGCATCAATACGCGCCACGTCAACGATCTCTTTCTCGCCGGTCGCCCCATCCCCGCCGTTGTCACCGCGACGAACAGCCTCGAAGATGCCCTGCGTGACGCCGACATCGTCGTCAGCGTAATGCCCTCGCATCATACCCGTCGCGTCTTTCAGGCGATGCTCCCCCACCTGCATCCTGGGACGCTATTCGTCAGCGCCACCAAGGGCATCGAGAACGACACCTTCCTGCGCATGACGGAAGTGATCGCCGACGTCATTGCGAACTCTCCCAACGGTTTTACTCCGCGCATCGCAGCTATTAGCGGTCCCACGTTTGCCGTCGAAGTGGCGGAGAACCATCCTACGGCTCTTACTGTCGCGTCTACTGATCAGGAACTCGCCAACACGGTGCAGCACGAATTCAGCGAACCGCGGTTTCGCGTTTATACCAACGACGACGTTGTCGGAGTAGAACTCGGTGGCGCGCTCAAGAACATTGTCGCTATCGCTGCCGGTGTTTGCGATGGTCTAGGCTTTGGACACAATTCTGTTGCAGCGCTCATCACCCGCGGCCTGGCGGAGATTACGCGCCTCGTCGTCGCCTGTGGAGGTCGTCCTGAGACTATGGCGGGACTCGCTGGTCTCGGCGACCTGGTCCTAACCTGCACCGGAGGCCTCTCGCGGAATCGCAGCGTGGGTGTTGAACTCGGGCACGGCCAGAACCTGAGCGACATTATTACCGGGATGCATGGCATGGTCGCCGAGGGCGTCCTCACCACTAATGCCGCCATCGGATTGGCCAATAAGATGGGCGTGGAAATGCCCATCACTGAGCAGATGCACGCCATCCTGCAGCAAAGCAAGCCGCCCCAGGAAGCTATTCGCGACTTGATGGCGCGGCCTTCTACCAGCGAACTTGGCATCTACCGCAACCGCTGATTTGATCGGAACTACTTTGCGGCCTTCTTCTTCGGCCTCGCCGTGAGGCTGTCGAAGAAATTCGTCATGATGTGCCGCAAGTCGCCGTCCGGCATCGACGCCGGATCGAGCATGTGCTCAAGCGTAAGCGAGTTGCCGAGCGCCGCCAGCGACACGGCCGTCACGTACGCTGACGCCGGAAGCTCACGCCCCAACTGCCGCATAACTTCGTCGAGAAACCCGACTCTCGATCCGACGAAGCGCCGATGCATGGCTGCCAGCCGCTGTTTGACCTCGGGATGCCGCACCGCGAATAATTTGAATTCCAGCGCAAGCACCGACCACCGTCGGTCCAGCGTCTTACTCAGAAAAAACTCCCGCATCGCCTTGAGTTTTGCCTCGGGACCACGCGCCTTGTCCATTTCTCTTTCCAGCGTTGCGATGCGTGACGCGATCTCGCGCTCCAGCAGGGCGAAAAACAAGTCTTCCTTGCTGTCGAAGTTCGCGTAAAACGCGCCCCGTGTGTAACCCGCGTCGGTGGCGATCTCTTCCAGCTTTGCCGCTTCGAATCCATCGCGCGCAAACACCTTCTCCGCCGACTGGATCAAGCGCGCCCGGGTAATTTCCGTGCGCTCTTTGTGCCGCGACAACGTGGCGATCTTGTTCATCCAGGCCCCTGCACTCGTCTTCAGGTTTCAAAAAACACGGGCCGCATTTCTGCGACCAATTTGCTGGCGCTCACATCTAAGGCTCGTGTAGCATTACATACATGCATGTATGTATTAGATACACCAGGAAACGCATGCGACGCAAGATTTTGATCCACTCTGTCCCAGCCCGCCGCAATCTTCCGCTCGTTGTCGCGATGCTGTTGCTGTCAGGCGGCCTCATATCGGCGCAGGTTGTGAATGGTTCGGGACTGCCGCCGCTGCCCACGACGGAACAAATCATTAACCGCAACACCGACAATTTCGCAGGATCGATTCCGCAGGGCAAAGCCAGCTCCGAGACCATCGATCTGACGTTGGAAGATGCCCTGGATCGCGGGCTTAAGTACAACCTCGGCCTTTACCTCAGCAATCAGACGACTGCTGAAGCTCGTGCCGCCCGCATGCAATCGCTCAGCGCCCTGCTGCCCAATATCAATGGGGCCTTCGCCGAAGAGTTGCAGCGTCTCAATCTCAAGGCCTTCGGCTTTAAGTTCGCGGGCTTCCCTAGTTCGGTCGGTCCTTTTGGTTTGACCGCAACTCAAGCCACCGGTTCCTGGAACCTGCTCGACATGGCTTCGATCGACAAGTATCGCGCTTCCGGTGAGACCGTGAAGGCGGCAGAGTTTAACTATCATGACGCGCGCGACACCGTCGTGCTTGCCGTAGGCGCCAACTACCTGTTGACCATCGCGCAGGAGTCACGCGTGGAAGCCGCGAAAGCCCAGCTGACAACTGCTCAGGCGCTTTACCAACTGGCAAGTGATCAGGAGACCGCCGGCCTCGCTCCCAATATCGATACTCTGCGGGCCCGCGTGCAGCTGCAAGCGCAGCAAGAAGCCCTGATTCAGGCGCAAAACGATCTCGAGAAGCAGCGGATTGCCCTGACCCGGGTAATCGGAATGTCGGTGAACCAGAAATTCCGCTTGGTTAACCGCGTCCCCTACGCCCCGGTGCCGGATATCGCATTGAATGGGGCATATGAGTTGGCGTTGGCTACCCGCCCCGACTACAAGGCCGCCCTGGCGCAACTCCGTGCGGCCGAGCTCCGCCGTTCAGCTGCGTGGAAAGGCTATCTGCCGTCTGTGGAGGCCTCCGGCACATACGGAGTTCTTGGCTATACACCGGACGGCATGGCGCCGAACTACAGCGCCGCCGCTACCCTCAACATCCCCATCTTCCAGGGCGGCAAGGTGCAGGCCGACGTACAGGAGGCCGCGGCCGTGTTGAAAGAACGCCAGGCCCAGGCCGACAATCTTAAAGCCCGCATCGAGCAGGAAGTTCAAGACTCTATCCTCGACTTGAGGGCTGCAGCCCAGCAGGTAGAGGTCGCGACGACCGGCCTTGATCTCGCGCAGCAGGTCGTCGCCCAATCGCAAGACCGCTTTGCCGCGGGCGTGACCAACAACGTCGAGGTGATCCAGGCGCAGCAACAACTCGCTAACGCGAACGATCAGTTCATCGCCAGCTTGTACGCTCACAATATCGCCAAGGTCCTGCTCGCCCGGTCCATCGGAAACGCCGAGCAGATGGTGAAACAGTATCTGGCGGGAAACCCGGCATTGCCACCGGGGGTGGTCGCACCCGGCTCGGTTCCGCCCGGATCGCCGGCACAACCTCCGCCGCAACCCGCGGCGCCCAATAACAACGCTCCGGCTCCGCCCAACCCGCAGCAGCCCAACTGACAGGTGACGAAACAATGAGTCCAGCCAGCACCGAGCACCACGAGGTACAGCCGCCCGACACCCATGAACCAAACGCTGATGCCAATCACGACCAGGGAAACGATCGCAGCATCGAGGATCGCCGTGGCTTTTTTCAGAAGAACCCGCTTGCCAAGCCCATCGTGATTCTTGTGGTGATCGTCGCCGTTTTGGCGGTCGGCTGGTTCTGGTGGGACAGCCGCCACTGGGAAAACACCGACGATGCCGAGATCGATGGCCACATTTATCCCATCAGCGCGCGAGTGGGCGGCCAGGTCATCAAGGTTACTGTGGATGATGGACAGTTCGTCCACCAGGGCGATGTGCTTGTCGTTACCGATCCTACCGACTACAAGGTTGCGCTTGATCGCGCACAAGCTGACTATCAGGATTCCCAGGCGCCGCTGACGCTGCGCGCTTTGGCGTGCCGGTTTCCAGTGTTGGTTCGTTTTCGCAAATTCGTTCAGCATCTGCCGACATGTCCAACGCACTCGCCGGCGTCTCGGCCGCACAGAAGCAGGTAGCCGCCGCACAGGCCCAGGTTGAGGAAGCCCAAGCCACCGCGCAGAAGTTGAACGCTGATGTAGCGCGTTACCGGATGTTGCTCGACAAGAAGGAAATTGCGCAGCAGCAGTTCGATCAGGCAACGTCTTCCGCTACCGCCGCCAACGCTACTGTAAAGGCTCGCGAAGCTGCTCTCCTGGCTGCCCGGGCGCAGGTAGATCAGGCGCAATCCAGGGTCGCACAGGCTCAGGCGGAAGTGAACAATGCTCAAGTCACTCCCAAACAGGTACAAGCCACCGAGGCCAAGGCGAAATCGGCCGACGCTCAGGTATTGCGCTATAAGGCGGCGCTCGACCAGGCGCAACTCAATCTCAACTACACCACCATCGTCGCCCCCGTGGACGGAGTTGTCGGCAAACGGTCCGTACAAGTAGGTCAAAACGTCTCGCCCGGGCAGGACCTTATGGCGATTGTTCCCTTGCGCGACATTTGGGTTACCGCCAATTTCAAGGAAACTCAACTCGAACACATGCAGCCCGGACAGCCGGTGAAGGTCAAAGTAGACACCTACGGCGGCCGCAAGTGGGATGGCGCATGTCACCAGCATTGGCGGCGCGACTGGTGCAAAGTACAGCCTACTGCCTCCCGAGAACGCCACTGGCAACTACGTGAAGGTCGTACAACGTATTCCGGTGCGCATCGATTTCGACGACAACGACAAGCCCGACTTCAACCAGGATGGCCTGTTGCGTCCCGGTATGTCGGTCGATCCTGACGTGAAGGTGTCGGTCCAACCCGAGAAAAACAACTCCCACAAGTAGCGTCAACGACGAAGGTCTTATTCAACTATGGCGGACGCATCGACCTATGCGGCTTCCACATGGAAGCCGCGCTATAACCCGTGGATCATCGCCCTGACCGTAACCCTGGCGACGTTTATGGAAGTGCTCGACACTTCCATCGCCAACGTTGCCCTGCCCCATATCGCGGGCGGCCTGAGTGCAGGTCAAGACGAATCGACCTGGGTGCTCACGAGCTATCTGGTGTCCAACGCCATCGTGCTTCCTATGTCGGGCTGGCTCACTTCCGTCGTTGGACGCAAGCGCTTTTACATGACTTGCGTCGCGCTCTTTACCATTTCTTCAATTCTCTGCGGATTTGCCCCGACCCTCCCCTTACTGATTTTCTTCCGCATTCTTCAGGGCGCTGGGGGCGGAGGCATGGGCCCTAGCGAACAAGCGATCCTTGCTGACACGTTCCCGCCGGAAAAACGCGGGCTGGCATTTTCTGTATACGGCATGGCGGTTGTGGTCGCGCCTGCTATTGGCCCAACCCTCGGCGGTTGGATCACTGACAACTACGATTGGCGCTGGATTTTTTTCATCAACGTGCCCGTCGGGCTGCTCTCTCTCTTCCTCACCTCGACGGTGGTGGAAGATCCGCCGTGGCTCAAGAAGTTCAAGGGCGCCGGCATCAAGATCGATTACATCGGACTTTCGCTCATCGTTCTCGGCATCGGCTGTCTGCAGGTGATTCTCGACAAGGGTCAACAGGACGATTGGTTCGGATCGAACTTCATCACGTTCTTCGCCATCATCGCTGCCGCAGCGATCGTGACGTTGGTGATCCACGAATGGCGAACGCCTCATCCCATTCTCGAACTGAAGTTGCTTAAGAATCGCAACTTCGCAGCCACCGTGCTCTTCAATTTTGTACTGGGCGCGGTGTTGTTCGGAACCACGGTCCTGATCCCGCAGTTCCTGCAGGTTATGATGGGCTATACGGCCGAGAAAGCCGGTGAAGTCTTGTCACCTGCAGGATTCATGCTCATGGCGCTGTTTCCTATCGCCGGCATACTCTCTACCAAGATTGACCCGCGCTATATGATCGCCGCCGGATTCGCCATGACTTCGGTCGCTCTTTATCACATTACCCATCTCAGTTTGGCCATTGACTTCCGCACCATAATGCTGTGGCGCATGTACCAGATGTCCGGACTGGCCTTCATTTTCATTCCCATCAGCATCCTGAGCTACGTGGGAGTGCCGCTCGAGAAGAACAACCAGGTCTCCGGCATCAGTAACTTCATTCGCAACCTTGGCGGCAGCGTCGGCATTTCCATGCTGACCACTTTCCTCGCGCGCCAGAGCCAGATACATCAGACCACGCTGGTCGCGCACGCGACCGCGGCGAATCCGCAGTTCAACAGCATGCTGAATGGAACGGCGGCGAACATGGCCAAGTCAGGTTCCGGCCCAGCGCTCGCGATGCAGACAGGCTTACAACCAGATCATGGGACTCATAGAGCAGCAGGCAGCATTACTCTCCTATGTCAACGCTTTCTGGGTGGTCTCGGTGATTGTCGCCTGCCTGGTACCGCTTCCCTTCCTGCTGAAGCGCCCCAAGCCAAGCGCGGCCACGGATATGCCTGCCCACTAGAAGAATCGCGCGGAAAGCAGCTGTCTATTCCGGTCTGAGGGTCTTCCCTACAGATTGAACTCTTCCTGGTAGTCCTTCCAGATTCCGCCCTGGTAAATCGGTCTGACCGGAACATCGTTGGCATGCTTGGCGGTCTTCACCCAGAGCCACGCCTGCTGGATCTCAGACGGATGGAAGTAGTGCGTCTCAGCCGTGAACAGCACCGTGCCACCGACAAACGTGGAGACCACGTCTTCCCACTTACTGGCGCCCACCAGCGCTACGCGCGCAATGTGGTCCGAGTATTTGTGCAGGAAGCGCAGTTCTTCCCAGCGAGCGGCGAGGTCAACGCTGTCCATCTCTGAAATGTCCGCGAGAATCCCCAACGGCCGCTTCTTGCGTTCCTTGATCGCGAACTCCAGTTGCGGCTCAAATGCCTTAACATCTTCGGCTGTCACTTTGCCGGTGACTTTGAATCCGAATGCCCATCCTCCGCTTTCTTTCAAACGTTCAATCATAGAAATGAATTCTCCTGACCCGACAACCTAAATTTTTCAGTACCTTGGAACATATCGAAATCCGAAGTTCCACGCAAACCCGCTGAAAAGTCGCAGTCGTATTGGCTGATATCATGACCCCGTGACGAAAACAATCCAGGGGGGGAAGTTCATCACGTTCGAGGGCCTCGACGGTTGCGGCAAATCCACCCAACTGGAGAAGTTGGCGGAAGTTTTGCGCGCCCAAGGCATCGACGTGTTGACCACTCGTGAGCCCGGTGGAACGGAAATCGGCGAGCGCATTCGCACGGTGCTTTTGGATTCCCGTACGGCAGGGCTGGACCCGTGGGCGGAGACGGCGTTGATGTTCGCCTCCCGAGCGCAGCAGATCGCTCAGGTAATTGTGCCCGCCTTGGACAGCGGCCGTTGGGTGCTCTGCGACCGCTATACCGATTCAACTGAGGCTTACCAGGGCGGTGGACGCCAGCTTGGCAGCGATTCCGTGCTGCGCGTACACCAAGTACTTTGCCGCGGGTTTTGGCCTGATCTCACCATCCTGATGGATTCCGACGTCAACCACAGCGTCAAGCGCGCACGCCGGCGTAACCAGGCTGCGGTCGATGGCGCTGGGCCCGACGAGAATCGTTTCGAGCAGGAAAGCCGGGCGTTCTTCACACGAGTGCGGCAAGCTTACTTGGCGATTGCCAATCGCGAAACCCAGCGAGTTGTCATGGTGGATGCGCGCCCACCGTCGGAAGTCGTGCATCCGGAGATCGTGAGCATCGTGCGTGACCGTCTATTGGGCGCCAGCCAAGCCATTCCTGAACGACAGCACACGAATGCGGAAACGGGAAAGGGACGCTGATGCCGTTCTCTGATTTTCACGGCAACACCGAAGTGGTTCACACCGTGCGCGAGATGCTCGCGCGTGGCCACTTTCCGCATTCTGTAATCCTTTCCGGACCGCAGGGCTCGGGAAAATTCACCCTGGCACAGATGGTCGCCAAGGCGATGAATTGTCTTCAGTCCCCGACCACTGACGGCCTGCCTGACTTTTGTGGAGTCTGTTCAAACTGCGTGCGTATTGCGCAAGCCGATGCCCTGGAAGAGCGTTTTGCCGAGGCGGTTGAGGCCCGTGAAAACCTTCGTGATGCGGACAAGCGCGAGACGCGTATCTTCGTCCGGACCCATCCGGATGTCACCGTTATTCCTCCCGATCCGCCGCAGATGCTGGTAAAGGTCGACCAGGTACGTCACATCATCCACGAGATTTATTACCGTCCCGCCGAAGGCAAGCGGCGCGTCTACATCTTCAGCGAGGCCGATTTCATGAAAGAGGCTGCAAACTCGCTGCTGAAGATTCTCGAAGAGCCTCCCGACTTCGCCACCATCTTTTTGCTGACTGACAATCCTTCGGCGCTCCTTCCCACGATTCGCTCACGCTGTATGAACTTGCGCCTGGCGCCGCTTACGTTCGAGGCAGTTGAGAAATACCTGGCAGAATTTCGACCGGAACTCAAGCCAGCAGAGCGGGCGCTCGTCGCTCGCCTCAGTGGCGGCGCCCTCGGTCGTGCACGCAGCTTTGATCTGGCGAAGTACCTCGCGGCTCGGCAGGATGCCCTGCTTTTGCTTGGCCCCGCGCTCGGCGAGAAGGATCACAGTGATTTATTTCGTGTGACCGATTCATACCGCTCGGGAGCCGAAGGGAAAGCCAAGACCGAGCACTCCATCCGTACCCTATTTGCTCTGCTGGAGGACTTGTTGTTCTTGAAGTCGGGAACTCCGGAGTTTGTGCGCAACACCGACCTGTTACCTCAGCTGCGTAAAATGGCCGACCAGGTAGATTTCGCGTGGATTGTCACGGCTGTTACACGCTTGGGTGAATTAGAGAGCGGTATGCGCCGAAATCTGCTGCGAACGCTCGCACTTGACGCCTTTGCTACGTCCCTTGAGCGCTAGCCGAGTCTGGCACTAAAGTACTGTGATGTAGCGCATTGTTTTGGCTGTTCCGCTGTGTTAGGGTATCGCCAAGTTCACACCTGAAGACATCCTGGGAAAATTAAATCCAGAGTCTTGCCAGACCGTAATTCATGCGCACGGCTGGTGCTCGAGTCGAGTAGGCTGGTGTGTAAGCCACAGGAGCAGACCACCATGAAAGATTCCATGGACTCCACCACCGTAGGTCGTTCTTTCGATTCTGAAGTCTTTTCCAATCGTAAGTTAATTCGCCCTGCCCTGAATCGTAGCGAACGTACCCGGCCCGAGAACGGAGATCGTCGCGAGCGAAGCGACCGAGCCGAACGACCAACAAGCGCGAAAAAGTCCGCGCCTCCGGAGCAGACGCACGCGGAAAATTTCTATTACCAGAAGCAAATGCAGACCAAGACTCCCATGGTCCTCGTGTTGCAGGATGACGAGGAAATTCATGGCATCATCGAGTGGTACGACAAATACTGTCTAAAAATAAACCGGACCGGCGAGGCCAATCTCTTGATCTACAAACCCAGCATTAAGTACATGTACAAAGAGAGTGAAGCCGACGGAAAATAACTAATCGCGTTTAAGTCCGGTCCTCATGCAGTCAAAACCGCGCTCCCAGCGCGGTTTTGCATGTTGGGAGAAGCTCACAATTTCGGCAGCACAATGCCCATCTGGCCCTGGTACTTGCCGTGTTTGTCCTTGTAGCTGACTTCGCAGGGCTCGTTTCCGAGGAAAAACAGGATCTGGCACAGTCCTTCATTTGCATAGATGCGGGCGGGCAGCGGCGTGGTGTTCGATATTTCGAGGGTCACGAACCCCTCCCACTCCGGTTCAAACGGGGTGACGTTGACGATGATTCCGCAACGGGCATACGTAGACTTGCCGACACAGATAGTGAGCACGTCGCGCGGTATTTTGAAGTATTCGACCGAGCGCGCCAGCGCGAACGAATTCGGAGGTACGATGCAGACATCCGATTCCAGGCTGACGAACGAGCGCTCGTCGAACTTCTTGGGATCGACGATGGTGCTGTTCACGTTGGTAAAAATCTTGAATTCGTCGGCTACCCGCAGATCGTAGCCGTAACTCGAGAGACCGTAGGAGATGACGCCTTCACGCACCTGCTTCTCCGAGAACGGGTTGATCATATCGTGTTCGGTGGCCATTTTTCGGATCCAACGGTCACTCAGAATGGGCATGGGACTCCTAATTGCGGCGTGCTAGCCGGACTCGTTCAGCATACGTGGAACGGTGAGGCCATCTTACGGAATCGCCGCCACGGTTGACAATGGGTGGGCTTTTGAGGGGTAAACTCACTTTTTTCTAACTCGCACACAAACTAAGACTTAACGGATTTGCCAAGGTCGAGTAGAATCGCACCAGCGCTCGGGCTGAGCGGTTCCCGGGGATAGCAGTTTGCGGAGCTACTAGTGATCAAATTAGATCTGATCAACGAAGTTGTCACCAAGACTGGCGTCACCAAAACCAAAGCTGAAATGGCGGTCGAAACCGTCTTTGAAAGCATGAAAAAGGCGCTCGCCAAAGGCGACCGGATCGAGCTTCGCGGCTTTGGTGTATTCACTGTCCGCCCGCGAAAGACTGGAATCGGGCGCAACCCACGCACTGGTGCGGAGGTCAACATTCCTCCCGGGAAGGCGGTTCGCTTCAAACCCGGCAAAGAGCTGCAGTCCATCGAGTAGCGGTGGCGAAAATTCGCCGTTCGATTCGGCGGTTACATTATCTGTGCTTCCAATTAGCTCAAACGAACCAGCTCCGTCACCCGCCACTGTGACCAGGCACCCACGATTGAATTAGAAGATGTCAGAATCCTCGCAACCCATTTCTTATACCTTCGAGGTCCCTTCTCGTCCCGAAGCATATGTTGTAACCCGGCGCCAGCACCGCCCCTACTGGCTGCACCTGCTGCTCTTGCTGTTAACCATGTTGACCACACTCATGGTCGGCGCTCAGCTCAACGACAACTTCCAGCGGCGCCTTCCTGCATTTACCCTCGGCGATGGTGTGATGCCCCTGTTTCACCCTCTCTGGATCTGGCAGCATCCCAGCAGGCTTTTGATGGGTATACCCTTCTCGGTCGCGCTAATGGCCATTCTTCTGGCGCATGAGTTTGGACACTTTCTCCTCTGCGAGAAGTACGGGGTCAATGCAACCCTCCCTTTCTTCATCCCGGCGCCGACCCTGATCGGCACCATGGGAGCATTTATCCGCATCAAGTCGCCCATTCGCTCCCGCAAGGCGCTGTTCGATATTGGCGTGGCCGGACCGATCGCGGGCTTCGTGGTGGCTGTCCCCATACTGCTGGTTGGGCTGGCAATGTCAAAGCCGTTGGCTCCCTTTAACGTCGGCGACAGCCTCAGCATAGGTTTCCCTGCCGTGTTTCACCTGGCTCATTGGTTGGTTACGCCATTCTCGGCCACCGGCGTGTCCCTGGGCGAGCTCGCTCTCCATCCCATTGCGGTGGCCGCTTGGGTGGGCATGTTTGCCACCGCGTTGAACCTGCTTCCCGGAGGCCAACTCGATGGTGGACACATCATTTACGCGGTGGCTCCTCGAACTCATAAATGGATCAGCCGCGTCTCGGTTGTAGTTCTCGTCGGTCTATCGACCTTTTGGATCGGTTGGCTGGTGTGGGCCATAATCCTGGGGGTTACAGGCTGGCGGCATCCACCGGTTCCGGCATGGCCGGAGTTGGATCCTACGCGACGGATGCTCGCGATTGTTCCCGTGATACTTCTCGTTCTGACCATCGTTCCTGCGCCGATCTTGGGCCAGGGATGGTTTTAACCCGCCAAGAAAAGAAAAAGGCACGACCCAAGTCGCGCCTTCGATGGTCAATCTTGACTGGCGACGCAAGGCGTCCCGGCGTCACCGGTACTACGGCTGGGAAGGTCCGAGCCGATGAGTTAGCTAGCTGGCCTTCCTCAACACGATTTGCTCATCTCGGATAAAGAACTGGGCTGGACACTTATCGGAGCCACAAATGACCGGTACCAGTCCCGCCACCTGTTTCCGAGTAATCAGGCCGAGTTGCCCGCAGTTCGGGCACGAAAGTACGGCCCAATACGGGTCGTCCTTGTCGCCGACATCCCCTGCGTTCTCCAGGACAAAAATGGTTCCAGGCTCCATTTGCTCGGGGATCCACTCGCTCAAGATGCTCAGTTCTCCGATCACGTGCCCTCCTTAGCCGGTTGACCCGGTATTGCACCGTTTCATGAAGCCCTACGCCGTCGCAGTGTAAGATGCCTGACTGAAATATTTCGTTTCTTATGGCCGTCGACTTTCGCTTGAATCCGTTCCACCGTATCGCTGAGGCAGACAGTAAGCATCGGCTGGCGCGAGTTCTTCAGCAGATCGACAACCCCGCGAGCTGAATCTTCCAGAAAAATGTGCCGGCCATCAGTAAGCAAGTGGTACTCAGAGGCTGACCGCACCGTTTCTACTAGTCGCCTCCCTAGTTCTCTTTGCAGAAAGCGAATGACGCGACGAATTTTCTGCAGCGAAAATCCACGCTCGCGCAGTTCGCAGATCACGGCCACCTCGGCCAAATCGTCGAGTGAATACACGCGTGCATGGCCTTCGCGCGCGGGCACTACGATCCCGCGCTCGTCCCACCACTGCAGTTGGCGAGGGCTTATCCCGGTGAACTCTACAACTGCGCGGGTTGTGAACGTTTGCTGCACGATAAATTTTCCCGAAACAAAATCATTTGGAAATGTTTGAAACATCATAGTGCAGACGCGTGTAGAGTCAACACCATTTGTTGTCAAATCGAGTACCCCCAATGTCGAGCATCACCGGGGGCGACTCGCGCCAGCGACGAAGTCTTCTTTCGCGTGCCCTGAATTGCGGATGATTTTGTCGCGATGTTAAACTCATCGAGTCTACCGATCTGAGCGGGAGTAACTCAGTGGTAGAGTCACAGCTTCCCAAGTTGAGCCGCTTTGCGGGCGTTAGCTCGCAGGCGAAATCCCGAGCGTAAGCGAGGGACCTGTTCTTTTCCTTAGCGGGAGTAACTCAGTGGTAGAGTCACAGCTTCCCAAGCTGTTGGTCGCGGGTTCGATTCCCGTCTCCCGCTCCAAATTCACCAATCGATAAACGCTTGTTGCTTCGGCGGTCGGCTGAGCAACACCGAACCCTATTGCTCCTTGGTTACTTTCGTTTTCTCCCGACGCCGATTTCTCTGGCGCCCGTCTCCTCCCCCGCCTACAACTGATACAGGGACGAGGCAGCGCTATGTCTTGCCCGACCCCCGGCCAGTCCGTGGACGGTAGTTGCCTCTTTGACATAATTCCCAAAATGGACCCACATTGCCGAACCATCGCCCAAATTCGTGCTCGTAAATCCAACTGGGTCAATTGGATACGTATAAGTAACATATTTATCAACTACTTGGAGACAATTTCCTCCCAAGTGAATGATTCTAAATGGTCGCTAAAAAATAATTTTAGGTGCCATTAGGCGGTCTTTTCCAGAAAGCTCTTGCCATGGTTTTCGCGACCGAAGACCAGCAGTACGGCAAGTCCTGCGATCACGACTAACTCGAATGACGTCAGCGCCCAGGGATAGCCCAGGCGGTCGCGCAGAGCGAACTCTATGGTCGGCGTCGAAGCCGCCAGCAGGATACCAATTTGATAGGTGAATCCCGGAAGCAGGCCCCGTACCGGGTTTGGCGAGAGCTCGTTCAAATGGACCGGAATGATCCCCCAGGCGCCTTGTACTCCCATTTGCATCACGAAGGCCGCGAGCGTCAGCACCATGACTGTGCCCCCAAACGCCCAGAACGGCATAACCAGGAGCGACAGGGCCAACGCGGCCAACATGCCGTAGCGGCGTCCGATTCGCTCCGACAGGAGGCCAAACAAGACCGCACCAGTCAAGGCTCCGAGGTTGTAGATGATGGTGATGTAGGCGACGGTGTTAGGCGCGATTCCGTGGCCGTGCTTCAGAAAGTCCGGATACAGATCTTGTGTGCCATGGGAGAGGCAGTTCATCAGGAACATCAAGACAACCATATACAGCGCCAGCCACTTGTGTTGCATGGCTATCTTGGGACCATCAATGACTCTTGCCACTCGATGCTGTTGCCACGCTTCCGACTCCGGCACTTTAGTCCGAATGTAAAGCGCCAGCAACGCGGGAGCCCCGCCGACCCAGAACATGGCGCGCCAGCCCAGGTTGGGGAGCACGACGCGCGCGGCAACCGCGGCCAGCAGGTAGCCGCACGAATACCCGCTCTGCAGGATGCCCGACAACAGGCCCCTCCAGCGCACAGGAGCATGCTCCATCGCCAGTGAGGCCCCAACGCCCCACTCGCCACCCATGCCGATTCCGAACAAAAGACGCAGCACGAAGAACACCGTGAAGTTCGGAGCAAAGCCACACAGAAGTTCTACGGCTGAGAAGAAGATGACGTTCGCCATCAACGGGCGGCGACGACCGTAGCGGTCGGCCATCATTCCAAAGATCAGCGCCCCGACAGGACGCATGGCCAGCGTACCGGTGACCGACAATATGATGGCGCCCTTGCTCACATGAAAATGCTCAGCCAGGACGTCGAGGAGGAAAATTACAACAAAGAAATCAAACGCGTCCAGCGTCCAGCCGAGAAAGCCGGCAGTGATAGCGTGCCAGCGGTCAGAATTCTCCGTCCCTTTGCCGTTCATTGCCTTCAGACCTGCCATTCCGCCAAGTCCTCACAACCCATCAGGAGTCGAACGAAGGTAACAGATGTAGCAGCACGGTGGCTAGATAGCGGAGGGAGGTAGCACTGAGGTGTGAGCGGTCCGCTCGGGCGTTTATTCCCCGGGCTCGAAGCGGTATCCCACCCAGGGTTCGGTCACGATGTACTTTGGCGAACCGGCGTCGATCTCAAGCTTCTTGCGTAGTTGTCCGACAAAAACGCGCAGATACTCATGCTGTTCCATGTTATTGCTGCCCCACACAGCGTTAAGGATCGCGCGATGGGTTAACACTTTGTTGGGATGTTGCGCCATGTACACCAGGACGTCGAATTCTTTGGGAGTAAGTTTCACGTCCTTGTCGGCTACGGTGACGGAATGAGCGTCCAGGTCTATGCGAAAGTCGCCCTCCTCGATCAGCGTCTGCGCGGCATTGCCGATTGGAGGCGAGCGCCTTAACGCGGCGCGAATACGGGCCAGCAATTCACCACTGCCAAACGGCTTGGTGACGTAGTCGTCAGCCCCTGAATCCAGTGCCTCGATCTTGCTGCGCTCGTCGCCCCGCACCGAGAGCACGATGATCGGAACCGGAGAAATCTTACGCAGGCGCCGGCACAGCTCGACACCATTCATGTGGGGCATCGCTAGGTCGGTAATCACCAGGTCTGGAGTGAAATCTTTGACAATCTCCAGCGCGGTTTCGCCATCGTTGGCCACACGAATGTCATAACCCTGAGCGTCGAGGCTGGTGCGCAGAACGCGCGTAATCTGCGGTTCGTCGTCTACCACCAGGATGTGCGGTCGCGTATGCATTAGTCGGCCTGCTGCTTCACGATGTGAACGTCCACAGAGGGAGCGCGCAGCAGAAATCGCTGGACCGCCGTTAGAAACAAGTACCTCCGTAATCCTTTAGTGGCCGAGTGCCCGAAGATAACTTGCGTGATGTGCTTTTCGCGCACAAATTCGGCCAACATCTCCGCCACATTGCTTCCCTTCATTCGTACGATTTGAGCTCCCAGGTTCTCAGCGAAGCGCAGGTTGGCATCGAGGGACCGCTGCCGTTCCGGATCGTCGTCGTCGGACCCGGTATCGACGTAAACCACGAAGAGCTCCCCACCGATTCCCTGCGCCATGCGAGCTCCGCGGGCGATCAGATACTGCGCCGCAGGGTTGGAACTGACGCCTACGCCGATGCGTTCTGCAACATTGACGCCGCGCCCGAACGTTGCCTCCTTGTCGAGATAGGGCTCCAGGCTCCGGTCGACAACCTGGGCTACATTCCGCAATGCAATCTCTCGCAACGCAATCAAGTTGCTGGGCCGGAAGAAGTTTCCCAGCGCGCGATCCACCCGTTCCATGGGATAGATGTCGCCCCGCCGCATACGCTTTTGCAGGGCCTCCGGCGTGAGGTCGGACATGACGATTTCGTCCACCCGTTTCAGCACCCAGTCGGGCACGGTCTCGCGTACCAGCACTCCCGTGATTTTGTGCACCATGGGAGTCACGCTCTCCAAGTGCTGGATGTTCATCGTCGACAGCACGTCGATCTTTGCATCAAGGATCTCGAACACATCTTCGTATCGCTTGGGATGCTTGCTTCCCTCAATGTTGGTATGGGCCAACTCATCGATCAGCACCACCTGAGGATTGCGCGCGAGGATAGCATCCACGTCCATCTCCTCAAATAGTGTTCCCTTGTAGTCGATCTTCTTGCGCGGCACAGTCTCAAGACGGCCGGCGAGTTCTGCGGTAGCCTTGCGGCCGTGCGTCTCGACGACCCCGATGACCACGTCCTCGCCACGGCTCTGGCGACGGATTGCTTCGCTCAGCATGGCATAGGTTTTGCCAACCCCCGGCGCATAACCGAGGAAAAGTTTGAAAACGCCGCCTTTCTTGTCCGGAGCGGTTTCCTCCAGCCATTGCTCAGGGGTCTTTTGCATTTGCCAATTATTGTGCGGCAGGAGCCTGGAAATGTCGATTCAGTACAATCCTCATGTGGATTCAACCCCGGATTCAGATGTTCGCACGGCGAGCGTTGCAGCAAGAAGGCACTTGAAGACGCAGGTTCTGCATTACGTTGCCGCTTTCGGTGCCGTTGCCTTCCTGGTCGCGGTGTTTACTCATCTGCCTGTCGTTCCGACGACGGTGGCACTGGCCTTCCTGCTGGTTGTATTGCTGATTGCCTCACGTTGGGGAATCACGATTGCAACCACCACAGCCGTGGTCGCCACCCTGGCCTTCAACTATTTCTTTCTGCCGCCGTTACACACCTTCACTATCTATGAGCCTCAAAACTGGATCGCGCTTTTCGCCTTCCTGGTCAGTGCGATTCTCGCCAGCCGTCTCTCGGAACGCGCCCGCCGTGAGGCGGAAAATGCCAATCGGCGCCGCAGAGAGCTGGAACGGTTGTATTCCCTCAGTCAACAGCTACTCGCTACCGAGAATGTCCTCGAGCTCAATAATTCCATCCCCTTGTTTGTGAAGGATGCGTTTGGGCTAACGGCAGCCGCTATGTACCTGCCCAAGCGTGACGAGGTATACCGATCCGGTGTTGAACATCCTGAACTGAGCGATGACGAACTGAAAGCGGTCACGCAGAGGGGCGAACTGCTCATCAATCAGGACCAGCAGATTTCCATCGTACCCTTACGCATTGGGGTTCGCCCAGTAGGCAGTATCGGGATGGAAGGCGTTTGCCTGTCGCGTGAAACGTTGGAGGCGGTCGGAAGTTTGATTGCCATCTCAATCGAGCGGGCGGGAGCAGTTGAAACACTGTCACGGGCCGAGGCGGCACGCGAAAACGAGAAACTGCGTACCGCCATTCTTGACAGCGTGACCCACGAATTCCGGACACCGCTTACTTCGATCAAGGCATCAGTCACCGCATTGCTCTCGAGCGCGGTGATTGATGAGGCGGGGCGCCGCGACTTGCTTGCGGTCATCGATGAAGAGGCCGACCGGCTCAATCGATTGGTAGGGGAGGCTGCTGAGATGTCGCAACTCGATGCGCAGCAGGTCGAGTTACAGCTTACTGCCTGCTCAGTGAATGAAATTGTGGAAGCCGCGCTGGAGAAGTCCCGACAGCTGTTGGGGGAACATGAATTGCGCCTGCAAATCCCTGAAGCACTTCCCAAAGTGCGAGTTGATCTTGAGCGTATCGAAGAAGTCCTGATTCATTTGCTGGAAAACGCTGCCAAGTACTCCCCAGAGAATACGCCGATCACAGTGAGTTCAGAACCTCACGGCCAGATGGTGGAAGTCAGCGTTGCCGATCACGGCCCAGGCATCGACGACATCGAGCAATCACTGGTCTTCGAAAAGTTCTATCGCGGACGGGACCAGCGCTACAGGGTGCAGGGCACCGGCATGGGACTCTCTATCTCAAAGGCAATTGTCGAGGCGCATGGCGGGACCATGGGACTGACCTCACAATTGGATCACGGCTCGGTCTTCCACTTTACACTGCCAGTTGTCTAGCTTTGCTGGGGGTCAGTATCCTGCTTTTTTGTCAACCGTCCACAACAGTGCTTGCCCAGCCAGATAACGACACAGATTCTCGCTATAGGCAATGTAATGCCGCTCCCACATCTTTTCGGCGAAACCAGCCGTGTGCGGTGTGATGAAAAGGTTTTCCATCGTCCACAACGGCGAGGCGGGAGGCAGTGGCTCCTCTGTGGTGACGTCGAGCGCCGCCCCGGCGAAACGATCGGCCCGCAAGGCACGCAGTAGAGCCTCTTCGTCAATCAGTACACCTCGACCCACATTGATAAGGTACGCATCCGGTTTCAGACATTCGAGACGTTCGGCGTTCATCAAGTGGCGCGTCCTTTCCGTAACGGGTGTCGCCAACACCACAAAATCACCTTCAGCGAGCGCGCGATTGAAGTCCGCAAACCCGTACATCGCGTCAGCCCATTCGCTTCCCTTCTCCGGATGTTCCCGAACACCAACGACGCGCATGCCGAGAGCCCGGGCAAGCTTGGCCAATGACGTACCAATCGATCCGAATCCAACGATCACCATTGTGGCATCTTTCAGTTCACGCGGACGAGGTATATTCTCGCAAATTTCCTGCTGCGCCCAATGGCGCTGCGCTTGATACTTGGCCGCTTCCGGCAACCGCTTCGCCATTGCAAAAACGAGCGACATCGCGTGTTCCGCTACCACCGGCCCATGAACCGCTCGCGCATTGGTGACAGTGATGTTGCTGGCTTGTAGTTCTGGAGTCAGCAGCGCATGGACCGCGGCGGCGGTGGAGTGCACCCATCGAAGCTTTTTCGCAGGCGCTATCTGGTCGCCTCGCAGAGACCACGCAATTGCCAGATCCGCGTCAACGATTTCCTCGCTGACGCGGTCGTAGTTAGGTAATTGCACTATCTCGAGCTGCGGGAAATCAGCCCGCAACCGCTCTGAAAACCACTGCGGCGCGACCCAGGGTTGAAAGCGGTGATAGAGCGCGATGAGAAGTTTCACTTTGCTTGTTCAGCCACCACCACCCGCAGATCGTGTCCCGTCATCTCCGTGGGTTGTGGGACGCCAAGGATTCCCAGCATGGTAGGTGCGATGTCTTGGAGGGCGCCATCGGGCTTCAAGGTGAAGCGGCGCCCGTCGCCCTTGAAGTTTGCCGCGGGCACTGCGTATTCAGCGGCAACGATGAACGGGACGGGATTCGTCGTATGTGCCGTTTGCGGGCCTCCGGTGGCAGGATCGATCATTTGCTCCGCATTTCCATGGTCGGCCGTAACGATCATCGCTCCTCCGGCCCGCCGCAAAGCGGCGTGAATCTGCCCCAGGCACGCATCGACGGTCTCGACCGCAACGATCGTCGGCGGAATCTTGCCCGAGTGTCCTACCATGTCAGCGTTGGCAAAGTTCACCACCATCACGTCGAAGGTCTTGTCCTCAATGGCCTTGACGACCGCATCGGCAATTCCTTGCGCCGACATCTCCGGTTTCAGATCGTAGGTCGCGACCTTGGGCGACTGCACCAGCACCCGGTCTTCGCCCGGAAAAGGCTTCTCGATCCCGCCATTAAAGAAATAGGTCACGTGCGCATATTTCTCGGTTTCGGCCACCCGCAGGTTGCGCATGTTGAGGTTCGCCATGACGTTCGCCAGGATGTTGCCCAGAGATTCCGGTGGCGAAACCACGGGCAGCGTGAAGTTCTTGTCGTAGCGCGTCATGCAAATATATGTCAGGTCTTTGGGAACGCGATTGCGTGGAATGATAGCGTCGAGTTCCTCTGCACCTTCGAGTTCGGCGCCGTCCTGTGGAGTGAAATGGCTGTTGCGCGCCAGGCAACGGGTGATTTGCCGCGCGCGGTCAGCCCGAAAGTTGAAATTGATGCATACATCGCCATCTCGAATGGAGCCGACGGGTTCGCCACGCCCATCTGCCACTACAAATGGAATGATGAACTCGTCGGTAACGCCCCGGTTGTACGACTCCTTCACGCCTTGCACTGGATCAGTAAACCCTCCGCCTTCGGCATCGCCGAACACCATCGCGTCGAAAGCCTTTTTCTCGCGGTCCCATTTCTTATCGCGATCCATGGCGTAGTAGCGCCCGCTCACACTGGCGATCTTGCCGATGTTGTATTCCCGCATCTTCTGTTGCAACTGCTCTATGTACTTGGCGCCATTGGTGGGAAGAGTATCGCGCCCATCCATAAAGCAATGCACGAACACACGATCGACGCCGTTCTCCTTAGCCATGCGCAGCAGAGCATAAAGATGGTTCGATTGAGAATGAACTCCACCATCCGATAGCAGTCCCAACAGATGCAGGCGACGATCGCCAGTCCGCGCCTGGATCATTGCATCCACCAGCACCGGGTTCTTCTGGAACTCGCCGTTCTCGATCATCAAGTCGATCTTGGTTATGTCCATGTAGACGACGCGGCCAGCGCCAATGTTGAGATGCCCCACCTCGCTGTTGCCCATCTGACCCGTTGGCAAGCCAACGTATCGGCCGCTGGTATGGATTAGCGTGTTGGGAAACTCGGCCAGCAATTTGTCGTAGTTGGGCTTGCGGGCCAACGAAATAGCGTTAGCCGCGGACGGCGGGGCATAGCCCCAACCGTCCAGGATGATGAGAACCAGCGGCTTCGGACGCATTACGCCTTCGCCTTCTTCGCCAGGTCGCCGTGATAGTTCAGCGCCTTCAGTCCGTTGAACCGAGCAGCCGTGCCCAGTTCTTCTTCGATGCGCAGCAACTGGTTGTACTTGGCAATACGGTCGGTGCGAGACGCCGAGCCGGTCTTGATCTGGCCTGCTCCGGTTGCCACTGCAAGATCGGCGATGTAGGTGTCTTCGGTTTCGCCCGAGCGGTGAGAAATCACTGAAGTATAGCCGTTCTCGCGTGCAAGATTGATGGCGTCGATTGTCTCGCTGACCGAGCCAATCTGGTTCAGCTTGATCAGAATCGAGTTGGCTACACCGGCATCGATACCACGTTGGAAGATTTCAATGTTGGTGACAAAAATATCATCACCCACGAGTTGAATCTTCTTCCCCAATTCTGCGGTCAACGCCGCCCAACCTTCCCAATCGTTTTCGGCTAGACCGTCTTCCAGCGAGACGATGGGATACTGCCGAGCCCAGTCGGCATAGAACTTCACCATATCGTCACTGGAATGTGACGTCTTGTCAGACTTCTTGAAGACGTATTTTTTCTTGTCCGAGTCATAGAATTCGCTGGCTGCCGGATCGAGCGCAATAGCAATTTGCTCGCCTGGCTTGAAACCCGCTTGTGTGATGGCTTCGAGTATGACTTCGATGGCTTCGGTGTTGGACTTCAACGACGGAGCAAAACCGCCTTCGTCGCCAACGGCTGTGTTATAGCCACGCTTCTTGAGAACTCCCTTCAGAACATGGAAAGTCTCTACTCCCCATCGAAGCGCTTCGCTGAATGAAGGCGCACCGACCGGCATTACCATGAATTCCTGGAAGTCGACATTGCTGTCGGCATGGGCGCCGCCGTTCAGAATGTTCATCATCGGTGTCGGCAGCAGGCTGGCAGTGAATCCGCCGAGATACTGGTACAGTTCGATGCCCAGGTGATCAGCCATGGCACGTGAGGTAGCCATCGAGACCGCAAGGATCGCGTTGGCTCCCAATTTGCTTTTGTTCGGCGTTCCATCCAGTTCGCACATCGCGATATCAATCTCGCGCTGGTCACTGGCGTCCATGCCCTCGAGTTCGGGAGCGATTAGCTCATTCACATTGTCGACAGCCTTCAACGTGCCCTTGCCGGCGTAACGCGTCTTATCGCCGTCGCGCAGCTCAACGGCCTCATGCTCGCCCGTAGAGGCTCCACTGGGAACAGCAGCGCGGCCGCGAGCACCACTTTCAAGAATGACGTCTGCTTCCACGGTGGGGTTCCCGCGAGAGTCGAGGAGTTCGCGGGCAATAATCAGTTCGATTTGAGTCATAGGTATGAGTCCTTGTCTAGCACCGTTGGATTGGCTTCCCAGATTGCGGAAGATAGATCGTTCGTAGCCAAGAACGAATGCAGATCGTTGGCTTACCGAGCGAAACGATCTGGCACCCGATATTCACGTCGGGCGCTTACTCCGCAACTGGTAACGCTGCGATGGAAGACTTGCGAGACCCTCAATTATAGAGGACGTTGGTCTTGCCATGCCGGACGGGACTAACTTGGCCGACGAGCATTGCGGGCGATTGCCGGCCCCGGGCAGTCGTCAAATAGTCACTCCCCAATGCGGCTCGTTTCTGGGAAATTGGTTGGCTGCAAGGCAAATCCTTCTGTATCCTCTTGGAAGTGGTTTTAGGTTGGAAGTGGTTTTAGGGCGGTTAAGAAGCGTTCCGGTGGAAACGACGCCGTCGCTCGAAATGCGCCACGGAGCAATTTATGTGGAAAGCAACACGCAAAGAAGACGAATCTTCGACCCCCGCACCTGAGCAGGCCGCAACCAAGCCCGCCTACACGGCGGCGCCTCCCGTAACCCGTGCGGCAGAGCCCCCGCGCGCTGAAGTCCCTCGCAGTGTCGATATTGCCACGATCGGAAAATCCGTCGTCGTGAAGGGTGAATTGTCAGGCAGCGAGGACCTTTACGTTGATGGCGAAGTGGAAGGCTCAATTGCTCTGCGTGGCCAGAGCCTGACTGTCGGACCAAACGGACGCGTCCGCGCTAACATCGAGGCCCGCAATGTCATCGTTCACGGGCGAGTCGACGGTAACATCCATGCCAGCGACCGCGTCGAACTACGAAAGAGCGCATCTTTGTCGGGCGACATTTCGACGGCGCGTGTAGCTATCGAAGACGGTGCCTTCTTCAAGGGCTCCATCGACATTCAAAAAGCCGAACCAACTCCTCGACTGGAACCGAAGCTCCCAGTGGTCTCGGCCGCGCCGGTTGCACCTGCCGCGCCTGCATCACCTGCCGTGCCTGCAGCCCAAGGTTCCCTGCTAGAACCCAGAAAGTTCTAAGCATTTCGCAAGTAGCTGGCAGGACGCTATTGCAGCGTCCTGCTTCTTGTGAATCTATCGCGTCAAGAGTCGCGAAGGCCTTCCTCCCGGCTGCGGCGAAACGCGCTGTAGTTCAGTAAATTGGCGCTGGCGTCGTACTACCCTTACAATGATGCCCAGTGGCTCCAAGCATGTTCAGCAGAATCTTCGGTGGACCTGGCCAACCGGGCTCGGGAGACGAAGCTGTGCCTGGCAAGCGCGTGCCGCGCCGCTCCACCGGTTTCAGCGAGTTCATGAAGTGGCTAGCCCGGGAAGAAGGTCTCAGCGTCCTTGATCTCGGCGCAACCTCGCCGGCCAACATAACCTTCTTCATCGGACAGGGGCATCGCTTCCACCAGGAAGATGTGCTTCGCCTGGCTTCGGATAAATCGCTGATCGTCCCAAATGGCGAAGGCCAAACAACTATCGACGTGGACCGGTTTTTGCGCGAGAACCTTTGCTTCGAACGGCAGGAGTTCGACGCCGTCATGTTCTGGGACCTTGCGGATTACCTGCCCGAGCCACTGGTGAAACCGGTGATCGAACGCATTCACGTCGCGATGAAGCCCAGCGCAATCTTGTTTTCCTTGTTCCACACAAAAGACGCCGGACCCGAAGTACCCTTCTACCGCTACAACATCGCTTCGCGAGATACCCTCGAAATGCAGCCCGCCGTCCCCTACAAGCTGCAGCGAGTCTTCAATAACCGCCATGTCGAGAACCTGTTCCACGACTACAACTCGATTAAGTTTTTCTTGGGACGGGATAACATCCGTGAAGTATTAGTAATTCGATAAAACAGCTTCAGGCGGCGCGCCGGGTTCTGCGGATGACATACGGCATCAATCCCGGAAGGCGCAGCAACTCAAAAGCTAACATTCGCGCCGGAGCCGGCCACGACAGCGCTCCGCGAATCCGCGAGGCTGCAGTGATCAGCGGGACGAACTGCCTTGCGTATTCGTTTTCGTAAGTGGTCAGCGCCGACCGAAGCGAACTTTTGATGTCGAGAAAATCTCGCAGGCTCTCCACTGCCACGCGACCGCTCCGCAGTGCGATCGAAATTCCGTCGCCGACGAACGGATCGATAAAGGCTGCAGCATCCCCGACAAACATCATATTGTCTCTGATCGGCTGAGGCGGAAGATGCAGCAACGGCGCTGTCGTCACCTGCTCGGTAACCGGCTGCCAACTGCGGCTGCGTTCGGCCAGGGCTGGGTGGCGGACAAGCACTTCCTTCAATGAGGTCGCGCGGTCGGAGCGAACCATCGCGCAGACGTTGACTACATCGTCGCCGACAGGCTGGACACCGCAGTATCCCTGTTCAAAGAAGTAAAGGTCGGTGGATCGATCTGGATTGCGCTCGCGATAATGGGTCTTCACGCCGATCCACTTAGGTCCATTCGGCATGGCCGTGTCGGGCTTGAACCTTGACCACCGTCCGGCCGCCACGATCGCCGCCTTTGCCCCGACTTCGCCTGCAGAAGTATCAATCCGAAATGGCCCATCTCCGCGAACGGTCCGAACCTCGCAACTCGAACGCGCGTCCACGCCGGCATTTACAGCCGCCTGCCACATTACCGCATCCAGGTCGTAGCGGGGAATGCTGAGTGCCGTCGGTTCGACTGGCGCCTTGATGACACGTCCCGAAAGAAATAATCTCGTACGCTCGATTACGGGAGCGGATCGCAAAAGCGATTCGGAGCCGGCTTCATGTCGCACCAGATCTCGCAACATCCCGAGTGATTCGGCGGAGACGAACTCGCCGCACACTTTCTGTCGAGGAAACTCGCCCGATTCAAAGAGTACGACTCTTGCGCCGACTCGAGACGCGGTGATGGCCGACGACGTTCCTGCCGGACCGCCACCGATCACCGCGATGTCGAATTCGTCTTGAGTCATTTCCACAACAATACCCCCATCCGATAAAGGTAATGTTGGGTTAGCTCAATCCGCTTGATGGGCAGTCTGCCAAGCATGGACCGCATCTCCTCCGGAGTGTAAGACCGGCGCACGGAAGCGGGCGCATCGTGCCAGGTGATCGGACTTCGGAATAGCGGTAGCCCAGCGTACGTGAGGGCCAGATGCAAGCGGCTGCGGACCAGATCGTTGATCAGGACGGCTTTGCCGCAAACCCGCAGCGCTTCCGTAAATAGCAGTGGTAACTCATCAGGCTCGAAGTGGTGCGCAAATAGCGAACAGCTTACGACGTCGAACGTGCTGTCGGAAAATGGCATGTGCATGGCGTCGCCAGAGACTGCGGCCACTTCTCCGTGCGGTAGGTGAGACTGCTTTCGATCGAGCAGCGTGACTTGGAGCTCAATCCCCGATCTCGCCAGCGCGCGTTGGGCCGTGAGCGGAACATCGCCGAAGCCGGCGCCAATCTCTAGCAGCGAAAGCCTCTTGAGGCCGGTCCTTTCCGCAACACGGCGCAACAGCGCGGTCGTTGTCCGCGTCCCGCCAAACCAGTTATTGATATGCCGCAAATCCACCAGTGAATTGGCGATCTCTTTCGGAGTTCCAAGATCGTCATCCAGCAGTTCGGCAATGACTCTGCGCTCCATCTAACTCAACGTGGCCCGAAGCGTTTCTTCCCGAACCGTCAGGCTCTTGATCAAGTCCTTCCGCAACTCATAACCCCTTCCCGGCTTATCGGTAATCGCGATCGTCCCCTCCGGCGACACTTCTACCTCGGGATCGATGATGTCCTCCTTCCAGTAGCGCTTCGACGCCGAAACGTCTCCCGGCAATTTGAAGTCTCGCAGCGTCGAAAGGGCAATATTATGCGAGCGCCCGATACCCGACTCGAGCATGCCCCCGCACCACACTGGAACATCAAAGCGCTGCGCTACGTCATGAACTGCGATCGCGTCCGTAAAGCCGCCGATCCGGCCTACTTTAATATTCACGATCCGGCAGGCGCCTAACTCGAGCGCGGCTTCGGCGTCACGTGAACTGCGAATCGCCTCGTCCAGGCAGATGGCCGTCTGCACCTGTTTCTGAAGTTGCGCGTGAAAGTAGAAATCATCGCTCCACAGCGGCTGTTCGATCATGAGCAGCTTGAAACGGTCGAATAACCTCAGGTGCTCGAGGTCATTGAGCGTATACGCTGAATTGGCATCGCAGCTCAATAGAATGTTCGGCCACCGTGCACGCACCTTCGCTAGCACGTCTACGTCCCACCCGAGCTTGACCTTCAGCTTGATGCGTTGGTAGCCAGCGGCCAGCTCCGCTTCAATCTTTCCCAGCAATTGTTCGTGCGAATCCTGAATGCCAATGCTAACTCCACAAGCGATCTCGCGACGCGTGCCTCCCAGCAACTTCCACAGCGGGATTCCCTTTGCCTGCGCCTCGGCGTCCCATACCGCGTTCTCCAGAGCGGCCTTAGCCATGCGATGTTCGCGGACTCTCGCCAGCAGCGATGGCACCTCGCGTCCGGCCGTTAGCGTCTTTCCGAGCAACGCCGGGCCGAGATATCGAACGATGACGTCCCACGCACCCTCGATGTATTCCTCGGAGTAGTAAGGGTCTTCGCCAGCGGTACACTCCCCCCAGCCCTCGAGCCCGTCACAGTGCAGCGTCAGCAACAAGACGCGGCGAGTGTAGGTACGCCCAAAGCTGGTCTCAAAAAAATGGACCAGCGGAATCTTCAACTCGCGAAGAGTGACGGCTTCGATTTTCATGTGTTCTGTCTCGGACTAAGAATTTGCAGCGTATGCCCAGTCTTCTTCCCAATGCCCGACTTGAAAGCAGCCATTTCCAGCCGCATCGCGCTCATACCCCAGACACGCCAGTCCACGCGAAAATGCGGATTGAAATGACTCCCGATTCTGTGACTGCGTCTGGACGGCTTTCGACCGCGTCGCAGGATCGGCCTTCCACGCATAGATTTCACCCGGGACTGTGATCTTCTCTTCGGTCACGACTGGAGGATGATGACCTGTTGAAAGCAAGGTCTGCACGCGTCGCGACGTCATCCACCACTCAGCTACCAGGCGGTCGGTGGGCAGAAACCCCTGCAACGGAGAATTCGTGATTCCGTATTGGTTGACGTTGTATCGTCGGGCAATCGCCCCAAGCCGCTCGAGGTTGAAGTACGCGTTCTTGATTTCCAGCGGATCGAACGTCCACTCCATCAGCTCATAACCCTGAGCGATCGCGTCTTCGCGCTGAAAGAGCTTAATCTTTCGTCCGAGTCCGGAATTGCGATACCCCTCTTTCACTGCCACCATGTGCGAGTGCAGATAAGCATGCCCGTTGCGGCTGCCCGGAATCGCCATCGCAAAGCCCGCCAGCGTCTCGCCATCCCAGGCGACAACCACCTGTCCGCCGATCTTCGGAGCGAGTGAGAAAATCCGCAATGGCACCAGTTCCGCGTCGCTGAAGCCCCAGACTTCCTGTTGCAGCGCGACGCAGGCGCGGAGTTCTTGCAGCGTGCTGCAGTTTCGCAAGGTGACCGCCTCCACGGTCATGGCCTCTCCAGCCGTTTCGATTCCTGCCACAGCGCCTCCATTTCTTCCAGCGACGTGTCGGACAGTTTCCTACCCTGCTCGCGCAGTTTGCTTTCCAGATACTCAAAGCGGCGGCTAAATTTGCGGTTCGTCTTGCGCAGCGCCGACTCGGGATCAAGCGCCAGATAGCGGGCGATGTTCACTAGCACAAACAGCAGGTCGCCCACTTCGTCTTCTAGACGCGCCTGCAACTCCTCCGGCACTTTCACACCCCGTGCACTGGCCGCCGAAGAGGCTCCCACGGGGCTGCGGACCCGGCTCCGGATACTCCTCCAGATTCTGTCGCAACTCGCCAGTTTCTTCCGCGAGTTTCTCGAAGAGGCCTTCAATGTTCGGCCAGTCGAATCCCACCTGCGCAGCCCGCGAACTGATCTTGTAGGCCGCCATCAAGGATGGCATTGCCGTCGATATACCGTGCAGGACCGATTCCGGATGGCCGGCCTCGGCCTTATCGGTTTCGTCTCCGGAATCCTGCTGGCGCTTCTTTTTCTCCTCAGCCTTCAACGCCTGCCAATTTCGTAGAACCTCGCCTGACGTCTCCGCCTTCACTTCCCCGAAAACGTGCGGGTGCCGGTCGACCAGTTTGTCGGAGAGCCGATCGAGCACATCGTCGATGGAAAAGCGTTGTTCTTCGACCGCCATTTGCGAATAGAAGAGGACCTGCAGCAACAGATCACCCAATTCGCCGGTCAATTCCGGCCAATCGCGCGCGTCAATGGCCTCGATAACTTCGTAAGCTTCTTCGAGGGTGTAGGGCTTGATTGTGTCGAAGGTCTGTTCGCGGTCCCACGGACATCCGCCGGGCCCGCGTAGTCGCGCCATGATCGATACCGCGCGCTCGAATCGCTCCCCAGTAGTTGGCATTGCAACCAATGTAAATGAGGAGGCAGAATTTTCGCTATTCGCGCTCGACACTGGCCCCAAAGGTCTGTGATAGCAATTCCGGATCATCCGAGATCAGCCCGTCCACGCCCCACTTGGCGAGTTCTCGCATGTGGCGCGCCGAGTTCACCGTCCACGTGATGATTTGTTTCCCCTGCCGGTGTACCTCTTCGACCAATTGCAGTGTCACCAACTCCTGCCGGGGGAGAAAGACTCTAATCGGCAGCTCCCGCCATCGATTCATCAGAGTTGCGCGTTCGCAGATAAATCCCAGCGGTATTTCTCCATCGAGGTCGTTCATTCGAAGCAACACCTGCGGTAGAAACGAGGACACAACGTATCCGCGCCGCGGAGGATCTTGCTTCAACCCGGCCACCACACCTTCCTCAATTCCGGCTACTTTTATTTCGATGTCAAGATAGGCGCGATGTCCAAACTGCTGCAGGACCTCTTCCAGGCAGGCGAGAGGGTTCCCGTCGCCATCCTCTAAATCGGCGAAATCCGTAGCGGCGATTTCTCTGCCGTTCGACTTCGGGTCGTGCCACAGAACGTCCCGACCGTCCCGAGTTTGGCGCACGTCGAACTCAAAGCCGTCGCATCCCTGCGCCAGCGCGTACTCGAACGCTGCCAGGCTGTTTTCAGTGGGGGCAATGAAATTAAGCTGCCTGACGCCGCGGACCCGCGTCCCTCGATGGCCGAGCAGCAACGGACGCGAAGAACAATTCGATACGCCACCAGCCACCTGGGATCCTGTACGCACCCACCTCAATGCTGTGAGGCACGTTAGTCGAGATCGAAATCGCGCAACGGCTTACCGGTGTCGGGCGTTTCTTTGGCCTTGCGGACCGCCTCTTGAAACTTCTTTTCCAGCAGATCAGACGCATTTTTCTGATTTTCAACCGACTGGCGGAAGATCGACTCCTTGCGGCTGTCCTGCTCTTTCATGGCGCGAGCTGCGTGTTCGATGTCGTCGAAGGTCTTCGGAACGGCTTTCGGGGTATGCGCGATCACGGCCTTGGAATCGGCATCGACCTTAAGCGACGCGCCACAGCAAGGGCAGGCTACTTCAAACTGAACAGCAGGCTTGGCCATATGTGGGCAATCTTACCGCAGTAATCGGTTGCGCGACTAGGGTATGCCCGGTAGCGCCTACAATCGAATGGAATCGTTACGCTGGAGCGGCACGATGAAGGCCGCGCCGAAATGCGATGACAATGCATCAATATAAAAGCTACTCAATACGTAAATTCGCTTTCTTTATCGACCTGCCCCGCGGTACTCAACCTCGGGCCCAACATAATGAGGACTTTCCTAATGCCTAGCCCCGATCTGGAAGTTGCACCCACAACTACTAATGCCAAGACCTTCAAGACTGCGGGTTACGCAGCCAAATCGGCTACTACTCCCTTAACCGCTTTTTTCTTGGAGCGCCGCGCACCCGGACCGCGAGACGTGCAGATTGAAATCCTTTACTGCGGCGTCTGCCACTCCGACCTGCACACCGCTCGCAATGAATGGACGAACACCACGTATCCCGTCGTCCCCGGACATGAAATTGTCGGCCGCGTCAGCAAGGTTGGGTCGCAGGTCAAGAAATTCAAAGAAGGTGATCTGGCAGGCGTAGGTTGCATGGTCGGCTCCTGTGGTCACTGCACAAGTTGCAAAGAGGGACTGGAAAACTACTGCGAGAACGTTCCCGAGTTCACATACAACAGCGAAGACAAGAAACTGGGCGGCATGACCTATGGCGGTTACTCCCAGTCGATCGTCGTCGATGAATCGTTCGTCCTGAGGATTCCCACGAACCTCAACCTGCCTGCGGTTGCGCCGCTACTATGTGCTGGGATCACCACCTATTCGCCGCTGCGCCACTGGAATGTCGGAAAGGGACACAAGGTCGGCATCGTCGGTCTCGGTGGACTCGGTCACATGGGACTGAAGCTCGCACATGCCATGGGCGCGCATGTGGTGCTGTTCACCACTTCGGCCCACAAAGTCGAAGACGCCAAACGGTTGGGTGCCCATGAAATCGTTCACACCAAAGATGCGACGCAATTGGAAAAGCACGTCAACAGCTTCGACTTGATTCTGGACACGGTCTCCGCCGAACACGACCTGAACATTTACCTCAACCTGTTGAAGCGTGACGCGACCATGGTGCTGGTCGGCGCACCCGAGAAGCCGGTACCGGTCGCCGCATTCAGCTTGATTCCACAGCGCCGCCAGTTCGCCGGGTCCATGATAGGAGGACTTGCCGAAACTCAGGAGATGCTCGACTTCTGCGCGAAACACAACATCGTTTCGGATATCGAGATCATCCCTATTCAGAAAATCAACGAGGCCTACGACCGCATGTTGAAAAGCGACGTGAAGTACCGCTTCGTGATTGATATGTCAACACTGAAGTAAGCGTCCGCGGTCCTACTGAGAGTAAGGCCCTCCGTGTGGAGGGCCTTTTTCATCAGTAATGATCTTGAGTTATCGCAGCTCTTCCATGCACTCCTCCAGCACCTTGCGCGACGGACGAGTGACGCTTTCTGGCAGAGTTGCCAGTGGCTCCTCCGTCATGTCCAGCATGTCGATAAAGTTCGGAGCCGTGGTGTTCAGGTACAAAACGCCGGTCAGTACCTCATCTGCATCATGAGATTCCATCAGTCGCTTGACAGCCCCAATTTTGTTGGTCGGATCGTAATCTTCTTCGAGTTTGCGCAAGCGCAGCGACGAGCCATCATGCATCGTCACATTGATGCTTGAGCCTTCTTCGTATTCGACATCGATCTCGTCAAACGCTGGCACAAAGTTCAAGTCGTGCAACGGCTCTTCGTGGTCCTTCATGAACTTATAGGACTTCGTCGAACCCTCATGATCGTTGAAGGTCACGCAGGGCGAGACAACGTCAATCAACACTGTTCCCCGATGAGACAGGGCAGCCTTCAACATGGTGTGTAGCTGGCGCTTATCTCCCGAGAATGACCGTCCCACGAACGTCGCCCCCAACGAGATTGCCAATGCGCACGTGTCGATCGGTGGCAGATCATTGATCACTCCGGTCTTCAGCTTCGATCCAAGATCGGCTGTCGCTGAGAACTGCCCCTTCGTCAGGCCGTATACACCGTTATCCTCAATGATGTAAATCACCGGCAGATTGCGCCTCATGAGATGCACAAACTGCCCAATGCCGATCGATGCTGTGTCGCCGTCGCCACTCACACCCAGGGCAATCAGCTTCGAGTTGGCGAGTACCGCACCTGTGGTCACCGACGGCATGCGTCCGTGCACCGAATTGAAGCTGTGCGAACGGCTCATGAAGTATGCGGGGCTCTTCGATGAGCAACCGATGCCCGACATTTTGACCACCCGTTCCGGCGCGATGCCCATGTCGTAAAAAGCGTCGATGATGCGCTCAGAGATAGCGTTGTGTCCGCAGCCGGCGCACAACGTGGTCTTTCCTCCGCGGTAGTCGAGAACCGCAAGTCCGATTCGGTTGGTCTTAGGTTGAGGCGTGGCTGTGGTCGCCATTATTTGCCCTCCTGGGAAACGATCTCGTCGGTCACGGAACGCGCATCCAGCGGCAATCCGTTGTAATGACGTACACTTCGCAACTTGAAGATCTCGGGACAGGTACGTCGAGTTTCAAGAGCTGAAACATTTGTCCGTCCCGGTTCTGGTCTACGATGTAAACCCGTTTGTGCCTGGTGATAAAGTCCTGGACTTCGCCGGTGAACGGATACGCCCTGAGACGCAGGTAATCGGCCTTGATGCCATATTCGTTTTGCAACTGGTCAAGCGTTTCGACCAGTGCATGATGCGAAGTCCCGTAGGCGATAACGCCCAGGTCGTTGCCATCATTCCTGACCAACTCCGGCTTGGGAACCGACTCCCGTGCGGTCTCGAACTTCCGCCGTAACCGGTCCAGGTTGTTGGCATAGTCGTCAGGACGTTCACTGTACTTGGAGTACTCATTGTGCCCGCTGCCGCGCGCGAACCAGGCGGCCTGCGGATGGTCGGTGCCAGGCAGCGTGCGATATCCGACGCCATCGCCGTCCACGTCTCGATAGCGCGCAAATCCGCCCAATCGGTCTAGGTCCTCCTTCGTCAGGACTTTCCCGCGATTGATCGGCTCTTTCGGATACTCGAAGGGTTCCGACATCCAGTTGTTCATGCCGAGGTCGAGGTCGGACATCACGAACACCGGCGTCTGCAGTTGCTCTGCCAGGTTGAAGGCATCAGTTGCCATCGAGAAACATTCCGCCACCGAGCTCGGCAGAAGCATGGGATGCAGCGTGTCGCCATGCGAAAGCTTTGCTACAAACTCAATGTCACCTTGCGAAGTGCGAGTCGGCAGTCCAGTGGACGGCCCGACGCGCTGAATATCCCAGATCACGCCAGGAATTTCCACGTAGTACCCAAGTCCAGCGAACTCCGCCATGAGCGAGATGCCTGGTCCGGCGGTGGCCGTCATCGCGCGCGCACCGGCCCATCCTGCACCCAGTACCATGCCAATGGCGGCGAGTTCATCCTCGGCCTGGACGATGGCAAAAGTTGCTTTACCATCAGCACCAACGCGGTAAGACTTCATGTATTCGATGAGAGTTTCTACCAGTGACGACGAGGGCGTGATCGGATACCAAGTCACTACCGTTACTCCGGCAAACATGCATCCCATCGCGGCCGCCGAGTTCCCATCGACGATGATCATGCCGGCAGTCTTATCCATTCGCTCGATACTGAACGGATCGGTCTTTGTCAGTGATGCAACCGCGTAGTCGTAGCCAGCCTTCGCAGCGTTCCAGTTGAGATCGGCCGCTTTCACTTTTTTGGCAAACTGCTTGCGCAGCGCCTTCTCAACTTCGGCCATGTCGAGGCTCAACAGCTGCGCCATCACTCCCACGTAAATCATGTTCTTGACCAGCTTGCGCAGCTTTGCTTCGGGACAGACCGTCGCTACCAGCTTGTCGAAGGGCACTGCATAGAAAACAAGGTCGGAGCGAAGTTCGTTCAACTTCAAAGGCTCGTCGTAAAGAACGGCCGCACCCGGAGCCAGCGCCATAACATCTTCGCGCGCGGTCTCGGGATTCATCGCTACCACGAAATCAATTTCCTTCTTGCGGGCGACGTAGCCCTTCTTGCTGGCGCGGATGGTGTACCACGTGGGCAGTCCGGCGATGTTGGAGGGAAATAGGTTCTTGCCGGAGACGGGGACACCCATCTGGAAAATCGAGCGCAGCAGGATAGTGTTCGCGCTCTGCGATCCTGAGCCGTTTGCGGTTGCTACCTGAATGCTGAAGTCATTGACGATGGGCTTGCGATCGGCTGTATCGGCCGAGCCGTGTACTGCAATTTCAGTTGTCGCCATCAATACCCCTAGTCTCGGTTGCTCCACTCTACAAGATTGGTGGAGGGGTTGCCTACATTATAGGGCAGCCATCGACTGGCGGAAACTGCACACATTTGTACGTAGCGGTACTGGAAAGGTGAAGGGGCAGTGCGACCGCGGCTATTCGCCCCCTTTTATACCGTTTCGTAGTACTGCGCCATATTGCGGAACTTCTTGTAGCGGGCGTCCAGCAACTCTTGTGTTGACAACTTTTCCAACTCGGCGAGGTTCTTGTCCAGCGACTCCGCCAGAGCGGTCGCGGCGGCATCATAGTCGTGATGCGCGCCTCCTGGAGGCTCGGGAATCACCTCATCGCAAAAACCCATCTCAAAGTTGTCTTTCGCCGTGATGCGCAGGGCGGCTGCGGCAATGTCTTTCTTGGCGGAGTCGCGCCACATGATCGATGCGCATCCCTCTGGCGAGATCACCGAGTAGATACTGTTTTCCTGCATCAGAACGCGGTCGGCCACGGCGATCGCCAGCGCCCCTCCGCTTCCGCCTTCTCCGGTGATGGCGGCGATGAACGGGACTTTCAGCCGAGCCATCTCACGCAAGTTGTGCGCGATGGCTTCCGCCTGTCCGCGTTCCTCGGCACCCAGCCCCGGATATGCGCCGACGACGTCGATCAATGCGATAACCGGACGCTGCCACTTTTCGGCGAATTTCATGAAACGTAGTGCCTTGCGGTAGCCCTCTGGATTCGGTTGGCCGAAGTTGCGGTGCACCCGCTGTTTGGTGTCCCGGCCCTTCTGCGTTCCGAGCACTCCTACTTCGCGGCCCCGGAAACGCGCCATTCCGCACACCATGGCAGCATCATCGCCAAAATTGCGGTCCCCGTGAATTTCGCTGAAATCGGGAAAGATGCGCTCGATGTAGTCCAGCGGATAGGGCCGCATCGCATGGCGCGCCAACTCCGTCCGCTCCCATGGCGTTAACTTCCCGGAAATTTGGCGGCGCAGCGCCTCAACGCGCTCCTGCAAACCCTCGAGTTGTTTGAGGGCTTCCTGGTTGTCACCAGCAGCACCTTGCAGTTGCTCAATCTGCTGCTCGACCTCTTGCAGTTCTGAATGCGCTTTGGAAGCGGCTTCCATAGGGTTGTCTTGTCTCACTTGTGGGATCAATCGATGATCCGTACGCTGCCTCGCCCGCACAGTTCTTCGACGCGGTTGATGAAGGAGCGGTCCGGCAACACATTATAGCCTTCCACTTCCATCACCACCGTGAAGTCGCCCTTGCGCTCGAGGTCGAACAGCACTTTCGCCTCGCCCTTGCGTTCTGCACATAGCGTGTGCAACGCATCCACGGTGCCGGTCGACGCCGTTTCCAGAGGAACCTTGATTCTCAAGCTGCGTGCCAGCTTGGGCTCAGCCTGTTCCAGCGGAGTAATGTCACTGATCATCAGTTTCGCGTTCGATCCCTCTTCGACACGAACGCTTCCCTTCACCAGTACCGGAACATCCAGTTTGAGCTTTTCGGTAAGTCTCTTGAAAGATTCTGAAAAACAAAGGATGTCGACCGAGCCAATCATGTCTTCCAGCCGTCCTTGGGCGTACAGATCGCCCTTCTTCGATTTCGACACTCGCACGGCCTTCAGAATGCCGCCGACCAGCACCTCGTCTCTGCCAGTCGACGACTTCAACTGGCCCAGGTCCTCAGTCGTAAGCGCACTGAAGTCCAGAAGCTTGTCGCGATACTTTTCCAAAGGATGACCGGTGATAAAGAACCCTAAGATTTCCTTCTCGGCCGATAGCCTTTGATGCTCATCCCAATCCGGAATGTTAGGCAGCGGCTTCTCAGTGCGCGTGTCCGTATCTTCGGCGAAGACGCCGAACAGGCCATGTTGTCCCATGGCAGCATCGCGCTGCGATTTTTGCGCATGTTCCATGGCGCTGTCGATTACCGCCATCAGTTGCGAGCGACGGCCCATGGCATCCATGGCCCCGCTTTTTACCAGCGATTCGATCACTCGCTTGTTCAGCAGCCGCAGGTCGACTTTTTCGCAGAACTGGAAAATCGATGTGAACGATCCAATCTCTTTGCGCGCTGCAACGATCGACTCGATCGCGTTGTGCCCAACGTTCTTGACCGCCGCCAGCCCAAAGCGGACCGCCTCGCCATGCGGCGTGAAGTAAGCATCGCTGACATTCACGTCCGGAGGCTCAACCGCGATTCCCATCTCACGGCATTCGTTGATGTACTTCACCACGTCGTCAGTGCTGCCCGACACCGAGGTGAGTAGCGCCGCCATAAATTCCACCGGGTAATGCGTCTTCAGATAAGCCGTGTGATAAGCCAGCAGCGCGTAGGCGGCCGAGTGTGACTTGTTGAACCCGTAGCCGGCGAACTGCTCCATCAGATCGAAGATCTTTTCGATCTTCTTCTGCGGGAATCCGCGATCGAGCGCGCCCTTCACGAAACGCTGGCGCTGCTTGGCCATCTCGTCGGCATCCTTCTTACCCATGGCGCGCCGCAACAGGTCAGCCTCACCGAGCGAGTAGCCGGCAAGCCGGTTGGCGATCTGCATGACCTGTTCCTGGTAAACGATAACGCCCAAGGTTTCCTTGAGCATCATCTCCAGTTCAGGCAACTCATATTCGATCTTCTTGCGACCCCACTTGCGATCGATAAAGTCGTCGATCATGCCGCCCTGGATCGGTCCCGGACGATACAACGCGTTCAATGCCGTAAGGTCTTCGACCGCGGTCGGCTTGTAGCGTCGCAGCACGTCGCGCATGCCATGCGATTCAAACTGAAACACGCCTGACGTCAATCCGGTGTGGAACACCTTCTCGTAGGTCTTCGCATCATCGAGTGCCAGTGTCTGCAGGTCCAGCCGATCCCCTCGCACCTGTTCGATGAGCCGCAAGGCGTCGTCGATGATGGTGAGCGTCGTGAGCCCAAGGAAGTCCATCTTCAACAGGCCGAGCTTTTCGATCGCCTTCATGTCGTAGGCGGTCACGATTTCGTCGTTCTTGGTGCGGTGCAACGGAACCAGATCGGTGAGCGGCAGTGGCGAGATCACGACCCCTGCGGCATGCACGCCCGCGTTCCGCACCATGCCTTCCAGTTTCTTCGCGGTGTCGATCAGTTCTTTGACTTGAGGCTCAGTTTCATACGCCGTAGCCATGGCGGGCGAATCTTTAAGCGCCTGGTCGATCGTGATGTTCAACGTTGGCGGCACCATCTTGACGATACGTTCAACCTCGGAATACGGAACGTCCATGGCTCGGCCCGAGTCTTTGATGGCAGCTTTGCAGGCCATCGTACCGAACGTAATGATCTGCGCCACCTGGTCGCGGCCGTACTTCTGCGTCACGTAGTTAATGACCTCGCCGCGACGGTTCATGCAGAAGTCGATATCGATGTCGGGCAGGCTGATGCGTTCCGGATTCAGGAAGCGCTCGAACAGCAACTCGTTCTGCAATGGATCGATGTCGGTGATGCGCAACGCGTAGGCTACCAGTGCGCCGGCTGCCGATCCACGGCCCGGGCCTACTGGGATGTTGTGTTCCCTGGCATAGCGGATGAAATCCCAAACGATCAGGAAGTAGCCCGCGAACTGCATCTGGCGGATGATTCCGATCTCGCGCGACAGCCGCTGCTCATAATCTTCCAGCGAGTGCTTGAGCCGGCCCTGCGCCTGTAATTGGCGCAAAAGGTTCAGACGGTTCGCGAATCCCTCGCGCGTGACGTGCTCGAAGTAGTCTGGAATCGAGTAACCCGCCGGCACCTCAAACTGCGGAAACGGATCGTGCACCTTCTCCAGCTTCGTGTTACAGCGTTCCGCGATCTCCAGTGTGCGATGCAGGAACTGCTCATAGCCGAGGAATTCCTTCTGCATCTCCGGGTAGCTTTTCACGAAAAACTGGTTATTCGCGAACTTCAACCGGTTGGTGTCGTTGATCGACTTTCCCGTCTGGATGCACACCATCACATCCTGTGCGTGGGCGTCGTCTTCACACAGGTAGTGGCTGTCGTTGGTGGCCACCATCGGAATACCTAGCTCCTGCTCCAGCTTCAGCAGGTTGTTCTGGATACGCTGTTCTTCCGGCAGTCCCTGGTTCTGAATTTCGAGATAGAAATTCCCTTTGCCAAAAATGTCCCGAAACGTCGACGCCGCTTCGCGCGCCTTGTCGTAATGCTCAAAAGTGAGCTCCTCGGCAACCTCGCCCTTGAGACAGCCGGATAGCCCGATCAAGCCCTTTGAGTGTTCCGCCAGAAATTTCTTGCTGACTCTCGGCTTGTAGTAGAAGCCGTGCAACGAGGCCTCGGAAACCACCTTCACCAGGTTGCGATAGCCCTCGTCGTTCTCCGCCAGCACGATCAGATGGTTGTAGCTGTCGCCCTCGGGCGCCGCGCGGTGGTCTTCCTTTTTGCAGATATACAGTTCGCAGCCCAGGATCGGCTTCACTCCCGCGGCTTTCGCGGCGTTAGCAAACTCCACCGCTCCAAAGATGTTGCCGTGGTCCGTCATGGCGACGGCGGGCATGTCGAGTTCTTTTACGCGATCGACAAGTTTGCTGGTCTCGCACGCTCCGTCGAGCATCGAGTAATCGGTATGCAGATGTAAATGGACAAATTGCTGAGACATTATGTTGGTGGCCGTCGCTGCTCTCTTTTCATTGTATTCGTCGCTGGGTGTGGAAATCAGGGACTAAACCGCCGAAATCTCTCGTAGGTTTGGACGAAGCCGCCGTGTGTTGATTCGTTGTCATCCTGAGCGAAACGACCGCTTAGAGCGGAGTCGAAGGGCCTGCCCTGAGCGAAGTCGAAGGAACCTCTATTGCCGGGACGATCCCGACGTCGCTGGACCACTACAACGCCCCGGTCCGCTCAGGATCGCTCTCCGATTCGCCAGGCGGAATCAACTTACCTCCTGTAATCTCGCGCCCCGGAGGTGTCTGCCGTGGCCCCATTCCCCCGGTGCCACTCTTAGCTTTTTTCTTTGCAACCGCGCGGTAGGCAAAAATGATTGCCAGCAACGGCGCTGCCAGCAGAAGTCCCCAGAAGCCGAGCATCATGCCGAGCAGGATTGGAACAAACAGCGACGCCCATATCGGCACCCGCGCCGTTCGACGCATGATGAGGGGCTGCAGAATCAGCCCGTCAATAATGATGATCGCACCGTAGAGCCCAAGCACCCAAAGAAAGGTCTCCAGTCCCCCATCGATCAGCGCAGCCAACGCGGGGCCAATCAGCGTGAGCACCGGGCCAAAGTGCGGAATGAACTGGAACAAGCCAGCCAGCACCGCCCAGAAGGGGGCCCACGTCACGTGCAGGAAACTGAGCCCGGCCCACCACATGATTCCGACGCACACCGAGTCAAGAAACTGTGCAATGAACCAGTTCCACAGGGCACCGCCCGTAATTTGCACGTGTCTTGAAAACTGCATAACTCTTTCGATGCGGTCGATAAATCGCTCGCCGCACCCATGCTACACTGGGTTCGAAACCCCCTCCCGGAGCGCACAAGAATGAAATTTGGCGTCATCATCTTCCCCGGATCCAACTGCGATCACGACGCATACTGGACCATCTCGGAAGTGTCGAAACAGCCCGTGACCTTCCTCTGGCACGACTCGCCAGACCTGCAGGGATGTGACGCCATCATCGTTCCCTGGCGGCTTTGCCTACGGCGACTACCTGCGCACCGGCGCGATCGCCAAATTTTCGCCTGTCATGGAATCTGTCCGCAAATTCGCTGCCGACGGTGGGCTTGTGCTCGGGATCTGCAACGGCTTCCAGATCCTTTGCGAATCCGGATTGCTTCCCGGCGCTCTGATGCGCAATGCCGGTCTGAAATACATTTGCAAGCCGGTCTACGTTCGGGTGGAGAACACCAACACTCCCTACACGCAGAATCTGGCCAAGGGCGAAGTTCTGCAGATTCCCATAGGCCACATGGAAGGCAATTACTTCTGCGACGACCAAACGCTGGCGGAACTCAAGGACAACGACCGCATCATCTTCCGCTACGTCACGGCCAGTGGTGATGTCACCCCCGATGCCAATCCCAACGGCTCCATCGAAAATATCGCCGGCATCTGCAACGCTGGCCGCAATGTGCTGGGTATGATGCCGCATCCCGAACGCGCCAGCGAGCCCGAACTCGGCATGACCGACGGTGTCAAGATCTTCGACTCGCTGGTGGCATCGCTGGTGACGAAGTAGTTTGCTGCAACCAGCAAAAACCGCAAGTGGCATGGTCTGATCCGCATTACATGGGCCATGAAAGAAGCCCGCTCGAAAGCGGGCCTGATCGGGGGTAACCTGGGCTACAGGTTCTTCTTCGTCCACTGCTCGATGCGATCGAGCGCGACCTGCAGATTCTCTACTGAATTCGCCACGCTGAAGCGCAAGTAACCTTCGCCAAACGCTCCGAATGACGTGCCCGACAAACCGGCAACTCCGGCTTCGTCGAGCAGCGCATCGGCCAGCTTTTTCGATGGCCATCCTGTTTGGGTAATGTTCGGGAACGTGTAAAACGCACCCTTTGGCAAGCGGCAGGAGAACCCCTTGATCTGGTTGAGGCCGTTCACGAAAACGTCGCGACGCTTCCGGAACTCGAGCCGCATTTGCTCCGTCTCGCTCTGATCGCCGCGGATCGCCTCTATTCCCGCAACCTGCGTGAAGCTGGCCGTGCAGGAATTGGAGTTAGTCATGAGACGCGCGATGTGGGTCGCCAGGTCGGCGCGCATGACGCCGTAACCCATGCGCCAGCCCGTCATGGCATAAGTCTTGGAGAAACCATCGAGGATGATTGTTCTATCCTTCATGCCTTCGACCGCCGAGATGCTGAACTGCTCGCCTTCAAACAGCAAGCGGCCGTAGATTTCGTCGCTCAACACCATGATGTCGCGATTCCCAATTGCCTCGGCAATGTCGTGAATGTCGCCCTTCGTCATCACGCCACCCGTCGGGTTTTCCGGCGAATTGAGAATAATCAGCTTGGTGCGGTCGTTAATCAGGCTCTTCAGTTCGTTGACGTCAAGCCGGAAATCGCGGTCTTCGCGTAGCGGAATCGGCACTGCCTTGGCGCCCAGGAAGTTGATCATCGACTCGTAAATCGGGAAGCCCGGATTGGGGTAGATGACTTCATCTCCTTCTTCCACCAGCGCCAGCATGGTGAAGAAGATGATGGGCTTTCCGCCGGGCACAACTACGACTTCGTCGGAGGTGAACTTCACCCCGCGCGATTTGGTTACATCCTCCGCGATCGCTTCCCGCAGCTCGGGCAGACCGGCCGAAGGTCCGTAATGGGTATAGCCCATGTGTAACGCGCCGACGGCCGCTTCAACAATGTTTCCCGGCGTGTCCATATCCGGCTCGCCGATTTCTAGGTGAACAATGTTTTTGCCCTGGCGCTCCAGGGCGCGGGCGCGTACCAGGACTTCAAACGCCGTCTCGGTTCCGAGCCGGGACATCCTCTTCGCCAGATGCAGTTTTGCCGGCGCGGTAGTAATAAGTGAACTCATGCTGTTTTTCCTCGATTTAACGCGGCTAGGGGACATGGACCTCCAAAAGCCAGCTAACATTTTGTTATCTGCCCGCACTCAGCGCAGTGACGCGCACCCCATACTACTGTGACGTTGCGCACGGGGAATTCTCACCAGATAACCTAACGCAACCGGACTCGCTTTCAAATCATTTCGCTGCGAATGACGGCGAACGAGACGTGACTTCGTCTACTCGCTATATTCGATCTCGAACTCGATCTTGGCAGTCTTCTCCAATATGGCTGATACCGAACAATATTTCTCTTTCGACAGGCGTACCGCGTCTTCCATGGACTTATGCGCGACCTTGCCGCGCACCCGGTAAATCAGTTTGATCTGCGTAAACACCTTGGGGTGTTCTTCCGCCCGCTCCGCTTTCGCCGCCACTTCCAGACCGGTGAAAGGCTCGCGCTTCTTTCGCAGGATGCCCACCACATCGCTCGCCGTGCATCCACATAGCGCCATCAGCACTAATTCGATTGGCGTGCTGGCGGTCTTGACTTGCCCAGTATCGATAACCAGCGCGTGACCGCTGCTTGCCTCGCCGACAAAGCGGTCTTGGTCGGTCCAGATCGTCTTGGCTTCAATCACGGGATTCGCTTTCCGCGTGGCGACAGGCTCGCCGGTCGTAGCTCACTGGGGCTTTGGTTCCGTCGGTGGAGTTGCTGTCGGCCCCTGCGGTTTATCTTTCGGCTTGTCGTAGATCGACATCTGGTCGCTGGGCCGTTTCAACCGGATCTCGATGTCCATGTCGGGCTTGTTGACGTCGTAGTCCTGACCGAACGTCTGGAAGCCGGGAGCGAGCACCTGTATGCGCAGCGGGCCGTACGGCAAACCCTCAGACTCTGTCTTGCCTTCATTGTCTGTCTTAAGCTGAAATCCGCCCTTAGATTGTTTGCCGTCTTTTTCCACGGAGTGAAGAATGACGCTCGCATTGCGGACTGGCTTATTGTTGTCGTCCTTCACCACTGTGAACCGCAAATTTGAGGACTGAAGCGGTCCCGACTTCTTGTCGCTGCCAATCGGCCGCCAGCGTGATCAGCACCACGCAGAGGATAAAGCTAAGCAGGCGGATACATCTCATAGCGCTATTCTAGGCATCCGGCCGCGACCGGTGCAAACTTTGGTACCCCGGCTCGCGATGGTTAGCCTGCTTTCAACTAGTTGGAACTGGCGGGAGCCCTTTTTAATGTCGGACGGTCATCAGAGTTGCCCGTCTTGCCCGAATCTGACGTACTCGGGGAAGCGGTAACGTCGGCATCCGGCGATTGCGCCGGCTTCCTTAGGATAGGGCGATTGCCTCCCTTACCTGCAGTTATCTTGAGGCCGCCTTGCAATGCGATGAGCCGCGCTTTCATCGCATCGAACTCGCTCGTGTCAACTACGTAGCTGTCACGATCGGGCAAGTACGCACGAATTTCATTCTGCGCCGCCTCAATTCTCTCCGAATTCATCGGGTGGGTCGAAAACATCTTGGCGATGTTGCTGTGCTTCTTCTTTTCCTCCACCTTCAACTTCTCGAAGAACTGCACGAACGCTTCGGGGTCGTATCCCGCCGCATAGTCGTATTGCAGGCCGAGCATGTCAGCCTCCCGCTCGGCATCGCGCGAAAACTTCAGGAATCCCATCGGTACTGCGATGCTCGCAACCTCGGCAATGGCATATGCCGCCGGACCACCAATAAACATCAGTGGGATCGACGCCATGTTCCAGATCTGCTGCTTGGTCATGTTCTTGGTGGCATGGCGAGCCGCCACATGCGCGATCTCATGCGCCATCACCGCCGCCAGCTCTGCCTCGGTGTCGGCGGCCATGATGAGTCCGCTGTCAACGTAGAAGAACCCTCCTGGCAGCGCGAAGGCGTTCACCTCGTCACTGTCAAGGACCTTGATGGTGAACGGTACTCGCGAATCGGAGTTTCGCACCAGATTCTGCCCGATGCGGTTTACGTACTCGGTAATTTCCGGATCGGTAACCAGCTTCGAGCTTTCCTCAACCTGCCGCGCCAGATCATGGCCCAATGCAATTTCCCGCTCGATCGAGTAGAAATTCACCCCGTTTCCTATATTTCGGTGACCGATAAGGGTGACATCGTACTTTGGCGGCTCGTGAGCCGCAGGAACCGGCGCAGGTGGCGCCATTATCGTCTCCGGCTTCACCGCCACAGTGGCTGCTGCGGGAAGGTCCGCCGGATCCGGCCCACGCGCACCTTCCGCCTCGATCTGTGCGGCTGTGCGCATTTGCCCCGCTGCGTTGGACTCACTTTGAGCGTTCGCATTAGGCACGTCCGGAGCGTCTGAGTCCGTCGACGGTGACGAAGTTCCCCCCGACGAACTAGGCTGATTTTGACTCTCGGATTGGCCGAACATGAGGCTTGGCGAAATCAGTATCGCCAAACCCAACACTACGATTTCAGGGAACAAGCACTTCGAAGCAAGAGGCCGATTCATAGGGAGTACCTGCACGCTTACCCGCAATCCCGATTATGTTAGCCAACTCGAATGTTGCAAATGGAAACCTTCGACAAATGCGATGCGCGTGAGTCGCTTTGGGGTTGATTAAAATATTCCCAAAACAGACCGTTCCAGCTGCAAAACATAAAAATTGCGGATGCCCAATGAGCGCTGGGCGGGTGCAGCCTCCCCCGGAAGGCAGGTTTAATTCCTCAAATAGTACTACTTGGCGACCAAAAGACAACACCGAAGTGGATTTTTCGTCGAATTTTGAAATTTGAGTGACATTCACTCATATCTGACTTGACTAACGACCCAGAATCAAGGTACATTAGCACTCGTTGGATGTGAGTGCTAACAGCTCCCGTGTCTTGCTGAAAAGGCTTACTCCATCGCCTGGGTTCTACAACCCCTGAATTTATGACGTAGCCAGCATAGCCGCCGAAGGTATAGCGGCAATTCTGGCGGATGTTTAAGGCAATCCAACCTGAATCGACCCGCTATGGCGGGAAAAGGAGTCTGAAGAATGGCTACTAAGCTAACTCCCCTGCATGACCGAATCGTGATTCGTCGTGTGGAAGAGGCCGAAACCACCCGGGGTGGCATCATCATCCCCGACAGTGCCAAAGACAAGCCGCAGGAAGGCGAAGTTGTCTCCGTGGGTCGTGGCAAGACCAACGACAAGGGTGAGACCTTTCCCCTCGACGTAAAGGCAGGCGATCGCGTGCTCTTCGGCAAGTACGCCGGCACCGAGATCAAGATCGACGGCGAAGACTTCCTGATCATGCGTGAGGAAGAAGTCCTCGGCATCCTGGAAGGCGCCACCAAGCCGGCCCTCGCAGCCAAATAAGTTTGTTCGACAAGTGAACGCCGGCTCAGCTCCGGTCGTGCCGGCAGAACTGCCAACTGGCTACTGGCGACTGACAACGATTCTCAAGGAGATTGAAACAATGGCAAAGCAGATTCTGCATGGCGAGGAGTCACGGCAGTCGATCCTGCGTGGCGTAAACGTACTCGCCGACGCCGTGAAAGTCACACTCGGCCCCAAGGGCCGCAACGTCGTAATTGAAAAGAAATTCGGTTCGCCGCTCATCACCAAAGACGGCGTCACCGTAGCCAAGGAAATCGAACTGAAGGACCCGCTCGAGAACATGGGCGCCCAGATGGTCCGTGAAGTCGCTTCCAAGACCTCTGACGTAGCCGGCGACGGCACCACCACGGCGACCGTTCTGGCGCAGTCCATCTATCGCGAAGGCGTCAAGACCGTTGCTGCCGGAGCCAATCCAATGGCCCTGAAGCGCGGCATCGAGAAGGCTATCACCGCGATCTGCGGCACCGTGGACAACGACGGCAACCGCAGCGGCAGCGCTCTCGACAAGCTCTCGCAGAAGGTCACTGGCGACATGATTGCTCAGGTGGGCACCATCTCGGCCAACAACGACTCGACCATTGGCACCATCATTGCCGAAGCCATGAAGAAAGTCGGCAAAGACGGCGTCATCACCGTGGAAGAAGCCAAGACGATGGAGACCCAGTTGGAAGTCGTCGAAGGCATGCAGTTCGACCGCGGCTACCTCTCCCCGTACTTCGTCACTGATCCCGAGCGCATGGAAGCCGTGCTCGAGAACGCCTACATCCTTATCCACGAAAAGAAAGTTTCGTCGATGAAGGATCTGCTCCCCTTGCTCGAGCAGATCGCCAAGAGCGGCCGTCCGCTGGTGATCATCGCTGAGGACGTGGAAGGCGAAGCCCTCGCGACCCTGGTCGTGAACAAGCTGCGCGGCACGCTGAACGTCGCCGCCGTCAAGGCTCCTGGCTTTGGCGATCGTCGCAAGGCCATGTTGCAGGACATCGCAATTCTGACCGGCGGCAAGGCTATCACCGAAGACCTCGGCATCAAGCTGGAGAACGTTCAGATGGCCGACCTCGGACAGGCCAAGAAGGTCACCATCGACAAGGACAACACCACCATCGTCGAAGGCAAGGGCAAGGCTGACGACATCTCCGGACGCGTGAAGGAAATTCGCAGCCAGGTCGAAAAGACCACGAGCGACTACGACCGCGAGAAGTTGCAGGAGCGGTTGGCGAAGCTGGTGGGTGGCGTTGCCGTCATTAAAGTCGGCGCCGCGACCGAGACCGAAATGAAGGAAAAGAAAGCCCGCGTGGAAGATGCGATGCATGCTACCCGCGCTGCGGTCGAGGAAGGCATCGTCCCCGGCGGTGGTGTGGCCCTGCTGCGCACGGCTGCGGCCGTCGCAGACCTGAAGCTGGAAGGCGACGAGCTGATCGGTGCGAACATCGTGCGCCGCGCACTCGAAGAGCCCCTGCGTCAGATCGTGATCAACGCCGGCGAAGAAGGTGCAGTCATCGTAGGCCGCATCCGCGAGTCGAAGGACAACAACTTCGGCTACAACGCCCAGTCGGACAAGTTCGAGGACCTGGTCAAGGCCGGTGTCATCGATCCGACCAAGGTGACGCGCACCGCCCTGCAGAACGCAGGCTCGATCGCGTCCCTGATGCTGACCACCGAAGCCCTCGTGGCCGAGATTCCGGAAGAGAAGAAGGAATCCCCATGGGCGGCGGCCACGGCGGCGGCATGGGCGGGATGTACTAAACGCCCACACTGGGTGCCCCATCCTTTCGCGGTTCTTTTGGCGAAAGGGGTGGGATTGAAGAAAAGCACAGGCCTCGCAGAAAATGCGGGGCCTTTGTCTTTTCTGCCCACCGACAACTGACCACTGGCAACTTTTTCAAAATCGCGCTACAGTTTCCCCGCCGCTACTAAGTCAGTCCCCGCAACTAATCCTCTGCCTGGAGTACACCATGAGCCCATTCAGCTTCAACGTCATCATCGCCTCCGCCGGTCTGCTGACGATGTCGAGCAACAGCACGATAACAATCTTCGTTACATGGCCCGGATTCATTAGCCCCTTCCGCTGGTCGCGCATTTGGCCGGCGATCCAAAGTGCCGGTGATTCCGACTTTCATCAGACGGTCACCATACTTTCGGAAGGCTCGCAGTGGGACCTTTCCGATCCCGCCAATACGCCGCTCGTCGCGAACTTGCAGGCCACTGGCTCGGGAGCGCCGGTGGTATCGAGAATTCAGGTCATGGCCGCGCAGAACGACACCTTCTAACCTTCCATCGCGCCTCTGAATGGAAGCTGTACGTCCAACACGAAAGGAATACTGCAATGAAGGTTCTGGCGTTATTCGACGAGACTGGCAAGGTCCACGCTCTGTTTCATCCGTCCGACAAACCCGACGCGCCGCTGTTGCAGTTCGTGCCTGCGAAGGGACAGCGCATCGAAACTCTCGAAATACCCGCCGAGTTGCTGAGCCTCAAACCAGAGCAGATTCACGCCGCCGTATACGTCGACCTCAGTAGCGGCAAGCCGGCCCTCGTTAGACGCTCGTAGCAGGATCGATCTGGCCGGAGGGCATGGCTTCTGCTCGCTCGAAGCGAATCGGAAGCTACGATTTGATCTCTGCGTATCCGAACGCAAAAAAGCCGGAGCGGTTAGCTCCGGCCTCTCAGTTTGGGTTGCTTGGAGTTAGTTCAGGGCGATCACGACTTCTTCGTATCCGCCTGCGTGCCCGTTGGCAGCTTGCAGTTCCTTCGCCAGTTCCTTCTCCTGCTTGGAGGTAGGAATGATCATGCCTTCCGCGCTTGAGCTACGCCAAACTTCCGCCAGGAAGTAAGCATTGCCGACACGGTGGAACACCAGTTTGGCGCTCGCGTTGTGGGGCTGCTCGCGTCCGGCAGTCGACATGGCGGCCGCGCTGGTCTCGGCATTCTGGATGACGAAGGAGCTATTACCTTGGCCGAGGGTTTTGATCTCGTAGGTGCCGGCCGGCAGTTGCGCCGAACCGACCGCGAATGCGAACGGCACACTGGCCTTCGCGTAAGCCTGAGCAAAAGCTCCCGTGGAGCTGATCAACACTGCTAACACCACCAGCGACAGAGTTCCAACCAGGTTGCGTTTCATGACATCCTCCTTGGGGCCCCTTGCAGTGGAACCCAAACTGAATTTGTTTTTGCAAGCCCTCTAGCAAACTTGCTGATTGCTTGCCTTCACGCCTTGTACTAGAGCAAGCCTCATGCCAAAGTGCGTGCGGGTCGGTTGTCTGGGACATGGTGCTGTGTTTGCAACGAGATGAGTCTGAGTGGTCTACGTCGCGAGGTTCCGAATGCGGCTGAACGGTATCCGATCGGATACCAATGAGTAGCCGGTTGGTTCCGCAGCCCCAGGATTTAGTTCGGAAACGTAGCGGTCGGCTCCCGAGCTCTTGGTTTTTCATTGCCTGGGAAGCCGGGGTCCCGGGCGAGCACCGTTTTTGAGCTAGCTGGGGTGAAGGAGAGAGGGATCTGCTTTTACTGACGTGCGAGCGCGCAGTCGAAGGACTTGCTGATGATTTGTCATCGCAAGGCTGTCGTGGCGACCGAGGGATTTGCTTTACTGACAACCAGCCACCGACAACTTTTTTTATACTGGATCAGGACCCGCCGCACCCTCCACGACTGGATGCCTCTTTCCCAGGTAGGCTTGAGAGTAATCACTGTGGCGGGACGCCCGGCGGCCCGCCACACCTTCGTTATTTGGCTTCGCCAGCCTCATGTACCGCTGCCTTACTTTCGGCAGCCCTAACCGCTGCCAGAAACGAGTCCGTGCCGCTCGGGGCGTGAACGTTACCAGACAAGGTTTTGTTGAAGGAAACATTCTTGCCGTAAAACGCCTTCGTGGAATCGTTGTCCTGCTGGATCACCGAGCCATCCACTGCAACACCCGCAAACAGGCCCTTGGAACGCGAATAGCTCAATGCTTCCGTGTTCATCTTCCAGTCTGTACCTGCCGAAGCGTGCCGTCCAACCGGGCCCGCGGCTGCTGAAGCTTCTCCGCTGAGCTCGAACTTACTGGAAAGCAACTTCTTCACGCCTGCGTCATTCATGAACAGCACAACCAGGTCGACTTCCTGCGCGCCCGCCTGGAAGCCAAAATTGCCGCCCCCAATCGAGATAAACGCTGGCGCGCTCCAGCCGCTCTTAGTCCGGCAGGTTACGACTCCGCGTCCGTGCTCTCCCCCGACGATAAATCCGCCCTTCCCCATATTTGGAATCACAGCGACGCACTTGGCGCCCGTGAGTACTTCCTCGGGAATACCCTTATCCGGCGCGGCCATGATCTCGTTTAAGGAGGTACCGGCAGCTTGCAAGCGATCTTCTGTCGCTGGGCGTCCCGATTTGGCGAAGGCGAAAGTCGCCAAGGACAACGTCAATAAACCGATTGCGTATTTCTTCATCAAAACACTTCCTTTTCATTCCACTGTGTTTTTGTGGACGAACTTGTGAATGGCGATGTGCGCCCGAAAGTCAGGCTGTTCTGCGGCCGCTGATCAGGTTAATGACCAGTACTGCGACTGCAATGAGCAGCAAGAGATGGATCATCCCGCCGGCCACATGGAAACTGAAGCCGAGCAACCATAGGATTATGAGAATTACAAACACCGTCCAAAGCATTGATTCCTCCTTATGGGGCCAGTTGAGAAAGGTATAGGTTGCGACCAGGTGACACCTGCGAAGTTGACCTGGGACGAAAATCGGCAGAGACGGCAGCGAAGGAAGGGTTGTCCAAGTTGCTGCAGTGCTTAACTAGATCCGGCCAAGCAGCAACAAAATGACGACGACGACAAGCAGTAAACCCATTCCGCCGCTCGGGAAGTACCCCCAGGAACGGCTGTGATTCCATCTCGGGAGTGCACCCACAAGAAACAGAACCAGCAGGACAATCAATACAGTTCCAAGCATACTTTCCTCCTCGTGACCTCTTGCATCAATTGCCAACCGAGGTCGTGTTCTACGCCCTTAGCATGTCACCTCAGCAACCTTGCAGTATGGTCAATACAGACCACGCCAGTTGCGCTCGCCTCGTGGCATGTCAGCGCGGAGACCGAAATCCCAGAACCTGCGACAAGATAACGTCAAACATGATGTAGGAGCCTGAGGTATCGCGGCCACATTGACACTGCCAGTTGTAGCCGTCTTGATCCGCGCTGAAACCCTTGCGCCAAATGAAGTTGCAGTCAGAAAGGAAAGGCGGGCACTTGTCGCCTTGTGCTCGCCTGTTGGTGTGCGCAATAATCTAGAAGAATTGGAGAAGCTAAGTTATTTCTACGCTATTGTATATTTCACATTTCTCGACGGCCCGTCTGAATCACTTATTTGGTGGTTAGCTCCGCCAGCTTTCCTTTCAACTTCACTACCGCTTCCTTCGCGTCGCCAATCTGCTGTTGCACCTTGCCAGCGTTCTTCTCGGCTTTTCCTTCTGCTTTCAATGAGCGGTCATTCGTAGCTTCGCCGACTTGCTCCTTGATTGTTCCCTTTACTTCGTGGAAGCTGCCCTTGAGCTTATCTTTCGTGCTGGTTTTCATGTTTCTCCTTGACCATCGTGAAGCTCGGATTGCGACTTTTCCGAATCTTTCGAGGCTGTCATCCTTGTAATCTCGCGTCGTCTCGAGGTCTGAGCAGAATTGAACATCTGTGAGATGGTCTTCGCCCTATTCCGAAACGGGCAAGGTACAAGCCCGTGGCTGGCTTGTCTTCCAATGGTCAAAACGATACATCTATCCGCCGCTCATGCACCTACCCTGTAATTGAGGCACCCAAATGAAAGCACTCTCAGTACTCGGAACGGCAGCCCTGGTTCTATCTCTCGTATCGGTCGTTCCCGCGTTCGCACAGCAGGAAGAAAAGCAAGCCAAGCAGGAAGAGAAACAGCCCCAACAGCAACACGCGCAGCAGCAGCCACAACAGAAGCCACAACAGCAACACGAACAGCAGGCTCAGCAGAAGCAGAACAATCAACAACACCAGCAACAGGCACAGCAAGCGCAGCAGAACCAGAAGAGTCAGCAGCACGAACAACAGGCTCAGCAGAAGCAGAACAATCAACAACACCAGCAACAGGCACAGCAAGCGCAGCAGAACCAGAAGAGTCAGCAGCACGAACAGCAGGCTCAGCAGAAGCAGAACAATCAACAGCACCAGCAACAGGCACAGCAAGCGCAGCAGAACCAGAAGAATCAGCAGCACGAACAGCAGGCCCGAGCAGAAGCAGAACAATCAACAACACCAGCAGCAGGCCCAGCAGGCGCAGCAGAAGCAGAACAATCAGCAGCACCAGCAACAGGCCCAGCAGCGCAATCAGCAACCCGTGCAGCACTCTCAGGAGCAGCAGCGTGTCGAGCAAGCCAACTGGCAGGAGCACCGCTCACAGAACTGGCACAACGACCACCGCAATTGGCAGCAACGCGGCGGCTATAACGGTTACCGCATCCCTGACAACCGCTACAACGGCTACTTTGGACCGAACTACGCGTTCGTGATCTACAACCAGCCCTACATGGTGGTTGGTGGCTTCCCACGCTTTCAGTACAACGGTTATTGGTTCAGCGTAGTCGATCCCTGGCCAAATTCATGGGCCAACAACTGGTACGAGACCGACGACGTCTATGTGGTTTATGCGAACGACGGATACTACATGTACAACCGCAGACACCCACACGTCGGCATTGCCATCAGCGTGTCGATGTAAAGCTTTTCTCGCGCGGGGTCGGCAGTATGGCCGTGTTTTGAGCTACGGCGACCCCGCGGAAGTACAAGGCGCTTGGGCCCACCCCAACGACAGTGGCGTCGACCGTAAATGAGTCTGTTGACGCTCAACAGGAGGCAATTTGACTATGAGCCCCAGCTATCAATACCAGGAATTTACAGGCAAACCGTTCGGTCGTTTGATGCGAAGCCTGGGTGTGTGTCCTCACGTCAACGCCGGCTGGCCCATCCGCTGCTCCGGCGAGGCAAAACCCTCACAGCATTGTTACGACTGTGGAGCGCAACGCACATACTTGCTTCAGCCCAGCATGCAAAGGGGACCATGGACGCGCCCGCAGATGGGTTTCTCTGGTCCCCTCGCAATCACCAGGACGCCAAGCGTTTCAGCTGTGGCCACGCCGCGGGATCAGCTCGCGATAGCGTATGGGCGATGTTAGAGGGCAAGTATGATCGCTAGCTAGTTCGGTCGTGATTGCAGAAGTTCTTCCGCCTGCTTCAAATCGAGATCGCCGGATACGGGCTCAAAGTCAGATCGTGTCTCGTGTTGTTGCTTGCTGATCGTCTTGAAGAGCAACATTCGCCCAGTGACGTTAACATCTACAAGGTGTGTCTTCCAATGAGACGAGCTGACTTGGGTCCTCTCAATCTCAAACGTGCCGCCTTTGGCGAGACGCCCAAGAAGCCCGAATCCAAAATCTACGTTCTCTAACAAATGCCCATTAATGTGCGCCAGTCGCTTCTGCTGGGGATCGACGAGGATCGTCCCAGCCATGTTCTCGAGGGCCTTGGATTCCATTGTGGGAGGGACAAATGCCGGGTCTGGCCAGAAGTTAAGCCGCACGAAGGCGCCATCCCAACCGTCGTATCGAAATAGGAAGGCAACCGGCAACAGGCGCACGAAATCTTCCAATCGGCGTTCGTCCGCATCTCTCTGTTTCTTGATCGCAAGCTGCTGGCCGGGTTCGCGGATGAGTTGCTCCTGCCGTACCGCCTCTTGCTTTTGCTGGAGTGCGTCCAGGGGAGTGTCATTAATCGCAAGCAAACGGTATACCGGACCATCTTTTGTTTCCATCTCAATTTGAGTCAATTTCTGCCGCTCGACTGTTTTCGTGACGTGGTACATCCAGTTGCCGTGTTCCGTTGTTCTATCGGTCAATTCATTCGCCACAACATCCTTCATGAGATTGCTGGCAGAAGGCTGTAAATCCGCTCCAAAAGCGCCCGAGTAAAAGGCACACCCAAAGAGTAGGATCGTCGCAATATTAACAGTGACACAATTCACAAATTATTAGATGCGTGACCGCTAGTGGCCGGTAGAGTTTCTTTTGCCACTACTATTCCAAAGAGCAGTGAGCATATTTGAACATACACGGGGCGCCGCCTTGCCTAGTGTCGTATCAGGCGAAATGGCGGCTGACCGAGGCCTCAAACTTAAAAAAATACAAGCGAAAGCGGCTTCCGTCGGAAGCAGAAGAAGGTAAAAGAACATGCCGTTAGTTCAAGTTGTCCTTGCTTTGATCGTTGTGGGAGTACTGCTGTGGCTGGTCAATCGCTTCATCCCCATGGCAAGTTCCATCAAATCAATTTTGAATGCCGTGGTCGTGATAGCCGTCGTGATGTGGCTGCTGAATGTCTTTGGCTTGATGCAGTCTCTCACCAACATTCACATCGGCAAGCCGTAGTTCCGTCTCTCGGAAATTAGCCAGGTCTTAAGGAGAATCCATGACCACCTCCGAAATTGAAGTCGCGAGAGCAACGGCCGTAGCTGAGCCTGCGCAGGCGCAACCAAAGAAGAACGCTACTCCTGACCGTGTCGCCGATAAGCGTGCCGAGGCGGTCCGAGCAAAGAAGAAAAAGAAACGCGCCGCACACCGCGTCGCTCTGCGACGGTCACACACCGGCGGATAACGCAGCAGAACCGAACCCGACTTCCGAGACGAAAGCGTGACGGCGTCCGCCATTACAAATCAGAAAGGTAGGACTATGGAACACTGGGGAATCTATCTCGCATACGGATGGATGGCCACGATTGTCTTGGGCGTAGTGGACGCAGTGAAGGCCATCCGCAAAGGGCCACAACTGCAGCCGGCCACCGCTGTGCCCCCCAGACAACGGTCAGTCGTGTAGCACTACGTTCAGCAGCGAAGTGTGCACTTGCATTCCGTCGTCGCCATACTCCACAAACCCGAGTTTTCGGAACCGGTTCATGAAGAAACTGACCCGCGAACGGGTTGTGCCTACCATTTCGGCGAGCGACTCCTGGCTGATTTTGGGAATCACTGTCTCCGGTTTGCCATCCTTGCCGAAACGAGCCAGTAAAAGAAGGATTCGGGCCAGCCTTTTCTCACTGGAATTGAACAGTTGGTCCACCAGGTCTGCTTCAAACCGGATGTTGCGTGCTAATAGATGCGCAACGAACAAGTCTGAGAATGAGTGCTCGCGGTGCAGGGCCTGCACCATCGACTTTTTGTCGATTCGCAGAATCATGCAATCCGTCATGGCCGAGGCCGAACCCAGGCGAAGTGGTTGGCCCGCCAGGCCGCCCTCTCCGAAGAAGCTCCCCTGTCCCAGAACGCCAACCGTTGCTTCTTTGCCTGCCGAGGAGACGACGGTCAGTTTGATCTTGCCCTTCTGCACGTAGAACACAGCGTCCGCCAAACCGCCCTGCGCAAAGATGGCCTCGCCTTGTTTGAAAGCGAGAATCTTCCGGCCGTCACCGATGGTGGCAAGAAACGCTTGCGGATCAAACTCTCGTTGGCTCTTCGCTTTCATACTGGACCTCCTGGCTCGGTCAGCCTATCCGTTAGTTCGCACCCGACATTACTGGAACACGGGAAGCGTAGCAAATCCATCTTAAGCTTTTTGCGCGTGTGCACCATATTCGCGGCGTTGGCAGCTGTGCAACTGACTACCGCTCTGGTTACCAACGTAACAAAAGTCACTCACTTTCCTTGCCCTGCAAATCTTGGCGCTCTACCCTGAATTTGGTGGGCGAAGAAATCCGTGCGGGCACTCCCGGTAAGGGGAAATCTGCGCCCGATACCGACGGGCTGCCCCTTCGCCTCTGCCAACCCGATGCGGTATCTTTTCTACCATGATATTCAGGATGGCCTGTCTCGCTCTGTTCCTCGCTGCGCTTGGTTCTGACATCGTTCACGCCCAGAACACGCCAGCAGACGCGTTGCTGGTACTCTCCAAGGCTGGCCACACCCTCGCTATCGTCGATCCTTCCAGCCTCAAAGCGATTGCGAAGGTCCCAGTCGGTAACGATCCTCACGAAGTCATCGCGTCCACCGACGGCAAGACCGCCTATGTCTCCAACTATGGATTCGGCGCCTACAACACACTGGCTGTTATCGATCTCGTCGGTCAGAAACCATTGCCTTCCATTGACCTCGGCGCGTTACGTGGTCCGCATGGCTTGGATTTCGTCGGCGGCAAGGTCTGGTTCACCGCAGAAGCAGCCAAAGCGATCGGCAGCTATGATCCGGCCACCCAGAAGATCGATTGGATCATGGGCACCGGTCAGAACCGCACTCACATGATCTACGTCTGGCCCGACTTGCACACCATCGTCACCACCAATGTAAGTTCCGGTACCGTGAGCTTCATCGAGAAGACCGCTGGCGGCGGTCCCGCTGGCCCGCCCCCTGGCCAGCCAAATGGATCAGCCGGGAAAATGGGTCCACCACCTCATCCTCCCGGCGGAGATTGGAACGAGACCGTCGTCCGCGTCGGCAATGGCTCGGAAGGCTTTGACGTTTCCCCCGACCGCAAGGAAATCTGGGTAGCTAACGCGCAAGACGGGACCGTCTCCATCATCGACGTTGCCACCAGGCACGTGACGCAAACCCTGGCTGCCGACGTCCGTGGCGCGAATCGCCTGAAATTCACGCCCGACGGAAAGCTGGTACTTATCTCAACTTTGGGCGGCCCGAACCTGACCGTCATCGACAGCGCTACTCGCAAAACCGTCAAGCAAATCCCAATCGGGCACGGCGCCGCGGGCGTCCTCATGCAGCCTGATGGCTCGCGTGCGTTCGTGGCCTGCACCCCCGACAACTACGTTGCCGTCATCGACTTGCGTTCTCTCAAAGTCGTCGGCCACATCGATGCAGGCGAGAACCCGGATGGCCTCGCTTGGGCGGCCCGACGCTAAGCATGCTACAGTTGAAGCACTTGGAACAGAGCCGATCTAGTAGTTGTCTTCCGAACCACCTCCCAAAGTGAGCAAAAGTGCACAGACGCGAAGTGTCTGATATGAGACACTTCGGACACGAGGGTCGAGCTTCGGATTTCTAGGTTGCAATATTTTTGGTTATTAGCGAAGGCATTTCCGGCCTGACCCATTCGTTTTCAGAGCGTCCTCTGCGACTTCAGCGCGCGCCCGGCTGACCGCCTTGGCACCCTCGAAGGGAGCTACACGCGCGTGAATGTTCATCTGATCAATCCTAGTCACGTCTCATTCGGCACCGCTGTTATCACACCCCGCTGGCTTTACGTACTCGCAGGCGCCACCCCAAGGTCCTACGGCGACCCAATCCTGGTTGATGAAACCTTGGCCCTTCTGGATCCCGCAACCATCCATCCAGGCGACGTCGTCGGGATTGGTATCCACACGGGTAACGCATTACGCGGATACGAAGTAGGTCGGGACGCGCGCGCTCGCGGCGCCTATGTGATTTACGGTGGCATTCATGCCACTCTCTATCCCGAAGAATCGTTGGAACTCGGCGGCGCCCACGCCGTAGTAAAAGGCGATGGTGACGTTGCCTGGGCGAACGTTCTTGCTGACTGCGTCGCCGGATCGCCGAAAACCATTTACGAAGGCGGCCGCATCGACGCGGAAGATTTCTCCCCCGCGCGCTGGGACCTGATTCCTCGTAAGAGTTACATGTGGGCCTCGGTACAGACCGTGCGTGGCTGCCCCAAGCATTGCTCTTTCTGCTCAGTGTGGCGCACCGACGGTCAGAAGCCGCGTCAGAGACCAGCCGATGCCGTCGTCGAGGAGATCGTACAGTTGCGGCGTCAGGGATTTCGCTTTATCGCCCTCGCCGACGACAACTTCTATCCCGTCACCCTGACCGATCTCGAACTGGCAGGACGCCAGAAGAACAAAGCGCACCTCGAGCAGTTGAAGGCAATTCGGGCTGAGCGCTTTGAGCTTATGTCTCGCCTGGCGCGACTTCCCAAAGACACCGTCTTCTACACCCAGATCACGATGGAGGCCGCAGAGGATGACGAATTCCTCGACGCCATGAAGTCGGCTCACATCTTGGGAGCGCTCGTCGGCGTCGAAGCGGTCACTCCCGACGGCCTGAAAGATGTTTACAAGGACTTCAATCTCTCAGGACAAGCGCTGATCGATCGACTGAAGAACTTCCGCAGCCACGGCATTCACGTTCTCGGTTCATTCATTTTCGGTCTGCCCAGCGACAAGCCCGCCACCTTCGACGCCACCGCCGCGCTAGCCGACGCCGCCGATCTCACCTTCGCGCAGTTCGTCATCCTGACGCCCTTCCCCGGCACTGTCGATTTCGCCAAGTGGGAGAAGACCGTAGATGTCACCACCGCGCACGTAAACGGCATCCCCCTCACGCGTCGATGGCTAATCCCGCAGGAGTCGCGGCCCAAGTACTTCGGCCTGCATCCCACCATGTCTGCCGATGAAGTGCGCCAACGCACCCAGGCCGTCTGGGACAAGTTCTACAGCTTCGATTCGATCTGGCGCCGGTCGAGTTTCTTAAAATCGCTAAAAGGGCGCGTCTGTTTCCTGCTGATTTCCAAAATCTACCGCCAGATGTACGCCGACACCGGAATCACTACCGACAGCGCGCGCATGGCTCGCTCGACGAAGATTGCCAGTTGGCTCGCCAAGCCTTGCCGATTGCTGTTTGCCGGACGCCCCATGCCGGATCTGGAAGTACCGCCAGTCACCCGGGATGTATCCCGAACCCGAGATGGCCGGCGACTAAACATTCGTCTAGCCGCATCGTCAAAAAGGCCTCGCATCGCCGCGAGGCCTTTCGTCTTTGTTCTCATGTTTGTCACCACGCGGTCGCGTAGCGACCAAGGGATCTAAGCGGGATTTGCGTCAGGCACGACTTGACAGGCTGCTGAACAACTCGATCCTGAGCGGCTTCGTATCAGGGCACGGCTTCAGCCGTGCCGTCAGCACACATGAATGAAAGGGGGCTTCAGCCCTGTGCGATCCGCCTACGCCGCTATCGCCGCCTGGTACTCCTCGTACACGCCCTTGAAGTCCGTGATGCTGTGATCGCTCTCGAAATGCCAGATGCGCGTCGCCACTTCATCGATCAAATCATGATCGTGCGACACCAATAGCACCGTTCCATGGAACCGCTGCAACGCGATGTTCAGCGCGTTGATGGATTCCAAATCAAGGTGATTGGTCGGCTCGTCGAAGATCAGGAAATTTGGCTTCTGCAGCATCAGCTTGCAGAACAGCAATCGCGCCGCTTCCCCGCCCGAAAGTACATCGGTGCGCTTGTTGCCGTCTTCCTTCTGGAAGAGCATCTGCCCGAGCAACCCACGAATTTCTTCGTACGCCGCACCCGGTTCCCACTGATGTAGCCAGTCCGACACACTCATGCCCGGCTGAATCAACGAGCGATGGTCTTGCGCGAAATAGCCCACCGACGCCTCGTGTCCCCAGATCACCTTGCCGTCGTCGATCAGCGGTCCCGCATAGCCGCTGGTCTGTCGCAACTCCGATTCTGGTGTCGTCGGCGAATTCGCCAGGATCGCATTCAACAGCGTCGTCTTTCCCGCTCCGTTGCGTCCCATGAGAGCGATCTTCTCGCCGCGATTGACGCTCGCGTGTGAATCCGCGCAGCACATCGTTATCGCCATACGACTTGGTCACGCCGTGCAATTCGAGAACATGCTTGCCCGAAGGCCGCTTCTGTTCGAACTTCAAGAACGGACGCGCGATGTTCGACCGCGCCAGATCCCCTACCGCCAGACGCTCTACTTCTTTGCGCCGCGACTGCACCTGGCTGGACCGCGTACCTGCCGAAAAGCGCGCAATGAACTCATTCAACTGCGCGATCTTCTTCTCGCGCTGGGCATTCTGGCTCTCGATCTGCGAGCGAATCTGCGTCTTGGCCAACACCATTTCGTCGTACGTTCCGGTGTAGGTGATGATCGTCTCGTAATCGATGTCGGCGATGTGTGTGCAAACGCTGTTCAGAAAGTGACGGTCGTGCGAAATCACGATCAACACGCCTTCATAACTGTTGAGAAATCCCTGCAGCCAGTGGATCGAGTCCAAATCCAGGTGGTTCGTAGGTTCGTCCAGCAGCAGTGCCCCGGGATGCCCAAACAACGCTTGCGCCAGCAGCACGCGAACTTTTTGCCCGCCCTGCAACTCGCTCATCGGCCGCTCATGCAACTCGTCAGGAATATCCAGCCCTTGCAGCAGAATCGCAGCATCGGCCTCGGCGGAGTAGCCGTCTTCCTCGCCCACAATGCCTTCCAACTCACCTAGCCGCATGCCGTCTTCGTCGGTGAACTCCGGCTTGGCATAGATGACGTCGCGCTCTTCCAGCGCCGCCCACAGCCGCTTATTGCCCATCATGACCGTGTCGATCACGCGAAATGCGTCGAAAGCGAACTGGTCCTGGTTCAGCACGCCGAACTTCTTCGGGCGCACGACGGTGCCCTTCTGTGGATCGAGCTCACCGGTCAACAGCTTCATGAAGGTAGACTTCCCTGACCCGTTGGGCCCAGTAAGTCCATAGCGCTTCCCGGGAGTAAACGCGGTGGACACATCTTCGAACAACACTTTTGCGCCGTAGCGCATGGAGACTGCACTGACTGAAATCATGATTTGTCTGGGGACTGCGGGTATTCGCTAAAAAGGCGGGTCGCAGCTTCTACTAATAGATTAGCATGGCCGCTGGAAGGGTTCAGAGAATGTTCGTGGACGTTCAGAGTATCCGTATTGTTTTGTTGGACATGTGCCGAACACACCTTCGACCCATCTCTCCCGTTGGGATCACGAGAAGATTATTCGCCAGATACCGGGTTGTCGACCGAAGACAATCCAGCCCCGAAGGGGTGAAACAACTTAGCCCAGGACTTCAGTCCTGGGTTGGGCGAGAAAAAATATACAAGTCCCGTAGGGTGTGTGTGTCATAGCTGGGGTCGTTCAGCGATGACAGATAATTAGAGTTCGAGTTTCCGATGGTGGCACGAATCCGAGATCGAAGTTCTTAGCGTTGATGCAGGCGAGCGATGTTGTAGGCGATGGCGGCCAGGATCCATTCTGTTTTGACCGCCTCCAACCCACGTCTGCCGAACGTCGCATTCTCGCGTTGTTCTTTCAGCACCCCAAACACTGGTTCCACTACCGCTTGCCGTCGTTGATACATCTTGCGTCCCGCTGCGCTGCGCAACTTCTCTCGCATCCGCAGATGTTCGGGATCGCGAATCGCCCTACGCCCGATTCCCCCAGCCGGTTTCCCGCTCGTGATCTCATGCCGCAGGTTGTTGTCTGGCACATACAGATCGATGCCCTGCCTACTGCACTCACGTAAAGCTGTGCCGCTGAAAAATCCCGCGTCTGCAGTCACCTTGGCAGGACGTTGCCGACATTGCCGCTCCACCTCGTCCACCATGGGCAACAGCGAAGCGTTGTCGGTCGCGTTCTGTGTCACCCGCGCGGCCACAATGAAGTGATCGTCGCTGACTGCGATATCGGCCGTGTAACCCAGCACCCAACCATCGCGGGTGCGTAGAAAATCGGCTGTCGGGATCGGTCTGCGACATCTGCCGCACGTCCCGCTTGGGCAACTTCTTCAACCCTTGGTGGGCTTGGGCCAACGCTTGTTCCAAAACCTCCGGTTGCGCCATCGCCAACTCTGTCCCCGCGCCTTGGTCCGGATCCGGCGCTAAGACCCGTTGCTGAAACCGCCGCACCTGCCGCCGGTCCTGCGCTCGCGATCGCGCTCCGCTTGCTCCTCGTCCACCACCCGCTGCCGCGCGGCATTGGCCTGCACCCGGGTCGAGTCAATCGCCACGTGCCCCAACCGCACCACGCCCGCACGCCGCGCTATCTCGATCGTCTGAGTGAACAAGTCGTTGATGGCCCGCGCGTGCTGTCGCAGAAACTCGCTCAACGTCTTGTGATCTGGCTGCAGCCCGCCCGCCAGGTAGCGAAAGGCCAGGTCTTCCTGGATGCGCGCTCCAGCCGCCGGGTCGAGTGCACTCCCAGACAGTAGGCATACAGCCACACCTTCAGCATCATGCGCGGCGGATAGGCCAGCCGTCCTTCGCTGCTGTACGCCTGTTCAAACCTGCACGTCGAACGCCTCCACCACCCGATGCACGTGGAAGCACAGATGCCCTTCTCCCAGCACATCCCTCACGCTCGGCGGCAGCAATAACCCCTGATCGGGTGCGTAATCGAAAAATCGCGACATACCTGCTTGTCGCTCATCTTCCTTGTGGAGAACAAGTGTCAGCTATGACACACACACCGAGGGGACGGCAGATGTTCTCGGCCAAGAACGCTCGCGGGATTCATCCCGCTCTTAACTTCGCGACCGATCGCATTGCCTCACTTCTTCCCGCCCAACCCCAACGCTTTCAGATACCCCTCATTAACGCGGCACTTGCCGAATTGAACCTTGTCGAGCAGATCGGCAAAGGCTGCGTTGATGTGCTCCTGCGAAGGACGCTGCGCGATGCGTTTTTCCGTGGCGCCCGTACCTCCAGGCAACTTCGCGTAGGCGACAATCTCATCCCAATAAACCGGCCTGTCGAATGACACAGGCGACGACGTCGCATCCATCTTCTTGTACGGCCAGAACGCCCAACCGATCTGGTTTTTCTCCAACAGCTCGCGAAATTGCCCGATCCACTCGTCTTTATTCTCTCCCGACTCACTCATCCAGATGGGCACGCGGTACTTGTCGCGGAAGTCAACGTAGGACTGAATTTCGGTTTGCACCGGCGGCATCCAGTATTTGTGAAAGTTGTACATCACATTCGAATCGAACGGAGGCCCAAACACCGCGAAGTTCGTGTCCCACTGCGCTCCGCCAAGAATGACGACATGGTTCTTGTCCACCTCGCGAATGCCTGCCACGATGCGACGGTAAAGCGGTTCCAACTGACTGTTGTATTTGCGAAGTTCGGGAAAATGCGGGATCGGCTCGTTCAGCAGGTCATAACCCAGCACCGTTTTCGAGTCGCGATAGTGCGCTGCGATCCGTTTCCAGGTTTCGATTGCGAGCTGTTGTGCCTGGGGACTGTCATAGATCCACGGATAGCCCCAACTATCGTCGATGTTCGCCCCAGTCTGCCCGCCGGGAGCGCAATGCATGTCGATCACGACATACAGCCCCGCCTCGCGCGACCACTCAATGACCCGATCGAGCAGGGCGAACCCCTCAGCATTATCACTCTGAAAATATTTGTAATGGATCGGGATGCGAATCGAATTAAAACCCGCTCGCTTGAGAAATTGGATGTCCTCGCGGGTGACATAGCGCTCTCGGTAGGTGTGCCAGAATTTGTCCGCCGCTTCCGGACCCAGGAGTTCATTGGTAAGCGCTTCGATCTCGCGGGCAGATTGCGGCCCCTGGTCCAGGTGAAACATGTAGCCTTCCTGCACCAGCCAATTCCCCAGGTTTGTGCCGCGCAGCATCAAGGGACGTCCCTGGCCGTCGACGAGGCGGATTCCCTCGGTGTGCACGAAGCCACCTTGCTGGGCCGTCGCAACCAAAGGCGCTGCGATCAGAAGCGAAAGGTGCACGGCGGTGAGAAGCCAATCCTTACGAATCAAAACGCGCCATGAGCGATTCATAGGTTCATTAAAGAATAGCCGGAGTGTCGCCCAATTTGCGCCACAATCTTAAGCGCTCACGAGCCGGTGGAAAAAGTAAGCCCGGCGCACAAACGCGGGCAGTTTAGGATGTTAAGAGTGACGCACAGTCACAGCATCTCCGAAGTGTCGCAACCCGTATGAAAACTCTCGTTGGCATATACTTATGTAGCAATAAACAAGTTAACAAGAAAAGCAGATAAGGTCACACCAACCGCGCCCGTATCGCGAACCGTCTGTGGCGATCGTGGTTGCAACGTCAATACGATCTTGATCTGATGCTCAAGGATGCCGACATGAATAGGCGAACTGCTGCTTTGCTCACATTTCTCCGCGAATGCATAGCCATATTCTGCATCGCTGCGCTTGCCTCCGGAAATCCGGCATGGGCCCGCCCGCCACTACAGGATGCTCCGTCTGAGCACCCAGCCGCCACGTTGCCGGCCGACCAGCTCGATTCGCTGGTAGCTCCGATCGCACTTTATCCCGACCCAATGCTCAGCCAGGTCCTTGTAGCTTCGACTTACCCGCTGGAAGTCGTCCAGTTACAGCAGTGGCTGGCCCAGAACAAGGGGAAGGACGAAAAAGCACTGGCCGATGCGGTCAAGAAGCAGGACTGGGACCCGAGCATCCAGGGATTGGCTGCCTTGCCCGACGTCGTGAAACTCCTGTCGGAAAACATCAAGTGGACGACGGACCTTGGTAACGCCTTCCTCGCGCAGCAGAACGACGTGATGGACGCGGTGCAGCGCATGCGCAAGAAGGCTCAGGGTGCCGGCAACCTGAAGTCATCCGAACAGCAGAAGGTTGAAGTCAAGACCGTCGAAAGCAAGCAGGTAATCGTGATTGAGCAGGCCAGCCCTCAGGTCGTCTACGTGCCTAGCTACAACCCCACCGTGGTGTATGGCGCTCCGGTCTATGCCTATCCTCCCATCGCCTACCCACCGCCGGGATATTACGCTGCAGGCATGGCCATCTCATTCGGCGTAGGCGTTGCCATGGGAGCCATGTGGAGCGGTGGCTGGGGTTACAACTGCGGATGGGGCGGCAACAACAACGTCACCATCAATAACAACAACAACTTCGTCAACAACAGCAACCGCGTCAACGGTGGCAATCGTGTCAACGGCGGCAACAGCAACTGGCAGCACAACCCCCAGCATCGTGGCGGAGCGCCTTATGGCGACAGAGGCACCGCAAACAAGTACGGTGGCAACGCTCGCGGAGACTCCATGCAGTCCCGGCAGAACAATGCCCGTCAGAATCAGGCACGTCAGCAGCCGAGTGCCGGAAATCGCGACATGAATGGTGGTGCCGCCAATGCCGGAAATCGCAACCCCAGCGCCGGTACACGTGACGTCTCCAATCGCGGGCGGCGCGAATGCGCGGCAACCGCAGCGGACCCAGCGCAGGAACCATGGATCGCAGTAACGCCGGCAATCGCAGCGGAGGCGGTGACCGCGTCGGTAACCAGCGCGTCCCCAATACTCCGAGCGCGACCAATAAGAGCGGCTTTGGCGGCAGCGGAACGAGCGGCAGCGGAGCCCGTGCTAGTCAATCTCGAGGCTCCTCCAGCATGGGTGGTTCCCGTGGAGGCGGTGGCGGATCACGTGGCGGAGGCGGAGGCCGTCGCCGTTAGGCAACGGACATCATCATGAGCGAGGCCATTATGAAATCAAGAACATCCGAATTCAAAAAACGCAATACGACTCTCGTCCTGGTGCTGGTTGCGCTGTGCTGCTTCAGTTCTCTGCTCGCAGTGGCGCAAACTCAACCGGAAGCCAAGCCCGCAGCCCCTGCGGTTCAGCCCAAGTCGTCGTCGAAAACACCTCCTGCAGGAGCACGGGCCTTCGACACTCCCCAAGCCGCTGCGGATGCACTAGTCAAGGCCGCGAGCGATTTCAACGTGCCTGAATTGCTGGCGATTCTCGGCCCCGACGGTGAGGACATTGTTGCCTCCGGTGATACCGTGCAGGACAAAAACCACGCCCAGCAATTTGCCAAGGATGCTGCCGCGAAATTGGATGTGGAGATCAGCAAGTCGAATCCAAATCGCGCAACCATCGTTGTTGGCGACAACCTCTGGCCTTCCCCCCTTCCCATCGTCAAAGTGAACGGCAAGTGGTATTTCGATACCAAGCAAGGCAAACAGGACATTCTTTACCGCCGTATCGGCGCCAACGAACTCGACGCCATCACGGTTTGCCGCGGCTATGTCTCGGCCCAACTGCAATATGCGGAAACCGCCCACGATGGCATTAACCAGTACGCGCAGAAGATCATCAGCACGCCTGGTAAGCAGGATGGGCTGTACTGGAAGAATTCTGACGGCAGCTCCGGCGGCCCTATCGGTGAAACTGTCGCCAAAGCGCTCGAAGAGGGCTATAGCTCCAAAAAGGAAGGCTTCCACGGCTACTACTTCAAGATCCTGAAGGGGCAAGGGCCCGCTGCCCCTAATGGCGCGATCAACTACGTCATTGAAGACGTCATGATTGGCGGCTTCGCTTTGGTCGCTGTGCCGGTCGAGTATCGCGTTACGGGTGTCAAAACCTTCATCGTGAACTACGACGGAATCGTGTACCAGAAGGACCTCGGTCCCAACTCGCTGGAAATCGTCAAGAAGATGGAACTGTACAACCCCGACAAGACTTGGCTGGCTACCAACGATGCTTGGCCGGATTCTGTCGAATACGGCAGTAGCACTGACTAAAAGCAGGGTTCCGGGCGCGTGCCGTCTCGGCTGCCTCGAGTGGGGATTTTTGTTCGTACAAACTGACCGTCGCTTTTGGGAGAGAGAATTCCCAGACGACTAAATCCTCCGCGCCCTCCGTGCCTCCGTGGTGAACTCAATTCCCCACTGGCAACTGCCACCTGCTTGTTTGTCCGTCACGTCGATCCGTGACGAACTCGCTTGCTGTTCGCCATTACTTCTCCTACACTGCCCGCGGAAGGATGAGGGAGAGCTGTCTTCCCACGAGTCGACAGCCGGCACTGCCCGCATTCCCAAATAGGTGGTTCGACCTGTGATGGGTCATATTAGTTTTCGTCGTTTCGCTCCTCTTCCCGCGAACGCCCCCGCCCATCCGCTTAAAATCTCGTCTAAGTCCTTATTTTCTGCTACTTTGCCTATAACTACTTTGTTTCTACTACTTTGCACGGAATTATCTCCTATCCTCAACAAAACAAGGATCGAGGGGGGAGGGGGTACACTGTGCGAACTCGCGTCACAGGTACACTGTGTCGTGATGCCCTCGGCATCCTCAGGACTCTCATGTTGACCGAACGCCTCTACTACAACGATTCCTCGCTGCTTGAGTTCGATGCCACAGTGACCGCCGTTGAAGAGCAGGGCGATCAAGCTCTCGTTTCCCTGGATCGCTCAGCTTTCTATCCCACTAGCGGCGGCCAGAACTTTGACACCGGCGAGATCTTTGGGATCGCGAACGGCTCTCGCGTACGGGTCATCGACGTGCAGGAGCAGGAGACGACAGGCGACATCGTGCATCGTATCGAGTGCCCTCCCGGTTGGTTGAAGCCCGGTGTAGAGGTCCGAGGCGAAGTCGATGCCAACCGCCGTCGCGACCACATGCAGCAGCACTCCGGGCAACACGTCCTGTCTGCGGCCTTCGAAAGGCTCAACAGCTTCGCCACTGTCTCTTTCCACATGGGCGACGACTACTGCTCGATCGACCTCGCGACCGACAAGATCATCCCGCAGCAAATTGAAGCGGCCGAGCGCCTCGCCAACGAGATCATCGCCGAAGACCGGCCAGTCGAGATTCGCTTCGCCACTCCTGACGAGGCGCGCGGTATGGGAGTTCGCAAGATCCCGCCTGCGGTGCGCGAAAAACTCCGTCTCATCGACATCCAAGACTTCGACTTGAACGCCTGCGGAGGCACCCACGTCCGCAGCACCGGGCAAATCGGCGCGATTCTTCTTCGCAAAACGGAGAAGGTGAAACAGGGCGTGCGCGTCGAATTCGTTTGCGGCCTGCGCGCCGTCAGCACGGCTCGTCGCGACTTCCAAACGCTGACCGATGCAGCCGCCGTCTTCTCCACGCAACTGTGGGAGTTGCCGCAACAGGCACGCAAATCAGCCGACGAAATCAGAGCAGCTCAGAAAGCCCAGCATCGACTACTGGAAGAAGTCGCCGAGTTACAGGCTGCAAATCTGCTTAGAACCGCACCCGAGCGCCCCAGCGGCAGTGGTCAGAAACTCATCGCGGAGTTCTTCGCAGACCACGATCTCGCTTTCATCAAGATGCTGGCGCAAAAGCTCATTCGCCTCGACAAGACTGTTGCCTTGCTTGCCTGTGGAGGCGCGCAACCCGCCTTGGTTTTCGCGCAAACTCCCGGTCTTCCGAACGACATGGGCGCGCTGATGAAAGAGACCTTGCAGAAGCTAGGTACTCGCGGCGGCGGCAATCGCGATATGGCCCAGGGCGGCGCTCCCGACGCCGACCGCGCCGAACATGCCCTCACTGAAGCCGCTAGCACTATAGGATAAGGCTGTGAGTATTCACCACAGAGACGCAGAGGCACAGAGAAATTAAAGACTTATTTTTCTCTGTGTCTCAGTGCCTCTGTGGTAGATGTCGGACTACGTAGGATTAAGTTGGATAGTCGTCTCATTCTCGTCACCATCCTGATTCGCCTCGGCGTCGCCGCGGCGATCAGCAGCGTGCTGGTGCGCGCTCGTCGTTTCCGTGTACTGCTGTTCCGGGAAGAGCGCACTCTGGGCGAGAAGATCGAAATGGTCCTTATCATCGGTATCCCGATTGCCCTTGGCGTCCTGGTTCGCGGATGGGTCCGTAACTTCTACGCCGCCGACATCTCGTTCGAAGGCGCCATCCTGATGGGCGTGATCGGCGGACGCTTCGTCGGCACTGCCGGCGGCATCCTGGTCTCGCTTCCCGGCGTTGCTCCTCGGCGAGTGGCTCACCCTGCCAATGAATATCCTGGCCGGGCTGCTGGCGGGCGTGCTTAGGCACGTCGCTCCCGAGCGCGAGGCCGTCTGGTCGTTCTCGCCCCTCTTCGACCTGAGCATCTATCACTGGATTCGCCGCAGTATTCGCAAGTCGCTGATCGACTGGCAGACCTCGTTCTTCCTGCTTATCCTTGCCCTCGAATTCGTGCGCATCCAGTTGCATCGTGCTTTCCCACGCCGCATATTCGCGCTCGACAGTGACAACCTGCTGGTCGAACTAGCGGTTTATGCCGGCACCGTCATGGCGGTGGCGATTGCCCTCAAGGTCCTGAACAACGTGCGCATCGAAATGAAACTCGAGCAGCAGGAGCGCCTCCTCTTGCAGACGCGCATGGAAGCCCTGCAAAGCCAGATCAATCCTCACTTCCTTTTCAATACCCTGAATTCGGTCTCATCGCTGGTGCGCCGCGATCCCGACTCCGCCCGCGAGATGATCGTCAAGCTCAGCAGCATCCTGCGACGACTGCTGCGCAAAGGCGACTCGTTCGTCCCGCTTGCGCGAAGAAGTCGAATTTGTCGACGACTACCTCGACATCGAAGTCGTGCGTTTTGGGCGCGAAAAACTTAATGTGGTCAAGGAACTCGACCCGGCTTCGCTCGACCATCTGGTCCCCAGCATGATCCTGCAGCCGCTGGTCGAAAACGCCATCAAGCATGGACTGGCCGACAAGGTCGAAGGCGGAAACATCTACATTCGCAGCCGTTCGGCCGACAATCGCATTGTGATCGAGGTCGAAGACGATGGAGTCGGCATGCCGCTCTCAGGCACCAGCAGTTCTTCGGGCACCGGCATCGGAATGGTCAACATCTCCGAGCGCCTGCAGGTGGTGTACGGAGACGCCGCCGAGATCACCATCGAAAGCCAGCCCGATCACGGAACACTGGTGCGGCTGGTGCTTCCAGTATTGCTGGCCGAAGATATGGGCGGCTCGGTTGCCGGTGCGCTCTACGAAGCGCGCTCCAGCACTTCGCGGTAATAATCCTCATACATCGGAATAATTTTTGAGGCGCAAAATTTCGCTTGTGCACTGGCGCGCGCAGAAACTCCCATGTCTTCCAACCGCTCCGGATCTGAGAGCAATTCGATGGCATATTTCGCCATGGTTTCAACGTCGCCAACTTCCGCCAGGAACCCAGTCTTTCCATTCTGGATCACTTCCGGCACTCCGCCAGCATTGGTCGCAATCGGCACAACCTGACACGCCATCGCTTCCAACGCCGCCAACCCGAACGACTCGAGTTCACTGGGCATCAGCATCACATCGGCGAGTGGAAGCTTCTCGTAGATGCCATCCTGCTTTCCCAGGAAATCAACCTTGCCGTGGATGCCCTTTTCCACCGCCAGCCACTCCGCGCGCGATCGCTCCGGACCATCGCCAATCATGATCAGCCGCGCCGGCATCTGTTTCTGCACCCGATCGAAGATCTCGATGACATCCGGAATACGCTTCACTGGCCGGAAATTCGACAAGTGCACCAATATCTTCTCCTCCGGTTTGGCCCAATTTACGCGTTGCCGCATGATCTCCGGCGTCCGGTGATACATATCGCAATTCACAAAGTTCGGAATCACTTTGATCGGCGTCTCCACCTCAAATACTTCAAACGTTCGCTGGGCCAGATACTGCGAGATCGAAGTAACCCCGTCACTCTGGTCGATGGAAAAACGGGTGATGGGAAGATATGACGGGTCCGCGCCCACCAGCGTGATGTCGGTCCCGTGCAGTGTGGTGACGTAAGGCAGCTTGCGGCTCTTGCGCTTGTGATCGCACGCGAGCATCTGTCGCGCCAGCATCGCGCTCACCGAATGTGGAATCGCATAATGCACGTGCAGCAGGTCGAGATCGTAAATCTCCGCGACTTCCGCCATGCGCGTGGCCAGCGCCAAATCATACGGCGGATACTCAAACAGCGGATAACGCGACACTTCCACTTCGTGATAGTGGATGTTGGGCTGCGGTTCGGTCAGCCGGATGGGCTGCGAGTAAGAGATGAAATGCACCTCGTGGCCGCGCTGCGCCAACTCCAGCCCCAGTTCCGTCGCCACAATGCCGCTTCCGCCGTACGTCGGATAACAAGTAATTCCAATTTTCATTTTGAGAAACTCGCAATCATTCTGACGTACCGCGCGCGATTGCGATAGCTGGGCTGGCACATCGTTGAAGGTTCAACGATTGGATGGATTTTTGACCCCGGCGATGCAACCAGTCTGCGCTTGATCACTCGCGCGCGTCCCGCCTCCGATTCCTGTCACACGGTCGAACGGCGTCGACTGACTGGCAGCCCGAACCTGCAGAGCTCAATACAAGATCGACGGCAGATACGCGCCAGCAGGCTCGTTGTACAAGCCCACCGTCATCAGCGTCATCGGTTCTACAACCCGCAAACCGTGATTCAGACACCAGCGAAACAGTTCCGTGTTGCGCGTCGGAACAAGAATTCCAGGACCTGCAAACGCCTCGACACCACCCAGCAGCGCCTGTAAGTCGGAATTGTTCTCAGCCACGGCATGACCATAAAATCCAACGTGCGATGCGTACGCCACGATCTGCCCGTCGCGTTCGACCACACGGGCCTTCCCGTCTCCAATGTCCGCTGTCAATTCACCGGAGCGATCATGGCCATGAACCCGCTGGCAGAGAGCGTTGCAGTCTGCCACATCACGTTCACCGGCGACACGAACTACGTATCCGGCTGGTATTTCTCGAATTGCTGGACCTTGCATAACTACAAGAGGCTCCCGGATATCAAACCCCAGCTTCGCGTAGAGCGCCATCGAGCGGCTGTGGAACGCGGCCTGCACCAGGCGCACGCCTGCGAACCGGCGCTCTGCGGCCCGGTCCATCGTCGCCATCATCAACTGCCGTCCGACGGTGTTGTTTTGAGCAGCAGGATCGACCGTAATCGGGCCGATGCCTGCTATCGCGCTCCGCTCATCCATACAATTGCTGCCCAGAATTCTTCCGTCCTGGTCGGCGACCACGCAGAAAAATCCGGGATTGCCGAACATGGAGGAGAGGACGCCCTGCGCCACTTCTGGGGAAGGAAAATCCGGCGGAAAATTGAACTTGTTATTCAACGTCGTGAAGGCGTCATAGCAGATGCGTCCGCAGACTTCGGCGTCAGCCGGCTGCGCGCGCCGGATCACGGGCACGTTGGTAGCAGTGTCAGTACGCACCGAAACCATGCAGCCTCCTGTGGATAAAGCTTAAACAAACCTTTTTTGGAAAGTCTCGGTTGGTCTATCCCAGGTTCAACGCTCGCTTGAACGAGCCCTTGTCGTTCTTGATTTTTTCCTGCAGCATCATGATCGCGTAAATCAGCTGCTCGGGCCGCGGCGGACACCCCGGCACATACACGTCCACCGGAATCCACTGGTTCACGCCCTGCACCAGCGCGTAGTTGTTGAACACGCCGCCCGACGTCGCGCATGCGCCCATCGAGATGACCCACTTGGGTTCGGGCATCTGCTCGTAAAGCTCGCGGATCACAGGCGCCATTTTCTGCGATACCCGTCCCGCAATGATCATCAGGTCCGACTGCCGCGGCGAAGGCCGAAACACTTCGGCCCCAAATCGCGCGATGTCGAAACGCGACGCGCCCATCGACATCATCTCGATCGCGCAGCACGCCAGGCCGAAGGTCATGGGCCAGATGGAATTCTTACGCACCCAGTTGACCACGCTGTCGAGCGACGCCAGGATCATGCCCTCGTGCTGCTGCTCGCCGAAGGTGGCGCGCAACACCTGCGCCCGTTCCTCGTCAGAACCTGCCAGATTGCCGTACCGCTCGGCTCCCGTCTCAGGGTTCTCGAATTTAGGGATACGTGTGCCGGAATTCATCGCTTCATTATACCTACTTGTTTTGACGCCCCGCGGCTCGCCGAAGATGCAGTCTGTCCCGGGACCGAATGTTTGCCCGCTCTGTTACGTACCTTCAATCGCCTTCGCCATCCGAACCACCGCCAGCGTGAACCCATTTTCCAGGGGAACATCGATGCGCTCGACCTCATTGTAGCCGTGGGCGGAATACAGTGCAACGCCGGTCAAAGTAGAGGCCATTTCGATCTCATGAAACCCTCGGCACAGCGCAGCCTGCTCGCACGCCCGAACCAGCGCACTGCCGATGCCCCGCCGCTCCCATCCCGGCCTAACAAAGAAACGCGCGAATCCGTGCCGCGTCGTTCGCCGGATCAAGCAGTTCGGGCTCACGGCTGGGAGCGTGCTGATCGCCGCCAAACAGCGTCTTGCGCCGGCTCCAGCCGCCGCAAGCCACGATCTGGCCATCATGCTCCACGGCAAAATACGTGCCATCGCGAATAAGCTGCGTATCGATTCCATACACCAGCCTGATGGCGGCCTCGCGTTGCGCGTCGTTGTACTCCTTGGCCTGCAGGACCCACACCGACTCGGCAACCAGGGCCTGCAAAACGGGCAGGCTTCATCCTTCGCTAGCCGCAGCGTGAATTCTCTCTTGATTTCCATTCTTGTCGTCAGGAGTCGAACGAATTCACCAGGGAACCACGAAGAGCACTGACTGATTGACTAATTTTTCCTCCGTGTCCTCTGTGCCTCCGTGGTGAACTACGCCTTCGCTACGGAATCACCACGACTTTCCCAAACTGCGCGCCCGCTCCGCCAGATACTCATGCGCCGCGCGGGTTTCGCTGAGGGGAAACGTCCGGTCCACCACGGGCTTCAGCTTGCCGGCGAATACATGCTTCAGTACTTCGTCCAGTTCGCCCATCCCTCCCATGTACGAGCCGTGAAAAGACAACTGCCGCGCAAACAGCACCCGCAGATCGAGCGAGGCATCGTAACCCGTGGTCGCGCCGCAGGTCACCAGCGTTCCGCCGTATTTCATCGACTTGATGCTCTCCGCCCAGGTCGCCGTGCCCACGTGCTCGAACACAATATCGACCCCGCGTCGGCTGGTGATGCGCTTCACCTCGTCGGAAATCTTCTGCTTGTAATGGTCGATGGTGTGGTCGGCTCCCAGTTCGCGCGCCTTGGCCAGTTTGCGTTCGTCTCCTGCAGTCGTGATGACCGTCGCTCCCAGCATCTTGCAGATCTGGATGGCCGCCGAGCCCACGCCCGATCCCGCGCCCATGACCAGCACCGTCTGTCCCGCCCGCAACTTCGCGTTGCCCACCAGCATGTGCCAGGCCGTCAGGAAAACCAGTGGCACCGAAGCCGCTTCGACGAATCCCAGCGCATCGGGAATCGGAATCACGTTCGCCCGCGGAACCGCAATCAGTTCGCAGTTGCCTCCGTCGGCGTTATTGCCCAGCACAGCGAACTGCGGACAGAAATTCTGTCGTCCGCTGTTGCACTGCTCGCAATGCCCGCAATACAGCATGGGCGACAGCAACACCCGCAGTCCCCGCCTTCAGGTCCGTGATGTACTCGCCAGCACTCCGCAACCTCGCCCGCAATATCGCTGCCCAAAATATGCGGCAACTTCACTCCCGGCAATCCCTTGCGCACCCACAGGTCGAGATGATTCAGTGCGCACGCGCGAATTCGCATCAGCACGTAATCCTTACGCAACTCCGGATCGGGAACATCTTCATACTTGAGAACTTCCGGACCGCCAAATTCATGAATGCGAACAGCTTTCATAGCGTTCTCCTGCAAAACTGATCAATGTAGCATGAAGCCCGCGCGCTCGTTCCGCGGCGCGTCCACCCTATAATCTTCGCCATGCCCGACCCCGCGCCAGCATTCACCATTGAGCCAATGATCGCAGCCCATTGGCCCCATGTTCGCGAGATCTACCTACAGGGAATCGCCACCGGCAACGCGACCTTCGAGACTTCCGCTCCCGACCGGGCGAGCTGGGACGCAGCCCATCTTCCCGCCTGCAGGCTGGTTGCGCGCGAACCCCCAATCGATCCTGGGCTGGGCGGCCCTCAGCCGCGTCTCCAGCCGCCAGGTGTATTCCGGAGTTGCTGAAGTAAGCGTTTATGTGGCGGAGCGCGCTCGCGGAAAAGGCGTCGGAACCCAATTGCTCTCCGCACTCGTCGAAGCTTCCGACACAATAATATTTGGACCCTTCAGGCTGGCATTTTCCCTGAGAATCACGCCAGCATTCATCTGCATCAAACCTGCGGATTCCGACTCGTGGGTACGCGCCAACGCGTTGGATGTCTGGCCGGAGTGTGGCGTGACGTTGTCCTGATGGAGCGGCGAAGCAAATCTGTGGGAGTCTAATGGTACTTTTGACTTCCCTCCCCCGCGACTCAATAATGAAGTAAGCGTTCATGGACATCTACGAACAAATCGTGCAGCTCCGCCGCGAAGGACGTCGCGGTGCGGTCGCGACCATCACCACTGTGCGTGGCTCGATTCCATCTTTCCAGACGGCGAAGATGCTGGTACGCGATGACGGCTCCATTGTCGGCACCATCGGTGGAGGCTGTGTCGAGGCCGAAGTCTGGCAGGCTGCCCGCGAGGTAATGGAAGAAGAGAAGCCGCGCACGCTTACCTTCAACCTCAACAACAATCCCAAGTACGACACCGGCCTGGTCTGCGGCGGCACCCTAGACATCTTCATCGAACCCGTTCTTCCTCCCGCGCTGCTCTACATCTTCGGCGCCGGGCACGTGGCCTTCAACCTCTACAAGGTCGCGATGATCGCCGGCTTCGACGTGACCGTGGTCGACGATCGCGAAAGCTATGCCAACCGCGAACGCTTCCCCGACGCCCGTGAAGTTATCGCCGCTGACTTCGATCATGTGATCGACACCCTGCGCGTTCCTGAGTCGGCTTACATCGTCATCGTCACTCGCGGACATCGCGACGACATGCGCGTGCTGCGCTGGGCGGTGGACGCGAACGCCCGCTATCTTGGAATGATTGGCTCTCGCCGCAAGACCATTGCGATCTACAAGGAACTGGAGGCCGAGGGGATGCCTAAGGAGAAGTTCGCCGGCGTTCACGCCCCGGTCGGGCTCGAGATCGGCGCGGTCACGCCGGAAGAAATCGCCGTCGCCATCGTCGCCGAGATGATCGCCGTTCGCCGCCGCGTTTCTCCCAACGTCGCCAGCAAGGCTTACAACTACGTGGTCAAGAATCCTCCGCCGAAGAATCCCAGGACGCCGTCGAAGAGACTGCCGGCAACGAATAGCCTCGCGCTGCAGCAGCCACCGCTGGCGGCCGCCCCGCCCCTTCGGTATCATCGAGCTATGCCCCAGACAGCTGGTATATGCGGAGTCATCCTTGCCGCTGGCGAATCCAGCCGCATGGGCCGCGACAAGGCGCTGCTGCCTTGGCCTCCCGTGGCCGAAGGTGCACCCGCCGTCAACACTTTTCTGGGCGCAATGATCGACCTGCTGCAGCAGCACTCCGACCTGGTAATCGTGGTCGCCGGCAAAAACATTGACGAATTGCGACCGGTCGCCGACGCCCACGGAGCCTTCATGGTGGTCAATCCCGCTCCCGAGCGCGGGCAATTCAGCTCCATTCAGGTCGGCCTGCGGGACGTTCTCAATCGCGGACGCGACGCCGCTTTCCTCGTTCCGGTCGATCGCCCTCCCGTATTGCCGGCACGGTCCATGATCTTCGAAAGGCATTTCTCTCGGCGGATACCGACGCCTGGGCAGTCGTGCCGGAGTTTTGCGAGAGGGCGCCAACGTCCACGGTCATCCCATCCTGATCGGCCGCGAGATGATGGAGCAGTTTCTGCGTGCGCCCGCAACTTCGATCGCTCGCGACATCGAGCACCTGCACAGGATCATATCCTCTATCTTCCGGTGCAGGACGCCCGCGTCGCCGCCAATATCGATACCCCGGAACAATATCAGCGCCTGCTACGCTCGGAAATCATCCCAGCGGACTCCACATTTTGATCTCGCCCGATATGTCCGACTCCGCCGAATTCGTCGACTCCGTGCTGGCGCTGCAAGCCCGCGATCGCTGTCTTCGATTGCGACGGCACGCTATGGAGCGGCGACGCCGGCCGCGACTTTTTCTATTGGGAGATCGAGCGCGGCATCGTCAGCCCTGAAGTTGCCGGCGCAGCGCGCGAACGCTACCGCCTTTACGAAACCGGAGAAGTGAGCGAAGAAACTATGTGCGGCGAAATGGTCACCATGCATCGTGGCATCGCCGTCGACGCACTGTATCAAGCGGCGCGAGGAGTTCTTTACCGAAGTCATCCGCCCGCGTGTCTTCTCCGAGATGCAGGAACTCACCCGCCGGCTCGCCGAACAAGGCTGCGAAGTGTGGGCGGTGTCATCGACCAACGAGTGGCTGGTGGCAACCGGCGCGGCACATTTCGGCATTGCCCGCGACCATGTCCTCGCTGCTTCGGTTCACTCTCGAGAACGGCCACGCCACCGACCGCCTCAAGCGCGTGCCTACGGGAGAACTGAAAGCCGTGGCCATCCGCGACGTGATTGCCAAGCCGGTGCATAGTGTCTTCGGCAACTCCATGCACGATCACGCCATGCTTGCGATCGCCGAACAACGCATTCTGCATCAATCCCAATCCCGACTTGGAGCAAGCCGCAACACAGAAGCACTGGACCATCTACTGGCCACAGGCAACCCGCAAGTAACACGGCTTTGGTCCTGCCGATAGGTTCTTGATTGAGGGCCGGTCGTGGTGGTCGAAGTTCGGCCCTTCCACCTGGAGGCTTCGTCCCTACTTCGCTTTGGGCGTGTACATGTACAGGCTGGTCTCGATTTCGTCTTCGGCCAGGGCGACCAAATCGATCCAGCCTTCTACCGGCAGCGAGTCAGCCGGCAGCTGATCGCGCCATACGGCAAAGCGCAAGCTGATAAGGCTTCCATATTGCGCGCCAATCACCTCAAAGGGTACCCGCATCTCGAAGATCTCTCCGATTGCGACTTCGACTCCCTTGGTGCCGGTATTTCCGTTATTGGCCGCGAAACTGGCGAGGCGGTTGCGCTCATCGCCATTGCTCAGCACCCACTTCAGCAGCTATTGTCCCTGGGCATCCACCACCAGGCGATAGGAATCTACTGGCGAGTTGCGGTCGCTGCCCATCGCGGCTCACTTCGAAGTTCACGATCAACTGATACGGTCCGTCGGGAAGCCCGCGGTGAAAATCCAGGCGTCCCGACACCGAGTCCGCATCGAGTCCCGCATACACCGCATCCAGCAAAAATTGCTTGCCATGCATCGCACTGGTGCGCTGATCGGAGGTGTAGCTCGCGGCGCCCATCCACTCAAAATAGCCGCTGACCACTCCGTCCACCTTGGCACGAACATAAGCCGTCTGCGGAAGGTGGCTGGGTCGCACGGATCCGCTGGCAATCGGCACCGTCAGCTCTTCCGGCGGAACTCCTTCCAGCGCCGTGTACACGTTGGACAAATGCTTCCGGTAGAGCTGGTCGAATTCGCGGTCGTTGGCCGAGTGATGTTCCGGCCCGTACCACCAGTTCCAATCGCTGCCCTCGGCGATCAGCAGCTCCTCCCACGCCAGTTTGCGCTGGGTTTCCGAGACACGGTTGGCGTGGCGGTCGTAGTAATCTCGTGCCTCCGAGAGCAGGTCCCACGCCTTGTTGTCCTCGGGAGCTCCGATCCACACGTTGAAATTGGCGTTGATCCACGAACCCGGCACCAGCCGGTTCAGCCGGCCGAAGTTCGACTCTTTGTGCCGCGCAATGGCCTCGCTCACCGTCACGGCTTCGATCTCCGGGTCGCGCTGCAACCCCTCGTAGAAGCGGCGCAGAAACTCGCGTCCCGATTTCGGGTAGTACTCCCAGGCATTTTCTCCATCCAAAATGATGGACACCACCGCGTCTCGTCCGCGATCGAGCACCGGCCGCGCTGACTCCTTGATACTGTTCAGCAGATGGTTCGCGGCATCCTGCGCCGGCATGCCCGAGTACACGAAGCCGATCAGGTCCGAGAGGGTGTGATCGCGGAAGATCATGTTCATCCGCGTGTCGCCTTTTTCGTAGCGATGAATGTTGTAGAGCTGTTCCGCGCTATCGCCATGCAGGCGTCCGCGCACCGTCGCGCGCGAAGTTGTAATCGATGGTGCGGCCCAGCACGCCTTCGTCAGTCGCCATCCACTGAATGCCCTGCTTGTGCGCCAGTGCCAGCACTTCTTCCGAGACGCTCCCTTCTGACGGCCATAATCCCTGCGGACGAGCGCCAAACGTCTTCTCGTGCGATTCAATGGCCCGCTGAATCTGGTGGTTGGCGTCATCGGGACGTCGAAATCGCCGCGCAGGAAGCGGCAACCCGGGCGTCGATTCGGCCCCAGCATTCGTGTCGCAGATCAGCGGCAATATCGGATGGTAAAACGGCGTCGTCGAAAGCTCGACCGAGCCTTTTCCTGCGACCTCCGCGTATGCCGGAACGACCATTCCCAGGATCTCGCGTTCCTTCTGCAGCATTGTCAACTGATCGTCGCGAGAGAAGTCCTTACCCTTCTGAATGAGCGCCGCCACTTCCGGGTCAGCCAGAAAGTACTCATCGAACCACGCAACTTGCGACAAGACCTGCAAGTCGGCGTAGTCCTGGGTCGCAAAGTACGACTCGGCTCCCTCCGGCCGGTCAGCCGTCGCGCGGTAACGTTCAAACAGCTCCCAATATCGCGGATATCGTCCGACCATGTTCGCCGGATTGGCCTGAAACAGGTACTGCAACGTGAACCGCCGCTCGCCGCCGTTGAGTTCGCTGGCCGGCTTCGACACCAGGTCCAGGAACGGGTCATGCGCATTGCCCGAAGCGTAATCGAGTATCTGTGTGACCAGCGATGGAACCAGGTTGAAGGTCTGATGGACGTCAGGAAACTCTTCCACGAGCTTCACCATGCCGTAGTAGTCCTTCAGGGCATGCAGCCGCACCCAGGGAAGGCGATACTCGCCGGTGACCATGTCTTTATAGAAAGGTTGGTGCATATGCCACAACAGCACCAGCCTGATTTTGGGCCCGCTCTCGCTCATCGGTTCCTGATTTTGCCGATCAAGTGTAACAGGGGATTCACACCGCTTCATAACGCGAAAACGTCCCGAAATGACACATTGGTGGGAGAATTCAAACTCGACCGTGTACCTACACGCAAAGGGCCTCGCGCTATCAGTCACTTACGGGCTCACGATCGCGGTTACGTACGTCCGCAACTTCCATTACACTAACAATTTGTGCGCATCCTCACCCGCTACATTCTGAAGGAAGTGAGCTCTCACGCCCTGCTCGGCGTCCTTCTGTTCACTTTCGTCATCTTCATGCGGGACCTCGGCCGTCTGCTGGAGTTGGTGGTCCGCAACAGCGCACCTCTGCCCAGCGTTGCAGAAATCTTCCTCTACACCCTCCCCACCACCTTCACCATTACGCTTCCCATGGGAGTGTTGGTCGGCATCCTGATCGGTTTGAGCCGTCTATCCGCCGACAGCGAAGTCACCGCCATTCGCGCCAGTGGCATGGGCGCTGGAATGTTCGTCCGCGTCGTTGCCATGTTTGCGCTCGTTGCGTGGGCGCTGGGCATGATCAACTGCATTTATCTCGCGCCGCAATCGGCAACCGCTCTCAGTGGTTTGCAGGATCGGCTGAAGAGCTCCCAGGCATCGTTCGAAATTCAGCCCCGCGTCTTCTACGAAGAATTCAAGAACAATGTCCTCTACGTACAGGATGCCGTTCCCTCAAAAGGCCAGTCCCTTTGGCGTGGCGTTTTTCTGGCGGACATCAGCGATCCCGCCTCTCCCAAGATCACCCTGGCGGAACGCGGCGCCCTGCTGAGCGAGTCCCCGGAAAAGGTACGCTTCCACCTCGAAGACGGCACCCAGCAGGAGCTGGTGCCCAAGACGAAAGACCAGTACTCGATTTCGACCTTTGAAAGTACCGACATTCCCATCGAGCTTCCCTCGGCCGCCGACCATAGCCCTCGAGACTTGCTTCCCGTCTCCGAGCTCAGCCTCCACGACCTGCTGCAGAACGCAAAGCGCGAGCGTGCCACGGGCGCCTTTCTCGTGAAGATCGACCCCGTCTCTTCGTCTTACGACTACCTGAAGGCCCGTTACTACGAGATCGAATTCCATCGCCGCTTCGCACTGCCCGCAGCCTGCCTGGTGCTGGCGCTGGTTGGAATTCCCCTCGGACTCTCTTCGCGCAAGGGCGGAAGAAGCGCCGGTTTTGTCTTAACCATCATCCTGGTATTCGTCTATTACCTGTTCTCCCTGATCGGCGTTTCACTCGCCCGGCAAGGCAAGGTCGTACCTTGGTTGGGCGTATGGTCGGGCAACATTTTCTTTCTCATCTGCGGACTCCTCCTGCTCTGGCGCGTCGACCGCATGCCCCTCGACTTGGTTCTTTCAGCCGCAGTTGGATCGAGCTGCGCAAGTGGTTGAGCGAACTCCTCGACCGGACGCCGGGCTCTCACGAACGCCTCTGGGGGAGTGCTCGTGTTCGCCAGCCTAAAAAGCGCTATGGTGCCCGCTTCCCTCTCATCCTGGACGACATGATCCTGCGCGATTTCACCACTTACCTGGCGATGATCCTGTCCACCTTCCTGATCCTCGCGTTGGTGTTCACGTTTTTCGAACTCCTCACCGACATCGTTCGCAACAAGGTTTCCTTCATTCTGCTCATGGAATACCTGCTCAACCTGAGCCCTTCACTCATCTATCTCATGGCTCCCATGTCAGTCTTGCTGGCCGTGTTGATTACCTTCGGCCTCATGGAAAAGGCCAGCGAACTTACCGCTATGAAGGCCACCGGTTTCAGCATTTATCGCGCCACTCTGCCGGTCATCGTTCTCTGCGGCATCTTCGCCGCCGGCCTCTTCATCTTCGACCAGCTCTATATACCTCACACCAACAAGCGTCAGGAGGTCCTGCGCAACGAGATCAAGGGCAAACCGCCGCAGACCTATCTGCAGGCGGATCGCAAGTGGATCTTCGGTGAGAGCAACCAGATTTACTACTACCAGGTTTTCGATCCCGACGTTGATCGCTTCGGCGGTATCACTGTCTTCGAGTTTGATCCGGCTACTTTTCAGCTGACCCGCCGCATCCACGCAGCCGGCGCACACTGGGAACCAACCTTGAAGAAGTGGGTGTTTGAGAATGGCTGGGTTCGTACCCTGAACGGCCCTTCCATCCAGGAATATCGCACCTTCGACGTTGCCACCTTCAAGGAACTCGGCGAAGACCCGAGCTACTTCAAGAAGGAAGTACGGCAATCCTCCGAGATGGATTACGAGGAGCTGCGTAATTACATTCAGGACTTGCAGCAGAGCGGCTTCGACACCGTCCGCCTGAAAGTGCAGCTACAAAAGAAGATCGCCTTCCCACTCATCACGCTGGTGATGGCGATGTTGGCGATTCCCTTCTCCGCCCAGAGCCGCCGCGGGGGAGCGTTGGCTGGAGTCGCGATAGCACTTGGTATTGCCATCGTTTACTGGGTGACCGCGGGACTTTTTGAGGCCATGGGCAACGCCAACCAGCTTCCCGCCATGCTTGCCGCCTGGGCGCCGGACGTCATCTTCGCCCTGGCCGGTGGCTACCTGCTGCTGCGCGTGCCGACATAACCGGAACCGCATGCGGAACCGTTTCCACTCCCGCTCATCTAAAATACTTTGATACAACAAGCCTGTGACTCCAGTCGGCTAGAACATGTTTAAGAACCTGCGCCCGCTCTTCCCGTATCTCCGCAAGTACCAGAGCACATTCTGGATTGGCGCAGTCTGCGTTCTATGCAACAACGGCGTCTGGATCCTCTTCCCTCTCGTCATCCGCCGTGCCATCGATGATCTCAATCTTGGCGTCACCCGCCACAAGCTGCTTCACCTATGCAGCTCTGCTGCTTGCCGTGGCGGGCGTCAAAGCCATCTTCCAGTTCTTGACTCGTTGGATCCTGATCGGCGTTTCCCGCGAAATCGAATTCGACCTCCGCAACGATCTCTTCGCCCACTTGGAGCGCCTCTCCTACAGCTATTACCAGCGCACCCGCACCGGCGACATCATGGCTCGCATGACCAACGACTTGAATGCCGTGCGCATGCTGGTTGGCCCGGGAATCATGTACACCGCCAATACCGTGGTGTTCACCGTGGGCGCGCTCGCCTTCATGCTCACCATCAGTCCCAAGCTGACAATATTCGCTTTCGCTCCGCTCCCCATCGTAAGCGTTGTGGTCCAGTACTTCGGACGCAAGATCCACGACCGTTTCGAGCGCATCCAGGCGATGTTCTCTGAAATTTCCGCCCGCGCTCAGGAAAACTTCTCCGGTGCGCGCATCATTCGCGCCTACGTACAGGAAGAAGCCGAGATCGAGGCCTTCGAGCGCGCCAATCAGGAATACATCGGCCGCAGTCTCAAGCTGGTTCGCTTAATGGGAATGCTCTGGCCCACTCTCGAGATGCTTCTGGGCGTGGCCATCGTGATCGTCCTCTGGGTCGGCGGCAATGAGGTCATCCATCACCGCATCACCGTCGGAAGCTTCGTGGCCTTTAACACCTACATGGTGCAGCTCACCTGGCCCGTCATCGCCCTGGGATGGGTGATCAACATCTTCCAGCGTGGCACCGCCTCGGCGCTACGCATCGAATCCATCCTCGCCGAGCCGCCTGAAATTACCGATGCCGGCGTGCCGGCGACCGCCGCGCCCACCGGTGTTGTCGGAGAGATCGAATTTCGTAACTTAAGTTTCCATTACGGCCAGACTCTGAAGGCGGCCGAAAATGGCTCTGGGCGCAAGCACGGCGACGACAACGTCTTGCGAAATGTGAGTTTGAAGATTCCGGCCGGCACCAGTCTCGCCATTGTTGGTCCCACCGGTTCGGGGAAGTCCACATTGGTCTCGCTGATTCCGCGCCTTTACGACTCCGCCTCCGGCTCCGTTCTCATCGACGGACGCCCCATCCGTGAATTCCCCCTCGAACTGCTTCGCAAGAGCATAGGATTCGTGCCGCAAGAGACCTTCCTCTTCAGCGACAGCATCCGCGAGAACATTGCGTTCGGCGACGGCCACGCCACCGATGCCGACGTTCGCCGCGTCGCCGAGGCCGCCGACATCGCCAGCCGACATCGAAAGTTTTCCCGAGGGATACAGCACTCTCGTCGGCGAGCGCGGACTGACACTCTCCGGAGGACAGAAGCAGCGTACCGCCATCGCCCGCGCCTTGATTCGCAATCCCCGCATCCTGGTGCTCGACGATGCGTTGTCCAGCGTCGACACTCACACCGAAGACCGCATTCTCAACCAACTGCGCGAAATCATGCGCGGCCGTACCACCATCTTCATCTCCCATCGCGTCTCCACCGTGCGCAACGCGGATCGCATCGCCGTGCTCCACGACGGCCAGATCGTCGAGTACGGAACCCACGATCAGCTCATCGACCGCAATGGCTACTACACCGAGCTCTACAACAAGCAGTTGCTGGAAGAAGAATTGGAAACCGTGTAGCGGCACGCCGATTATCAGGCACACAGCACAGATTTACGAGATCGGCCGCCAATAATCGATGGTCGACAGCTTTGTCATCACGAGTGTCTCCGCTGCGGAGGTGCGAGGGATCTGCTTTCCGGCAGCTCTAAGAAAATCTCGTGCACTCAAGGGCCGGCGCCGTACTCATATTAACTTCCCCACCACCGCCCTCAACGCGTCGATTGCCAGTTGCGCCGCATGTCCCGAAGCTGACGGCAACCCGCCGATCTTCTCCACCACCGCTTCTTTCCCGATGGAGCTGGCTTCTTGAGGCGTCTTCCCCGCGACCATCTCGGTAATCAAGGAACCACACGCCATCGCCGGGCACACATCCCTTTGCCAGAAATCGCACATCAGAGATGCGCCCGCCGTTCACTTTGATTGACAACTCCAGAATGTCGCCACATGCCGGATTCTCCACGCGGACCCGCGCGTCCGCATGCGCGAGGCTACCTGCGTTCCTCGGATGTTCGAAATGATCGAGCAGTTGCGGCGAGTACATGCAATCTCGTTTCAGATATATTCCATAACTATATCCTCGAAGCAACACGGCTTCACAGGCTGCGGAAAAAGCTGAGTCTCGACTGGTTTTGAAGGGGCACGGCTTCAGCCATGCCGTAAGAGCTTTTTATTATTAGTCGTTCCGAGCGGGCTTCAGCCCGCGAGGAGTCTGTCTTCGCGTCCTGCTTATAAACTTAGAGCTGCTTGCTCGCTTCGTATAATCAAGGCCACGCATGTCCTCGCACTTCGCTCCACAACGCGTCGTCTGCCTGCAGCCCAGCGCCACCTTGACGCTGCGCGACCTGGGCTTACTCGATCGCGTTGTTGCCTGTACAAAGTATTGTGCGGATGTCTGTCCCGAGGCCGCCAATGGTTCGCGCCTCATCATCGCCGATTCTTGGACTGCCCAGGCAGCCCAGATTCTTGCTGCCAAACCCGATCTCGTCCTCGCATCCGTGCCCTATCAACTCGACGCTGTGGGAGAAATTCTGAAAGCAGGAATAAGGTTCCTGGGCTTGGCTCCGCGTAGTTTGACCGACATCTACGCCGACATGATCGCCATCGCTGGCATCATGGGCGTCACCGAGCGCGGTGAACAAGTCGTCTCCAACATGCAAGCTGCTGTCGAAGAGGTGCGCGTCGTTTGCAACACTGGCGCTACGCGGCCTCGCGTCTTCTGCGAAGAGTGGGGCAAGCCAATCATCGCCTCGCAACCATGGGTGGCCGAGTTGATCGAAGTCGCGGGTGGTGTCTTCGTCGGCGATCCAGGCAAGACCCTGTCAGCAGAGGCCATCGCGCAGGCCCAGCCAGACGTCCTTCTCGCTGCCTGGTGCGGCGCAGGCGATCGTGTTCCCCTGGAAAAAATTGTGCAACAACGCAACTGGAGCAACCTGCCTGCCGTCCGCGCGCGTCGCGTGTTTTGCATCAACGACGAATTGCTCAACACTCCAGCAACCAGCTTGATTGGCGGACTGCGCGCCATCGCCTGGGCACTGCATCCTACTCGCTTCCCCAAGCCACCCGGAATCCGCCAGCTCGCCGAACCTGTGATTTAAATGACCTTCATGCCTTCGAGCTACCAGACTCTGACGGACGAACTGACTACACTCGCCAACTCCGCCGACAGCCCGGAACATCTCATGACCATGATCGTCGAACGCCTGCAGGAACTGCTGAAGCATTACAACTGGGTCGGCTTCTACATGCTCGACGAAGGCGAAAACGGCGCCGAACCAATGCTCGTCCTTGGTCCCTACGTCGGAGCCGAAACACCTCACAAACGTATTCCGTTACATCAGGGAATCTGCGGTGCTGCCGTTTCCTCTGCGCAAACCGTGATCGTTGACGACGTGAACAGCGACCCGCGTTATCTCGCCTGCTCGATCGAAACCAAATCCGAAATTGTTGCTCCGGTTTTCGTGAACGGTAAGGTGGTCGGAGAACTCGACATCGACAGCCATGTTCCTGCAGCTTTCACCGATGACGACCGCCAACTGGTCGAACATTGCGCCAGCCTCGTCGGACGCTATCTTGAGACCGCAAATTTCAAGGGCTGATACCCTGAATGCAATCTTCGGCCTGAACGGGTCTTTTACCTGAATGCGTCTTTGAAGGGGCACGGCTTCAGCCGTGCCGTACTGGAACACGTGAAATCAGGGCTTAAGCCCCTGAGGTTATTGCCTCTTTCCGGAAATTCATGAACGATTATCTTGACTTCGCTCGCATGGCACTTCAAAGAACGAGGCCCTCATTTTGACCAAACAAGTGGTGGCCGCCTTGATCCTGCGCGGCGATGAAATTCTCTGTTGTCAGAGGACTGAACATCAGGCCCTTGCACTCAAGTGGGAATTCCCCGGGGGCAAAATTGAGGACGGCGAGACTCCGCCCCAGGCACTACATCGCGAACTCGACGAAGAGCTGGGCATCAAGGCTGAAATCGGTCGCGAGATAGCCCAAATCCTGCACACCTACCAGAATGGCAACTCGGTCAACCTGCATTTCTTCGTTGTTGATCGATTCCTCAACGAATTGCAGAACCGGATCTTCCGCGATGTCCGATGGGTAAGACGTGCAGACCTTCCTGCGCTCGACTTCCTCGACGCCGACAAGGAACTGGTCCGTCAGATTGCTGCCGGAGAACTGCTCTAGCATAGACTTGCAGGTATGGCCGGCTTCCACCGACGGCGCTGTTGCTGCGAGCCTGATTTTCTATCCACTACCCACTATCCACTGTTCTTTAACTTCCCCCGCCCGTCGCGAACCACGCAATCGTCAGCCCGATCATGATGATCGTCGTCGCCCACGCAATCGCATTGAACCACGTGCCATTGACGTGCTTACCCATCAACTCGCTTTTGTTCACCAGCAGCAGCATGAAGATCAGCACGAACGGCAGCACGATACCGTTCACCACCTGCGACAGAATGCTGATCTTCACCAGCGGAATATTCGGAATCAGGATCACCGCTCCGCCCGCGATCAGCAGCAGCGTGTACAGCCAGTAAAAAACCTTGGCTTCGCCAAATTTCTTTCCTACACCCGATTCAAATCCCAGCCCTTCACAAACCGTGTACGCCGTCGAAATCGGCAGGATCGACGCCGCAAAAATCGACGCATTGAACAGCCCCGCCGCAAACAAAATGTACGCAAACTCATTCGACAGCGGTCGCAACGCCTGTGCCGCGTCCGCCGCATCACGAATTTGCCGGACGCCGTGCGCATACAGCGTTGCCGCGCACGCCACCACGATGAACCACGCGACCAGGTCGGTGAACAGGCAGCCCAGAATCACGTCCCAGCGCGAGGCCCTGTATTCGCGCGCCGTAATTCCCTTCTCCACAATCGACGACTGCAGATAAAACTGCATCCACGGCGCGATCGTCGTTCCCACCACCGCAATCACCATGTAGATGATATGCCGAATTATGGAACGCCGAACTCTGCGGAGGTTTGAACGTCGCCACAAACGCCTCTCTCCAGCTTGGCCCCGCCAGCACGCCCGCGATGATGTAGGCAAAATAGAAAAACGAAGCTGCGAGAAAGACCTTCTCCACGCTCTTGTACGATCCCTTCACCACCATGAACCAGACAACTAGCGCCGCAACCGGAACGCTGATGTACCGCGAGATGTGAAACAGCTCCAGGCTGCTGGCGATGCCCGCAAACTCTGCCACCACGTTACCAAAATTCGTGATGATCAGCCCCAGCATCATGAAAAACGTAATGCGAAACCCATACTCCTCGCGGATCAGGTCGCTCAGGCCCTTGCCCGTGACCGCGCCCATGCGCGCCGACATCTCCTGCACCACCACCAGCGCGATCGTCATGGGAATCATCACCCACAGCAGCAGGTATCCGAACTGCGCTCCCGCGGCCGAATAGGTGTAGATGCCCCCGGCATCGTTGTCGACATTCGCCGTGATGAACCCCGGCCCAATCACGGCCAGGAACATCAACAGGCGAATTCTCCAGACTTTCAGACGACGCGTTTCAGACATGACACCGGAGTTTGAGGTGAGATCGCGAAGCCTGTTCAGAATAACCGCACGTCGTGATATGCGCCAATGCAACGCACACTTCGCCAAGTCATTCTGGCGGCTTGTTGGGAAACACAGCGGTTTAAGAGCGCGCGACTTCAGCCGCGCCGCAAGTCGCTTCTTTAGGTGGAAGCGCCAGGCTTCAGCCTGGCGAAATAGGCTTGGAAATGGGGCGGGGCTTTAGCCCTGGCTTCTTTTCGTTTCATTCCGTGTCGTATCAGGCTGTCAGGGAAACCTTCTGCTACAGCTTCGCCCTCAGCATATTAATCACATCATCCGCCGTGATCACGCCGGTCAGAACCCCTTCATCGTCGATCACCGGCAGCGTCAGCAGGTTGTACTTATCAAACAGTTCCGCAACTTCTTTCTCATCGGCCCCCGGATGGATCGTCGGCATATGACTCGAGCTGAGCATCATCAACGGAGTGTCATGTGTAGCCAGCGCAATCTTCGCCAGCGGAACCTGTCCCAGCAGCTTCTCCCGCTCGCCGATGATGTAGATCGTGCTCATGCTCTCCAGCCCGCCTTCAAAGTTGCGCAACATCTCAATCGCGTCCGACACCTTCGCGCCCGACTTCAGCGCCATATACTCGGTGGTCATGCGCCCCGCAGCCGTGTCCTCTTCGAAGGTCATCAGCTCGGCGACCTCGGCCCGCTCCTCCGGCTGCATCTCCGTCAGAATTTCCTGCGAGGCCTCCGGAGGCATGTCCCCCAGCAAATCCGCCGCGGCGTCGGGATCCATCTCCTCCACGATGTCGGCCGCGCGGTCCGAATCCAGCGAGCTGAGGATCGACACCTGCATCTTGGGATCGATTTCCTCCAGCGTTTGCGCCGCCACTTCTTCATCCAGCGTCTCGAACACCGCCTCGCGCTCCGTCGGAGCCAGGTCCTCCACGATGTCGGCGATATCCGCCGGATGCAGCTTCGCCAACCGATCCAGCGAGATTTTCAGCTTCACCCGTCGCGCCGGATCGGTCTCGATCAGGTCCACGAACTCCCACGGAATCATTCGCGGCGGAATCCGCTCCATCATTGCGCGCAGCGCCCCCGACGGAACCACTCCCCGCAGCAGCCGCCGCATCGCTCCGCGTGCGCCCACATCCACCGCGGCCAGCTTCAGCACGATATGTCCGTGCCCCAGCTCTTCGTGAATATCGACGTCATTCACCCGCACCACCTTGCGGCCATAAACGTCGATGATCTGCTGGTCGAGCAGGTCACGCTCCAGCAGAAACATACCTTCGCCACTTGAGTAAGGCGTCCAGCCGTCGGACATGGTGTCGCCGCGCACACCGCCATTGACCTCGCTGACGTGCTTGATCGCCAGCAGCCGGTCACCGTGGCGCGTCCTGACCACGAATCCCGATATGCGGTTCGGATCTTCCTGCGGCAGCAGCGCGACCTCGCGCACTTTTCCCACTGGCGAAGTGCCCGACGGATCATAGACAGGCGCGCCAATCAGGCTCGAAAGTGCAAGCGATGGCATCACTGCCAATATAGCGGAACCGCAGCCAGGATACTCAGTTGTTTTGTAGGTGTTGGATTGAGCCGCTCAGCGGCGGAATTTGTGTGAGCCGTGGGCGTGAGCCCGCGGTCAGGCCCGACTAAAAATGCGAGCCGGCTTCAAGCCGGCGGCACCATCTTGGCGCCCCATCCTTTCGCCGTGCTTGCGAAAGAGCCCGCTCTGAGAGTCCATGTGCACCTACGCAAGAAGTTGAAAATCACCAGAGACGCGCACATCGCAGACAGATCTTAGCTAATTGAGACTCCGTGCCCTCCGTGTCTCCGTGGTGAATGATTTTCGACGGAGCGCATCTCAACGCGTGGGATCTAACTCCCCCTTCCCCCCGCCCTCCCCCCTCTGCGACACTGTCCACGTGCCCACTTACCACGTCAACGCCATCCTCTTCGATCTCGACGGAGTCCTCGTCGACTCCACTCCCTGCGGCTCCCGCATCTGGACAGCCTGGGCCAACCAGCACCACCTCGACGCCGCCTACGTCGTCCACATCGGACACGGCCGCCCCACCGTCGAGACCGTCCGCCTGGTCGCGCCCCACCTCGACGCCCCTCACGAAGCCGAACTCATCGAGCAAGCCGAAATCGCCGACGTCGCCGGCCTCGCGCGTCCTGCCCGGAGCCCGCGCCCTGCTCGCCGCTCTCCCGCCCGACCGCTACACCATCGTCACTTCCGGCGGACGCCGCCTCGCCACCACCCGCCTCCTCGCCGTCTCGACTCCCCATCCCTCCCACCATGATCACCGCCAGCGACATCACCCGCGGCAAGCCCGATCCCCAGCCTTATCTCGCCGGAGCCGCCGCCCTCGGCTTCGATCCCCGCACCTGTCTGGTCTTCGAGGACGCCCCTTCCGGCATCCGCGCCGCCCACGCCGCCGGAGCCACCGTCATCGCCCTCCCCACCACCTACCCGCAGGACGAGCTCTCCACCGCCAACGCCATCATCCCCTCCCTGGCCGCCGTCTCAGCGACGATGGATATGAATCACACCCCGCCGCTGAGGATTGAGATAACTACTTCTTAAGGGATGCTCGTTTGGACGCACCGCGTTTTTGCGGGATGCTCGCTCTGGCAATGTTCGCTCTGGGGATGTTTGCTCTAGGGTAGTGCGGCGCTTCAGCGCTGCATCCCGTGGTTGGATTTTGAAGGGGCGCACCTTTAGGTGCGCCGTTACAGCCCTCTATTGTTTGTTTCTCACCCCTCGCGCCCCGGGCGTGAGGGATCTGCTTTTTCTGGCAACTGACAACCGACCACTGACAACTGCTTGTTCTTTGTCATCCTGAGCGGAGGCGGCCCTGCCGCCGGAGTCGAAGGACCCCCTTTTGTCGCCAGATTATTATCGATAGCCTTAAGACTATTGGCTAACGCAATAATAATAGTCTATAATCTATCAAGTCTTGCAAAGATAATAGGCCACACCATATGACTAAACCCAAACTCGCCGCCCAATCCCGCGCCCATCTCGATGAACGCTTCCAGGAATTGGGACCCGCCACGCGCTACACCCCGCCCGTGCGCGGATGGATCAAGGCCGTCCGCGAGGCGCTCGGCATGACAACGGCGCAACTGGCGAAGCGGCTGGGGTCAAGCAGCCTTCCGTCGTCGCCATCGAGCAATCCGAAGCGAAGGGCACCATCGAGCTGGCGACCTTGCGGCGCGTGGCCGAGGCGCTCGACTGCACGCTCGTCTATGCGCTCGTGCCCAACAAGCCGCTGGAGGCCACCGTCCGCGACCGCGCGCGCGCTGTTCGCGCGCCGCCGCCGAGGGCCGGTCGAGCACTCGATGCTGCTGGAGGACCAGAAGGTGACGGCGAAGGACGCCGAAGCGCGGCTCGATGAAATCGTGCGCGAGACGAACCCGCGGCTGTTCTGGGACTAGCCCCGTGAGCGACCTTTTCGAGCAGCCGGACGACGCGACACCGCTGACGCCCGAGGAAAAGCGCGAGCTGATTCCCGCGCACATCGCCTATCGCAGCGAGCTGAACGAAGCCGAGCAGGAAAACATCGCGCGCGCGCAGGACTGGGCGCTCGGCCGCCGCCGCGATCTGCTGAGCGAGAAATTCATCAAGGACCTGCACCGGCAGATGCTCGGCGACGTATGGCGCTGGGCCGGGAAGTTCAGGACGAGCGAACGCAATCTCGGGATTCCCTACTATGAGATTCCCGTGGCCGCTGCGCCAGTTGCTCGACGACACCAAGGCGTGGATCGAATACAAGCCATATCCGCCCGATGAAATCGCGGTGCGCTTCCATCACCGGCTTGTGCAGATTCATCCGTTTCCCGAACGGCAACGGACGCCACTCCCGGCTGATGGCCGATCTGCTCGTGATGAGGCTCGGGGGAGAGCGGTTTTCATGGGGAAGCGCCAATCTGCAGGATGCCGGCGCCGTGCGCCAGCGCTATATCGCGGCCCTGCAGGCCGCCGACAACCACGACATCGGTCCGCTGCTGGCGTTCGCGCGCTCATAAATTCCGCGCTTCTTCTCACTTGCAGTCGCGAAAACCTTCGCCGCATCTCTCGGTTTGTTATCTCTCGCGCCTCCGCCTCGGAGGGGTGGGGGACCTGCTCTTCAACCGCCGCTGACCGCCCCTCTAAACGTTTGTAACGACGAGCGCAGCGAGGCATCTGCTCTTTCTTCGCACTGCAATGATGCACGCGCACCACCCTCGTCCCGCGAGACGACAGAAAAAAGCCCACACCTTCAGGTCTGGGTAGCCGCGACGCAATATCCCCGCGGTGTAGATCACGATTCCTAATTTAGTTTGACTTGCGAAGTTTTTGAGAGCAATACTTGCTAATCAATCAAGAAGTGCAGACTATTGTACGTGGCGCTTACGCTGTGCTAGGAGGTACTGCCTTGGTCAAGACTTTAGCAAGCACTACGGATTCGGCAGTGAGCTCGACTTAATGTTCTAATCTGGCTGTACTTAGATCAGAAGTACGAAACTCCATCGGCAAAGATCACTAAGCTTTCAGAGTTGGGACTGAAAACCGCAGATATTGCCTCGATAACTGGAAAACCCGGCAACTATGTTAATGCAGTGCTTTCAAGCGGCCGTAAGGCAAAAGGCAAGAAGGGCATATCGAAACAATGAAAGACGAAACCCAAGACACTGATAAACAGCTTCGCATAATGACCCGCATGCTGGCGCTCAACTTGATGGCCGGGAAAAAACAACGAGAGCAAATACGCCTCCTTGCGACCGCCGGCCTCGATCGCAACGAGATTGCAGCGCTGATTGGAACAACCCCGGGAACCGTAAGCGTGGAGCTTTCAGTAGCGAAGAAGGGCTCGGCAAAGACCAGGGCGAAGTAACCGTCCAAGCTTGGCTGGTTTGCAGAGCTATCATTTTCCGAATGATGGGTGATCACAATGGCAGAGAACACACTGGATCGGATTGAAACGCTCCTTCGGCGGCTATTGAAGGTCCAATTGCTCCCACTTCTCAAGGAGCAGCTAACAGATGATACACTTCGCGACTTATATGAGCAGACAGGTAAGCTCACTAGGACGCAGCTTGAGAAGCGAACTGGTAATGTCAGCGGAAAAATCTCTGGGCTTTGGTCTCAATGGGAGAGCGTTGGACTCCTGGTAAAGGACGGCAAGTCAATATATCAAACCGTTCGACATGTAACCGCCACTCAACGCCGGAAGTTGGACCACCACCTCATGACGATCCAACGCACAACTGATTTCCCCGCGAACTCGGAAGAAGTCGTCACCAAGATCGCTACCGAATTGTCGACATCTGACGGAAAGCTAAAGGTGTTCGAAGCTATCTATAGCGGTGGCAACAAACCTAAGGACACCGCGCTTTTGTCGACAATGACCGGGCTGACCGAAGTCAAGGTTTCGCAACTGGCCACGCCGATGGCCCACAAGGACTACTTCGAGGGGGGATTCAAGGTTGGCAAACGAAACGCGTTTAAGAAATACAACCATATCAATGCGGAGAAAGCGCGCATCCTCCGCTACGCAGAACCAGGCCTGATGGTAGACGTTCCCACCAAGAGGAAACAGGCAGCCACAATCAACGTCAAAGTGCGAACCGTCTCCCCTCGTCAGATCAGGGTGAGACAGATTTTCATCGATGACATTGACGACTTCGCTAGGGCGCGCCCCCTCAAAGCGAGTGACCTGCCAAAGCTGACTCCGAAACGGCTGCCGGAGAAGCTATTCAAGTACGGCACAGCAGCGATTTTGGGAAATCGGGGGCAGTTTCAGGACTGGGGCGGAGAAAAGAACGACCTTTACAGTACGAATATGAAGATTGGCGGCAAGCGGGTTCTAGCGGCATTCGCGTTCAAGGGTCCCGCGACTTCTCCACCTCTTGTGCCGGGTAAGCTTGGAAAGAACGGAGATCAGATACAGCGCCTTTTTTCAACCAATGCGGACGTCTTCTTTGTTCAGTTTGAAGGCCGAATTGAGGAGAGCGTTCCGGAACAGATGTTAGCGTGCGCCACGCGTAAGTCGTTTGAGACCGGGAGGGAGATTCTGTTGGAGTTATCGGCCTTGAGGACTCCCATCGGTTGCGTGCCAAATATGCAAAGTACTTTTCTGAAGACAATATCCCAGACAAAGACGAGTGAGATCCGACCCAGTCGCGAAACAATATGAATGCATGAAGGAGTATCCATGTCAGAGTCCACCGAATCCTTGTTGCGCAAACTTAACGACAAGATCGATCTGCTCATCCGAATTGTGAGTTTACAGGTCGGAGAGGACAAGAGCATGGGGGAGAGAGCGAGGCTGCTAAAAATAGCTGGCCTGGACAATCAAACCATTGCTGATGTTCTTAACACCTCGGCCGCAACTGTCAGAACTGTAACCTCCAATCTCCGCACCAAGAAGGGGGCCGCTTGAAATCCGAATCGATTGATCGAACCGAACGCTTGCTGGCGCTCTTGCTGCTTCAATCCATGAAGGGAGCCAGTCAGGCAGACAAGGCTCTTCAGCTGAGTATTGCAGGCTTTACGAACGTCGAAATTGCCGACTTGCTCCAAACAAAAGCTGCGACCATTAGCCAAGTCTTATATGCGACTCGAAAGAAGGGTTCTAAGTAACCATGCCTGCCGTCCGAGACTTAAGAACTACTCGTACACAGCAGACCGAGTGAGCTCGATGCGGGAAAAAAGTCGGCAAGGATTTGTATTGGAAGCTCTATTCGATCGAGAACACTCTGCGGATCGTCATTCACTCAGTTCTGTCCGTACAACTAGGGCCGCAATGGTGGTCCGGGGGTCTGTCACTCCACGAATGGCGAGAAACATTCAGCGGTTTCGCGCCGCTTACGCGGCAAATCCCCGCCACGCAAATCCTGGTGTGCACGATATATATATGATCTTTCTTAGCGACCTGGCCGAGATCCTTCGCGGGCAAAGCAACCTATTTCTGCCTGTCATTCCTGACACGAATAACTGGATCGCAACCCTAGATTCAATCCGCCTACCAAGGAATCTGGTTGGACATGAACTTCCCGAACGCCTTCGACCGGTCGGTGATTGACAGTACTTATGCTTCCCTCCCGAGACTCATAACGGACCTAGGTAGCCGCGGTATCCCGGTCATTGTCCCCAGATAACGGTGGGACCCCGGCCGGGTGCCCCACACAAACCGCCTTTGCTTGTGTGGGTCTTTCGACCGTCTTGTCGACTGCAGGATGGAACCTTCCATCTTTACTTGAAGCTCCAAACTGGTTACCCACCCCCCACCTTCGTAACATCGAAGTCCTCTATTTCCTAGACTCTCCCCTCCCCGCTGCCTACCCTGAAATCTGGAGAACGATGCCCGGACGGTGGGCGCCTCATCCTTTCGCCGTTTTTGCGAAGAGCCTGCCCGAGCGCAGCCGAAGGGGTGGAGTTCCTGTCGATGGCTTACTCGAAACTCGAAACTTGAAACTCGAAACTAGGGGGTTTACTTGGAATACAAAACCTGCACCCACACCTACGACACCGGACGCGCTTGTAAAGCGGCCGCTGCCACCGGCCGCGAATATTGGGGCTACCATCTTCGTTATCGCGGACACCAAACGGTCCACTCAAATTCCCAAATCGGGAACCCACCCTCATTTTTCTCAAATAATCCTTGCTTTTTCCCTGCGCATTTTGTCACGCTCATAACGTGGGGGCGCAGATCCCCAGTCGCACGTCGTACGACCCTTGCTGCCGGCATACCGACAGCCTGTATTAATTGGTTCTTCGCGAAACGCGAATAGCGAAAAGCGAAGAGCGTCTAGCCCGTTTTTCGGAGGCAATCATGTCCTGTCCTACCTGTGGCCATCGCAAGGCCGATGGCGTCCTTTGCGGTTCTCCGGCTCTTCGCGGCAAGCAATTCTGTTACTTCCATCAGCGCGACCTCGACCGCAGCCATCAACGTGCCCGCACCTGCCGCCGTGCCGCCAACTTCCAGCTGCACTTCCCGCCATTGGAAACCCCGACGGACGTGCAGATCGCACTCTTCGAGGTGATGGACGCTCTCGCCGCCAACCGCATCGAGCCTCGGCGGGCTAGCGCCCTGCTGTTTGCTCTGCAGCAGGCGTCGCTGCACCTCCGCCGGCCGCAAGCTGCCTAGGAGTAACGATGTAACGGCTTACAAATCAAGAATTTGCGCTGTAAGTGCTTTGGCATCACCACTTGCGCGCAATTTCCCGCCATCCTCATGAAAACAAGGAATTTTGAGGGGGAGGGGAGGGGGTAGTGACAATTCAACAAACGCCCGCTCAGTTCCGAATGTTCTCCAGCAGCTTCTCAACCTCAGCCTTCTGGTCCGCCGTGAGAGGCGAGCAGGGGCAGGCGCGGGGGGCCTCCGTAGAGGCCGTTGAAGTCCATGGCGTACTTCACGGCCGGGATGCTGAGCTCTCCCACGATGCGAACTGCGGCCTTCGCGATGCGCTCCTGCTTCTCGCGCGGCGAGGGCCATGTCTCCCTCTTTCCAGGCGGCGTAGATCTCGTAACACGCAGTGGGAGCGCAGTCGGCAAAGGCCAGGATGGCGCCTACCGCTCCCACATCGAGGGAGGGAGCGAGCTTCTGGGCCGCTCCTACCAGCACCTGGAATCCCACCTCTTTCTGGCGGGTCTTGAGCGAGCCCACCACCTTGACCGCAGCCGACGAGGGCTTGGGCGCGGGAGCCTTGTCAGAAGCAGCGCTGGGGGCGGGCTCCGATGGAAACCAGCGCTCCACCTTCAGTGCTGGCGGGAGCAGCGGCCGCTTGCAACATGCGTCCAGTGACTGCTGCGAAGGTCTCGGTGACGGTGGCTTTGCGTTGAATGTGACGCGTGCCTTCGACCATCTTCTGCACCTTCTCGATGGAGCCGGAGGACTCCTTGATGCCGATGAGGTTGGGGTGCTCGGCGAGCTCGATGACCAGCTCGGCGGGGATGTCGTATCCGGTGGCCTGCGGGAAGTTGTAGATGATGACCGGCAGAGGCGAGCGGTCGCACACGAATCGGTAGAAGGCCAGCATGTTTTGCGGGTTGGCCATCTGTCCTTTGTAGTAGTGCGGGGTGCGGACCATGGCGACGTCGTATCCGATGTCGTAGGCGTACTCGGTGAGGCGCAGGGTCTCGATGGCGGACTCGACGCCGGTTCCGGCGATGAGCACCTTGTCGTTGGAGGCGGCATCGCGGGCGGTCTTCAGGGCTTCGCGGCGCTCGTCGTCGCTGAGCAGGATGGCCTCTCCGGTGGATCCGAGGACCACGATGCCCGCGGTGGGCGTGCGCGAATAGTGCTCGACGTTCTGCTCGAGCTTGCGGAAGTAGATGTTGCCGTCCGGGTAGAACGGGGTGGTGATCGGGGGGAAGATTCCGTGTAAGAACATAGGTGCACCAGTGGTTAGTGGATGGTGGTTAGTGAATAGTTGATTAATCGGCACTGATTTCGCGTCATGAAACTATTTCGCTGCGGCTGCACGCTCGGCATGCAACTGCTGCAGAGCGTAGACCTTGACGTCTCCACGTTGCAGGGCTGCGATGCCTTCGCAGGCGGCCCGCGCTGCCGACAGAGTCGTGATGGTCGGGATGCGCGCGGTCACAGCCGCGCGACGAATCGCCTTCTCGTCGAACCAGGGATCGATGCCGTGCGGCGTGTTGACGATCAGATGAAGGCGCTCGCCCTTGATGAGATCGACCACGTTGGGACGGCCTTCTTTGACTTTGTACACGCGCTCGACTTGCAGGCCCGCATCTTCGAGGATCTTCGCGGTGCCGTGGGTCGCGACCAGGCTGAAGCCAAGCTCGACGAAGCGCTGCGCGACTTCGGCAACGAAGGGCTTGTCGCGATCGTTGGCGCTGATGAAGACACGCCCCGAGGTCGGCAGAACTTGTCCGGCAGCGGCTTGCGCTTTGGCGAATGCTTCGCCGAAGCTGTCGGCCACGCCCATGACTTCGCCGGTGGATTTCATCTCGGGGCCGAGCACGGTGTCGACGCCAGGAAACTTGCCCCAGGGAAATACCGGCGACTTCACGTAATAGCAGTTGCCGGTGTCGAGGTCGGTGCCGCGTTCGACGTTCTCCCGAAGGAACTCGCGCAGCTTGCGTCCGGTCATGAGGCGAGCGGCGATCTTGGCGAGCGGAACTCCGGTGGCCTTCGAGACGTAAGGCACGGTGCGCGAGGCGCGCGGGTTGACTTCGATCACGAACACCTTGTCGCGCTGAATGGCGTACTGAATGTTCATCAGGCCGATGACTTTCAGGGCGCGCGCTAGACGGAAGGTGTAGTCGCGAATCGTGGCGAGCACTTCCGGCGAGAGATCGACCGACGGCAGAACGCAGGACGAATCGCCGGAGTGAATGCCGGCCTCTTCGATGTGCTGCATGATGCCGCCGATCACAACGTCTTCGCCGTCGGAGAGGGCGTCAACATCGACTTCGGTGGCCGATTCGAGGAAGTGGTCGATCAGTACCGGGCGCTCCTGCGAGTACTCGACCGCCTCTTTCATGTAGCGATGGATGGACTCGTCGTCATAGGCGATGACCATGGCGCGTCCGCCGAGCACGTAGGAGGGCCGCACCAGCACGGGATAGCCGACGCGGTTGGCGTTGGCAAGCGCTTCCTCCACGCTGGCGGCGGTGGCTCCCGGAGGCTGAGGGATGTCGAGTTCTTCGAGCAGCTTGCCGAAACGCTTGCGGTCTTCGGCGAGATCGATGCTCTCGGGCGAGGTTCCGATGATGGGCACGCCTGCGCCTTTCAGAGGCAGGGCGAGGTTCAGTGGAGTCTGTCCGCCGAACTGCACGATGACCCCGATGGGCGCGCCGCCTGCGGCTTCGTGCTCGTAGACCGCCATCACATCTTCGTAGGTGAGCGGCTCGAAGTAGAGGCGATCGCTGGTGTCGTAGTCGGTGGAGACGGTTTCGGGATTGCAGTTGACCATGATGGTCTCGTAACCGTCGTCGCGCAGGGCGAAGGCGGCGTGACAGCAGCAGTAGTCGAACTCGATTCCCTGCCCGATGCGATTGGGGCCGCTGCCGAGGATGATGACCTTCTTGCGATCGGTCGGCGTGGCCTCGTCTTCTTCCTCGTAGGTCGAGTACATGTACGGCGTGAAGCTCTCGAACTCGGCGGCGCAGGTATCGACGCGTTTGTAAACAGGACGAACGCCATGCTGGTTACGCAACTTGTGCGCCGCTTCCAATAAGCCGCTGCCGTTACCCAGTTGCAGCGCTTGCGCTAGTCGCGCATCGGAGAAGCCGACGCGCTTCAAGTCGCGAAGCTGGTCCGCGGTCACCGATTCTGCCGAGAGTCGCAACATGTTCTCTTGTTCGTCGGAGATTTCCTTGAGCTGATGCAGAAACCAGGGATCGATGTTGGTCATCTGCGCGATCTCGCGCACAGTCATTCCCTGCGAGAGCGCATAGCGTATGTACTGCAGGCGCTCAGGATGTGGAGTGACCAACCGCTTGGTCAGAATGCGCGGCTCGATTTTCTCGGAGCCGATGCGTTTGCCGGTCTCAAGCGAACGCACAGCCTTGAGCAGCGCCTGCTTGAACGTTCGGCCGATGGCCATGACCTCGCCGACGGACTTCATCTGCGGACCCAGCGATTCGTCGGCGCCGGAGAACTTTTCAAACTGCCATTTGGGAATCTTTACCACAACGTAGTCGAGCGTTGGTTCGAAGCAGGCGGGCGTCTTGCGCGTGATGTCGTTGGTAATCTCGTCGAGTGTGTAGCCGACTGCGAGTTTGGCTGCGATCTTGGCGATTGGGAACCCGGTTGCCTTCGAAGCCAGGGCCGACGATCGCGAGACGCGCGGGTTCATCTCGATGACGACCATGCGTCCGTTGTGGGGATCGACGGCGAACTGGATGTTGGAGCCGCCGGTCTCGACGCCGATCTCGCGGATTACGGCGATGGCGGCATCGCGCATGGCCTGGTACTCGCGGTCGGTGAGGGTTTGCGCCGGAGCGACGGTGATGGAGTCGCCAGTGTGCACACCCATGGGATCGAAGTTCTCGATGGAGCAGATGACGATGACGTTGTCGGCGAGATCGCGCATCAGCTCGAGCTCATATTCTTTCCAGCCGAGGACGGACTCTTCCAACAGCACCTCGTGGACGGGCGAGAGATCGAAGCCGCGAGCCAGCAAGTTCCATGAGCTCTTCGCGGTTGTAGGCGATGCCGCCGCCGGTTCCTCCGAGAGTGAATGACGGTCGAAGAATGACAGGGAAGCCGATCTTACTGCTGAAGTCGATACCATCGCGAAGATTGTTCACCAGTGACGACTTCGGAACTTCGAGACCAATCTTGGTCATCGCGTCTTTGAAGAGCAGGCGGTCTTCGCCTTTCTTGATGGCGTCAAGCTGCGCTCCGATGAGTTGGGCGCCGTACTTTTCGAGAATGCCGGAGTCGGCGAGTTCGACCGCGAGGTTGAGAGCGGTCTGTCCGCCGACTGTGGGAAGCACGGCGAAGATGCCGGGGCGTCCGCTGTCGGCGAGCATGTCGGCTTCGACGCGGATGATCTCTTCGAGATAAGTGCGGTTGAGCGGCTCGATGTAGGTGCGGTCAGCCATCTCAGGGTCGGTCATGATGGTGGCCGGGTTGGAGTTGACCAGCACCACTTCATAGCCTTCGGACTTGAGCGCCTTGCAGGCCTGCGCGCCGGAGTAGTCGAACTCGGCAGACTGGCCGATGACGATGGGGCCGGAGCCGATGATCAGGATCTTCGCGATGTCGTTGCGGCGTGGCATTAACTCTTTGTCACCAATTCCCTATCTAGGTTTTGAAGGGGCGCGACTTCAGTCGCGCCGGTGCCGGGTTGGGTTGACTGTGGCTTTAGCCACTGAGGGACGTCGTCCTTATCAGCTTCACTGAACGCCGAGCAGTACGGATACTCTTCGGCGCACTCGACTAGTTTTCGCTCGAGGGGGTTCCTGTAGATGTATCCCACATGGTTGCTGTAGTCGGTTTCATTCCTGATGTGGTGATCGGAAAACCCGACCTGCCAGATTTCCATTGGAGATCCCAACTCTTTTTTCACTTTGAATGAAAATCCACCCTTGATGAATTGAACCGCGCGCTCAAGCGTCACGGTCGGAGTTATCAGGATGTGGAAGTGCTCGGGCATCAAAACATAGTCGTGCAGAAGATATGCGCGGCCCCGGTAACTGTGGAGGGTTTCGAGAAAAAGATCAGCCCATAGTGAATTTCGAAAAAGTGGACGTCGCTGCCAGGTCTGGGAAGTGACAAAGTATGTCGCTCCGGGCTGCGTCATTTGTCGTGTCGGTCTCAAGTTCGAATTCCCTCCGGGGCTAAAGCCCTGGATTTCTAATTGGCTTCTACGGCGTGCCTAAAGGCACGCCCCTTCAAAAGCCGCATCGGTTGTTATCATCCTTTCCACTCCTCCATCATCTTCACAAAATCCTTGAAGAGGTAGTGGGAGTCGTGGGGGCCGGGAGCGGCTTCCGGGTGATACTGCACGCTGAAGAGTGGCAGAGAACGATGGCGCAGGCCCTCCAGCGTTTGGTCGTTGAGGTCGATGTGCGTCAACTCAACTTCACTTTGTTTGAGCGAGTCGGGATCGACGGCGAAGTTGTGATTGTGGGCCGTGATTTCGATCTTGCCGGTCGCCATCTGCTTAACCGGATGATTGCCGCCGTGATGTCCGAATCGCAGTTTGAAAGTCTTACCACCCAACGCGAGGCCGATGAGCTGATGGCCGAGGCAGATGCCGAAGATGGGGACTTTGCCCATCATGCGGCGGATGCTGTCCTGAGCGTAGGTGACGGGCTCGGGGTCGCCGGGACCATTCGACAGGAACACTCCGTCGGGTTTCATGGCGAGCACGTCCTCGGCACTGGTGGTGGCGGGAACCACAGTCACACTGCACGATTCGCCCACCAGCCGGCGCAGGATGTTCTGCTTGATACCGTAGTCGTAGGCGACGACCTTGTACTTCGGAGCGTCGTCTTTGACTCCAACCACTTCTGTCGGCTCGAAGGAGCGCACGCCCTCCTCCCACTGATAGACCCGAGGGGTCGTTACTTCTTTCGCCAGGTCGGTGCCATCCATCTTCGGAATCGAACGCGCTTTCGCAACAAGCTTTTCGGTATCGCTTTCGAGGGTCGAGATGACTCCGCGCATGACACCATGAGTCCGCAGATGGCGCACGAGCGCACGGGTGTCGATTTCGGCGAGCACGGGGATCTTGTAGCGCTCCAGATATTCTTCGGCAACTTCCTGCGAACGCCAGTTGGAGCTGACGCGCGAGAACTCGCGGACAATCAAGCCCTCGATGTAGGGGCGGGTAGCTTCGTTGTCTTCGGAGTTGGTTCCGTAATTGCCGATCTGGGGATTGGTGAGAACGACGATTTGTCCGGCGTAGGAAGGGTCAGTGAAGATTTCCTGATAGCCGGTGATGGAAGTATTAAAAACGACTTCGCCGTAGCATTCGCCTTTGGCGCCGAAACCTTTGCCGCGGAAGATGCGTCCGTCTTCCAGCGCAAGGATTGCCTGCATTGCTTCTCCGAGGAGTGGATTTTATCGATTTTATCAGGGATCGCACCGCAGCATAAGAGGGACGAGACGGAAAATCGCCTGACCGCCGACTAGCCAAACTTTTGGCACGTATTACTTCTTTGCGAACCGGGTAAGCTGGGAGACCACACACTGCCAACGCCCATCTTTTTTCACGAAAAAGTCAGTGGCGCGTTCCCGGGTGGTGAACTCCTGCCCCATATATTTACCCTTGGTGGTGGTAAGCGCGGTTACGGTTGCGGCGTTTCCATAGACTCGGGCCCTAACGTCATCCGAGTCCATGGCTTCATGGGTCAGGGTGCCTGATTTGACTACGTCCAGGAAACGCGATTTGTCGATGATGCCACCATCGGAGTCGATGATAATCCAGTCGTCAGCCAAAAATCGCGCGATTTCATCGGGATCGTTCTTGAGGATTGCCCGGCCGAATTCCCTTTCCACTTTCAGGATTTCGTCCTGGGTCCCGCTGTTCCCGCCTTGAGCGATAAGCGGAATTGACAGGGCGAAGATGAGAACTGCCAGAAGCACTTTCATTTGTGTACCTCGTTTGCAACCCGAGCGGTTCAGACTACTGCGACGGTGGATCGGGACTGCCAATGTCGGACACGACCTTCCACGAGCCGTCGGTTTGCTTGTGCCAGGTGGTGAGATAACTACCGCGGTTGATACGGGCCTTCCCGTCGTCGCCGGTGAAGCGAACCTCGTAGCGGCCGACCGCGTAGCCAACGTCGCCGTGCCCCAAAAACTCCGCTTTGGTCGGTTCCCAGGTGATCTTGAATCCTGGCAGCTTGAACTGTTTCGTCATCCCCGCCCGAATCTGGTCAAGTCCCACCAGCGGCTCAGCTGACAACTCGACGGCATTGGGCGCCATGAACTCCATCCAGCCGTCGACGCCGCGCTCGGCGGTTGCCTTGGCGAAAGCGCGCTCGGCCTGCAGCAGGACGTTGGGATCACGATCGGCAGCGAAGGACATGGCAGCGAGTGCAACGACGCACAGAAGAACTTTCAGGAGCAGTTTCATCGACGTCTCCTCAATTGATCAGATACCCTGTTGTGCGCAAGGAACCACAGAAGGCGAGGTCCCGCAGCGGCTAAAGCCAACCCCCTGTTGCGGTATTGATGGACGGCGTGAAGCCCGTACCCTTCGAACCCGATCAGGACTTCGCTAGCGCAGCTTGCCCACTTTGGCGAAGGGCCAATATCCAAAGACAGCCTTGCCGTAGATGTAGCTCTCGTCAACCGGACCGAAGTCCCGGCTGTCATTCGACAGGTTGCGGTGATCGCCCATTACAAAGTATGCGTGAGGCGGCACCACGGTCTCCGGATAGGAGCGGACATCCTCGTACATCTGGGGAACGTAGCCTTCTGCGATCTGGCGATCATTGACGTATACGATGCCATCTTCGATTTTGACGCGATCTCCAGCCACTGCGATCACGCGCTTTATGTAACTCTTCGAGGTGTCGCGGGGATAGCGAAACACCACAACATCGCCGCGCTCGATCGCTTCCAGGCGATAGACGAACTTGTTAATGAAGACCCGTTCCTGGTCTTCCAGAGTCGGCATCATGCTGGTTCCTTCGACCTTGACGGGTTGATAGAGGAAGATGATGAAAAACGCCGACACTCCCAGAGAGATCACGATGTCGCGCAGCCATCTGGCGAAGACGGGCCTTACCCTTCCCCCTCGCGCGGTCTGGTGGCCTGATTCGGACAGTCGATTTGGCGTCTCGATCGACGGAGTAACGTTGGGATCGATGGGTTGGCCGTTATGTAAGAAACTCATAGGCGAGTTTTGACTTCTCAATTCATTATAGAGAACACCACTGGGACGGTCGCAGTTGCGCGAACTGGTTCGGGGGCGTGGAGAGGCTCGTATCGGCGTTTGGGAACCGACGACGTTCTCGGCTAGAATAGCGAGCCGAGGTTGCCGCGATGAACAAGCCCGCCTTGCTTGCGCTGATTGTTGTGTTGGCCGCAATCGCATTTGCCCAGGGAGACCACGTTCCCGCCTACAATACCAGCGCCCCGTCGCCGGGAGAGGTGTTGCCAATTCTGCCGGCAGACCAACGCGTTGGCGAACTCTTTAAGTATCCATACCAGGTGCATGCGTACGCCCTGGCGGCCAAGATTCCAGGCGTGCTCAATCAGATGCCGTGTTATTGCTATTGCGAGCGTATCGGACACAAGAGTCTTCACACCTGCTTTGAGTCGGAGCATGGAGCGCACTGCGCGGTCTGTATGAAAGAGGTTTATTACGCCTACCAGGAAACCAAGTTGAAGAAAACACCGGCTCAGATTCGCGCAGGAATCATCAAAGGCGATTGGAAGTCCATTGACCTTGACGCCGCCGCGAACATGAACTAATTGTGGCCTGCGAGCGACGTTTTCGGGCCTAGTTGACGCCATCGCGCGTAGCGGGTATAACTCAGCACACACAGCCTGTAACATTTGGGTTTTCCACAGCCCTGACGGGTTGCCTGCCGTTTACGACTCAAAGGATGTAATTAGATGAAGAAAAAAGAGGCAGAAAACGTTCAGGAAACGGCATCTAAGTTTAAGAGAAAAATAGATTTAGCACCTCCTCCAACGGGCTCCGATGGCCGTATTCGATCGGCCAAGCCCCTCAAGGTGGCCGACGACCCTCGTTTTTCACAGGCTGTGCAAAACTACGAGGCCGGCCTGAAGGCACTGCAGGCCCATAAGTACGATAAGGCGAAGGCCTGTTTTGAAAAGCTCATCGGCGGAGCAAGTCCGGAATTGGCGGATCGGGCAGGGGTCCACCTCAACACCTGCAACCAGCAACTGAACCGCGACTCGGCCAAGTTTAAGACTCCGGAAGAGCAATACGATTACGCGGTTTCGCTGATGAACCTGGGCGACTACATCAAGGCGCGAGAGGTATTTGGTGACCTGTCGCAGAAGCATCCCAAACTCGACTTCGTCTGGTACGGTTCCGCGGCGCTGAACTGCCTGATGGGACACTTTCCGGATGCGATCTCAGGTCTGAATGAGGCGATACGATTAAATCCCGCGAACCGTTTTCAGGCGAGGAACGACTCGGATTTCAAGAGCCTCTCGGATGACCCACGCTTTACCGAACTGCTATATCCTGATACCAGTGCGGACGTGCCTTCTGATTCACAGAAGTGGCATTTCTAGCAGACTCCAGTCTGGTTATGCAGAGCTACAAACATGCTGCCCCGGCGCGCCCCATGAAAGTCGTTGCCATGGGAGGAGGCACCGGACTGTCCACGCTGCTTCATGGGTTGAAACAGCATGTGATCCTGCCGGGCGAGGAGGCATTCGACCGGGGACTTCCCTTTATCTCGGAGCTTTCAGCCATTGTTACGGTCAGTGACGATGGTGGCTCCAGCGGACGTCTGCGTAAAGAGCTGAACGTTCCGCCTCCGGGGGACATTCGCAACTGCATTGTTGCGCTGTCGGAAAAAGAAGCCCTGCTGTCGAGACTGTTTCAATATCGCTTCAAAGCCGGTGAGGGTCTCGAGGGCCACAGCTTCGGCAACCTGTTTCTCTCGGCGATGACGGATGTCACGGGCGACTTCAGCGAGGCGGTCAAGCAAGCGGCGACGATTCTGGCGACGCGCGGCAATATCTTTCCCGCGACCACAAGTAATGCTCAGCTCTACGCGATCATGGATGACGGCTCGGTGGTGCGGGGCGAGACCAACATCACTGCCAGCCAGAGACGCATCACCGAATTGCGTATGGCGCCTGCAAACGCGAAGCCGGCACACGCGGCCCTGGAAGCCATTGAGACCGCCGATTTGATCACCGTCGGTCCGGGATCGTTGTTCACCAGCCTGATTCCTAACCTGCTGGTACACGATCTTTCCAAAGCGATCAAGAAATCGCGGGCGGCCAAGGTCTACGTTTGCAACCTGATGACGCAGGCCAACGAGAGTCTTAACCTCACAGCCTCGGAACACATCGTCGCCATCTACAGGCACGCCCGGCATGAGTTTTTCGACTATGCCCTGGTAAACGAAACGGCGGCGTCTCCCACGCTTGCCCAGAAGTACTCCGAGCAGCAACAGTCGCAGATCGTGGTGGATGCCGACCGCATTGAGGCTATGGGAGTGAAACCGATTCTGGGCGACTATCTGACCGAGGAAATCGATCCCAACGAAGGCCTGATCGCTCGTCACGAAACCCATCACGTTGCACATGACCTCTTGCGGCTCATGGTGGAGGCACCTGAGACTCCGGTTGTGGCCGCTAAACGCGAATCTTAAGCTTCTCTTGATACCCTGTTAGGTCATGATGAATCCAACGTCGAACTCCGCCGAGTCCACGAAGAACGCCCGATTTCGAATTCGCCATCGCGATTCTGGCAGCCGGAAAAGGTACGCGGCTAAAGTCCCGGCATCCCAAGGTGCTGCATCGGATTGCCGGCAAGACCTTATTGGGCCACGTGGTGGCCGCGGCAAGCAGAATTGTTCCACCAGAGAACATCTTCGCCATCATCGGCCACGAGGCCGACCTGGTGCGTGAGACGCTGCAGTCAACCGGAATCCAATTTGTGCTGCAGATCGAGCAACGAGGTACGGGTCACGCACTGATGGCGGCGCGCGAGGCACTGCGAGGGTTTAGTCATGTGCTGGTGCTTTCGGGCGACGTGCCGTTGATTCATCCAGAGACGATCGAAAGGGTGCGTGACTTTCACATTGCCAACCAAGCGGCAATGACGGTGCTTACGGCTGAGCCGGCGGATCCTACTGGATACGGCCGGGTGTTCCGCAAGCTCAAGAACGCCGAGCCGACGGACGAAGTTGACCGCATCGTTGAACAGAAGGCGCTACAAAACCGCGAGGGCGAGCAAAGAGAAATCAACTCCGGGATCTATGCGTTTGCTACCGGGCCGCTTTATTCGCATATCGACAGACTGACGACGGACAATCCCGCTGGAGAGTTTTACCTCACAGATATGGCAAGCGTGCTTGGTAAGGCGGGCGACAAAGTACTGGCGCTGCGCGCTGAAGATTCGAATGAAGTGCTGGGCGTAAACACGCGCGTGGAGTTGGCAGAACTGGACGCCAAGTTGCGAGAGAAGAAAACACGTCAACTTATGGAGGCCGGTACTACGATCTTTCGTCCGGAAACGTGCGATATCGATGCCGATGTCGAGATTGGTCCGGACACGGTGATCGAACCGTTCGTGCAGATTATTGGACAGACCAGGATCGGCTCAGACTGTCGCGTTCGCTCCTATTCGGTGATTACCAATTGCATGATTGGCGACAAGGTGCTGATTCGTCCGGGCTGCATCATGGAAGACTCTATCGTTCGCGACGGTGCCCAGATTGGCCCGTACTCGCACTTACGTCCCGGAAGCGATATCGGGGAGGCAGCGCATGTCGGGAATTTCGTCGAGACCAAGAAGACCAAGTTGGGCAAAGGATCGAAGGCGAACCATCTGTCCTATCTTGGGGACGCGGTAATTGGCGAGGGTGTGAACATTGGGGCCGGCACCATTACCTGCAATTACGACGGAGTGCACAAGCACGAGACTGTGATCGAAGACGGTGTGTTCGTAGGGAGCGACTCAACCCTGGTGGCTCCGATCAAGATCGGCAAGGGTGCGTACGTGGGGGCGGCATCGTGCATCACGGAGGAGGTTCCCGCCGATGCCTTAGCTCTTGGGCGAGGGCGGCAGGTCACGAAGAATGGCTGGGCCGCTGACCGGCGAGCAAGATTGGAAGCTGACAAACAGCGATCTAAGTAATTGCCATTGGCTGTCGTGCAATCTGAGAAATTCTGCAACGATAAGCTAAATGATTACTCTTTTTGGCCCGGCCGAAGGAGCTTGGCAATCTCCTTTAAGTCTTTGACGAATGCCGCCATTTGGGCTTCGCGGGCTCCCTCATCCGGCGCACGGAGAATAGAAGAGGGATGGACGGTCGCGGTTGCGTAAGGGGCCAGTTCGGAATCAACGAGTTGCCCGCGCTGGCTTTTGACGCGGAAATCCTTGCCCAGCAATGCCTGGGCCGCTGTCGCTCCAAGGCAGACGAGCACTTTCGGTCGCACGACTCGTATCTCCGATTCGATCCAGGGCCTACACGCCCGAATCTCGATGCTTCGCGGCTTCTTGTGGATCCGCCTTTTTCCGCGTTCTGACGCTGCCCACTTAAAGTGTTTCACTACGTTCGTTACATAGACGTCGTTCCGGTCGATTCCGGCCTCTTCCAGTGCACGATCCAGCAGCTTACCGGCTGGCCCTACAAACGGATGCCCCGCGCGGTCTTCCTGGTCCCCTGGCTGCTCGCCGACCAACATGAGCTTCGCCCGAGACGGGCCTTCTCCAAAAACAGTCTGAGTAGCCGTCTTCCAAAGGTCGCAGGCCTGACACCCGGCAGCCTTCTCACGTAACTGATCGATAGTTCGCAGTCTGGGGGCGATGCTGGTAGCCAGCTTGGAATCAGTTGCGGCATGCCGAACCTTTGTGGACGTAGATCTGTCGTCGTTCTTCATGGACCGTCGGTGCCCAGCAGGTTTATGCAGAATATTTGCGTCCAGCGGATCGCAAGGACTTGGCTTCTAGAAAAATGTGGCGCACCGACTTGTTCTTTTCCCGAATATGTGACTCGATGCGCTCGATCGTCTGCTCCAGCCGGTGCAGCGAACCCTGTGGCTTGAATTGAATCTCGATATTCAGCAGTATCTCTCTCGGGCCAAGATGCATCGTCAGAAGTTGTCCCACCTCTTTTACCCCGGGGTCCTGCTCCACAATTTGACGAATTTGAGCGACCTGGTCGCGGTCCGCGCCCTCACCTATCAATAATTCTCGAGATTCGTTCGCCAGCACGGCCGAAACGGCAATCATGCCCAAGCCGATGGCTACTCCTCCCACGCCGTCGATCGCGGGTTGGTGTAGTACGTGGCTGAGGAAAATAGCGGCCGACGCTATCAGCACACCCGCAACGTCGCTGACTTCCTCCACAATCACTGTGAAAACCGTGGGATCCTTGCTGCGCCGGATGAAATCCATGATCGACGTCCTGCTTGCACGACTGTCTTTCTCGCGCATTGCGACGCGTAGAGAATAAAGGGTCGACACAAGCGCTACGGCCATCACTACGTAGTTCCAGATTAGATCCTTTGGTTCTTCGGGACGAAGGATTCTTCCGACTCCTTGGTAGACCGAAACCACTCCGCCGACGGAGAACATCGACACGGCAACGACGAATGACCAGAAATATAGTTCCTTACCATGCCCGAAAGGATGGCTTGCGTGGGGAGGCCGTCTGCTGCGCCGCACTCCCCACCACAGCATCAGGCTGTTGCCGGTGTCTACCATGGAGTGCAAAGCCTCGGCCAGCATGGCTGAGCTCCCGGTAATTGCGGCCGCCACAAACTTGCTGACGGCAATTACGAGGTTTGAAATGAGCGCCGTAATGATGACGTTTTGGGATTTTGCCACGGATAGTTAAATCTTTCCGCCGGCAACTTTGAGTGAAGGTTGCGGTCGATCCGGCAATGATGTGATTTGAAATCATATCGTCGAATCGGGAGAGGCGGATATCGGGCATTGCCCTTACCCACACCAGGAATTCGCCGTAATCTGGGCGCGCAGATGTGTTTTCCCAAGTTACGGATTAGCTGACGAGGGCTCCAGCCTCTAAGTCGCGATTTAGCACAGGTCGCGCATGCGAGCGAATTCGATTACGCAGATCCGTGACTTGCTGGCGAAATTTTTAGCATCAGGACATTGGCTGCGCGAACTGCGGCGTTCGCCCGATAGCGTGTCCATACAGGGGCACCGTAACCTCAGTCTCATGGAGGCGTTTGCATGGCAATAACCAAAAATTCACTTCGCGGACTTTATGTGGACGAACTACGGGACCTTTACAGCGCCGAGAAACAGTTGACCAAGGCGCTTCCAAAAATGGCCAAAGCCGCCAACTCGGAAGAGTTGAGCAATGGTTTTACCGAGCACCTGGAGCAGACTCGCGGTCACGTGGAGCGTCTGGAACAGATTTTCGAGGCCTTGGGCGAACGTCCGAGCGGCAAGAAATGCGCCGGGATGGAAGGGCTCATCGAAGAGGGCTCAGAGGTTATCGGCGACGATTTCGAAGGCAACGTCATGGATGCGGCGCTGATTGGGGCAGCTCAGCGCGTCGAACACTATGAGATTGCGGCATACGGAACAGTTTGCGCCTTTGCCGAGTTGTTGGGCGAAACCCAGCACCTCAAACTTCTCCAGCAGACACTGGACGAAGAGAAGCAGACGGACGAGAAACTCACTGAACTCTCCCAGGAAATCAATACTGCGGCGAATGATCAGAGTTCAGAGGAGCCATCTCCCCGTTCGCGTAAACCTGGCCGAGCCGCTTAAGCAGCGAATGGCGGGCAGAACCGGACGTCTTCAACCCAAGACGGCGGTTTTCGCCCGCTGGTCGCGGAACTCGCGATTGTATGGCCGTGATCGCTGAACAACTCGCGCAAACCCATAAACAAGTGGCCACTTCACCCTCGACTTCCGACTCCAACCACAAGAAACTGTCATCGCATCGCGGGCTGAAGTCGGTTCTCCTGCTGCTTGGTCCCGGACTGATTACCGGCTCTTCGGACGATGATCCAAGTGGGATCGCAGCCTATTCGCAAGTGGGCGCGCAATTCGGCTACTCCCTGCTGTGGACAATGGTCCTAACCTATCCACTTATGACAGCCATTCAGGAGGTCTGCGCCCGCATCGGACGCGTCACCGGCTGCGGCATCTGCGCCAATCTCCGCCGATGCTATCCGCGTTGGACACTTCGCTCCGTAATTGCTCTGGTGCTGATAGCGAACGTCTTCAACCTAGGGGCAGACATCGGCGCAATGGGCGCGGCAGCCCAGTTGTTACTGCCCGCTAGAACGTGGATTTACATTTTTCTGTTCGGCGTCACGTCGTTGCTGTTACAGGTGCTTGTTCCCTACACAAGTTATGTCAAGTATTTGAAGTGGCTAACCCTTTCGCTCTTTGCATACGTCGCGACTGCATTTTTCGTGCATTTGTCCTGGCTGCAGGTTCTGCATGCGACCGTAGTGCCGAAACTAACGTTGAGCAAGGATTACCTGACGGGCCTTATCGCCGTGCTGGGAACCACAATCAGTCCTTATCTCTTCTTCTGGCAAGCCTCGCAAGAGGTCGAAGAGGTCAAGAACAATCGCGGAGAGAAACCTCTAAAGCAGGCAGGAGGTCAGGCGCCGGCCCAGTTAGGCCGCATCCGAGTGGACACTTATCTCGGGATGGCACTGTCAAATATTGTGGCTTTCTTCATCATCCTGACGACGGCGGCGACCTTACATGCTCATGGCATAACCGACGTTGCCACCGCAGCGCAGGCCGCACAGGCATTGCAGCCTCTGGCCGGCCGCTGGGCTGCCGGTTTATTTGCCTGCGGGATTATAGGTACCGGTATGCTGGCCATTCCGGTTCTGGCGGGCTCGGCGGCTTATGCCATGGGTGAAGGCGCCAAATGGCCAAGCAGCCTGGAGAAGAAACCGCTACAGGCGCCTGGCTTTTATATCACCATCGCAGTCGCCACACTGGCCGGAATAGCACTCAATTTTGTGCACATCGACCCGATACGGGCTTTGTTTTGGGCCGCCGTTCTGAATGGGGTGCTGGCCGCGCCGCTGATGGCCGTCATCATGCACATGGCTAGCAGTAAGAAGGTCATGGACAAATTTACGATCCCGCTTTATTTGAGAATCGTTGGTTGGACCGCTACGGCGGTGATGTTCGCCGTGTCCATTGGGGTTTTCGCGACCTGGCAATAATCTTAAAACCCGCGCCGGAGGGGCTGTGCACGAGATCCTATTACGAACCGTAGTCGGCGGCGTGGTCGTCTCCTGCTTTTCAATTCTGGGAGACCTACTGAAACCCAAGAGTTTCGCGGGACTCTTCGGCGCTGCCCCGTCGGTCGCGCTCGCAAGCTTGTATTTGGCCGTCAAGCAGCACGGCACCACATACGCCAGCCTGGAAGGCCGTTGGATGATTGTCGGCGCTGTCGCCTTCTTCATCTACGCATCGGTGGTGAGCCGACTGATGATTCGGCGGAAATGGGCGGCATTACCAGCCACGGGCGCGGCATTGCTCCTTTGGCTTGGGGTTGCGTTGGGGCTGTACGGGCTCTTGAACTGATTCATGAAAATTGAAGTCAATATCGCAGCTCTCAGCCGGTCGAAGTGGTACGAATATCTTGTCCGCTTTGCCTTCGGCGGCCTTGTTACCGCGCTTGCCGGAATCATCGCCAAGCGCTATGGCCCCGGAGTTGGAGGACTGTTTCTGGCATTTCCGGCCATTTTCCCCGCAACCGCTACTCTGTTGGAAAAACATGAGAAACAGAAGAAGGAACGGGTGGGGAAGAGCAGGGATCCTTCGCGCACGAGAGATAGCAGGGGCGGATGCAGCGGGAGCCGCCATCGGAAGCCTCGGTCTTGTGGTATTTGCACTAATTGTCTGGAGATACTCGCCGCGCGGCCCCGTGTGGTTAGTGTTGTCCGGAGCAACCCTGGCATGGCTAGTCGTATCCGTGACAATGTGGATCGTCCGTAAGACGGTCTGGAGAACCTTACGAATCAAATTCTTCTGTACGCCGGCCCAAGAGCTCGATGCGCGGACACAGCTTTCGAAGAACAGGAGGTTGCATGGGTAAGAGCGGAACTGACAGGAATACTCTCGCAGACCCTTCGCGGTTGCGTTCGCTTGATAAGGACAACAAAGAAGTCATCCGCGTGGTGATTGAAACGCCCAAGGGAAGCCGCAACAAGTACGCCTTCGATCAAAAGGAGAAGGTGTTTGAACTAAAAAAGGTCCTGCCGGCGGGCATGGATTTTCCTTATGATTTCGGTTTCGTCCCTTCTACCAAGGCGGACGATGGCGACCCGGTGGACGTGTTAGTGCTGATGGACGAACGGGCGTTCACGGGTTGCGTCCTGAGTTGCCGTATCATCGGCATTATCGAAGGCGAACAGGGCGACAAAAAAGGCAAAGAGAGAAACGATCGCGTAGTAGCGGTCGAAAAAGACAATCACAGTTGGGCGGACATCCAACATATCGACGATCTGGGCAAACAGTTCCGCGAAGAGTTAGAGGAGTTCTTCGTGAACTATCACAAGCTGTCGGCCGAAAAGTACAGAGTCATTGGTGTCAGAGGCCCCGCGCAGGCGAAGAAGTACATCGAGAAAGGCAGACGGGCGGCGCGAGGTTAGTTACCACAAGTCGCCGCACTGGGATGAATTTCTGCGAGCCATACCAATCGTAATTGCAGACTTACACGCAAAAAAGAGGCCTCGCGGCCTCCCTTTTGCATTGAAATCCAGAACCAGGACTCGCTTATTCAGCCGGTGCGACGGTGATCGAAGAGGTCGTCTTGAAGCTGACGGCTGATTCTGCGGGAATGCTGAGTTCCTTGTTGCCGGTGAACGCCGCACCTGCCGTACCGGCACCCGCGCCGACGAGACCTCCGATGAGGGCGCCCTTACCGCCGCCAGCGAGGCCGCCGATGAGCGCGCCTCCGCCAGCACCGCCGCCAATCATGACCGCCGAACGCTTGCCCTTACCCTTTTGGGTCACCACGTATTCGTCCGTGCTCACTCGGTGAGGTGCACCTTTGATGTTAACGGAGGTGAGCCGAATGGCAAGGATGGCTTCGCCTTTGAACCTTCCAGCCGACTTGGCTTCGGATACGGTGCCAGTGACTCCCGAGCCTGCAGGGACGATGACCTTGCCATTCACGGCAATTCCATTGGCCAGCGTGCCAGTAAAGGTCTGGCCGTCCTGGGCGGTCTTGGACGAAAGCCCGCTGCCCATGCGGACGGTTACGGTCTTGCCGGCGGGAATCACGATCGGTTGAGGGGGCGGAGGTGGTGGCTCTTGCTGGGCCACAGGAGCCGAAACTGGAGCAGGCTCGGGAGTCGTCGCCGGAGCCGCGGTCGGCGGAGTAGTGGATGCTGCGGGGGTTGTCGCAGTTTGACCCTGAGCACTTTGATCGGGCTGGGCCGGAGGAGTTGCCGCGGGAGCCTGCTGGGCGGCCTGGTCGGTGGTGGTGGCTGGTGGAGCCTGGGCGGCCTGTTCTTTCTTACTGCAGGCCGCGAGGCCCATCAGAAGCACTGCGCCAAGCATCATTGCTAACAACTTCGAACGCATGAAACTCTCCTTTTTTCTCGGAACGCCAGACGGGGGGCAGTCCGGCCGATACGGGTGACTCCGCACCTGAATCCCGGTGCGTGACCGCTACCAATAGCCTAACAGCGCTTTCCATACGTCAAAAGCGAAAAATCAATTTCGCGGGAGTGTCCTCCGCAGAGCCGATTGTCAATACTGTATCCGTCTGGGCAAGAAGGACAGCCCTCAGGACTCGACGGGCAGGTCGGTGACGACATCCATTTTTGCCTCGTGTTTCAGGGCGAAAAAACCCGCCAATCCGGCGAGCAACGACGCAACGAGCACGGCAGTCTTGGCCTCCATCAAATGGATAGGGTCGGCGAACGCCAGAGAGCTGATGAAGATTGAGACCGTAAATCCGATCCCCGCCAATGTGCCGACCGCAGCCATTTGCAGCCAAGTCACGCCATGGGGAAGCCGCGCCAGGCCGAGCTTCACAGCCACCTTGCAGAAACCAACGATCCCTAGCGGCTTTCCAACGACCAGCCCAAGTAAAATGCCCCAGGCAATGCGGCTGGCCAGCAACTCCTTAAAGGCGCCTCCGGCGAAGGTAACGCCCGCGTTGGACAAGGCAAATAACGGCAGAACAAGAAACGAAACCCAGTCATTCAACTTGCGGGTCATGCGCTCGGAGTCCGCTTCGGTGGCGTTCACCAGTTGTTCGAAGCTTCCCAGGAGGCGATTCGCGGTAGCCAAGTCGCCTTCCGACCGAGCAGCGCGAAAGCGGTGGATCATGTCCACGCCGATTTCCTGAAATTCCTTCAGGGAGAGGCGGGGCGTGGTGGGAACCATGAATCCGAGAATTACGCCCGCAATGGTTGCGTGAATACCGGACTGAAGAATCGCGACCCAGAACGCCATTCCCAAGACCACGAAGACGATGGACCGGGAAATGCCGATACGTCGCAACCCCAACATCAAAAGGAGGAAGAACAGTCCAACGAACAATGGCCGCAAGTGAAGTTCATCGGTGTAGAAAAATGCGATGACGACGATGGCGCCAATGTCGTCGGCAATCGCCAGGGTCAGGAGGAAAACCTTGAGCTCGGATGGAATGCCTCTCACCATGCCGAGGACGCCGAGCGAGAAGGCGATGTCGGTCGCCATGGGCACGCCCCAACCGTGTTGTCCGGGGCCGCCATGATTGATGGCGACGAATAGGAGGGCGGGCAGCACCATTCCGCCGAGCGCGCCCACGATGGGCAGCGCGGCCTTGCGGATGTCCGACAACTCTCCGTGCACAATCTCGTGCTTGATCTCCATGCCGACCAGAAAGAAGAAGATTGCCATCAAGGCGTCGTTGATCCACGCATGCACTGGAAGTTGCAGGCGTGACAGCGACAACTCCATCTCCCATAAATGGTGGTAGGACTCCTGCCATGGGGAATTCGCCCATATCAGCGCGGCAATCGCCGCCCCAAGCAGAAGAATGCTGCTGATGCCCTGAATGTGAATGAATTCCTGGATGGGCAGCACCAGAGCGCGCGTGATCAGCGACTCGCGCAGTTGCACCTGAAGCGCTCCGAAGGTGCGTGCCGGGATTCCCATTTTTTCACTCATCGATCACCACGGCCTCTAGCCTTGGTTCTCATATTGAACCCGCAAATGAAGAGTTGGTCAACGGCAGTGCCAGCACTTGCGCATTGAGCTGTTGTTTCGGATATCCTGTTTCCCCATGTACCCGATCGTTCGGAATGTTTTGCTGGTGTACGCCGCCCTGCTGCCCATTGTTAATCCTCTGGGAATGGCGCCGATCTTTGCCGGCATGCTGGAAAGCTATGAACTGAGCGTGCGACGCACGGTCGCGATGCGGGTGGCGGTGAACGGCTTCGTGCTGTTGATGGCGTCGCTGTTCGTCGGGTCGTACGTTCTGGACTTCTTCGGGGTCAGCCTGGGAGCGGTGCAGTTGGGAGGAGGGCTCATCGTGATGATTTCGGGCTGGCGCATCCTCAATCAGCAGAGCAATATCTCGGAACGACAGGTACCGAGACCCAGTAGCGATGCGATCCTGTCGCAGGCCTTTTACCCGTTGACTATGCCGCTCACGGTTGGCCCCGGTTCGATTGCGGTAGCGATCACGCTGGGCAGCAATGTAAAAGAAGAAAGCCACCTGCAACTCATCCAGGGCGCGCTGGTTTCGACCGTTGGCATCGTGCTGATCGGAATCACCATCTACCTCTGCTACCGATTCTCTGACGCCCTTGAACGCTTCCTGGGCGCGAACGGAACCAGTATTGTGGTGCGGCTGTCGGCGTTCATCCTGGTCTGCATCGGGATACAGATCATGTTCAACGGAGCCGATGAGTTTTATACCGAGATGGTGAAGAATGCGAAGATTGCGCTGGAGCCGCATTGAAATACCGCGTTAGTGTAGAGCGGCACGGCTGAAGTCGCAGCCTTTCGAAACATCCTGTTGCAGAACTAGCTTAGGAATTCTCTTTCTTGTGGCAGTCCGCGCATTTGACCGGAGCTGCTTTCCCGCGACTGTTTTCGGTCTTGTGGCAGGTGATACACAAGCCCGAGGTGGCGGCTGGATTGTGGAACGCCGCCTGCAAACTGGTCGCTACCGGCGGGGTGGCAGGCTTGGTATGGCAATCGGCGCAGGCCTCTTGCGGAGATTTCAAAGGCTTCTCCGGCCTCGAGGCGTGGTGGCAGATCTCGCACTTTCCGGCGACCTTGAGGTGCGCCGAGTGGGAGAACTTCACGCCGCCCATGGTTGGGCCTTTCAGCAGAACGGCTGACTGCGGAAACTCCTGTGCGCAAGCGCAGGTGGCTGCGATCACGAGAAACATTCCGGCGAAGCGTGGCAGTAAGCGGTTGATTTTCAAGTTTCGCCTCCGAAACATCTTCACAAGCGATGGGACGATGGGGTGCTGTGCCCAGCAGAAGGATTCTAGGCCAGACCGGTGCAAGCTTCTGTGACCCAGCACGCAGGTGGTTGTGACGTCACGTGCGACTGACACGGTGGGACCGACGCGCGCATTGCTCCGGCATGATCGGACGTTCGACGGTCACCGTGGCGATAATACGACACACTTGGGTCAGCGCCGGAAAGCGAATCGTCCAAACATGAATCGCATCCAAATTGTTGCATCTAAATATTCTTTGGCTTAGGAGATGTCTTTTTATGAGGAAACAGCTTAGGCATCTGAGTTTGGTTTTTCTGCTTGCCATTTTTCTTGGAAGCACAGTTTTCGCAGCATCCGTACCTACCGCCGGCAGTATGGCTCCTGACTTCACCCTGAACTCGCAGGACGGCAATCCAATCACCCTCTCTCAATTTCGCGGCAAGTGGGTGGTGTTGTATTTTTACCCTCGCGACATGACCAAAGGTTGCACCATTGAAGCGCACAATTTCCAGCGCGATCAACCCAAATTCCAGGAGTTGAACTCGGTCGTACTGGGAGTCAGCGTAGACGACACCAAGTCACACCAGGAGTTTTGCACCAAGGAAGGTCTCACCTTCAAGCTTCTTTCCGACAATGATCACAAGGTCTCGGAGGAGTACGGTTCACTGACCAACCTCGGAGTCGTCAAATTCTCTAAGCGATATACCTTCATCATCAATCCCGCGGGCAAAATCGTGCAGGTCTACACGGATGTAGATTCCGACATTAACCAGCACAGCCAGCAGGTGCTTTCCGAGTTGGCGCAACTGCAGAAGAAAGGCTGATCTGCAATAGATGTTGGGTGTCGCTCGCGGACGGAAGTTCGCGAGCAACCAGACAGATTTGCCACTCGCTGAGGCCGCTCCCTTCCGGAACAATCAATTTCCCTGCCTTCCCGCGGCTAGCGCAGTTCTGCCTTTCCGATTGCTAACCTACCGACGAGTTGGATTTTCCGTGAACCTGATGCTCGCCGCTCTGGCACGCGTCCCGGCCTGCGTTTTCACGCTGGAGCGAACAGAAGTATGTGACGCCCGTCACAGGGTTGTTAGGACTGCGGTCACAGCTAGCTGGGCATCGGCCCGATAATCTTGAACAGTAACGGTTTTCTAATCACATAACAGACCGGGCACTTAGCTCGATCTGGGGGACAACGAAGTGAAAACTACCGAATATCCGGCTCCGCCTGTCGTCGCACCTCATACCAACTCATCCGCGCCAGCGGGTGGGGCCGATTCGCCGCAAGCCTCCCCAAAAGGTGAGGAATGCGCCGGAGGCAAGATGTCGAGAAAGAAAGTAACACTGGATGGCAATGAAGCCGTCGCCCACGTGGCCTACCACGTCAGCGAAGTCGCGGCCATCTATCCGATCACACCCTCCTCTCCCATGGGAGAGTCCTCCGACGCATGGTCGTCGGCAGGTGAGAAAAACATTTGGGGCACCGTTCCCAAGGTCATCGAGATGCAGAGCGAAGGCGGAGCCGCAGGAGCGCTGCATGGCGCGCTGCAGGCTGGGGCGCTAGGCACGACTTTCACGTCGTCGCAGGGCCTGCTGCTGATGATCCCCAACATGTACAAGATCGCCGGCGAGCTGACCAGCACGGTCATTCACGTGGCCGCCCGCGCCGTGGCCGCGCAGGCGCTGTCGATCTTCGGCGATCACCAGGATGTGATGGCCACCCGCCAGACGGGGTTTCGCACTGCTGTCGTCGAACTCCGTCCAGGAAGCGATGGACCTGGCACTGGTCGCGCATGCTGCGACGCTCGAATCGCGAATTCCCTTCCTGCATTTCTTTGACGGCTTCCGCACCTCGCACGAAGTCTCGAAGATTGAAGAACTCAGTCTTGATGATATGCGCGCCATGATCGATGACGACCTGGTGCGTGCACATCGCGAACGCGCGCTGTCGCCAGACCATCCCGTGTTGCGCGGCTCGGCGCAGAATCCTGACGTTTACTTCCAGGGACGCGAGGCGGTCAATCCCTACTACATGGCCTGTCCGACGATCGTGCAGAACGCGATGGACAAGTTCGCGGCGATCGTCGGCCGCCAGTACCACCTGTTCGAATATGTGGGCGCACACGATGCCGAGCAAGTCATCATCATCATGGGATCGGGCGCGGAAGCGGTCCACGAAACGGTGGACTATCTGACGGCGCAAGGGCAAGAAAGTCGGCGTGCTGAAAGTCCGCCTGGTACGGCCGTTCTCGATTGAGCATTTCCTCCAGGCTCTACCCAAGACAGTGAAAAGCATCGCGGTTCTGGATCGCACCAAGGAGCCGGGCAGCATCGGCGAGCCACTCTATCAGGACATCGTAACCGCGCTGACCGAAGGCTTGACCGCCGGGAAGTGTCTGCGGGCCGCCTTCCCCAAGGTAGTCGGTGGACGCTATGGACTGTCGTCGAAAGAGTTCACGCCGGCGATGGTGGTCAGGATCTTCGAAGAGCTGACCAAAGCGACTCCGCAGAACCACTTCACCATCGGCATCACCGACGACGTAACCCACACCAGCCTGGCATTCGATCCGACGTTCTCAACCGAGTCGACCGACACGGTGCGCGCCATGTTCTTCGGACTGGGTGCGGACGGTACGGTGGGCGCGAACAAGAACACCATCAAGATCATCGGCGAAGACACCGACCTCAACGTGCAGGGCTACTTCGTGTACGACTCGAAGAAATCGGGATCGGTTACGACCTCGCACTTGCGCTTCAGCAAGAAGCCGATTCACTCCACTTATCTCATCTCGTCGGCGAACTTCGTGGGCTGCCACCAGTTCAGTTTCATGGAGCGCCTTGACGTACTGAGGGCGTGCGATCCGGGATCGGTCTTCCTGTTGAACAGCCCGTTCGGCCCTGACGAAGTCTGGGACAACCTGCCCCGCTCCGCGCAGAAGACAATCATTGAGAAGAAGTTAAAGTTTTACGTAATAGATGCCGTGGAAGTCGCTCGTGCAGCAGGCATGGGCGGACGCATCAATACAGTCATGCAAACCTGCTTCTTCGCCATCAGCGGCGTATTGCCGCGGGAAGAGGCGATTGCCAGCATCAAGCACTCGATCGAAAAGACCTACGGCAAGCGGGGAGAGTCGGTCGTCCGCAAGAACTTTGCGGCAGTCGATTCGGCGCTGGAAAACCTGCACGAAGTGAAGGTGCCGACCGCGATTACCTCGAAGTTCGAATTGCGGCCAGCGGTTCCGGCGAACGCGCCTGACTTTGTGCGCAACGTCGAAGGCCTGATGATCGCCGGCGAAGGCGACCTGATTCCCGTCAGCGCCATGCCGATCGACGGCACCTTCCCCACCGGCACCACTCAGTGGGAGAAGCGCAACATCGCACTGGAAATTCCGGTGTGGGACGAGCAACTTTGCATCCAGTGCGGCAAGTGCGTGATGGTTTGCCCGCATGCTGTGATTCGCGCCAAGGTTTACGACGCGACTATCAATCATGCGCCTGAGGGATTCCAGACCGCAGCTCCCAAGTGGCGTGAGTTCACCGACCTGAAATACACCCTGCAGGTGGCTCCGGAAGACTGCACCGGTTGCGGGCTGTGCGTCGCGGTTTGTCCGGCTAAGAGCAAGAGCGAAGCCAAGCACCGCGCCATCAACATGGAGGCGCAGCCTCCGTTGCGCGAAAAGTACAACGAGTACTGGAGCTACTTCCTGTGCATTCCCGAACTGTCGCGCGAGAAGCTGGCGCACGCGCAGGTGAAAGACGCGCAATTGCTGGAGCCGCTGTTCGAGTTCTCTGGCGCCTGCTCGGGTTGCGGCGAGACTCCATACATCAAGGTGATGACGCAGATGTTCGGCGACCGCGCGTTGATCGCCAACGCTACTGGTTGCTCGTCCATCTACGGCGGCAACCTGCCAACCACGCCTTACACCGTGAACAAAGAAGGCCGCGGACCTGCCTGGTCGAACTCGTTGTTCGAAGACAACGCCGAGTTCGGCATGGGCATGCGTCTGGCGGTCGATAAGCAGAAGGAATACGCCGAGGAGCTGGTGCAGCGCATGGCTTCGATGATCGGCGAAGAACTTGCCGTGGGTCTGTTGAGCGCCGACCAGTCAACCGAGCCAGGCATCTTTGCCCAGCGCGAGCCGGGTGAAGGCGCTGAAAGACAAGCTAGCTGGCGACAAGACGCCCGCGGCCCGCGACCTGCTGGCCGTAGCCGATGAGCTGGTTAAGAAGAGCGTCTGGATCATCGGTGGCGACGGCTGGGGTTACGACATCGGCTTCGGCGGACTCGATCACGTGCTGGCGTCCGACGCCAACGTCAACATCCTGCTGCTCGATACCGAGGTTTACTCCAACACCGGCGGGCAGATGTCGAAGTCAACGCCCTTGGGCGCGGTGGCGAAATTCGCTGCCGGTGGCAAGCGCACCCCCAAGAAAGACATTGCCATGATGGCGATGAACTATGGACGCGCTTACGTGGCCCACATCGCCATGGGCGGCAGCGACACCCAGACGATGAAGGCGTTCGCCGAAGCCGAAGCGCACAACGGGCCGTCGCTCATCATCGCGTACAGCCACTGCATCGCGCACGGCTACGACATGGTGTACGGCATCGAGCAGCAGAAGAACGCGGTGTTGTCCGGACACTGGCCGCTGTTCCGCTATAACCCAGCGCTGGCCAAGGAAGGCAAGAACCCCTTCCAGCTGGATTCGCGGGCGCCGAGCATTCCACTGGAGAAGTACATCTACAACGAGGCGCGCTACACCATGCTGGTCAATAGCGATCCCGAGGAAGCCAAGCACCTGCTCCACGAGGCGCAGGACAACGTTAACGAGCGCTGGAAGCTGTACCAGCACATGGCCGCAATGAGCTTCGAGAAGTAGCGAGGAGAGAAAGCAATGATTGACCTGACTACCAACTATCTTGGGCTGAAGCTGAAGAACCCCGTTGTGGTCTCAGCCTCGCCGCTGACCGAGAAGCTGGAGAACTTCGGTCGGCTGCGCGACGCGGGCGCCTCGGCCATCGTCATGTACTCGCTGTTCGAGGAGCAGATCGAGGCGGAAAGCGAGAACCTCGACGCTGCGATGGAATATGGCGTCAACAGCTACGCCGAGTCCACGACCTATCTGCCCGATATGCCGAAGTACCAGATCGGCCCCGACCGTTATCTCGAGCTGCTGCACAAGGCAAAGAAAGAGGTGGACGTCCCGGTCATCGCCAGCCTGAACGGCAATTCCCGTGGCGGCTGGACGCGCTATGCGGAGTACATGGAAGAAGCAGGCGCGGACGCCCTGGAACTCAACATCTTCAACGTTCCGACCGATCCCTCGGTGACAGCGGAGCAGTTGGAACACGGCTATTGCGAGCTGGTTCGCGCCGTGCGCAAGGCGGTGAGGATCCCGATCTCGGTGAAACTCGGCCCCTACTTCACTTCGATGGCGAACTTCGTGAAGCAGTTGTCGGCCGCCGGTGCCGATGGCATCGTCATCTTCAATCGCTTCTATCAGCCGGACTTCGATCTTGAGGAGCTGGAAGTCACGCCGAACCTGGTACTCAGCAGCCCGCATGAACTGCGCCTGCGACTGCACTGGGCGGCGATCCTGTATCACCAGGTTGAAACCTACATCGCCATCACCGGCGGCGTGCACGACTCCACCGACGTGCTGAAGTCGATGATGGCGGGCGCACACGTGGCCATGATGACCTCGGCGCTGCTCAAGTACGGCATCGAGCACATCGGCGTGGTCCTGGCCGGCATGGAACGCTGGATGGAAGAGCACGAGTACCAATCCATCAAGCAGATGCGCGGCAGCATGAGCCTGGTGAATATCGAGAACCCCACGGCGTTCCTGCGCGGGAACTACCTCAAGATGCTGGGCTCGTACAAGTTCGGCGATGCTGGTTCAGCGTTGCCGACGTTCTAAAGTTCTCCTTCGTCTGAAGCAAAGTGGCCGGATTCCCCATGGGAGTCCGGCCGTTTTCGTCGTATCAGTCTACCGCTCAACGAACTACTTCAGCACGATCACCAGCGTGCGGCCGTCGGTCTTGATCTCGCCGCCGGTAGCTGTCTTGGTTTGCCTTGATCTGCTTGGGACGATCCAGGTATCCCGTGGCCTGCACCATTCCGGCTTGCTGGAGGGTGGCAGCGATGAAGTCGCGTTCGCCGTCGACTGCGGGATCGATCTTGTGGGTGATGGCGTTCTCCTTGCGCTGGTCCTTCTCGATGCCGATATCGTGCGTTCCCGCTCCCGCCCATAGGGTTTCGCCTTTGGGTCCCTTGAAGGGAGTCTTCCAGATGCGGAAGTGATCGCGCTCGCCGATGACTTTCACGGCTTCGGCGCGAGCATAGCCGTAGTCCTGTCCGCGGCCAAAGAGGTAGAGCGTGCTCATGGGGACGGTAACGTAGGCTTGCTTCTGGAGGGTCGCGATCAGAGCGCTGACCACGGCATCCTGATTAGTCTTGTCGGGCAGTATCCAACCCGCGGCCTTGAAGGCGTCGGTGACCTGCTTCTCGCTGCCGACCAGGACAAAGTTCACCAGGTCGCCCTCGTTTCCGCCGGGAGCGGCCTGGTCGGTCACGCGGTAGGGCAGCTTCTGATCGAGTACAGCGAAGAGCGGCTTGAAATCGTATTTGGTCGGATTGGACGCCGCCGCGGGAGCCGCGGTGCGGTCGATGTGGACTTCGAATTTACCGGCGGTCGGCTTGGAAAATTGATCCTGATTGACGCCCAGATAAAGACGCCCTGTCGTAGGTGAAGTGATGGTGCCATCCGCGCCGACCAGGAAAGGCGTTGCGGCACGGTCGTTGCCGATCTGGCCGACCAGCGCGCCACGTCCTGCGCTGGGAACGCTGAGCGCGCGGAGCGTGTCGGCCCAGCCACGCTGTGCGCCTTCCGGACCCACTCCGGCTTTGTCTTTGAAATCGACCGTTCCCTTGGCGGTGATGTGCAGCTTGTCGCCGGCGTTCACGTCCATGCTGGTATCGATCCACGGGCTGTCTCCGTTGATGGAGACATCGGCGCTGTTCTTGGCGGTGGCCGCTGCGGGTGCTGCCGAACAAGGACTCCCGCACCACAATGGAAAGATCAGAACCGCAGCAATCAGAAACGACGGTGCTCGCTTCATCGATTTCTACCCGCTCCTACCCACCGAAGTATAACTATCGCGTCCGATCAAGTTTCCGAAGTTAGCGCAAACTATCGTGTCGCTTCGCTGAACGCCATTTTGCCCAGATATACAGGATGTGACACCTTCGGAGTTTCGCTGGGCCCGTATACCGGATAAGGCGTGTTCTGGGCCTGCATGGGGAATCCCCAGACATCGCCATTGCGCATGTCAACTGCGACCTTGCCCCAGGTCGTGCTTCCGTCAGACTTGCGCAGCGAGACCATTCCCTGCTCGATGTGGAAGGGATAAGGGGAGCCGTCCTGCGCCATGACTGGGGGCGGTTGCACCACCGGGCGAAATGCCACAATTGCGAGTAGCGAAGCGATGACGACCAGCAGTAATTTCACAAACCAATCCAGCTTCATGAGACCCTCCAGATACAGCGCGGCTCTCGTCGTGACAACGTGCCTGCCGCTTATCGGTCTGAGTAAGTGCTAGCTGGAAATTTAGTCCGTTTTACGCGCCAGGTAAACCCACATCCTTCGACGTCTCCGGTTAGCGGGTGGCGTCGCTGAGCATGAATTTGCCCAAGTAGATGGGATGCGACTTGGGCGGTTCTGACTTGCCGGGATCGACGGGATAGGGGCCCTCCACTAGCGTGGGGAATCCCCAGATGTCGCCAGTATGCATGTCGATCATCACCTTGCCGTACATCTGACCGCTGCCGTCCGGCTTGCGAAGCATGGTGTAACCCGGTTCGACATAGAACGACCTTCCGTCGGCTGACTGCGCCAGCACTGGGGCGGGCTGAACGACTGGACGGAACACCAGCGCACTCAGCAATAACACGGTTAACAAAAGCATAAGTTTGACGAACCAATCCAGCTTCATAGTTCCTCCAGGCATCGCGCACATCGGCGCGAATCGACGACAACGTTTCGTGCTGGTTTCTAGATCGGATGAAAATCGAATCCGATCCATGTCGGAAGGTGCATGAATCCCTCGCATTGAAGACGAGTGGAACACTCGCCTATGTCTTACGCAGCTTTCTCGCAAACGCCTGGAACATCGTCACTGGATGAGTAAGCAATATACCGATGGCCCCGAGCGCAGTTTGCGGCTCGTGAAAAACCCCCAGTTGCCTCAGGATCACAGCCCGGTCGTAATAGATTTTCTCCCCCGCCAAACGGTCATCGGAACTGAAGGTGTACACACCGCAGAGTTTGACCTCGACACGCCTGCCGGTTGCGGGAAGACCGCGCCATGCGCCCAAGTGCGTACCGCGAATGACCACTTCGAGAATGATGGTATCGGCGGCAACGTGTTGCCGCAGGACCTCAATGTTCAAGTCTGGCAGCGCGGCCATGATTTGCCCATAAAATTGGCGCACCTGGTCGCGTCCTTCGTAATGCTGGTCCCAGGGTTCATCATCGTAACGCGCGCTGTCGCCAAATGTCTGAATGACGCCATCAAGGTCGTGCGCGTTTTCGCGGCGAACGTGCTCTTCCACGATTGCCAGGCGAGACGCCTGTACCTCGGGTGGCATGGGCTTGGTAACCACGGGGACCTCCTCAGTGCGCCAGACGCAAGAAACACCTATGACTTCGGACCGATGTAAGTGGCACCAAGCACAAGCGGGCCCAGGCCCACATTATCGCGGATACTTCAATCGGCTCCGCGCAGGAATGCGAACGAATGAGCGCATCAGCGTAACTTACACTCGTCGCAAACCGATTTCAAATGTTGTCGGAGACGTTTTACCGAGGCGCTGCTCGCAGCTTATCCTCGCCGCGGAAACAGAAACTTCAGCATGGGACCGACGCGTTCGGCCCAGGCGTATTCGCTGTGCTTGCCGCCTTCGATTTCGTGGTACTCGAGGTCGACGCCCTTCTTCCAGCCCTTCCTGAGCAGCAGCCTCTTTAATGCACGCACGTCGGTCAAGGGCGCGGCGACCTTCGCTGGTGCCGATGTCCAACCAGATGCTTTGTCCGGTTTTTCCCGGAAGTTGTTCGATGAAGCGAAGAATCACCCGATCCCGCCACCAGACCGATGGCGATAGCACCGCGAGCTTGCCGAAGACATCGGGATAGCGCATTCCGAGATAGAGAGTCACCAGGCCGCCGAGCGAGGAGCCTCCCATGCCGCAGTTTGCCGCTCCTGAAAGGGTGCGGTACTGGCGGGATACGAAGGCGCGCAGTTCCTCGACAACCATCTGCCCGTAGGCGTCGGCCTTTCCTCCGCCTAAACGCTTGTCTTCCACGGGCGTGTAATCGTCGATCCGCTTCGGGCCGGCGTTATAGATACCTACGATCACCAGCGGCTCGATTTCGCCTGACGCAATCATGCGCATCTGCGGTCTCGCCTACCCGCCAGTAGTTGCCTTTGATGAACGACGTCTCGGGGTCGAATAGATTCTGCCCGTCGTGAAGATAGAGCACCGGGAAAAAACGGTTAGGGTCGTCATTGAAGGCCTGGGGCACATAAACGATGAAGTCATGCTTATCGTCGATGAGTTGGGAGACGAATTGCCGGTGAATGTGCAGCCGGGATTGCAGGCTGCTGGATTCGGAGGGCTGGCTCATTGCTGGGGCCGGAATATGGGCATCGTGGGTGGTGATCGGTTCGGTCGACATTCTTGTAATATTGGAATATCACACGCCACCCGGGTAGCAGATCAATGCTACTTTAGTTCCTGCCTGGTTACGCGAAGTGGTTCCTTAGAGTAGCAAGCCGGTTTTCGATTCAGCAAATTCTTTCACTTCGGGGGCGCACATCGTGCATCGCGAATTTCATAGCTGGTGGTCGAAAGACCTGCAACGGGAGATGCCACTGCTCTGCTTCGGCCATGCCGGCCGTAAGGTCCTGGTCTTCCCTACATCCCAAGGGCGTTTCTTCGAGTACGAAGATAACAAGATGATTGAGGCCGTCAGCGACAAGCTCAATAACGGCGAATTGCAGATCTATTGTGTTGATAGCGTCGACGGCGAGAGCTGGTACAACAAACACGCTCATCCCTATTGGCGGTTGCAGCGGCATTTGCAGTACGAGCAATACATCATCAACGACGTGTTTCCGCTGATGTGGAACAAGAACTGGACGCCGCACACAACCGTCACGGGCTGCAGCTTTGGCGCCTATCATGCGGTGAATTTCGCGTTCAAGCATCCGGACATGGTGAACGCCTGTGTCAGCATGGGCGGAGCGTTCGACATCAGGAGTTTCCTGGACGGCTGGTACAGCGAGGATGTGTATTTCAACAATCCTCCGGACTATCTGGCGAACTGCACTGACGGGTGGAGATACAACCACATGCGCACGGTGCTGGCCACTGGAGAACATGACATGTGCTGGGACAAGAACGAGAGGTTCGCCGCGATATTGCGCGACAAGGGCATCCGCCACGAACTGCACGTCTGGGGCGATCGCAGTTACCACGATTGGCCGTGGTGGAGGCCGATGGCGCGGACGTATTTGTGATGCGCGAGCGCCGGCTTGAAACCCGATTTTGGTGAGCAAATTCGTGGGTTTTCCCCTAGAATATTAGTTACGGTTGGGCGCGCCCGGCGCTGATTCCTTGGGTACTTCCTCAGAGCTTTAGCAGTCGATGTGGCGGGGGCCTTGTGTCGTTGTCAAAGGAGCAGTTGTGAAGAAAATCGGCGTCATCTTCGGGATGGAGACCACGTTTCCGCCTGCACTGGTCGACAAGATCAATTTCATGAAGGAGCCGGGGATCGAGGCGGAACTGGCCACGGTTGGCGAAGTCCGGATGGCGGAGCCCTCTCCGTACCATGTGATCGTTGATCGCATTTCGCACGACATTCCGTTCTATCGCGCTTATCTCAAGAACGCCGCTCTGTCCGGCGCCGTTGTCATCAACAATCCGTTCTGGTGGAGCGCTGACGACAAGTTTTTCAACTTCGCGCTGGGCGAAAAACTCGGAGTAGCAATTCCGAAGACCGTCCTGTTACCGCATAAACAGCACCCGGCCGGCACAACGGACCGGTCGATGCGCAACCTGCAGTTCCCTCTTCCCTGGGACAGCATCTTCGGCTATGTCGGGTTCCCGGCATTTCTAAAGCCCTTCGATGGCGGAGGCTGGAAGGACGTGTACAAGGTCAATAGCCCGGAAGAATTTTTCCACGCTTACGACCAGAGTCGCGATCTCTGCATGACACTACAGCGCGGAGTGAAGTTTAAGGAGTACTTCCGGTGTTATGTAGTCGGCCAGGAAAAAGTGCACATCATGCACTACGATCCTTCGGCGCCTTTCCACGAGCGGTACGTAAAGAACCCGCCGCCGGTCGATCCCAAGCTGCTGCAGCGAGTGGAGCGCGATGCCCTGACTCTGTGTCGGGCGTTGGGTTACGATCTCAATACCGTTGAATTTGCCTGCGAGGACGGGATTCCCTATGCCATCGACTTCATGAATCCTGCGCCTGACGCGGACATCAATTCGGTGGGCGAAGAGAACTTCCATTGGATCGTGGACGCGGTCGCTGAACTCGCCGTTCGCAAGGCCAAAGAGCACACCGGCACAGTATCGGAATACCGATGGAGTGCATTTCTGAGCGGCGACACGGACGAGGCAAAGACGGATGTGGCGTCGAAGGCCGCCAAGGCGGTCAAGACGCCAAAGACCACTGCCAAGGGATAAGCACATGAAGCGGCCGAGCCTCAGCATCGGAATCGAAGAAGAGTACCAGACGATCGACCCGGAGACCCGGGACCTGCGCTCGCATATCCACTCGCAGATCCTGCCGAAGGCAATTCTGTCGACCAACTCGCGAGCCAAGGCCGAAATGCACCAGGCGGTGATCGAGGTGGGCACGAAGGTCTGCCGCGACCTGGGGGAAGCCCGTGCTGACCTCCTCGAGTTGCGCCGGGAGATGATCACGCTGGCGGAGAACAACGGCCTGCTCCTCGGCGCTGCCAGCACTCATCCCTTTGCGGATTGGAAGACGCAGGAGATTTACCCTGACGAGCGGTATCGCCAGGTCGTGGAGGACATGCAGCTCGTGGCCCGGGCCAACCTGGTGTTCGGTTTGCACGTGCATGTCGGGATCGAAGACCGCAATACCGCAATCCACATCATGAACTCGTTGCGGTATTTTCTGCCGCACATCCTGGCGCTGTCATCCAATTCTCCGTTTTGGATGGGCATGCAGACGGGATTCAAGTCGTATCGGTGTAAAGTGTTCGAGCGCTTCCCCCGCACCGGCATTCCCGACGTGTTCGCTAACTGGGCGGATTACGAGACGCTGATCAACCTGTTGGTCAAAACCCATTGCATCGACAACGGGAAAAAGGTTTGGTGGGACATTCGTCCGCATCCGTTCTTCGACACCATCGAGGTGCGGGTGTGCGACATTCCGATGCGCGTGGACGAGACTCTCGCCATCGCGGCTCTGATCCAGGCTACCGCCGCCATGCTGTGGAACCTGCATGCGGCGAACAAGAGCTATCGCATTTATAGCCGCGCGCTCATCAGTGAAAACAAGTTCCGCGCCTCGCGCTACGGCATTGAAGGTAAGCTCATCGACTTCGGCAAAGAAGAAGAAGTGCCGACCCGCGACCTGATGCTGGAATACCTCGACTTCATCGACGACGTGGTTGACGATCTGGGATCGCGCGAGGAGATCAGCTACATCCGTCAAATGCTCGACATGGGAACTGGCGCGGATCGCCAGATCAAGGTCTACCAGGAAACCGGTGACCTGAAGAAAGTTGTTGATTACATCGTTGCCGAGACGCGGGTCGGGGTGTTCGACTCCGCGCCGGTGCACCGTTAGAAAGATTCGCCGATATCCTGACGCGAAAGGAAGCTACTTGACACCACCATTGCTGACCGACCTGACCACCACACCATTCGATCCCGAGCTAACTCCGGGGGCATACAACGCAGTGAATACCTGCCTGCGGATTCAGCCCTAGTGAGAAGGTCACGGTGATCACGGACAACGCATGCCGCGACATCGCCGCCAGCATCGCCCAGGAATTGGTCAAGGTCGGCTCGCCCTTCAAGGCTTTCGTGCTGGAAGAAATCGCCGAACGTCCGCTGGTAGGTCTTCCGCGAGAAATCGCCGACGATATGGAGACCAGTCAGGTCAGTATTTTTGCGGTGAACGTGCAGCGCAACGAACTGAAGTCACGCATGGAGATGACCGACATCGTCAATCGCCGGCGAATGCGGCACGCTCACATGGTCAACATCAATCACGAGATCATGCTGGAAGGCATGCGCGCCGATTTCAATCGGGTCGACGCACTCAGCAAGAAAGTGATGGAGATGGTGACCAAGGCGAAACAGGTAAGCGCCAAGAACCCCGCGGGCAGTGACCTGGTCGCCGAACTGAACCCGAACTATAAGTGGATCAAGACCAGTGGCATCATCAGCCCTGACAAGTGGGGCAACCTTCCCGGCGGCGAGATTTTCACTACCCCCGGCGAGGTCAACGGGACGTACGTGGTCGATGGCGTAGTGGGCGACTATCTGTGCGAGAAGTATCCTGACCTGCAAAGGCAACCGCTGACGATCCGCATCAAGAAGAACCGTATCAGCGAAGTTTCCAGTGACAACAAGGCGCTCGAACAGGAATTCTGGGCCTATACCCACACCGATGAGAACAGCGACGTGGTGGGCGAGTTCGCCATCGGCACCAATCTCGATTTGAAGCGCGTGATCGGAAACATTCTGCAGGACGAGAAATTTCCCGGGTTGCACATCGCCTTCGGCAATCCTTACGGACACCACACCGGAGCACAGTGGTATTCCAGCACGCACATCGATGTGGTCGGCACTCGGTTCGACATCTGGGTTGACGGCCAGCAGATCATGGAAAAGGGCCGCTTCCTGATCGAGGCATAAGATGATCCCCGCGCTGCGCGAGGAGTTCAACCGGAACTACACCCCGGAGAAGTACCAGAATTTTCTGGACTCTCTCGAGAAAGCCTGTGGCACTTCCATAGGCTTTCGCGTCTCTGAGACGCCAGTATTCGTCCCGAAAGCGTTGCTCGACCGGATGGCGCAGTACGGCCGAGAACTGGTCATGCAACTGCTGACCAGTCCGAAATATCTACGCGTATCGGACAAGACGATACCGCCGGAATATAACGTTCCCAACGAATCGAAGCGGCCCATGTTCGTGCAGGTCGACTTCGGCCTGATCCGCGATGGCAAAGGCGAGTTGGAGCCCAAGCTGGTTGAATTGCAGGCCTTTCCATCGTTGTACGGATACCAGGCGGTGTCGGCGCAGCAATACATCGATAGCTTTGGGTTACGTCCGGATCTCGGCATCTACATGAGCGGCCTCGATCACCAATCGTACAGCGCTGTCATGCGCGAGTTGATCGTCGGCGCGCACGATCCCGAGAACGTGATCCTGATGGAGATCGATCCCGACCATCAGAAGACGCTGCCTGACTTCCTCATTACCCAGAAGGAACTTGGAATTGCGATTGTCGATATTCTGTCGCTGAAGAAACGTGGCAAGAAGCTGTATTACACCAAGGATGGGCGCGAGATCGAAGTGAAGCGGGTTTACAACCGCTGCATCGTTGATGAACTCGAACGCAAGGGCGTCACGCTTCCTTTCGACTTGCGCGAGGAACTCGACGTCGAATGGGCGGGACATCCCAACTGGTACTTCCGCATCAGTAAGTTTTCCATTCCGTATCTAAACCATCGCTGTGTACCCTACACCTGGTTCCTCGACGAGAACCCGAGCGTTCCCGACGATAACCAGAACTACCTGCTGAAGCCGCTGTACTCGTTTGCCGGTGCCGGCATCAAGTTCGCCCCAACGGAAGCCGACATCGATGCGATACCCGCAGCTGAGCGGCATAACTACATCATGCAGGAACGCATGCGCTTCGCGCCGGTTATCGCGACGCCTCATGGCATGACCCAAATGGAGACCCGCATCATGTACGTGTGGCCCGAAAACGGTGAGTTGACGCCGGTGCTGCCGTTGATTCGCATGGGACGCGGCATGATGATGGGGGTCGATCATAATCGCAACTTGGAATGGGTGGGCGGCTCGGCGGCGTTGTGGGTGTAGCGCGCCAAAAAACTGTGCGGCTACGTTTTGAAGGCAACCGCACGAGCTCAACGAGACGATATGTTAACGGGGTTGTTAGTTGGCCGCAGCCTTTGCTGTCTCGACTGTGGATCCGTTTAAACTCTTCAGATAATCATTGATGGATTTGGCCGCCTTGCGTCCTGCACCCATGGCCAGAATCACTGTGGCGCCTCCGGTGACAATGTCGCCACCCGCGAAGACGCCTATCTTCGAGGTCGCCAACGTGTCGTCATTAGCGGCGATGTAGCCGCGCTTGGTGACTTGCAGTCCCGGAGTCGATGACTGAATCAACGGGTTCGCGCTGGTGCCGGCCGCGATGATCGCCACCGAGCACGGAGTATCAAACTCCGAGCCTTTGATGGTGACGGGGCTGCGCCGCCCCGAGTCATCGGGTTCGCCGAGTTCCATACGAGTGCATCGCACGGTATGCAGATTGCCCTTCTCATCGCCCAGAAATTCCACGGGGTTGACGAGCATTTCGAAGCGGATGCCTTCGTCTTTCGCGTGGTGAACTTCCTCCACGCGGGCGGGCATCTCGGCTTCGGTGCGACGGTACAAAATGCTGGCTGTCTTTGCACCCAAGCGAAGCGCGCTGCGGACCGCATCCATGGCGGTATTGCCTCCCCCAATTACGACAACGTCGCGGTCTTTGCAGGGATAGAGTGGCTCGTCGAATTCCGGGAAGCGATAGGCGCGCATCAGGTTGACGCGAGTCAGGAATTCGTTGGCTGAGTAAATTCCGTTGAGGTGCTCGCCCGGCACGTTCAGGAACCGGGGCAATCCCGCACCAGTCGCGACAAATGCGGCATCGTAGCCCTCCTCGCCAAACAACTCGTCGATAGTAACGGTCTTGCCGACAACTACATTCGTCTCGAATTCGACGCCACGTAAGCGCAATGCTTGCACCTCGTGGGCGACGATGTCTTTGGGCAGGCGAAATTCAGGAATGCCGTAAATCAGAACTCCACCGAGTTCGTGCAGTGCCTCAAACACATGGACCTGATGTCCCATCTGGATGAGGTCGCCCGCGCACGCAAGGCCGGCTGGCCCGCTCCCAATGATGGCCACCTTCTTGCCGGTGCCGGCTATGTTTTTCGGCAGACCAAACTGTCCGCTGCTGCGTTCCCAATCGGCGACGAAGCGCTCGAGGTAGGCGATCCCAACCGACTCGCCTTTCTTTCCCAGCACGCATCCCGACTCGCACTGGTCCTCGACTGGACACACTCGGCCGGTGATCGCCGGCAACGCATTGTCTTCGCGCACCTTGGCGGCGGCACCCATGTAGTCGCCCTTTACGATGAGGTCCATCACGGCCCGAACATCGACCGACACAGGACACTTGTCCATGCACCCGGGCTTGCCACACTCGATGCAGCGCAGCGATTCCTGCCGCGCCTGCTCAGGAGCAAAGCCGGTATTCACTTCCTCGAAGTTGTGGGCGCGGATTTGCGCCAATTGCTCCGGCATTCTTTGACGGGGCAGCTTTATGCGTTCCTTATTGGGCAGAGGATTATTGCTCTTAGTCATGGGCCACCTCCGCCGCCAGCGCGGCGCATTGATGCGCATGAATGTTGTCGCGCACCCGCTTGAGCTCAATCTGGGGATCGGCTTGCAGGCGCTCGATGCTCTGCTTCTCCTGCTCGCGGTACATGTTGTTGCGTTGCATCAGGACATCGAAGTTGACCTGGCTGGCATCGAACTCAGGGCCGTCCACGCAGGCGAACTGACTGCTGTTGTTGACCAGCACACGGCAGCCGCCGCACATGCCCGTGCCGTCTACCATGATGGAGTTCAGACTCACCATGGTCTTGATCTTCTTGGGGCTGGTGACCTTGGCACATGCACGCATCATCGGTACCGGGCCTACTGCCAGCACATAGTCCACTATGCCTGCATCCACCAGCTCCTGCAGCTTCTGTGTGACAAGTCCTTTTTCGCCGGCGGTGCCATCATCGGTAACAACGTAAGTTTCGTCGCTGACTTCGCGCACGGCGTCTTCCAGTACCAGCAGGTCTTTGCTGCGGGCGCCGACTATGGAAATGACTTTGTTTCCCGCCCGTTTCAGTTCGCGCGCCGTGGGATACGCCATGGCGGTTCCCACGCTGCCGCTGACCACCACGGTGGTGCCAAACTTCTCGATCTCTGACGGCTTGCCGAGCGGCCCAACCATGTCAAGAATCGAGTCGCCTACCTCCAGCATGCTGAGCAGCATGGTCGTCTTGCCAATCGCTTGCACGACGATCGTAACGGTTCCGGTTTCGGGATTAGCGTCGGCGATCGTCAGCGGGATGCGTTCACCTGCTTCGTCCAGCCGTATGATGACGAACTGACCGGGTCGCTGTTTTTTGGCGATCCGCGGCGCCTTGATTTCGAACAGTTTTATGCCTCGCGCCAGGGGGCGAGCTGCGACTATCAGGAACACGGGAGATCCTCCACTCTTGATTTTGCGGAGGTTCGACCCGCCAGTCTGTGGCATACGTCACAGGCACACGGTCACGCCGCACAAAAAGACGTTCGTGGCATCGGTCCGTCGGGTGCGATTAATGTATCGGTGAGAGTGGAAGAAATCCGAATGGTGTTGATAGGGAAAACTACCTGCGGAGGCTGAAAATGAGAATCCCACACCTTGCTGCTCCTCTTTTCGGAAATCGGACGGGTGACCGCCTGATCTGTGGAGTGGCGACTGCGACTCGTGCCGCCGTATTCTTAATCGCGATTGTCACTCCCGGCCTCGGCCAGCAAGGATCGGCATCGCCAAGTCCGAGTCAATCGCCAACATCGACGCAAATTCCAGACGCCCCTTCCACCACCAAACAGGCTCAACACAGTTCCTTCGGTCACAGCGTGGCGACCGCCGCCAAAACCATCGGCCAGGATGAGTGGCATCTCATCAAGGCGCCCTTTCAGGTCGATTCCTTCGGTTTCACCGACAAAACTCCGTTTGTGAACAAAACCCTGTTCTGGGACTCGCTGGTGGTAGGCGCAACCGGAGTATTAATCGCTAACGATGAATCCGTCGCCCAACAGGTACCCGTCAGTTGGCACCAGACGGGCGTTAACATATCGAACGCTTGTACCTACGGCACCGCAGCGGCGGCCGGTGGCATATACCTGACCGGCCTGTTTACCCACGACGAGCACGCGCAACACACCGGCATGCTCGCTGCCGAGGCTTCCATCGACAGCTTCCTCATCTATGGATCGATGAAGTTGATCTTCAACCGCGACCGGCCTTACACGAGTCCTCACGAGGGACAATTCTTTGCCGGCAATTTCAGCGGCGGGTCATTTCCCTCCGGACACTCTGCACTCGCTTGGACCCTCGCCTCGGTTGTGGCCCATGAATATCCGAAATGGCCGGTTGAGTTGCTGATGTATGGGCTTGCCACGACGGTTTCCACCACCCGTGTAACGGGCGGGCAGCACTTCCCTTCCGACGTGTTCGTGGGATCGACGTTGGGCTATCTGGTCGGAAGGTACGTGGCCGAAAAGGACAAACAGGCACAGGCCCACTCGACCACGTCGTACCATGGGAGTAAGGTTAAGCGGCTGCCCGATGCAGTCCTTCAACACGTTACGATTCAATAGCAAAATATCTTGTGGATAAAACGCGGCGCTGTGAGTGCCGCCTGGCCGGGATCAAGCTCTACGTCCCGGGCGGAACGTCGGCTCCCGAACTCACCTGCGCCGGTTTCGGATCGAGTCTGCCGGTACCTTCGATGCTGTAGATAGCATTCGAGCCTTCGTGCGCTGGAGTTCCCGCCAGCAACTGCTCTTTGCGGTAAACCAGGCTGCTGGCGTTGAAGGTCGCCAGCTCAAAACCGTGCCCGTGTGTGATCGCGTCGGTGGGGCAGGCCTCCACGCAATAGCCGCAGAAGATGCAGCGGTTGTAATCGATGTTGTACACCTTGGCGTAACGCTCGGCCCCACTGATCCGGTTGGTCTCGGTGTTCTCCGCGGCTTCAATGTAAATGCAGTTCGAGGGGCAGGCCGCCGCGCACAGGAAGCAGGCTACGCATTTCTCCAGCCCGTTTTCGTCGCGCTGCAGCACGTGCATGCCGCGAAAACGCTCCTGGAACATGGCGCCCCGGTTGGGGCCCGGACCGTCGGGATAGTTCTCCACCTCGGTAGGCTGAAACATCTGCCCGAAGGTGATGCTCATGCCCTTGGCGATCGCAGCGATGTTTTTGACGATTCCCATACGAGAAAACAGTATATCAATCCTGCGAGACGCCGATCAAAGCATTCTGGTTCGGCCGAAGGCGCAATGCCTAGCTAAGCAGCCGAGGCTTTGCCGGCGAGTTGCTGACGCAATAATTCCAGGTGATGCTGCGCGTGACCGCCGATGACGTAGGCCAAAGCGCGCACCGAGATAGACTTGCCGTTGGCTATACCCGACCGGACTGACGCTTCATCCGTCAGGCTTCGCAGGAGAGCTAAGGTCGCCCCCCGCACCGACTTCAACTCGGCCAGCAAATCCGCCGTGCTTCTACCGTTGGAGTCTGCGGTCGCGACATAATCATCCTGCTCGAAACCTTCAAGTTCCGTCTTGTCGTTGCGTGCGAAACGCAGTATGCGGTAACCCATGACGCGCTCGGCGTCGCACAGGTGGCCAAGGACTTGCTTCACGCTCCACTTGCCGGGAGCAGGAGGCGCAATCGCTTGGTCGTCGCTCAGGTCGTTTACCAGCCCGACGAACTCGCCCGGCTGAAGGTCCATGAAGTTCGGCAAGTCTCCATCGGGAACTTTGCTGATGTAGTTGGCATAGAAATCGGCGTATTCGGTGCGGTCGGGACGGGAAAGCATAAACAAAAAGTCTCCAGTTTCGAGTTTTCAGTTTCAAGATCCGGTTTCGATTTTCAAACCCTGGGGGTCGCCCGATTTCTACTCCAACCCAAATTCCTTCCAACGCTTTGTGACCTTTTCTTTGGTTTCCGCATCCATGGTGATCTCGTCCGGCCACGGGCGGGTGAATCCTTCGCTGGGCCACTTGCGCGTCGCGTCCACCCCCATCTTTGATCCGTAATCCGGCAGACGCGATGCATGATCGAGCGAATCCACTGGCCCGAGAGTGAACTGGATGTCCCGCTCTGGATCGATGTTATTCAGCACCTTCAGCGTGACCTCGCCAAGATCCTGCACATTCACGTCTTCATCGACCACCAGAATGCACTTGGTGGACATGGCCTGCCCCAGCGCCCAGATCCCATTCATCACCTTGCGGGCCTGCCCGGGATAGGACTTCTTGATCGAGACGATCATCAGGTTATGAAATACGCCCTCAACCGGCAGATTCACATCGACGATCTCAGGAATGGTCAGCTTCATCAGCGGCAAGAAAATGCGTTCCACTGCTTTGCCCATCCACGCATCTTCCATGGGAGGTTTGCCCACGATAGTAGTCGAGTAAATCGGATCTTTGCGATGCGTGATGCAGGTGACATGGAACACCGGGTAGAGGTCTTCCATGGTGTAGAAGCCAGTGTGATCGCCGAAGGGGCCTTCCATCTTCAGTTCGTCTAGCTCAACGTAGCCCTCAAGAACGATCTCCGAGTTCGCAGGAACCTCCAGATTCACCGTCTCGCACTTCACCAACTCGACCGGCTTCTGGCGCAGAAATCCCGCGATGATGAACTCTTCGACATCGGGAGGAGCGGGCACAATCGACGAGAACATCATTGCCGGATCGGTCCCGATCGCAACGGCCACATCCATTCGTCCAGCAACCTGCTTGCCCTCGGCGACTCGTGAACCGCCGCCCGAACGCGCCATCATGTCGAGCGCCGCGGTTACGGGATGTGCAGCGCCCTCAGCCGCACTGCGACGCATCTGTTCGCGATAGTGTTCCGCGCCCTGCTTCTGCCGTTGCCAGTGCATGCCCGCGGTGCGCGCGTCATACACGTGCATGCGATACGTACCAACATTTCGCTTGCCCGTCTTAGGGTTCCTGGTAATCACTGACGGCAGCGTAATGAACCGTCCACCGTCCTTTGGCCAGCATTGCAGGATGGGAAAATCCAGTAGCGAGAAGTCGCCCTTTCTAATTACTTCTTTGCACGGGCCGGTCGTGACTTCCTTAGGGAAGAGGTTCCCCAGCTCCGATAGCAGCGGCAACATCTTGAGCTTGTCGAGCAGGCCCTGCGGCGACTTCATTTCCATGAACATCTTGATGCGGGCCGAGATATCATCCAGCGAATCGACCTCGAGCGCCAACTTCATACGACGCTCTGAGCCAAATTGATTGATCAGTACTTTCGCGCCGGGATGTCCCTTGACGTTTTCAAACAGCAATGCCGGACCGCCGGCGCCGTGCTTGCCGCGCGGCCCCCACTTCGACACGCGATCAGTGATTTCGGTGATTTCCAGGATCGGATCGACTTCCGCTTGAATGCGCTTCAGTTCTCCTGCCCTGTCGAGCGCGGAGATCCAATCCCTCAGGTCGTTATAGGCCAACGGCTGTCCTCACCTCGATGCAATTTTGGCAACCCACGATTATAGAGGGCGTGCTGATTTTCATCACCGAGGACCCCAGAGAGCACGGAGAATAAAAAGGGAAATGCAAAAGCGACCTTGAATTTCGCGAAGGAACGCGGGTCAGGATAAGTGCAGCCAATTCTCGTGGGGAAGACCTGGAATTCGGGAGAACTCGCGTTCATTGTCGCTGACGATGGTGTATCCGAGAGCCAGCGCTTGGGCGGCGATCAGGAGATCATTGCTGCCTATCGGTCGGCCGGCCTTTTCGAGCCGCGTGCGGAGCGACCCGTAAGTCGCATCAGCGGGTACCTCAAAAGGCACAACCTCCAGCGCACCAAGTACAGCCTCAAGCTGTCCCGTCAGCCGCGGGGATTGCTTCTTGGCAGCTCCGTACCTCAGCTCAGCGGCGACGATGATGCTGGTACAGACGTGCCGTTCTCCGATGCGGCGAATTTTTTGTGCGACGCGGCCCTGCGGATTACGAACCAAGTCTGAAACAATGTTGGTGTCGAGCAGATAGCGCATTACAGATCGACCGGGCCCGGCGGAAGATCAGTGATCGATGGAAAATCTTCGGATATCGGCTTAAGGCCTTCCAGCACCATCAGCAGGGACTTGCGAGGCTTAGGCTCAACGATAAGCCGAGTGCCTTCCTTGCGCATGACCGCCTCGTCGCCAGGCAACTCGAATTCACGCGGGATCCGCACTGCCTGGTTGCGGCCGTTCTTGAAAAGCTTCACGAGGCGCCCGGGGTCCGTGACGCGTCTTTGGCATAGGCTAAGCATATGCCAAAACATCCATCGCGTCAACCTAAGCGAGTGCACAGGGGCAATGGGGCGGGCTCAGACCGAAACCGCGTTCCTAGCGTTTCTTCTTCTTCGCAGGCTTTTTCGGCGCGGCCTTCTTGGCTGCTGACTTCTTTGCCACGGGCTCTTGTGGGCCGGTTTCTTCGCCGCAGGTTTCTTTACCACAGGCTTGGCCTTGGCTGGCGGGGCTTTCTTTGCCGGCTTGACCGGCTTCTGTGCGGCCTTCGCGGGAGCGGGCTCCTTGGCTTCAGGCGTGGGCTTGACAGCAGCGACGGGCTTTGCCGGTTCGGCTGGAGCTGGCGTCGTAGCAACGGCCACTGGCGCTCCACCCTTCGGCTTGCGTCCCCGCTTCGCAGGTACGGCAGCCGCAACCGCAGGAGTATTCGCAGCCGCTTCAATAGCAGCCGCTTTGCCTCGTCCTCGCTTTGGCGCTGGCGGCGGAGGTGGAGGCGGTGGTTCGTACGGCTTCAAGAAGTTAACGATCTCATTGTGCGACCTCAACTTCCCATCGAGTAACAGCAGGAATGCTTCGTCGAGAATCTTCTGGTATTCGGGAAGCTGCGATGTAATCCGCAGTTCCGCCATCTCGGGAAATGGCAGTCTTTCGCGCACTTGCCTCCATTTGCCCAGGAAGTTCTTAAGCTTCTGATCGACCGCCGACTGCTTGGTAGTCAGGCTCAGGAACAAGATATTTTCAGGAGCGGCTTCGCTAAGGATCTTCCAGGCTCCGGAGTTGCTGGTGGCTTCTTTGCCGGTCAATTTTTTCGCCAGATTCTGAGCATCATGCTCAAGATGCTTCCACTTCTCTACAAAATCGCGCCGCGGAATCATCCGCTGAATTTCCGAAACATCCTTGTCGCTCATCTTGCGAGTGAGGAAGTACATGACCATCGGCCCGGATTCAATCGAATAGCCCAAGTCGGCGAGCGTCTGTCGCAACTTGATGGCATGGCCCAGGTCACTGGCTTCGGCCTTGGCGACGCTCCAGTGCGGATGCAGCAGCTTAAGCCATCCGTCTTTCTCAAGCGCGCGCATGACGTTGATTGGGTCGTCTTCATGGGCCAACTGCTCCAGTTCGCCGCCAATCGAGCGCTTACCCACATACTCGATGTAGTTGTTCTCTTTCGCCGATTCGTACCGCGCCTGGGTCCGCTCCTCCAGTGGCCAGTGGAACCTGGCACTTAGGCGGGTAGCCCGAATTAATCGGATCGGGTCTTCCAGGAACGCATAATTGTGCAGCACCCGCAACACCTTGGCCTCGATGTCGGCGATTCCATTGAAAGGATCGAGCAAAAGTCCCCGAGACCCTGGGTTCAGCGAGAGTGCCATGGCGTTGACCGTAAAGTCGCGCCTACGCAGATCTTCATTGATAGTCGCCGGAGCGATGCTCGGTGGCTTACCGGGCTTATCGTAAGTCTCTGAACGAGTGAGGCTTATCTCGGCACGCACGTTGCCCGGCATCAGCAAGTGCAGGGTTCTCAAGTCTTCGTCGATCCCCTGTACCGAAATCCCGGCTTTCTCCAATTCTTTCTGTAACTTAAGCGGATTGCCCTGGATGCTGAGGTCGATGTCGCGGATCGGAAGTCCGGTAACCAGGTCCCGGATGGTTCCACCGGTAAGGTAGAGGTTCAGGCCCGCGCGGCGGGCTATTTCCTGCACCAGATTCACACCACGCTGTTGGTCAGGGGTGAGCCTGGTTTCCATACTGTAGATGTAGTCTGCCATCTAAACGATTGACTCTAAAAGTGATAGCCGAAGATAATCGGGGACCGCATGTCGACGTCTGGCATTCTGCGCAACGAAATCGCCGCCGCTCAACCGCTGCGGCCAGTTAGGTTCGTTGTCAGACGATGCATGCAACTTGCTCTCACGGCTACACTTACAGCGCGGAACCTGAGGCTGTCGCATAGCGACAATAACATAAGGTTGATGATTTGGCTACAAACTAGCTTATGTGGGCGCTTTTTGATCAAAAGTGCGACAATCGGACGAGCAGCGCACAGCACCAGCAAACCATGGCAACAACACACAAAAAGGTAATCGTTCGGAAGATGGACCGCGACACTGTCAGTGGATTTGTGTCGGCTGCTTACATTTCCGACGGCAAGATCGAGGTGCTGAATACCGCCGGTAACGTCGTCGCGATCGACCTTAAGGAAGTGAAGGGTGTGTATTTTGTACGCGAATTCGGAGACACGGAATCGCTCGTGCGCAAAACTTTTACCTCTCGTCCACGTACAGAAGGCCTTTGGGTGCGTATGCGTTTTCGCGACAATGAGATCATCGAAGGAATGATGACCAACGACCTCGTTCAGGATGGCAGCGAAGGATTTTCCATTATCCCACCTGATACGCGGTCTAATACGCAGCGGATTTTTGTACCTCGCACGGCCTTGGCCGAGATGACCGTGCTCGCCGTGATCGGAGAAAAGAAGTCTCAGCGACGTGGACGGCATCCTGACGATACCCTCCAGGTACCGATGTTCAATTGAGCGCCGACGCGGAAGTCTGCGTGTACGTAATCACTAAGGTGTGAAGTTTGCGCTGACACCGAAAACCGGATCAGAATTTGCGGCTCGACCAACCATTATGAAACTCGGCGAAATCGCTAAAACGCTCGGCACCATCCTGGAAAACGGCGATCCTGAAACTGCAATTACTGGAGTGTCGGGGATCGAAGAAGCCGCCGCCGGGCACATCACTTTTGTCGCCAATTCCAAGTACATAGCCGCGGCGAAACACACTACCGCCTCCGCCATCATTGTTTCCGAGGACTTCCCTGCCGTCGCGTGCGCCCTGCTGCGCAGCAAGAATCCTTATCTCAGTTTCGCCCGCGCCATCGACTTGTTTTACAAGGCGCCGCGATACGCTCCTGGAATTCATCCCACTGCGGTTGTGGCAGCTACGGCGAAAATCGGTGCGAACGCCCACATCGGCGCCTACGTGGTCATCGATGACGGAGCTGAAATCGGTGATGACGCGGTACTGTTGCCGCATGTCGTGATCTATCCTGGAGCCAAAATCGGCAACAATTTCTTTGCCCACGCACACTCCATCGTGCGAGAAGATTGCCGGCTTGGAGATAACGTCATTCTTCAGAACGGAGCAATTGTTGGCTCCGACGGATTTGGTTTTGCCCGAGACGAAGATCACTGGGAGAAGATCTCCCAATCGGGCCCGGTGGTCATCGAGAGCGACGTCGAAGTACAGGCCAATGCGTGCATCGATCGGGCGAGTGTCGGCGAGACCCGTATCGCGCAAGGCGTAAAGATCGATAACCTCACGCAGGTAGGGCATGGCTCTGCGGTTGGCGAGCACACGCTGCTTTGCGCCCAAGCGGGGTTAGCCGGATCGACGGTGATCGGCAAGAATGTCATCATCGCCGGACAAGCTGGCATTGCCGGACACTGCAACGTCGGTGACGGAGTAGTCATTACCGCCCAAAGCGGTACCCACGGGGATATTCCAGCGGGGAGCATGGTAAGCGGCTCGCCTGCTTTTGAACACAAGCAATGGCTGCGCGCCGTCAATGAGTTCAGCAAACTTCCCGAGACAGCAAAGACGGTTCGGGGACTGGCGCGAAAGCACGCCCACGCGGGGCCGGGAAGAAATAACGACTGACGCCTCCGGCGGCGCAAAGAGAATAGTTTCGAGCTTCTGAATCATGACCGAAGAGACTTCGCATCCCGATCCCAAACGGGCCGTCGGACCTCAAATCGTTGCGGTCTCGCCGATTCGCGTTCTCCTGCTCGATGACCGCGAGGAAAATCTCATTTTGCGGTCTGCGATTCTACGCCAGAAGGGCTACCAGGTAGTGCCGACCAATTCCATCGAGCAAGCCCAGGCGAAATTGCACGAGATCGATATCGCAGTCCTCGACTACCACCTCGGCGCCGGCAAGTTCGGTACCGCCGTGGCTGAAGCGCTTCGTCGTGACCGCCCGCATGTTCCCATCATTGTGTTGTCGGCCACTCTCGAACGCAAGTTCGGAGGCATTGCGGATATGCACCTCCTCAAGGGTCATAGCTCGGTGGAAGATCTGCTCGACGCACTGCGCTCCTTCGAAGCCAAGAAGCGTGGACGCCCGGTGGTGGTTGACGCGCGCGATTTCTACTACTCGCGAATTTCGATGGCCATGGGAGACGACATCGTTCTCGAAGTCCTGGATCGCGACGGCAACTGGCAGTACGTCAACGACTATTTCGCCACTATGAGGGGCAAGAAACGCGCCTGGTTCGCCGGAAAGAATCTCTTCGAACATTTTCCGGAGCTCGACGAGGAGTGGCACGAGATTGTCCGCACGGTTGTGGATACACGCGAAACCTACATCGACCGTCGCGGCTTCCAGAACACGGCTCATCTGCCAACGAAAGATTCGCATTGGATGTGGAACGTACTGATCCTTCCGATAAAGCTGCACGACGACCGCGATGGCGCCGTGCTAACAGCACGCCTGATCCAACGAAAATAACAGTGACTACAACCTGGGCTGGAAGATGCCCCGTCTCTTCCTCTTAACCTCTGGTGTCGTAGACTGGGTTCTTGAGCAATCCGTCCGTAGGTAAGATCGGCTCTCAACGTCGTGTGTTGGAGCAGCGCAATGCGCGCGAGCGCACCGACGCTTGGCTCACACTTGCTCTCGGCGCAGTGTCGATCGCGGCGCTACTGTGGTATTACGCGCATCAGCAAATCCTGCTTTATGGCGATGCAGTGGCGCACATCAACATTGCGCGCCGGGTGCTCGACAACCGCTCCTGGCTATCGGCGTTTTTCCAGCTGGGCACTGTTTGGCTCCCGCTTCCCCACATCCTGATGCTGCCGTTTGTCTGGAACAAAGCGCTCTGGATGACCGGCGTCGCCGGTTCCATCGCCAGCATGGCGGCCTATGTGGCGGGCGCTCTCGGAATCTTCCGTTTGGTCAGCGCTCGCGCGCCACAGGCCGCAGCCTACATGGCGGCGGCCATTTACGCACTGAATCCCAATCTGCTGTACATGCAGACCACGGCAATGAACGAACCGCTCTACCTGGCGTTCTTCATCTGGGCGATTGTCTATTTCGACGAATGGCTGCGTGGGTTGTCGACCACACCCCCCGTGGCTTCGACGGGAAGCCACCCGGAACGGTCGCTTGAGAGTTGTGGCATTGCTCTGGCCGGTGGGGCGGCCACGCGGTACGACGGATGGTTTTTCGGGGCAATCCTGGGCGCGCTGGTGCTGTGGACGTTTGCATTGTGGTGGCGGAGGACGCCCGACGTTGCACGCCGCCGCGTCATGACCAAATCGCTGGTAGAGTTTCTGCTGCTCAATGCCCTGGTTCCAGTCTTCTGGCTGGCATATAACCATCGCGTTTCCGGTCGCGCCATGGACTGGGCAAATGGCCCGTATTCGGCAAGGGCTATCGCCGAGCGCACCACCGCCCGCGGCGCGGCTCCTTATCCTGGTAAAGATCATGTGATTGCCGCTGGCCTGTACTTCCTGAAGGCGTCGAAGCTCAATGTTGGAGCGGGACACTTGAGTGATGTGCTGTTCTTACTGGCTCTCGGTGGCACGGCGGTAGCGCTATGGCGTTTCCGCCAATGCCGCACATGGCTGTTGCTCTGGGTTCCGCTGGCGTTCTACGCATTGTCGATTGCCTACGGCAGCGTGCCGATCTTCATCCCGAACTGGTGGCCGTTTTCTTACTACAACGTACGATATGGCCTGGAATTGCTGCCGGTATTAGCGGTATTTCCAGCACTGCTGGCAGCGTTTCTGTCGGAACGCATCGTCAATCCAAGAAAGAAACTTATCGTCTGGAGTTTGCTGACCCTCCTGGTGGCGGCCAGTTATGTGTCGATCTACTCCGACGTTCCCATCACTCTGAAAGAGGCACAGGTTAACGCTCGCACGCGGATGGTTTTAGAAGGCGAACTGGCGAAGTTCCTGGCCGGACTTCCGCCGTCGGCCACATTGCTTATGTACCAGGGCGAGCACGTAGGTGCGCTGCAACGGGCCGGCATACCGTTGCGGCATGTGATTAGCGAGGTGAGTCATCCTGATTGGGAGTGGGCATTGCTCGACCCGGCTCACCGTGCCGATTTCGTCATCGCCTTCAAGGGCGACCCTGTGTGGATGGCCGCGCAAGAGCATCGGCAGGACTTAACGGAGCTGATCTCGATCACGGTACCGGGCCAGGCAAAGTGTTCCATCTATCGCCCCGCTCGGTCGGGAGGCGAAACGACTGCGCCTTCGCCAAGATAATGCGCCTTCTCCCAGTACTTAGCACCGGGAGCCCGACGCGCTCATCAGAAGAACGAGCTGCTCCGCTTTGTTACAATCCGCCCAGTGACTATGCCCGTTTCTGTTGATACGGCCTCGATCCCCTTCGTAAAAGCGACTGCATGCGGCAACGATTTCCTCATTATTGGGATCGAGCATGCTCCTCGGGGCATCTCTGCTTTCAGCCGACGGATCTGCGATCGCCATAACGGTGTGGGCGCCGACGGCGTCGAATGGGTCATGCCTTCGTCCGATGCCGACCTTGCTATCCGCCTGATCAATGCCGACGGTTCGGAAGCAGAGATCTCCGGCAACGGCACCCGCTGCGTGGCGGCTTGGTATTGCGCGGCCTACGCACAGAAGTCGGTCGCCATTGCTACTGGAGCGGGAGTAAAAATCTGTGATCTCATCCGTCGTGACGGCCAGCTTTTTGAGTTTCGAACGGCTATGGGCAAGCCAGAGGTTGGCCGCGACAAGGAAGTCCGGCTTGCCCGCGAAGTGGTTCGTGGTACCCCAGTCTCAATGGGCAATCCCCACTACGTAATGTTTGCACGAGAATTTCCATCCGACTGGCTGACTCAGGCTGCGCAAATCGCCACCCACTCAGACTTCCCTTACGGAACGAACGTTGAGTTGGTCGCGGTGCTCAGTGATCACGAAATCGACGTGCGGTTCTGCGAACGTGGTGTCGGCGAGACGATGTCTTCGGGCACCGGATCTTCAGCCGCCGCAGCGGCGGCGATTCACTCTGGAAGGGCCACGTCTCCCGTGCACGTGCACGCCCCCGGCGGCACACAGACCGTGGAGTGGGCGGATGAACTCACGCTGCAAGGGCCTGCGACGATACTCTGTCACGGGAATTTTTTCGTTTAAGATAGTCCTTCCGAATGAAGGCATTTACCCAACCTGAGCGCCTGCGACCTGCTGCTTTGCGGCCTGGAGACACCGTAGGAATCATCGCGCCAGCGGGGCCAATTGAGCCGGACGCGCTGGAGGCCGGTTGCGCCTGGTTGCTTCGCAAGGGATTTCAGCCGTTTTATCTGCCTTCGATCCTCGACCGCGATTTGTTCTTCGCCGGCAGCCCTGCTCGACGACTTGATGAGTTCCACCAGATGTTCGCTCGTTCGGAGGTCAAGGCGATCATCTGCGCCCGCGGCGGATATGGTTGCAATTACCTGCTTCCCGGCATTGATTTGGATCTGGTGCGAGCGAATCCCAAGATTTTTTGCGGTTGCAGCGACATAACCACTTTGCTGACGTATTTATGCGATGCCGTGGGTTTGGTCACGTTTCACGGGCCAATGCTCAATATCGATGTGCGTCCCGACGGCGTAGACGAAAATTCCTGGCAGTCGGCCATGACGTCTGGTGAAGCGTTTCAGATGGAGTTCCGCAGCGACGAAGTGCAAACCCTTGCGGCGGGTAGCGCAGAGGGCATGCTGTACGGAGGATGCCTGTCGCTGCTCTGTGCGTCACTGGGTACGCCTTACGAGATCGAGACCCATGGCACGGTTCTTTTCCTTGAAGACCTGGCGGAGCCAGCGTTCCGCATCGATCGCATGCTCATGCAGTTGAAGCTGGCAGGAAAGTTCGAGGATGTTCGGGGTGTGATCTTCGGGGAAATGCTGAATTGCGGCGTGCGCGGGCCAGTAGACTACACATTGCAACAAGTGGTGCAGCGCGTTTTGGGCGAACTCGGTGTCCCCATCGCTTACGGCCTGAAGTCGGGGCATGTAAGTCGCGGAAATATCACGCTGCCTTTTGGCGTCACGGCGCGCTTCGCGGCCGGCGCGAACGTCACCTTGCAATTGGCAGCCTCCGTAGCGCGAGAGCTCGCGAAGGTTCCTATCTCGAAATCATGAAACCGAAGCGAATCCACTTGATCGGCATCTGCGGTACCGCCATGGCCTCTCTTGCCGGAATGCTAAAGCAGCGTGGACACCTGGTTACGGGTTCCGATGTTGCAGCTTATCCGCCGATGTCGGATTTCCTCGCGTCTCTCGAGATTCCGGTAGCACAGCCATTTAGCGAAAACAACCTTGATCCCCGCCCCGATCTGGTGATCGTCGGTAACGCTATTTCGCGCGGAAACGTTGAACTGGAATACGTGCTCGACCACCGACTCGCCTATCAGTCGATGGCTCAAGTGTTGCACGACCAGTTCCTGATCGACCGGGAGCGTTTGGTAGTGGCGGGCACGCACGGGAAAACTACCACGTCCTCCCTATTGGCGTGGATGTTTTCCGAAGCCTTGCGTGCCCCTGGCTTCCTTATCGGCGGAATCCCCGAAAACTTTGGTAGCTCCTTCGCGCTTGGTCAGGGCCGCGAATTCATTATCGAAGGCGACGAATACGACACCGCCTTCTTCGACAAAGGCCCTAAATTCCTGCACTACTTCCCAGACTCTGTAATTCTCACCTCGGTCGAGTTTGACCACGCGGACATCTACAAAGATCTCGACGAGGTGAAGACGGCGTTTAAGCGCCTCGTCAATCTTGTTCCACGACGTGGACTACTGGTCGCATGGGACGGTCATCCTAGCGTGGACGAATGCGTCAGTCGCGCCTTCTGTCGCGTCCAGCGCTATGGTTTTGATGCGGGATCGATGTGGCGCATTTCCGACCCGGAGTACGGTGACAGCCTCACCCGTTGGAAAGTCTGGCGAAACGGCTCTCCCTGGTCCGAGTTCGAATCGCAGTTGGCAGGCGAGTACAACATTCTGAACGCCACCGCCGCCGCCGCATTAGCCGCCAACTACGGAATATCGGCCGAGACGATCGCCAGCGCTTTACGTAGCTTCCGCAGCGTCAAGCGGCGCCTCGAGGTGAAGGCCGAGATTCATGGAATCACCATCATCGACGATTTCGCACACCACCCCACCGCCGTCGCGGGGACGCTGAAAGCGCTGCGTGCTCGATACCGCGGACGGCGCTTGTGGGCCATCCTCGAACCGCGCTCTAACACCCTTCGCCGCAAGGTGTTTGAAGATGAGCTGGCACAGAGCCTTGCGCATGCCGACCAAATCGTGATGGCGGGCGTATTCAAGTCCGATGCGATTGCGGAAGCCGAACGGCTGGATGCGAGAAACGTCATCGCTAAGCTGAATGCCATCGGCAAGTCGGCCCGCTTGCTTGACTCAGCCGACCACATTGTCGATGCGATTGCGCCGGAATTGCAACCAGGCGACGTGGTCGCCATCCTGTCCAATGGCGGCTTCGATGGTATTTACGAGAAGCTGCCGGCAAAGTTGAGCTCGCTCTACGAGGCCTCGACACCTGCGTGACGCCCCTGTATAAACCTTCGCGTTCCCTCTTGATCCTGTGCCTCATTGTCATGGCGTTCGGTGCCACGCAGTTGTGGGGAGCCACGCCGATCACGTGCTCCTCTCCCGTCAGCGCCAAGCCGCAGGCGACCGAATACTTTGTTTCGCTGGCCGACAACGCGCATCACCTCGCGCACGTCAGCATCCGACTTCCGCAGACAATCGGCACCGTCACGTTAAATATGCCAGTGTGGAACGCGCTCTATCAGGTGCGCGACTTCGCCGCCAACGTAGAAAACGTCCGCGCCGTGAATGACTCGGGCAGGCCTCTCGCCGTCGTCAACAGCAAACTAAGCGAATGGAATATTACGGCTTCGGGCACATGCATGGTGGTGCTGTACGACATCCACCTCGATAATGGCGGACCGTTCGGCGCTCAGCTTAATCCCGAGCACGGATTTTTCAACTGGGCGATGGTACTAATGTATTCGCCCGCCACTCGGGCTCAGGGCATGAGCGTGCAACTACTGGACGTTCCCGCAACCTGGGGCTTCGCCGACATGCACATATTGGGTGAGGCGCCGGCCGGCAGCGTCGAGCAGGCGATCGGCGTGGCGCGCAACTACGATGAGCTGGCCGATAGTCCGGCTGAGGCCGGCAGCTTCCAGCACTCTGAATTCCAGCAAGATGGAGCAACCTACCACATTGTGGTACATGCCGATCCGCAGGACTACAATTCCGGCAAGCTGCAGGACCTCGTCCGCAAGATAACGCACGCCGCAGTGGACTGGATGGCAGACCGTCCCTTTGACGATTACACCTTCCTCTATCACTTCCCTAGAGGCACCGGCCATGGCGGCATGGAGCACGCCTACGGAACCGCGATCGACATCAATGCCGACCGTCTGCACGGCAGCATGATGGCGGTAGCCAGCGTCAGCTCTCACGAGTTCTTCCACCTGTGGAACGTCAAGCGCATCCGGCCGCAATCACTTGAGCCGATCGACTACCAGGCGGCGATGGGCACCCGCGCACTATGGTTCAGTGAAGGTGTTACCAGCACCGTCGGCGACATGCTGTTGGCGCGCGCGGGCTTCTTGGACGACCGCCAGTACATTGACCGGGTCGCAAATGAGATCAACGAGCTGCAGTCGCGTCCCGCGCACCGTTGGCAATCGGCGGAGGAGTCCAGCCTCGACGCATGGTTCGAAGGCGACGCGTTCTACCGTTCTCCCGACCGCAGCATCAGCTATTACAACAAGGGCGAAGTGCTGGGAGTCTTGCTCGACCTGCGCATCCGCCAGATCACGAAGGGTAGTAAGTCCCTGCGCGATCTCTTTCACTGGATGAATGACAATTACGCCAAGAAAGGCCGCTACTTCCCTGATTCCGACGCAGTGCAGCAGGCGGCGGAGACCGTCACCGGCCAGAGCTTTGAACAGTTCTTCCACGATTATGTCGCCGGCGTTGTCGCCTTGCCGTACAACGAATACTTCCAGTTCGTAGGCCTTCAAGTGGCCGAGACCACGGTGCGAAGTTCGACGCCCGGTTTCACCACCAGCACGAACCTGGGAGGTCCGCCCGAAGTAACTTCGATCGAAACCAATGGCGCTGCGCAGCGAGCCGGAATTGCAATTGGAGACCGCGTTCTCGACCTGAATGGCAGCCCGGCTACCGCGTCGATGGATGACCAGTTTGCCCGAATGCGTCCCGGAACCACTGTGAAGCTTGGAGTGGCGAACCGGCGAGGACAGCGTACCGTCAAGCTCAAGCTCTCGTCACGAGAAGAGCAGGTATACATTCTTCAGGATCTTCCAACGGTCACGCCGGAACAACGTGCACATCGAGTGGCGTGGATACATGGCGACAATGAAACTGGCGGCGAACCGTGATCCGCACAATCTTCATGCTTGCCTTCTGGGGAATATCGCTGCTGATCGCCGGGCCGATCCTGTTTGTCTACACAGTCCTGACCGGCAACGTTATGCCGCTCTACCGCATCGGGATGAAGCTCGGCATCACCGGCCCGCTACTGGCTGGTGTGACTATCGAATCCCGCGGGTTGGAGAATCTCGAGCCCTCGCGCAATTACATCTTCATGTCGAACCACGTATCGAATCTTGATCCACCGGTCTTCATCCCGCTCATTCCCGGCCGCTGTTCGGTGCTGATCAAGAAAGAGGTCTTTCGCATTCCGATTTTCGGCAGGGTGCTGAAGTTGGCGGAAATGGTACCCGTCGATCGCAGCAATCGAGAGGCGGCGATTGACAGCGTGCACGCAGCGCAGGAAGTGCTGCAGCGAGGGCTGAACATGGTGATCTTTCCCGAAGGCACACGATCGCCCGATGGACGCCTGCTGCCCTTCAAGAAAGGGCCGTTTCACTTGGCTAAGGAAGCCAACGCGCCAGTCGTTCCCGTAACCATCCTGGGTACCTCCGAATGCTGGCCCAAAGGCACGTGGTCGATGCGACCGGGAAAGGCAACCGTGATCTTTCATCCGCCAATCGAGTCGGCAGGATTCGCCGATCGCGAAGAACTGATGGTCGCGGTACGCCAAGCGATCGCGAGCGGCCTTCCGGAAGATCGGCGAGACTAATATTCGGAAGCCAACGAAGGTCCACGATAGTTTGAGCGAAGCCTGATGCGTTGGGTGAGCACCGCTTCACAGGCTGCTGAAAAAGTCGCCTTTGCGACCGGTTCGTATCAGGGCACGACTTCAGTCGTGCCGTAAAGCGTTACAAACAAGCGACGGGCTTTAGCCCCTGTCGTCCTTTCCCCTTGCCAGAAGCGACTTTTTCAGCATCCGCTTCAGCGGTGCACGTAGCATCACCTCATGAACTCGGCTTCAGCCGCTGAGGTAATTCCCACCTTCAAGCGCAAAAGCGCAATTCAGACATTGCAACCGAAACTGCGCCCCTGGAGACATGCTTCACCCTCGCCTATCACGGATAGGGCAACCCAGAGCCGACTAATCCAGGTGCGTAAGTTCGCGAAACACACTGAATCGCTGGTCGATTTCTTCTCGCGTCAGCGACTGCAAGCGCTCCGTGCCAAACTGCTCCACTGAGAACGATCCCATGACGCTGCCGTAAAACATCGCATGCTTGAGAACGTTACGGGTGACCTCGCCTTGCGACGCGATGTATCCCATAAAGCCTCCGGCGAAACTGTCGCCTGCACCGGTGGGATCGCGCACTTCATCCAGCGGCAGCGCGGGAGCGCGGAAAGGATGATGTCCGCCGGCGAATTCGCCGTCGCGGAAGAAGATGGTCGCGCCGTATTCGCCGTGCTTGATGACCAGCGCCTTCGGCCCCAGCTCGAGTACCTTGCGTGCTGCACGCGGCAGGCTGCTGTCGCCCGCCAACATCTTGGCTTCGGTGTCGTTGATCAGCAACACGTCGACCCGCTTCAGCATCTCGCCGAGATTCTGGCGGTGGTCCTTGATCCAATAGTTCATGGTGTCGCCGCCCACCAGCTTCACCTTGGGCATCGCGTCGCGCACCTGCGCCTGCAGCACCGGATCAATATTGGCGAGAAACAGGAAATCCGAGTTGTGATATTCCGCCGGAATCTGCGGCTGAAAGCTGGCAAACACGTTCAGGTCAGTCTGCAGCGTCTGGGCCTCATTGACGTTGTCGCCGTACTCGCCCTTCCAGAAGAACGTATTGCCATCGGCGTGTTGAATGCCGCGCGTATCCACGCCGCGCTTGTTCATCACAGCTTCGTGTTCGGCCGTGAAGTCCTTGCCTACCACGCCCACCACGCGAACGTCGGTGAAGTAGCTCGCGGACAGAGAAAAATACGTGGCGGCGCCTCCAAGAACTTTCTCGCGCACACCATAGGGGGTTTTCAAGCTATCGAATGCGACCGAACCAACCACAACAATTGACAAGGCCTAGGCTCCTGACTTCTTTTCGTTCTCAAAGTACTTACCGACAATCAGTTTCAGCCGCTCCAGCGTAGCAGCGGGTACCGCGTCCTTCTGAGTAATGATGGCGTGTTTCAAAGCGCCCGCGCAGGCGCAGACCCGCTCTTTGGGCATGGTAGCTACTGCCTCCCGCACGACGTTGCTCGCGTTCGCCGCGTTTTTCATCAGCACACCAATGATCTGATCCACCGTCACGTGATCGTGGTCAGGATGCCAGCAGTCGTAGTCCGTCACCATGGCGATCGTCACGTAGCAGAGCTCAGCCTCGCGCGCGAGTCTTGCTTCGGTGAGATTGGTCATGCCGATTACGTCCATTCCCCAGCTGCGATAGAGGTTCGACTCGGCTTTGGTGGAGAACTGCGGACCCTCCATGCAGAGATACGTGCCGCCCGATTTGGCATGCACTCCGGCGCGCTCGCAAGCGCGCGCCACAATCTCGGCCGCTTCGTCGCAGATAGGATCGCCAAATCCGACGTGCGCCACTAGGCCGTCGCCGAAGAACGTGTCCACGCGATGCCGCGTGCGATCGACGAACTGATCGGGGATGACGAAGTCCAGCGGCTTGTGTTCTTCCTTCAGCGAACCCACGGCAGACAGCGACAGAATACGTTCAACCCCAAGCTGCTTGAATCCGTGAATATTGGCGCGATACGGCAATTCCGTGGGCATCAGGCGATGTCCACGCCCATGACGCGTGAGGAAGGCAACCTTGCGACCGCTCAGTGTGCCGAGCACATACGAATCAGAGGGCTTCCCAAACGGCGTCTCCAGCGACACTTCGTGCACATCGGTCAGGCCCGGCATCGAGTACAGACCACTCCCGCCGATGATGCCAATTTCTGCTTGTTGCAACAGATGCTCCTTCGAGGTGGGTAACAAACTCTTGATTATACAGAACGGAAACGCGTGATTCGCGATGAGCTGCGGCGCTGAATTAGCAGTACGGGGATAAAATGTGGCCATGATGAACGCTGCTGTAGTGCACAGCTTCGACCATCCCCCTCGATTCGAATCATTCGCAGAGCCCGTTCCTATCGAAGGCGAAGAGCTCGTTCATATATCCGCTGCGGCACTCAATCCCTCCACCCGATGGCTGGCCAGCGGACGACACTATGGAAGCCCTCAGCAATTGCCGTTCGTATGCGGTGTGGAAGGTGTGGGACGGCGCGAAGACGGCGCCCGTGTGTTCTTTGGCGTAAGGCGGGCACCGAACGGTTCAATGTGCCAGCGTACCGCAGTGCCACGCGCTTTCTGCTGGTCAGTGCCGGACGGACTCGATGATGCCGTCGCTGCGGCTCTGCCGAATCCCGGCCTCTCTTCGTGGCTTCCGTTGATTACCTCTGCGCGCCTGGCGCCGGGTGAGAATGTTTTGATCCTCGGAGCGACGGGTGTTGCCGGCCAACTCGCAATTCAAATCGCGAAACATCTCGGCGCCGGAAGGGTCGTGGCCGCTGGGAGAAATCAGGCGAGCTTGTCCACGCTTCAGGCACTCGGTGCTGACGCCTCCATCTCTCTCAATGCAGCTGACGACGAGTTGGCTGAAGCGTTCTCGCGAGAAGCGGCCGTGGCAAGCTTTGACATCGTGCTCGACTTCCTCTGGGGCCATCCCACCGAGGTACTGCTGGCAGCTCTGACCCGCAGGGGTTTCCCGTCGGCTAAATCGGGAACTCGTCTGGTGCAAATTGGGGACAGTGCCGGACCGGTCATTTCACTTCCCGCAGCCGCTTTGCGCAGCGCTGCAATAACGATTGTCGGTTCCGGTGCAATGCCGCCACTCGAGTGTCTTATCCGAGGCGTTCCAGCAACTCATGAATCTCGCTGCGCGCGATCAAGTTCGGATTGATGTCGAACCAGTTCCGCTCTCAGACGTGGAGAAGGCGTGGGCGCGCACCGAGCTTCATGGACGCAGACTCGTCATGATTCCGTAAGCCCATCCGAATGCGAACTGCTAGTGAAGCAGCATAGCCACGTGCGAACCCTGCATCAGGCCCAGCGACCAGTTCACCGCATTGATGAAGAAGTTCGGAAAGATCCCGATGCCAACCGTTCCCGCCGCAGTCACCAGCAACGCCAATCCCATCGCGGGACCGATGCTGATCGGGTCGGCATCAACCGCGGGCTTGATGATCATGGCACTCGCGATGCGCATGTAGTAGTACATACTGATCACCGCGTAAAGCACGGCGACGCTCGCCAGAATGTAGTGCCCAGTCTGAATCAGGCTCAGGAAGATGAAGTATTTGCCCCAGAAGCCGGCCAGCGGAGGAATGCCCGCCAGCGACAACAGGAACAACAGCATTAGCATGCATTCCGCTGGAGCTTTGGAATAAAGCCCGGCAATGTCGCTGATGTCGTCGCCGATGATGTTGCGCCGCCGCAGCGAGGTGATGACGGCGAACGCACCGAGGTTCATGAACGTGTACACCAGCAGGTAAATCATGATGGCCATGATTCCCGTGGAGTTGTTCACCCCGTCGCTGGCCACCAGTCCTAGCAGCATGTAACCTACGTGCGCGATCGACGAGTACGCCAGCAGCCGCTTCAGATTGTTCTGTGAGATGGCCGCGAGATTACCCACCGTCATGGTCACGATTGCGACGAACACCAGCAGTGGCACGTACATCGGGCGCAACGGTCCCAACCCGAACAGGAATATCCGCAGTAACAATGCCCATCCGGCGGCCTTGACCGCAACTGACATGAAGCCGGTCACACTCGTCGGTGCGCCCTCGTAGGCATCTGGCGCCCATTGGTGGAACGGTACCGCGGCAATCTTGAACAGCACCCCGACGGTTGTAGTCAGCAGCGCGAAGGCCACGATCGGATCGTGTGGACGCGTGGCCATTACCTCTTGCAGTTTCTGCGCGATTACGCCTAGATTGGTGCTCCCCGTGACTCCGTAGAACAGCGACAGACCGTAAGCAAAGAGTCCTGAAGAAAACGCCCCCAGCAACAGATACTTCAACGCAGCCTCGTTGGAGCGCTTGTCGCGCCGCAGGAATCCCACCAGTACGTAGGTCGAGATCGCCATCAGTTCCAGGCCGATGAACAGAAGCACAATGTCATAGCCCGCGGCCATGCACATCATGCCAACCACCGAGAACAGGATCAGCGCATAAAACTCGCCATGGTTTTCTCGCTCCACATCGAGATAGTGGATGGACATCAGGATGGCGATCGCTGCGCCGATCAGGAACAAGTAGAAGAAGTAGATGGCGAAGCGATCGACTACCAAAGTACCCATGAAGCCGGTGAACCCGGCAACGTCGAGACCGCGCCGCTCTCCGACGCGATACGCCATGTGAAGCTTACCCACCGCAGCCGCCGAGAACGCCACTCCGGCGAGCGCGACAAAAGCGTTTACCGGCTTCCATCCCTTCGGCAGGATCAGATCGATCAGCAGGATGCCCAGCGCAAACAGCGCCAGCAACACCATGGGCAGGGCCAGCAGGTAGTCGGCGCTCGAAAAATATTGACCCATCGAAAGGCTCACAGTGTCATCCTTACTTCCCGCTCGCTACGGCAACGGCAGCGACTTTCGGATTCGCCCTCGCCACCTTAACTCGTACCGGCGATTGCTTCTGCGTTACTCCAGTATCGGCCGGGTTGCCTGTTGTGGTCGGAGTCGTTACCCCAGGCGCCTTCGGCGCTTCCGGCAGCGGAGTCGCGGCGTCGGGCTGAACAGGCTGTCCCGCAACTACCGGCTTGGACAACCCGGGATAATCCGGCCGCACGGTCGCTACCAGGTTGTTGACCGGCGTGGCCAGGATCTGGAACAGCGGCTTCGGATACAGTCCGATCGCGAACGCCAGTATCACCAGCGGAACGAATGTCGCCAATTCGCGCGCTGACAGGTCCTTCAAGTTTGCATTCTTCGGATTGTTATTCGGACCGAAGAACACGCGCTGGAACAACCACAGCAAGTACGCGGCCGCGAGAATCACGCCCGGCGCCGCCCATGCTGCCCACCACTTGTTCTCCATGAACGTTCCCTGCAGGATAGTGAACTCCCCCACAAACCCATTCAACAGCGGAAGTCCCATCGACGACATGAACATGATCAGCGCGATCGTCGCGTACATCGGCATGATGGTGGAGATACCGCCGTACTCGCTGATCTCGCGCGTGTGACGCCGCTCGTACAAGATGCCGACAATCAAGAACAGCGCGCCCGTCGAGATGCCATGGCTGATCTGCTGAATCACCGAGCCGCTAATTCCCAGCGGGCTGCAGGCGAAGATGCCAAGGGTGCAAAAGCCCAGGTGACTTACCGATGAGTACGCCACCAGCTTCTTCATGTCTTTCTGCACCAGCGAAACCAGCGCTCCGTAAATGATGCCGATAATCGACAGCGTCACCATGAGTTGGCGTACCCATGGCGTCATCGCCACCGCCGGGAAGAATGGCAGCGAGAAGCGCAGGAAACCGTACGTTCCCATCTTCAGCAGGACGCCAGCCAGAATCACCGAGCCCGCCGTGGGTGCTTCAACGTGTGCATCTGGCAGCCAGGTGTGGAATGGGAACATGGGTACCTTGATGGCGAATCCCAGGAAGAACGCAAAGAAAAGCCAGATCGCGGCCGGCCCAGCAATTTTCGGCGCCGTCGCATACAACTCTGTAATCGAGAAGGTGTAAACGCCCGTCAGCGTGTGATGGTGGAAGTACAGGAATATGATGCCCAGTAACATCAGCACGGAACCGAACAGGGTATACAGGAAGAACTTGATCGCGGCGTAAAGCTTACGCGGACCGCCCCAGATGCCGATCAGCAGATACATCGGCACCAGCATGGCTTCCCAGAAAACGAAGAACAGGAAGAAATCGTTGGACATGAAGACGCCGAGCATACCCGTCTGCAGCAGAAGAAACCAGGCGTAGTACTCTTTCGCGCGGTCCTGAATGGCCTCCCACGACGAGAGGATCGAGATCGCACCCAGCAGGGTCGTCAGCATGATCAGCAGGAACGAAATGCCATCGATGCCCAGCACGTATCCCGCCCCGATCGAGGGGATCCAGTTGTTGGGCGAGCCTTCCACGAATTGGAAGCCCGCGCGCTCTTTCACCGCCCAGAACCATGGGATCAACGGGAGCGAGACCGCGAATCCTAGCATGCCGAAAATGTTCGCAAACCAACGGACCGCGTCCTTGTTCTCCTTAGGTATGAACAGCAGGAGAATCGCGCCCACCAGCGGCGTGAACAAAATAATCGAAAGTATGTGGTTATACATTGCTCAGTTCCAATCTCTATGGCGGCGCAGCCCTTCCGGCCGCATGAATTCCGCCTCTACCACTTGACCACGTAATAAAAAATGAAACACACCAGGCCCGCGACCATCACCAACGCGTACCACTGCACCAATCCCCACTGGATCAGACGCACCGGATATGAAGCCAGCCGTGTCACAATCGCGACACCGTTCACAAACAGACCATCGATGATCCACTTGTCCCACCACGTCGAGAGCGTTCCGCTCATGCGAGTGGACCAACCGGCGCCGTTCACGGTGCCGTCAATCACGTCGGCATCGAACTTCCACAGACCTTCGCCCAAGCCCAGCGCTCCCAGGCGCACCGGACCCAGCTTCTTTCGGCCGGTGAATACCCAGTCGTAGATTTCGTCGACGTAATATTTGCGGAACAGCGTCTTGTAAAACCGTGGCGAAATTTCTTGGATCGGCTCCTGATATCCCTTGTCAGCGTGCTTGTAGGCGCGCTGCGCCAGCCACCAACCCGCAATCGCAGCTCCCACCGACGCAAACATCAGCGCATACTCTAGGGGATTGGTGTGCTCGACCTGCTTCTCCCCCGTCGCTACCTGCCGGGCCGCGCCCTCATTCTCTAGTACTTGCGCTTCTTTCGCGAACACTGGCTCCAGGAACTTCTCGAACTTATTCGATCCCCCGAGGCTGTGTGGCATGCCGAGATATCCAGCACCCAGAGCGCACACCGCGAGAATGACCAGCGGAATCGTCATGGTCTTCGGCGATTCGTGAATGTGATGCTCGACCTCGTGACTCATGCGCGGCTTGCCGAAAAACGTCAGGTAGATCAGCCGGAACATGTAGAACGACGTCATCAGCGCTGTCAGAAACGCGATGTACCACAGGTAGCGATATGCGCCTGCTTCGCGTGACCACGTTTCCCACAGAATCGCGTCCTTGGAGAAGAAGCCCGCAAACCCTGGGATTCCCGCGATCGCAAGCGTGCCAATCAGCATGGTCCCGAAAGTCGTCTTGATCTTTCCATGCAGTCCGCCCATGTGCTGCATGTCTTGCTCGCCGCTCATGGCGTGAATCACGGAGCCGGAACCGAGGAACAGCAGCGCCTTGAAGAACGCGTGCGTGAACACGTGAAACACACCCGCCGCGAATGCCCCCACACCCAACGCCAGGAACATGTATCCCAATTGCGACACGGTCGAGTAAGCCAGTACTCGCTTGATATCGTTCTGCACCAGTCCGATGGTCGCCGCGAAGATCGCCGTCAACGCTCCCACGATCGCCACCGTCTTCATGGCGTGCGGAGCCAGCACAAACAGCGCATTCGACCTCGCCACCATGTACACGCCTGCCGTCACCATGGTCGCCGCGTGGATCAGCGCCGACACCGGCGTTGGACCTTCCATCGCATCCGGTAGCCAGACATACAACGGGAACTGTGCCGACTTACCGCAGGCGCCGACAAACAGGAGCAGGCAGGCCGCGGTAATCCAGGGATCGCCGATCAGAAACTTCCCGCTGCGCGCAATCGCGTTCACTTGCGTGTACTGCACCGAACCAAATTGCCAGGCGATCATGAACATGCCCAACAGAAATCCGGCATCACCCATGCGGTTGACGATGAATGCCTTGTTCGCCGCGGTCGAAGCCGAATGCCGCAGGAAGTAGAAGCCAATCAGCAGGTACGAACACAGGCCGACACCCTCCCAACCCACGAACATAAGCGCGTAGTTGTTGGCCAGGATCAGTGTCAGCATCGAGAACATGAACAGGTTCAGGTAGCCGAAGAAGCGGTAATAGCCGCCCTCATGCGCCATGTAGCCGGTCGAGTAGATGTGGATGAGCATGCCCACACCGGTGACAAACAGCAGCCAGATGCTCGACAGTGGATCGAGCAGGAAGCCGGCATCGGCCTTGAACTGCGCCGTGTGTCCGCCATTGGTGACGTAGCTCAACGAACCGTCGCCGGTGCCCAGCCAGGTAAACATCACCTTCTCGAAGGGCTTGCCAGGGCTCGCGGCCGAGTATCCGGTGTACTGCCAGACCGCGGCGCACGCCCACAGGAACGCCAGCGCGACCAGGCCGACGCAAATGCCGTTGACCGCCGACTTAGAGAGCTTGCGTCCGAAAAAGAACATGCAAGCCGCCCCGATGGCGGGAAACAGCGGAATCAACCAGATGTGGTCTAGAAAATACATAGTTCGCTCATCGCGCCTTCGCCTTGGTTACTGGTAGCTGGTAACTGGCAAATGGCCTACATTCCGCACCAGTTACCAATTACCAGTCACCAGTTACCATCTCAACAACTCCGCCTCATCCACATTCACCGTCTCCTTATTACGGAAGAAGGCGATGATGATGCCCAGTCCAACCGCGGCTTCGGCTGCGGCGTCGGTGATCACGAAGATCGAAAATACCTGTCCATGCAGCCCGTACAGCCGCGAGAACGCCACCAGGTTCAGGTTCACAGCATTCAGGATCAACTCAATCGACATCAAAATGATGACCACGTTCCGCCGCGTCAGCACACCGATCGTGCCGATAATCAGCAGCGCCGCCGCGACTACCAAGTAATGGAGTGTTGTAATCTCAGCCATAAATCGCACTCAATCTGCCGCAGTCGGCACTTCGTTCAATCGAGGTCATCCACCCAGTTCTAACGCCCGAACTAACCACTATCCACTACCCACTAACCACTGCTTTCAGATCCTCTTCTTCGCCATGACTACCGCGCCTACGATGGCTACCAGCAGCAACAGTGACGCAATCTCGAAGGGAAACATGTACTGTCCGTACAGCGCGAGCCCGACCTGCTGCGTGTTTTGTCCTTCGGGCAGCACAGCGCTCTGTGTGATCGGAAAGATCGCGCGTCCGGTTCGAATCACGAACAGCAGCAATCCACCGAGCGATAACGCTGCGATCAGCGCGACCATCCACTGCTTGTTGAACTGAATTTCGCGGATGTTCTGGTCGAGGTTCACCAGCATGATCACGAACAGGAACAACACCATGATTCCGCCGGCATAGAGCACGATCTGCACGCCAGCGACGAACGGCGCGTACAGCATCAGGTAAAGTCCCGCCAGCGAAACCAGCGTCACGATCAGCGACAGCGCCGCATGCACAGCGTTCTTGCGCGTGATCACCGCAATCGCCGACACAATCGCCATGATCGACAGAAAGTAAAAGAAAAACGTTGTGCCAACAGGATTCATATCGCCCAGCCCGCTTCGTCTTCAAAACTGGCAACTGACCACTGGCAACTGGCAACTCTCTTCATCGCTCATACCTCACCGGCTCGGGCCCGCGCTCCAGCGCCGCCTGGTCCAGCACCATGCCATCGCGGCTGTAGAGCGCCATCTCGTAGTCCTGCGATAGCTCGAGCGCATCCGTGGAGCATGCCTCGGCGCAAAGTCCGCAGAACATGCAGCGGCTCAAATCGTAGGTCCACGACACGACTTCTTTACGCTTAGTCGCCGGATTACGCTCGCCCTTGACCGTGATCAGTTTCTCCGGACACGCCAACGCACATAGGTTGCATACGATGCAAAGCGACTCGCCTGTATCAGGATTGGTGTTCAGCCGCGGCTGCCCGCGGTAGCGCTCGAAGATCACTGGGCGCTCCAGCGGATACTGCTCGGTGACCCGTTGCGCCTCCGACTGGTTGCGGAACGTCACCGCCATACCCTTCACCAGGTCAACCAGAAAAACTTTGCGAAGCAACGGAGCCATACTCACTGCAACACCCCCACAATGGCCGACCACAATTCCTGACGCAAGCCGACAACCGCGGTCGCGATCAGCACGGCGAGCCCGATGGGCAGCAGCACCTTCCAGCCCACCTTCATAAGCTGATCAAAGCGGTAGCGCGGAAACGTGCTGCGATACCAGATGTACAAGTACATGAAGAACGCGACTTTCACTGCGAACCAGAAGATGTCCTGCACCCGCTCGCGCACGCCCGGTGCCAGCATCACCAGCCCGAGCAATCCCAGCAGCGCGCCAAATACGCCCAACCCAATTCCCTGCGCGCGCAGGATCTTCGGCATCCGGACGGTCCCCAGGAAGCATCCCGCCGCCATCGCCAGAAACGCCAGTGCCGGAACTAGCGAAAACGCCATGTCCCATGCCGGCCCGTGCAGAGTATTAGCAAACGGCCGCAGCCATCCACCCAGCCACAGCGTGACCGCGATGGACGACACCGCCAGCATCGCGGAATATTCCGCCAGGAAGAACAGCGACCAGCGGAATCCGCTGTACTCGGTGTGGAATCCCGCCACGAGTTCCGATTCGGCTTCCGGCAGATCGAACGGCGCGCGGTTGGTTTCCGCGATCATGGCAATGGCAAACACGACGAATGCGATGAACCCCAGTGGGAAGAACTTAAAGATGAACCACGTACCCTGCGCGCTTTGCGCCTCGACGATGCCGATCATGCTCAGCGTGCCAGTGCCGGTCTGCAGGCTGGTCATCAGCACCGCGCAGACGATGGCCAATCCCATCGCAATTTCGTACGACACCATCTGCGCGCTCGAACGCAGCGAACCCATCAGCGGATAGTGCGAGTTCGACGACCATCCCGCCATGATGATGCCCAGCACGCCCAGCGACGAAATGCCCAGCATGAACAGCACTCCGATGTTCATGTCGGTCACGGCGTGAGTGCGTCCAAACGGAACCACGAGGAAAGTGGTGAAGGCCGTCATGGTCACGACGACTGGCGCCATCCAGAAGACAACTTTATCGGCATTCGCTGGAATGATGTCTTCTTTGATCAGCAGCTTCAGCGCGTCGGCAAACGGCTGCAGCAAGCCGTGCGGCCCCACGCGCATCGGACCCAGGCGGACCTGCATGTGCGCCATGATCTTGCGCTCCAGCCAGTTCATGCAGATCACGGCGATGGAAACGCCCAGCACGATTGCCACGATGTACACCGTGGCCCAGAGCTGGCTCCCCGCCTCGCCCGGCGTCACTCCCGAATTCAGATAGCTCTTGATTGCGTCCAACATTTGAAATTAGTAATCACACTTCGCTGTTCAGACTTCGTTAACTATCCACTACCACTAGCCACTAACCACTGCTTTACCGATCCACTTCTCCCAGCACGATGTCCAGCGTGCCAATGACCGCTACCACGTCGGCCACCAGCAAGCCGCGCACCATCTTGTCGAGAGCTTGCAAATTCACGAACGACGGCGGACGCACCCGCACCCGGTAGGGCTGCGTCGATCCATCGCTCACAATGAAGTAGCCCAACTCGCCCTTGGGTGCTTCGATCGAGTGATACACCTCGCCCACGGGAGGCTTGATCACCTTCGGCACCTTCGCCATGATCGGCCCTGCCGGAATCGCCTCCACCGCCTGCTGCAGGATGCGCACCGACTGCCGCATCTCTGCGATACGCACCAGGTACCGGTCATACGTATCGCCATTCACTCCGGTGGGGATCTCGAAATCGAGGTCCTTGTAGCACTCGTACGGCTGCGCCTTGCGCAGGTCCCATTTCACGCCGCTGGCTCGCAGCACCGGCCCGGTCACGCCCAGCGCAATGCAGTCTTCCGGATTGAGGATTCCCACACCCTTGGTGCGCGTCACCCAGATGCGGTTGGTGGTCAGCAGCTCTTCGTATTCGTCCAGCTTCGGCAGGAAGAACGTGCAGAACTTCTTCACGTCCTGCTCAAAGCCGTCGTAGGTCTCGTAGATGCATCCGCCGATGCGGAACGCGTGCGTGGTCAACCTCGCGCCGCAATATTTTTCGAAGATCTTCAGGATCTCTTCGCGATCGCGGAACGCATAAAACAGCGGCGTTACGGCGCCAATGTCCAGCGCATGCGTGCCCAGCCAAACCTGGTGGCTTGAGATGCGGCACAACTCCGTCATAATCACGCGGATGTACTGCGCCCGCGGCGGCGCTTCCGCGCTCAGCAGCTTTTCTACCGTCTCGCAGTAGCCCAGCCCGTTCGAGACCGCGGCCACGTAATCCATGCGGTCCACGTACGGATTGAACATCGCATAGGTGCGGTTCTCGCCAATCTTCTCCACGCCCCGGTGCAGGTAGCCAATCACGCACTCGGTGCCCAGGACCTTTTCCCCGTCGAGCTTCAGGATGACGCGCAACACGCCGTGCGTCGACGGGTGCTGCGGCCCCATGTTGAGCACCAACTCGGTGGAGTCGAGAAAGGTCTCGTCTTTCGTATCCAGGTCGAGATAGGAAGTGTCGATGGGCTGGCTCATTGTCCACTCTCGATTCCGAGGTTGATCTGCACCCACTCGCGGTCCTGTAGCAGAATGTCGTAATCCTTGCGCAGCGGATGCCCTTTCCATTCATCGGGCAGCAGAATGCGCTTCAGTCCCGGATGCCCGTCAAACACAATGCCGAACATGTCGAACACTTCGCGCTCCAGCCAGTTCGCCGTCTCCCAGATCGAGACCGACGACGGAACATGCTCGCCGTCTTTAATCCTGGTCTTCACCCGTGTGCGCTCGTTCTTAAGGAAGGAGTACAGCACATACACAACCTCGAACTGCTGCTCGCGCTTGGGATAATTCACCGCCGTGATGTCTACGCAATAATCGAACTCCAGGTCATCGCGCATCCGCCGCAGAATTTCCGGCAGGATCGATCTGATCGACCACCAGATAGGTCTGCCCCAGGTATCTCGACGCTTCTTGAATCGCTGACCCGTACTGTTGACGAAGTTGGCTCACCCACTCCGACTCCCACGGCTCAGGAACTGGTCCTGCGGGCTTAGCCGGCGCTGCCGGAGGCTTCGGAGCCGCAGGCGCTGCCGGTTTGACCGGCGCAGCCGCGGGACTCGCTGCTTCAACTGGTTTTGATTCTGTTGCGGGAGCCGCTTTCGCAGCCTCAGTGCCAGTGCTGGGCGCCGCTGGCGCCTTACTGGGGACAGCAGTTTCCGCGGGCGCTTTGGCGCCCTCTGACTGGGGCAAAACGGAATCGGGTCCCTTGGTCTCTTCGGGCATTCAATGCCTCACTACTGGCTGCTGGTCTTGCTGCCTGATCGAACTTTAAGTTGTAGCAGCTTCGACCCCTGACTATGACGTACGCGAGTCACGACAGACTGTGACTCCAATCACAACCGTTGAAGACTCCGCCTCGCTGTTCAACCCTTGTTGGGTTTTGAAAGGGCACGGCTTCAGCCCTGCCGTAAGGCCCCCTATATTGATCCGCCGCGCGGAGTTCAGTCCGCACGGCGTCCTGGGTTGCGACTTTTTCAGCAAACTCTTCAGCTACGGCTACTGCGTTCAACGGCGCCGTCGTTCGTCCTCGCCAAAAAACGTAACCTGCCGCTTTTTCCGCGAACTCCTGGCCACATACTCGGGCGCGAAAGCCTACACCCACTCCAACGCTCCCTTTTTCCAGATCCAGATGTATCCCACGATCAGGATGCCCAAAAACACGCCCATCTCCAGCAATCCAAACAGCCCCAGCAGCTTGAATTGCACCGCCCACGGGAATAGGAAAATCGTCTCCACATCGAACACCACGAACAAGATGGCGACGATGTAAAAGCGAATCGTATAGCGCCCCCGCGCGTCGTCAAATGGCGTGATGCCGCACTCGTAGGGCATCAGTTTGGTGGCGTTTGGCTTGTGCGGCCGGATGAGGGTGAAAATCGCCAGCGTTCCCGCGGCTACCAGGAAAGCAACCAGCGCAAAGATGAAAATCGGCACATAGTTCTGTGGCATGTTGAACTGCCCTTATTATCGCTCCCCGCGGGAGCGGAGTTAAGAAGAAGCGCAACTATACCGCCTCGCGCGAGACGATTCAATGACATGCGTCACAAATTGGCGATCGCCGTTCCGCGGTTCAACTGTTCGGTCCATCCCGCCTTAGCGGCGCAGCCGCGATTCGGAGGCCATCCTTTGCCAACCGAGGAGAAACCCTGGATTTGCTCGGGCGACGGCACAGGAGACCAAATCGATGTCAACGCCGCGCACAGTCGAGCGCCGCCCCGTAGAAGCCGCCATTTGGGAAATGCCCTATTTCTCTATTTCGGGCGAAATATTCCGCACAACTCATGCCTCGCTCGCGCTCAAGGGCCTGCTCAATGGTTTTCTCCATACCGAGGTCCGCAGCGATCTCTGCCGGAGTGCATTGCACACGGCATAACGCCTCGAATACACTCCAGTCGATCTCAGCCGTAGGGATGGAACAGGAGGGGAAGACACGTGTTTGATATTTCACCGCTCCTGGCCAGGATTCCGGATGAACTCAAACCGATGGCCGCGCTGGCCATCGGGGCGATCATCCTGGTTGGTCTGGTGCTGTTTCACGGCGCCGGTCTGCACCGCATCCTCACCCAGCACAAGCGCGGCGTAGTGCGCCTGCGCTCGGGGCCGCCCCATCCTTTCGGAGCCTCCCTCTTGTTCGCATGGTCCGTCTTCCTCATGCTCTCTTTGCATATCGTGGAAATCATGATCTGGGCGTTCGTCCTCACGCACATCGGCCTGATTGTGCACGCTTACGACGCGATCTACTTCTGTGCCAATGCCTACACCACGGTCGGCTACGGAAACGTTGACCTGGGAGAACATTGGCGGGGCATCAGCCCTATCATCAGCATCTCTGGACTGTTTACCTTCGCCTGGACGACCAGCGCGCTGGTGAATGTCGTGGCCACGCACAACCAACTCGTGGAACAACTGGAGAACGAACGCACTACGGAGTTGGAATTGAGGATGAACCTGCGAAAAGATAAGAAGCCATAGAAAGGGAAAGAGAGACAGCGAGCGACATGCTACAGATGAGCGTTAACCGCGCCTCACGTAAACGAATCGCCAACGGCGCAGCGCCATCAACCCGAAGAATGCGGGCGGGGTACGCCAAATCCTTGCCGGTCTTCCTTCGAGGCATCCAATCTCTGTTCGCCGTCGGCGAACGAACGGGCAATGGTAGTTTTCAAGCGCGTGTCCCAGTACTTAAGGGTTGCGCGGCGTTCTTCTGGAACAGCTTGCTTGAGATCAGCGACGAGCGCGTTCATGCGCCGCATGACCTGCACGCTGGTAGCACCATAAAAACATATTTCATCAAAAGCCAGGCGAACCAGATCGTCCCATGTCGGGAATGGAATCACGAGTCGCAATTTGCCATCGCTGTCGCGATACCGTCCAATGTCCAAGTGCCGTTGGCCCAGACGCAGCAGTAGGTCCTCGATTTGGTCTAGCGCCTGCACAGCCGTTGTCGGATCGTTAATCGCCGGCGACAAAGCCTTGATCGCTATGTCCACAAGAAGCCGGATCGCGTACTTGGAATCTTGTTCGAACGTACGCTCCTGACCGAACTCAATACCTCTCCTCAACTTCCGTTCATCAACCGGCTCCCGCGCCCCAAACACATGCAATACAGGCGTCAATTCCACGACCGAATCGCCGACCGACACGACCATCTCGATGATTCCGCCCGAAGCTTTGGCCAAATCCACCAAAGTGGCGACATCGACCGCTTGTACCGAGCGCGGCCGTCCGCGGTGAATTAGCGTCTGGGTGCGAGGCAGCGCGCGAAAATCGTCCGTTTCAACCGCCGTAGCCTCCAATTTCAACATCGGATAGATTGTCGCTATCACCTTCCGTCCTTGGTCGCCGGTAAAAATCAACATGTGGTTGATCTGGAGCAAAGAGATCCGACGGATGAGGGCGATGAACATACCCACGCTTACGAGCACGAGACCGATGACCACATAGGCACTGATAAACGGAACCGTTTCCGAGCCGCCACGGGCCACACCTCCAAGCGCTGCGAGCGCATAGAGAAAGGTGGCGACGAAAATCCCCAAGGCGTGCGATATCACGGGATCACGAGCCACCCACAGGACGAGACGGGGCGAGTAATTCGTGGCGCTAAACTGCACCATCAGGAAGGTGAACGCAAACACGATGCCAGTCAGGGCAAGCATGCCGGAGGCGATGGAAGAGTAGAGGGCGATCGCGACTGCTACGCTCGCCGGGTGCACGAGCCCCGGAAAAATGCGGCCTTCAAAGCGTGGAAATGTCAGCCCCGCAACAACGGCGGCCGCGGCATACAACGCCGGGATTGCCCAGGTACTCAAATGAAGCTTGAATTTTCTGTGGCGCATATAGTGCACTCCTGGCGGAGTAACTTCCACCGGCCGATGCCCCGCTCTTCGAGTGCCGAAGGCACGGTACAGTCTAGCCCAACAGCAGAACCGGGGTCTCCAAACCGCACCTCTTTTGCGAGGGTTGACGCGGAAATGCGGAGCGCTGGGCCTAGCAGGAAGTTCATCAACCTGGACCACTAAGTGCGATCCCGGAAGCGGGAGCCCCCCGCTTCAGAAGACTGACCATCCTGCATCCTCGGTTCGAATTGCCGCATCTACGATCGACAGTTGTGGTGAATCGGCACCAGTGGACGAATTTGTACTTGCCACAGACACACTAGTTGCTCCTTCGGGACGTGCCCGACGCACGGCCGACAGGAGTTACTGTGCGGAATCGCTTCCCCAAAAGACCAGCGTCTCGGTTCTTCGGCCCCCGCTTTCTCAGTCTTCACTCTGATTTTCACTTGCCCACGGAAACACTGCCACAACCAACACACAAGGAGACAACAAATGGACACGATCAAAGTAAAAGACGGCACCCAGATTTACTTCAAGGATTGGGGAAGCGGCCAGCCGCTCTTCTTCCACCACGGATGGCCACTTTCGGCCGACGACTGGGACACCCAAATGATGTTCTTCCTGGGCCACGGTTACCGCGTCATCGCTCACGATCGCCGCGGGCACGGCCGTTCCACGCAGACCGCGAAAGGTCACGACATGGATACTTACGCGAGCGACGTCGCCGAAATCACCAAGGCGCTTGACCTGAAAGACGCCGTTCACATCGGCCACTCCACCGGCGGAGGCGAAGTGACGCGCTACGTCGCCAAATACGGCAAGGGACGTGTCGCGAAAGCGGTGCTGATCAGCTCCATTCCACCCATGCTGCTGAAATCAGACAAAAATCCCGCTGGCCTGCCGCTGGAGGTCTTCAACCAGTTGCGCGATGGTACCGGCTTCCATCGGGCGCAGTTTTACCAGGACATCACCATGCCTTTCTACGGCTTCAATCGTCCCGGTGCAACCATTTCCCAGGGCATCCGCGACAATTGGTGGCGGCAGGGGATGATGGGCAGCGCACAAGCGCATTACGAGTGCGTTCGCGTGCTCTCGGAGACGGACTTCTTCGACGACCTGAAGAGTATCGATGTCCCGGTACTGGTCATGCACGGTTTGGACGACCAGATCTGTCCCTTCGAGGCCAGCGGCGCACAGGCGGTGAAACTGTTGAAGCACGGGACACTCAAAACATATCCTGGTTTTCCGCACGGCATGCCGGCCACCCACGCGGAACAAATCAACGCTGACCTTCTGGAATTCATTGCAGCGTAGAAGGCTTCGATGCCCCGGGTTCGCGTCTTTTTTTAGGGCACTAACCCGGGATCACTGCGCTCCCCACCGCAAATGATGTAATTTGCCATGGTGCTGGCTACTCCGGTCCGCATCTCAATTTTGGGTTAGGTGCGGCATGAAATCAACAGTTGAACCAAGGGTCACTTACCCCGAGAGACGACTATTCGGCCGAGCGGCGAGCAGCCTGTTCTAACCAAGCCTTCGCCGCCAGCCTCAGCCGTATCTCGCGCATGACGATCGTCAAAACGTCAAACTCCTATTTCGCCTGCACTAGCCCCGCAATAACCGCAGCAACTTTATCGAGTATCTGGTTCCAGCCCTCCACTTGACCGCTATTTTTCGCGCTCTCCATGGGTTCATTTCCAATGAAGGTAAGTTTAGTCTGGCCGTTTCCGAGATCCTCAAAGATGGTCACGTCGTACGCGCCGTCTATAGCCTCATGTTCTATTCCTAATTGCGCAGGCTCGATCTTGTTTCCCTTCGAGTCCGAAAAGTACATGGAGGAAACGATCTTCTCGTGCAGAATAATCTCGTGGTATTCACCCGCATTCCAAAACTCCTGCCCGTCCGGCGTTCTCATGCAGCAGAGGAATTTCCCCCCAACGCGAAAATCCATCTGACAAACGGGCGCAGTAAAGCCCTTTGGTCCCCACCACTGCATCACATATTTTGGGTCTGTCCACGCCTTCCAAACCAATTCTCGTGGGGCATCAAAAACTCTTGTGACAACCATTCGCTCTGTCTCGTTAACCGTGTTTTGTGTCATCTCTGACCTCCGTTTTTTTCATTTGATTCACAACCACCTCCAGCTTGTCGAAACTCTCTTCCCAGAATCGGCGATAGCTAATCGCCCAGTCGCTGACCGTCTTTATCGCCTCGGGCCTAAGCGTGCACACACTCTCTCGTCCACGCTTCGTCTTGATCACAATCCGCGCCCGCACCAGGTAGGCGATATGTTTTGAAATCATCTGCTGCGAGAGTGCAAACGGTTTCGTCAATCCATGCACAGAGGCAGGCCCATGCGAGAGTCGTTGGATCATTGCTCGCCGGGTTGGATCAGACAAAGCCGCAAATGTTGTACCTAATTTATCCACAACCATATGGTAGTGGATTTTCGGTCGATGTCAAATGTGAATTTTGCGATTCGTGATTTCCCTCCCGTGTCTCTTAATCCCCATCTCGAACCTAACCCGACTGCCGCAGGGGCACTTCTCTGGCGATTCTTTTCGCATTCATTCCATTTCGGGAAATTTCTGGTTACCTTCGTTCCATCTCCCCTCTCTTTTTTCTCGAGTCCCTTCACCTGCGGTCCTACCCTGAATGATTGACCCCACGGAGGTCTCTATGAACTCGTGTGCCACGATCATTCGTATTTGCCGTCATATCCTCCCCAGCGGACGCCGCTGTCAACAGCCGGCCGTCCGCCGTCGCGCCTGCTGTCGCCATCACCTCGACGCCCAGGCGCGCCTTCGCAACTGCGCCCGCGCCCGTCGCCGAACCCTCATCCTCCGCTTCCGCGTCCCCGAGACCCCTCGCGACCTTGGCTGGAACAAGGCCGAGATCAACCGCGTTCTCGCTACCGAGCGCATCGACCCTGATGCCGCCCTGATGATGCTCTGGGCCATGGATCTGACCGCTGAAGCCCTTCGCGCCGGGCCCGCTTCCCGCCCCCGCCGCGCCCAAAAACGAGCCTCTAAGCTTAATGGAATCTATGATGTGCCACTAAATCCTTTGTTTCCACAAGGCTTGAGCGAAACCCTCTCACAAATGATTGAAAACACACACAGGCAGGGGGAGGGGGTACACCAATCCGCCGAACGCGCACACCGGTTTAGGTAGAGTGGCGCTTCAGCGCCGCGTCCCGCGTGGACTTTTAAAGAGAGCCGGGTTTTAACCCGGCGGCACTCTCGCACGGCTAAGAATGACACAGAGCTTGGAATGCTCTGGCGAAGGGCGAGCAGCGAAAGGCGAAGAGCGAACAGTGCAAGATGTTACATCCCACGTGCTAATGACTAATTACCAATTACTAATTACTCGTGGCTCAACTCCGACCGTGCGCCCCTCGCCCGCCATCTATAATTAAAGATTCACTCGCATATCAGGATTGACACTTGGCCCTCGACCAGAAAATCTACGAACTACGCAAAGAAAAACTGAAGCAGATCGAAGCGCTGGGGCAACTTGCCTACCCCTATCGCTACGAATCCACGCATACGATTCCGCAGATTCTCGACGAATACCTGCCCAAGACCGCCGAGGAACTGGCCGAACCTCGCGTCAATGTCAGCGTCGCCGGACGCATCATGTCGATCCGCCTTCAGGGCAAGGCTGGATTCGCCCATCTCCAGCAGGGCGGCAAGCGCCTGCAGATCTACGTCAAACTCGACAACGTCGGCGAAAAGGGATTCCAGCTCTACAGGTTGCTCGATCTGGGCGATTACATCGGGGTGAAGGGCTACCTCTTCCGAACCCGCACCGGCGAACTCTCCGTCCACGTCGAAGAGATCACTTTCCTGGTGAAGGACCTCTTGCCGCTACCCGAAAAATGGCACGGCCTGCAGGACGTCGAGACCCGCTATCGCCGCCGCTATGTCGACCTCACCATGAACCCCGATGTGCGCGAGGTCTTCATCAAGCGCGCCAAAGTTGTTCAGTCGATGCGCCGCTTTCTCGACGCCAATGCTTTCGTCGAAGTCGAAACCCCGATGATGCATTCCATCGCCGGCGGAGCCGTGGCCAAGCCGTTCACCACCCACCACAACGCGCTGGACATGGATCTGTTCCTGCGCATCGCGCCCGAGCTTTACCTCAAGCGCCTTGTCGTCGGCGGCATGGATCGCGTCTACGAGATCAACCGCAACTTCCGCAATGAAGGCATCTCGACCCAGCACAATCCCGAGTTCACCATGCTCGAGTTTTATATGGCCTACGCCGATTACATGGACATGATGGACTTCACGGAGCAGATGCTCGGGCAGGTTGCGCGCGACGTGAACGGGACGACCATCGCCAGTTTCAACGGACACGAGATCGACTTCGGCAAGTTCGAACGCCTGTCGATGCGCCACGCCATCATCAAGTACTGGCCAGAGAACGCCGGGGAGAAACCAGAAATGGCCGATTTCTCCAGCGCTGACAAGTTAGCCGCCATGGTGCGCCGCTACAACGCCGCCAATCCGCACATACCTTACGATCCGGCTGCGCCGCTGGGCAAGACCATCGCGGAAATATTCGAGTTCGTTGCCGAACCACATCTGATTCAGCCCACGTTTATTTACGACTTCCCTCTCGCCATTTCGCCGTTGTCAAAAAACAAACGCGAACCCGAGGAAAATGCCGACTGGGTCGAGCGCTTCGAAATCTTTGTCGGAGGCCTCGAAATCGGCAACGCTTTCAGCGAACTCAACGATCCCGAGGAGCAGCGCCGTCGCTTCGAAGGCCAACTCGCCGAACGGAATCGTGGCGACGAAGAAGCGCATCAAATGGATGAAGATTACATTCGCGCCCTCGCCTATGGCCTGCCACCCACCGCGGGCGAAGGCGTGGGTATTGATCGCCTGACTATGCTGCTTACTAATTCTCGCTCCATCCGCGACGTCATTCTCTTTCCTTTGTTGCGTCCGTTAAAGCGCGAGGAAGAGGAAGCGCTTGACGCCGCGAGCGAAACTGATGTGACGACTTAGGGTCGGTTTTGAAGTTTGACTTTGAAAGGACTCCCTCGCGGAATTTGCCGGGGGTCATTAAATACGCAGTACTTGAGGAAACATAATAATGAAGAACCGCTTTTACCTTGTTGCAATGATTGTCATGACTTTTGCTCTGTCCGTAGCCGTGGTCGCCCAGGAACCCGTCTTGTTCGACGGAACCGGGCCGGTAGTTTTCGGCTTTCAGGCTGCCCCCGCCGACGATGCGATTCCCCATTCCCAACTCGTCACTCCCGAAGAGTTGACGAAGTCGTTGCACTCGGATGCCAAGAAGCCCTTATTGTTTGCTGTAGGACCGCATTCGCTCTACGCCCAGGCGCACATCCCAGGTTCGGAATATCTCGGCGCAAACTCCACCGATGCGGGACGGCAACAGTTGCAGCAGCGCGTGAAGTCGCTGCCGCACAAAACCTCGATCGTGCTTTATTGCGGCTGTTGCCCTTGGGGCAATTGTCCTAACGTGCACACCGCCTACCAGGAACTTCATGCCCTCGGTTTCAGCAACGTCAAGGTGCTCTATATCGCCGACAATTTCGGCACGGATTGGGTAGAAAAGGGTTATCCCGTCGCCAAAGGCGAGTGACGATAGGTCACTATGTCCTCAAAGCGCATCCTGATCTACGGTATCGTCGCGCTCTGCCTGCTCGGCCTCTATATTGCAGGCCGTCACAGCGCGCGGAAACCGAAGGCCACCGCCTCGGGTAATCTCGCACCCGATTTTTCCCTTGCGGACCTCGACGGCCGCAAGCTCAATCTGGCTCGACTACAAGGGCAAGGTGGTGTTGCTCGATTTCTGGGCGACATGGTGCGGGCCCTGTCGCACCGAGATTCCGCACTTCGTGGAGATGCAGAATAAATATGGCCCTGATGGATTCCAGGTCATCGGCATCTCCATGGACGACGACGCCAAGCCGGTGAAGGAGTTCTACCAGACGTACAAGCTTAACTATCCCGTAGCGGTTGGTGATGATAAACTCGCTGATCGTTACGGTGGCGTTCTCGGCCTGCCGGTGAATTTCATCATCGATCGCCAGGGTCGCATTTACGCCAAACATCTGGGCGCAACCGATGTCTCGGTCTTTGACGAGCAGGTGAAAACCTTGCTTGAACAGCATTAATCGAGCGCTTGCGGTCCGCACCTGCCGCGAATCGCTCCCGCGTTGAGGAGAGAACTTGCCAGACTGGGCTTGGATCGTCGTATTCGTATTCGGCTATATTTTTCTGACGCAATGGCTGCTGCCCAAGCTGGGCGTGCAGACTTGACGAAGCACCTCCTGTTCCGTCGAGTCTCGACGGAGTGAGCCTTCGCAGCCCGCTTCGGAAACTTCCGCCTCGCGCCCCAAATAGCGCGGCCCGCGTCCGGAATTTACTCACTCGCAACAGTTGTTCGACCGGCGCGTTGCGCCTCGCCGGCCGAATCTTCTTTTACAATCTTTAAGTGTCTTCCCAAAACTTTGCACTCGACTCTGCCAGTCGCCGGCGGCTCGGCTACGAGTTGATCGACATCATCGACCAGTATTTCGAGTCTCTGCCTACGCGACCGGTGCAATTGCCGCTCGAGCAGCGCTCCTTCGAACCTCTTCACGACCCATTGCCCGAAACCGGCGTGCTGGATGGAACTCTCGAAGACCCCGCCAGCGACGGAACCAACGACCGTGCGGCGCGATTCCTCGAGACAACTGCTGCCGAGTTGATCGATAAAGGTTTCCATATTCCGGCCGCTAACTACTTCGGGCTGATGAATCCGACGCCCACTTACGCCGCCGTGTTAGCGGAAGCTTTGGTGGCCGCGATCAATCCTCAGCTCGCCACCATGGCGCGCTCGCAGTTGGCCTCCAAGATCGAAGTCCAGACTCTAGGATGGATCGCAGACCGATTTGGCTGGCAACCTCCGTTCGATGGGTCGTTTACCAGCGGCGGCAACGAAGCAAACTTCAGTGGTCTCGCCCTGGCGCTTGCCAGCCACTTCCCTACTGCGATTGAGGATGGAGTTGCCTCCATCGGCGCGCAACCCGTCGTCTATGCTTCCGAAGAAGCGCATCACTCGCTCGACAAATCCGTCGGGTTGCTTGGATTGGGTCGCAAGGCTCTGCATCGGATTCGCGTGACCGACCGTCTGCAACTCGACCTCGACGCGTTGCGGCGTGCTATTCCAGAAGATCGCGCTGCCGGACGCAAGCCGTTCTGTGTGGTGGCAACCGCCGGAACTACGAACTCCGGCGCGATTGATGACATTAAAGCCATCGCTGAGATTTGCCGCCGAGAAGGTTTGTGGCTCCATCTCGATGGCGCCTACGGTGCGTCTGCGGTATTCAGCGATACCCACCGAACACTGGTCCGTGGTATTGAGCACAGTGATTCGGTCACCATCGATCCGCACAAGTGGCTCGCCATGCCCTTTTCGGCGGGTATCATCCTGACTCGCCATCCGCAGCTATTGCGGCAAACCTTCGGCGTCGATACGCCCTACATGCCCAAGACCACGCCCCATCTTCCACCCGACAACTTCAAGGTCAGCACGCAGTGGTCGCGCCGCATGAACTCCTTGAAGTTGTGGCTCACGCTGAAACTCCATGGCCGGCTTGCGTTCGAGCGCCACATCGACCGCCAAATGACGTTGGCTACCAACTTCGCAGATCGGATTACTGCAAGTCGAGAATTCGAGATGGCAGCGCCGACGGTCCTCCCCATTCTCAACTTCCGCCTGAAGGGTATTGGCAGAGGCGATGAGCTCACCCGCAAGCATCTGGAGCTTGTGGAGCTCATCACTCGCGATGGCCAACGATGGATCTCGGAAACGCGTGTGGGCGGCCAGAGCGTGATCCGCATGATGGTGGTCAGCTACCTTACCGGCGAGCAGCATCTCGAAGATTTGTGGGATGCTTTGCAGCGAGCGGCCGCGAACTGGGTGTCATGGAAACAAAATGATGCCGGACAACCGGACTCCTGAGAGCGAGGCACTATTCGACTATTTACTATTTAGACACTATGCGCGAGGCTTTTTATCGTTCTTTGTCACGAAACACGTAACGGATTCAGCGTCCGTGGTTACAATCTTCGCAAGTTGGTGAATCTTGCCTCGGGAATTTAATTCGCTTCAACTCAAGCTCGGAGAGCGCATTCTCGCCGTTGACGACGACGAGTCGATCCTGCAAATCATCTCCTTGATTTTGACTCAAGCCGGTTATGACTGTCGTACCGTGATGTCTGGTCCGGAGGCGGTCACGGCGTTGCAGGCCGACAACAACTATGCGTTGCTGCTTTGCGATCTAGCTATGGAAGGCATGGACGGTTTCGCCGTATTGGACCGTGCCAAGCACCTGCAACCCCATATGCCGGTAGTGATGGTTACTGCGGTGCATGACATTTCGGTTGCCCTGACCGCCATTCACAGCGGCGCCTATGATTACCTGCTCAAGCCGTTTGAGCGCGAGCAACTCATCGCGACTGTGAGACGCGCTTTAGAGAATCGCCGCCTGAAGCTTGAGAACATCTCCTATCAGAACAACCTGGAAGTTCTCGTATCGGCCCGTACCGAATTGCTGGAACGCGCCATGAAAGAACTGGAGCGCTCCTATGACATCACGCTCGAGGCGCTGGGCGACGCACTGGACCTGAAGGATGCCGAAACCGAAGGTCACTCCAAACGGGTGACCGCCTTCACCATGGCGATCGCTCGTGCTATGGACTTGCCGCAAGACCGGGTCCGCGTCATCTCGCGTGGCGCCTTCCTGCACGACGTCGGAAAGATGGCCATTCCCGATGCAATCTTGCGAAAACCAGGACGTTTATCTCCCGAAGAGCAGATGGTGATGCGCGATCATGCGCTGCTGGGCTATCGAATGCTGCGCAAGATCCCCTTCCTGAATGAGGCTGCGAAGATTGTCTATTCTCACCAGGAGAGGTTTGACGGCAGTGGCTATCCCCGCGGTCTGAAGGGAGACCAGATCCCCCTGGGAGCACGGATATTCGCGGTTGCCGACACCTTTGACGCCATTACTTCCGACCGGCCATACCGTGCGGCGCAGTCGATTTCCGCCGCACGCCGCGAGATCCAGAAGTACTCCGGACTCCAGTTCGATCCCGAGGTCGTCGAAACCTTCCTATCAATCTCCGAGGACTTCTGGCGGACACTGCGTGATGAAATCGATTCTAAGAGCACATCGAGCAGAAGGTAGTTGCGTTTCGTCGAATTACTGGAAAGGCCGCCCGCAACGGATTTGCACTTGTTGCCGCCTTCCGAAATACACTAGCTGCCAGAGACACAGAGGAGGATCGTGTGAGCACAGTTCTAACGAAGTCTGAGATTGACCTGGCATTGCAAAAACTACCCGGATGGGCGCAAGCAGGAAAAACCATTGAACGGGTATTTCAATTTGACAACTTTCTCCAAGCAATGGAGTTCGTCAACAAGATTGCCGGCGCTGCCGAAGCGGCAAATCATCATCCCGATATCAGCATTAACTACAACAAAGTAACGCTTGCATTGGTGTCGCACGATTCCGGCGGAGTTACTCAGCGTGATATTCGAATGGCGGAAGCAATCAATAACGTTGCTGGAGGCTAGCGGAATCTTGCGCGATCATGTAGCGAATGGGTGAAACAGCTCAGCTTCCCATTTCGCGGTGCGGCTCGAGCGACTCGGCGATCTGCTTCAGCGCTGTCCGAATGCGATCCAATTCCAACTGAGCGTTGTCGCTCCACTCCGCCCATTGCTCGGGACCTTCGTCAAACCTGGCACGCACGCGACGCACGATTTCCCGTCCCTTGTCGGTGAAAAGAAAAGCGCCGATGCCACCAACACCCAAAACCGTAAGTGGAACAAACCATTTGCGCATTGACTTGTCCTTCGGTCGAGCTGCCGGTTTCCCGGCGCCTGCCCGACCGCCGCTACCGTCATTCTCTATGATTGGACGCCTTCTTGGGATGCCTATTGTGGGTATCGAACTTGATTCCATCGATGACTCCCGAAATGAAACTCCACCCGCCGAAGGGCCAATGCTTTCCCTCTTCAGTTCCAATGCCGGAACCTATCGACCGCACAACAACTTATGTATTCTGTCATCGCTTCTCGACTTACAATGTGAGAAGTCATTAATTACTTGGATAGTCGCGCCGGAAAGGCACCATGAATCGAATTCATCAGTTGTTGATCTCCGTTTCCCTGTTGACCTTCGCGTTTGTCTTAGTGAGCCCCGTTATCGCGAATGCCCAAGATCGAACTTCCAACCCGGCTCCTAATACCGTGTGGGTGGGCGCAGATGGAAAATTCGAGGCCGAGCCTGATACTGCGGTCGTGCAATTTAACATCTCTGTGCAGGAAGAGAATCTTCAGGCTGCCAACACGCGCGCCTCGAAAGCCGCCGAGCAGGTTCGCCAACTTCTACGCAATAACGGTCTCGATCCCAAGCAGGCGCAGGTTGGGATGTTTTCAGTGCAGCCGGTCTACGATTACAAGAACCCCAAGCGCAAACTCGTCGGCTACCGCGTCGACACCAGCATTACCATCAAGTTTAAGGATTTCTCCAAGATCGGACCGATCACCCAGGGCCTTGCCGACATGGATATCACCGGCAACCAATCGTTGAGTTACATCCTGGAAGACATGGACGCCGCCAAGATCAAGGCGGTCGAAGACGCACTCCACCGAGCCCATGAGGAAGCCGGCGCCGTGGCCCGCAGCAGCGGTCGCACCTTGGGCGAACTCTCGTACGCTTCCGTGGACACTTATGAGCAGCCACGACCGCGGCCTATGATGATGGCGGCCCAGGCGATGAAAACGGAGGCCGCTCCGCCAGCACCTACCGAGGAATTTGGTGCGGAGAAGATCACCGTGACAGCGCATGTCAATGCGCTGTACAACCTGAAATAGGACTTGGCTTAAGGCGACGTTTCCACCGCGACTTTGTGCAGTGCTTGGCGTTAGAGAAAGAGTCCACGTTGTTTTTGATTTAGGAGAACCATGCGGCCCATTCCACTGTTGCTCGTTTTATTCCTGAGTTGTTCCGTAGCCTCGTTTGCGCAGGACGAGCCTCACGTAACGCCACGAAACGCGATCCCTCAGCAACAGTCGAATGCCGATCCGTCGACCGCGTACACCGTTCCCGCCGGCACCAAGGTTCCGCTAACGCTCACCCAGGGCATCACCAGCAAGACTGCGAAGGAAGGCGATCCTGTCTACGCTCAGACGGCGTTCCCGGTTACGCAGAATAATCGGATCGTGATTCCCGCCGGTGCCTACGTCCAGGGAGTCGTGCGACGAGTGGTGCGGCCGGGACGCGTGAAAGGCCGCGCTGAATTGCAGATGAGTTTCACTTCCATGATCTTTCCCAACGGATACACCGTGCTCCTTCCCGCTACGGTCCAGGGAGTTCCTGGCTCACAAAGCGTCGACACCAAAGGATCGGAAGGTACCATTGAAGGACAGGGAAGTAAGGGCAAAGACGCTGCCACCATCGCGAAAACAGCTGGCGCCGGTGCTGGGATTGGCGCGATTTCCGGTAGCGGCAAAGGCGCCGGAATCGGCGCGGCAGCCGGCAGCGCGCTCGGAATTGCTACCGTTCTTCTGACCCGTGGACCCGAGATTCAATTGGATCCCGGCTCGTCAGTCGAGATGATTCTGGAACGTGAGTTGGACTTGGAAGGCGCCAAGCTGAGGCAGCAATAGTTCGCTCTTGCTGCCGAGTCACCAGAGGTCGCGATCAATAGATCAGGTATTTCGATCTCACCTGCAGAAAGCGGTCAGTCACATCGCGCCAGTCTTCGGCTATGCGGCGGGGATCCTCGCCAGCCTGCAGCGCCCTGAAGTCGCCTGGTCAGCCAGCAGCGCGTTTATTTTTAGCAGCTCGAACTGTTGCGGATACAACTTGAACAGAGCTGAAGCCAGTTCGATACCAAGTTCGGGTGCATCGAGCGTCTCCCGGTTGGTAACGATGATCTGCACTCCACCGCACACTTGCCCGGCGTAAACGCTTGAAGTCGGCGTAATGTCCGTCGGTACAAAGCGAACCCCTGATATCAGGCGCGCATTAAGATACGCGGAGAGTTGCCGGGACTTTATCCAGGGAGCAGCGACCACCTGGAAAGGCGTGTCGGTTCCGCGGCCTACGGAGACATTCGTGCCCTTCAATCAGTGCCACGCCAGGATAAAGAATCGCCTCCTCGAGGTTGCGCAAATTGGGCGACGGATTCACCCATTCCACCCCGGTTGAATCGAACCAGTCGCCACGAATCCAGCCTTTCATCGGAACCACCGTGAGGTTGGCGTTGATGTGGCGCTCGCCGTTATACAACTTGGCCAGCTCCCCGATAGTCATACCGTGTCGGACTGCCACATTGTGGTAGTTCACGAAGCTTTCCTGTCAGCGCATCGGAGACTGGACCCTGCACGTAAGCCCCATTCAGCGGATTGGGGCGGTCCAGCACGACGATCGGCTTCCCTGCTTTAGCCGCGGCTTCCAGGAAGTATCCCAGCGTCGTCTCGTAAGTGTAGAAGCGCGCTCCAACGTCTTGAATGTCAAATACCAGCACGTCCAGATTGCGAATTAACTCCGGATTCGGCCGTCGTTTGGCGTCGCTGTCACCATAGGCGCTATATACAGGTATGCCGGTCGCGGTGTCCTTGGAATTCGCCACGTCAGTCTGTCAGCGGTGCCCTGCAGTCCGTGCTCCGGACTGAAAATCGCCGTCAGTTGAATCTGGGGCAGGTGCGCCAGCACATCGATCGTGCGTCGCCCCTGGCTGTCCACTCCCGTCTGATTCGTAATCAGGCCGACGCGGGGCTTGGCGACGCCCGCTAACTTTCAGCGCGTCGAAGTTCCGTTCTTCAAGCTGGTCGATGCCGGTCTTCACATCGCCATTTCGGGTGACAATGCGCCGGCTCGCGGCAGCTGCTTCGTTATAGCCGGTGATACGCGCCAGCCGCACTTTCTGGCTCTCGGCGACATTCAACTGCAGTGCGGCTGTCACCGCCGTCGCTACCTCGGTACGCAGCGCAATCACATTTCCCTTTTTTAGGTGGACGGCATTCGTCAGCAGCACGATGTAGGTGTCGGTCATCGGATCGATCCACAGCGACGTTCCCGTGAACCCGGTGTGACCGTACGAACCCACCGGCAGCAACTCTCCCCGGTTCGACGAGAATGGAGAGTCAATGTCCCATCCCAGGCCGCGCACGATGGTAAGATTGGGTGCCTGTTGTGGCGTGGTCATCTTCTCGACGATCAGGCGCGACCACACCGGCGCGCCGCCATTCAACAATGCCTGGGCAAATTTCGCCGTATCGTCGGCAGTGGAGAACAGTCCCGCATGCCCCGCGACTCCACCCATCTTGCGCGCCGTTGGATCGTGTACCACGCCACGCAGCATCATGCCTGAGGCTTCATCTTTTTGCAGTCGGCGCAATGCCGCAGGAACCACGATTGCGGCGGAAGGAATCTGGTGTTGCGTCATTCCCAGCGGACTGAACACGAAGGCTCTCGGCATATTGATTGAGTCCAGTGCGCTCACCCGCTGCACCAACTCACCCAGCACGATGAAATTGATGTCGCTGTAGAGAAAGGTCGAACCGGGTGGTGTTATCAGCTTCTCTGCATTAGCCAGTCGAAATGCTTCTGCCTGGCCGTTCCAGTCCGTTTCAGACCCAGATCGGCGCGCAGTCCGGAGTAGTGCGTCAGCAATTGCCGGATGGTGATGTCTTCCTTGCCGTTCTGGGCAAAATCGGGAACGTATTTCGCCACCGGATCATTCAGCTTGATCTGCCCCAGCTGCACCAAGCGCATCACGCTGCCGGTGGTGGCCATCACTTTAGTCAACGATGCCATGTCGAAGATGGTGTCCAACGTCATGGGCTCGATGGTTGGGTCCAGCGAGCGGCTGCCGAACGCCTTGCGATACACGACCTTGCCATCGTGTCCGACGATGACGACGGCGCCCGGCGTCTGCCCCATCAGAATCGCGTTCCTCACCGCGGCATCCACCGGAGCAAAACGCTCCGGGTTGCCGCCAGATCCGTTACGGTGCGCGGGCTTTTGCGGTGCGATTTGGGCCGGCGCGACTGCTCCGGCGAGGAAGACCGATCAGGAAGATGAGGACAGTGGCTGGCCAGGTTGCGCGACTCAATTGTCTAGGACCCTTTCGCTTTGCGGATGCAGATTCGACGGTTGACCATCACGCTCGTCGCGAACAGCGCCACGCGAGCAAGCTATTATAAGTTGCCGTATGCGGCGGCTTCGGCACGAGGACAGGTTTGAACCAAACATCGCAACCCGATGATCGTGCTTCGACCCGGCGCTTGCACCAGCAGGAATCGCGCTTCGCGCGCGCCTTTGCGCTGCTTCGCGAGTCTGTCGACCAGCGGGCGTTTCCCGGTGCGGCGCTGGCTGTCACCTATCGTGGCGCCCTGGTGGCCTCCCAGGGATTCGGCCGATTCACCTTCGATTCAGCCTCGCCTGAAGTCCAGGCCCAACACCGTTTTCGACCTCGCTTCGGTAACCAAGGTAGTTGCCACGACCGCGACAGCGATGCTCCTCCAGGAACGAGGGCTATTGCAATCTGGATTCTCCCGTGGCTTCCGTCCTTCCCGAATTCGTTTCGCTCGCACCGCACGGCCACAGCGCGCAGATCGCGAAGCCGTCACCGTTCGGATGCTGCTCGCTCACTCCAGCGGTCTGCCTGCCTATATCAAGCTGTTCGAATTCGCGCACACTCGCGATGAACTCATTCACGTCGGCTATGGCGACTCCGTTGGTGGCTCCGCCCGGCTCGAAGGCCGACTACAGTGACATCGGATTCATCCTGCTCGGCGAAATTCTTGCTCGCCTGTCTGGAGCCTCGCTCGACGTCTTCGCGCAGCGAGGAGATCTTCACGCCTCTAGGAATGTCCCGCACCTGTTTCAATCCACCGCCTGCAGTGGAGGTTAGCCATCCCGCCAACCGAAGACGACCGCACCTTCCGTCAGCGAATGATTCAGGGCGAGGTGAACGACGAAAACGCATGGTTGATGGGCGGTGTCGCCGGACATGCCGGTGTCTTCGCATCTGCGACCGACGTCGCGCGCTTCGCGGAATGCATGCTGCGTGGCGGAACACCCATCCTCAAGCCCTCCACGGTCGAACTCTTCACTCGTCGCGAAGCCTCTACCCCTGGGCACCTCGCGCGCCCTCGGCTGGGACACTCCCTCGACGCCTTCATCCTCGGTCGGCACTTCTCCCGCGCTCCTTCGGCCACCTCGGCTTCACCGGAACTTCGTTGTGGATCGATCCCGAGCGCCAGCTTAGCGTCACCCTGCTCACCAACCGCACTTGGCCCGACCGCAGTTCGCAGGCATATCAAGCAACTCAGGCCACTGATGCACGACGCTATCGTCGAGGCGCTGTAACCCGGTCTGCTATCCTCTGTTGATCTCCGAGTTACGAATAGCATGTCATGGCCAGCCATTTTCGGATCGTTGTTTCAGAAGTCGCGAGCGGCAAAGTCGGCTGCCTATTGGCGCACAGTACCATTCGCCGCCTGACCTATCTCCTGCTGGCGATTTTCTGCATGTTCGGTATGGTGGGTTGCTTTGTCGACCTGCTGTCGCTGGGTCAACGGCCATTGCCGATCGTTTTAGCTTGGACGATCTTCAGCGGAGCAATTGCAGCAGCGGCAGTATTGACGGCCTTTCGGACACCCCGGCGATTGTGGATCGTGCTTATCGTTTGGTTGCTGGGCTCGCGCCTGCTTTCGGCGCTGATCCACCATTTCGCATCGCAGCTACCGCAACCCACAATGGAAGAGGGTGTGCGGGCCGCCACCATCGCCTGCATCGTTCTTAGCATGGCCGCCTACATCTTCTTCATGCGATTCATACAGAACTTCGGTCGTCACGCGGTGCGTATCCAGACCGAACTCTCGCTGGCACATGGCATCCAGCAGACCCTCGTGCCTATCATAGATTTGCGTTTGGCTCGCACGGAGATTTATGGCATCTCGCTGCCAAGCGCCGAGGTGGGAGGAGATCTGGTTGACGTTGTTTCCCTCCCCGACGGCTCGGTTTTCGCCTATGTGGCGGATGTCTCCGGCCATGGGTTGCCTGCCGGCATTCTCATGGGCATGATCAAGACCGCCGTCCACACGCAATTGTTTGACTTGCCTTCCCCAACGGCGGTCTTCGATCGGCTCAATGAGGTACTTCCGTCCGTGAAGGAGCAGCACATGTACGCCACTTGCACCGCCCTGCGGGTTTTCGAAGATGACCAGGTCACACGAGCCGCGTGGAGTACGCAATCGCGGGGCAACCAGCCATGCTGCTTGCCTCGCGCCGGAACGGGGACCGTTTCGCAACTTGCTGACCAGCAATTGCCTTTGGGCTTGCTCGCCGCTCCTCCCTACGAGGGACACACCCTGGATCTTGTGTCCGGGGATATATTTTGGTCGCGACTGATGGCATTCTTGAAGCGGAACAGAAAGACGGCAATGAGTTCGGTCTCGACCGGCTTGGATCGGTGCTGCTCGGAAACGATTCGCAACCGTTGGGCAGATCGCACAAGCGATCCACGATGCTTTATCGGCCTCGTATGTGCAGACAGACGATCAAAGCCTGCTGCTGATCCGCATAATTTCCTGAAATCAGTGCCGTGCAGAGACTCAGTCCCGAGTAGACATCACAATTACGCTGGCTGCATGAAATACAAGTACGGCGGCGACTGCCGCGACGCAATCCTCGTAAAATGAATTCGGTGCGGCAACAGTTCGAGGTAGCGCCAGGCAATTTAGGATTTCTATCGATGGACAAGCTCGTAATCCGCGGCGGCAATCCGCTGGTTGGCACCATTCGCGTCAGCGGCGCCAAGAATGCCGCCCTTCCCGCCATGGCCGCCGCTCTCCTCACCGAAGAAACCGTCATGCTGGAAAACATTCCCCAGGTTCGCGACATCGTCACCGAGCGCAACTTGCTCGCAGCCATGGGCGCCGAAGTCGAACTCGGCTATGGACGCGCTCAGCATCGCACCACCATCTCGTGCCGCGATCTGGTTAATGCCGAGGCTTCCTACGATCTGGTGAAGACCATGCGGGCCTCAACCCTGGTGCTGGGACCGCTGGTCGCCCGCATGAAGACGGCCCGCGTTTCGCTGCCCGGTGGCTGTGCGATCGGCGCTCGTCCTATCGATCTCCACCTCAAGGGCCTGGAGAAACTCGGCGCCCGACATCTCGCAGGAGCACGGTTACATCGAGGCGCGCGCCGAGCGACCTGAACGGAGCACAAGTCGTCTTCGAGAAGATCACAGTCACCGGCACCGAAGATCTGTTGATGGCAGCTACCCTCGCTGAGGGAGAAACCATTCTCGAGAACTGCGCTCGCGAACCCGAGGTCGTCGACCTCGCGGCTCTGCTTGACAAAAATGGGAGCGCAAATCGAAGGGGCAGGAACGCAGACGATTCGTGTGCGCGGCGTCGAGAGACTACACGGCGCCCGCCACCGCATCATTCCCGACCGAATCGAGGCCGGCACCTTCATCATTGCGGCTGCGCTTACCGGAGGCGACTTGACTGTCGCCGGTTGCGAGCCTCAGCACCTCGGCGCTCTGCTCAGCAAGCTGGAAGAGTGCGGGGTCCGGGTCACGGTCACCGCCGACTCGGTACGAGTTATCGGCCGCGGCCCGCTCAAGGCCGCCGACATCGTTACCGAGGAATACCCGGGCTTCCCCACCGACATGCAGGCGCAATACATGGTGCTGGCGACCCAGGCCGACGGCGCCAGCGTGGTCACGGAAAATATCTTCGAGAACCGCTACATGCACGCGCAGGAACTCCTCCGCATGGGCGCCAACATCAAAATCGATGGACGCCGCGCCCTGGTTCGCGGCTAAACTCCACTCAGTGGCGCTGCCGTGCAGGCCAGCGACCTGCGCGCCTCCGCCTCGCTGGTAATCGCCGCCCTGGTCGCCGACGGAGAGACCATCATCGACCGCGTCTATCACATCGATCGGGGTTATGAGCGCATCGAAGAAAAGCTGCGCGCCGTCGGAGCGCAAATTCGCCGCATCGGATCACTGCTCCCCAAACGATCCGCTGCCCCGGTTGCAGGCTGACTAGGATCTGCATGGCACTTCCGCGCATTCTCAAGCGCAGCGAAGGTAGTATCATTCCCACTGAGCAGCTACCCCCGGGCTGCAATCAAAACTCCGTTCTACAAATAGGAGCAAAGCATGGATACTTCGAGAATGAATTCCCTCGTTCAATCGGGTTGGACCATGGTCATCGCCCTGGGAATCCGCGTGCTGGAAGCCCTCGCACTATGGATCGTCGGCCGCTGGCTGATCGGTCTTGCGCTGCGCATGATCGGCCGTGGCATGACTCGCCAGAAGATCGACCCCACCTTGATCCGCTACATCCAGAATGCGGTCGGCGCCATCCTCAATATCGTTCTGGTCATCGCCATCCTTGGATTCTTCGGAGTCGAGACCACCAGCCTTGCAGCCCTCATCGCCGCCGGCGGGGTTGCTATCGGTCTGGCCTGGAGCGGCTTGCTGGCCAACTTCGCTGCCGGCGTTTTCCTGGTCATTCTGCAGCCCTTCAAGGTGGGCGACTTCGTGGTGGCGGGAGGGGTCACGGGCACGGTCGAAGAGGTCGGCCTGTTCGTGACTTCGATCAACACTCTGGACAACATCCGCAACATCGTGGGCAACGGAAAGATCTTCGCCGAGATCATTCAGAACTTCAGCCACAATCCTTTCCGCAGAGTTGACCTGCAGGCTCAACTCGATCACACGGTCGACGTTCCCAAGGCCATCGCCCTCTTGAAGGCGAACCTGGCGAAGATCCCCAACGTCCTCGCCACCCCGGCTCCCGACGTCGAGATTCTCACCTTCACGCTTGCTGGGCCGGTGCTTGCCGTGCGTCCCTACTGCAACAACAAGGACTACTGGCAGGTTTATTTCGACACCAACCGTACCATTCGCGATTCGTTTTCCGGTGCTGGTTTGCCGGCTCCCGAACAGCACTTCATGGTTCGGACAGCTGCTCCCGCCAACTGATTCCGAAAGCGGGTTCATCACCTATCAACAGCAAGAGCGGCCACGTTGGCCGCTCTTCTTGTTTGCGATTACGGGCAACCGACTACTTCGTCCCACATCCCGTGCCGATAAACTGAAATTCCAATGCGGAAACTATCGGACTAAGCTCCTGCATCGCAAAACTTGACGACGAATACGGCTTGTCCCCGCGCGTTTGCTTCAGCAGATTCGACTCCTGTTTCGATAGCGGGCTCCCTTGCACTTCTGCGGCTGGGGTCAGTCGCACCACCAAATGTCCGCACGCCGCCGGATCTTCATCCAGCGACCCATGCCGCCACGACGTGACGGTCCCTTCCCCGTCGAATCCGTAGCCCATGAGCTGGAACGCTTTCCCATTGAGTTTCTGCAATTCGAACAGCGGCAGGCCGATCCTGATGCCGCTTGCCGTCCGCCACCGGCAAGGGCCGCTCTGCGTACCAAAACAAATGTGAATCGTCGCCGGACGCTCCCTGTCCCAGGTAATAGCCAGTGCGGCACTGCTGTCGCTGCCTAAGACGATGGTCGCGGCCTCGGGCAGATCACTCCGGTCGAGACTGCCGTCGCGCACATTTTCTTTGCCGAACAACTCGTCGAGCTCAGCTCGCGTGGTTGCCCTGGTGATCGGCCCCACGCGCTCGCCCGGAACGATCAGCCAGTCATTCTTCTCTGCCGCAGCCGATCCTGCGAGCAGTACACTCAACGCGATGATCGTCCGCAGCATCATGGGAAAAGTTGAACGACCCCAACTCTGGGCCCTCGCTGAGAGTAGCACGACAAATTACGCCGGATCGACGATACTGTGTCGGTTGCTTTATCGCGTAGCGCGGAACAAAATATCAGGGCTGGAAGTAGCTCACCGGGCCGCTCATGCGCGACGGCTCGAAGTAAGACGAGGTGGTTTGGCCGGACTGCCCATAGGAGACTGCAGGTGACGATTCAAGCCAGTACTCGTCTGGTGGAAGGCATCGTAATCATCGACATCAGTGGCCAGCTTCGCCTGGGCGAGGGTACCGGCAAACTGCGCGACGTCGTGCATAACGTGATCGCCGAGGGCTACCACAAGATTCTGCTCAATCTCAGCGGCGTTGTGCACATCGACAGTTCGGGCATCGGTGAGCTCATGAGCATCTACACCTCTTTGCGCAACCAGGGTGGCGACGTGAAGCTGATGAAGCTCACCAGCCACGTCCGCAACCTGCTTCAGGTCACCCGCCTCTATACCGTGTTCGACGTGCACGAAGACCAGCCCTCCGCGCTGAAAGCGTTTCAGTAAGTCGGTCACGCGGAGCTTCCAAGAGACCGAATTGGCGTGCGCCTACCCCCTCCCCCCTTCCTGAAAACACAGGGTTTATTGCACCAATCGCATCTAAGTTCCTGCAAGCAAATAGACTTACAGGCAAAGTCCTCTTAATAAGGGACTTACGGTGTATTTCCTGGGGTTGGACGGGTGGGCTGGCGGGCGGGTGGGCAAAAGATCGAGAACGAACACGACCGATCACAGCTCGAAACACCTTCGCTTCGACGATGACGGAAAGTGTTAGGCCATGCCTCTTCGGACACAGCTCTCCCTCATCGTTCCAGCGGCAGTGTAAGAGCAAGAGAGAGAAACACCAAGCGAGTTGGTCACCGATCAATGTGATTTGTGGACCGTCGAGTGTAAATCTGCGGATGGTTCGGCCTACTTCTTCTTGCCTGTCGTTTTCTATCATCTTGAGATATCATGAAGCAGCTTCGCCAATAGCTTTGTATCAGGGCACGCTTCATAGCCGTGCCGATAAGCCTGTTTTTTTTTGCCTGAGCCGTGCCGACGGCAGCCAGACAAGCTTCCCGTTCTGGCGGTCGAATAAGGTGCCCATCACAATCGCCTTGCCTGTGCTTCCGAAGGTCAAATGGGACGATGCGTCCTCTAGGGCGATGACAAATACCCAGTGAGCCTCATCGGGTCCTAACTTCGGACCAGGACTCCTGCGGTTCCTTGAGGTCATCCTCGGAAACGTTCATGCGGCTCGGCGGAGGGTCTTGCTTGCCTTTGACTTTTTCGGGCACGGTCAGGTAGCCCCGTCCTTGCAGACAACGGGGAGCTATCAAATCGGCGGCTTCCAATCGTTTCTCGGGTTCCTTGTCCTTGTTAACCGTAAGATCGACGGCTGGAAGAATGTAAATAGTGTCAACTTCTTCGAATCTAAAACCGGGTTCGATAAAAATCGGTTGTTTCTTTTCTTTGGCCATGAGCAAAGGTACGAAGCAAACCGCGACCGCTAAACTCAAAAGGCTAATCCTGTGACCTGCCTTCATAGACTCACCTCGGAATAAGTTGACACCCTACTGTGGCAGCCCATACAGCTCGAGCAGAGCTTTCTCCAGCTCTTCCGAACCCGGCTTAAGGACCTTCCGGACTAGCAACTCGTTTTTCCAGACGACGGTTCCGTTCGCGGGATCGATCAGAGCAACCGCCAGCAGAGTTTCGGATTGACCGGGCCACATCGCGCCGCCAAGCGAGGGGCCATAGTAGCCTTTTGCACCCACGCGCACTCTGAGGTACTGCGCAAATATCAACGAGGGGCCAACGCGGTTAGCAACGTCGCTCAATGTCGTTCGCAATTCGGGGGTGAGAGAACCCCGCGGGCATTCAGCCCGCAGGGCATTCGCTTCTCATCGATGTGGCTGCCTGGGCGGCGTGGTCGCCGCGGCCTGTATTCCGAACCTCATTGGAGCAAGATAGGGTTCTCCGGCAATAGTCAGTTGTTCACCTAGAGCCGTGCTGCCGAATTTAACGGGATCAAGGGGAGACTCGTCTTTGAGCTTTTCGAAAACCAAACAAGGAGTTAACAGCAGAGCGCTTCTTTCGTTACCTGTGGCCGCGCGTTCCTGCGCCGGAGTTGCCGGTGCAATAGGCACTATGGCGATTGCTAGCGTGGCGACGAAGATGCGAAGAAGGCGCTCCATTTGGGCATCTCGAAGATACGAGGGGCGTACCGGCCTCAGGATTTCTGGAACTTGTAAACGCGGGCGGGCCTCCCGCCTGGAAACGGGGCACCCACGTTAGTTGCTTAGTTAAGTCGTCTGGGCCACCGCCGATGTCCCGTTGCCCTGGGTATGTTCCTTATGTTGTTTCTTGTCTGCCTTCCAAGGTAGTCGACTTCCTTTCCGGTATGCGAAGTGAATGCGGCAATGATGTCCTTGTACTCTTTCTTATCCATGCGAAGAACTACCACCTTCGGAATGTTCTGTTCATGGTAATCCATATACAACCAGTGGCTTTTAGAGGACGTGAGCATGACGACAGCGCCAGCCCCCAACGAGGCAATCATCACGAGAGCACCCTCTGTGATGCGGTGCTTTTTGGTGTACTCGTAGGAAACCTTGTCCAGCTGCTCATAGGGAATAACTACGAAGTCGCGGTCGGCGACCCGCACGATGACCTTCTTGCTGTTGTCGCTGAAGATGAGGTTGGCATCTGCCTGTTTTCCTTTGGCATCGGCAACCTTCACTTTGCGGAAGTCGGACTCCTCAGCAGTGCTGAGACTGAGTAGCGCAATAGTCACGAGAGAGATAGCAAAGACCCGTTTCATCGATAGGTTTCTCCTTGTCTGAAATGGACGTAGCTGGCCTTGCCGCTAATGACGCTCCTCTGCTACCCGGTCTCCTAACGGAGACGACATGGGGTGCCCATGGGGAAAATCCTGCTCAAGCTTCGCTTGAACGGGCCACTTGCCGGCGCACGCCGTAGCCCATGGTTAAAAGGCCGGAGCGCGAGCAGCAACAGGCTGGTGTGGGCTCGGGGGATCTGATTGTTGTAAGACATCCGCCTGCAGTTCGACATAGCCGTGGGCGTTGTTGTAAACCACAACCCACTGCTCGGTGCCGTTGTTGAAGATCGCATTCTGCAGGCTGGCAAATACGCCGCTCAGGTCGCCAGGTGTGAACAGGATGAACTCGACGTCGAGCCGACCGGCGGATTGTAGCCCGGCTGCAGCAAGACCTTCAGGGTGCCATCCAGCGAGACGGAGGCAGGATCAACGGTGATAACGCCGAAGTTGCTCATGTTGATGAACTCGCCTAGAGTGCCGTTCGCGAACTGGTAGAATCCGGGACGCGCCCGCCACGCCCGTGCCAACCTTCACGAGCTCGTGAGGCGCCAGTTGTACACGCGACTGACGGTCGCCGCCGTTCGCACCAGACGTAGGCCATGTTAGCTAGGAATCCGCCGTTGCCGAAGAGTCATCGGAAAGATGCGCCGGTGGCTGTTGGTCAGGTTGCCGGTGATGTTCAGGGTGTACGACCGTACGACGCCGGTGTTGATCAGGGTCTGCATGATAGCGCTGTCACCGGGTTGCCGAGACAGCTGGAAAGGTGCCGCTGTTGGTCAGGTTGCCGGTGATGGTCAGCGTATTTCCGCCGACTTGGCTGTTGAAAGCCGGTGTTTACCCGCCCGGAGTTGCTGAGATCGCCGTTGATCTGCAGGCGTGCTCGCCATTAGTACATAGACACGATTCCAGAATTGGCCAGGTCTGCCAAGGGTTGCCAGTACTCGCGGGGCCGTACTACCGACGTACTCGAGAATCAAGTACCCGCTCGCCTGGTTGGTAAGGGTGCCGCTGATGTTCAGGGTGTTGCCGCCGCCGCCGTGTAAGCCCGATACCACCAGCCCGGAGTTGTCGACATTGCCGTTGATGTTGACCGAAGATGCGTTGTACAGCTGGAGAGCGCCGCTGCTAGCTATGGTGAACAGACCGCCGCTCGGGGTGATGGCGTCGTTCTGGCCGAACAACGTCACTGCGCCTTCAATGCTGGTCGCCGTTGATCTGGACGGTAGATCCACTTTCCGGATCGAGATAACCACTGCTGGCCAGAGTGAGCGTGCCGCCGCCCGGGGTGATCACATCATTCTGGCCGAACAGTAACACTTGGCCTTCAATGCTGGTTAAATTGGCGAAGGCACTGTTCAGGCCGGCAGTGAAGGTTCCGGCAATGCTGAACTGCGAACCCGCCACCACGTCGGTGATGCCACCCGGTTGGTTGGTCAGGTTCAGCTTGGCGCCAGTGTAGACCGCTACGGCGCCGCCGTTGTTCAGCGTGGCCATGGTAGCGGAGTCCCCGTTGCCGAACACATCGAAAGATGCGCCGGGGCTGTTGGTCAAGTTGCCGGTGATGGTCAGCGTGTTTCCGCCGCCTTGGCCGTTGTTAAAGCCCGTGTTGATCCCGCCCGAGTTGCTGAGATTGCCGTTGATCTGCAGCGTGCTGCCATAGTACATAGACACAGATCCAGAATTGGCCAGGTCACTGCCAATGGTCGCCGTATCGCTGGGGCCGTAGAGTTCGAAGTACCCGCTGTTGGTAAGGGCGCCGCTGATGTTCAGGGTGTTTCCCCCGCCCCCGTAGTAGCCCGATACCACCTGCCCGGAGTTGTTGACATTGCCGTTGATCTGGACGGTAGATCCACTTTCCGGATCGAGATAACCACTGCTGGCCAGAGTGAGCGTGCCGCCGCTCGGGGTGATCACATCATTCTGGCCGAACAGTAACACTTGGCCTTCAATGCTGGTTAAATTGGCGAAGGCACTGTTCAGGCCGGCAGTGAAGCTGCCGGCAATGCTGAACTGCGAACCCGCCACCACGTCGGTGATGCCACCCGGTTGGTTGGTCAGGTTCAGCTTGGCGCCAGTGTAGACCGCTACGGCGCCGCCGTTGTTCAGCGTGGCCATGGTAGCGGAGTCCCCGTTGCCGAACACATCGAAAGATGCGCCGGGGCTGTTGGTCAAGTGCTGGTGATGGTCAGCGTGTTTCCGCCGCCTTGGCCGTGGTTAAAGCCCGTGTTTATCCCGCCCGAGTTGCTGAGATTGCCGTTGATCTGCAGCGTGCTGCCATAGTACATAGACACAGATCCAGAATTGGTCAGGTCACTGCCAATGGTCGCCGTATCGCTGGGGCCGTAGAGTTCGAAGTACCCGCTGTTGGTAAGGGCGCCGCTGATGTTCAGGGTGTTTCCCCCGCCCCCGTAGTAGCCCGATACCACCTGCCCGGAGTTGTTGACATTGCCGTTGAACCTCAGTTGAGTACCGTTCTGAACTAGAATCGATCCGGCGTTGGACGAATTGGCGCTAGCGGTGACAGTACTGCCTCCGTAGAGATAAAGGTTGCCGTTTAAGCCTATATTCAGCGCATTCGTAATATTGAGAGTTTGCGCTGTGCCACCATCCGTGAGCTCAGAAGTGAAGCCGTTGGAGGGCCCGCCCAGCATGAGCGAGTTGATGGTGGTGGTGCCGAGATCCAGCGTGACAGTGTCGTTGCCGCCGCTGTAAATCAGCACGTCGCCTCCTGGGCCGGGACAGCCAGGGTTCCAGTCGGCGCAGTTGCTCCAGTTGCCGGGTCCGCCCTTCCAGCTGTCTTGCGCGAAGCTTGGGTTAACGGTGAGAACGATCAGGAGGCACAGAACGATTAGCGAGAGTTTCGACATCATGGCGCTACAACTCCTCAAGTCCAGAATTAGAGGAAACAGGGTTAGGCGACTACTCTGCTGTTAAATTTTGATGCTAGTAACGTAGCGATGCGCACGCAGAGACTAGCACGATGTCAAGCGGTTTCATCCTCTCTACGACGCAGTTGATATGAAATGTGCTATGAAATCGGACATCACCGTCGGGCGGCAACCTATAATCCCCGATAGGTGGTGTTTTGCAACACTAGACGGGAGGGGCACTAAAGCGACTAGCTTTACATTTCCGGCACTAGAAGTAATTAGAGTAGCGCGCCCCAGGCAGAGTGGATGAGTTCCACCATCGTGCCACTGCCGATCACGACTATTCACGGCGTTAATGAATCTCTACAGGCGACAAACTCTGTAGTACAGCCGACCAGGCATCGGACTTTTTGAAATTCGTCTTCTTCTTCCTTGCTGAAGGGATGGTTCTCTTTGAGCTTCAAGTAGAATTCTGCGTGCGCGGCGCGAAACTGGTCATCTGCCTCGACCGAAACTAGACGAAAATCCTTGTCGAATTCGTACCAGATAAGGCAGCCTGGATGTTGGGAGCATTCCAGTATCGACAGTCGAGTCTTGCCGTGTTCGACGATGACATCATTGGCTTGGTTGTACGTCGACAAGATTTTGTTCATGTCGCTGCGGGGAAACAGCAGGCGGAGCCTCTCCTTCGCATCTCCCATGCCGTGGAGTTGAATCTCGGGCCTCGCAGGCTCGGAAGAAGCGCCAAAGACTCTATCAGGGTCGAGCACAACCAAGGTCGCCTGACGGTACCCGTTGCTGATCCCAGCGGCCACGATCTCCTCGCGACCGTCACCATCCAAATCGGCCAAGGTGAGGGAGTACAAGTGTCCTGAATGCCAATACTCGGAGACGGTCTTGCCGTCGGCATCAATGATAGCGATTTGATCGGGGTATTCGGGCATGTGAGTGCTAGAAAGCACGATTCGACGACGGCCTCCGGACCCGGCTTTCAGAACCGCTAAGCCAACCGTTCTAAAGGTTGCCGGATTCCCTTCGAGTTCCGGCAGTTCGCGTCCGGGGTGCCAGCGCCACTCCTCTCTGCCCCGGTCCGAATAACAGACTAAGGTGGTGGAGTGTGACATGAAGCTGCCAGCTGGGTGTTGGAGAAACAGAACCTCGGAGCGGCCGTCACCGTCCAGATCGCCGATCCACATCCGCGTCGCAACTCCCTGGTTGTAGTACTCGGTCGAGAGTCCGTCGGAAAAGCTCTTGCGCCAAAGTTCTTCACCTTTGACATTCATGACCACGAGTGTTGGACCGTCTAAGCGCGCCGACACCGGCTGGTCAACCACGATCAGCCCACGAACAACGAAGTAGGCGACAGCGGCGAGAACGGCGACGCCAGCTGCGGCCGCAATGATTTTCAACCAGTGGCGGCGATTCGCTGAGACCGTAAGATGAGCAGATGAGGCCTGCGCGTCACCGCGCGGCTCGGCCACCATCCAACGCTTCTCTTTCACTCCATTGGCGGATGGCGAACGGTTGGGAAGGCATATGTCGATGGGGTCGCTCGCACCTTCGCCACCGTAGTAGGCTTCCAGTGCTTTCCGCAGGCGATTCATCTCGGTCGCCACGTCCGCGGATCGCTTGGTTTTGGTCTCGTTGGGCCACAGTTCCCTGATTACGCAATCTGGCTTCAACGTGGCTTGAGAATCCATGCGCTCGAACAAAACTTCCAGCAGCTTCGCGAGCTGGCTCTTGCCCGCGAACGCGGTGCTGTGCAGAATGCGATCGACTTGTTCTCGGACGGAGGCGCGATCCATAGGCTACGGCGAGCTAGCAAAAAAGCCCGAAGCCGCATGGCGGCAAGACGACAGGTTGGGGTTCGACGGCAATTATGGCACAGAGACAGGCTTTGTCAATAAGCCATTACCCAAGCACCTGGCGTCGCTGTCTGAGCGAGACCTGCATACTGCTAGGAGTTCTGCCAGTCCACCTTAGGGTTTCCACCTGATGTAAGTGCCGGGCGCTCCGACCTAGACTGGGTAGGAAGGGAGGAGACCGAGCGATGCCGTTGATTCAGGTGTTGATTGCGCTGATTGTGGTCGGAGTTCTGCTTTGGCTGGTGAATACTTACATCCCCATGCAAGGTACGATTAAGTCCATATTGAATGCCGTGGTAGTGATCGTTGTCGTGCTGTGGTTGCTGAACGTTTTTGGAGTCTTCCACTCGCTGAACAACATTCAGGGTTGGCCGTAACTGACTAGCGCCGTCTTCGATGTCTCCGCGGACATTCGCTCCGGCGCTGCCTTGCACGGATCCGCCGCCTCCAGAATCGGTCTCCCCACCACCAGATAGGTCGCGCCGGCGGCGATAGCTTCGCTCGGCGTCAGCACTCGCGCTTGGTCGCCGGCGGCCGTTCCCGCCGGACGCACTCCCGGGGTCACGATCGCGAAGCCCTCGCCTAAATCTCCGGCGGAGCTCAGCTGCTTCCTTGGCCGAGGCTACCAGTCCACCGCATCCAGCATTCCGCGCCAGAGAGCCCAGCCGCAGAACTTGAGTTATGACATTGCCCCAGAGAACCGATTTCGGCCAGGTCGGAGTCGGACAGGCTGGTCAGGACTGTCACCGCCAGAACCATCGGCTTGGACGGCCGACTGGGCAGCTGCCTCGGCCGCTGCCTTCAGCATCTTCGACTCCGCCGGAGGCATGGACCGTCAGCATGCTCACGCCGAGCTTTGCGGCCTCTGTGACGGCCGCTGCAACTGTGTTTGGGATGTCGTGGAACTTCAGGTCCAGAAAGACTTTGCGGCCAGAGGAGACGAGATCGCGCACGATCTGCGGCCCCTCGGCCGTAAATAGTTGCTTCCCTATTTTGTAGGTGCTGGCGGATTCGCCAATAGATTGAACGATTTGGCGGGCTTGCGTGGCGCTGGAGACATCCAGCGCCACTATGAGCCGATCTCGGTTAAGCATCGGCCCATTTTACCGCATATTATGACAGGACTATTGTGGACCTTCGGCCTGTTGAGGGCCGATGTTTTGGGCCACGGTCGGAGTCTCGATGACATCCAGGCGTACCTTGGCAATGCCTCGGTTTCCTACGCCTAAAATCATGGCAGCGCCGTAGGACAGGTCCAGAATCCGACTTTTCATGACCGGTCCGCGATCATTAATGCGGACCATGACAGATTTGTCGTTCTTCAGATTCGTAACCTTGACCCAGGAACCCATCGGTAAAGTCCGGTGTGCGGCCGTAAAGTCATGCATATCATACGGTTCGCCGCTCGCAGTGTTCTTGTGCTGGAACAGTCGACCGTACCACGAGGCCTTGCCAACCTGGAACTTCCTGGTTGGAATCGGCTTGATAGCGTCCTGAGTCTGCCCTGGGATACCTTGGTTCGAGTCCGGTGTCTTGTTGTTACCGGGTGCCGCACCCAGCGCCGTGACCAAAAGCAGGACCACGAGCAGTCTGGTTCAGTACTCGTAGCATTAAACACCTCGCATCGTAATATGGGGCCCTCCCTAGTGCAGGTTTAATAAGTCTAGCCACCCGACTAGCCGGAGTCAACCAAAGATAAAATTTTCCAAATATTTACCTTGACTTATAAACAGCAAGATGTGCTTCCGGCGTTTTCTTGACGCCAAGAGCCATCTCTACCTTTCACCGCCTAGGGCCGAGGCCGACGACTGAGTGTGGAGCGGTCGACGACTCCAAAGCCGCTTCTTCAGCTTGCTGAGCGGTCACGATATCAATGGTAAGTATTTGCATCTAATACAGTTACTGTGCTTTTGCACGAAGCTGGAGGAACTTGTCGGCGACATCAGGATCACATTGAGTGGCACCTGCGGTACATTCTTGGCATGGCCGCGCGCCCAGTTATCTTGAGCATCGCAGGATTCGATCCTTCGTCGGGGGCCGGAATCACCGCGGACGTGAAAACCGCCGCCGCCCTTGGATGCTATGCCGTGACCTGCATTACGGCTCTGACCGTCCAGTCCACCCAGGGTGTCTTCGGGATTGAGGCAATGCGGCCGGAGACGGTTCTCCAGACCCTTAGCCGGTTGGCCGACGACGTTCCAATCGCCGCCGTCCGCATCGGAATGCTCGGATCGGGCGAGGTAGCCGAGGTTGTCGGCTCATTCCTGCGCGCCGCCAAGCCCCCAAACGTGGTGATGGACCCTGTCCTCCGGTCGTCTTCGGGCGTAAGACTTGTCGATGCCGACGGATTGTCGGTGATCCGCACCCAGTTGCTGCCCGCTTTGCGACGTTATTACCCCTAACGTTGACGAGGCCGCTGAACTGGCGGGTGGCCGCGGCACTCTCGCCGGACGAGTCATGGGATGACGTCCTCCCCAAGCTTCGCGAACTGGCCTCCGAGCTGCACAAACTTGGTTGCCCGGGAGTCGTGATCACCGGCGGGCATCTGCGAGAAGCCAACGACTACTTGAGCGTCCTCGATGCCGGCGTCGTCTCGGACCGGGTTTTCCCGGGTACGCGACTGGCCTCGCGAGCAACCCACGGCACGGGTTGCGCCTTCGCAACGGCGCTGGCATGCGAATTGGCCAAGGGTCATAAATTGCCCGACGCCGTAGGACTGGCCAAAGAATTCGTCCGGCGGGCCATCACGGCCGCCTATCCAATCGGGAAAGGAAATGGCCCAATGAACCACCTTTTCCGGCTGGAGAAAGGCTCCTGATTCGGTTTCTGCGCAGCCTCATTGGGCGCGGCTGGCTTCCCTGTTATGCTGCAACGCGCCATCATCGAGCATCGCTATCCCACAATCCCTCGCACCCGTTTCGTCATCCATAAGTTTGAGGAGTTCGAGCCATGGTCCGAGTTTTACCTCGGCGCGTTCGTTTCGGTTAAACTTTCGGAATCCTGTGCAGATGAATTTCTGGCGAAATCCGCATTTGACATTGGCGCAAGGGTTGGCGACGTTGCTGACCATCACGCTGATGGTGGGTCACCTGCGAGGCGTTTTCCGACGCGCCGGTAAGCTCATGGACACCCACGCGAGCGAGCAATGACGTCGACACCCGCAAAGGTTTTGACTACTTCTATAACCTCGACTACGACAAGTCGATTCACGAATTTGAGCTGGCACTGCAGGCCCATCCTGACGATCCCTTTGCGGTAAACCACCTGCTGTCAGGCGTAATCTTCAAAGAACTCCTGCGGATTGGCGCGCTGGATACGGAAGCCTATTCCACGGACAACTTTCTCGACAAAAAGAACCTCGCACCCCTCGATCCCAAGGTGCGCGAGCGGGTGACACAGTTAAGCGCGCATTCCATTGGGTTGTCGGAAGCGCTGCTGGCGAAGAACCCTAACGACGTGAATGCGCTTTATGCTCGCTCCGTCGCCCGTGGACTGCGCTCAACCTATATGGGAATGGCGGAGCACTCCTGGATTCCGGCGCTGCGCAGCGCGGTTGGCGCACGTCACGACGACGAGCGGGTGCTGGAACTTGATCCGAACTATGTCGATGCCAAGAACCTGCTGGGAATTCACCTCTACGTGGTCGGAAGCTTGAGCTGGCCGGTAAAAGTAGCAGCCTCGATGGTGGGGATGAGCGGCAATAAGCAAAAAGGCCTGGAATACCTGCGCGAAGTGGTGGCACACGGCAATCCGGAGGTTGCCTGGGACGCTAAGATCGCCCTCGCCTTATTTTTGCGCCGGGAACAGATGTACCCCGAGGCCCTACAACTGGTCGGAGGGATGTATCAGGCATTTCCGCGCAATTTTCTGGTTGCCACGGAGTATGCCCACCTGTTGAATGCCGCCGGACACGGACCACAGGCGGTTGCCGCATATAAGAAGATCGTGGCAGGATGCCGCAGTAATGCTTTCACCTTTTGCCGCATCGAGATTCCAGCCTATGGATTGGGCGAGGCCATGAAAGGCCAGCGTGACTTCCAGGGCGCGGAGGAAGCCTACGAATTAGCGGCGAGCACGGCGGTCGATCCCGATCTCCGGCAGAAGGCCACGTTGAAAGCGGGAGAGATGAATGACGCCATGCAGAAACGTGAAGCGGCGCTGGAGAAGTACAAGGCCGTGATTGCTGCCAACTCCAGTACTGACTCTGCGGAGCTCGCACGCCGCTACCTCAAACAGGCCTACACCATCGAGTAAGCGAACATCCCGGGGCGCCGCTTCGGGAACCTTTTTTGAGTCTGCACGTATCTAGCTATGGGTAGGGAGGCTCTATGTACTGCAATTACTGCGGGAAGCAGATTCAGGATGATGCCAATGTCTGCGCCTATTGTGGACGCCGGATCGGATATGTTGCCGGCCGCCAGAAACTGATGCGCCCGCCCAAGGGGAGCCCGGACAGGAAGATCGCCGGGGTTTGCGCCGGCTTTGCCGAATACTTCGATCTGGACGTGACCATCGTGCGCGTGGTGTGGCTGATTGTCGCACTCTTCGGAGGCGGCGGCGTTCTGGCTTACATCATTGCCTGGATTGTTATGCCGGAGGCGCCGGAAGTGGTCACGGTCTCGGCTCCGGTGCAGGTTACGCAGCCGTATCCTCAATGATTTCTGTCGGTTGAAGCGAAGGGGAGCCACGGCTCCCCTCTTTTTGCTGGTGTACGGAGCGTGACCGCAGCGGAAGCTGCCCGTTACTGACTTGCTACCTGCCACAAAAGCTCTCTTTCCTAAGTGGCCCGATGAAGCTAGGGTTGAGTTAGCAAGCTTCATCATGAATGCCGAGCCAAAATCCGAAGTTAACCTGAATACGATCCAGCTCATGAACGCCGTGTTATGCGCCGACTGCGAGGTCATCAGCGACAGCGCCAGCGACGTTTGTGAGGTGTGTGGGAGCCATTCCTTGCTCAGCCTCGGGCGCGTACTGGGCGGTAGCATTGGCGAAGACCGGGCAGTTCTGGTGGCGACGGATGAGCACACTCTTCGCAACATGTTCACCCTGCTGGTAACTCCCGATGCGTCGACTACCCTTCGGCCCTCACGCCGCTGGCTGAGGGCGCAACCGCTGGAAAAGTCGGGAAGCTAGCCGCTGCGCTTCTAACTCCCGCCCCCAAACCGTTGAAAATAAATGGCGGCGCCACTGCAAACCCAACAACATTACTGCGCTAGCCTCAGAAGTATTCGGGCCGCAATGGTCTGAAACACCTGTTGCAGCTCGGTGGTGCATTGCGAAGACGGGCAGTTAGTGGCGAACACGGCCATTCCAGCCGGCTGGTTCTTGTTATAGGTCGAACTGGCGGGATCGTTGGCAATCTGTTTCAGAAAGGCTTGATCGATACTCGAGCCCAGTCCAATGGCGTAAATGTACATGCCAGGACTTTCGCTGCGCATGGCATTCGCCGTCTGCAGAGCTCGATAGCTGGCATCGGCAGTGACATTGGAGCGAGTGAACGTCTTTCTGCTGCCATCGATGGCGGAAGTGAATTTGGTTACGCCCGTGCAGTAGTCGGGCCTGGTGTCATAGGGAGGATAGCCGTGGCTGTCGACTCCTCCCCAGTCGGTTCCGTTGGTGGGATCGAAGAAGTCCACCGAGGTCCCTGAATCGTACCCCCATAGTTGATCAGCTTGGACGAAGGACAGGTGAACGTGTCCTGAATTTCGTTCACATAGCCGTCGGTGAAATAGACGACGACTTTGACTGCATTTTGCCCGGGCAGGACGGTGACGCTGTCGTTCTGCGACTTAGCGAGGGTCAATCCTCCGGGGCCAAAGGTCCCGCCACTGAACTTCATCGCATTCACCGCGTTGGTGATGGGAGTTTTGAAGTTGTAGTTGATGGCCACGTCCACGGTTGCGTTCGATGCGTAACTCACCATGGCAACTTCGTCGTTGCTGTTGTCGAAATAATTGATGAAGGTCGTGACCGCGGGAGGCAGAGCGCTTGAACCTCCATTATTTTTCATGGAGCCGGAGCGGTCAAGCACCAAGGTCATGATCAGCTTGCCGCGAGTGGCTTCGGCACTGTCGCTGACGTTCAGGGTGGCAAACTTGGGGACCAGCCGCATGAAGTAGGTTCGTATCGTGGCCTTGGCACTGACCGAGACCATGGTCTGTCCATAAGCGTCGGTGGTGAAGTTGATGGTCAGTACCGGAGCATTGGCGTCAAGGCGCGATGTGGGGTAGTTGGCGTTGAACGTATTCGTTGCCAAGGTGCGTGCTGTACCCTGCCCCTGGGCATAATTCTTCATCGCCTGCAGGCAGGCGGCGTCGACCGCTTTCGAGAGCTTGGCCTGGGTCACGTAGGCAAAGCCTACATCAATCGACAACGCCAGGAACATCAGCATGCCGATCAGACAGATGGCCAGCAGGATGACGATCTGTCCTCTGTCATTTTTTCGGCTCCGATTAGACATGGCTCGATTCGCGCGCCTTTCGCTCAGTAGTACGCGACGTCATAAAGCTGCGTCGGCAGGAAAGTCTTGGATAGGAAGTTGCCGATGGGAGTGATGGCATGAAAGCTGTAGAAGACCTCGGTGACATATACGGTTTGGTTGAGTTGCGGCGCAGCGGAGGTGGGAACTTTCGCGGTGCCTCCGATGACGCTCCCAACGCGACTGACGGCAGTAAACCCTCCCAGGGTCGCCTGCCCCGTCAGCTTCATAACGCTGTTGTTGTTGTAAACCGCCGATACGATCACCCGTCCGCTCTTAGTCAGATTCAAGGGCGCGGAGGAAGCAGCTACCGCAGTGACGGTATCCGCCAGGGTGGTTCCCCGGGACGCCATGCTCGAGCCCTGTCCTGCGAGGTTGGCGATGACCTGACTCACAAAGACGGCGCGACTCAGGTCGATTAATCCAAAAACCAGCACCAGCATGACGGTTAGCGACACGGTGAATTCCAGGAGAGCCTGCCCGGAATCATCCGCCTGTATCAGGCAACGGGAAGTCGCCGCGCGCTTTTGAGGTTGCCTTGCCATGCTCCTTCCCTTGTCGAGGCCGTGTTTGCCGGCGGAAATGGTTCGTTCTTGAAACTCACGCTCACCGTAAAGGTGTAAACGCCATTTTTGAAGAACTGCGCAACGATCGGAGTCAGAAGCCGTAGCTCGGTGGTCAGAGAGATGGTCACCGTGTCTCCCGGACCACCGGCGCTCCCGTTGCCCCCAACCGCACTCACGATTTGCAGATTGGAAACATCGAGACCCATGGCTGCCTGCTGGGCAACCGACTGAATCGACTTCGTCCGAGAGAGGTTTTGGCCGTGATGATTCGGATCGGGTACATGGTTCCCGGTAATGGCGTAGCGGCCAGCCTCGCGAACCGCGTTCTGCAAAGTCATTTCGCTGTAGAACAGTCGAGAGAAATCGGCCACGGAAAGCAAAAGGAACACGAACATGGGCAGTACGAAGGCCAACTCCAGAAGGGAGGTGCCGAAGGTGGAGTGCGCGATCTTCGCACCTGCCCGCACCGGTCTCATACCGAAGAGCCAGCAAGAGCCGGATGCGGAGGTGCCGGCTTGGGGTTTACTTTCCATGTCATCCGCCTGGTAGTCGGAGACCTCATCGCACATGATCGGCAAACTCGTCGGAAGTATTAACAACGTGCCCCTGGATACGCCAGGCGCGTGTCCCAATCTGCGAAGTACCGGAGCCGCATGAAGCAAACCTAAGATTCCAGTCAGACCAAGGGCACGCAGAGATGCGAGGCGTTGTCGGTTCGCCTTGAGCTCTTGAAAAAGGGCGGAGCGCATGACTAAGCCGCCCGCCTTGGCGTGAGCCCAAGATTCCATCCGGGCGAACGGTACGCAGCGACTACCTGGGTTCGCAGTACCGAGACCGCGATCATCTGTGAAATGATCGCAACGGCAATTCCGGCAAACACGTCGATCACGTAATGCCATCCGGTCGCGACCGTGGAGATGCAGATCCCTACACAAAGGACAGCACTGCACACCCGCAGCTTGCCGATGCCCCACAGCGCCCGAGTCGCGAGAATCGCCAAGATAACGTGGAACGACGGAAAACTCACAATCCCATTTAGCTCAGGCCCGGCGGGGACGGCGCGCGTCTTCACAGACCATAAATACGCTCCGATCTGCGTCTGCATCTGCCCCGGTTGGAAAGCCTCTGTCGTCCACGGGCCAACGGCCGGCCACAGAGCGAACATGCCAAGAGTGAACAAGATTGAAAGGCTGGCGGCGAGAAGGTAGCGGCGCACGTCGCGTGAATGCCCGCACAGTGTGGGCAGGAACAGCGCTGTTATGGCTAACGGCCACAGCGATCCGTAGGCGGCTTGCGAGGCAACACGCAAAGAAGGAAAGTCATGGATCCGGCGGACGACCATCGCTGTTTGGAGCGTCTGGCCGTCGATCTGAGCTAGAGTCGCATCCACCAGCGGAGCTGGACTGCGGGCAGCAATCTGCACCAGCGGTCCAATCAGGTTCCACACCGCGAGAACCCATACCGCAGTGGACAAGAGCTCGAGTGATGTCCGAGACCACATCCAACCCAGTTCCCGGCAGATCACGACAAATGGAAGTGCGCAAATGGCAACGAACGCAAGCACGACGGGGATTGAGAGGATGGTTCGTGCAACTCCGCTGTAGTGAACGACCTTCGACAGAAGCAAGTCGGCTGTAATGAGCAGTACGACGATTGCGCCCATGAATAGGTGAAATTCCCGGGATTCATCCTGCCTTCTGGCGGACATAAGCAACCGGCGCATGAAACCTCGTTACAGCTATTTCTCGGACCCGGAAGCTCTGTATCTTCAGGGCCGGTCGGTCGGCGTCTGCCGGCTTCAGTTCGACTTCGCTTCCGGCTGATAACTGTATCGGCAAACTTTCTCCTCAATGTGATCAACGGTGGACGGCATGTTCCACGGAAGGTAGAACGCAACAATCCAATCCAGAGAGCTTCACAGGCTGCGCTTGCCCCAACGGGAGCCATGCCGGCGGGGCGAGATCAATCCGCAACGGCCGATGAAATGGTTGCGTCCACGGAAGGGCTGCCTGCAGGCGCTTCAAGTGTTGCGGGTTCTCGCCGATGGAATGGAATATGGTCACCCAAACAAGACAATTGGAGGTCGCAAGATGTTGGATGTTCTAAAAAGCCTGCAGCGAGAAGAGTCCGGTCAAGACCTGATTGAGTATGCCCTCATAGCCGCGCTGATCGGTCTTGCAGCCGTGGCAGGAATGAAAACGGTAGGAGAAGGCATTCAGAGCGCCTTTACCAGCGTCACCACCAACTTAAACTCCGCGATGGGAACGTAAATTCAACGGTGCCCGAGGCTAAGCCGGCGGACGGCTGCGGATGATTGCGATATCGGGACGCGCGAGGCTTGGCTGAAGTGGTGCGGCGATGAGACACCCCGTCGCCGCACCATAAGATTGCCCGAACCATACTCGGCCGCTCGGAAGGATGCACCGGAAAACTTTCGGCGGAAATTGAGCAGCTCCCCCTTTGGTGTCACCCTGAGATTCCGGCGGTACCGACCGCATGCGTCTTCGGGACTCGAGCTCAACATGCCAGCCACGACTCATTTCAATTTGGTCTACGGGTTCGCGCGAACGAATACCGTTGTCCGCGGGTGCACCCGCTTGGCAAAAAGAACAAGCGACGATGGCGCCAGGCTTCTGACGCCGGCACGACTTAGGGACGAGTGAGATGGATCGGCGCCGGCTCACCATTGCGCTTGTGGTCGCCTTGCTGCTTTCTGGTGCCGTGACTTTCTTCCTCAGTCACAGAATTAATGCCCGGGTGAAGAAGACAGCGCCGCAGGTGACGCAATACTACGTGGCGGCAAGCCGAGCCATACTACCCGGCGAAGTGCTGAAGACCGACAGCCTGGCTCTGGTCGAGTGGCCGGCAAAGTTTGCGCCGGAGGGCGGTTTTACCAAAGTGGAGGAGCTGGTGGGCCGGGCCGTCATTTACCCGATCGCCGCCCGGCAACCGATTCTGCAGACGTACCTGGCTGCGCCGGGTTCAGGGGTGGGGCTGGTGGCAAAAATCCCGGACGGGATGCGCACCACCTCGTTGCGTTCGGATGAAATCGTTGGTGTGGCGGGATTCCTGTTTCCCGGCTCCCGCGTCGATGTTCTGGTCACCTTTCGTGGCGACGAGGTCCCGGTGCCGGGAACACAGATCGTGCTGCAAGACGTGGAGGTGCTCACCGTGGGCCAGAAGACGGATCCGGAGCCTGGCGGAAAAGCCGAAACCGTCGGAGTAGTGACCTTGCTGCTGACGCCCGAGGATGCGCAAAAAGTGGTTCTGGCCAGCACGCTGGGTTCGATCCACTTTGTATTGCGCAATGGAACAGATCGCGGGCATGTCGATGCCTCTCCGGTTACCGTGGCGCAGTTGATCGGGCATGGCTCCAGCTCGCCCGCCAAGCCGGCGACGCCAAAGAGAACGGCCTACGTGGTGGAGACCGTCATGGGCGATAAACGCACCACCAACGAGTTCGAGTATTAGCATGCGAGCCCAAAACACATTTGCCGAATACATTATTGGGATTCTGCTGGTGGTCGGGTGGTTCGCCATCGCGGGTACCGGCCAGACTTCCCTGGGTTCGTTGTCCGGTAATTCCTCGGGAGCGCCGCAGTCCGCTCCCGCATCGTCGACCGCCGTTCTGCAACAGAGGGTGCTGAAGTCCGACGGCCATGGAGGAATGGCGACGCCAAATGAAAGGAGAGCCAGCAACGATGATCCCTTGACCGTGCATTTGATCGTCGGCCGCTCGCTGGTGATCGACTCTCCCGAGCGGCTGCGTCGCGTGTATGTGGCCAATCCGGCGGTGCTGGACTCGCTCACATCCAGTCCCAGCCAAATCGTTTTGACGGCCAAACTAGCGGGTACCAGCAGCGTAGTGTTGTGGACTGAAAGCGGGCGCTCGCGGCTTTATACGGTGCTGGCGGACCAGGATGTCTCCGACCTTGAGGAGAGTCTCGTCCAGGCGTTGCCGGGTGATCGACGTGGAGGTCAAGTCGGCCCAGGGCCGGATCTGCCTTTCGGGGGTGGTGGGTAGCGATGCCGAGGCCGACGAAGCAGTGCGCCTGGCAGCAACCTACTCGAAAGAAGTCGTCAACTCGCTGGTGGTCGATCCGCGGCACACTCCCCAGGTGGAGTTGAAAGTTCGTATCGCCGAGGTGGACCGAACGAAGTTCGACCAGTGGGGAATCAATTTTTTCAGTGGCGGTCAGAATGCCGGTGCGATTACAACCGGAGGATTCACTCCGCCGTCCTTCCCCCAGGTGGGCCCGGGCACGACCCAGACCCTGATTCAAGATGCCCTGAACATCTTTTACTTCAACTCAAGCCTGAATATCGGTTTCACCATGCGCGCCTTGCAGGACAAAGGAATTCTCGCAAGTGCTGGCAGAACCCAACCTCACGACGGTCAGCGGGCACCCGGCCAGGTTCCTGGCGGGTGGTGAATTCCCCTATCCCGTTATCCAGGGCTCCAATGGCGGGTTCACTTCGGTGACGATTCAGTTCCGGCCTTACGGCGTGCAACTGGACTTCACGCCTTACGTTCATCCCGACGGCTCGATCCGCTTGCGGGTCAATCCGGAGGTCAGCGCGCTGGATTACGCCAACGCCGTCAAGATCTCGGGATACACGATTCCTGCCATCTCCACCCGCAAGGCGGACACGGAAATCGAACTCAAAGATGGTCAGAGCTTCGCGATCTCAGGGCTATTGGACAACCGCATCACTGACTCACTCGGCAAGGTCCCCGGCATCGGCGACATTCCAATCCTGGGGCAGCTGTTCCGTTCCAAGAACCTGAACCATTCAGTCACCGAATTAATTGTGATTGTGACGCCCACGGTGGTCGATCCGCTCAAAGCTCCCGTCACCGCCACGTCTCCGGCGGTGCCGGCGTGGCCCGTGCCCTTCCTGTCGCCTCCCGCCTTTGATGCCGGACTTGGGTCTGGCAAGAGCGTAATCGGGGGCAAACCCGCTGCCGATGGAAAGCAGTAGAGGGGTCGTTCTGGAGCGGGAAACGGAGATGCAGCAAGACGAAGGAATCGGGCTGGTAACGGTAGGGTTAGACGCGGAAACGTGCGATCAGGTTCGCACCGCCGCCCGGCAAGCTCAGGTCGAGTTTGTTTCCGAGATCCCGAACTATTCGGAAATGCTTCTCGACGGGCAAATGGCAACCTTGGCGAAAGGCGCCGGCGACCTGGTCTGCCTGATCGACTTCGACAAAGAACGCAGAGATGGCGGCAAAGACGGCTGTCGGGATGCAGTCCGCGGGCACCAAGCACGCCACCGTGATCGCTTTGTCGGCCGAGGCGGACCCGGAAGTGATTCTGCAGGCCATGCGGGCGGGTTGCACGGAGTATCCTCACCAAGCCCGTCGGGGTGGAAGCTACTGGCGGAGCTGTTGCGGAAGCTGCGAGAACGCTGGCTGGCCTCAGTTAAGAGCTCTTCGCGTCCGCCGGGGCGGGTGCTGGCTTTCTTGGGAGTTCGAGGCGGCGCGGGGGCAACCACGATCGCGGTTCATCTTGGCAGCCTCCTGGCACAACGTCGGAAGACCTTGATCATGGACCAGCATCCTTGTCTGGGGCATGTCGCGTTGTCTCTCGGCTTGGATGGACAGACCTGCAATCTCTATGGGCTGCTGCAAAATATCTCGCGGCTGGACGCGATGCTGCTCAAAAGTTACGTCACCCATCATTGCAGCGGTGCCGATGTGCTTCCGTCTCCCGGCATGCTGAGCGAGCCTGCCAGGATCGAAGGGGAGTCTCTGGGGCGGGCAATCCGGTTCGTCTCCAGCGTCTACGACTTCGTATTGATCGACTGCCAGACTGGACTGGATGAACTGAACCTGGTCAGCGCCGGCTGTTGCGATGAGTTGTGGCTGGTGGCGACGCCGGATGTTCCGGCGCTGCATGACCTGGCCCGCTATCTTGACCGATTGCGGGAGCTGCAATTCAGTGCATCGAAGCTAAAAGTGGTCATCAATCAATATGGTTCGGGTCGGCCGGTAACGATCGCGCAGATCGAGAACGCGATCGATCATCCTGTCGGATACGCGCTCCCGGTGGACAGGGCGAACCTGACGCGGGCGCTCGACGCAGGACAGCCGATTTCTTCCGAGCAGAAGTCGGAATTCGGCAGCCACATCCGCAAGTGGGCCGCGGAACTGGCCCCCGTAGCGGTGCAGCCAGTGGCAGCGAAGCATAGGTTTGCGTTCTGGATTTAGGGATCTGCCCGGACGGGCGAGAACATATGACGGAAACTACCATCGCACAGTCGCCCCAGCACCACGGCGGAAACCGCGCCCGGTTACAAGGGTCAGGCGAGCCGCGATCAGGACCTCAAGTCTGCCGTCCATCGCGAACTGATCAGCAAGCTGGACCTGGAGAAGCTGATGCGTACGCCGGATGGACTGGCGCGGCAGCAGTTGCTGGCGGTGATCCACCAACTGCTGGGGCAGCCGGGAATTCCCTTGAGTGCCATCGAGCGCGACAGGCTGGCGCGTGAGGTGCTGGACGAAGTTTTTGGGCTGGGCCCGCTGGAGCCGCTGCTGCAGGACCCCACCGTCAGCGACATTCTGGTGAACACCTACAAGACGGTTTACGTGGAGCGTCACGGCGTGCTGGAAGAGACTTCGGTGGTCTTTAAGGACAACGTCCACCTCATGCACATCATCGAGAAGATCGTCTCCGGGGTGGGGCGACGGGTGGATGAGTCATCGCCCATGGTGGACGCCCGGCTGCCCGACGGTTCGCGCGTCAACGTGATCGTGCCTCCGCTGGCGGTGGACGGACCTATCGTGTCGATCCGGCGTTTCGGCTCGACTCCTCTGTCTGGGCAGGACCTGGTCAACAAGGGGGCCATGACTCCCGAGATGCTGGAGGTACTGCAGAAGGCCGTGCAGGGCGCGGCTGAACATCGTCGTCTCCGGTGGCACCGGTGCCGGCAAGACGACTCTGCTGAACGTGCTGTCGGGGTTCATCTCGGAACGGGAGCGGATCGTAACCATCGAGGATTCGGCCGAACTGCAATTGAAGCAGAAGCACGTGGTCCGGCTGGAGTGCCGTCCGCCCAACGTCGAGGGCAAGGGAGCGGTGCATCAGCGCGAGCTGGTGATCAACGCCCTGCGCATGCGACCTGACCGTATCGTGATTGGCGAGGTGCGCGGCGGCGAAGCCTGGACATGCTGCAGGCCATGAACACCGGCCACGACGGCTCGGTGACGACCATCCACGCCAATAATCCGCGGGACGCGCTGGCGCGCATCGAAACCATGGCGCTGATGGCCAACTTGAGTCTGCCGGAAAAGGCGTTGCGCAACCAGATTGCCTCGGCCATTCACATCATCGTGCAGGTCTCGCGCATGAGCGACGGCACTCGCGACGTGTGACCCACTTGACCGAGGTGACCGGCACCAACGGAGACATCATCAGCCTGCAGGATGTGTTCCTGTTCGAGAAGCGCGGGTCTGGGGGCGGACGGAAATGTACTGGGACGGTTCTATTCAACCGGAATCGTGCCGAAGTTCGCCGAGAAACTGCAGAATGCCGGCATTCCGCTGCCGGCCGGCCTGCTGGACGTTTCGCAGGAGGTTTAGGAGGGCCGAGGTGGGATTGATCGTCCTGGTGTTCGTGGGACTGGCGGTGCTGACCTTTGCCGTGGTGATGTTGCTCACCCGGCCGACCGCGGCCGACCGCGCGGTCACGGCGCGACTGGCCGGCGTGCAGCGGCAGCCGGTACCGGTGTGCCGAATCACGGGCCGGCCCCAGCAGGAGTTTCTGAAGGACACTTCCCTCAGCGAGTTCGCCTGGCTCGACCGGTTCCTGCAACGCTCCGGCCTGGCACAAAACTGGCCCTGCTGCTGGCGCAGGCAGAGAGTTCCTGGAGTGTGAGCACGGTGCTGATCATCTCAGCCGGTGCTGGGAGTGATGGGCTTCGCCATCGTGCGCTACTGGATTTCGGAGCTCTGCCTGCGCTGCATCGCGGCACAGTGGCGCGACTGTCATTCCCGCGCTGGTGCTGCAGCCTGAAGCGAAATCGTCGGATGATGAAGTTCGATCAGAGGCCTGCCGGATGCGCTGGACCTGATGTCACGTTCGCTGCGCGCCGGCCACTCGGTAAGCGCGGCCATCGAGATCGTCGCCGAGGAGGGGATCGGAACCGCTGCGCTCGGAATTTGCCCGTGTCCATCAGCAGCAGACACTGGGCCTGCCCAATCGCGACGCTCTGTTGCAACTGGGACGGCCGCGTACCCTCCACCGACCTGCAGGTGGTGATCACCGCCATGCTGGTGCAAAAGGAGACGGGCGGGAACCTGGTGGAAATCCTGGAGCGGACCGCCGGCGTGCTGCGCGACCGCTTGCGCATTCAGGGAGAAGTGCGGGTCCGTACCGCGCAGGGGCGGCTGACCGGGGCAATCCTCTGCCTGCTGCCGTTTGTCATGTACGTGCTGATCAACTTGGCGAATCCCGGCTACACGCGAGGTGCTGATCGACGATCCCATGGGGCGGAAGATGACCTACGTGGGGATCGGAATGATCTCGGTGGGCGCATTGCTGATTCGCAAAATCGTGAAGATCAAAGTGTGAAGCGATGAAACCCATTTATCTCCTGAGCGTCCAGTTGAGCGTGTTCTTCGCCACCGCGCTGATCTGTCGGTGTGGTTCATGACGCGGACGACGGCCGCGGCGAAGCGACTGTACGGCGTCACCCGGCTGGTTCCTGCGACGCAGCATCGGCCGTCCGGGCCGCAGGGTCTGGCGGCAGGCTGCCTTTCGGAATGCTGCACGCGCTTCTTCGGGCGGCTGGGCATGACCGTGAACGACAAGCTGCGAGTGCGCTTTCAGGCCGGCCGGACTGCGCACCCAGAACAGCATGGACACTTACTTTGCGGTCCGGCTGCTGGGGCCGGTGGCGGTGCTTGTGCTGTGGACATTTTTCCGTCAGATCAGTTTTTTTGCGATCGCTGTCATGGCCGCCGGCGCCTACCTCGGACCCGATTTGTGGCTGACGGCCAGGATCAAGCGGCGCCGAGAGCAGATGCGGCTGGGTCTGCCGGACGCGCTGGATTTGATGGTGGTGTGCGTGGACGCGGGACTGGGACTTGACCAGGCCCTGCTGCGAGCCGGACAGGAACTGGGAACCAGCCACCCCGTGATCGCCGAGGAGTTCATGCTGATCAACCTGGAACAGCGGGCGGGCAAACCGCGGGTTAATGCCTGGCGGGACATGGCCGATAGAACACAACTAGATACAGTTCGAGGATTTGCGACGATGCTGGCCCAATCAGACCGTTTTGGTACTCCCATTTCGAGGGCGCTCAGCACATTCGCTGATGATCTGCGCAAGAAACGCAGCCAGCATGCCGAGGAGATGGCGGCCAAGACCACGGTAAAGCTGATGTTTCCGCTGGTGTTGTTCATCTTTCCCAGCATGTTTATTGTTTTGTTGGGTCCGGCCGTGCTGGCCATCTCTCGAAATCTGGGCGTGTTGGCGGGAAGTAATCGGTGGCATGTGAGTTGGTGTGGCGGAGGCGGCGGATGGAGAGCAACATTCCGCAGATGTTGGTTAGCGTGGTTCTGGCAGCGGCCTGGCCCACGCAATCTGGAAGTTGCGGCTATTCGTTGGGTAGATCGACGGTAATCAGGATTTTTCTAGAAGACTAGCAGAAAGGAGACGCAATGGACAGCGTTACCATGATTCGCGTATTTTCAGGGATCCTCTTCGTGGTGGTTCTGAGCGTGGTGATCTGGCGCCGGAAGAAGCTTGCCTGATCAGCCAGACAACTTGCTGTAAACGCCCGTTTGCTGGCTCAAGTGTTGACTGAATTGTTTGGTGGGGCTGGCCTCGAACCTGGGGCCAGCCTGTTCACCTCATAGCCCTCATGAGGGCTACGACTATTTTGTACTGCGCTTCGCTGAGTCAGGGCGATCCCGTTAGCGCGCGAAACTCGCCAAGCCTGCCTGAACCCGATAGGATGGCAGGGAATTCATTCTCTTTCTCCTGGAGAATCCTATGACACCTGCCCTGGTAGATCTGGAACCAAAAGCTTTATGGGAGCACTTTGACGTTCTGGCCGCGACCCCGCGCGCTTCCACCAAGGAAGCGGCGGCGCGAGACTATGTTCTGTCGCGAGCCTGCAAGCTTGGACTTGAGACGCAGCAAGATTCAGTGGGCAACCTGGTCGTCCGAAAGCCTGCCCGGCCCGGCCGCGAAGCCGCACCCATGGCTCTGCTGCAGGGCCATCTCGACATGGTCTGTGAGAAGAACGAGGGCACGGCGCACAACTTTGACAGCGATCCCATCAAGGTCTTCCGCGATGGTGACTGGCTCAAGGCGGACGGCACCACGCTTGGTTCTGACAACGGTGTAGGTGTGGCCGCGGCGCTCGCAGTAATGGAGAGCACCGACATCGCGCACGGGCCGCTGGAATTCGTTTTCACCATCGACGAGGAAACCGGCCTTACGGGCGCGGCTGAGTTTCCCGGAGGATTACTGAAGTCAAAGTATTTCCTCAATCTCGACAACGAAGAGACAGGAACTTTGTGCATTGGCTGCTCGGGCGGAGTGAAGACGACTGCGCGCCGCAAGGTCAGCTTCGTTCCCTCTACTGGCGATTCCGCATGGCGCATCAAGGTATTCGGTCTGAAGGGCGGCCATTCCGGAGTGGACATTCATCAAGGCCGCGGCAATGCTCTGCGAATCCTGGGAGCAACGTTGCAGCGAGTCGTCGGCAAGTCTGCAAGCGCAGGTCGCGGCCGTCAATGGCGGGAGCGCGCAAAATGCGATCCCGCGGGAAGCCGCGGCGATCGTGGTGCTCGATGCAGCACAAGAGACAGGAACTCCGTTCGTTGCTGACGGCTTCTGAAGCGGCATGGAAAGCCGACCTTGGAGGGTTCGATCCGGAACTCCAGATCACGATGGAGAAAGCCTCACGCCCGGACAAAGCGCTGGAGCTGAGGACGCCAAGCGAATCATCGATCTGCTGGTGACGGTGCCGCACGGCGTCGTAGCGATGAGCCCCGACGTTCCGGGCCTGGTGCAGAACTCAACCAACCTGGCAATCGTCTCGCTGAATGGCGATGTGGCGGAGTTTGTGACCAGCCAGCGTAGCGCGATTGAAACCAGCAAACACGGGATGGCGCAGATGGTGGCCACGGCGTTTCGCATGGCTGGATTCGAGGTTGAACATAGCGGCAGTTATCCCGGATGGAAGCCTGAGCCTACGAGCGAGATCGTGCAGAAATTGCAGGCAGTGCACCAGCAGCTTTTCGGAAACCCCGCCAAGCTGATCGCCATGCACGCCGGTTTGGAATGCGGCGTCATTGGCGAGAAGTATCCGGGAATGCAGATGGTATCGTTCGGGCCGACGATTGTGGATCCGCACAGCCCGAATGAGCGAGTACAGATTTCGACGGTGCAGGAATTTTGGAAGTTTCTGAAAGCAGTGTTGGAAAAGATCTAATTGGACGGCGATTTCAGGTGTGCTGGAATCGCCGTCCGAGAAATTCAACGGAAAACGCCACGCTTCACGGCCCCAAGGGCTTCGCCGCCGGCTTGGCGGAGCTGCTCTCCGCCGGAGTGACGAGGGAGTTCTCGGCAGTTTCACAACTGCTTTCGTCGGGTCCGTTCCAATCTTTCGGTTCGCAGAGCGGAGCGCCGTTCATGCTGCGCCGGTAGCGGGCCACCTCCAGATAAAGCGGCTTGCGGATGCGGTTCATCACGCCAAGAGGCTTGTGAGCCGGCAAGGAATGCCACGGGTTGTATGACAGGTTCTCACAGGTCTCCTGGTTCTCAACGAAAGACTGCTTCTTGATCTCGATTCGCGCCACAGGTACGAAGGGCGAATCGCTTTCCGGTCCACTCCACCGTGTTGTCTTCCACCGGCATATTCTTGCCGGGAACCTGGGTCTGCACCATGAAGACGAAGCACGCGTCCCGGTCTTTGAGGTGCGCCGTCATTTCATCACGCAGGAAATTCGGCTGGTTGCGGCTGACGTCTGCTGCCTTCGCATCGCCGCACGGTTTCGCACTATATTTCACGACATTTTGTGTCCCCAGGTCGTAAGCGCTCACGCTGTAGAACTGGGTATCGAGAAGACTATCGGGCGGAGGCTTGAGGGTCTTCATCGCCAACATTAACTCGCGCGGGTGGTAGGCCCCAAAGTTGAAGATCTTCTTCCAGTTTTTGTTCGGAAGGTCGGGTGTAAATCCGCCGAGGAAGTACCCATAATTGCTGCCCTCTCCCAGGTATTGGGTGAAGACCTTGTATTCCGGAAGATTCAAGATGAAGAACTGAGTAGCATTCATCATGACGAAGTCCTGAGTTTCGGCATGGGGCACGCCATCGTCCTCCATCAGCTTGCGGCCCGGAACGCCCATGAGTTTGATGGCCATGCCGCGAGCATCGCGGACATCGTCCTTCTGCACCAGCGTGCTGCCGCTGGAGTAGCGAATCCATGCGGGGTATTCGCCGGCATTGGCAAAAATACCCTGACGGTATTTGGGATCCAGGTTATCCAACACGCGAAACGTCGCCTTCACGCATCCGTAGGTTTTGGCGTGTACGTCGCGTCGATAAGGCTGAACGGCGTTCGCCGATGTCGACGTCGGATAGGTGGTCGCGGTCACTCCTGGAGGATTGCCTGGCAGCGGCTTCGAAGCCATGGTCTGATGGCTGGCATCGACCATCGATAGCGCCGATGCAACGATCTGAGCAGTCAGATAAGTTTCGTCGGGCGAAACCACTTCGCCCATCGGACCCAGTGGCTTGCTTCGCAACAAGAAGTAGTATCCCAGCGCCGCGAGTACGACCAGCCCAATGATAATGCGGGTTCTGCGAGCCTTCACGCTTCCCTCCGGTTCTGTGAGTTCGCGGCTATTGACATACTTGCCGGTCGTCGAGCCCTTCCCGCAGGTAGTCCATGACGTTCTTGCGGTCGGGCGAAAGCTTTATGTTGTGAGTGTCGCGATGCACCTTAAGGTACTCGATGATCTGCATGCGCTGGGTGTCGGTCCATTCCGGTCCGATCACGCCGTACTGCGGCGTACTCCCGGGCTTCCAAGGGATATATCCGCGGCGAAACTCATGACCAACGTTGGAATTGCCGGTCACGTTGGTGTCCAGCTTGAAGCCTCCCTTGGAGAGTTCTTGCGTCTTCAGTCCAAGGTTCACGGGATCAAAGTCCCGGGTACCGACCCAGAATGTTTTATCGCGCGAGTCAGCCGGACTCAGTAGCTGGTAGATCGTGGGTACGGAGCCATTGTGCAGGAACGGCCCTACCGCCCAGATTCCAGCCAGCGGACGAGGCTTGTATTGCGCTTTGGCCACGGGCAGATCAATCTGGCCAAACCCATCCATTACCGCGGTCTGTTCAGGGCTAGAATCCATGGTTTTGTAGTACTTCGAGCGCATGTAGTAACCGACCAGGCTAAGACCCACGCCGGTATTGGCTTTTGCGAGATCGAGAGACTCGACTGCCGAATTGATTCGCGATTGCCCGGAGGTAATGCAGTCGGCTAAATCGGTCGCGTCAGTAACCAGGTCGTGATTATCGGCAAAGTCATTCAGAATGCGCTGTTTGATCTTGTCCGCCAGAGGCTGCATCTGGTCTTGCTCAGCGGAGTTGAGGGGCTGAGTGACCTGCGATTGATCTTTCGCATCGATCTGCTGCGCGATTTCGGCAGCAGCGGCATGAATGTCTTGCGCACCGGAAATCCCAGCGGTACGGGCAACGAATGTCTTTGGCGCGAGCTTTGATCTCCAACCGCAGGTCCATCTGAAACAACGATCGCAATAACTGTGCGACGGCGGTTGGTTTGACTCCAAGTGGTCGCAAGTCAATTTGTTTGTCGACGAAGTTCACGGCCGTCGTTGGATCGGTTCCGATATCTTCCACCGTCAACGGATCCATCACCCACAAGGGGAACGGGTCGTCATAGGGGTAGGTCCATTTCGCCGGCGTATAGGACGGCTGACCCTCTTTGGCGGACGGATTGGAGAGCTTGGCAAGAAATCCGTCCCATGCAGTCTCCATGTACTTGGCATTCGCCGCGGTCTTAAGAGGCGCCTTCCATTCCTTGATGGGATCCGAAGCGGGGAATGGGCCGTGACACTGCGCGCAGGTCATCGCGAAGAGCTTCTGTCCCTCTGCGGCTTTGTCCCAATCGATTTTGCCGAAGCAGTCCTCACTCCACTTCGGCGGCTCAAGGCTCCATAAAGCCACCTCGATCTTGTGCAGGTTGTCCAGCTTTGAAGTGGTATCGAATCGTCCTGCTCAGGGATGGGTGCGCCATAGCGATTCAACAAGCTCGCCTTGGCTCCGACTCCCAGCGACTCGCCCAAGATTTCTCGACATGGGTTGCCGCACAGACGCGTTGTACTGCACATAGTCGAACTTCCAGATGTCCCACACTGGGGGATAGCGAACCGGAGCATCGCCAATGCGATAGTTGGAGGCGCTGAGCTCATCGCCGAAAACAGTGTTGCCGATGCGCGCCAGCGCGTCGGTTCTGCCCACGCCTTCAATCGTGGGATAGAGCTGGTGAAACGGCTTGTTGTCGATCGACGCCTGCTTCAACAGCACCCAGATTTGCGAGCGCAGGTCGCCGTGCAATTTCCAAAAGCCGTGAGGGTAAGTTGGACCCAGAACCTTCATGGCAAAGCGGTTGAACTTGAAGGGATCGAGATAGGTGGAAGTGAGCGACCCCAGCAGCTCAAGCGTGAAGTTGCCCGGCTTGGTGGTGGTGAAGGCGTGCATCGCTGCGCCTCCATCAATCCGAAGGCCGTAGCGCTTGCCGTTCTTAGTGACTACTAGCTCGCCCGGTATGGCAGGCCGCGCAAGTGATGTCGAGTACCGGCGCTCCCAGGTTGGCGTCGTAATGGCTGGTGAATCCCACCGGCAAGAGGTCAGGATTCGCAGCTGTCGGAGTGTTGTCGATGAGGAATCCGTAGGAATTCATCCGTTCGGGCAGGGCGAACCGCGTCATGCCCAGCGGTACTTCGAGGTTCACAAACCAGGAATACGGCAAGCCCTTCACGGTGGTGCCCTGCGGCGTGTAATAGAAGAGTTGCCGCAGCGGTGCATCAAAACCGCCGCTCCAGCCACGCCCTTCGCTCAAATAGACATGCTGGTCAACAGCTTCGAAATTGGGCCGTTGCGTACCGGGATAAATCACCAGAAACGCGATGACGAAAAATATCAGGCAGACAACCGCCACGGCTGCAAAAATCAAGAACCGCACGATCCCGCGCAGGGTAAATGTCTCGACGTACTTGATCAGCCGCCACAGCCAGAGCAGGAACTTGCCAATGTAGCGCGGGATCGCCAGCACGACCGCGCCAATGCCCGCCAGCAACGCGAGCAGCGAGTCCCACGGATGCGTGATCACGTGCTTCAGGCGGATCCAGAAACGTTCCGCATCCGTTTTGATGTCAATCCACAGCCGATGCAGCCCTTGTCCGATCATGCGATCTCCCACCGGCAACTGCTACGACTTCGCCAAATCTATAGGTTGAAGTGCAATGGCTTTCCAGGAATCTTCATTTCGCAGGCGACCAGCCTTCCGGTGCCGGCGAGGGTGATGAATGCGGTCTTGCGATCCGGCCCACCAAAGCAAATGTTGGAAGGCAGCGGTTCAGGCTGACCTGCGACCAGTAACTCAATAAACTCAAGAATCTCGCCTTTGGGCGAAACCACGGTGATGCCGCCGGGCACGTCGGCTCTCGGACCTTGAGGCAACATGGTAGCTGCATACACATTGCCTTCTTCATCCACAGCCATGGAATCGAGAGTTCCCTGCCCCGGAATTTCGGCCGTCAGCAGGTAGGAGCCATCCAGCGTCTTGGGGTTGGGCTTGATCACGCCAGGGGCCGACAATTCCCAGTAAAGAATCCATCGCGCGTAGGTCTCGGCGACGTAGAGGCGAGTATCGTCGGGCGATAGCGCGATGCCGTTGGGAGCCGAGCGGCCGGGCAATGCCAGCGTGATTTTGCTGCCATCCGCCGCAGCGTAGTAAACGCCGGTAATGTCGCGATCGGTCGGTCTGGTTTTGCCCCAATCGGTGAACCAGAAGTTTCCTGTGGCATCGAAGACCAGGTCATCGGGACTCCGGAGCGCCTGTCCGTTGCATTGGTTATACAAGGTCGAAAAGCTGGAACCGACTACTCGCTGAATCGAGCCGCTGACGTAATTGGCAGGTTGAAAGGTCGGGACGGACACCGGACCGATCGCCATGAAATCGAGTCCGCCGTCATTGCACACATAGACCGCGCCATCCGGGCCGATGGCCGCTCCGTTCGGGCCGCCTCCCAGCATCGCCACGGTCTCCTTAGTTCCGTCAGGTGGAACACGAGTGAGCTTCTTGCCCTGAATTTCCACCACCAGGACGCTGCCATCCTTCTGATAGACGGGCCCTTCCGGATACTGCAGGCCAGTCGTGATGACGCGAAAATCCGAGGTCCTGAAGCTCATTTTCTGTTCTCCTACATTCACAGTTGGAAACGCCTGGGCAGCTCTTAACCCGGAAAGATGCAGGTCGGCCACTTGCGGATCACGCGCGATGTTCAGATACTCGGTATGCAGCACAGCTTCGTTGACGTATGGATTCGTGGCCAGCACATGGGCCATCTCGGCTCGTGCTTCATCAATCCGGCCAATATGCCCAAGGGCATTCGCCAAAGTGATGCGAGCGATATAGAACCGAGGCTGCAGTTCCACGCAGCGCTGCGCGTGATCGGCGGCCTCCGCAAATCGCGAAAGCCGAATGTAGGTTCCGGATAGAAAGTAGTGCCAGTAAGGTAAAGAAGGATGCTCCGGAGTTTCTGCAATGAGCTTCTTCAGAATTTTTTCGGCTTCAAATGCGTCGCGCTCTTTGCCGCCCCATCCCAAAGCGAGTCCGAGATATCCCCACGCCACCAAATTAAAAGGCGCGATTTGCACGGCACGACGAAGCGCCTCGACCGACATGTCGTACTCGCTGCAATGAAGCCAGACCAGGCCCGCATTCTCCAGCACTTCTGCGTCCTGCGGCGCAAGTTCCACCGCTTTGGCTGGCGGCGGCGTTCGCTTCTGCCCGGTCTTCTTCCGGACGATCCGTCAACACCAGAACCACGCGTTCGATCAGGTATAGCGCGAGAAAGGCGTAGGCACTGGCGTAGCCGGGATCCAACTGAATCGCGCGGCGAAGCAAGTCGAGGGATTCAGCGATTCCGGCAGGATGAAACCCATAGTTCCAGAAGTGATAGGCCTTGCGAACTAGACCCCAGGCATCCAGTTCGTGAGCCGAAGCTTTATCGGCGTGTTCGGAGCCGGCGCGAATCAGTTCGCCACCGGTAGCCCTCACGATGGATTCGGCGATCTCCTCCTGCACCTTGAACAAGTCTTCCAGATGCCGTTCGTAGGTCCGCGACCACAGGACCGAGCCGGCGAGGGCATCAGCGAGCTCGCCCATCACCCGAATTCGCGTGCCCGAGCGCCGCAGACTCCCAGTGAGCACGTAGCGGCTCTTCAGTTTGGTCGCGATTTCCTGCAAGTCAGGGACTTCGTCCTGGTAACGAAACGTCGAGAGATTGGAGGCGACCCGAATTCCCGGAACTCGCGAAAGCGCGCTGCTGATTTCCGAGCCAATGCCCATCGCCATGTACTCGTCATCCTTGTCGGAAGACAAACTGCGAAATGGCAGCACCGCGATAGACGATTTTTCATGACCGGCCCGCGGTGGCTCGATCCACACCGGCGGATACGAAGATCGGCTCGAACCACTGGACGGAACAGCTATCGGAGCGTCGGAGACCTGCGTGCCCATCGAAGACGACTCGAGTTTCGCCTGAGCGAAAGCCTCTCTGCGGCTTCCAGGTCCTCGGCAAACGCCGCCATGGTCGGATACCGTCCCTGCGGCTGTTTGTGCATCGCCCGGGCAATGATTTGGTCTGCGATCGGCGGAAAATGCGGATGCGCATGACGGAGCGGCCTCGGCTGCTCGTGATAGATCGACTGCAGCAATTCCAGGGGATTGTCGGCGTAAAAAGGCACACGCCCGACCAGCATCTGGTAGAGAACCACTCCCAGAGAGTAAATATCCGTTCGCTGATCGATTTCGCCGCCAGAGAATTGCTCCGGCGCCGCGTAATACGTGGTGCCCAAAAACGCACCGGGACGGGTCAGGTTCTCGTGGGTCGCCAATTGTCCCGATGGCTCCGACTTCAGCTTCGCGACGCCAAAATCAAGAATCTTGAGGTGGTCGCGCTTGGAAATCAACACGTTCTGCGGCTTCAGGTCACGGTGAACGATGCCTGCTTCGTGGGCGCAGCCCAACGCGTCAGCCATCTGGAGCGCGTAACGAATCGCCTGTTCTGGCGGCAATCCGCTCAGAGGAATCATGTCCCCAAGCGTCTTACCCTCGATAAACTCCATCACAATGTAGCTGGCATGCTCGTCCGACATCAGATCGAAAATCGTCACGATATTCGGATGATTCAGCGCGGAAGCCGCCTGGGCTTCGCGCTCGAAGCGCGTGCGCGCAATAGGGTCCGAAGAGGTGAAGATCGGCAGCGCCTTGAGGGCCACAAATCGATTGAGCGACAAGTCGCGGGCGCGGTAGACAACACCCATGCCGCCGCGAGCGATCTCTTCCACGATTTCGTAGTGCGAGATGATTCGGCCTTTCATTTGCACTTTGTTGCCAGACCGGTAACTTGCGATATTCGACCGGTCCACTTGACTCTAGCAGCGCTGCTCCAGCACGCAATGCCACGTTTGGACTCAATAACCTTGGTTCATATTACAAGGAGACAGAACTCATCGGACAAAGTTCAGTGACCGCGGCCTTCCAGACCGCATTGAACCCCGAAAGAATAGCGCAATGGTTATCATGACCCGCACTATCAGATGGGGTTGACTATATCAAAGCATAGGTCAGTCGCGAAAGAATTCCGCTGGGTGCCGTTGGCTTGAACATCCGCCGACACGGTTGGACGGTCCGGTCCGGTCGACGATCGCATCGTCGAACGCGAACCACGCTTGGAGAAAAGTAAAGCGCGTAGCCAGATATTGCCAGCGGAACAAGCCGCCGTAAGGTGTTGCGGGAGTTTCAGTTCGCGTTGATTTTCTGTCTGCGGCGTTCGGCTAGTGCTGCGTGGATGAACGTAACTTCCCGACTCAACATGTCAGTGGCTTCGCGGCAGAGTTCCGGCTGCTGCGTCATCAGGTCGAGAAAGGCGCTTCGCCCCACATGCAGCACTTCCGCATCGGTAACTGCCGCTGCGGCCAAACTATAGGGATGTCCGGTAAATGTGGCGGGAACCCCCAGGAAGCGAACCGGAGGAAAAACCCGATCCAGCTTTTCCAAGTCCTTGACGGACAAACACACCTTGCCCTTCAGTACCAGGTAAACCCCTTCGTTCTCCTGATCTTCCGCAAACAAACGATGCTTGGAGCGATAGTGCTTGACCACCCCGGCCGTCACCAGACGACTTCTTCAATTTGCTCGATACCTTGAGGATATTCGACTTGGATCCCACATTCGCCATGTTGTACTTATGCCAAATGGCCGCCAGTGCCGCTGTGATTGCGAATCACAGGTCTCTGTGAGTGAAGCCGACACTATGTGAAGTGTCAAAGCCCCGATGGAGTGGTCGATTTCAGCCGCAATCCGATTCCCGTTTTGAAAGACGCCCGAATCGGATACGTACGCAACTCGCTCAGGCCGTTCTGACATTGACCCGGCTCGGGCGAGCCTCGAAGAATTGAGAGTGACACTTGAGTTAGGAGAACGGCTGACAATGCGTATCTTGGTAGTGGAAGACGACGCCCCGCTGGCAAGCTTCCTGCAGAAGGGGCTTGAAGCTGAACACTATGCCGTCGATATCGCATCAGATGGCGACGAGGCCTGCTTGATGGCCTCGAAAATGATTACGACTTGATGATCCTGGATTTGAACCTGCCCAAAATGGACGGCATCGCAGTCCTGCACGCGGTTCGTCCCAAGAAGCCATCGCTGCCGGTGCTGGTGCTGACCGGACGCAGCCGCATCGAAGACCGAGTGCAATCCCTCGACTCGGGCGCGGACGACTGTCTCACTTAAGCCATTCTCCTATACCGAACTGTCGGCGCGGGTGCGTGCGCTGATGCGCCGCCATCCCTTCACTGCGGAAACCCTGCTGAAGATCGCCGACCTTGAACTCGACCGTGTCGAGCGAACCGTGAAGCGGGCCGGAAAACGGATCGAGCTGACCTCGAAAGAATTTGGGCTGCTCGAATATCTCCTGCGCAATGCCGGCCATCGCATCACCCGCTCCATGATCGTTGAACATGTGTGGAACCTTTCGTTCGATACCGGCACCAACATCGTCGATGTTTACATCAACTACCTGCGGAAGAAAATTGACGAAGGGTTCGACGCATAAAACTAATCCATACCGTTCGGGGCGTGGGATATGAGTTGGGTTGCCCGCTCGGGGGTGGCGGCATGACGCGTCCAAACAGTTTGCGCGCCAGTTCAACCATCCGAGCAGTCGTTCGTTTCCGAGTTGTTTCACGCCATCAGCCAACCACTCACCGCGTTGGAATGCGGGCTGGAGGTTTCGCTGCGGCAGAGACAAGACGGCAGCGGAACTTCGTGCCCGCATAGAAACTGCGCTCGCGTCGGCCAAACTTCTGCATCAGCGACTCCTGGAGGCTCGAGCCTTGCAGGATGCCGGGGACCCAGGCGACACGCGTGTTCCGGTGGATATTGAGGAAGTGCTGCTGCAAGTGAGGGAGGACTTTCTGCCTCTTGCGGAGTCTGCGCACGTCGGACTAAGTGTGAAATCGGACCGAGTGCAGGTCCGCGGCAATGAGGCACGGCTCAGGAACGGCCTGTTCCACCTGTTTGAGTTTCTTCTGCGCATCACAGCGTCCCACCGCACGATGGAGATTCACGCTGAAAGAACAAGTCTTAGTGTTCTCAGACTGAGTTTCAGTAACTATGAATTCGCCAATGCCGGGCAACTCGAGTCGACGCAGGCCGCAGAGTTTTCTGACGTTTGCCTTCGCATCGCCCAACGCACATTTCAAGGCGCCGGCGGGGATCTGGTGTTGATGCGCAATCAGGGCGGGCAAGTGAGTGGCTACGCGTGCTTAATGCTTACGAACTGAATTTCAGAATTGGGAAGCATGGATCTGTTTTGGGTCGCTATCTCGCCGATTCTTCGCTCTTAGAGTCTTCTAATCTCCAACTAATTTTGTTCTAAGATGCAAGTACTACAACGTGGGATATGAACACGATCACATATCCCACGTGCGGTTCGACCTTGCTCAAGGTACCGTCCTCCCACAAATCCGAGCGCCTATCCGGCCATGGCCGGAGGAAAGCTCCGGGCTGAGTCTCACGCCAAGCCTCAACAGCACTGAGCTGGGAAATGTCGGCACCTGTCTGACAAAACTCCTCCCAAGCTCAGTACCGCAGCGTCGGAACCGCTGCATCCCTTCTCGGCGAGCAACTGAGCGTGTCGGCACCGGACAAGGCTGCGCTAATAACAGTTTTTCCTTCATTCCCGCCGCCACACACCACGTTGCTGCGCTGTCCCCGAGCAGAAGACCGGGACTCTTCGTCCACGGCCTGCGCCTGCGAATTGGAGAGCACATCATGGAGCCCACGACAGCTGAAGTCCCGAAATCTCACCGCACAGAACAAGAGTTCGAAAAGATCGTGCTTGAGCAGATGCCGCAGGTGAAGTACATTGCGCGGCGCATTCACGAACACCTTCCCCAGCATGTTCCCTTCGAAGACCTGGTTCACGCCGGTATCGTGGGACTGATCGACGCACTCAACAAGTTCGATACCGAGAAGAACGTGAAGTTCGCGTCCTACGCGAAGTTCCGCATTCGCGGCGCAATTCTCGACAGCCTGCGCGAAATGGATTGGAGTCCTCGCGATCTTCGGAAGAAGGCCCGTCAGATTGATGTAGTAGTGCAGAAATTGCAATCTGAGCTCGGACGTACCGTATCCGTCCCGGAAATGGCGAAGGAGATCGGCGTGTCTCTGCGGGAGATGTACCACCTGCTGAATGAAATTCGCGGGCTGGAGATTGGCAGCCTGCAATGCGAATCCTACGAAGACGGACAGGAAACCGATTTGGCCCAGAACATCGCCGGGCCACCCGATCAAGACCCGCTGACTCTGTTTATGGCCAGTGAAAGCAAACAGCGATTGGAGAAGGCGATCGCGCGACTTGCCGGAACGCGAACAGCAAGTGCTCATGCTTTACTACAAGCAGGAGCTCACCATGCGCGAGGTTGGCGAGTTGATGGGTGTAGGCGAATCGAGAGTGTCGCAAATCCATACACTGGCGGTGGAGCATTTGCGATCCGTGATGTAGTGGCCCGCTTTTGTCCGGTGTTCTACCCGCATGACAGAGTAAGCGTGAACTGAGATACTGAAACACCTTCGGCTCGAACTTCAGCCTTGACGACTGTGGTGGTCGTGTTTGTTTTGGTTGCAAGATGGGTCCGAAGCGAAACGGTAGCGGGATTCACGAATGGCGCAGACCAATAGCCGTCGATCTTTTCTCGTCAATCTGGGGCGCGGCCTTCTCGTAGCTCAATTCGCTCCACGCTTGTTGGCTGAGGCATCGACACAGTTTTCTCCGGAGATCAGCCAGCTCTACCACAAGAGCATCGTGGTCGACACGCTATGCGCGCCATTTACCAGCGATGACGGATCACCCGACCCAGCCATGATCGAGGTTGTCCGGCGCTCCGGCATTACCGCGATCAACTTCACCGTTTCTGCGCCTACTTTCGACGGCACGATCGATAACCTGGCCTATGTTGATACGCTCGTCGAACTACGCCCCGATGTCTTCACTGTCGTGCGGCTGCATTCGGATATCGCCCGCGCCAAACGTGAGGGCAAGATCGGCATCGTGCCGGGCTTTCAGTACACGACCTTTCTCGAAGACGACCCAGCGCGTATCGAAACCTTTCGGCGGTTAGGGGTGCGCATCATGCAACTCACCTACAACAATCGCAGCATCTTCGGCGATGGATGCCTCGAGCCGGGAAATGCTGGATTGAGTAAGGCCGGCCACGCGGCGGTCACGAAGATGAATGAGATCGGCGTGGCTGTTGACCTAAGCCACAGCGGATACCGCACCACATCGGAGGCAATTGCGGCGTCGCAGAAGCCGGTGCTCGTCACCCATTCGGGATGCGCTGCGGTCTACGCCCACCCACGCAACAAGCCGGACGAAGTGATGAAAGCGTTGGCCGATCGTGGAGGGTACTTCGGCGTCTATCTCATGCCCTATTTAGTAGCCTCGCCGACGGTTCCGACTCGGGAGCATGTCATCAACCATGTGCTGCACGCAATTAACGTCTGCGGGGCCGATCATGTGGGCATTGGGTCGGATGGATCGATTCAGGCAATCTCGCTGACTCCTGAACAGCAGAAGGCATTCGACGAAGATATAGCGCGCCGCAAGAAGCTGGGTATTGGAGCTCCGGGCGAAGATCGCTATCCTTACGTACCCGATCTCACCGGCCCCGACCACATGGAAGTGATCGCCGCCGAGTTGCAGAAGCGCGGACAGCCGTCGGCGGTGATCGAGAAAGTTCTAGGCGCGAATTTTCAGCGCGTGATTGGCGAGATCTGGTCAACCGCGTGACCGGCGCAGCAATGGTGCGCGTAGAATAACCTCGCAAATCGATGCCATTTTTCTTCTTCCGCATCGACGGAGTCTCCACGCATGAACCGTGCAACGTCATTGCCTTACTCTGGCCGCTTGCTGCTCGCGCTGCTGTCATTCGCGCTTCTCGGCGCCACGTTTGTCCATGCGCAGATGGACAAGGTTCAAACTCCGGCTATCCTGCTCGGCACTGCCTGGTATCCGGAGCAGTGGCCGGAATCGCGATGGGATGCCGACCTCGCTCTGATGCAGAAGGCGGGCATCCACATGGTGCGGGTGGGCGAATTTGCCTGGAGTCGCATGGAGCCCGCAGAGGGCCAATACGATCTGGAATGGCTCGACCGCGCGGTTACAGCGGCCGCAAAACATGACATCGTCACCGTAATCGGCACGCCTTCGGCAGCACCCCCTGCGTGGCTGACCCAGAAGTATCCCGAAACATTGCGCACCATGGAGGACGGCCGCAAAGATCAGCACGGTAATCGGCAGCAGTTTGACTTCGCCAATCCCAAGTATCGCGAGCTGGCACGGGCCATGGCCGAGCAACTGGCCAAGCGCTTCGGGCACAATCCAAACGTCGTGGGCTGGCAGATCGACAATGAATACGCCGAGGTCTCGTTCGATGCCAATACTAAAGCAGCAGTTCCAACAATGGCTCAAGCAGCGCTACGGCACGCTCGACAACCTCAATGCGCGCTGGACGACCTCTTACTGGAGCGAAACCTACTTCGATTGGAATCAGATTCCAATCCAGGTTAACTACGGCAATCCCGGCCTCTTGCTGAGTTGGATGCGTTTTGTCAGCGACACCTGGCGCAGTTATCAGAAAAACCAACTCGAAGTGATCCGCGCAAATTCAGACTCGCGACAATTCATCACCACCAACATGATGGGCTGGTTCGACGGCTACGATCATTACACCGTTGCGCAGGACCTCGACCTCGCCGCGTGGGACGACTACGTCGGCCAGGGACATCTCGATCCGGTAAAAAATGGCGCAGCCCACGACCTCACACGCGGTTTGAAGGGCAAGAATTTCTGGGTGATGGAAACGCAACCGGGCGGCGTGAACTGGGCTTCCATCAACAACTGGCTCGACAAGGGCGAGGTGCGCGCCATGGCGTGGCACGACATCGGACATGGCGCCGATACCGTGAGCTATTGGCAGTGGCGCAGCGCACTGAACGGACAGGAGCAATATCACGGAACGCTGGTGGGACCGGACGGAACGCCCGACCCTCTTTACCCGGAGATCGCGCAGGTGGGACGTGAGTTCGAGAAAGCGAGTCCGGTGCTCGCTGGAACATCGGTGAAGTCAGAGGTTGCCATTCTGCATTCCTACGATAGCCGCTGGGCAATAGGGTGGCAGAAGCACAACAAGAACTATGATCCGGTCAATGAGATCCTCAGCTACTACGGTCCCCTGCGCAAAGCCGCACAGTCGGTAGACATCGTTCCTCCCACGGCATCGTTGAGCGGGTACAAGCTAGTCGTCGCGCCCGGGCTCAATGTGTTAACGGATGCAGAGGCGAAAAACTTAATCCAATACGTTAAGAATGGCGGGCATCTCGTTCTAGGTCAGCGGTCTGCCATGAAGGACGCCGACAACGGACTGTGGCCGCAGCGCCAGCCCGGCCCGCTCACTGAGTTGTTGGGTGGTCGAGTCGAGCAGTATTACGCGCTGGTCGATCCGGTTCCAGTAGAGGGCAAATGGGGCGCGGGGGAGTGTCCCCTGTGGGCTGAGCTTCTCAGCACCAAGGACAGTGATGTCGAAGTGCTCATGCGCTACGGCAAGAGCAACGGCTGGCTCGACGGGCAGCCGGCGGCGATCACTCGCAAAGTCGGCAAGGGGCGGATCACCTACATCGGAGCATGGCTCGACCAGCCAACGATGGCGCGGGCGGTAAATTGGATGACCGAAATCAGCGGAGTCAAGCCTGCTCTCGGTCCGGTGCCTGACGGAGTTGAGGTCTATCCGCGGTATGGCACAAACGGCGCGGTCTATATCCTCGTGAACTTCTCGAAGGCGCCACAGACCGTCAAGCTACCTTCAGCCATGCAGGACGTGCTCAGCAGTGGATCAACTCAATCACTTACGCTGTCGCGCTACGGAGTAGCAGTAGTCGCATCATCGAAATAGGCGGCGACACCGCACTCAGAAAGTCGGCGCAAAACAACATCAGTGTGCTCGACCCAGAAAAAAAGAGCCGGTCGCGAGGACCAGCTCTTCACTGTTGCAAAATACCGAGCGACTACTTGAGGCTCTTAACATAAGCAGCAACCGCGGTTGCCTGGTCGCTAGTGACGCCGTTCAAGCCCTTCCCGTGTGGGGTTTTCTTGCCAGGCTCACCCTTCTCTAGCACGTCAGCAATCTGAGCGGCGCTGAGTGAGGTACCCTTCAAAGCCGGACCCGACTTGCCTTCGCCAGCCGCGCCATGACACATGGCGCACTTCGCCTTAAAAATCGCTGCTCCGTCTTCCGCAGCAAAAGCCATTCCAGACATCAGTGCAAGCACAGCTAGACTCGAAATGAAACGTTTCATGGACCTTAATCTCCTTAGTTATCATGCTTCGCAAGCCTGCAGCAAGAGTCTATTCCCACAGCAGGTCAATGCGCAGTGCAATTGCCAAATTCTTGGCGTTCGGCGACCGCGATCAGGACTGTCGGTCCCCATCCCGCCAGTTTTCACTGTAAAGGCCGCCAACCAGCCAGACTGTGACCTCCATCACCTTGTCTTGGCAATGTGCACATCAGAGCTCCAGCCAGGAGCGCCGATTACACGGGTTATTCAACTTTGTAGATCGCAACGCTTTGCGGCGCGAGTTGCAGCTGCAGTTGCGTTCCCTGCAAATGGACGTTCGGCGCCGAGTTCACAGGCGTGAATTGCTTGGCATCCGCAATCGTCGTATCGGTCAGGTCCACGGTGACGCTCCTGGCTGCCTCCCCTTTGTAAAACACCACCATCAAACGTTCACCACCGGTCTCTCGGGTGAAGACGTAATAGTCATCGCTGACAACCACATGCTTCTGGCTGCCTACGCGAAGTGCAGGATGCTCGCGACGCAGCTTCAGCAAACTCTGCACATGTTGATAGACATCCTGTTCCTCGGCAGTGCGGCCGCCTTTTGTGAAGGCATCGTGCTGGTCGCCCGGAAATCCACCGGGGAAATCTCGACGGTTGTCGGGGTCGTCGCCGCCCGCCATAGCGATCTCGTCACCCGAGTAGATTTGCGGGATCCCGCGTAGGGTAGCGAGCAACGAGAAGCCCAGTTTCAGTTTGGCCGGCGAGTCCTCCGGCGTCGGTTATAAAACGCTTCATGTCGTGATTGCCCATGAACGTAACCAAAAGCTCAGGATGTGGATACAGGCGGTCTTGGCGCAGCACATCCACGATCTTCTTGGCCGAGGCCCCGTGATTAACCACTTCGTGGATGGCAGAATTCATCGGGAAATCAAAAGGCGTAGTCAGGTGGGTATCGATCCCGTCGAAGCCGGTTTGTCCTCCTGCGAAGTAGGACACCACCGGCGGCTCGAAGTTATAGACCTCGCCTACAGCGAAAAAGTTGGGATACGTGGTTTGCAATCCCTGCAGGTATTTCGTCCAAAATGTTCGAGGCACATACGGGAAGGTATCGATGCGAAAGCCATCGACGCCACCAATTTCCATCCACCAATACGCGTTCTGCTGCAGGTATTCGGCGGTCAGAGGATTCTCCTGCGCGAGGTCAGGAAGAACATTGGCAAACCAGCCGTCCAGCGCACTGCGGTAGTTCTTCTCCACTGCATGCGGATCGGTCACCGGAGGATATTCGTAGTCGGTATTGATGTGGTTTTCGGTCGTACCGTGCAACCAGCCCGGCGCTGGCTGCGACGTCGCCCACGGATGCTTGGGCCCGACGTGGTTTGGAACCATGTCGAGCAGGATCTTGATTCCATGCTGATGGGCAGCATCGACCAGTTGCTGAAACTCCTGCAATGTACCGAAGTGGTCTTCGACTGCAGTACAGATCGATCGCTCCGTAGCCGTGGTAGGTCTCGCTGGAATTGTCGTTGTCGACAATAGGATTCAGCCACAGCGTCGTAACGCCCAGGTCCTTGAAATATGACAAGTGGTCCTGAATGCCTTTCAGGTCCCCGCCGTGATAGGCCTTGGCAGCCCGCCGATCATACGTTCCGGGCGCCGCGCCTTTCGGCATATCGTTGCTGGGATCTCCATCGGCGAAACGGTCCGGCATGATCAGGTAGATCACATCATCGCGGCTGACGCCCTGGAATCGCCCAGTCCGCGGCAGCCGCTTCGAGTAGCGGGAGGTCCGCGGTCGTGGCGCCGGTTGCAGTTTTGATCGAAAGCTTCACATTTCCTGGTTTGGCATTCTTGGCGATGCTCAGCCAGACAAATGCATGCTTTCCATCGGGCTGTAACTGCGTCTTCTGGATTTTGACCCCGCGATACGAGACCGAAATCTGGGCTTCGCTCAAGCCTTCTCCGTATAGCAAAACCATCACCGGCGAAACGAAGTCGGTCCACCAGTTTGGAGGCTCGACTTTGCTGATCTGCGGCGCGCCTACCGGCCCCGCTAAACAAGACAGTGACAGGATTCCAACAATAAGCGCGAGAATGGCGAATCGACGCGTGATGGGCAGGAAACCCGGCTTGGGCATGGCAGCGATGGTATTCGAAGCACAACTGCACAGCAAACGAGATCAGTCAGCACTAATTAAGCGCGCCTTCGGCGTGAGTTTTCGCGTCGAGAACACACCCGCCGTCAACCTTTCTATTAGCAATCCCCGCAAATGTCATTGCCTTGGAACTTCGCTGTCAAACGGAGTACAGTTTCGGATGATTCACTTGCCGTTGCGGTAAGAAAAGCAACGGGATCGGCGCAATCATGCAAAAACCTCCGAAAAGTTTCTGGCAGATCTGGAACATGAGCTTTGGGTTCCTCGGCATTCAATTTGGCTGGGGACTGCAGATGGCCAACATGAGCGCCATCTACGAATACCTGGGTGCGCGTGCCGACCAAATCCCGATCCTCTGGCTGGCCGCACCGCTTACGGGACTGCTGGTGCAGCCCATCATCGGTCACGCCAGCGACAATACCTGGACGCGCCTGGGACGCCGGAGACCGTATTTCCTGACGGGTGCCATTCTCAGCTCATGCGCTCTGATTCTCATGCCGCGGTCATCGACCCTCTGGATGGCTGCCGGCCTGCTTTGGGTCTTGGATTCCTCCATCAACATCAGCATGGAACCGTTCCGTGCCTTCGTGGCCGACCTGCTGCCGGAGGAGCAACGGACCCAGGGCTTTGCCATGCAGAGTCTGTTCATCGGTCTAGGTGCGGTCGTGGCGTCGGCTTTGCCCTGGCTTCTGACAAACTATTTTCATCTCGGCGCTGACACTTCTGGCCACGCCATTCCGTTGACAGTTCGTCTTTCGTTCTACATTGGAGCTGCGGCGTTTTTCTGCGCTGTGCTGTGGACCATCCTCACCACCAGGGAATATCCTCCCGCCGACCTCGAAGCATTTCGCCGGAAGAAATCGGAGCATCGCGGCATCGCAAGCCATGCCGCCGAAATCTTCACCGCGATCGGCAATATGCCCGTCACCATGCGCCAGTTGGCGCCCGTGCAGTTGCTCACCTGGCTCGGGCTATTTTGCATGTGGCTCTACTTCCCTGTCGCTGTGGCCCGCAATGTATTTGGAGCGACCGACCAGAGTTCGCCCGTTTACACTCGTGGCGTGGAGTGGGGTGGCGTCTGCTTCGGAATGTACTCGCTGGTTTGCTTTGCGTTTTCGTTCTTTCTGCCCAAGTTAGCGAAAGCCGTAGGGCGCAAGCACGCTCATAGCCTCTGCCTGTTGTGCGGCGCGGTCGGGTTGGCGTCCGTCGCCGTGATCCACGACAAGAATCTTCTGCTGCTGTCCATGATAGGAGTCGGAATCGCCTGGGCAAGCACTCTGTCAATGCCTTATTCCGTGCTGGCTGGCTCATTGCCGGCGGAGCACACCGGCGTCTACATGGGAATTTTCAACTTTTTTATCGTGCTGCCGGAAATCATCGCCTCGCTCGGTTTTGGATGGGTAATGAATCATTTGCTGCACAACAACCGGCTGGCGGCCGTCATCGCGGGGGGCGTATTCATGGCTGTGGCCGCTTTGCTGATGCAGCGGGTGGTGGATCCCGGTGCGGAGGCCATCGCGGAGGCTGTTCCCCTGCCTGGCGATGCCGAGGTGCTGACGTCGTTGAGGCCGGGCCACACTACGCAGTAGAAAGAAATGCCACGCCTCCACTCTGGTTACTTTCGTTTTCTCTGCCCCGCGATTTCTCTTGCGTCCCATTTCCCTGGCCGTTAGAACGGGTCTGTGAGGACAGAGTTCTTCGTGTCTCTGCCCAATTCGCGCCCAGGCGCAGAACAAAATTGGCTCTTTGAAATTTCCCGAAATGGAATTCAAACTAGGTGAAAGGAACCAGGATTGCATCCAAATCACCGACAACTGGCAACCGGCAACTGAGAACTGATCTGCTAAGTCCAACGGGCAGAATTGGATACGTATAACTACATTACTTATCAACTACTTGCGAGCAATTTACCTCCAAGCCATTGATTCTAAACAACAGCACATAAGAAATTTTAAGTGTTATACAGAGCTATACCACCATATCGCGCCCGCAAAAAGCATCGGATGTGTCAACTGTGAAGTTGTTCTAGCAGGCTGCTCAAAAAGTTCCTATTGTGGAGAGCGGCCCTTCCAGGTGGAGCAGGCCTTCAGGTAGAGCGGGCCTTTAGGCCAGCGTCTAAGCCGGTTGTTATTGTCCTCCCGAGCGGACTTTAGTCCGCGAGGGATCTGCTTTTTCGACTTTTTCGGCAGCCTCCTCGTTTGCCGAGCAGGCCGCTTTCGACGACACTTACCAGACAATGAGCTTCCCACGATCAAGCGGCATCCTTCTACATCCAACCTCCCTTCCCGGTGCCCACGGTATCGGAGAACTGGGTGGTGAGGCACATCGGTTTGCTGACTTCCTGAAAGCCGCGCGACAGCAAATCTGGCAGGTGCTCCCGCTCGGACCGACGGGATACGGCGACTCTCCCTATCAGTGCTTCTCTGCTTTCGCTGGCAACCCCCTGCTACTCAACCTCGATACCTTGGTCAAGCTGGGATATTTGTCTCGCGAAGATTACGATCCCGACCCGAAGCTTCCTCGGGACCATGTCGACTTCGGATCACTCATCAAGTGGAAGTTGCCGCTGCTGCGTAAGGCAGCGGAACAGTTTCGACGCAGCGCGAATGCTGACGAGAAAACTGCATATCGGGATTTTTGCCAGCGTCATGCGGGATGGCTCGACGAATTTGCATTGTTCATGGCGCTCAAGGAGACCCATGACTACGTGATGTGGACGCTGTGGGAGCCGGAACTGGCGTTGCGCGAACCGGCTGCGCTCGAGAAGGCGCGCGCCGACTTGAAGGATCAGATCGAGAACCACAAGTTCATCCAATTTGAGTTCGACCGCCAGTGGTTGGACTTAAAAGCCCACTGCGGCCGCAATGGAATTCGGGTGATGGGCGACGTGCCGATCTATGTCGCACAGGACAGCTCAGATGTGTGGGCTGCGCCCGAAATGTTCGATTTGGAACCGGATGGCAAGCCCCGCGTCATCGCCGGCGTTCCACCCGACTATTTCAGCGCCACGGGACAGTGCTGGGGCAACCCCATTTACCGCTGGGATCTACATGCCCAGACTGGTTTTCAGTGGTGGATCTCGCGCTTCCGCCGCGCATTTGGAATGCTCGACCTGATTCGTCTCGACCACTTCCGCGGGTTCGAGGCCTATTACGAGATCCCCGGCACGGAAACCACGGCCGTCAACGGCCGATGGGTCAAGGGCCCAGGAGCAGCGTTGTTCGAGGCTGTCGAATCAGCGCTAGGTAGCCTGCCCATCCTGGCTGAGAATCTGGGCGTTATCACCCCTGAAGTTGAGGCCTTGCGCAATCGCTTTGGCTTCCCCGGAATGGCTATCCTGCAGTTCGCTTTCGGTAAAGACCCCCAGGCTCCGGACTTCAAGCCCCACAACTATCCGCGTCATCGGGTGGCCTACACCGGTACCCACGACAACGATACGGTCGTCGGATGGTGGACGAGCTCCGGCGCAGCCGATAGCACCCGCACCGCCGCGGACGTGGAGGAGGAAATGGAATTCGCGAAGCGCTACCTCGATACGGACGGCCGCGAGATCCATTGGGTGATGATCCGCGCCCTGATGGCTTCGGTCGCCGACACGGTAATTTTCCCTCTTCAGGATGTGCTGGGAATAGGCAGTGAAGGCAGAATGAACCTGCCGGGCACTTCTTCCGGCAACTGGCATTGGCGCTACCGGGCAGAAGACTTGACGGTTGGAGCCTCCAAACGCCTCGCTGTACTTGCCCAGACTTATGATCGCTGATCTGAGAAACAAATGATTCAGATTGGCCTTCGTGTGAAACATGACCCCACGCACGGTGTCGTGCGTCACAGACGGGGGGCCCGTCGAAAGCGACAATCGACGTTGTAATTTGAGGGGTTAACTATGGCTGCGCCTTGGGCCCATCGCTACGCACAACGCACTAAGACCGTTAAGAGCTCCGTCATCCGCGAGCTACTTAAGTTCACTACCAACCCGAAGATTATTTCCTTTGCCGGAGGTTTACCCGCGCCGGAGGTCTTCCCTACCGAGCGATTCCGCGAAGCTTGCGACCGAGTGCTGTCAACGCAAGCCACTGCGGCGCTGCAATATGGACCTTCAGAAGGTTATGTTCCATTGCGGGAATTGATCGTGGCGCAGATGGCGAAATACGGCATCATTGCGACCGTCGACAATGTCCTCATCACCTCCGGATCGCAACAGGCACTCGATCTGATTGCCAAGCTGCTGATCAACCGTGGTGACCGCATTCTGGTGGAGTCGCCGACCTACCTCGGCGCGCTGCAGGCATTCGACCTGATGGGTGCCGAATACGTGACGGTCCCGATTGATGGCCTAGGGACTGCAAACCAGGCTGTTGGAAGGGGCATTGCGCTCGGGCCCGAAGTTCATGTATGTTCTGCCGAACTTCCAGAATCCGGGAGGTGTCACCCTCTCCGAAGACCGGCGCACCCAGTTGGTGTGGTTGTCGGACAAGTACGGAATCCCCATCATCGAAGATGACCCGTACGGACAACTGCGCTACGAAGGCGAGCACATCAGACCGTTGGTGGTGCTCGACCGCGCCAATGTGCTGCGCGACAACGGCTACCAGCTTGGCAATGTGATTTATCTCAGCACGTTTTCGAAAGTGCTGGCGCCGGGGCTGCGGTTGGGTTGGATTGTGGCTCCGCCTGATGTCATTAGCCGCCTGGTGCAATTGAAGCAGTGTGCTGATCTCCACACCAGCACGTTTACCCAGATCGTCGCCTACGAAGTCGCGAAGGACGGTTTCCTGGAGGAACACGTCAAGACGATTCGTCAATGCTATAAAGAGCGACGCGACGCCATGTTAGCTGCGTTAACCGACTTCTTCCCGCCGGAAGTTACGTGGACGCGTCCCCAAGGTGGACTGTTCCTCTGGGTAACCATGCCGGCAGGCGTCGACTGCATGCGCTTGTTCGACGAAGCCATCCGTCACGACGTTGCTTTTGTTCCTGGCCAGCCGTTCTTCGCAGAAGGCGATGCCGGCTCGCACATGCGACTGAACTTCTCGAACGCCAATCCCGACATGATTCGCGAGGGCATTCGTCGCTTGTCGATCGCCGTAGCCCACGAAGTCGAACACTCTGCCGAAGTAGTTTCTATGGTTACGGTATAGGATCCTCGACGATTAGTTGATCTCGCTGCCGTGCGGTAGAAGGCGATTGCGACCTAAAAAAAGAAAGGCTCCGGGATGTCCGGAGCCTTTCTAACTGGTACCAGTTTGCGATTAATAGCCGTGTCCGTTGGTCCCCTCTTCCACCCCCACTTTGCCGCGAAACATCCGATAGATGAAGATGAAATAAGTAGCGGCGAGGATCATCCCCATCGTCCACCACACGAAGCCCACGCTCAATCCGTGAGCACCGGCTGCGGTATTCGAGATGGTGAGGCTCAGAGCGGGATCAGTGCTGGCCGGCAGAACATTGGGATAAAGAGCGAAGGCCGCTCCTACCAGCATGCCGACGATGTATCCGCAAGACGCCAGGAATGCCCCTTTATCATTCTTCTGCCGAAACGCAATAAGGAGATAAACCAGGCTCCCCGCGACCACCACCGGGATCAAATAGCCAACCGGCCACTTGCTGAAGTTGGTCAAAATACCAGGACGCACCAGCAATGTCGCGCCAAGACTGACGACGGTGAGAAGCACCTGTACAGGCCACAATGCGGACCCGACCTTGCGTGACCGAGCATTCAAGTCGGCCTCGGTCTTTGTAGCAAGATAGAGCGAGCCATGCACCACCAGAGTGACCAGCGCCAGTACACCCATAATCACGGTGTACCAGTCGAGGATTCCGTTGTTGGTGCCGACACGGAAGTTCGTCCACAGGGGCTCGAAGAAATATCCCTCGGCGTTCAACGGCACGCCGCGAACGACGTTGCCCAACGCGGCGCCGAAGAAGATCGCGAGCAAAATGCTAGCCACTGAAAAGATGACGTCGAAGAACGAAGTCCACACGCCGTCTTGAAGGTGGCTGCGGAATTCAATCCCGATGCCGCGCAGCATCAAGAGCCATAGCACGATGATCAGCGGCAGGTAAAAGCCGCTGAAACTCGACGCATATAGCAGGGGGAAAGCGAAGTACAGCGTTCCTCCGGCGGCAAGCAGCCAGACTTCGTTGCCGTCCCATACCGGGCCCAATGGCCCGCAGGATACTGCGCCGCTCAGTGTCGTTCTTGGCGATAACGAGGTGAACAGCACCGGCCCCAATGTCGAAGCCATCAAGCAAGACGTAGATGGCGACCATTACCGCGACAATCATGAACCAGATTGTTGACATGGCTATCGCACCTCCACAGGATTCAGACGGCCCGGGTTCAGGCGTCCAAGTTCATCGACGGGCTCGGGCCCGTGCTCAATTTCGCGGAGCACCAGAAATAGAAACAGCACGGAGAGCAGGGTGTACATTCCGGCGAACCCGAGGAATGTGAACCAGCCGTTGCCGGCCGACACCATCTTCGAGAATCCCTCCTCCGTGCGCATCAGGCCGTAAACCAGCCAGGGCTGACGTCCCATTTCCGCCGTCATCCATCCCGCTGTGTTAGCCAGGTAGGGCAAGGGAAACATCAGCATCAGAGGCCACAGCAGCCATCGCGCCTGGTAGAGTTTCTTGCGCCACAGCAGGAGGGCGGCGATCCCCATGACGGCGATGAACAAGGTACCCAGCCCAACCATTATGTGATACGCGAAATAGAGCAGCGGGATGTTCTGCGGCCAGTCCCTTTCAGGCACTTCGTTCAGTCCCTTTACCTGCGCATTCCATCGGCGGTAAGTAAGAAAGCTCAGCATCTTCGGCACGATGATTGGGTTGTCGATTTTCCTCGCAGCCATATCCGGCTGGCCAATTATGACCAGAGGTGCGCCGTTTTGCGTATCGAACAGAGCCTCCATGGCAGCCAGAGTCACCGGCTGCTTCTGGGCGACCATTCTTCCGGCCCAGTCCCCTGTCGGGAAAAGTTGCAGCAGGCTGAAAATCAAGCCGGCGATTATGCCCACCCGGACAAAGATGCGTCCTTGCTCGATATGTTTGTTGCTGAGCAAATAAAACGCCCCGACTGCGGCCATCACAAAGGCCCCAGTTATGACTGCGCCGCTCATGTTATGGGCATATTGCAGCCAGGCCCAAGGATTCAAGACCAGCGCCCAAAAGCTCGCCAGTTGGAGCGAGCCATCGGCAGCCTTGTAGTAGCCGACCGGATTTTGCATCCAGGCATCGGTGGCAACAATGAAGTAGCCGGAAGCCCACGACCCCACGAACACCATGAAGGCCGCAAACCAGTGCATGGACTTGCTCAAACGCTTTTCGCCATACAGAAAGAGTCCGAGGAATGTGGATTCCAAGAAGAATGCGAAGCATCCCTCCATGGCAAGCGTCTGACCAATCACCCCTCCCGCAAAGCGGGAAAAATGCGACCAGTTGGTACCGAACTGGAACTCCATCGGAATGCCGGTCACTACTCCGATGGCAAAATTGATACCAAAGATTTTGGCCCAGAAACGAGCAGCCTTGTCGTAGGTCTCGTCGTGCGTCCTGATCGCCAGGGTCTTCAGAACCACGATCAAGGGAGCCAGTCCCATGGTTAACTGCGGGAAAAGATAGTGATACGTAACCGTAAAGGCGAACTGCAGTCGGTGAATCAGGAGCGCGCTTTCCATGCAATACCTCGATAAGGAAAATGCAATTCCGCGGCGACCCCCTCTTGCCTGCCTGACGAAGGCCCGCGCTATGGATCATGAACGTTTTACCGGATCACGACCCGTTGTGCCGTGACCGGAGTCACAAAAGCAATTGTTATTCCGTGACGAGGGCTGGTTCGGGGCTTGATTCCGTATGTAGTGGGAATTCGCGATACGCGGCGTGCGGCCTGCTGATCTGTCAATTGCTGTGGCGACGTACGGGAACGAGACTCTCAGCGGTAATTCGGGTCTAAACTGATGTTGATGTTCCGACTTCCCATCAGCGTGCTTCTGCTTCTTACGTTCCCGGTGGCTGCGGCATTGACGTCGGTCTCGCAAACGGCATCTTCTCTGCCTCCCGAACAACCCACCAAGCGGATCATCTTGAAGGATGGCTCGTTTCAGCCCGTCATGAAGTATGAAATTCAGGGCGACAGGGTTCACTACTTCAGTGCCGATCGCTATGAGTGGGAGGACATTCCGTCATCGCTGGTGGATTGGGAAGCCACCAAGAAGTATGAGGCCGATTTCAGTACCGGAAAATTGAGGGTCCATGTCGAGACTCCAGAAGATCGCGCGGAACGCGAGAAGGAAGAAGCGAACTCGCCCGAGATTTCGCCGGGTCTGCGGCTCCCGGGAACCGGCGGGATTTTTCTTCTCGATCAATTCGATGGCAAACCGGAGCTGTCAGAGATCATTCAGAACGGCAGCGAATTGAACGAGAATGCCAATAAGAAGAGCGTCCTGCGTTCGGCCATCAATCCGATCGGCAGCTCGAAGCATTCATTCGAGCTGAAGGGACCACATGCGAAGATACAGTCGCACGTTCCTTCACCCACAATTTTTGTAGATATCGACGAGGGCGCACTGAACGACGTGCCGCTGGCGGGACGGTTTCGCATTGTGCGCGTCGACGTGAAGAAGGATCAGCGGGTGGTGGGCAACCTGAAAGTCACTTTTACAGGCAAGACTTCCGAGGAAGGAAACTTTATTCCTGCGAAGGTCGAAAAGCTGGGGACTGGTGAGTGGGTGAGAGTGACACCTGCCCAGGATTTGCCTCCCGGCGAGTATGCAGTGGTCGAGATGCTTGGCCCACAGGAAATGAACCTGTATGTGTGGGACTTCGGGGTCAACCGCCAGGCGCCGGCAAATCCCAACACGTGGCGGCCGGCAGCAGCCTCTAGCTCTCCTCCCTCTATCTAAGCTTGGACTTAATCCTAGCGGCGGCCTTAGCTGGCGGCGCGATCTTCTTCCAATCCGACGATTCCTGTTCCAGTAATAGCGATGTTGTCGCGCCCGGCCTGCTTGACGGTGTACATCATCTCGTCAGCGCGATGGACTACTGTCTGAGGGGTGGTCGCATCGTCCGGATAAATGGCAATGCCGATACTGGCGCGCAGTTCGACCCGGAGCTTTTCCTCCACGAGCCATCGCCGTTGATGAAAAACACGAGAGATACGGCGTGCAACCCTCAGTCCAGCCTCTCGCGATGTCTGTGGTAAAAGGACGGCGAATTCGTCACCGCCATAACGAAAGGCGGCGTCGACCAGACGTAAATTCTCACGGAGACAACCACCGACCTCCGCGAGCAGTTTGCTGCCAATGAGGTGGCCATGCTCGTCATTGACCCGTTTGAAGTGATCGAGATCCAGAAACAGGAGCGCGAACTCGTAGCCAAACCGTGCGGATCGGTTCACTTCGTCCGCAAGCACCGTAAACAAGTGGCGAGCGTTGTACAGACCGGTGCAGTCGTCCGTGATGCTGAGCTCCTGGATGCGCCGCACCGCACGTGCATTCTCGATGGCAATGGCTGCGTAGTCTGCCAGAGTCTGCAGCAGCATTTCGCTGCGAGCGTACACCTGCATGTCGATATTCACGAGCTGAATGACACCCAACACCTTCCCGCCGGTTCGGACGGGCACGCAAACCACCGAACAACTTCCGTCAAACCATCCGCTTCTGCTGTCAGAATCGATCAATGGATCGGCATTAACATTTTCGATAACTAAAGCTTCGCCACGGTCCACCACCCAATCCGTCAACGAGGAGCCATTGGACAAACGAAGGCCGGCCAACCCTTCCGAACCCTTGCCCACAGATGCGGCGTAGTACGGTTCATGGCTGGATTCGTCGATCATGACCAAAGACCATGTGGCCGGCTCGAAATACGCGGCCATCTTTTCCATGATGGTTTGCAGGATGGTGTCGAGGTCAAGAGTGGACGTGAGCGCCTTGGCGACGTCGTGAAAGATCTTCAACTCGTACAACCGGCGATCATTGTCCGTTGTTGCCACCGATGTGTAATGACCTGGATTAAAAGTGCTGGTTTAACTGATGAGCCGCGCGCGCCATGCGCTGTGGTCTACAATTCATGCAAGCGAAAAAGCTGGCAATTCGGGTCTATGTTACAGGAAAATAGTGGTTTATCCTATACTTTACGCAAGTCACAAGCCTTCTTGGAGAATCGAGCCTCGTGGAAACCTTGCGTTTTCACGAACGCCGCTACTAACAGGTTGTCGACTCCTATGATCGGACACGAGTGAGTAGGTTGGAAGTGCGTGAATACCCGAATGAAGGGAAGGTACGAGTGGGTTCCTTTGGCGAACGGCTTCGTCGTGAGCGCGAAATGCGGGGTGTGTCTCTCGACGATATCGCTGGTGCAACCAAAATCGGAACTCGATTGCTTCGGGCCTTGGAAGAAGAACATTTTGAGCTGCTTCCGGGAGGAATCTTCAATAAAGGGTTCGTCCGCGCCTATGCGAAGTACTTAGGGCTTAGCGAAGAAGAGGCCGTTGCCGACTATCTCGAAGCCGCTGGCGAGACGGTCCCTGACCCGCGAGTGATTGCTGAGCAAAATTCTTCGCGTGTCGACCGTTATGCCGGTGACGGAGGACCCTCGCGCCAAGCGGGCTTTCCAATTATTCCAGTTATCATTCTGTTATTGGTCATTGCAGCGGGAGCTGGCGGCTGGCAGATCTACCAGCAACGTTTGCGCGACCGCGAGGCAAAAGCTCAAGCCAACCCTTCGAGCGCCGCCGCAGCTCCAGTAACCGGAGCTGCAATTCCGGAAACCACCCAATCCACCGACGACGCCATCAACACCAGCCGATTCCGACGCGACTAGGGCTGCGAATCCCGGCGCTGTCGCCACCACAACTCCAAGCGAAGCTTCCCACGGGAGCACAACAGCGGCGACGTCTGCTAACTTAAACGCCCCGACAAAAAATGGCACGCAGCCTTTCGAGGTTACGGTTCGAGCCAACGACAGCGCTTGGGTGTCCATCAAGTCGGACGGCAAGTTCGTCGTCCGAGGCATCATTGGGCCCTCTGACGTGAAGACGATCCACGCCAGCGACCAGGTTGTATTCTGGACTGGCAACGCAGGTGCGGTGGAAGTCGCGTTCAACGGACAGCCGGTTCCCCTGACGGGCGGCCCGAACCAGAAAGCGGTGCTGGTCTTCAACTCCCATGGAGTGGTGCCTCCCAACCCAGGGCAATGAGCTGACACTCTCGAACCAGGCAGATTCATTCTCATGAAGAACATTGCCGAAAATGTCGTGCGTATCGAGGCTGAAGCGTTGCGTGCCCTCGCCGATCGAATCGCTGGCCCGATGGCTCGCGACTTTGAGCGCGCCATAGAAATGCTGTACGACTGCACCGGACGAGTTGTTGTCACGGGCATGGGGAAAAGCGGGCTGATCGCCAGGAAAGTGGCCGCAACCCTTAGTTCCACTGGAACTCCTGCACTCTATCTTCATCCCGCTGAAGCTCTGCACGGCGATTTAGGCATGATCGTTCGCGGTGACGTCGTATTAGCGATGTCGGCCAGCGGCGAAACGGGAGAGATCCTGCAATTGCTCGCGACCGTAAAGAGACTCGGCGTGCCATTGATCACGTTGACTTGCGACAACCTATACTCTCCGGGCACGTCGGAACGCAGGCAGTCGACTCTGGTCCAGGCGGCAGATGTCGCGCTCGATTGTTCGGTAGCGAATGAAGCCTGTTCGTTTGGACTTGCGCCCACGGCATCGACGACCACCATGCTCGCACTGGGGGATGGGTTGGCCGTGGCACTCTCGGAAAAGCGAGGATTTAAGGAAGAGGACTTCGCTAACCTTCATCCTGGCGGCAAACTGGGCAAGCGCCTCACCCGCGTATCCGTGTTGATGCACAGCGGAGACGCACTGCCAAGCGTGATGGAGTCGACGCCGATCAGCCAAGTCATCTACGAGATGTCACGCAAAGCTTTGGGTATGACTACGGTTGTAAAGGACGGCAAGCTGATTGGGGTCATTAGCGACGGAGACTTGCGGCGTTTACTCGAGCGCCACGGCAAAGAAGTATTCGAACTTACGGCTGGCCAATGCATGACTCCGGAACCGAAGACGATCGATCCGGATTCTTTTGCCATCGCAGCTCTGGACATCATGGAACAAAGGAAGATCACTTCTCTGCCGGTCGTTGACGATGTCGGACTTCTCCTCGGCGTTCTGCATTTGCATGATCTGTGGGGAACCCAAATGGTTTGAGGTTTGCCAGCCGAGCTCATCTCGAAAGCAGTACCTGTTCGATAAATTTCCCTAAGAGAAAGTCTCCGGCTCTGATGACAACGAGGAGGAGGCGAGAGAAGTTGCGATCTGGGTTGGCGGAACGACCGCCACCGATTTCCTGGCAGTTACAGCAGCCGCCACAACAAAAACGTTGGTGAAGAGTACGACCGTGAATGCCATCGCAGGCAAGAAGAAAAAAACCTGCCCTCGGGCGGCCAGTACCTGCAACGCTAGTACGGCCGTTATCAAGCCTCGAGGCATCATCAAGAAGAGCAATTCCGTATCGACCGGGAGTATGTCGCGCATCGACCACCTTGTCGCATGCACCGCAACGTAGCGCGCCAGCACCAGCGCCACCAGGATTCCCAGGATCGGAACGATGTACGCGCGGCTGACGATCTGAGCCATGATGCCCAAAAGCACGAAGAAGAACGAGCGTACCAGGAAGGTTAGTTCAGAGTGGAAGGCCATCATGCGTGCACCTTGGCGCGTCATGTGAGGAGTGCGCGGCAGGTTGGCCAAGGTCAAGCCGAAGACTAATTCCGCCAGCAGACCACTCCCCCCGGCATACCGCCCGATTGAAAATACCCCCAGTACCACCCCCAGATTTAAGGCATTGGTAAATTGCTGATTGGCGACTTGCGGCCAAACTCGGGACCACGCCAAGCCCGCGGCAATGCCCAATCCGACGTCAATCAAAATATGGTGTCCAAATCCAGTAATCAACCCCTGAAAAATAGGCTGGCTGCCATCCAAACCGATTAAAGTGCCAACGGTAAGTACTGCGATAATCTCGCCCAGTGAAGCTTCCAGAGTCAACGTAACTTTGACGGCCTCAGGAGCTTGAATTTGCTGAATAGCCGGCAGTACCACGGCTGCGCTGGTTGATCCCAGCACCGCGCCCAGCAGCGCACAATCCATCCAAGTCATGTGCAGCAAGACCCTGGCCACGCACGCAACCAGCCCAACCGTGAAACCGTAACCGACGACCGCCAGTAGCACTCCGCCCGGAGAATAGCGAATAGTCTCCTTCAGACGCAGCTCAAGGCCACCTTCGAACAGGATCAATATCAGGGCCAACATTCCGAGGATGCGGATCGCCACTTGGGAATGACTGGGATCCACTAATCTCAGGACGGGACCAACTGCCACGCCGATGAGCAGTAGAACGATGATGTCGGGAACGCGCGTCCAGCGTGAGAGGCGGTTCGCAATCACGGCGATCACGAGGAGCGCGGCAGGAAGCCCAAAAATGCGAGCCATATCCACTGTGGCAAGTTCACCCTGAGTTGAAGTTCATTTATGTTGCGGGATTTTGTGAAAGAAGGCCAGTATTTTTTTGCGGAGCCAACTTCGAGAACGGATGGCCCCGGTCGGGGCGAGTTTAGACCGTCTCAGTAAAACCCACGGCGATCTCCCGTTGGCGCGGACCGTCAAGCTCAATCAGAATCACTCGTTGCCAGGTCCCTAGAACCAGCGAACCTTTCTCTGCCAGCAGCGTGATGGAGGTCCCAATAAGCGCGGACAATATGTGATCCGGCACGTGTTTAGGATCGTGCGGGTGCCGGTAATTGAGTTTAGGAATCATCCGTTCGAAGGCATCCAACATGTCTGCATCGGTGCCGGGATCAAGGTCAGCCGTGGTTAGAGCGGCCGTGGTGTGCAGCACAACGAGGTGGAACGCCCCCGATTGGCCTTCATGGTGGTCGCGCAGCCAGGCAGCGACACGGTCGGTTATGTCGAGAACCTCTCGTTTGCGGTGGGTCTTAATCGTCAGCCGGTGCATAGACCGATATTCTAGATGCGTCAGGTGACGCCTCGGCTTCTAGGGCGAGAAAATTGAAAACCCAAACTTCACCCAAACAACTACGTCGCAGTTCCCCGCCAAAGCGTTCCGGTCGCGGTCGGGCTTCCTCTCGGTCTGGCCCTGCCACCACCGCTGAGTACGATGCGGTGAGACCAGCACTCAGTTTCGCGTGAGTGGATCGAAGCGGCTGTGAGGTGTTTGGTTGAGCTCTGCGAGGTCGACCATGAGATTAGTCGATGACTCTGTCTGCGCCATCCGCAGCGCTGCACACGTAGATTTCAGGGCGCAGACCCATCGTGTTTTTGTACTCCTCCACAACGGAAGCTCTGAACTCGTCTACCGCGTCCTTTTCGACCAGGTTCACGGTACATCCACCGAAACCACCACCGGTCATGCGAGCTCCGTAAACGCCGCGGCATTTCTCGGCGAGGTTCACCATCAGATCGAGTTCCCTGCAACTCACTTCGTAATCGTCACGCAGACTGCGGTGCGATTCGCCCATCAGAACGCCAAACTGTGAAAGGTGGCCTGCTCGGAGCGCTTGGGACGCTTGGACGACGCGGCCGTTTTCGCTTATCACGTGACGACAGCGCCTATAAACAACAGGAGGAAGGCTGGCCGCATGGGCGTCCAGTTCTGACAGGCTCACGTCACGCAGGGCCCGAACATTGGGAAGAACATTCTGCAAGACCTGAACACCCGCCTCACAGTCCGCGCGCCGACGGTTGTACTCTCCCGCCGCCAATTCGTGTTTCACCATGGTGTTGCAGACAACGATTCGAACCCGATCTTCGATCCCGAGCAATTCATAGTCGAGGCTTCGGCAATCGAGCAGTAAGGCGTTGTCTGCCCGGCCGAAGCAGGAGATGAACTGGTCCATGATGCCGCACTTGGTTCCCGCGTATTCGTGTTCAGCACGTTGGCAAATGAATGCGATTTGACGTCGATCCACAGTGATTTGCGAGATCGTCAGCATCGCCAGCGCTATCGCAACCTCTATCGCTGCCGAGGAACTCAGGCCGGCCCCGATCGGAACATCGCCTTTGATCACCAAATTGGCGCCCACAACGGGAAAGCCCTGAGATCGCATGACGCCAGCGACCCCTCTAACGTAGTCGCTCCAATGGCCCGTTGGACCGCCCGCAAGTCGGTCCACATCGAACCCGCGGCCTTCGTCAAAGTCGATGGAGTAGACGTCCAGCCTGCGATCTCTGCGCGGTCCAGCAGCGACGTACGTGTAAAACGCCACCGCAGCGGGCATAACGAAGCCATCGTTGTAATCCGTATGTTCTCCGATTAGATTCACTCGCCCCGGAGCACGGAAAATGCCTGCAGGCTCTCCATACCGCTTCCTGAAAACTTCCTCAACCAGTCGGGCCGCACTTAGCGAATCGTCCATTTGTTCAGTTCGTTCCATGCTCTCTGAGTTCGCCCAGATCGTGGCTTGCGATCACAACCGATGCGCGGCGCAATCATACTAGCTGCCGGGGCGTGGAAAATAGATACGAATGCTTGGGGAGGCACGCGAGGACTTACGCTGCGAGCTAACCGGTCTGAAATAATCGGCCGCTTACTTGTTGCCAGTTGGAATCGCGGACCCTTGCGATTTTGCCATTTGCTCCGTTTTGGCGAGATCGGCCTTCACTCGATCGTGTTGCGGGCCCTCGGGGACAAGTTTCAGATAAGCGCGATAGTGATCAGCCGCTAATGACGGAGAGCCTTTAGCCTTGTAGATCGCCGCCAACAATAATTCGACGCGAGGCTCGGAGTGAAATTTGTCGAGCCGCTCCGCCTGCAAAGCGCTATTCTCGGCCCGGTCAACGTTCTTCAGATTGAATTCAGCCGCCGCATCGTAGTAGTAAGCCACTGGAAAGTTTGTAGGATCGAGCGAAATCACCCTTTCGCTGAGTTTATGCGTCTGTTCCCACTTCGAGTCAGAGGCAGAGAGATAAGCCATACGCAGGTAGGGCAAAGGGAAACTGGCATCCGCATTAATGGCCTCCTGATACGCCGACGAAGCCGCTTCAACGTTCTTGCGGTGCAGTTCGAGGTCGCCAAGCCTCAGCCAAGCCTCCGCGAACTTCGGATATTCGTCGATCGCTTTACGCAATGACTTTTCCGCGTCGGCTAGATTACCCTTCTCCACCAGTTCACTGCCCTTTTCATATTCTTTTCTTGCTTTGGATGGAACTTCTAGACTGGCCACGCTGATCATGCCGTCCGCCTTCTTTCCGCGACGGTGCAGCATGATGATTCCAACATTCGAGTTATTCATCGAAGGATCCAGCCGAATGCTGGAGGATGAATATCCCGCAAGCTCTGCCCGCAACTCGCAATCGGCAATTGCCGAGTCGGGGCTGGTCTGGGCCATGATCAAGGGGTTGCTCTTGGAATACTGGTTGTCGGATCCATACTGTTGGGAATCGTCAGACGGGTCAGGTATTGGATTGGCGGATCGATCGCCCATCATGAAGGAGAACGAGCCGTCGCCGGAGGTGAATGCCTCGCGGTGACCCATTCCATTGCAGACTCGCACCACCGCAACCGAAGCAGGAGGTGCCATGCCGGTGTCCATGACGACCCTGCCCATGTAAAACACTGTTTTCGGCGGCCCGACTGTACTCGGGGTTACGCTCGAAGGTACCTTGGATTGCGTACCCTTACTGCCGCCTCCAGCTTGTTGACCGCTAGATACACTTATCAGAAGAACCGACGTTAGAAGTGCCGCCCCGGCAAGTTGTACGTCCCGTCGCATTCTGCACCCCCGAATGAAACCCCATCCCCCGTGATACAAGTGCCAGAATAGTACTCCTAAATGGCACAGAGGTTGTGAACTTTACGTCACAAACCTTTGGGCTATATTCATCATGGGTAAAATAACATTTACTGTCAATCACAGCCCGACAGAGGATTCCGATTCCGTCCGGGTGCGGGAGCGAACCTCGGGTAACGCTTCAGAACGCCGCTGAACCTGCTGATCAGCAGGTTCAATGCCCTTGGTAGGGTCCTCTATTTCCGAGCAGATAAGCAGCTAACTGACCGCATCGCGTGGGTTGCTTGAAGCGCTTTAGCCCGTTGTCATAGAATCCCACCTCGTATTCGTTGGAGCAAAGAGTCGCGTACCGCGGACGAGCCGTTCAATGCGAAAACGTTACCGTGACCTGACTCCGGCGTTCTGACGACCGTGAGTCTAGTGGGAGGCACTATGGACTTTGCTTTTGTCCCCGGAACCGGAGACGCGTCCCTGGATGTATTGCGTGCGGTGATGCAGTTGCGTCCTAACACTACTGTCGACATCGTCGCTAACGTGACAACTGTGGCAGATTTCTTCGGTCACCTGGATTTTGTCTTGGGAATATTAGGAGACACAGCCGACGACTTGATCGTAGGATCGCACGGTTCCGCCGAAGGCCAGCTGCAGATTAGTTTGGATTCGAAAATTCCAACGCCTGACCCGAAGAAACAAGTGATAGCGGTCTACGAAGATCTTGAGGCCGTGAATACCAGCGGCAGTATTCGTATTCCGACCGACATAGAGAGTCCCAACACGAATTTTCGCCTGGCAGGATGCCTGATTGGCTCCAAAGAGTGCGAGCCATTCCTGAAGATGCTGAAGCAGGCCTTGGGCAATCCTAAGAGCGTCAGCGCTCCGAAGTACATTCACTCATTCCAATCCGCGCCAGACGGCTCCAGTGCGTTCGAGTTCATGTGCTACGCCTACCGGGTCGTCTCCAAGAAAGCGCTCACAACCAGGGATCAAGTTTTAGGACTGTTCGGGAATTTGCCGGACGATCAGAAACAGCTATTGGGCGGAGGCACGGTACCCGACGAAAACTGGGATAACTGGATCCCCGTCGCCGCGAAGTTGAACCTGGCACCCTCGACATCTCAGGAACTCTGGCATTCCACGTTCCAGTGAAAATCGCTCCCGCCGCTGGAGGCATGACCGCGCTTCCCTTCGACGCGGCTCATTGGTATTCCACTTACGACGAGTACGACTTCAAGGTGCAGGTCACTGGCACGATGCCGCCGGACGACGCTGGGAAGATCGCGCTCGTCCCGTTAGCGCTCCCGAACATCAACAATATGAAGAGCACGCATCTGTATCCGGTTTACATCCGGTATCACTTCAAGACGTTGACGACTTCGCCAACGGCATGACGTGGAAGCCGACGTTGCTGCCGGGCAACATTCTGCTAGTTCGTGGGTAAGCGCTACCGTTACGAATTACATATACCGGTGTTCAAGCCCGGGACGCCCGACGAATTGATTTACAACTTCTATCCCGTCAGCGGGACGCCGCAAATCAACTTTAACGAGAGCAATACGCCTTTCGCGCTGTATGGGGTGGTGTAAGGAGGAAATGAAGACCAATCCGTGACGTGCCATCCGTTCTTTCGCTTGAGGCTTACAGCCCCTCAGGGTAGAATCCCTCATCCTCCGGATGGCCGCCGGTGTTTTCGGTGCAATCGTAAGATCGCACGCCCGCAGGTCTGCGTCACTCTCGTCCAGTCTGGTTTGAAAGTCAATCATGGATTACGCATTCGCGCCCGGCCAGGAATTTGTCGACCTGCGCACCGTACTGAAGCGACGTCCGCAAACCACGTTGGTCGATGCCAACGGAGTCGCCACGGTTGCGGACTTCCTGAACTACCTCAAGACCAACTCCCTCAAAGGAGGCAACCTGATCATCGGCTCCCATGGGACCGACGAAGGGGTGTTGCAGATCGCGCTCGACACTCAGTCCGCCGTGCCAACCACTTTCGAGATATTGAAGGCGTCCACCAAGATTGCGCTCGACCCGAGCGTGAGAAGTGCGGACACCAGCGTGTTCCTGTTCGGCTGCCTGCTCGGTTCCCAGGAGTGCCTGCCCCTCATCACCCTGATGAAGCAGAAGCTCGGCAATCCCAAGTCGGTGAATGCGCCGCGTTATGTGCACGCGACACACAGCATCGATGGCACGAATTTTTTTGAGTTGATGCGCTATGACTTCCGGATTCTGACCAAAACCGCGTTCACCACTCGCGACGATTTGGTGAAGGCCTTCCACGACAACACCAACTTCAAGTACTACATCGACAACCCACCCACACTCATACCACCTGCCAACTGGAACCGTGGGTCCCTCCCTCACCGCAGCTCAAACCGCTCGACCCCACAAATTCTTATGAAATCAATTTAAGTTTTCCCGTGACCATCAATCCAGCCATCGGATCCGTGACCACCCTCGCCGATCAAATGGCTGACTGGATCTCTTCACTGGAAGTGTTCACCGAATTTGGCCTTCCCATGACTGGGGCGATTCCCACCGATGTCCCGGGAAAAGCCGCATTCGCCAAACAGGCTCTGGGCCAAGACCCACTGTTTGGGCTGCTCAGTGCCACAAATCCGTACCCGGAATACACGCGGTACCACTTGAAATCGTTGCAGGAGTTTGCCGACGGCTGGAACTGGACCATCACCCCCTCGGCCTCGGCCGGCAAGGTGGATTTCAAAGGTACCCGGTACCGCTACGAACTGTTGATTCCGGTGACCAAAACGGGTGCATCGAACGACCTCATTTACAACTACTACCCCGCTACTGGAAGCGCAACCATCAACTTCCATGAGAATCGACTCACGGTTGTATGGCATCGTTTAGGCACCTCGGTGGAGGCGTGGAAATTCCGCACACTTTTGTGTTTGGGTGCTGCAACCCAATTGTCATACAATCTCATCCCATCCTCCCCGCCATCTGACGCGGCCATGCGAGAGGGCAATCATGGGTGACGATTGGATCTACGTTCCCGGAATCGGGGACAAGGAAATCGAGGGACTGGCTAACCTTCTTTATCTACGTCCTCACAAGAGCCTTGTTCTGTCGTCTCCAATGGGCGTTACGCTCTCGGACTTTCTCGGGGCCGTGGATCGGTCCATCCAAAGCAATGGTTTCGGGCCGGCGGCAAACCTGATCATTGGCTCGCATGGCGACGAGGAAGGAAATCTCTACCTGGCGCTGGATCCAAATACGCCGCCGCCGGCCAATTACGAGAACGTCACGAGCTGCACCACGATCACAATTCCTCCCTCGGTGAAGGACGTTCATACTTGGGTGCGGCTGGAGAGTTGCCTGCTGGGGAGGGACGAGTGCCATCCACTTCTCCTCGCGCTGAAAAAAGCTCTGGGAAATCCCACCATGGTGACAGCATCGCGTCACCTGCATGCTCAAGTGATCGACTACTACGACGGTGATTGGGAATTCATGGAGTACTTTTTTTCGATTCTGGGGGCCGATCGCGGAAAGAACCCGCTGTTGGACCGGAACGCAGTGCTGGCTGCCTTCGCCGACAAGGCCAACGGCTTTCAGTACGTCGGTTCGCAAGACATTCCCGCTGCCAAGTGGGACGACTGGGTTCCGAATGGCTTCGCACTCGTCTTCGCGCCGCCACTGCGCAGCGAGGCTAAGGTTCCGTTCTCCGTGGTTGCGCCGAAATTCTTGAACATACCTGTGGAAGTTAACCTCAATCTGTACATCCGCTGGATGGCGTGGGTTGAGTTCACTTCGTTACCTGCTTTGGAGTCTGATTTCATACCCGTAGGCGCTGATTTGATCGCGAGTACTTTGAACAATCTACTGGGTGGGATCCAGATTTATCAGGATATTCATCCCTATTCCGTCCCCAGGCGGTACTTGAACACGAACCTCGACGATTTCACCAAGGGCTGGAACTGGAAGCTCCCGGACGACCCGCCGGCTGGCCAGCGCCTGAAGTATTCATTGCAGTATTCCGGATACCGTTACCGATATCGCTTGGAGATCCCGATCACGAAGCCCGGGACAAACGAACTCATTTACAACTACTACCCCACCAATGGGTCCACGCCGATCGTGAACTTCAGCGAAACGGACGATCCCTACAACTTCTTTGGCGCGACATGAGCGCAGGATGGCCTTAGTCTCGGCCAAATTGTCCTGAGCGATTTGGGACAACTCAAGTGTTCGCAAGCACGGGAGTTATGCGCCAGAACCTGTCGTGGACGATTCTGATGGTTTTGCTTGAGCAGGGCGGCAAGTTGTCGTAGAATCCGTCCCTACATTTCCGGAAGACGGTTGGTCGGCGCCTCGGCCAGTCGTCGCTTCGTCAACTCCGGTTCGCCTCTGGTCAACGTGTGTGGTCCCGTCGTTTGGAGAAGACGACTATGGATTTCGCTTTTGTTCCCGGCATTGGAGATTCGCGCCTCGAGCACCTCAGCGACCTGCTTCAACGTCTTCCCAACACGGTCGTGGCTCTGACTCCTCAGCCCACTGGACTCTCAGATTTTTTCTCTATCGTAGATCAAGTGATCCAGAACAACGGAGCAGGGCCCGCCGGCAATCTCTTGATCGGCGCCCACGGTGATGAAGAAGGACAGCTCTTCCTGGCACTGGACGCAAGCACTGCGTCCCCCGCCACTTACGAAAAGATCAAGAGCTCGACCACCATCGCGATTCCTTCGGGAGTGAAAGACGCCCTCACCTTCGTTCGGCTGAAGAGCTGCTTGTTGGGGACCGACGCAACCCAGCCGCTTCTGGCCGCATTGCGAAATGCTCTGGGGAATCCGGCCCTCGTCACTTCGCCACGATACATTCACGCAACCTTCGGTCCCTACTTTTCTGGATTGTGGGAGTTCATGTTGTATCAGTTCGCCATCCTTGGGGACGATCTGGGGAAGAACCCGCTCAAAACCCGCGATGCATTGGTTGCGAAGTTCGCCGACCCGGCTAACGGATTCAAGTTTGTCGATCAGAGCAGTGTTCCTGCCAGCGCCTGGAAGGACTGGGTCCCAGCGGCTGCCAAGATCACTTTAGCTCCCTCCAGTTCACAGGACGCTCGCGTACCGTTTACGGTCGTTGCAACCAATGTGTTTGGCATCGTCCCCGCCTTTCTGCCGATCTACATCCGGCTGGTGTCGTGGTTTGAGACTGTGCCATTGGTTCCTCTTGACTGTGACTTTGTCCCCGTCGGATCCAATTACCAAAGCAGACACGTTGAATGATCTGCTGGCACCCCGGCCCGAATACCAAGCCACTTACGCTTATCCGGTTTATCAGCGATATCAGCATAAAAATTTGAGGGATTTCGCCGATGGTTGGAACTGGGCGGTGCAAGACAGCCCAGGCACCAAGCTGAAGTATTCCCTGCAATACGTCGGCACACGCTACCGATATCGTCTGGAAATTCCGATTACCAAACCGGGTACGACGAATGAATTGATTTTCAACTATTACCCCGACAGCGGGGCACCGGTAGTTAACTTCACCGAGACCAATGATCCCTTTCACCTGTTCGGGAGCGCGTAAAACCACATGGCCGATCAAGACACTATCGGACTGATCGCCCAGGAAATCGGCCTGGCCCTCGAACCGATCGATACGGCACTGTCTTCTCAAGGCGCCTTCTCCGCATTCATGCGGGTGCTCGGTTGGGACACTTCCGGTTACATCGCCGCGGTGCAAAACGTCGGTTCGATTGTCACGAACATCATCAATGCAGTTGAAAACGGCCTCGACGCTTCGCAGGCCGCCAATATCATCAGCCAGGTAGTCAACCTCTTCAATGCCGTCTCCCAGTTGTCGTCTGCTTCGGGACTTCCCGGCACCATTGATGTCACGGAATTTCAAAATGACTTTCCCGGACAGTTGGTTGACTACCTGATAGGCCATTACCTGCTGAACAACCGCGCAACGCTGGGAGCGTCGCTGCTCGCTGCCGGAGTGATCCGCAAGACGCAGAAGCCTGCCGCAGGCAAACGGCTTGCCTACATCCGCATCGACATCGCTTGGGACGACATCGGCAATGTGCTGAACGATCCTCTGGGAATCTTCCGCAATGCCTATTCCTGGGGTGCACCGGCGTTCGACCAGCAGACCTTTGTCAACAACATGTACACCTTGGGCCGGGCCTTGGGACTTACGGTCTTCTCGGTCCCGGTCGGAGCGGCGCTGAAGGCGCAACTTACCCAGGGCGCAACCGCCGTCACCAACCTGCAGGATTACACGCTGCGTTGCCAGCTTATCGGCAATCTGGTGAGCGAGGCCGATCTCACCGCCGGGCTTGATTTCTACGTGTTGCCGCTGACAGCATCGGCCGCTCCGGGCATCGCATTACTGCCCTACGTCACCGGTTCGGCGACCACGACGATTGCCATCTCCGACCAGCTTTCAATCCTGCTTAAGGCGGCCTTCGATCTCGCGGGCGGGATTCTCGTCAGCATCCGGCCCAACCAGCCGGTTGGTCTTGTCCACCGGCATCTTTGGCGGAACACCCGGTTCGGCGGCGTGCCTTTTCCGTCACTCTACAGAACAAAGACTCGAGCGGTACAAAACAGGTACTCCTCGGCACCGCAGGCGCCAGCCGACTGGAATACGCCTCCCTCAGCGTGGCGGTCGGCTTCCGCACCGACTCCACCGCGGCCAGCTTCTACACCGAGGCCGCGCTCACCGATGCCGCACTGGTGATCGCCAAGGGAGCCGATGCCGACGGCTTCCTGTCTTCCTTGCTGCCTGACAGCCTCACCGTCGATGCCAGCATCACCGTCGGTCTCGACTCGCGACTGGGGATCTACTTCAGCGGCTCGGCTGGACTGGAGATCGAGATTCCCGCGCACATTTCGCTCGGCCCCATCGAGATTCAGTCGGCCACCATTTCAGTCGAGCCCGGCAGCGGCACAGATCCCGATCTCGCTGGGAGCAACGCTGCAAGGCAATCTCGGTCCGCTGCAAGCTGTTGTCGAGGACGTCGGTCTCACCGTCAATCTCACCTTCCCGAAGACCGGAGGCAATCTCGGTCCGGTCGCTGCCGCACTCGCCTTCAAACCGCCAAAAGGCGTTGGCCTCAGTGTCAACGCAGGTGTGGTCACCGGCGGCGGCTATCTCTACATCGATACCGCACGCGGAGAGTACGCGGGCGCTCTGCAACTGGAGATTGCCGACTTCCTCTCGGTCGCTGCCATCGGCCTCATCTCCACCAAAATGCCCGACGGCTCCAAGGGCTTCTCGCTGCTCATTATCCTGACCGCAGATTTCGGTGCGGGCATCCAGCTCAGTTTCGGATTCACCCTGCTGGCCGTGGGCGGACTGCTCGGCCTGAACCGCACCATGCTCTTCCAGCCGCTGATGGACGGCGTCCGCACCGGCTCCATCCAGAGCATCATGTTCCCGCAGGATGTGATCGCGAATGCTCCGCGCATCATCAGCGACCTGCGCGCCATCTTCCCGCCGCAGGAAGGCACCTTCCTCATCGGCCCCATGGCCAAGATCGGCTGGGGAGAGCCCACGCTGATCAGCCTTTCGCTCGGCGTCATCATCGAGATTCCTCCGGGCGACGCCGCCATTCTGGGCATCTTGCGTATGGCGCTGCCCGCCGACGACGTGGCGATCCTGGTGTTGCAGGTCAACTTCGCAGGCGCGCTCGAATTCGACAAGCAGCGCTTCTACTTCTTCGCATCGCTGTTCGATTCGCACGTCCTTTTCATTACGCTTTCCGGCCAGATGGGCTTGCTGTTCGCCTACGGCGACGACGCCAACTTCGTGGTTTCGGTAGGAGGCTTTCACCCGCAGTTCAATCCGCCGCCGCTGCCGTTCCCATCGCCGCAGCGCATCGCGCTCGACCTGATCAACGAGTCCTACGCGCGCATTCACGCCGACGGATACTTCGCTGTCACCACCAACACGGTGCAGTTCGGAACGCATTCCGATTTCTTCTTCGGATTCTCCGCCTGCTCGGTGTCGGGCAGCTCCGGCTTCGATGCGCTGATTCAGTTCTCGCCATTCCACTTCACCGTCGAGATCTCCACGCCAGTTCTCGGTGCAGGTCTTCGGCGTTGGCGTCTATGGAGTCGGCATCGACGTTACGCTGGAGGGCCCGACCCCGTGGCATGTCCATGGCACCGCCTCGCTGTCGTTCTTCTTCTTCTCCATCGACATCGGAATCGACTTCACCTGGGGCGACAATCCGAACACGACTCTCCCGCCGGTTGCGGTCATGCCGATCCTCGCCGCCGAGGCGCAAAAGACCACCAACTGGAAAACCGCGCTGCCGGCGAATGTCCAGTTGCTGGTCGTTCTTCGCCAGCTCGATCCGTCCGAGGCCGGCTTCGTGCTGCATCCCGCGGGAACCTTGCAGGTCAGCCAGCGCAGCATTCCACTCGATCTGAAGATCGACAAGGTTGGCAGCCAGGCGCCGAGCGACGCCAACCAGTTTGCCTTCTCGGTTTCCGGCACAGTGTTGACGAAGACGCGCGATCTGCAGGAGCCCTTCGCGCCCTCGCAGTTCCGCAACTTCGATGACGCGACCAAGCTTTCGCAGCCTGCGTTCGTACCGCAGGACAGCGGCATCGAACTGGCCGGCAGCTGCGACCTTGGCGTCGGCCACCGCCATCACCCGCCCGGTGCGTTACGACCTCACCATCGTCGATGCGGAAAACGTGCCGGTGCGCAGCAGGTTCTTTCCCCACGCCGCGCATCATGTTTACCAGCTTCCTGGCGGGCAATAGCGCCGGGCAATCCAAGCTCTCGGCCAACTTCCGTGCCCAGACGCGTCCCTATACCGGATCGGTCGCAGTATCGAACGAGACGTTCGCCGTGGCGTTGCAATCGTCCAACCAGGTCTTTCATCCCGAGGCGGCAGCGTTCCTAAGCCAGGCCAAGGCGCAGGATTACATCGCCAACGCGGTGGCGGCCGATCCGTCGCTGGAAGGCACGCTGCATGTCATTCCCCAGTTCGAGGTCGCAGCATGAGCACGAATCCGACTCCCGCCCCGCCCATTGCTGACCCCGAAGATTTGCTGGGGACTTACGCGTTCCTTCCCTGGCTGCGTCAGGGAGTAGCGAACGCCATCACCGCTCCTCCGGCGGCGGGTAATCGCGCATCCATTCATGTCGAGCTTGACCTGCTCCGGCACGTCCCGTTACCGGCAACACACCGCTCACCCAGAGCATCGCTCAAGACATCTCGCTCTACGGCCCCGGCGACATCCTCGGTGTATCTAGCGAACGCTGTCATCCGCACCGAGCCGCGGGCCGGAGTTACCAACTTCGAGTCCAACTACCTTGCGGCAGTCGATTTTTACGACGAAGACTATCCCTGGCGCTACACGCCCGCTCCGCCTTCCGGACTGCAACTCAGCCCTTGGATTGCGCTGGTCGTTCTGAAGCCAGGGCGAATATGCCGAAGGGAAGAACATTGCCAATCGTCCGCTGCCCTTCATCACCATTTCCGATCCGACTGTATTTCCGCCAGCCGCCGAGTTGTGGGCGTGGGCGCACGTGCACTTCAACCAGGGCCTGTCGCCGAATCCGTCGACCGAACTGGTTTCGTCCGACATGAGCGCAGGTCATCCCGCGCGTGCAGGCGATCCTCAACAGCAATCCCGACCTCGCGTACTCGCGCCTGCTCTGTCCGCGCCTGCTGGACGTCAACACCGGCTACGACGCGTTCGTTATTCCGGCGTTTGAGAGTGGACGTCTCGCCGGCTTGGGTCAGGACCCGACAAAGGCGCCTTCTGCCATCGCCTCAGCCTGGGCGCCCTACGGCGGCCAGCTGGAGCCGCAAAACTTTCCTTATTACTTCCGCTGGCACTTCCGCACCGGCGATCGTGGCGACTTCCGCTATCTGGTCAGCCTGCTCAAACCGCAGCCGGTCGATCCCACGGTAGGCACGCGCGATTTCGATGTCACCGATCCCGGTTCGAATCTTCCCGGCATCGTCACTCCCGGACTGAACGGCATCTTGCGCCTCGGCGGAGCGCTGGAAGTTCCCGACGCCGACCTCAGCGACCGACGACAAGGCCACGCGCGACAAGTACGAGAACTGGGACCAGCCTTATCCCGACGCCTTTGAAGTTTCGCTGGCCAAGTTCATCAATCTGGCCGACGACTACTCCGCGCAGACTGCGGCCGACGCCAATGCTGCCACGGGAATCGGTCCCGGCGTCAGCGACGATCCCGATCCGCTGATCACTTCGCCGCTGTACGGACGTTGGCAGTCCCTGACCCAGCGGTTGCTCTTCAACCGCGACGGCACAGCCGCGCCCGAATCCGACCAACTGGGTGCATCGGCTGAATCTCGATCCTCGTTTCCGCGTGCCGGCCAACTACGGCGCTGAAATCGTCGAGGCGAATGCCGAGGAGTACATGAACTATGCCTGGGAGCAAATTGGCGATGTGCTCCAGGCCAACCAATCCATTCGCCGCTTGCACTTCGCTACCGCGGCTTCCATGCGCCTGTACGCTCGCCACCTGACCACGGTCGCTTCCGACCCTGCGCGCGTGCTCTCGTTGACGGCGCCCGTTTCCAGCCGCGTTCTTTATTCGGGGAGCGACCGTCGCGAGCCTGCGCGCTTCGACGGCAGCCCCCACGCTGGTTCCGTCGGTGCTGACCTCGACGGCCTTCCGCCGCGTGATTCGGCCTGGAGGACGCGTCTGATGCGGTCGCTTGCCTTTTACCGCGACGGCCACTCCGGCGAATCTGATCCAGCGCATTAATGCCGGCGAGGTAACCAGCGCTCCGCCGAAGACCGTTCCGAGCGGCGTCGTCACGGTCGATCAAGGCGGTGGCGCCGTGGTCCTGCCGGGCGACGCCCAGCCGGTTCTGGATTGGCTCAAGCAATATCCGTGGTTGCCATGGGCGGTGCTTGATTATTGCCATCGTTCTCGCCCTGTCTCTTGCTCCTTATTCCAGTCGCAGGCGTGGTCGCGGCGGTGGCCGTTCTCGGCTTTGGTTTTTATCTCTTCCGGCTGCTGCGTCAATGGGCCGCCGACGAACAAGCCTCGCAGACTTTGTCGCAGGCCGGCCAGACTGCCTGCCAGCGTCGCTACCTATCCCGACCAGCAGCAACTTTGTTCTCAGCGCTCCGGGGTCGACCTTCGTTCCAACGCTTGGTGGCGCGAACAGTCCAACCGGCGACGCGATTCAATACCGCGCTGGCGCAATCGTTCCAGTTGAACTGCGATCGGCAATACGGCTGCACAGCGTCCCGCTCCGGTCGCAATCGATCTCAACGCCGTCTCCGCCACGATGGTCGACCGCGGTCAACCCCAAGACCACGATCCTGCGACGCGGTCTCAGCATGATCGCATTGCCGGCATGGATCATCGCCCAGATCGGCGAAGACTTCAACGAAGTGATGGCCTATCCCAAGATCGATCTGCCCATGTACAAGCCGCTGTCAGACAGCGCGGTCGAGCGCTTCCTGCCGAACATCAACAAGATTGCGCAGAACAGCATCACGCTGATGGAGACCAACCAGCGCTTCATCGAGGCCTACATGGTGGGTCTGAATTACGAGTTTGCCCGCAAGCTGCTGTGGCGCGAGTATCCGACCGACCAGCGCGGCAGCTACTTCCGGCAGTTCTGGTCGGTGGGCGACACCATCGACAGCGAGGGATTGAGCGAAGACGCGCTCAAGGAGAAGCTCTACGACATTCCCGAGATTCACCGCTGGGCGCTCAACTCGTCGTTGGGTGATCACAACAATCGCGTTCCGCCCGGTCAGCACGCCTGCGCCGCAGGCTGTGCTGATCATCCGCGGCGAGCTGCTGAAGAAGTATCCCAACACCGTCATCTTCGCGCAGCATGCCAAGATGGTGGAACAGGCTGCGTGAGCCCGACTGGCTTACCGCAGCAGAGGAGGCGCAGCCACCACGCTCCAAGACGCGCACTCCGCTTTACACCGCGCAGCCCGAGGACGACATCTTCTTCTTCGGATTCGACCTGACCATCGACGAAGTCAAGGGCACCGGCGGCGATCCCGGCTGGTACTTCGTGCTGCAGGAGCGGCCGGGCGAAGCGCGCTTCGGCCTTGAGGTTTCGCCGACAAGCCATCGAGACCTTCGACGACTTGTCACCTGGCCCGACGCCGTGGCCGGGCATCACGCCCGGCCAGTTTCTGCCGGCGGCGGCATTGTCGAGCGTCACGCTCAGGAGCCCAACCAGGTCAGCGATCCCGATAAGCACGACCAGTGGAGCGACGACGAGAAGGTAGATCCCGCCACCGTCAGCTCCGCCCGTTGGGCCTACGTGCTCTTCCGCCAGCCAGTGATGGTTGCCGTCCACGCCGACGAGATGCTCGCGGAGAACAGGCCATAGCCATGGCAGACTTCAACTCCACTCAAGCCCAGCTCGCTGCCGCACGCGCCGCGCATGACGCTGCGCAACTTGCCGCCCTGCAGGCGGCGGCGCAGGCCCGCCAGGCGCAGGCGGCGTTGGATCTCGCGACCCGCCAGACCAGCTCTCAGGACAAAGGCGCACAAAACCTGGCTCAACTTGCTGCGGCTGCCAAACAAGCCGCGGCCAGCCAGTCGGCCGCGCAGAATGCACTGCAGTCGGCACGTGCCAGCGTCGTTCAGGCCACCGCGGCATTTGCCAAGTTCAACACTCCGCAGCAGAATGTCGCACTGCTGAGCGACAGCTCGCCCTTCTTGCTTTTCCCGGTGCGCATCGAGACGCGCTTCCGCGCCGCACCGGTCACCGCCCCGCCGCATAGGCATCGCAGTGGCAGCGGCCGCAGCTCGCCGCACCGGCGCATCAGTTGCTGGTTCGCATCTATCCCGACGATTGCTCGATCGACACCTTCGAGCCGATGTTCTCGCAGTCGGAGCTCACCAACGTCAAAGCGTACTGGATGAACATCTGGCGCGCCGGTGGCGTGGAGAACGATCAGCGCGGCGCATGGGCAGCCTGGTGGCGGCTCAAGGCTCGGGACGAGCAGGCTGGCTGGTCGACAACTTTCAGCCAACCAACACCGCGCCAAGCAAGGCCAACGCCACCGATGAGATTCTCGTTATCCCGACCACCACGCCGTTGTCTGCCGCAGACTCCGCTGCGATCTCGACCTATTGGCAGAGTGTATGGCTCGCCGACGGCGATGCCGGAAAAATCGCCGCCGCAAATGCAGCCTTGACCGCAGCCGTGGGCGCGGCCCACGCCGCCGATCTCATCTCCGATTACGCGCCATTTAACCTCACCGACTCTCCCGCGGCACCGCTTGACCAAGGCCGAGCGTCGCGCTTTCCGTCGCGTTCGTCGTGTTTCCTGCCGATCCGCCGACCACGCTGCAGTCGTGGTCGCAGGCGCCGCAGGTTCGCCAGTTTCCCGACCGCTTCGTCGTCCTGGGATTCAACGAAAACCCAGCACGAAGGTCCTCACGCAAACCCTGGAGGCGGTCGGCGGGCCGGTGACCCTGCCGCTCTATACCGGGCCCGATCCTTCGGTTGATCCGAAGACCGATCCCACGGCGGCCATTCATCCTGACGGCCCCGACCTCTTTGTGCCCGACGAATTGCAGTGGATGGTGGACTTCGATCGCGCGGTGGCTGCAGGAATGGCGCTGGCGATTCCTCTCACCGCCCGAGCAATACGCGGCGGGATTCACCCGCCTGCTGGTGCTCGGGCTGCAACTCGGCACCACTGCCAGCGACGGCCCAGCGGCGCTGCAGGAACTGCTGGCCCATCATCAGTGGAGCCGCAGCGGCTTTTTCCTGGTGGCCCAGGGTACGCCCGCGCACAATGCGACCGGCTCTAGCGCCGGCACCACGCCCGAAAACGATGCCGATGGAAGTTTCGACGATCGCAAGAATCGTCCGCTGTTTACGCCGGTCAGCGACGACACCCAGAAACGCGACGGCCAGTGGCTGGCGGAATATCTCGGGCTTGATCCCGCATTCGTTGCGGGCGTGCATGGCAGCGGAGGAGTGGACCAGATGCAGGCGCGCGCCATGCAAACCGCGCTGTGGCCGGCAACCTTCGGCTACTGGATGAATACGTTGTTCACTCCGAACCCGGGCACCACGTCGATCTTCCCGGACAACGTCATCGATGAGACGCGCGCGTTTTTCACTTCGTACGTCTCCGGTCGTGGCCCGCTTCCCGCCATCCGCATTGGCGGACAGCCCTACGGCATTCTTCCGGTCACGGCTTTCTCGCGCATCCAGTGGTACCAGACGGACAACCGGCTACGCATTGCCCTATCGCAGAACTTTCTCGGCGCGCTCTACAACCTGCTGCGCAAGATCGATGCCGACTGGACGAACATGAGCCAGAACGCCGCCTACGTCGGCAAGGCGGGCGATCCGCATCAGACCTTGCTCGACATCCTCGCGCTGAATCCGTCGTCGGTTGAATACTTCTCGCGTAACGCCGAAAGCCTGGCTCAGCTATTCAACATGGTGAACCGCTTCGCGCTCGGCCCTGTCTGGCTGACCGCACTCAACAAGCTCAACCTGGTGACGGAAGGGATTACGTTGCTCCGGAGCCTCGGCTACACCGGCGCCGAGTTGCCCGATCTGCTCAATCATTACTTCCTGACCGACAATCCGCAGATCACCACCATCATCGACGATCGCGCTCTGTCGGAGACGGCCCAGATTCGCTCTTACACGGACGACAACCGCAACTACATTCAGTGGCTCATCGATGCTGCGTCAAATTCTCTCGATACCCTGCGCGAGGAATCCGGCTTCACCGGCAACCAGAGCCCGCAGGCCTTGCTCTACCTTTGCCTGCGTCATGCCCTGTTGCTCGGGTATTATAATTCCAGTTATAACTTCCATCGCGACGCGGGATTTCTGACCTCCAGTCAGCTGTTGTCGATGCGCACTGAGTCCAGCTTCGTCCACGTCGCCGAAGCGCCGGGCACCAGCGAAAGTCGTTTCGCTGCACTCTATAAGACCGAGAGCCGGATCACCGGCAGCCCCACTCTGCTGGTGAGCGACTATATCCGTCAACAACTTACAGTCGCACCCGCTGCCGCTGACTTGTCGGCCCAGATCGCTGCGCTGAAAATTCTGGCGATCGGCCTCCACCGCCGAGCTCGAGCGCCTCTTCGCCGAACACGTCGACACCTGCTCCTATCGTTATGATTCCTGGCTACTTGGGCTGGTCAACCAGCACACTCAGCAGCCAGCGCGCCGCGTCCGAACAAAAAGGAGCCGGTCTTTATCTTGGTGCTTATGCCTGGGTCGAAGAACTTCACCCGTCCACCGACCAACTCGTTGACGGCTCAACTACCTGCCGCCCTCGCCGCGCAGTTCCCCGGCACCGCGCCGTTACTGACAGATGCGAACAATGGCGGCTACATCCACGCTCCGTCGATTCCGCACGCGGACGCCGCGGCTGTCCTTCGCGCGGGATTTATCGGCGCTCAGTCCAGCGGCACAGACACGGGTCAGCTTTCGGTCAATCTTTCTTCCGATCGGGTGCGCGTGGCGCTCTCGCTGATCGAGGGAATTAGAAATGGCCAGAGTCTGGGCGCGCTGCTCGGCTACCAATTCGAACTCATCCTGCACGACGACTACACCACCGTCGAAATGGACAAGTTCATCTATCCGATCCGAAAGGCGTTTCCATTGGTTGCCGACGCTTTGGCGTCCACCCAGACGGACTCCACGGTTCCTATCGAGGCCATCGAGGCCCGCAATGTCGTTGACGGCAAGAAGCTGGTTGACCAGATCACCAAGAGCGGCCAGACCGCTTATCCCTGGGGAACCACCGGTCTGCCCGACGGCGAGCGGGCTTGAGCAGACCGCGCTGAACGGCGCAGCTGACGCGTTGCGCGATTCCTACGATGCGCTTGCCGACCTGGCGCTTGCCGAAGGTGTCTATCAGGCAGTGCAGGGAAATTATGATCGCGTGGCCAGCACCATCGCCGCCTACACGACCGGCAATTTTCCGCCCGAGCCCGGCATTGTCGACACAGCTCCTCCAGGCATTGGCCTGACCCACCGCTTTGGGATTCAGTTTCGCCCCGGACTCGCCGCCCCCGTCGGCGCCACTCCTCGCGCTCAGGCCGAGCCCGCCATCGACGATTGGCTCAGCGGAATGTTGCCGCCTCTCGATCACATCGCCTGCACCGTCACCTGGAACGACCCGATCACTGCCGCGCCGCAATCGCATCCCGTCACGCTCGCCGATCTCGGACTGCGACCTATCGACGCTCTGTACCTACTCAAACCCGACAACGTACAGGCGATGGCCGAACTGGACGACCGCATCCAGCGCTTTGTCGTCGCCACCTGGAATCCGCGCCCCGACGCCACCGTGCAGATTCAGTACATGACTGCTCCGGCAGGCCAGTTCAGTATGTTCGAGAGCGGCCCGCTAGTCCGCAACCTGCGCGCGCTGCTCACGCAGTCGCGACCGCTGCGGGCCAGCGACGTTCTACGCGCTAACGACGCCAGCCAGCAAGACAACTCGACCGTCTTTGTCGACCAGTCCCGCATCACTACACCCTTGGCCAGCCTGACGTCGCTTGCGCCTGACATCGACGCGTTCGTCAACACCACACTAGCGCCGCTGCTGGCCGACACCGTCACCAATCGCGCTCAGATCATCGCGAAGGTCGATACGTTTCTCGCCGACGCCGTGGCTTTACTGGAGCGATCGGCCCGATTGAATCTGCCTTCTTCGGGATGGGGCTTCGCGTACTCGTGGCTGCAGACGGCATTCGCAGACGTTCTCGCGGCGGTCGATGTTCTGGTCGCGCGCTGGACGCAGAAGCTCAGCGACTTCGGCAACGCACTGAACGCCTACGACGCGCTTCCTGCGGCTACCAGCGACGCCGATCGCTTCGCTGCGCTGCAAACGGCAGAAATGCTGGTCAGCTCGCAACTCGATCCATTGCCGGCGACCCCAGCGATACTGCGCTCCACACTGCCAGCTAAGGGGACAGCGATGCAGACTCGGCTCGGTCTATTCCAGGCGATTCTGAATAGCAGCGGAACGTCGTTCGCCAACTTGTTCGCTTCGGTCAGCGCGCTCTCGACCGCCGAGTTCGATTCGCAGCCCTTCGATATTTCGTCTGTTGGCGACGATGCGATTACTGTGACCGAAGACATCTCGCGCATCCTCACCAGCCAGTTGTCGGCCGCCAACGCCCGCATCACCGCGGTCAATGCCCAACTTACGACTGCCGCATCGGCTGCTTCTCCGGCCGATCAGGTGATTGCGCTCACCGCCGCAGCCAAGGCGCTTCTAGGTGACGATTTCCAGATCGTTCCCGAGTTCACTGTCTCCGCCGCGCAAGGAGCTGAGTGGGCCAATGCCGTGAATGCGTCTAACTCGGGCGACCTCTTCACGTATCTCAAGACGACGCTGCAGATCGATTTTCCTGTGGACGAGTGGTTTTACGGCGCGGCGCGCGTCCGTCAACCGCTTGCGCTACTGGGAGTCGGCCCTCATGCTGGCTTCGGCCTTTGGTCTGACGCCGCCCGCGCTCACTCCCATCCAGCTTCCATTCGCCAGCGGTGCACCGTGGCTGGCGCTCCAGTTTCCAGACACGTACGTCATCGACAGCGACCGCCTGCTCTACACCTGCCTCTACTCGCAAGCCTTCAATCCCGGCGGCCCGCCAATGCGGCCTTCTGGTCGATGAGTGGACGGAAGTGATTCCTGCTACCACGCGCGATACTGGAATCACGTTCAACTATGCGCGTCCTGACAACGAGCCTCCGCAGTCAATTCTGCTGGTGACGTCAGCGTCGAATACCGGATCGTGGCAATGGGCCGACCTGGTGGGCGCGTTGAATGAAACTCTCGACCTGGCGAAGAAGCGAGCCGTCGAGCCGGCCTTCCTCGATCCGACGGCTTATTCGCGCTTCCTGCCGGCCACCGTGACCGCCAGCACTTCTTACGGCATCACCATTGCGACCGCGCTCACCGCTGCCAATGGCGCAATGAAAATTCTGCAAGGAGAACCGCATGCCTAGCGCGCTCAGTGTCGGCGACATTCGCGTCGCGCTCAGCCAACGCCTCTTCCCGGCGATCACGACGTGGAATCGACTGGAAGCCCGTCCGCGCAGCCAGACTTTCGATCGCGCGCTGCAAGCCGAGATCCGCGATGCCTTGTGGATGCTTACCAAGCAATGGCAGATGGGCGAGTTTCGAGGTAGCGATGCGGGCTCGCCGGTTTTCGCCAAGCGTCCTGTTGGCGACGACTCGACTTACCAAGTACCGGGCCGCTGGCGGTGCCGCTCAACTCTTCGACTCGTCCACGCCACTTGAGACCAAGGTCGAACGCCGGCCTGTTCCCATGCAGCGGCAGAATCGCGTCATCTCGCTGGACCTGCGACTGGTGATGGCGCGCCAGTGGTTTGCCCTGATTGCGAATGTTGCCGACTACCGCGTCGCCTTACCGGAAAGCTTACCCAATTGCGGTGCCGGATCCCACGCAGAGCCAGAACGTTGATATCTGCTCGCATCCCGAGTCATGGGACACGTTTCAGGCGCTGGCCGGACGCGCCATGGACGGAGGTGCGTTGCTGGAATACCTGCTGGCCGATCCTTCGCATCACGCCTGGGACGGTGTTGTCGGAATCAGTCCCGGGTGATCATCCGGCACTCACGACCGCGCACAGCGCTTTCTCGCGTGGGCCGCGCGGTTTCTTGCCCAGCCATCCTCAACAGGCGACGATGCATGGGTGCCCGACCACCTCGACTACCAGTTTGCTGCGTCCGCTCCTTTGCCCGATGGCAGCGAAAAGGTGTACGTCGCGGACGACTACTCCTCAGGTCGCCTCGACTGGTACAGCCTCGATCTCGACGAAGGCATCGCAACCCTTGGCGCGGTCGCCGGTTCTGAAACAACGGGCCTGCCGGCGGATGCTCCCTTCACCACAATCCCTATCCCGGTTTCGTTCTCAGGCATGCCCAACACCCGCTGGTGGGCCTTCGAAGACCACGCCACCAACTTTGGCGACATTGATGCCAGTACCACCGACCTCGCCAAGTTGCTGTTCATGGAGTTTGCTCTCGTCTATTCCAATGATTGGTTCGTGATCCCGTGCACCATGCCGTCAGGCGCCTTGGCCCAGGTGCAGGGACTCGCGGTAACCAACGTATTTGGCGACCGACTGTGGATCGAAGCCGCCGATCAGGGAACCGACAGCGCCTGGGGGCGATGGAGCATCTTCACTATCAACGTTCGCAATGCCCCTGCTGGCAGTACCGCAGCCGACACGACGCTGTTGCTGCTTCCAACCTTGGCCAGTGCTCAGGCGGGCCCGACGCAGGAAGAGGTTTTTCTTGTCCGCGACGAAGTCGCGAACATGGCATGGGGTGTCGAGAAGACGGTTCCTCTGGCGAGTGGAATCAGCCGACCCGGTAGCGAGGTCGCCAAACAGAGCTTCAACTACCTGCAGGCGCTGATTCCCGGCGGGGCAACACCTCCGCCAATGGCCGCCGCGGTGCGCTACCAGGCCATGAACTCGGTGCCGGAAAACTGGATCCCGCTGATACCGGTGCATGTGCCCCACAACAACCGCGAAATTCAACTGCAGCGCGCAGCCATGCCCCGGATCCTTGTCGGCGATACCAACCCTCCGCAAAAGGTGCAGCCGTTGACGGCGCTGTTACGTCAGGGCCTCGATCTCACATCCGGCACAGACGTATTTTCTCCACGAAGAAGAAGTGCCGCGCGCCGGAGTCAGGGTGACGCAATACTATTCGCGTTCGCGCTGGACTCAAGGGCAGGTGTTCACCTGGTTGCGCGTGCAAAAGCAAACCGGACGCGGCGAGGCCTCAAGCGGCTTGGCTTTCGATCGATTGGTCGACAAGGATGGGAACGAGGGTTGACGCGTCGTCTCAATAGCCCAGATAGGTTTTAAGGACTTGCACGGTCTAAGTTATTGAAAAATTTGGTGGACCTGGTCCGGATCGGACCTTCATGACATCAGCCGTCGTTGTAAGTTACTGAATCGAATAAAGACATAGATGCAAAGAGGCACGCTTCCTCAGAATCAAAGACAGGATAAGGACACAGTTGCTGATCTAGATTCTGCCTGCTAGAGCGTTTCCGAGTACCGATTTGGGGATACCTCGTACAAGAGGACTTCTCGACCATCACTGGGAGACACCACCCGCTGTTGGCTGTTCCTTTGGATTACTTACGAAAATGGCGATTTCATTTGCCAATCATCGCTGGGACCGCTTCGCTGAGAACGCGGAAATATCTCCATTTCCTTATTGATACGATGGGCTGACATGGTTCTAAAAGGTTATGCATTGCTGTCCTTCCTTCTGTTGTTGATGCTGCCTTGTTCCGTAGCGCCACCAGAACCCGAGGTGGTCTCGTTTCGAAGTGCGGGAGCGCAGCGGTCTGGAAATCAAGCTCGATATTCCAGACGACTTCGGTAGGCTTCCCGCCGACCTCGAATTGGCAGTTTTTCGCATCGTCCAGGAATGCCTCACCAACGTCTACCGGCATTTTGGCAGCAAGATTGCGAGGATTCGGCTATCCCGGAGTTTAGAAAATGTTGCCCTGGACATTCAGGATGAAGGCGAAGGAATGCGAGCCGAAAAGCGCGATAGTATTCAGAAGCAGCGTTTCGGCGTAGGGATCACGGGGATGCGAGAGCGTGTTCGCGACCTTAAAGGCGCTATGGAGATTCACTCGAACGGAACAGGTCACGATTCCGGCCTCCACAAGCGATAGTTCGGAGACGGACACCATTCGTCAAAGGGCCGGTTAGCTGGACGAACCTTTCTGAACCACAGGAATGGAGACGACCTTGCGTATTCTGGTTGCAGATGATAGCGAAATAGTTCGCCGCGGAGTAGTCGGCCTGTTGTCATCCGAGCCAACCTGGGAAGTCTGTGGCGAGGCGAAAGATGGCTCGGAGGCGCTTCTGAAAGCGCGGCAACTCCTGCCCGATCTCATTCTTCTGGACATAAGCATGCCGGGCATAAACGGATTGGAAGTAGCTCGCCATTTGCGGAACGACGTGCCGCAGGCACGAATCCTTGTCATGAGCCAACATGATCCGATTCAATTGTTGCCGCACGTCATTGAGGCGGGCGGTTGTGCTTGCGTAGACAAAGGTCGTCTTGCTACAGATTTGTTGGTGACTATCAAGAGCGTTGCAGGGCAGCAGACTTAGAAACTCACAGTGACAGTAATAAGTGCAGTACAGCCGACCGGTCTGCAAAAATCGCCGAAGACTGCCTAGCTGCCTCAGCATCTATAGATTGTGTGCGTTGCTGCCGGAAAACGAGAAGGCCTCTAGCTATGTCTCGGCAATTAGAACGCTTGGATTGGGCATGCTTGTGCATGCAAAGCTTCATGGTCGTCGGCAATCAAAGGGTGCATGATAACAGCGAAAACTAGACGGCGGATTCGAGCGGTTTCTCATTCGCGTTGGAACTCGCGATTTCTCTAGAGACAGGAAGAGTAACAATAACGGTGGTACCGGCCGCAGTAGAGTCCAGACTCATCTCCCCTTGGAATTGCCGCAACCGTTCTCGCATTCCTCTTATTCCAACCCCCGCCCGCCCGTATCGGATCTGTGCAAGCTTTTCTTTCGGAATGCCTTTGCCCTGATCCCTGACTTCGATCAGTACTCGGTCCACATCCCGATTAATCTGGATAATTGCTCTTTTACTGCCGGAGTGCCGATGGATGTTGGTAAGACACTCCTGTACCAATCGAAAGACTACCAATTCCATCTCGCGCGTGAGTCTGCCAAATTCTTCTGAGATACCGAACTCAATATCGAGACCGCTTCGTTCGCTTAAACCCCTTATGTACCACGAAAGAGCTGCTGGCAGGCCATTCTCGTCTAACAGAGGGGGATGCAATAAATATGAGGTCGTGCGAATTTCTTTCGTTAGTTCCTCCAGCACCTCGCGGGTCTGCTCGGCAGCTGCAACGACGTCCGGCGCTTGCTTCCTAGCATTTTCGATAATCGTAGCCACGTTGATTCCAAGGACCGCAAGTGTCTGGCCGGCACTATCGTGCAGTTCGCGCGCTATGTGGCGTCGTTCTTCATCCTGCGTGCGCAATATCTGCCAGGAAAGCTGGCGGACCTGTTCTGCTTGCGTCAGCACTTCAAGATTACGTTGTTCAAGTTCTTCCGTACGGGCGTGAACCTCGCCATCAAGAGTTTCCGCCAGCCTGCGAAAACGCTCTTCGCTTTCCCGCGATGCCTCCTCCGCGCCTCTTCTGGAAATCGCGAAAGCGATTTGGCGCGCGATCGTTAAGCTGAGCTGCAGTTCTGTATCCGCGAACGAACGCGCACTATTGAAATACATCATGAACTTTCCGACGAGTTTCCCATCCGAAAGCAGTGGAATGAAAGCACAGGCATGGATACCTTCAGCTAATATTGTGTTCTTTAACCCCTCGTCGAGTTGAGCCGTGCTTATGTCAGAGACACAGATGGGCTGAGGATCAGGATCATCGCGTTTCCATGGCGAATGTCCCTCAACTGCTTTGCGGTAGTTCTCGGACAAGCCGCGCCAACTGACGAACCGCATTGTGCCGGTTTCATCGAACAGCAAGATCGCTACGCGTTCGCATTGCAGTGCATCGCAAATGGCCTCCATGGCTGTGCCGTAAATCTCGTCCAGCGAACTCGCGCGATGCAATCCGTCGGCGACTTGGAACAGTGCCCTTTGCTGGCGGAGTGCATCCGCCAGGGCATTCTCTGCACCCTTCCGTTCCGTGATGTCCACCAGCATGTTAATGCCGCCAATTATCCCGCCCTCGCTATTCCGAAGCGGCGTCGGATATGGCGTGAACCAGCGACGGCTTCCATCCGGTCGTTCAGCAATCGCCTCAGCCCCCGAAATGACTCTGCCTTCTTTCAAAGCGACGGCCATCGGACATTCATCGTGCGGAAGAGGAGTACCGTCGGGACGATACAGCTTCCAACTGACACACCACTGATCGCTACCGAGGTGAGGCTCGCGGCCAGAAAACGCAACCGCAGCTCGATTGAAATGCGTCAGGCGCCCCTTTGCGTCTGTGGTGTAAATAGCGGCAGGTAATACATCGATCATTTCGCGGAACTGGTGCTCGCGTTTTTCGATCTCCTTACGGGCCAGTACTTGTTGGGTGACGTCAACGCCATGGATGAGGATGCCTTCGACCTCGCCAGTGGTTCCCCGCATGGGTTGGTAGATGAAGTCTAAGTACACCTCTTCGGGCTGCGCATTTGCCCCTCGGTTGAACATCACCTTTCTAGCGCTTCCAATGTAAGGAACTCCTGTGGTGTAGACATCATCAAGGGGTTCCAGGAGACCCTGGCCTTCGAGTTCAGGCAGGGCTTCGCGGACCGTTTTGGCAATAAACTCTTCGACCCGTCCGCGGCCGGTTACTCTTAGGTAGTCGAGATTGACGAACGTAAAACGATGTTGCGGGCCAGCGAGGAATCCGATAGCAGCAGGAGCCTGCATAAACAGGTCGTGAAGCCGGCTACGTTCGAGTTCGGCTTCAGCCCGCAGCTTGCGTTCCACATGCGCCGCCTCTTGGCGAGTCCGCGCCATCTTTAAGTGCGAGTTCACGCGTGCCAGTAGTTCGCGAGCCGAAAACGGTTTGTTGAGATAGTCGTCGGCTCCCGCACTGAGCCCCTCTACTCTCGATTCTTCTCCCGCACGAGCAGAAAGCATGATTACAGGAATAGTTTCGGTGCGTTCGTCCGAACGTAATTCCTTCAACAAACCGAATCCGTCCAGCTTTGGCATCATCACGTCGGTCACGACAAGGTCAGGAGGCCGCTGCCGGATAACTTCAAGTGCCGCTTCACCGTCGGGAACGGCCTCGACATCACAGCTGGGTGACAGGAGCTTCCGTACGTATTCCCTCATGTCTGCGTTATCATCGGCGAGCAAAATCCGTGAGCGTCGTTCCGCATCTTGGAGTCCCGGGATTTCAGGCAGCACAAGGACCGAGGCTAAAGGAACAGCCCGGGCATTCTGGACATCCGGTAGCCAGTGCAGAGCTTCTTCCACATACGTTTCGCCCCCGAGGGTGGTTGACGTCAGCGTGCGATTTGCGCCGATTCGGTCGGCCGGCAAGTGATCTTTGCCCAATGGAATTGTTACTCTGAACGTGCTTCCTCGACCCATTTCGCTATCGACTTTCGCGGTGCCGCCATGCTGTTTAGCGAGTTCCTGCACGAGTGCAAGGCCGATACCGCTGCCCTCGAACGTACGCGCGTGGGCGTTCCTGACGCGATAGAACCTCTCAAATAGGTGCGGCAGCTCCTCAGCAGGAATGCCCGTCCCCGTGTCTCTTACCGCAAGCTGCACTCCCGCGTCGCACTTACCAACGGAAATCTCAATCTCCCCATTAAAAGTAAACTTGAAAGCGTTCGACAATAGGTTGAAGACAATTTTCTCCCACAACTCGCGATCTACATAAACCGGTTCGTCAATCCGGGGGCAGCTGACAATGAATTTGAGGCCTGCTCGCTCCATGGCGGCCCGAAAGACGCTCGCAAGCTCGGAAGTTAGCTGGGAAAGATCGGTTGGCTCGTAGGATGCCTGAAAGCGCCCAGCCTCAATTCGGGAGAAATCCAGGAGCGTATTGACGAGCTTAAGCAAACGGAGTGAGTTTCGATGCGCAATGTCCAGGCGCTCGTGATTTTGCGGAGAGAGTCCGTCGGACTCGGCAAGGAGGTCTTCTAGGGGAGCCATCATGAGCGTGAGCGGAGTGCGAAATTCGTGGCTGACGTTGCTGAAAAACAGAGTCTTGGCGCGGTCGACTTCGGCTAGCGCCTCGGCACGTTTCTTCTCCTCTTCGTAAGCACGCGCATTCGCAATACTCGCCGCGATCTGTCCAGCAATGAGATTGAGAAATCCAGCGTAGCTCACGTCGAGCGGACGATACGGATTGAGCCCAATCACAATGATTCCAGCAGAAGTGCTCTGTGCTTGACTCGTCATTGGAAGGAGAAGTGCCCGGTTGGGGGGACTATCCCACGCTCCAGTTGGCAACGAAGCGAATCGCTCCGGCAGATCTTCGACGATGACGGAGTCTTTGCCGCTAAGCAGCTCGCTCATCGGCCACGTCTGGTTCTCTTCGGTTAACTCAATCACCTCTGGCGCAGCCGGGTGATCCGCCGTGATACCGGTGCGGCAAGCAAGGCGAGCTTGCTGTCCGTTTTGAGACAAGAGATACGTGAGAGTAAACGGCAAATCCTGCTCATTTTCTGAAAGACTACGCGATAATGACGAGACCACATCCTCTTCTGTGATTGTCTTGCTCAACTCCGTTGCCAGCGAGCGTAAGGTCTTGAGTCGGCGTTCGCCAATGACGCGGTCCGTTTCCTCAGTGACGACACAGAGGTGACCGGCGATTTTGCCGTCGTCCCCGAATAACGGACTATATGAGAAAGTGTGGTAGGTTTCTTCACGATACCCGCTCCGCTCCAAAAACAGCAGCAAAGCTTCGTCCCAGGTCGCTTCACCCGTGTCCAGCACCTTTTGAATCCGGGGGCCGATATCGCCCCATATTTCTTCCCAAACTTTCTGAGACGGCTTTCCCAACGCCCACGGGTGTTTCTTACCGAGTGTCATCTTGGCATAAGCATCGTTATAGAGGAACGTGAGGGCCGGCCCCCAACTCATCCACATTGCGAAGCGCGACGTGAGCATCACGCGAACGACGGTCTCGAGGCTTTGTGGCCACTCCTCCCTTGAGCCTAGAGGGGTCTCCGCCCAGTCAAATTCATAGACCAATTTTGCCAACGCTCCGCCCGCTCGCCCCCACCCCTCTGTAGCAATTCCTTCCTCCATGGATTCTGCATGTTCTTCAGGTTTGGCATCCCCGAAGACCTGCTCGATGGCTGGAAGCAAATCTCTGGCGAGATCGGCTTTTGTCACTGAGGCATTGGCGTCGACGCTGCGAGCTTGCTCGCGAGCGATCGTCGGATGGTTCAGAGTGACAAGTATCACGTTGCACTCAGGATTTTCACGCTTAATGGTTCGGGTGGCTTCCAGACCGTCCATGCGAGGCATGTTGATGTCCATGAGCACAATGTCAGGACGTAGTTGACGGACCTTTTCAATCGCCTCGATCCCATCGCCCGCTTCGCCACAGACGCGGTAGTTGGTCTGAGACTCAAGGAAAGACCGAAGAGTGCGCCGAAAAAGCTCGTGATCATCGACGATTAGGATTTCGATGGAACTCATTTGTTTTGGGAAATGCGCCCTTGCCCCATGTGCACGAAGGCGGAAGAACCTTCGGCTTACAAGCATGCATTGAATCGAAAGCGAAAAACTATACGGCGTTTACTGTATGGGCCGTAAACTGACCGCGTTATAGCAGATTCCGCAGCACGCGCCGACGGAAGACGATGGTCGTCGTCTGAATGGGTGGCTTCAGTTCCCCAAAAACAAGACGGAACTTCAACTCGCACGAGTAGCGGCAACCGCCTGCGCGCATTGGTTTTGCGATGACTAAATGCGAAGAGGCCTGAGCGCCGTTAAGTTTGAAATGGGCGGAGGACGAAGGTCAGGCCGACGACGAGTAATGCCAGATAAATTTTCCTAACGAACTGCATATGCGCTTAGGTTTTCGAATGACCCTGCGCTTGACTCGAATACCCCGGCGGTCGACGGTTTGTGTTACGTCACCCATTTACTGGTCCCGGCCACGTCGTGTTGTCCCAGCTCAAACCGCTCGACGACCGCTCACCAAATTAAAAATCATCACCACGACAGCAACGACCAGCAAAATGTGGATCAGACCGCCCGCAATGTGCAAGCTGAAACCAAGCAACCAAAGAATCAAAAGAATCACAAAAATTGTCCAAAGCATCTTTTATCCTCCTGAGCGCCGTTGGATCGATCCAAATCAATTTCTTACTTAAACGAGCTCAGAGCAGGCCGGGCTTAGTCGCCGATTCCCCGCTCATGTCACCGGTCATCTCACAATAGGCTCGGTAATGGCATCCGACCATAAGGTCGAAACCCTACCAAAATCTCAAAAATGCTCTAGGACAGTAGAGCAGGAGGGTGGCAACGGCACGACTCCGCGCAGCGACTCAGGTGCGACCCGAGTCCTGTGGGGATTCGAAGGCGTTTTCCGGGGAATGCTGAATCACGTTCTGCAAAACGTTCTCCACGGCGCGGCGCAGCAACTCGGTGTTGCCCATTTACCGCGATTCCTGTTTTGGGAATTGGAGTGGTGTCGGGGAACCCCTCCCCCTCCCCCACGGCTCCTAAAATATTGAAAACACAGTGGGCGAAAGGCGAAAGTCCCTGCAAAATATTGGGCCCATGGGGGTTGCGGGCAAATAATTCATAACAAAGAGCTTAGATTGCTCGCTCGGACTACTGCTGTTCCAAGGATGCCTTGGGGACAACAATCCCCTTCATCACCACTACGCGATTCTAAGAAAAGTGACAGGCCAGGAAAAGGACGTAGGTCACGGAGCAGTGTGATAAGCGCGGGTGCTAGATTTCGACAATTGGCAAAAGGCAGGCAACTGACGACTGATAACTTTCTCGACTTGTCATCGCGAGGTCGAAGGTCCCCTTTACCTGCGACGATCCTTCCTCTATGGTCATTCTGACATTCACATCAGCCCGCCAATCCGATCGTTACTCTTGACGTAACGCATACTTTTAGAGATACTACCCATGATACTCGGCTATCGCGACAAGCGAACCAGGGATTTCGCCGCTGGAAAGCGCGTCAAGGCGTTTGACGGGATCGAGCGCCCCGCGCGCCTGAAGCTGGATCGACTCGAAGCGGCGACAAGCCTCAAGGATCTCGCGGCGCTGCCGGGAAACCGTTTCGAAGCGCTGAAAGGCGACCGCAAGGGACAGTACAGCATTCGTATCAACGACCAATGGCGGATTTGCTTCGAATGGCCCGAAGGTGCACCCGGCCCCGATGAAGGTCGAAATCGTGGATTATCACTAGGAGAACTGTTGTGGCTGTTATCGCCATCCATCCCGGCGAACACCTCGCCGAGGAATTGCGCGAGTTGGACATGAGCGCGGCTGAGCTGGCGCGCCGGCTCGACGTTCCCACCAACCGTGTTACCCAAATCCTCAACGGACGTCGCGCCATCACCGGCGACACCGCGCTGCGCCTCGCCCATTTCTTTGGCACTTCGCCTGAGTTTTGGCTGAATCTGCAGAGCCTGTATGAAATTCGCCTGGCGGAGAGGAAGTCGGGCAAATCGATCAAGACCCTTCCGACCCTCAGGCGAGCGCATCTCGCGCGAGCCTAATCAGCGAACTACTCGTCTCCCACATTTGCCAACGTCAGGCAAATGTGGGCCGCCCGCGTTGGCGGATGCCAGACTGTATTGAAGCAGGCCGAAGGCTCGTTGAAACTTAAGTATTCTTAATTTTGAATCACACGAGAACTGGAGGCACTGTCGCTGCCAGGCACTCCGTGAATCGTGGTGAGAAGTTCGATCACGACGAGCAGTCCGGGGTCCGCGTTGTGGGCAGAAATCACGCCGCCGTGAATTTGCACGGCCCGCTTTGCAATGGATAGTCCAAGCCCTACCCCCCCGCTGTCAGAGTCGCGCGCTACTTGTGTCCGAAAGAAGGAATCGAAAACTCTTTCCAGAAACTCCTCAGGAATCCCCGGTCCGTAGTCGCGAATGGCAATGCTTGCGGTCTGATCATGAAGCGCGAGTTCCACGTCGATCGGACTGTTTTCGGGGGAATGCTGAATCGCGTTCCGCAAAACGTTCTCCACGGCGCGGCGCAGCAACTCGGGGTTGCCATTCACCACAATTCCCGGCGGACCAGAGACCTGAATTCGACCGCCACGTGCCTCCACTTCGACGCTCGCGTCGCGAATTGTCTCAGCAACAAGTTCGTTTACGTCCACCTCTTCGAACTCGCAACCTGCAGGACTGCCCTCGGCCCGGGCCATTTCAACAAGGCTCGAGACCAGTGTCGATAGTCGATCCACATCGCGCTTCACACGATCGAGAGCAGCATTGCGGTCCGCAGCCGTGCGGGCCAGCTTCACTGAGAAATGGAGTCGCGCCAGCGGAGACCTCAGTTCATGCGAGACGTCAGCCAGCAGACGCTGCTCGCTCAGAAAAAGCGTTTGGATACGCTCTGCCATACTGTTAAACGCGTTGGCCAGGGTCCCGATTTCGTCATTGCGGCGCATCGGAAGTCGAACAGACAAATTGCCTTCCCCAAAGCGACCGATGCCGGCGGCAATTTTCCGGATAGGCGAGACCACGAATACGGCCGCAAGCCAGCACAGCAGAATACTGGCGCCAGCCACGAGAAGATAGAAGCGGTAGAGCGGTGGTGTCTTTGGTCTCAGCGGAGAAATGACTACAAACCAATACCGTCCGTCGCTGGATCGATGGGCAATGATGTGCCTTCCGTCCTTCTCTCCACGGAATTTGGTGAGGGGGGCTTGGGGAAGAAGTTCCGCGTGGCTTTGCCCGCTCACTACATCGTTCCCATCCGCATCGAGCAGGTAGTGCACGCCGCCAAATACGGAATCCAAACGATGCATGTAGGTCGTAACCGCATCAGGCCCCGTAGTCTGCAGCATCTCCGCCGCTTCCTGCACTGAAACTTCATCCATGTCATCGAAAACAGGATTGAAATAACTGTCTTCCATCGATTTTGTGATGGCGAGAAACACCACGACGGAGAGGGCCAGGATGACCACCATGGCGAGAACGATTGCCAGGTAAAGTGATTTCACGGGATTTGTCTGCGGTTGCTGGTGAAGAGGTAGCCCACTCCGCGGATGGTCTGGATCTGCCGTCCGATCGGCTCCAGCTTCTTGCGCAAATGGCTGATGTGCACGTCGAGAGAGCGATCAAAAGGCGTCAGGCTGCGCTCCAGGGTTGCCGTCGACAGCTCTTCGCGTGTGAGCACGCGGCCCGCTGAACAGACCAACAGGTACAAGATATCGAACTCCATCGCGGTTAAGATCGACAGGCTCCGATTTAAGCCAGACCTGCCGCGTCTGGCCGTTGATTCGCAATTCGTCGGATGCAAAATGCAGCATCCAATCAGGATTCGTCTTGCCCGCCCGCCTTAGCACAGCACGCACGCGCGCCAGCAGTTCATCGGGATCAAACGGCTTGGGTAGGTAGTCGTCGGCTCCCGCCTCCAATCCCTGGACACGATCGTGCGAGTCTGTCCTCGCGGTCAGCATGATAACCGGCACTTCCCGGCGCCGTCGCAACTGGGCTGAGGAGCATGAACCCGTTCATTCCGGGCAGCATGACGTCCAGAATCACCAAATCATAGCGATGCTCGACGGCGCGTTCTAGCCCGTCAATGCCGTTGCGCACGCAATCCAGAGCATGTCCATTCTGCTCAAAGAACTCGCGCATCATCTCACAGAGTTCTGCGTCGTCGTCCACCAACAGAATGTGCAGGCCCTTAGATTCGTCAGCAGACACCATTCACAACCTCTTCGAAGCTACAGTCTTGCACTCTGATCTAGTCCAGTTCAATCGTGCTGGGCACAACTTAAGAAAACTTAAGGTTCGGTTATGCAGCAGAACCGATATTGTATTAGGTATTGCAGTATCACAGCCCCATACGGCGCATGGGAACGTATCTCAACCTTGCGGGGCCCGGAGACAAATGCAGAATCGCACGCATTCTTACCTCTTTTTTCTCTCCCTCGTTACAACCATGGCATTCATCGCCTCAGCCGTTAGTGCTGTTGCTCAGGATGCAGACCGGCCATGGATGAATAAGTCACTCTCAGCGGGAGAGCGGGCCGAACTGGTACTAAAACAGATGACGCTCGACGAGAAGTTGGCGCTCCTGCATGGGAACGGGATGGCTAACAATCCAACTTGGACCATGCCTCTCACAGCAGGTGCGAATGGCGGCGCCGGCTATGTCGAAGGCATCAAGCGTCTCGGCATACCGCCCCTTGTCATCTCCGATGCGGCCTACGGAGTGCGCGACAGCGGTGTGAACGGGAGATATGCGACCGCCATGCCATCCAATGTAGGAGCGGCCTCGGGCTGGGACCCGCAATCGGCCTGCGAATACGGCGAGGTGATTGGTCGCGAGCTTAGGGCTCAGGGATTCAATATGACGTTGGGAGGCGGCGTGAATCTCACTCGTGAGCCCGGAACGGGCGCACATTTGAATATGCGGGTGAAGATCCACTGCTGGCGGGAACGCTCGTCGGGAACATGATGAAGTGCGAACAGGCGCAACATGTCGTCGGCGACATCAAGCACTACGTAATGAATGACCAGGAGACTGGGCGCTTCGTTGTGAATGCCATCATCTCGAAGCGCGCCATGCAGGAATCCGACCTGCTGGCCTTTCACATTGCGATCGGTATTGCCAATCCTGGCGCAGTAATGTGCTCCTACAACCGGATCAACGGCGACTTCGGCTGCGAGAATTCATACACGCTCACCGATGTGCTGAAGAAGGAATGGGGATTTCAAGGCTTCGTGATCTCAGATTGGGCTGGAACTCACAGCACGGTGAAGGCGTCCGCAGCGGGGCTTGACCAGGAACAGCCAATGGCTGACTACTACGGCCCTAAGCTGAAAGAAGCGGTTGAGGCCGGAAAGGTGCCGCTGTCGCAGATCGACGACCATGCACGGAGAGTCCTGTATGCAGAGTTTCTGTCGGGCGTCGTTGACGATCCACCGCAGAAGGGTGTGGTCGATGCTGCCAACGGATTGGAGGTCGCACAACGAGTTGAGGAGAAGAGTATCGTTCTCCTGAAGAACAACCAGTCGGTGCTGCCAATCGATCCATCCAAGATCCACAGCATTGCGATCATTGGCGGGCATGCCGATGTCGGAATGATCTCCGGAGGAGGATCGGCGCAGGTGGACCCGCCGGGCGGCAACGCCATTATGCCTCCGGGCCAGGGCGCGACCCACTGGCAGGATCACATTTGGTTTCCGACCTCTCCGCTGAAGGCGCTACGAGCCAAACTGCCGAACACGAAGATTGAGTTTGATGCCGGTACCAATCCTGAAATCAGCCGCGGACCTGGCGAAGAACTCTGACATCGCAATCGTCTTTGCGTACCAATGGTTGGCAGAGGATATGGATTTGCCGAGCCTGTCGCTGCCTGATAACCAGGATGCCTTGATCGAGCAAGTTGTCGCTGCGAATCCCCGCACCATCGTTGTGCTCGAAACCGGTACTGCTGTCACTATGCCCTGGATCGACAAAGTGGCTGGAGTCGTCGAGGCTTGGTACGCGGGCAGCGCTGGAAATAAGGCGCTAGCGAACGTTTTGGTTGGCGACGTCAATCCGTCGGGCAAACTCCCGATGACATTCCCGAAGAGCGAGAAAGATCTTCCGCGTCCTGTCATTCTGCCGCTGCCAGCCGAGGATCGCGCGGTGCCAACGGGAAATTCCAGCACTCATGTTTCGAGCTACACCGTTCACTACGATGAAGGTCCAGAAGTTGGCTACAAGTGGTATGAAGCGCAGCACAAGCAGCCGCTGTTTCCATTCGGCTTCGGGTTGTCCTACACAACCTACGCATATTCCGGCCTGAGCGTCGATCCAACAGCGAAGACCGCAACTTTCACGGTCAAGAACACCGGTAAACAGACAGGCACAGAAATCGCAGAGGTTTACGCGAAGCTTCCGAAGGGAGCAGACGAATCATTCAAACGCCTGGCAGGGTGGAGTCGTGTCACGCTCGCTCCCGGCGAATCAAAGACGGTCACTGTTGCCATTGATCCCAGAGTCCTGCAGATCTTCAACGAAGCGAATAACAGCTGGAGCCTTGTCCCGGGCGATTATGCAGTGTTCGTGGGGCCATCTTCAGACAGCACACCTCTAGTAGGCAGCCTTGTGATTCGTTGAAGCGCTTATGTCGATACTTTCGGGCCAGGTCGAATTTTGCTGCTACCGGAAAATACGAATCCTGGTTAACGGGCCGCTCTGGCCTCGCTTGCGTGCCGTTGTGCTTATATCGGCGGCACTCGTTTTTTTCTGTGCGATGGACTCGTCGCCGCTCCTGCCGAAGCCTCTTGGTCTGGCGTGCTCCGGGACAACTCGGGGACGCCAATCGTTGGAGTCACCGTCATCCTTTCGGACGGTTCCGGCAAGAGCGCGTATACGGCAAGAACGAAGGCTGGCGGAGAGTTTGCGTTTTCAGCAATTGCGCCCGGAACCTATAAAGTCGCGGTGGTTACGCAGCAAGGCATCTACCAGGCGCCGCAATCCCTGGTCGTAGCGGAAGGCGCGACACTCAGCACAAATTTGCAGTTGTCCATAGCGGATGCCATTCTCGTCGCTGGGGCAGGCGCAAACTGCGGCCGCTTCTCAGGGAAGCGGGGGAGAGCACCTCTCTCGTTCAGAAGTATCGAGTTTGCCTCTCAACTCGCGCGATTTTAGCAAGCTGCTCTTGCTGGCGGCGGGGACGATGACCGACACCAACGGAGCCGCGAATTTTACGCAGCAGTTTGCCGTCAACGGTCAGCGCGGCGTGACCTCGGTCTTTGCCATGGACGGAGCCGACACCACCGATCCTGAAATGGGTGGCGCTACATTCTCGACCTTCAATGTCGATGCCATCCAGGAAGTGCAATCGAGTTCCGGCGTGATGTTGCCCGAAATCGGTCACGGCGCCGCAAGTTTCACCAACGTGGTGACCAAGTCGGGAACGAATGCGATCCATGGCACCCTGTTCGAGTTCTTCCGCAACGCTTCACTCGACGCCCGCAATTACTTCGACCACGTTGAGCTGAATGGTCGCCGCATACCGCCGTTCAATCGCAATGAGTTCGGCGGGACGGTCGGTGGTCCGGTGGTGCTGCCTGGCTACGACGGACGGAATCGCACCTACTTCTTCGGCGAATACCAGGGGTTCCGGCAGGTTCTTGGAACCACGCAGGTGCTGTCGGTGCCCACGTTGGCGGAACGCCAGGGGATCGACACGACCAGTTTCCCGGGCGATACGCTGATCGTCCCAGTGAATCCGGCGATCAAGCCGATACTGGATGGGTATCCTCTGCCGAACGCTCCCGCTGGTCCCTTTGGTGCGCGGACCTATGAAACATCGTCCAAGGTGTCGACGGATTACGACCAATTTTCCGTGCGACTCGACCAAACTCTCTCCAGCAAGTCGCAGCTATTTGCGCGCTTCAGTTACAACCAGATCACCGGCCCGGTTACCAATCCTGATCAAACCGCTATCAATCCGAGCTTCGGCATTCAGTTCTTTGATCACCAGCGCAGCGCGGACTTAAGTTACGCGCGCCAGATCAACCCCCACCTGACCTTGCAGGCTAATCTCGGATATATCCGCAGCACACCAAATTTTCCTGCTGCCAATCACACGCAACCGGGCATCCTCTTTGGTGACGGCCTGTTTGAGGGATACGGTGCCCCCGCGGGATCGATCTTTGGATCCTACGGCAATCTCTATCAGTTCCGTTTCAACATGACGGGCGTGCGCGGAAATCACGCGATGAAATGGGGTGCGGAGATCCGCATAAACCGCGACACCACGGTTTTCGGCACTGCTCCCAATGGCGCTTACTCGTTTGGAGGTGGAACGGCGTATTCGCCGGTTGCGATTCAGTCACTGAGCGGCAAGCACAACATCAACGTTGGTGATCCACTGCCCGATTCGCTCACCGGCCTGCTCACGGCCACACCTTACTCTTACAACATCAGCCTTCCGGCCGAATTCACTCCCGTTGGCGCCAAGTTCGACGCGGCGGGAGTCCGTCGCCAGGCCTACAACTTCTACTTTCAGGACGCGTGGAAAGCGACGTCGCGCCTGACGCTTTCCTATGGCCTTCGCTATGAAGTAGACAGTCGCATCGCCGAAGCCACGAAGCGTACATCGTTGCCCGAGTTTTTTGCCAACGGCGAACGGGCTTCGTATTGGGACCATCAGGCCAACATGCTTTTCGTCGTGAACCCGCAACCGCCCTACCAGTTCGACTGGAACGGATGGGGTCCGCGACTGGCGGCGGATTACGCCCTTGCCAAGAACACGGTGGTACATGCGGGTGGAGCGATTACCACCGGCCTCATGAACCTCTGGCAAGAAAACTTTCTAACCGCTTCGGTGCCGTATCTGTTCAATCCTTTTATCACCGCGCAGCCGGGCAGCGCAGTCCCGTTCCAGAACAGCGTTGCCGTCATACCTCTGCCGCCGGCTTACGACATCTCCGGCAACCTCATCTTTCCCAACGGCCAGAGCACCGACGCCAAGCCCAACACTGTGATGGATCTCCAGCGCTATCAGGATGCCGTCGCCGCCGAGGTTCCAGGTCATCAGGCGCAACTGCCGGCCTTGTCTGCAGTGGCCAACAATTTCCGCAACGGCTACATCGCCAGCTGGACTCTCTCGGTTGAGCACAACTTTCGCGATTTCGACGCAACCCTGGCATACGTGGGTACTACGGGAATACATCTACCCTATGTTTTCTATCCCAACAGCTACACCGGCGCCGATCCAGCGTTTGCTCCGTTCACCAAGTTCGACGCTGCCGGAAAGCCCATCGGAGGCGCCAGCACGATTTACGTGGTTTCCAGCGAATCGCACTCGTCCTACAACGCGTTGCAGGCCAGCCTGAGCAAGAATTCGGCGCGTTGGGGCACGGGTCTGCAGGTCAGCTATACCTACTCCAAGTCGCTCGACGATACCAGTTCGGTTCAGGGTGGATCGATCGCAGGCGCCGGCGTCATCTTGCAGACATCTCCTCAGGACCCGTGGAATCCGGCCGCGGAAAGAGGACTATCGACCTTCGACGAGACACAAGTATTCACCTTTAGTTGGATCCAGGTACTCCCGCTCAATCAAGTGAGTTTTCTTCGTTCCGCTCCGCGTTCCTTGACCTACGGTTGGCAGTTTCTCGACATCACGACCTTCACGACCGGTCCGCCTTTCACCGTTTACTCCGGAGTGCAGCAGACGGGCGCAGGCGCCAGCGGAGCCGATCGCCCTGACCTGGTGTCGATGCCGAAACTTTCGACCAGCGGCGTCGTGCCCGCCGACTACTTCGGCCGGGGAGCCGACAACGCTTCGTTTTTTAGCATCCCTATCAACGTCCCAGGCGGTACCGGACCGAACCAGGGTTATTTCGGAACGCTCGGTCGCAACACGTTTCGCGGGCCCGGTTATCGCAATTTCGATATCGCACTGATCAAGGACACGCCTTTCGGTAGCCGCGGCGGCGCCGAACTTGGCACCCTGGAGTTTCGCGCCGAATTCTTCAACGTCTTCAATTTCGTGAACTTCGGTTTGCCTTCGAATGTCTTGCGCGGCAGCGGATTCGGCTACATCAGCAAGACTTCAGGAACATCACGACAGATCCAGTTCTCGTTGAAGGTGCTCTTCTGATTTTCTCATCTAGCGAGTAAGCCTGTGCGGAACACTAGTCGCAGCACCTGGTGTGAACCTTAGAGTGGAATCGACTTCTCGGAACTCACGCCGATGCGTGACTGAATGGTCGGCCCCCAGCCCTGTTTTTTCGGACTGCCCCAAGACGGCGCGCAAACTGGAATTGTTTCGAACCACAAGTCCGCTTGTGGGAGGTTTCACCACATCAGTGAAACGTCTACGTTCCTTCGGAGGGTGGCCACCAGAACTTAACCTGCTCTGCCGAACTGGCAACCGCATTCCGCGCATGCAACCCCGCACGAATTGAGAGAGCGCAGGTAGCCGTTGTTGGCTGCCTGTTTTCGGTGACTTGCGTGAGCCGTTTTCGGTGCGAAAACACGTCAGTTTGTGGACAACCGGGATTGTGTTGGACCCGAACATATAGAGACCGCACCATGATTCCTTCCCAAGCCTCCATGGGAGGTGCACCGGACTAAAGACACGATAAGGACACGGTCGGACGGATGTTTAAATTAACGTCTTTATTATCAATTAGAAAAATTTGGTGGACCTGGTCGGGA